>CABIXK010000001.1:0-170679 GCA_902362705.1 Rikenellaceae bacterium
CCCGCCGGCTCTGCGAGCCGGGAAGTCAAAAGTAAAAAGTGAGAAGTAAAAAGTGAGAAGTGCGGGGCAAACCGTCACCAGCGATGGGTGGCGCGTGGAACGAGCAGCCCTTCGCCGGGGGGTGGCTACGGGCTGCCGGCTCTGCGAGCCGAGGTAAGCTCCCTTTTTTGCGTTTCCGCCTCTTTTGCGTCCCTTTGCCCTACGGAACAGCAGATATTATGAATCGTCAAGCCATGAAAAATATCGTTTTCGATTTGGGTGGGGTAGTCTTCGCCCGCAACAAGAACACCTGCCGGCCGGAGCTCATCGACTTCTTCAGCTTTGTCCGTGCCGAGAAGATGCCCGAGTTCTGGGAGGAGTACGACCGCGGCACGCTCACGCGCGACGAGGTGACCGACGTGCTCTGCCGCCTGAAGGGGTGCGACCGCGACACGTGTGCGGCGCTGATCGACGAGGCGATCGACCGCCAGGAGCCCATCGCCCCCACCGAGCGGCTGATCGGCGACCTGAAGGCGGCCGGATACCGCCTCTACGTCCTTTCGAACATGTCGCGCGAGTTCATCGACTTCCTGCGCCGCGTGCCCGTATACCGCCATTTCGACGGCGATGTCGTCTCGTGCGAGGAGCGCACCGTCAAGCCTGAGCCGCGCATCTACGAGATCCTGCTCGACCGCTTCGCGCTCGATCCCGCCGAGACGCTCTTCATCGACGACCGGCCCGAGAACATCGCGGCCGCCGAGCGCCACGGGATCCGCGGCTGTCTGTTCGACCGCCGCGATCCCGAGGCCGCCTGCGACGCCCTGCGGCGGATGCTGCTCGCATAGCGGCCTGCCCTGCGCCCTGCACTCGATCGTGCACTCCCTTCGGCTGCCTCGCCGGAGCACTCCATGCCGATGCCGGTTCTCTCCGTGAGGCCGGCATCGTGCGTTTCGCGGCGCTTCCAACAGCATTGCAAACAGCACCACGGGCAATAAGAAAGGCCGGAACCCCCGTGCGGGGATTCCGGCCTTTGCCGTCGGTGGCTGACGCGGTTTAGAGCGTGTCGAACGATACGAACTCGAACTCGGCGTCGCCGATCACCTTGTAGGTCAGCTGGTGCGTCGGAGCAGCGATCGAAGTGCCGGTGTAGATGCCCAACTGGATGTTGTAGAGCACCTCCACGCCCTCCACGGGCTTGGCTTCGGGATGCAGCTGCGTGAGCACGTGGCCGAGTACCTCGATCGTGCGCTCCTTGAGCAGGGCGGTTATCTGCTCGTCGTTCATCCCCTCGAACGCTGCGGCGTACTGCTCGCGGGCGCTGTTGGGACGCCAGTCGAGGTTGCCCTGGTAGGCCGAGGCACCCGAGTAGTAGTCGTTGTTGCCGTACGACGAGACATACTTGGCGCCGTCCTCTACGTTGGCCTTCACCCAGTCCACGCAGGCCTGGAAGTAGAGGGTCGAGAGCGGCTGGTTCTTGCCCGGCGTCAGTACGATCGTCACGCTGGGATCCCATACCCACTTGCCGTTGTTCTTGATGAACTGGTCGGTCTGCTCCACGATGCCTGCGTTCTTGACCCATGCCGAGCCGTCGAAGACATACTCGTCGGCGCGACGCTCGGTCGACTTGCCGTTGTAGTAGGCGTAGGCCACGTAGACGCTGGCCTCGGGCTGCGCGTAGGGCTGCTTGAGGCGGAGGAAGTCGGGCAGGTACTTCTCGGGAGCGTTCGACGAGCTGAAGTCCGAGCGCAGACCCATGGCCGTGTAGTCGGCCGGGTTCACGATGAGCGTGCCTGCGGCTGCGGCCCACTTCGAACCGTCGTAGTAGTATACGGCGAGCTTCTCCTCGGTGTCGACGGCGCGCGTCGCGAATGCGGCAGCAGCAGCCGTAGCCTCCTCGACGGAGGTGATTACCGTGTTGACATACTTGCCGCCGCTGAGCGAGATGAGGTAGCCGGTGACGGTGATCTTCTTGCCGTCGAGCGCCTTGAGCGCCTCCTCGTCGGCGTAGCGGTAGATGCTGCCCTGGGCGGTAGCGGCGTCGTCGACCTTCACGTTGTAGTTGAAGAAGTTACCCGACTTCGATACCTTGAGCGTACCCGTGTAGGTCACGTAGCGGATGTAGGACGACTCGATGTAGTTGTCCAGGTCCTCGCCCGTCAGCGCTACGGCCGTAGGGAACTTGACATTGGCGGTGATCGCGGTGGCCGTCACGGTGGGCGAGCTCAGCTGCATGGTCTTGTTGTAGGCTTCGGCCTTGGCCTTTACGCTCACTACCGTGCCGGCTACGATGTCGGCGGCCGGCTTGCTCTTGGTGTAGACGTAGATCGAACCGGTGCCGTCGCAGAGCATGAAGCCCTGGGTCGTTACCACGGTCACCACGCCGCGCGTCGTGACGCTCTCCTGCGCGCCGTTGGCCAACACGACACCCACGGGGATATAGCTCTCCGTAGCGCCATCGACCGTGAAGTCGGTGCACATGATGTTGACCGACGTGGTCTTGTAGACGCCGATGGTGTAGCCCGTGGCGGTCACTGTCTGGCCGGCCAGCTCGGGATCGATCAGCGAAGCGTTGGTGTAGGTCGGGCGGACCAGGATGGTCTGGTTGCCGTTAGCCACCTCGATGTCGAAGTCGTTGTAACCCGTCTTGCTGTTGGGCGTCACCTTCAGCTTGCCGGTCACGGAGATGAAGGTCGGCTTGTAGTTCTTGGCGTCGATGTAGGCCTTGAGCTTGGCACCGTCGAAGGCGGTGGCGGCGGGGTAGGCGAACTTGTCGGCTTTGGCCTGGGCCTTGACCTCGGGCGAGCCGATCTGCCACATGCCGTTGTAGGTCGAGGCCGAACCGCTGACGTCGACCGTCTCGCCCACGGCGAAGTTGCTCGGCTGCTTGGCGTAGACCAGGATGGCCCCCGTGCCGTCGCCCAGCATGAAGCCCTGCTCGTAGGTAGCCAGCACCTGACCCTGGAGCGTGTAGGTGCCCTCGGCGGTCACGTCGCTCACCTTGTTGTAGGAGGGAACCTCCTCGCCGCCCGTCGTGGGCTCGTTGTCGGACCACTGGTAGGAAACCACGGCGTAGTCGCCCTCGGCGGCATCCTTCATGCCGGCCTTGAGCAGACCGGGGATGTAGCGCTCGGGCGCCTTCGACGGGGTGAAGTAGGCGGCGTTAACGTCGGCCCACACGCTCTGGTAGTCGGCGGCCGTGACGGTGTAGTCGCCCGCTGCCCGGATGGCCGAGAGGGCCTCCGGCAGATCGGTCACCGTGCGGCTGGTCACCTTCACCGACGAGGTGTTGTCGGCCGTGGGGTAGAGCGCTGCGAGGTAGTTGGGCAGGTACTTGGCGGCCGTGATCGTCTCGGAGAAGTGGCGGTCGGTGGCCAGGTAGCCCAGCTCCTTGCTCTCGCCGTCGGCCTTGGCCAGCGCCTTGTTGGCGCTGTTGTTGGCGATGGCCTTGTACTCCTCCTCCGTGAGGGTCATCTCGATGTTCTTGACGTCCTTCACGACGGTGCCGTCCTGCAGGCCGTCGAAGTTATCGTTGTAGTCGTCGCAACCCCCCCCCACGAACATCATGGCCAAGGCTGCTGCGTATGTCAAAATATGCTTGTTCATATACTATAATGTACGGTTGGGGATTAGAAGTTGACCTTGAGTCTTACGGTGAAGGTGCGGCCGAAGGCGTAGAACACGCCGTAGGCGGTCTGCCAGTTGGCCGGACCGTTGGCGGGCGTGTAGGCGTCGGTGATGTAGACCTGGTCGAAGATGTTGTTCAGGTTGCAGTAGATGCGTGCACGCACGTTGCCCATCTTGAAGCCGTAGCTTGCCGACAGGTCGAACTGGTTGCCCCAGGGAATGGTCCACGGCTCGACGACGTTGTAGTCCTTGTTGGCCGTCAGCGAGCTGGCGTTGACCGTGTAGTCGGAGAAGCTGCGGGCGAAGACCGTCCAGTCGAGACCCACACGCAGATCGCGGATCGGGCGCAGCGTGACGCCGAGCGATGCGGTGGTCTGTGCCGAGCCGCCGACCTTGATGCCCTTCTGGTTGAGGTTGACCCAGGCGTGGTCCTCGGCCATGATGCCCGAGGCGACCTCGCCGTTCTGGAGGTTCTTGAGCGGCTGGCCCGACATGTCGTAGAAGTAACCCTTGGCGTTCGACGACCACTCCCAGTCGCCCCACGAGAGCATACCGTTGATCTCCAGCCAGCGCGACACGTTGCTCACGAAGTCGAGCTCGATACCCATGTGGCGGGCGTCGACGCCGGTGAGGTTGAGGTAGTAGCGCTCGCCCTCGCGCTCGCCCTGGCCGAAGGTGGCCGTGCGGCTCATCGTCTTGTCCATCCACATGGTGTAGTAGCCGTTGAGGTTGGCCGAGAAGTAGCGCGAGCGGAAGCCGTAGCCGAGCTCGGCCGAGAAGACCTTCTCGTTGGTGGCCGCGGGGTTGATGGCGTGGCTGTTCTGGCTGTTGAGGAAGACGCCGTAGGAGAAGAAGGGTGCGCGGCTGATGTAGCCCACGTTGGCGAAGACGTTCGACTTGGGCGAGATGTTGTAGTTCACACCGCCCTTGACGTTACCGCCCAGGTAGTTCTTGTGCTCCGACTCGGCGTGCTGCGCGTCGTAGTAGAAGCGGTCGTAGCGCCAGTAGCCCGTGTTCGAGAGCGAACCCGAGACGAAAGCCGTGATCTTCTTCTTGCTGTACTCCAGCTGGGCGAAGACGCCCTCTTGGTGTACGTGGCCGTCGTAGTCGCGGTAGACGACGTCGCCCACGCCCAGCTTCTCGTACTTCCAGTCGGGGTTGGCCGCTGCGGCGTTGTTCTCGGGGTTGACCGTGCCGCGGTAGCGCGTGTCGACGAAGTACTGGCCGTTGTAGAGGTCGTTGATCTCGGCGGTGTGGTGGCCTACGTAGTAGCGCACGTCGACACCGGCCGTCAGCTCGAGGTGGTCGGCGATCTGGTTGGTGTAGGTCGAGATCATGCCGTACCACTCGTGCTCGTTCTTGTTCTTGGTCATCACCATCTTCGAACCGTCGGTGCTCTGCTCGTTGAGCTCCTGGATCTGGTCGTAGGCGAACGTGCCGTCGGCGTTGCGGAACGTGGTGGCCAGCACGCCGTTGTTGGCCGGGTACCACTGGCTGGCGAGCGACGAGGTCTGGCCTTCGCCGCGGTAGCCGTAGCCGCGGCCGATCGACATGTAGAGAGCCGTCGAGAGGGCCGACTTGTGGTCGATCTGCCACTGGTGGTTGAGCGAGATCTGGGGCTTGTGGTAGGCGTTGTAGTTCGACGTCTTGCGCTCGCCGTGCTTGCCGAAGCCGTAGGAGGGGTTGTAGCGGTAGGGGCTCTTGCCGTTCATGTAGTTGGTCACCTGCTGGTAGCCCTCGATCGAGAGGCCCGACAGCTGGTTGGGGCGCTGGTAGTGCTCCTGGGGCGAACCGAAGGCCGTGAGCGAGAGCTGGTGGCGGTCGTTGATGCGCTTGGAGATGTTGGCGAACCAGTTATAGGCGGTGTAGTCGGTGCCCTGGATGTAGCCGTCGGCCCAGCGCTTGGCACCCATGACCGAGATGGCCCAGCCGTTCTTCGTCAGACCCGACGATACGCTGAACGAGATGTTGTACAGACCGTCGTTGCCCATGCCGAACGAGGCCGTGCCGCCGCGCTTGGCGTCGATGGTGTTGGTCACGATGTTGATCGAACCGCCGACCGAGGGGGTCGACACCTTCGAGGCGCCCAGACCGCGCTGCACCTGCATCGTGCGCGTCACGTCCGACAGACCGGCCCAGTTCGACCAGTAGACGTTGCCGCCCTCCATGTCGTTGACGGGTACGCCGTTGACCATCACTGCGACGTTCTTGCTGTCGAAGCCGCGCAGACGGGTCTGCGCGTCGCCGTAGCCGCCGCCGCTCTTGGTCGAGTAGATACCCGGGGTCGACTTGAGCACCTCGGGGAACTCCTGGCTGCCGAGTTTGTAGTCGATGTCGGCGGCCGTGATGCTCGATACGGCCACCGGGGTCTTGCGGGCCACGGCGATCGACGAGGTGATGACCACGTCCTGCATCGTCACGGCGTCGGGCTTGAGCTGGATGACGCCCAGAGCCGTGCGGGCGCCCTGGACCGGCAGGCGCTGCGAGGTGTAGCCGATGAAGGTGGCCTCCACGAACTCCGTCGGCTTGGTGAGCTTCAGCGTGAAGTTGCCGTTGGCATCCGTGCTGGCGCCCTGCGACGTGCCGGGAACGACGACCGTGGCACCGATGAGCGGCGCGTTGTTCTCGTCGACGATCTTACCCGTCACTACCGACTGCGCGATAGCCGATGAGACGCCGAAAAGCAACAGCGCCGTCACCAGAAGGAAATGATGTAAAGGTTTTTTCATACTTTGGTGAATTGGTTTGGATTGTGGTTTGTTTTTTTCTGTCCCGGTTTCCTCGGGGTATTCTCTTGTGCGTTATGCGGTTATGTAAAGCGAAGATGCCGGCTCCGCTTGCGGTGCGGGCCGGATGTGCTGTTCGCGTGCGCAAAATTAAGCAAAATAATCGGTAAGTCAGCGGCTCCGGGCCTTAATTTTTACCGCGCGCCGCGTCGTGCGCGGCACGTATCTTGCCCCAGCCCGGGCATGAACATTCGCGATTTTCGGGAGAAATACTGGCGCTACTCGCTCATCGTGCTCATCCTGGGGCTGGGGGCGCTGCTCGTGGCCGAGCTCTACCTTTTTCTGGGCGGCGTGTTGGGCGCCGTGACCATCTATATCCTGCTGCGCGGGCAGATGCGCCGCCTGACGGCCCGCGGGTGGCGCCGCAGTCTGGCGGCCACCGTGCTGCTCTTGGAGGCGGTGGTGCTCTTCCTGATCCCCGTCACGCTCATGGGGTGGATGTTCGTCGACCGCATCCAGGATTTCGTGGCCGACCCCCAGGCCGTCGTGGGGCCGCTCAAGCGGCTGGCTGCGCTCGTCGAGCAGCGCACGGGCTACGACGTGCTGCACGGCGACAACTTCTCGTCGCTGGTCTCCGTCATGACGCGCCTGGCCCAGTCGGTGCTGGGCGGCATCGTCGACTTCGGCATCAACCTCATCGTGCTGCTCTTCGTGCTCTACTTCATGCTCGTGGGTGGCCCCCGCATGGAGGAGTACTGCCGCCGGCTGCTCCCCTTCAGCGCCCCGGTCTCGGTGCAGGTGCTGCGCGAGGTGCGCACGATCGTGCGCTCGAACGCCATCGGCCTGCCGCTGCTGGCTCTGGCGCAGGGCGTGGTGGCTTACGTCGGCTACGTGATCTTCCGCGCGCCCGAGCCGCTGCTGTGGGGCGTGGTGAGCTGCGTGGCGACGATCATCCCGGTCGTGGGCACGCTGCTCGTGTGGCTGCCCCTGGCCGGCTACCTCGCCCTGACGGGCCACTGGGGTGCGGCCGTGGGGCTGGGGCTCTACGGGGTCATCGTCATCGCCCAGACCGACAACGTGGTGCGCATGCTGCTGCAGAAGCGCATGGCCGACACCCATCCGCTCGTGACGGTCTTCGGCGTGGCGGCCGGACTGCCGCTGTTCGGTTTCATGGGGGTGATCTTCGGGCCGCTCATGCTCTCGCTGCTGCTCTTCTGCATCGATCTGTTCAAGCGCTGCTACGTCGACGGGCAGCCCGGCGAGACGCTGCTCGCGGCCGAGGCGCGCGGCAGCCGCGAGGGAGGCTGACGGGCGGGTGCTGCGGCTGCGCGGTAGCTGCTGCGGTGCGGTGGGGATGTGCGGTTGCGGGTGGTCGTGTCTGCCTGCTGTGCTCTGCTGGCGTCGGTCGTGCTGTCGTGCTCTGCCGGTTGCAGTCGCCGGCTGTGCCGCTGCCGCTCTGCGAGAGGCCGCGGCGCTCCGCCGCTTCTCGGGCGCCCCTTCCCGGGTCTGTTTTTGCCGATTGTTGCTTTTTTTTGTCCCGAAAGGTGGAATATCGAAATTAGTTTACTATCTTTGTTATCTGAATAACAATCGGAAAAGCATTTCTTAAAATAAAAGTACATGGCAAGAACTCTCAAAATCAGAGACCTCACGCTGCGCGACGGACAGCAGTCCTCGTTCGCGACGCGCATGAACCAGGAGCAGATCGACCGCTGCCTGCCGTTCTACAAAGATGCCAATTTTTATGCGATGGAGGTGTGGGGCGGCGCCGTGCCCGACTCGGTGATGCGCTACCTCAACGAGAACCCCTGGACCCGTCTGGAGACCATTCATAAGGCCGTGGGCGACGTGTCGAAACTCACGGCCCTCTCGCGCGGCCGCAATCTGTTCGGCTACGCCCCCTATACCGACGAGATCATCGACGGCTTCTGCCGCAACGCCATCCGGAGCGGTCTGGGCATCATGCGCATCTTCGACGCGCTGAACGACGTCGACAACGTGAAGTCGACGATCAAATACGTCAAGCAGTACGGCGGCATCGCCGACTGCGCGGTCTGCTATACCGTCGACCCGAAATATCCCGAGCCCTCCTTCTTCCAGAGACTGCTGGGCAAGAAGAAGCCGCAGCCGGTATTCACCGACGCCTACTTCCTCGACAAGGCCCGCCAGATGGCTGCGCTGGGCGCCGACATGATCACGATCAAGGACATGTCGGGTCTGATTCCGCCCCGCCGCGTGGCCACGCTCGTGCGGCTGCTCAAGCAGCACCTCTCCATCCCGGTCGACTTCCACACCCACTGCACGCCGGGCTACGGTCTGGCCTCGGTGCTGGCGGCGATCGTCGCCGGCGTCGATGTCGTGGACGCCAACTGCTGGTACTTCGCCGGGGGCACGGGCGCTCCGGCCATCGAGCTGATCCATGTCTTCTGCAAGAAGCTGGGCATCGACACGGGCGTCAATATGGAGGCCGTGGCCAAGATCAACGTCCAGCTGCGCGAGATCCGCAAGGAGCTCAACCGCTCGGTGTTCAACACCGATAAGCCCGAGCCCAAGCCCTTCGACCCGCTCGCGGACAAGCTCCCCGCCGAGATCGACGCGCTCTTCGACGCAGCCATCAAGGCCGCGCAGGCCGACGACGAGCAGGCGACCATCGACCTCTGCCGCAAGATCGAGGCCTACTTCGGCTTCCCGGCCCCCAACGAGCTGGTGCAGAAGGCCGAGATCCCCGGCGGCATGTACTCCAACATGGTGGCCCAGCTCCAGCAGCTCAAGGCCGAGGAGATCCTGCCCCGCGCCATGGAGCTCATCCCTACGGTGCGCATGGACGCCGGTCTGCCGCCCCTGGTGACCCCCACCTCGCAGATCGTGGGCGCCCAGGCCGTCAACTGCGCCCTCGACGAGAAGGCCGGGCGACCGATGTATACCAACAAGAGCTCGCAGTTCGTGGGTTTGGTCAAGGGCGAGTACGGCCATACGCCGGTGAAGATCGATCCCGAGTTCCGCTTCAGGATCTGCGGCGTCAGGGAGGAGACCCCCTACGACACGTCGAAGAACCAGCGCCAGCCCAACCCCGTGCTGCCCGAGGCGGGCGGCGTGAAGCTGGCCGAGACGGAGAAGGAGGAGCTGCTGCTCGAGCTCTTCCCGATGGTGGCCAAGAACTACCTCACGGCGCTCAAGAAGAAAGCCTACGAGGCGCAGAAGCCCGCCGAGGCTCCGGCCCAGGCCCCTGCGGCCGCGGTCAAGCCCCGCGCGCAGATCACCGGCAACACGGTCAACGCACCCCTGCCGGGCCGCGTGCTGGAGGTGCTGGTCAAGGTGGGCGACGAGGTGAAGTCGGGCCAGGAGGTGCTCGTCCTCGAAGCGATGAAGATGGAGAACTCCATCACCACCGACTATGCAGGCCGCGTGAAGCAGATTCTCGTCGAGGCCGGCGAGACGGTGCCGACCAACGCCGTGCTGATCGAACTCGAATAGGGCGCGCTCCCTGTCGATACGCTCCTGCGGGGACGATCCGGCGACGGGTCGCCCCCGTTTTTTCTCTTCCGACGGGGTTGCCCGATGGGTGTGTCCGATGGATTTTGCTCGACGGATTCCCCCTGCGGGTTTCCTGCCGGTTTTCCCCGGCGGGCCTGCCGGACGCTTCCCGACCGCTTCCGACGTTTTCCGCCCGGCGCCGGTTTTCCGCCCCGGCAACCGATCCGGCCCGCCCCGATCGGCAACCACCCGTAACCATCCGACCACCTATAACCACCGACCGCCATGAATACCGATCTGAATCCCAATCCGCTGGTGCGCTTCCTCGGCAAGCCGCAGCGCGAGTTTACCAAAGCCGACCTGGTGCGCTACGTGCGCGAAAACGGGATCGAGATGATCAACTTCCGCTACCCGGGCGCCGACGGGCGGCTGAAGACGCTCAATTTCGTCATCCAGGACGAGGAGTACCTCGCCAGCATCCTCTCGTGCGGCGAGCGGGTCGACGGGTCGAGCCTCTTCCCCTATATCGAGGCCGGGGCCAGCGACCTCTACGTCGTGCCGCGCTACCGCACGGCCTTCCGCAACCCCTTCAGCGAGATTCCCGCCCTTGACATCCTGTGCAGCTACTACACCAAGGAGGGCACGCCGCTGGAGATGGCTCCCGAGCAGACGCTGCGCAAGGCCTGCCGCGTGCTGCGCGAGCGCACGGGATTCGACCTGCACGTGATGGGCGAGCTGGAGTACTACGTGGTCTCGCCGCGCCGCGACCTCTTCCCGGCCGCCGACCAGCGGGGCTACCACGAGTCGACCCCCTTCAACAAGGGTGCGGCATTCCGCGAGCTGGCCATGAAGTACATCGCCGCGGCGGGCGGCCGCATCAAGTACGGCCACTCGGAGGTGGGCAACTTCACGGCCGCCGACCGCCTCTACGAGCAGAACGAGATCGAGTTTCTGCCCACCGACCCCGAGGAGGCCGCCGACCAGCTGGTGGTGGCCAAGTGGATCCTCCGCACGCTGGGCGAGCGGCTGGGCGTCGACGTCACCTTCGCCCCGAAGATCACGGCGGGCAAGGCCGGCAGCGGCCTGCACGTCCACACGCGCCTGATGCGCGACGGGCGCAGCGCCACGGTCGACGCCGGCGGTGCGCTCTCGGAGGATGCGCTGCGGGCCATCGCGGGCTACCTCGCCCTGGCCCCCTCGCTCACCGCCTTCGGCAACACCAATCCCGCCTCCTATCTGCGTCTGGTGCCCCACCAGGAGGCCCCCACCTCGATCTGCTGGGGCGACCGCAACCGCTCGGTGCTCGTGCGCGTGCCGCTGGGGTGGAGCGCCGGGGCGGGGGAGATGATCCGCGATGCCAATCCGCTGGAGCGGGCCGCGGCGCCCGACGTGGCGCTCAAGCAGACGGTCGAGTTCCGCTGCCCCGACGGGTCGGCCGACGTCTATCTGCTGCTGGCGGGCCTCGTCGTCGCCGCGCGCCACGGTCTGGAGATGGCCGACGGCGCGGAGTATGCCCGTGCGCGCTACGTCGGGGTCAACATCTTCGACGAGCGGCACCGCGAGGTCCTGGAGCGGCTCGACTCGCTGCCCGCCTCGTGTGCCGAGTCGGCCGCGCGGCTGCTCTCGCAGCGCGATGCCTACGAGCGCTACGGGGTCTTCGCGCCGCGCCTGGTGGACGGCGTGGCCGCGCGGCTCGAAGCCTTCGGCGACGGCGACCTGCGCAGCCGGCTTGGCGACGACACGGAGCGGATCATGGCCCTCGTCGACGAACATTTCTATTGCGGATAGGGCGCGCCCTGTCCGTCGTAACCTTCAATGCTGATGATGGAAGAACTGATCGAAATAGTAAAGCAGACCTATCCGACCCTGCCGGCCCTGCCGGGTAATTTCCGCGAAAAGCGGGCGCTGCTGGAGGCCGTGAACGTGCGGCTGGCGGAGGCGGGCCGCACGGCGGTCGACGAGCCGACGCTGAACGAGGCCGTTTTGGCGATCGCTCCCGGGGCCCGCTTCGAGAACGAATACTACCGTGGTGACGGTGCGACGGTCGCCGCGCTGCGGATGATCTATCCCGGGTGCGAGGCCGTTGTCGTACTCACGGAGGAGGCGCGGCGCGCGGCGCACGGGCAGATCGTCGGGGCGCTTGCGCGCATTCCGGCAGAGGATGGATGGTACAACATGATCGACCTCGGCCCGGTGCTCAAGGAGGCTGGGTTCGACTACAAGAGGCTCGGATTCAAGACTATGACCGCGGCTATGCAGCACGTCTTCGGCTGCGAGTGTCCCACCGCGGAGCGCCCCGTCGAGGGAAAACAGCCGCAGCGGTTCATCCGCATCCCGGTCGAGCGGCGCGCCGCGCCGCAGCAGCCCGGCCGTCGGGAGGCCCCGGCGGCGGACGACCGCGAGGCGGTGTGCCGTGCGGTCTGCCGCATTCTCCACGAGGCGATGCCGCAGGGTGCGGGCTGCTACTCGATGACCCGTCTGGTGCCGGTGTTCCGGGCTGCGGGTTTCGACATCGCGGCCTATGGCCACAAGCGGGTGAAGGATTTTCTGGAGGGCTACTTCGGCGACGCCTTCCGCATGGAGGACCGTGGCAGCGAGGGGCATCCCAACATCTTCGCCTGGCTCCCGGTGGCCCGCTATGTCGGAGCGGCCGGAGGGACGGAGACTCCGAAGGGCGGCGCTCCGGCCCGTCCGGCGGCTCCGGCTCCGGCCCGTCCGGCCGGATCGGCGAAGGCGGCGCCGAAGAACAAGCGGCAGTCGGCCTTTGCGAAGATGATGGATTTCGCCTTCTTCAAGCCGCAGGGCGGTGAGAACGGCTGGACGGCGGCCATCCGGCAGCTTGCCTCGACGGCGCTCCGAGAGAACTGGTATTACGGCACGACCGATCCGGGAACCTATCCGATTCTGAACAACTACCTGCTGATGACCTTCGAGCGGCTGCTGGCCGAGGACAAGGCCCACGAGGGGGATGCGGCCTGGAAGACCAAGATACGGGTCAGAACCAACGAAAGCCGGGACTTCTTCGTCGACCGCTGGAAGGAGAAGGTGCGCAACCGCGTCTATCCCGAGCGGGTGGCCGTCTTCAATACCGGGCTCGTGGATCATCTCTACGAACCCATCTATGCGGTGTTCCACAGCAACCTCAAGGCGGAGGACCGCCATCCGTGGATGTTCTGGCAGTTCGTGTGCAGCACCGATACGGCGCGGCAGACGCTGACGCGCGTGTTCGGCACCGACCTGCCCGAGGCCGCCCACTACTACAATTCGACGCTCGATCTGGTCTACGACGTGCGCAAGCAGATCGGGTCGGTCAACTGGGACCACATCATCGACCACTGCGAGCGGCTGCCCGTGGAGTTCCTGCGCGACAACGGCCCCGACCGCTTCGACTACGACCGCCGCGATTCCTCCTTCTATCAGGATCTGGCCGCCGCCATCAAGAGCACGCCGCGCGTCTACAACCGCATCAAGAACCGCATAGAGGATGCGATGGACTATGCTGTCAAGCGCGTGCGCTGGAACTTCAAGACCGCCATCCCGATCTACTATCCCGGGCGCGAGCAGATCTCGCTGCTGCTGCCGCTGGCGCTCGTCGACGAGGATCGCATCGACGTGGCGCTCGTGCTCGAGGCGACGGGCAGCGATGCCTACATCGCCCATACGGTGCTGACGCTGAAGATGGCCTATACGAATGCCCGCCTGATCACGCGCCCCGACAGCGACTGGCTGACCTCCGAGACGATCCAGGGCAGCTCGTCGGAGGCGGAGATCGAGAGCGACATGGAGGAGTGACGGACGGCGGAGCCGTTCGGTATGTTTGAACTATCTATATTACAATAAAAAAATAAGTTATGTCTGAAATCGTCAATTTGGAGCCGCGCGGCGTGTGGGAGCAGTTCGACGCCATCACGCGCGTGCCGCGACCCTCGAAAAAGGAGGGCAAGATCATCGAATACCTGGTCGCCTTCGCCGAGAAGCACGGCCTGGAGTATAAGAAGGACGCCATCGGCAACGTGGTGATCCGCAAGGGCGCCACGCCGGGCTTCGAGAACCGCCCGACGGTGATCCTCCAGTCGCACATGGACATGGTGTGCGAGAAGAACTCCGACGTGGAGTTCGACTTCGAGACCGACCCCATCCGCACGCGCATCGACGGGGGGTGGGTCAAGGCCGAGGGGACGACGCTCGGGGCCGACTGCGGCATCGGCATGGCCGCTGCGCTGGCGGCGCTCGTCGACCCCGCGATCGAGCACGGACCCCTCGAGGCGCTCTTCACCGTCGACGAGGAGACGGGCCTCACGGGCGCCTTCGAGCTGGGCGAGGGGATGCTCACGGGCAAATACCTGGTGAACCTCGATTCGGAGGACGAAGGCGAGCTGTTCATCGGCTGTGCGGGCGGCATCGACACCGTCGCCACGTTCCGTTATGCGATGGAGCCGGCGCCGAAGAACCATGTCTTCTTCCGCGTCGACGTGTCGGACCTGCTGGGCGGCCACTCGGGCGACGATATCGACAAGGGGCGCGCTAACTCCAACAAGCTCGTGGCGCGCCTGCTCTGGGAGGGCATGCAGTCCTACGAGCTGCGGCTGGCCTACTTCAACGGCGGCAACCTGCGCAACGCCATCCCGCGCGAGGCCTATGCCATCTTCGGCGTCCCGGCCCGTTTCGAGAGCGAGTTCCGCAAGCGCTACGAGCTGTTCGCCGCCGATCTGGAGGCCGAGCTCAAGCTCGCCGAGCCCAATTTCCGCATCACGCTCAACGAGATGCCCGAGGTCGACCGCGTGCTCGACGCGCGCACGCAGTCGGGGCTGGTCTATGCGCTGGTGGGGGTGCCCAACGGGGTGGTGGCCATGTCGCAGGCCGTCGCGGGGCTGGTCGAGACGTCGACCAACCTGGCGTCGGTGAAGTTCGGGGGCGACGATAGCATCGTCGTCACCTCGTCGCAGCGCTCGTCGGTCGAGAGCGCCAAGACCTACGTGATGCAGATGGTCGAGTCGGTCTTCGCCCTGGCGGGCGCCGACGTGGCCCACTCGGACGGCTATCCGGGCTGGGCGCCCGACCCCGCGTCGCTGCTGCTGGAGCGCACGCGCGCGAGCTACGTGCGGCTGTTCGGCACGGAGCCCAAGGTGCGCGCGATCCACGCCGGGCTGGAGTGCGGGCTCTTCCTCGAGAAGTATCCCGAGCTGGAGATGGTGTCGTTCGGCCCCACGCTGCGCGGCGTCCACTCGCCCGACGAACGGCTGGAAATCGCCACCGTGCCCAAGTTCTGGGCGCTGCTGGTCGACCTGCTGCGGACGATCTGACGCGACGGCTCGATTCCGACCGATAGGGAGATCTCCCGGGGCATGCGCCCCGGGAGATCTTTTTTTGCGGGTGGGTTCATATAATGTGCGAATATGAGTGATCGGGCTCCTGTCGATGCCGGAAAAAGGGGCGGCGGATGAAAAATAAGCGTGAATAATCGCCGGATGCTTGCATGTCTATTTATGTTTGCATATGTTTATTTGTTCGCATAAAGTGCGGATTGCGAAATTTTTTACTAACCTATCCAACCTAACTTTATGAAGAACATCTGCACTGTTTGCGGGAAGTCGCTCCTCGTGCTGCTCTGCACGGTCCAGGGAGCCTGGATTCCCCCCCCCTTGCCGGGGAGCGGTCCGCATCCGGATCGAGGCGCAGGCGCAGCCCCGTAGGGTTACGGGCCGCGTCGTAGACACGGCCGGCGAGCCGGTGGCCGGGGCCACGGTGATGATCGAGGGCACCACCTCGGGGATGATGGTCGAGGCAGACGGCAGCTTCGCCCTGCGGGCCGCCGAGGGGCAGAACCTGGTCGTCGGCATGCTGGGCTACGAGAGCCGCACCGTCCGCGTGACCGACCGCGAGGAGTATCTGGTGGTCCTGCGCGAGTCGGCCACCGAGCTGGAGGAGGTGACCGTGGTTGCCTTCTCGAAACAGAAGAAGGAGAGCATCATCAGCTCGGTCTCAACTATCCGGCCCTCCGAGCTGAAGGTGCCGTCGAGCAACCTCACCACGGTGCTCGGCGGGCGTATCGCCGGCATCATCTCGCAGCAGATCTCGGGCGAGCCCGGGCGCGACAACGCCGACTTTTTCGTGCGCGGCATGACGACGTTCAACTCCAACGCCCGCGGCCCGCTGATCCTGATCGACAACGTGGAGCTCTCGTCGAACGACCTGGCGCGGTTGCAGCCCGACGACATCGCCTCGTTCTCGATCCTCAAGGACGCCACCGCCACCGCCACGCCACCGCCACCGCCACGCCACCGCCACCGCCACGCCACCGCCACGGCGCTCTACGGCGCGCGCGGCGCCAACGGCGTGATCCTCGTGACGACCAAGGAAGGGCGCGAGGGCAAGGCGCAGCTCAACGTGCGCTTCGAAAACTCCTTCTCGATGCCCACGCGCGAGGTGGAGGTGGTCGATCCTGCGACCTACATGCAGCTGTGGAACGAGGCCGTGGCCACGCGCAACCCCCTGGCGCCGCGTCCCTACTCGGACAAGAAGATCGAGATGACGCGCTGCGGCGGCAATGCGGCGGCCTATCCCGCGGTGGACTGGCTGGGCGACATGTTCAAGAGCTACACGACCAACCAGCGCGTGAATCTCAACCTGAGCGGCGGCGGCAAGGTGGCCCGCTACTACGTGGCCGGGTCGCTCGCCAACGACACGGGCCTGATGCGGGTCGACGAGCGCAACAACTTCAACAACAACATCTCGCTGCAATCCATCCAACTGCGCTCGAACATCAACATCGACGTGACGAAGTCGACCGAGCTGGGCGTGCGCTTCAGCGGCACGTTCGAGGACTTCTCGGGCCCGATCGACGGCGGCAGCACCTTATATAAGAAGGCGCTGGTGGCCAATCCCGTGCTCTTCCCCAAATACTACGACAAGCGGGCCGAGGAGGCGCAGATCGACCACATCCTCTTCGGCAACGCCGGCGAGGGAAACTACCTCAACCCCTATGCCGACATGGTGAAAGGCTACAAGGAGTACAGCCGCATGAACCTCGTGGCGCAGATGGAGCTCCGGCAGCGGCTCGACTTCCTCACCGAGGGGCTCAACGCCCGGGCGCTGCTCAACACCACGCGCTACTCCTATTTCGACGTGAGCCGCTACTACAACCCCTTCTACTACGCGCTGGGCAACTACGACCAGGTGGAGGACACCTATACGCTCGCGTGCCTCAACCCCGAGACCGGCACCGAGTACCTCAACTACGCCGAGGGGGCAAGGACATCCAGACTTCGACCTACTTCGAGGCGGCGGTCGACGTGCGCTTCCGCGTGACGGAGGTCTTCGGCGGCGGCGACCGCACGGGAGCCTCCGGGGCCGGGGCCTACGGCTGCGCGGCCGAGCTGACGCTGTGGGCCGATGCGATCGAAGCGGCCGACGAGGCCGGCGAAGAGGCGCGCGACGCGTCGCGATACCGATCTCCCGGGGCACATGCCCCGGGAGATTTTCGTTGAGGATGCGGCGATTCCGGCTCTTTTTATTATATTCGTATTCTGAAAAGTCCGAATCGTATGCCGAAAGGTCTCCTGCTTCTGTCGGTGCTCCTGCTCGCGTGGGGAGGGGCTGCGGCGCAGCCCCCCGACGACGAGTACTATCCCTACGCCTCCTACGAGGAGCCGGCGCGGAGGGTGGAGAGCGACACCGCGCTCTTCTATCGTGCCGTGCAGCGCCCCGCGGACCTCTACGGCGAGCTGACGGCCTTCGACCGGGCCGACGTGGCGTGGCGGCGGCGCGGCGTGGCCTACGCCTCGGCGCCGACGCTGCTCGACGGGGTGGCCGTCGCCGCGCGCCATGCTACGGCGCTACGGTTGCTGGGGGCCGAGGAGGTACGCACGCCGGGCGGCGCGGCGGGGATCGATGCCGGGGCTGCGGCAGGCGGCGGACGGGTGTTCCGCTTCGGGGCGGGGGAGCCGCTGAGGCCCTACCGCGCGGCGGTGCGCTACGTCGGGCGCGACTACCGTGCCGGCGCGCGCCTCTCGGCGCAGCGCGAGGCGGGGCGCGGATGGCGCCTGGCGGCCGCCGCCGACCTGCGCATGGGGCGCGACGGGCGCATCGAGGGGGTCTTCACCGATGCTGCGACGGCGGCTCTGAGGGCCGACAAGCGGTGGCGCTCGGGGCGCGGGCTCGCACTGACGCTGCTGGCGCCCCTATCGGTGCGGGGTATGCGCCTCTCGTCGGTGGAGGAGGCCTTCCGCCTGACGGGTGACCCCTACTACAATCCCGCGTGGGGGCTGCAAGGGGGGCGGGTGCGCTCGTCGCGCGTGAGGCGCGAGTGGATGCCCGCGGCCGTGGGGCGGTGGAGCATGCCCCTCGGGGCGGCCGCGTCGCTCGAGGTGTCGTTCGGCGCCGAGGCGGGCGTGCGCCGATACAGCGCGCTGGGGTGGTACGACGCGCGCACGCCCATGCCCGACAACTACCGCTACCTGCCCTCGTGGACGGGCGACGGGGCCAACGAGGAGGCGTGGCGCCGCGCCGACCCGCGCTATACGCAGATCGACTGGGACGCCCTGATCGCCGCCAACCGTCTGGCGGGCGGGCCGGCGCGCTATGCGCTCGAGGAGCGAGTCACGCGGTCCACGGCCGCCGAGGCGCGCGCGTGGCTCACCGCGCGGCCGTCGCCCTATCTGACGCTGGGCTGCGGCGTGGAGCTCTCCTGCGTCTCGGAGCGCAGCTACAAGCAGCTGCGCGACCTGCTCGGGGCCCGATACCTGCCCGACATCGACCACTATCTGGTCGACGACGACACCTACGGCAATCTGCTTCAGAACGACCTGCGCCGCCCGGGGCGGCTTGTGGACGAGGGCGGCCGCTTCGGCTACGACTATGCGCTCCGAAGGCGGCGCGCTGCCGTGCATCTGGCCGTGGAGTGGCGGAGCGACCGCCTGCGCGCGGCCGCCGATGCCGTGTTCGGCGCGGCGAGCGTCGTGCGGCGGGGCTACTACGAGAAGGAGCTCTTCCCCGGCGCACGCTCCTACGGCCTGTCGCGCACGCTGCGCTTCGTGCCCTACGCCCTCGGTGCGGAGGTGGGGTGGAGCTTCTCGCCGCGCAGCTATCTCGCGCTCGCGGGCCGCATCGCCGCTGCCGAGCCCGCGCCCGAGGCGCTCTTCTTCCAGCCGCTCTACAACAACCGCACGGTCGACGACCCCGTGCCGGAGCGCCGCTTCGGCGTCGAGTTGCGCTACCGCCGCACGGCGCCCCGCGCGACGATCGAGCTGGCGGCTTTCGCCTCGGCGTCGTTCGATGCCATGCTCACGCGTCGCTACTACGACGACCTGGCGGGGCGCTACTGCGATCTGGCGGCGCAGGGGATCGGGCGACTGGCGTGGGGCGCCGAGGCGGCCGTCGAGTGGCGGCCCGCCGACCGCTGGCAGGTGGCGGCGACCGCCTCAGGCGGGTGGTCGGGCTACATCCGCGATCCGCGCCTGACGATCCTCTCCGACAGCGACAATACGGCGGTCGACGTCGGGGCCGCGAGCCATCTGGGCGGCTGCCGCACGGGCGCCGTGCCGCAGATGATGCTCTCGGCGCGCGTGGTGCACTTCGCGCCCCGCGGCTGGGGATTCCGCCTCTCGGCCGGATATGCGGGGCTGCGCTATGCCGAGCCGACCTTCGTGCGGCGCACGGCCCGCGTGGCGCTGGAGGCCGGTACGACGCCCGAGGCCTTCGCGGCTCTGGTGGCGCAGGAGCGGCTGCCGGATGCAGTGACGCTCGACGCGGCGCTGTTCAAGAGCTTTTATTTCGGCCGTTCGCGCCTCACGCTCTCGTGCACGGCCGACAACCTGCTGGGCACGACCTGCCCCTACGACGGCTACGAGTCGATGCGCGTGGGGCGGCTGCGGAGCGGCGCCGACGAGGCGTGGCGTCCCCACGCCACGCGGTACAGCTATGCCGCACCCCGTTCGGTGACGCTCTCGGCGGCGTATGCCTTCTGAGGCAGCGGCGGGGGAGGCGGGACTGCCGGCCCGGTCGAGCGGTTTTGGGAGAGCGGGCCGGTCTCGTGAGGGGCGATCCGGCGGGTCTCCGCGGGGCATGCTGTCGATTCGGCGATAAATAATCGGCTGTTTTCTTGGCCGTTTCGTTTCGATTTCGTAAATTGAGGGCACCAAACCCTAAAACTTTCAACCTATGCTGATCGGTGTCCCCAAAGAGATCAAGAACAACGAGAACCGCGTCGGGCTGACCCCGGCCGGTGTGCAGGAACTCGTCCGTCGCGGCCATCGCGTCGCGGTGCAGGCTTCGGCCGGCGAGAACAGCGGCTTCACGGATGACGACTACAAGGCCGTCGGGGCCGAGATCCTCCCCTCGATCGAGGCGGTCTACGCCGCGGCGGAGATGATCGTGAAGGTCAAGGAGCCGATCGCCCCCGAGTATCCGCTCGTGAGGCGCGACCAGGTGGTATTCACCTACTTCCACTTCGCCAGCAGCGAGCCTCTGACCCGCGCGATGGTCGCCAGCGGGGCGGTGTGCTGCGCCTACGAGACCGTAGAGCGCGCCGACCGCTCGCTGCCGCTGCTCATCCCCATGTCGGAGGTCGCCGGCCGCATGTCGACGCAGGAGGGGCGCTACTTCCTCGAAAAGCCCCGCGGCGGCAAGGGCAAGCTGCTGGGCGGCGTGCCGGGCGTGAAGCCGGCGAAGGTCTTCGTGATAGGCGCGGGCGTCGTAGGCACGGCGGCGGCGCGCACGGCGGCCGGAACGGGTGCCGACGTGACGATCTGCGACATCTCGTTGCAGCGGCTCACCTACCTGGCCGACGTGATGCCCAAGAACGTCAAGACGCTCATGTCGTCGGAGTACAACATCCGCGAAGAGCTCAAGACGGCCGACCTGGTGATCGGTTCGGTGCTGATCCCCGGAGCGAAGGCCCCGAAGCTGGTGACGCGCGACATGCTGCGCGACATGCAGCCCGGCACGGTGATGGTCGACGTGGCCATCGACCAGGGCGGCTGCTTCGAGACGTCGCGCCCGACGACGCACGAGGATCCGGTCTACTACGTCGACGGCATCCTCCACTACTGCGTGGCCAACATCCCCGGGGCGGTGCCCTACACCTCGACCCTGGCGCTGACCAACGCCACGCTGCCCTATGTCGTCCAGCTGGCCGACAAGGGGTGGCGCCGCGCCTGCCGCGAGAACCGCGAGCTGGAGCTGGGGCTGAACGTCGTCGGGGGCAAGGTGGTCTACAGACCCGTGGCCGAGGCCTGGGGGCTGCCCTGGGAGCCGATCGAGCTGTGACGGTGCGGGCGGGGCTTCCGGGCGGAGCCCCGCCTGTCGTTTCCGGCGGACGGCGTTTTCCGATTCGGGATAATTTCACTATCTTAGCGCCCAA
Organism: Rikenellaceae bacterium; assembly: GCA_902362705.1. Classification (GTDB taxonomy): domain Bacteria; phylum Bacteroidota; class Bacteroidia; order Bacteroidales; family Rikenellaceae; genus Alistipes. The sequence goes on from CABIXK010000001.1 coordinate 21,163, forward strand.
AATCAGCGTATATGGCAGGATCTAATTTCGTGGATTACGTCAAGATATTCGCCCGCTCGGGCCACGGAGGCGCCGGGTCGGCCCACTTCCGCCGCGAGAAGTTCGTGGCGTTCGGAGGTCCCGACGGCGGCGACGGCGGCAAGGGGGGCAGCATCGTGCTGGTGGGCGAGCGGCAGTACTGGACGCTCATCCACCTCAAATACCAGCGCCACCAGTTCGCCGAGGACGGACAGTGCGGCTCGGGCGCCCGCTCGACGGGCAAGGATGCCCCCGACATCGTCATCCCCGTGCCGCTGGGCACGGTGGCGCGCCGCGTGGTGGAGCAGGAGGACGGCACGACGACGACCGAATACGTGGGCGAGGTGACGGCCGACGGCGAGCGGCTGGTGCTGCTCAAGGGCGGCCGCGGAGGCCTGGGCAACTGGCACTTCAAGAGCGCCACCAACCAGACGCCGCGCTACGCCCAGCCGGGCGAGGAGGGCGACGAGGGTGCCTTCATCCTGGAGCTGAAGGTGCTGGCCGACGTGGGGCTGGTGGGCTTCCCCAATGCGGGCAAGTCGACGCTGCTGTCGGTGGTCTCGGCCGCCAAGCCCAAGATCGCCAACTACGCCTTCACGACGCTGGAGCCCAACCTGGGCATCGTGGAGGTGCGCGACCACAAGTCTTTCGTCATGGCCGACATCCCCGGCATCATCGAGGGTGCGCACGAGGGCCGCGGCCTGGGCACGCGCTTCCTGCGCCACATCGAGCGCAACTCGGTGCTGCTCTTCATGATCCCGGCCGACAGCGACGACGTGAAGCGCGACTACGAGGTGCTGCTGGGCGAGCTGACGCAGTACAACCCCGAGCTGCTCGACAAGGAGCGGCTGCTGGCCGTGACCAAGTGCGACATGCTGGACGAGGAGCTCATGGAGGAGATGCGCGGGCAGCTGCCCGAGGGTATTCCGTCGGTGTTCATCTCGTCGGTGGCCGGGCTCAACATCCAGCGGCTCAAGGATATGCTCTGGGAGGCGTTGCAGAAGTAGAGCGTCTCGGCCTATTCGTGTAGCGGGCCCGCGACCGATGGAAGGTCGCGGGCCCGTTTTGTCGTGCGCGTACGATCAGGGGGTGAGGATGCGGCGCGCGGTGATGCGCAGCGAGTAGCTGCCGTTGAAGCAGTCGACGATGCCGCAGAGCGTCACGGGCCCGGCGGGCAGCGGCTCCTCGGCGTAGAGGCACGAGGCGGAGGTGCGGACGGTGAGCCGGCGCCCCGCGGCGTCGACGGCCGTGCGTTCGGTGGCGACGGGGCGCAGCGTTGCGGGGTCGAGGTCGCACCATGCGGCAGATTCGGTGAAGCGCAGGCCGTCGAGGCGCACGTAGGTGTCGATGCGCTCGGGCGTCCGGATCGCGTCGGCGGTGACGGGCCCGACCTCGGGCATGCCGGCGTGGCCTTCGCAGCGGAGGTGGCGCGAGATGCGATCGGCGGGGATGCGCGCGACGCCGTAGCGGGCGTCGGGGGCGCTGCCGAGCACGACGCGCCCGCCGTAGAGGCCCAGCGCCAGCCCGTCGCACTGCACGGTGACCGTGCTCCCGAGCGGGAAGAGATCGGCCAGCCGCGCGCGGTCGAGGGCGATGCGCAGGCCGCCCGTGTCGTCCTCGATGACGATCTCGTGCGGGAACTCGCCGTAGCGGTCGTTGGCCGTGACGACGCCCCGCACGGCCAGCGGCTCCGCGACGACGTGGCCGGCGGCCGACGTACAACGCTGCTTGAGCGCGCGGATCGAGCGCAGCGACCCCTCGGGCACCTCGCCCAGCGAGAGCGTCGAGGCGCGGTCGCAGCCGGCGGCGAGCAGCAGGCAGAGCAGCGTGCAGAGCCGCGCCGCCAAGCGGCGAGGCCGGAGCCGGGCGGCAGTTCGGGTCGGGCGGTCGTGGTGCGGGTGCGGAGCGGCTGGGCGCATCGTGTGCTGCGCCCCGCTCCCTGCCGCCGGCCGTGCCGGGGCGGACGGGCCGTTACTCTTCGCTGCAATCCCTTTCATCGCGCAGTTTGAGCAGGTATCGCCCGTGGGCGGTGTCGTATTGGAGGATGCCGCGCAGGATGCAGCGTCCCGCGGGCGGCTCGCGGCGGGCGAAGTCGGCATATTCGCTCACGTAGGTGTGGATGGCGCGCCCGCTCTGGTCGACGAAGCGCCGGTAGCCGGCCCAGGAGGCCTCGTCGAGCTCCTCGGGCTCGTAGCGCAGCCCCTCGATGCGCACCAGCGTGCCGCACAGCCCGGGGGCGAGCTCCGCGAGCGGGAGGCGCGTGGCCTCGACCGGCCCGACGGACCCGGCGCGGCGGAGCACGGCGTCGAGCGCCGGACGCGAGGGGATGTAGTCGGTGGGGTAGCGGCTGCCCGGGGCGGGCGGAGCCCCCGCCTGGAGCACGCCGTAGGAGCTGCCCAAGGCCAGCCCCCGGAGCCGCAGCGTGACGGGGCAGCCGACGGGAAAGTCGACGTGGAGGCGGTCGACCGCCGCGCGGATCTCCATGCCGGCGCCCTCGTGCTCGATGGTAAGCGTGCGGTAGAAGTTGCCGCTGCGGTCGTCGGCCGTGATGCGGCCCGCGACGACGAGGTCGCCCTCGACGGTGACGCTCCCGCCCGCGTGGAGCCGCCGCAGCTCGGCGATGGTCGTCGTGGCCGCCTCGGCCTCGGGCTCTCCGGGCAGAGGGAAGCCTCCGTCGTGGCAGGCGGCGAGCAGCAGCGCGAGGAGCAGGGTGAGGTGCTGGGCGGGGCGCACGGCGTTATTCGATGCGTGAATCCTTCAGCCCGAGGAAGTAGAGGATGCCGTCGAGGCCGATGGTGGAGATCGACTGGCGCGCCGTGGCCTTGACCTTGGGCTTGGCGTGGAAGGCGATGCCGAGGCCCGCGAGGTTGAGCATCGGCAGGTCGTTGGCCCCGTCGCCCACGGCCACCGACTGGGCGATGTTGATCCCCTCGAACTGGCACAGCAGGCGCAGCAGCTCGGCCTTGCGGCGGCCGTCGACCACCTCGCCCAGGAAGCGGCCCGTCAGGCGGCCTCCCTCGACCTCCAGCTCGTTGGCGTAGACATAGTCGAAGCCGTACTTCTGGCGCAGGTAGTTGCCGAAGTAGGTGAAGCCGCCCGAGAGGATCGCCGTCTTGTAGCCCACGCGCTTGAGGATGGTCATCATGCGCTCCAGCCCCTCGGTGATGGGGAGGTTGTGGGCGATCTCCTCCATGACGGAGACGTCGAGCCCCTCGAGCAGCGCCACGCGCTCGGTGAAGCTCTCGCGGAAGTCGATCTCGCCCCGCATGGCGCGGGCCGTGATCTCGCGCACCTGGTCGCCCACGCCCGCACGCTCGGCCAGCTCGTCGATCACCTCGGTCTCGATGAGCGTCGAGTCCATGTCGAAGCATATCAGGCGGCGGCTGCGGCGGTAGATGTCGTCGCGCTGGAACGAGACGTCGACGCCCGTATCCGAGAGGTTCATGAAGCCCTCCTGCATGGCGCTGCGCTCCTGGTCGGTGACCGACCCGCGCACCGAGAGCTCGATGCACGACTTGGCCGGGCCGTCGCTCCCCTCCAGCGGCATGCGGCCCGTCAGACGGCGGATGGCGTCGATGTTGAGCCCGTGGTGCGCCACCACGCGCGTGACCTCGGCGATGTGGCGCGCCGTGACCTCGCGGCCGAGCAGCGTGATGATGTGGCGGTTCTTGCCCTGGCGCGCCACCCAGGCGTCGTACTCCTCCTCGGCGATGGGGGTGAAGCGGATCATCACGCCCAGCTCCGAGGCCTTGAACAGCAGCTCCTTCATGATGAAGCCCGACTTGTCGGCCGTGGTCTTGATGAGGATGCCCAGCGTGAGCGACTGGTGGATGTTGGCCTGGCCGATGTCGAGGATGAAGGCGTCGTAGCGCGCGAGGATCTCCGTGAGCGAAGAGGTCATGCCGGGCTTGTCCTCGCCCGAGATGTTTATCTGGATGATTTCGATGTCGTTCTGCATGGTCTGATGTGCGTGGGGAATGGGGATTTCGTAAAAAGCATTACAAAGTTAATAAACTTCTCTTTTTTTTGGCTACTTTTGCCGCGTAAACTTCATTCCGATAGCTATGTTTTGGACCATCCTCCTCCAGGCCGACGCTCCGGCCGGCCCCCTGATGCTGCCCGACAGCGTGCAGAAAGCCAACTTCGCCCAGACGGTCGAGAAGCTGGCCAACCTCGATCTGCACGAGCTGCTGCGCTCGATGCTCTCCGAGACGATCTGGATCCTCGTCAAGATCGCCGTGGCGCTGGCCATCTACTTCGTCGGCCGCTGGATCGTGAGGCGCATCCTGCGGCTGCTCGACGCCGCCTTCGAGCGCCGCCGCGTCGACGTGTCGCTGCGCCAGTTCATGCGCAATACCGTGAGCGTGGTCTTCTCGCTCATCCTCATCATGATCGTCGTGCAGACGCTGGGCGTCAACGTCACGTCGCTCATCGCCGTCTTCTCGGCCGCTACGCTGGCCATAGGTATGGCGCTGAGCGGCACGGCGCAGAACTTCGCCGGCGGCGTGATGATCCTCCTGATGAAGCCCTACCGCGTGGGCGACTTCATCTCGGCGCAGGGCCAGTCGGGCACCGTGCGCGAGATCAAGCTCTTCTCGACGGTCATCACCACGGGCGACAACCAGACCATCTTCATCCCCAACAACTCCATCGCCACGGCCATCGTCGACAACTACTCGACGGCCGAGCTGCGGCGCGTGGACTGGACCGTCTCGATCAGCTACGGCGACGACATCGACGTGGCGCGGCAGGCCATCCTGGAGATCCTGAAGGCCGACGCGCGCGTGCTGGCCGACCCGGCCCCCGTGGTGTGGGTGGCGGCGCTGGCCGACAGCTCGGTCAACCTCTCGGCCCGCGCGTGGACCCGCAACGCCGACTACTGGGATCTCTTCTTCGAGACCAACGAGAAGCTCTACAAGACGCTTCCCTCGCGCGGCGTGCGCTTCCCCTTCCCGCAGCTCGACGTGCGCATTGAAAAAGAGTAGCAACGATTATCAATAAAGCAACGACACTATTATGGAACTGAACGAAATTCTGGCCATCTCGGGCCAGCCCGGACTCTACAGATACGTGGCGCAGTCGACGCGCGGCGTGATCGTCGAATCGCTCGTCGACGGCCGCCGCATGAACGCCGCGGCCAATGCCAAGGTCAGCGCGCTGACCGAGATCTCGATGTTCACCGAGGGCGACGACATCGCCCTGGCCGACGTCTTCACCCGCATCTACGCCCACACGGGCGGCAAGGAGGCGATCAGCCACAAGGAGGCGCCCGAGAAGCTCAAGGCCGCCTTCGCCGAGGTGCTGCCCGAGTACGACCGCGAGCGCGTGCACGTGTCGGACATCAAGAAGTGCTTCGCCTGGTTCAACGTGCTGGTGGGCGCCGGGTTCACCGAATTCAAACTGCCCGAGGAGAACGAGTAGCGCAGGGTGCGGCGGGCGCTGCGGCGATGCGCCGGCAGAGCGCCTGCGATGCAACGAAAAGACCGATCGGAATGCCGATCGGTCTTCTTTTTTGCCCCTGCGCCGGGACGCGGTCGGTCGTAATGCCCTTTATTTGCCGGAAATTCCAAGCGATATGGCAACGATAAAGGTAAAATTACGCAAGTCGACCGTGGCGGACAAACCGGCGACGGTCTATTATCAGCTTTCGCACCGCGGCGAGCGCGTGCAGATCACCACCCGCATGCACCTGCCGCCCGAGGAGTGGGACGCCGCGAAGGGGCGGCCGCATCCCGGCACCGACCGTGCGGCCGCGGTGCAGGCGGGCATCGACGGCGACGTGGCCCGCATCCGCCGGATCGTGGGGCAACTGGAGCGCGCGGGGCGGAGGTTCGCCCTCGGGGAGGTGGTCGGGCTCTTCCGCGCGCCCGCGAACGGCAGCTCGCTGACGGCCTTCATGCGCACGCAGATCGAGGCGCTCAGACGCTGCCGGCGCTTCGGCACGGCGAAGAACTACGAGCGCACGGTCAGCAGCTTCTCGCAGTTCCTCGCGGGCGCCGAGCTGCCCTTCGAGGAGCTCACCGAGGAGCTGGTGGGTGAGTATGAGGCCTACCTCGCGGCGCGGGGCGTCTCGCGCAACTCCAGCTCGTTCTACATGCGCAACCTCAGGGCCGTCTACAACAAGGCCGTGCGGCTGCGGCTCACCCCGCAGAACAGCCCTTTCGAGGGGGTCTACACGGGCGTGGACCGCACGCGCAAGCGGGCCGTCGACAGTCTGCTGCTCGCGCAGTTGCGCCGCCTCGATCTGTCGGGCGATCGTGCGCTGGCGCTGGCGCGCGATCTGTTCCTCTTCAGTTATTGCACGCGCGGCATGGCCTTCGTCGACATCTCCTTCCTGCGCAAGTCGGACGTGCGCGACGGCGCGATCCGCTACGTGCGCCGCAAGACGGGCCAGCCGCTCTGCATCGGCATCGAGCCCGGGATCCGCGAGCTGATCGACCGCTATGCAGAGGCAACGCGCGAGACCCCCTACGTCTTTCCCATCCTCACGCAGACCGAGGCGCTGGCCGCCTACCGCCAGTACCAGGCGGCGTTGAGCTGCCACAACCGCCAGCTGCGCAAGCTCTCGCGCCTGCTGTCCGACGACTGCCGGCTCACCTCCTACACGGCGCGCCACAGCTGGGCCACGGTGGCCCGCAACTGCAACGTGCCCCTCTCGGTCATCAGCGCCGGCCTGGGGCATACGACCGAGCGCACGACTCAGATCTACCTGGCGATGCTGGAAAATTCGGTCATCGACACGGCCAACCGTACCATCATCGGCCTGCTGGAGGGGTAGGGCGGAAGGGTAGGGGCGACGGCCGCTTCCACTGGAGCCGGGAGCTGGGATCGGAGCTGGGACCGGGGCTGGGACCAAGGCTGGAGCCGGGAGCTGGAGTGTCCGACGCCTCTGCGCCGGCGCCCCAGCGCCCCGGCCCCCGCCACTACCCACGGCCCCCGCCGCACTCCGCACCCTCGCCGCACCCTCGCCGCACCCTCGCCACACCCTCGCCACACCCTCGCCGCACCCTCGCCGCACCCTCGCCGCACCCCTGTTGCCGAACGGCTCCGCACCGGGTGTGAACCGCGTGACGGGCTTTGCGGGCGGGGGAGAGGGCATGGCACGAAAAAAGGTCCTTCGAAAAGGACCTTATGGAAGGGGATGCAGAATTTTTCGTTCTTTAATGTATGGACACTTCAACTTTATTGATTTCTGGAATTTACAAATCGATCAATGACCGTTTTTAAGTCTTGTTCGAATACCTGAAATGCTTTCAGCTGCCTTAACGGTGAAAAGTCGGTTATATTGTCTGCCACCAGATGCGTAGCAAAGTGGGGATTGAACTTATGCAGGTTTCTTCCTTTCAGTCCGCTTGCCGTTTTTAATAATTTGTGCAATAGCTCTTTCGGTTGTTTTTCTTGTTCGATATGCTTTATTTGAGGCAATTCAAGCAAACCTTTATAATGTCTGTTCCCTGCCGCTTTTTTTATGGCGTCCGTATCGAACAGCAGCCACGATTCCATCATCTTGATCGGAATGACGCATATTGTTTTTTCGTTAGTTCCCTCGTCATTGATCCCTTCGCGGATCTCGCGTTTGCGTTGATCTAGAATTTTAATGTCCGTGGTTTCGGCATCCCGGTGGTAGAAAATCACATCGAACTGATATAGCTGTTTTGCTAATGCGAGTTTTTCCGATATGGTTTCTACTTTTTTAGGAATCGCCCTAAAATCGACCCAGTACCCTTTTATGGGTAGTTGGGGGTAGTTTGTATCCAACTTTCGTCTTTACGTCTTTTCATAGAAGGTACATATTGATCGGACAGGGAGCCTCGTTTACCGTCTACATAACTCTCTATATCTCCGACATTTGTCGTTTCAGCCAGTTTGTGTTCGCTTCTCCATGTCGACGGGAGGGCAGAGAACGCCGTAACCAGTATTTTCCGAGAAAAATATTCATGATAGATCTGTTTGCTATCTGCAAAATACAAATCGTTATAAGGTATGTCGCTCGCAACGATAGTCGAATGGGTGTTTATAATGACTTGTCGAAGCGGGTTGTCCATATCTACGGCAAAATTGGTATCTGTAGCTATTTCTTGTAACAAGTTGGTCATAGCTTTGATCTTCTTGGGATTGATGCCATTTTCAGGCTCTTCCAAACAGATGACGCCATTGTTTGCGGAATCGACCTGAAGAATTACTAAACCCAAGAAACGTAATGTTCCGTCGGATAGGGATTGCGCCGGAAGAGTGAGCCCGTTCCGAAATTTAGTCTCCAGGGTCAGCAGATCGCGTTTGTCGTCTCGATCGACCCAAAGCTCGGATATGTTCGGTATTAGATCTATGACTTTGTTTGTTACTTCCTGATATATATCACGGGTCGGATTTTGATTGTCAAGACGGTAAAGCGTTGCGGGTATATTGGCACCATTCGCCTTTATTTCCGCATTCTTTACTTCATAAATCGTATTGGGCTGTCGGAGCGCGGTTGGCTCTAGTTGCAACATCATCCAATCGCGCATTTCCTGTCTGACGAGAAATGCGGTGGGGGACTCTGCAGTTACCGTGGACAGAAGCGTTCGCGGCATTTTTTCCCGCTGAAACTCCATCGGGCGGCCACTTCTTTTGCGCCTTGCCGGGTTGTCTGCGGTGGCATTTTCAGCACCTCCCGTATCGAGGTGTAATTTGATCTTAACGTTGCCGTTTGTCGTGGAGATAAAAGAAGAGCTCTTCCGACCTGTGATCACAGAGGAAATCCACTCCTTTGACGGTGCGAAATATAACTGTTTTCGAATTTCTTTGATCGGAATAGGATCTAACGATTCGTATAATATCTGAATCGGCTCTCCCAATTCCGAGTTATTGGTCGAACAAAGCTGTAGTTTGTATCGTACTGCTGTGGTAGAGGCATAGGCTTTCTGGCCCAAGTCATCGTAACCCTCTTTGGGTATGATCATGTCTACTTCAAACGACATGGTGTCATATGACATGTCCCTATCTCGAAAGAAGATGTCTTTAATGTTGGAATTTTGCTTTTCGCTTCGGACCGATTTGGCCGCTTCGATCAATGTTTTATCGGCCAAATTCGACAGAAAAACCAAAGCATCGAAGAAATTGGATTTTCCGATGGCATTGGCTCCGATTATACACGTAAATGGACCGAAATATAATTGTGTATTGATAAGGCTTTTGAAGCCGTCTATTTTTATTCGAGTAATCATAGGTAAATTTTGCAACGAGAATCTCCAAGATTTTCCAACTCCAATAAAGTCAAAATCCGCATAGACTAAAACGGCTACATATCAACAAGTTAATCGATTCGTCGGGTAACGGATTGCCTCCGTTTCCACCCGAATACGGTGGATAGTTCTATTCTTATGTAGGCTCCCATGTGGGGAACCGGCAGGAATACATGAGCCACTGAAAATTAACGATATGTATTGTTCGATCACATTCAAAGGTCGCAAAGACCCCCAGGACCCCAAGATGGTCAAACTGGAAATGATTTTCTACAAGACCGGTTACACCCGCATTCCCCGGGTCGTCAGTATCACCGGAGCTTACAAATGCTGGAACAACGAAACCCAGAGTTTTGAATCCGCTTCCAGTGAGTACCTCAAGAAAAACCAACTGCTGCTCGAACTCAAAGAGAAGTATATGTCCGTAGCTGAACGGTGGGAAAAGGACGGACGCAACTTCTCCGTGCTGCAATGGGCCGATTGCTTTAAACCCAAAGAAGAGGAAAAGGCAAAACATGAATCGAAAGTGCTGACCGTTCTCCAGCTTATCAACGCCAGAATCGAATACTTCGAGAACCACGAAAAATTCAAGAACGGCAAGCTCGTCAAGAGTGTCGGCACCGCCGGCATGTACAAGCAGTTCCGCACTTCACTATCGGCCTTCACCCAAAAGCAGTACAACAAAGACCTGTCCCGCTTTTACTTTACCGATATTACCCAGAAATTCCTTTTGGAATACATCGTCTATCTAGAGCGGCGCGGCATCGAAAATGGCAACCGTGCCGGGCTGCGCCAACTTCTTCGCATCTTCCGGGCATTAGTAAACTATGCCAAGGACGAACTCCACATGTACGGAGCCAACCCCACAATCTTCGAGGCGGCTACGGAAAAGATGGCGTGGGGGCAGTTCGAGTCCAAAGCCGTCAATCCGAACATCATCCGCCGGATGGAGTTCATGGACCGCAGCCTCTTTTCCGAGCAGGAGCAACTCTGTCTTGACCTTTTCCTCTTCAGCTTTTACAGCGGCGGCATGGCCAACGTCGATGTCGTCAACCTAACATGGGACATGATTAACGAAAAGGAAGGCATGATTGTCTATGAACGTACCAAATTCCCTAAGCTGGCCAAGCCCCTGCTCATCGACCGCCTCATCGTAATTCTGGAAAAATACAGAGGCAAAGGCATCGGCAACTATGTCTTCCCAGTCTATACCGAGAAACACATAACCGACAAACAGAAGATGGGACGCCGTAACAGCTTTTCAACCCTCGTCAGTGAGACTCTGGACAAAGTTTGCGAGATTCTGGGCATCGACGAGAAAATGACTTGGTACACGGCACGAGGCACGTTTATCTCCAGCGAACTTGATGCGGGTACTCCGATTACCCACGTCGCTGAAATGGCCGGCAACAGCGCCCGAACCATCGAGAAACACTACTACAAGAATACCAAGCAGGAAGAACTGCGCCAGCGCATGAACGCCCGTTACGATAGTTGGGGGATATAAGTAATACATAGGCGCATACCCCAACCAAAAGTTATTTATTGGTTGGGGTTGCATAAAATTATAAACAACTCGCTATTTTTTCGCTTAACTCTGCAATAAAGAACTTAAATTCTTTTTTATGTTTTTTTATAAGAGATTGAGGAACTATCGCTTTGTAATCACCTCCGATATGAACTTCATCATCTGGATTTTCAACTATTCTTTTCAAATGTTGAGCTAGATGTCCTATATTGGATATCACGTTTATCCGCTCTAAACTTTCTTTCATGGCAGGATATTCGTGTAACTCTACATTAGCATGATTAAAGTCAGTCATATCAACTGCAAACAAGGCATATCGTTCTTTTTCTTCGATCGATCGTTTTAATTGAGATGCACTCATCATTACCGAATCAGATGTTACCCAACGTGATTTAACCTCAATATAGTAAAATGGCTTATTATCTATATATATGATAAAGTCTTGACCATCTTGCACATTTTCTGATTTTACATGGAGTTCCTTATCTGATAATGTTTCTTTTAGTATTTCAAGAAGACTCGTTTCAACATATTCTCCCAACACTTTTTTATAGGTCCAATCCGCTGTTTCGTTTTGTTCGTTTATTAGAGCCTTTCGACCAAGTTCAATAATGCGGGAAAGATTCTTTTCATCAACTAAACCTGCTATTGTATTTAATGTATTCTTATCTTCAACTTGCATAATCCGGAATAAGTGACGCTTTTTGTCTTGATCTTGGATGACAGACATCATAATATTGGATTTGACGTTGTCCAATTCAGAGAACCAATTTCTCCATAGAGGATCTTCCAACTGTTCAATGATTTCAATCACTGACTTCTGATGGGAATAATTGCTTATATTGTATGAAGTACGTTCATATATACGCTTGACTATTTCATTTGCCAAATGTTCGGGTTTCAACATCTTAGTTCCAATGAAATATGGCGCATAGGAAGCATTTACAAGTTCATGTTTAACACTACTACTATTATCAATGGTTGTATCTCTAACAATAATATCATAGAGGTCTTTCAAACGCGCAGGCATATCCGAATCTTCTTTTTGGAGCATCTCTGCATAACAATAGACGCCTATTTGGTTTGGATAAATTCTATAATATTGTAAAGTGCTGCACATGTCATCAAAGCCATATATCAATTCAATAAATTTCAAATGGGATTTGAATTGATTAATGGCAATGTCGGACAAGCTCATTTCATAGAGTGCATTTGCAATTAGAGGGCGATAGAAAGTTCTACAATCATAAACGTTCTTATTCAACTTGACATCGTTTGTTGTAGTATAATTATAATATTCGTCCAATAACGGTAAAATGCGAGCTTCGAATGCTGTACTGTTATTTTCGACAACTGCATGTAATAACTCCATCAGCGCACTTACTGTTGAATGCGAAAAAACGGTCGTTTGAAAATCTTCTATTAGATACTCATTTTTATTGATAATAGATTTCTTTAAACTCGTCCGCATCGCATCTTGACTATCTCTCAACTTTCCTATATAGTTGGCAAGACATTCTTTAACTTTTGCGTTACCAAACTCCTCAAACCTGAATAAATCCTTAAACTGCGGATGAATAAAGCGGCTGACTTCATCCGGAATAAGTTCTCGCATGATATTTACTAAAATCTCATTGAATGCTTCTGGGCAAACGAGATCCTCTCGTAAGTGTAAACCTCCTCCGTATTGCCGCTGTGAATCAGAATCCCCAAGAAATGCAGCACATCGTGCAGATACGGCAGCACCCGCCGGAATCGCGGACTGTATTGCATGGTCACTTTATACGTGCCGGCCGGAATTGCCGTGCGGGCATACACCTTCTCGCGACAGCGGCACGAACGCCCCGCCGACGTATCGGGACACCGCGCAGGCAATTCCCGCACGGTATCCTCGATGGTATGGCAAAAGAAACGACCGTCAACCGACAGGTCGCCGATGGTATAGTTTTCCGCCTTGTATTTGCGTCTGAGAAGCAGTTTCATTCTTTGATGCTATTAGAGTTACATCAAAGAATAGCGGTTCGGCAGCCGGAAATGGTTATAGCAAAGCGCCCCCGGCACCGACAGTACCGAGGTCGCTCCTTAAATGAATTATAATCTTATTTCCTTCGGCGAGGTTCCACGAAAACGATTTTCCGTACATTTTTCGTCACGATATACTTCTTTAACGTGGGCGAATAAAGCCGTTTAGGCGGAATCTCCTTGACCGTCAGCGTCCCGAATCCCGACCACTTCACCGGTTCTCCGACATCGAGTGTCCGTTTGACCACGCTCACAGCCGTATCAAGTATCACGGCTATTTTCTCCTGCGAAACTGAAGAATCAAGCTCTTGCGAAATATCACGTATCAATTCCTTTTTATTCATAACACCAATAGCAGTTTGTATATGTAATCTCAGCCTTGACCATCCAGTAACAATTTTTGAATAGACTGCCATTCTCAGTTTCTCGGGATATATGCTTTGATTCTGTAAATTACAAAAGTAGAAGGAGGTTGTTTCATTTTTGTTTTATAAACTTTTTGTTTTTACTAAAATCCGAAATAGAATCACTTTTCATTAAATTTTCATTAAACTTTTTCAGCAGTAATCAGCTAATCATGATTTAATTTAACTTTGCAAATTAAAAACCGCTGAAACACAATGGAAACAGATAAGAAAATCTTGGTCGTCGATGACGAGGAAACCCTCTGCGAGGTGCTGCGGTTCAATCTGGAAGCAGCGGGTTATGCGGTCGATGTGGCTTACAGCGCCGAAGAAGCTCTGACGCTCGACCTGAGCCGGTATGCTCTTATTCTGCTCGACATCATGATGGGTGAAATCAGCGGAGTGCAAATGGCGCGCATCCTCAAGAACAGCAAAACGACCGCCTCGATTCCCATTATCTTCTGCACGGCGAAAGATACGGAAGAAGACATGGTGTCGGGACTCGATCTGGGTGCTGACGACTACATTACGAAGCCCTATTCGGTCAAAAACGTACTCGCAAGGGTCCGGAGCGTCTTGCGAAGAACGAAAAGTGCGATTCCGTCGAACGAGAGCAGAATCGACAATCTTGTTTGCGGCGGTCTTGTCGTGGATCGGAACAAAAAAGAATGCCGCCTCGATGGTCGGGTGATTCCGATGCCCCGCAAAGAGTTCGAAATTCTGGCGATGCTGCTCGAACATCGAGGGCAGGTATTTTCCAGGGAACAGATTATCGCCAGGATATGGCCCGAAGAGGTCGTGGTGCTCGACCGCGTTGTAGATGTGAACATCACACGCTTACGCACCAAACTGGGCGATTACGGCAAACATATTGTGACCCGTTCGGGATACGGCTATGGCTTCATGGAATAAACCGACCTATCACCGCCGGCTCTTCTTGTGGCTGCTCGTCTATTCGTGGACGATGGTGCTCTGTTTCGCCGCCTTCCAGTATCATCGCGAACGGCGGTTCAAGGCGGAGGAACTGAATAGTCGCCTGCAAATCCTCAACAAATCATTGCTTGCGGAAACCGACCACGCTGACACGGCATTCCGTTTCGACAGTCTGCCAGCGATAGAGGGCTTGCGTGTCAGCGTCATCGATTTGCAGGGGCGGGTCATTTACGACAATTCGCTCGATTCGCTGCCTGCCGAGAACCATCTCGAACGTGAAGAGATTGCCGGAGCCCTTGCAAAAGGTAGCGGATACACCATTCGGCGGCACAGTGAGAGCACGGGCGAGACCTATTTCTATTCTGCCCGCAAGGGAAACGAGTGCATTGTCCGCACGGCCGTACCTTATTCCGTATCACTCCGGATACTGCTTCAGGCGGATTACGGCTTTCTCTGGTTCATGATCGGCGTGACATCGGTTATGAGCCTGCTCGGTTATTTCGCCACCCGTCGGGTAGGACTTCATGTTTCACGCCTCAACCGGTTCGCTGAAAAGGCCGAACGCGGCGAGCGAATCTTTGATACCGATCCCTTCCCGCACGACGAACTGGGCGACATTTCCAACCATATTGTGCGGCTCTATGCACAACTGCAAGAGGCTATTGCCGACCGCGACCGCCAGCATCGTCTCGCCCTGCATGAAGAACAGGAGAAGATACGGATCAAAAAACAGCTTACCAACAACATCAACCACGAACTGAAAACGCCAGTGGCAGCCATGCAGGTATGCCTCGAAACGCTGATGACCCACAAGGAACTCGCGCCGGAAAAACGCGACGAGTTCATCGCACGCTGTTATGCCAACAGCGAACGTTTGAAAAATCTGCTGGCAGACGTATCGCTCATCACCCGCATGGACGACGGCGGCGATGCCATCGCCAAAAACGAAATCGATTTGCAGGAGGTCATCGCTGACGTGTGTGACGAATACGCCTTGGCGGCCCGCAACAAAAATGTCGCACTGGTCGATGCCGTTTCCGAACCACTTCCGGTTTTGGGGAATGCCACGCTATTGGCATCCGTTTTCCGCAATCTGCTTGACAATGCGTTGGCCTATTCGGGATGCCGTCGCATCGAAATACGCCTGCTCGCGTCGGATGAAAACATCATCTCGCTTTCCGTTGCCGATGACGGATGCGGAGTCGCCGAGGAACATCTGCCTCGGCTTTTCGAGCGATTCTACCGCGTGGACAAGGGGCGTTCACGGCAGGCGGGAGGAACGGGATTGGGGTTGTCCATCGTCAAGAATGCCGTCTTGTGGCACGGCGGTAATATTACGGTGGAAAATCGATCCGGTGGCGGACTGCTCTTTCACCTCACTTTCATGAAAAAATAACCCGAGCGAGAACCGTTCATATTCCGCACGATACAAAAAGAAAGGCGATGAATCTCCCGGGAAGTCCATCGCCTTTCGGCATCATGTCCGCAGTCGATCCTAATAGTCCGCGTGCTGCGGATCGAAATTCGTCCAGCCATCAAGCCAGTTGTCGGACGCATCCTTGAACGCTCCGATATAACCTCCAAGACCATCGGACAGCACGGTCGCCGGACAGCAATTCTGACCGACACCGAACGGGTCGGCCAAACCGAGTTCCGCTTCGGTCATCATCTTGTTGGAGGGATTCGAAAGGAAGAACGTATGCGAGAACGATTTGCAGTTCCGGTCTTCCGTCCCCGTTGCAAAATCGAAGAGGTAATCCTCATAGAGTTTGTTTTTGTCGGTGCCGACAACCCCCATTCCTGCAAAAATGATACGTTCAAGGGTGAGTTCCCACTGTTTGGCATACTGCACGGTATTGCCTTTTTCGCCGTCGAGAATCAATCCGATGGGATAACCGATCGCCAATGCGTTTTCGATACGGAGCTTGCTGCTGCGACGAATCTGCATGGCTGCCTGGAATTTACCCAGCTTCGAACCGTTGTTCGGATAAAGGTCGCCGGCTGTGATATAATCCGCACTGTTCTTGAAATCGCTGTTTTTGACCGTCATGGGACCGACGAAGGTTACATGTTTGAATGTGGCCGACGTGAACGGAGTTGTTTCCGCACCGCTGGCGTTGTTGTCACTCTCAAAACCGTTGCTCTGCGAAATGTCGGCGATACGGGGATCGCGCACCGAGAGACAGTACTCCACATTGCCGGAGAAACCATTGTCGGTATCGAACTCGTCATCCCATCCTTTGAATGCCACGAGATAGCGACAATCCGCAGAACCTCCGAACCACTCGAACGAATCGTCATTGGAATAGGATACCTGAATGTGGTCTATTGTCGTGCCGCTGCCCACGGAACCGAAGGTAACACCGTTGATTTCCTTGTCGGTGTCGAAAGGATAACCGGCGAACTCCACCCGGATATATCGATAGATACCCGAATTGTCCTTGTCATTGTTGCCGCCGTGCTTCGTCGTCGGTCCGCCCTCGATCTGCATGGTCTGCTGATTATTGCGGGCATTGCCGCAGATAATCAGACCGCCCCAGTCGCCGGGACGCCGTTGTCCGGCAGGTTGAGCGGAAGTCATGACGATGGGAGCCTCTTTCGTCCCCTTCATCTCGACGTAGCCGCCGGGTTCCACGATAAGAGCGGCCATCGTCTGCCGGTCACCTTTGATAATCGTTCCGGCAGGAATGCTGAGTTTGGCACCCGCATCCACATATACCCAGCCTTTCAGCAGGTAAGTGCCTCGTTCAAGCACCACGTCACCGGTGAAGTGGAAATGCTGCGTACCGTTGCCCAACTCTTTGCCCTCGTTGAAAAGGATTCCGCTGCTGTAAGCCACATTGCCTTTGTAGGTCACTTCCGGATCGACCGGAAGAACCGGTTCGTCATCGGAGGAACAGGAACCCAACATCAGTCCCATTCCGAGAGCAACACCCGCCAAGACGAGTTTGCTCGTGTGCATCATGTTCATTTTCATACTCATTTGAATTAAAAGGTTTATAAATTGTATCCTATGGTTATATTGAAATTGCGTCCGGGTCTGTACCTGCGTGTCGTCTCCTCGATGGTTCTGCTTTTCCCGTTTTGTACGACATCTTCCATCTGCTTGAACAGACAGGGTTCCGCAAGGAGGTCGCGCACGGCGAATTTGAGTGTCCATTTGCCCAACCGCTTCGCCACCGAAAGATCGAGGCTGTTTCGGGGCATTTCATACGAGTTGGGGATGTTTCGGGCCGTACCGTCCGAAGCCGTACCGTAACGGTTGCCTACGCCGATGATCCGTTTGCCGATACGGTTGTATAGGATAGCTGCATTCCAGCCGTGTTCGGAATTGGAATAGAACAGCCCTGTATTGATCAGATAAGGGGATTGTCCCTGCATGGGGCGGTCGATGTCGTTCGTTCCTTTCTCGAAAAGCACCTTGCTTCGGATAAATGCGCCGTTGAAAGAGAGGGAGAAATTCCTGAGCCCTATGAAATCGAGACTTTTGCGGATATCTACCTCCACCCCGTAATTGTCGGCGTCTCTGGCATTGACAAAAGAATAAATGAGGTCGGTACCGCCCGCAACGGTATAAGTCCATTCAATCGGATCGGTGAAATGCTTGTAGAACAGCGCCACCGAGATCTGCTCGCCTCGCGACGGGTACCATTCCCAACGCAAATCGACATTGTCGATGTAGGCAGCCCGCAAATCGGGATTGCCCATCACGCTGCTGCCCAAGTCGAAATCATAGAAGACCGAAGAAGACAATTCGCGGAACTCGGGCCGGTTCGTCGAACGACCGTAAGCCCCACGCAGTTGGTGCTTGTCGGAAATGCTGTAAGTAAGATTCACCGAAGGGAAAAGGTCGGAATAATCATAATCGGTACTTTGCAGACTTTCTTCCCACTGGCGCGTATTCATCTCCAATGTTTGTCGGCTGTATTCATATCGCACGCCGGCATAGAGACGGAACCGCCTCCACGGAATGTCGATACCGACGTAAGCAGCCCCCATGCTCTGGCAGGCATTGTAGTTATTGAGAAAATTCACCTCTTCATAGAGGTAGAGTTTGTCCGCACCGTAATTTGCATCCGTCAGAACTTCACCCTGCACATTCGGATTGAACAGGAATCCTTCGGGCAGTGCGTTGTCAGGCTGCCATCCGTACTGGAACTGACGAGTACGGTAGGAACGGGTGCGGTACTCTCCGTAAACGCCCGTTTTCAGGGAAGGTGCAACCGCACCGAAATCGAAGTCATGGCGATAGTTGCCTCCGACAGAAGCCGTATGCTCGTCGAGACGGGTGAACTCGCGGCTGATGCGGTAGATGCCCATCGTCTGCTCGGTGCGATCCGTCCGCTGAATCAGCCGGCGGTCCGGAAGATTCCGCTGCGCAAAGGCATAGCCTGCACTCCAGTCGAGGTGATCTCGGTCGAAAGAGTGCCGTCCGGTAAGCTGCGTATTGAAAGTGGGACGCGAAGCGTGATAATACTCCATATCATTGATATTGTCCGACTGGGCATTGAATCCGTTGCGGTCGGAATACCGGTCTTTGATCGTCTGATTGAATATGTTTTTCCATTCGAAATAGTGCCGGTCGTCACGTGGACGGAAAGAGAGGTTCAACATTCCGCCTATGCGGTTTTCGCGGGTGTATTGATTATCGACGGCTTTTCGCAAAGGCACACACTTGTCGTTACCCGCATCGAATGGTCCGTAAAGCGAATTTTCCATGTCGAGCAAAGTCCGGTGACTGTTCGAGAAATTGGCGGCCCCGAGCAGACCGAATCGCGCGCCGCCGTTCAACTGCCACGTTTGTGTATAACTTACATTCAGTTTGAGGTCGGGGAGCGGACGGACTGCTTTGACTCGCCAATCATTGTTGAACCCGCTTGCCACGGGGTCGATGCGCGGATTTTCACCTGCAAAACCGGGATAGGCGGTCATCGTTCCTTTCATGCCGCCTCTCAGATGGGTCGGGCTGCTTTCCGCTTCGCGGAACGACCGGAAGTGAGTCCGGTCGTTGACGCCCAATCCGACTGAGATGTCGAATGCGCGGTCTTCGGGTTGTCTTTTCGTATTCACGAGAACGAACCCTCCGGTGAAATCCGCCGGATATTCGGGCGCAGGACTTTTGACGATTACCATGTTGTCGAGCTGGCTGCTCGGAATGATGTCGAAAGAGAACGCCCGCGAATCGGCTTCGGAACTCGGCACCGCACTTCCGTTCAGCCACACATTGTTGTAGCGTTGCGAAAGCCCGCGGACCATGACGAATTTTTCATCGATAATCGAGATGCCCGGAATGCGCTTGATGACCTCGGAAGCATCTTTGTCCTGCGTCTTGGCGATTTCTTGCGCCGATACGCCGTTTTGCACGACCGCACTTTTCTTCTGTTCCTGAATCTGGGCGACTTCGCTGTTTTTTCGCGCGACGGCCCGGACCGTGACGGAACCCAGCAACTGCGCATCGGGTTGCATCGCAATATCGAGCACCAGGGTATCGCCGGCGACCTGCACATTGTCCGACACGAAATCCTTATATCCCACATAAGTCGATACAATGGAATAACAGCCTGGCTCAAGGGTCAGCGCATAACGACCCTCCGCGTCGGATACACCGCCCAAAGTAGTGCCTTTTACATAAACGGCGGCCCCGATAAGAGGCTCGCCGCTCTCTTTATCGGTTATCATCCCGGTGAGGACGGTGGCACTTATCGACGAATATGCGAACAAGCCCACTATAAAAAGTACAATTTTTCTCATATCGGTTTCTTTCTGTTTGACGATGCAAAAATGCCCGTTGTTTATTTCAGGAATATTTCAAAAACATATACTTAATATGAAATCCTGGAATCGCCCCGAATCGGGCGAAATCACTACATATTTATTTGATTATTATCGATTTAATTATATCTTAAATTTTTTGAAATCTTTTTGAAACAGAATAAGGTTTTTTTTGCGCACAAATAAACCTGACAAAGCGTGAAAGAGAAATTGACAATCGCCCTTGTTGCGCACGACCACCGAAAAGCGGATATGGTCGACTGGGTGAAATTGAATGCCGCTTATTTATCGAAGCATAGTTTGGTATGCACAGGAACCACCGGCTCTTTAATCAAAGCGGCAATGGAAGAAATGGGCATTCGGTCCGATATGAAATGTATGCACTCCGGACCGATGGGCGGCGATGCCGAAATTGCGGCAATGGTCGTTCGAGGTGAGATCGATTTCGCGGTTTTTCTGATCGACGACCTCAATCCTCAACCACACGAGGCCGATATTCAGATGCTTTTGCGGCAATGCAGGTTGCATAACGTTCCCATCGCCTGCAACCGCATCAGCGCCGACCTGATCCTCGCCAGCACCTTATGGTCCAATCCCGACTATCGTCCGATAGCGCAAAGTTACATCCGGTTCGACCGGAAATAGTACGACAGAGTGATTCAATGGTAAAATAGTTTTCAAAGCTAAAAACAGATAAATGATGGATATCTTATTTCTATGCGTGGTCGTCTTTCTCTTTTTACTGGCGATTTTCGACCTCTTCGTCGGCGTGAGCAACGACGCCGTGAACTTTCTCAACTCTGCTATCGGATCCAAGGCGGCATCGTTCAAACGGATTCTCCTCGTTGCCTCCGTTGGCGTCTTCATCGGTGCGGCCATGAGCAACGGCATGATGGATATCGCCCGCCACGGCATATTCCGACCTGAACAATTCGCATTCTACGACCTAATCTGCATCTTCATGGCGGTGATGGTCACCGATGTTATTCTGCTTGATATTTTCAATACGTTGGGAATGCCTACTTCCACAACGGTGTCGATGGTCTTTGAATTGCTCGGTGCCACATTCGTCGTTTCGCTAATGAAAATGGCATCCGATACGACGGAGCTCGGCTTCGCTGATCTGCTCAATACCGAAAAAGCGCTTTCGGTGATCCTCGGTATCTTCCTTTCTGTTGCCATTGCTTTCTTTTTTGGAACGGTCGTGCAATTCCTCACCCGCATGATTTTCTCGTTCAACTACCAATGCAGGCTGAAATGGAAAATCGGTATTTTCGGCGGACTGTGCGCTACGGCCATCGTCTATTTCCTGCTTATCAAGGGAGCCAAAGACCTCGCTTTCATGACGCCGGAGGTCAAGGGCTGGATCAAAACCAACACACTCGCCATCATCGGGGTATGTCTGGCAGGATTCACGATAATCATGCAATTGCTGCACGCCATGCGGGTGAACGTCCTGAAAGTAATCGTCCTGATGGGCACCTTTGCCCTCGCCATGGCATTCGCGGGCAACGATCTCGTGAACTTTATCGGGGTACCGCTTTCCGGTCTCGCCTCTTATCAAGATTACACGGTGAACGGCATGGGGGATGCGCACGGTTTTCTGATGGATTCGCTCAACGGACCAGCGAATACACCAATCGGATTTCTCATCGGTGCGGGTGCGATTATGGTACTCTCGCTCGCCACATCGAAAAAAGCACGCAACGTCACCAAAACGGAAATCGGATTAGGCAGCCAGAACAGCGGAGACGAAATGTTCGGTTCCTCGCGTCTTGCACGACGGCTGGTACGCTGGGCGCTTTCGGTTTTTTCATGGATACGGCGTGTAACGCCTTGCCGTATCCGGCATTGGTTCAACCGTAGGTTCGATGTCGATGATACCGTAATGGAACAAGGGGCGGCATTCGACCTCATACGCGGCTCGGTGAATCTCGTCCTTGCAGGTGCCCTTATTGCATTAGGAACCTCGCTCAAACTGCCGTTGTCCACCACGTTCGTCACGTTCATGGTCGCCATGGGTACTTCGCTCGCCGACCGTGCGTGGAGCCGTGAAAGCGCCGTATTCCGCATTACGGGCGTGATTTCGGTTATCGGCGGCTGGTTCCTCACGGCAGGAGCCGCATTCATCGGAGCCGGAATCATCGTCTTCTGTATGCACACGGGCGGCGTATGGGCGATGTTCGCACTTGCGGCACTGACCGTATTCCTGCTCATACGAAGCAATCGACGCTTCCGTGCCAAAAATACCGAAGAAGCGGGCGATGCCCTGTTCCAGACCATTCTCGCTACCGAAGACAACACCAATACGTGGAACCTTCTGCTTCTTTACATCACCGAACAACAACGCAAGTTTCTGCTTTTCGCCCGTGTTAGCTACGGCTCAATCACCGATGCCTTTATCGACGAGGCGGTACGAAAGCTCGACAAGACGGAAGACAGCCTGTTGTGGCAAAAACGCATGTTGAAGAACGCCAGGCGGAAGGAAACGCTATGCCTGCGTCGGGTAAGCCGTGAGGCAGCCATCGAGAAAAGCGCATGGTTTCATCTGGCTAACAATTGTTGCATGTCGATACTCTATAACCTGCGGCGCATCAACGAAGTCTGCAAGGAACATGTCGCCAACAATTTCTTCCCGCTTTCGCCGCACTATGTCGCCGATTTCGAAGCGGTACGCACCGAGGTCGTCGCCCTGTTCGACGATACGCTCACTATGCTTGGGAACTCCGCAATCGACAATATTTCCGTGTTGCGCCAACGCTGCGACGAAACCAAAAGCCGGATTTCCGGCATGTATCACCAGCTCCACGACCGCTTACATGAGGGCGACCCGTCTGCGATGACCGTCTTGTACGTCTATCTCAACCTGCTTCAGGAAACACGGGAAATGGTGTCCAATCTGCGCAAATACCTGCGGGCGTATGCCAAACTGCACGACACGGAATTTTCCGGACATGCGATACCCGAAAATGGTGAAATACAGAACTTAAAAACGATTGACCATGAATAAATACACGCTGATTTTACTGATTGCCATCCAGCTTATCGGCGGATTGCAATCGCAAGCTGCCGATTCGGTATCCTATCGGCCGGATGTACATGCTACGATTCGGGGTAAATACGAATACCAGCCTCAAATCGCTAAAGGTCGTTTTGAGGTGCGCAATGCACGTGTGAGTATCGGTGGCAAGGTGCTCCCGATAGTGGGTTACAAGGCAGAAATCGATTTGTCGGATGAAGGAGCTATCAGGATGCTCGATGCCTACGTCCGAATCGAACCGAAAGAACACCTGAAACTGACCGTCGGACAAATGCGTGTCCCGTTTACGATAGATGCCCACCGTTCGCCACACCTGCAATATTTCGCCAATCGGTCGTTTATTGCCAAACAGGTCGGAAATGTTCGGGATGTGGGAGCCTCTGTAGGCTATACCTTTTTCGGACGTAGTCCGCTCACGCTCGAAGCAGGAATCTTCAACGGCTCCGGTCTAACAGACCAAAAGAATTTCTGGACCTCCAATTATAATTTTTCATTGAAGGCACAGATGACGGTCGCACGACATTTTAACCTGACAGCCAGTTTCCAGCGAGCCAATGCGGGCGACACGAAAGTCAACATGTACGACATAGGCGGATATTACCAATCGAATCGGTGGCATGTGGAGGGCGAATACCTCCGCAAACATTATGCGAACGGCAGCTTCCCGTCCGTCAATGCGGTCGATGCTTTCATCGCATACCGTCTTCCGCTGAAAAAAGTATTTTCCGCCCTCTCTTTTCTGGGACGCTACGACTACATGTCCGACCACAGTAAAGGGAAACGGAACGAAGCGGGAGCATTGACAGTCGATGATCCGCGAAGGCATCGCCTTACCGGAGGTATCACTTTGAGTTGGGGAACCCCGAAATTGCAAGCAGACATACGCATCAACTACGAGCAATATTTCTACAAATCCGGCGCCGTTCCTTTAATCTCCGAACACAACAAGTCTGTGGTCGAATTCGTGTGCCACTTCTGACAAGCTATCGACTGATCCGTATATACTCCGAATACCGAATCTCCGCATACGGGTTATCGCTTGAAATGGTCTGATGCACGGCCTTTACCCGCTTCCAGAACCACCAGCCCTTATATTCTACCCACACCGCTTGATGCAGTGTTACCGGCACCCGGATTTCGCCTCGCAGCCGGTTGTCCTCGAGGATTCCCGTAAGCTGGATGTGCGGCGTAATCATCTCCACCCTCTGGAGCAGAATCGGCACCGTATCCCGCACAACCACCGTGTCCCGTATCACGGCGTCTATCGGTCCGGCGACCTCAACCTCATGCCGTGCCGCCGCTTCGAGGTGTTTGATTTTCACACCGAGCCGCCTGATTTGCTCGGCATCCTCGGCACGCAGCCGCTTGTATTCGTCCACCCGCAACCGCAGCGCGTTCACATCCACAGCCATCGTTGTCGAATCCACACGGATGCGTTTCATATCAGACAGCAACGATTCGGTATTGCTGCGGTAACAGTTGCGTTCCTCCTTGAGATAGCTGTTGCGCTGCCATAGGAATGCGGCAGCCCCACCGAGCAACAGCACGGCGAGGCTCAGGCACAGGGTACTTTTACGCATGGCGGACCGATTCTGCGGGGATGAACCACTCGTATTCCTCTTGGTATGGGTCTTTGAGGAACACCATATATCCCTTGCATCCGCGACGTTCGGGACCGGTCAGGTCTTCCGACACGATACCCGTTTCCCCGACCAGTTCTTCCAGCATCATCTCCGTAAGCTGGGACGATGCCACTATCTTCACTTTTGAATTTCTTGCAATCATAACGCTTTGTATTTGATGAATAGCAATTTAGATTCCTTCCGGTTTCTCAATCATTTATCGTTTTTGCTTTAAGAGTTCCTTGATGTCCTCCCGCATTTCCCGGATATCGGTCTGCAAGGAGGTAAATTGGGTCATCGTCGCCTCGAACACTGCTTTGTCGAGTTTGATGGCGTCGATGCGTTCGTATTGGTCCTGCACTTTTACCTCCAACATCTGGCAGCGGCGTGTCAGTTCGTTGATATGCTCGGTGTTGCTGACATGCTGCACGTAGAGGGTCACGACGAACGAGACGATGACCAATATCGTCCGCAGATTGTCGCTGATGAAGTTTCTTACTTGTGTCATGATGGGTTTTGTATTAAGACGGAAAAAGCATTCGTGATGGCTTCCATAAGTCGGGCGGCGACCTCGGAATCCCGCAGTAGTCCATATAACAGCAACCCGAGGATAACGAGGATGTAAAGCACCCGTTCCGCCGTGCGGCGGTTGAGCTTCGGTCGGTTTCTATTTTCACTCATGGGGCGTCGTGGGTTGCGGTACGATGACGTTGAAGACTACGCCGCCCTCACCGCCGTCGATACGGAGTTTGGTCTCCTGAGAGCACTTGATGGGATACAGCTCCATGAGGGCTTTGGCGGCATTGACGGCTACGGCACGCAATGGTGCCGGGGAAAGCGGTACGCCGAATTTGTCGGTGTACTCGGCCAAGGAGGTTTCGCTCATCACCGCTTTGAGTGTCTCGGCCACCTGCAACCGGGTGGCGATGGTCTCGACGTCGAACTGCACGCTATCGATCATCTCCCGGATGCGGGCCGAGATATGCGGACGCCCCAGCAGCAGGCGGCTGGCGATGGGTACGTTCTTGCCCTTGCCGAACACTTCCTCGTAACACTTGCGGTGGTTGCCGGCATAGAGCGGACCGCCGGAGACGTACAGCTCGCAGAACTTGTTCTCTTCCTCGGTCAGCGGCTTGTCCGCCAAAGGGACAGGCATCGCCGGCAGCACCTCGTTCGTCTTATCGTTATCTTTCTTTTTCATCATGTTGTCATTTGAAAAAGGCCCGGAGAAGTTCCGGGCCGGAGTTCTTTCTATTAAAGAATAGAGGATTACTTATTCGGCGGTTGAATAAAATCCGCCTTTCTGGAGATAAGTTGCTCCATCAGTGTCTGGTAAAACACATCGGCCAGCGCGTCGGCACACGCCTCGGCATCTGCCAGCGAGTTG
This sequence comes from Rikenellaceae bacterium, assembly GCA_902362705.1. Classification (GTDB taxonomy): domain Bacteria; phylum Bacteroidota; class Bacteroidia; order Bacteroidales; family Rikenellaceae; genus Alistipes. Next base: position 47,110 of record CABIXK010000001.1, read on the forward strand.
ATGAGCCGCATGTTGAACACCACGTTCAGGTCATACCCTGTAATGGCGGCCATCAGTTCGTTGCCGTCGTAGTTCAGCACCCCGTAGGTCATGCGGTCCTCCACCCGGAACGTGACCCGCTCTATCTTGTCGTCTTTCTTCTCTTCCATAGATTCAGATTTTGAAATGGTCCCTCGTTTTCAGCGTTCGTTGCTGCGAAACATCCGTATCCCCGTTCTGCCGCAGACGGCGGCTGCACAGGGCGGCCACCTCGCGTGTGGCCGTCACGTCGGCATCGGCGTCGTGTGCGTCGTCCAGCTCGATACCGAGACGTTCGGCTACCAGCTCCAGTTTGTATGACGTGACCTGCTGGTCCGCAGCCAGACAGAGCCGTGCCAAGTCGATGGTGTCGAGGTAATGGGGCTGGAAGTTCCCGAAAAAGTCCGTCGTGCCGGCGAATACCTGCGCGAACTCTTTCTGCAACCCGGCATAAGCCATCATCTGTTGCAGGAAACCCGAGTCGAACGGGATGTTCTGCCCGATGAGCACGGGTTTGTAACGGGGTCCCTTGCTCAGGGTATGCTTGCGGGCGAAGTCGATGACATCTGCCGCCACCTGCTTCAAGGGAACGCCCCGTGCCCGCAACAGGTCCATCGTGATGTCGGTGTAGTTCAGTGCGGCGGCCTCATAGTCCATCGGCTCGGTAGAACTCTCTTGGTCGACCTCCCGCCGGGTTTTGAGCACTTTGCGTTTGGGTGCCCCGCCCAACGTCTGTTTGTCGTAAGGGGCGATGTAGTTCGCATAGCGGCCCAGCACCTCGAAGGTGTCGAGCCGGACGGCCTGCATGGCTATCTGCGTGCAGGCGCAGCGCGTGCAGTCCAGACCGCCGGTCTCGAAGTCGAGGACGACGGCCGTATAGATTCCTTGTTCTGTCTTGGGTGTTGCCATATTATCCGAATAAGTTGGTTTTCATACGATATGAATGATTGTTGATTTGGTACTTTGCAGGTTGTTTGTGCCGGAATAGTCGCTGTACCTGACCATTCCCGACACGATGACGATACGGTCTTTCAGGGCGGAGATTTTCTCCCGGTGGGTTTCGCAAGTCTCGCTCCAACAGACCATTTCCACCACGTCGTTGTTCTGTTGCAACGTCAGCTTGGCGAACCGCTTGCGTTCGCTGGTTGCCCGGTCTTTGTATGTGTGCTCGGTCAACTCCGTGACGGAGGCGCATACGGCGGCACGCCGTCCGTCGCTGGCCGGGTTGAGCACGTCGTGAAGGCTCAGGTAGGAGGCTTTGCCTTTCACGAGCGCACGGGCTTCGGATGCCTCGAAGATACGGCGGTAGTCCACCGAACCGATGCCCGATACGGCAATCTGCTGGCGGCTCCAGAAGTAGTGCCGCCCGACTAACTCCTCCGGAAAGTCTTTTTCCGAGAGCGTAAAGCCCAGCTCGGCCGCAGCACGGACAAGCAGGCCGTAACGTTCCGTCACCGTACCGATGCCTTCCACTTTGTCGAAGCATCCGGCCAGAATCATGTTCCGCACATGCCGGGCATTGACCGGAACCCGCACAGATTCTTCGGCGTTGTCGGGGTCGTCCCAGTAAGCGTATTTCTTCAATTTGTACCGGAATATCCGGTGGATGAAGTGCTCGATGGAGGTGTAAGGGCCGTTTTTCTCGCGTTCTTCGACGATGCAGGCAACGGCTTTGGCCCCGAGCTGTTTGATGCGGCCGAGCGACCAGAAGATCTCATCGGTGCCGTAGTCGGTGAAGAATACCTGCCGGGAGGTATTGATTTCGGGCGGCACGATGCGGGCTTTCGAGCAGAGTTCCATCTCGGCCATCAGCAGCGGGATTTCCTTGTCGTCGGCCCACTGTAACGCCACGGTGTAGAAGGCCGTCGGATAGTTGGCTTTGAGGTAGGCTCCCACGTAGCTGGTGACGGCGTAAGCGGTGGCATGGCTGGCGTTGAAGAGGTAACCGCCGCCGGCCTCAATCATTCCCCAGATGTGTTCCGCGTCTTCTTTGGGACACCCTTTGGCGGCAGCTCCCGTCATGAATTTCTCCTTCATGGCGCGGATGACGTCGATTTTTTTCTTGGAGATGAGTTTCAGCAGCCGAACGCCCTCAGCCAGCGAGAAACCGCCGACTTCACGCGCCATCTGGGCGAGCTGTTCCTGAAAGACCAGTACGCCGTAAGTGTTTTTCAGGGCGTCGTAGGTTCCCCATAAGTAAACGGGTGCCACCTCCTCACGGCGGCAGAGCAGGTATTTTTCCGCTGAACCGGAATCGAGCGTTGCCGGACGGTACAACGCTCCGGCGGCAATCAGGTCACCGATGCTCTGCGGCCGCATGTCTTGCAGGAAACGGGTCATGCCCGGTGAGGAGAACTGGAAGACGTTCTGCGTGTAGCCTTCCGACAGGATGCGGTACGTCTTCCCGTCGTCCAGTCCGCTGCGCACGATTCCCTCGAAGGAGAGCCCCGCACCGTATTCTCGGTTGCAGATGTCGATGACGGCTTGTATTTTAGACAGTTCCTTGATGCCGAGACAGTCATTTTTCAGCAACCCGACCTCGTCGATGGAGTATCCGTCCAGCTCGGAAATGAGCAGGTCGTCCACTTTTTTGATGGGCGTGTAGTCGAAGCATTCCATCGGCTTGCCGTCCTGCTGTTTGGGCGTGATGATGATGGCCGAGGCATGGACGGAACCGGAACGCGGCTGACCCATAAGCGGGCGGATGTCCTCGATGACCCTCGGGTACCGTAAAATGAAGTCCCGGACTTTCTTGTTGGTGGTGGCCAGCTTGAACAGGTCGGTCCAACTCATGTTGTCGTCCCCGAAGATGGCCGTGATGTAGTTCACCACACTGACCGGCACACGGTGTACGCGGCTGACGTTTTTCAGCACGGCTTTCATTTTCAGGGTGGTGAGCGTACCGGCGGAGAAGACCTGCTGCCGCCCGTCGGTGTTGTATCGCTGCTCCAAGTATTCCTTGACCTCCTGCCGGGGTCGGACTGGAAGTCGATGTCCACGTCGGGAAGCTGCCCGCCGGGACCTTGGCGGTAGCCGTCGCCCGAAAAGCTGTCCGTTATCAGGATGCGCTCCGGAAGTTTTTCCTGCTGGATGTGTACGATTTTCATAGGAGGTCGCTTTGCAGGTTAAACAACAGGTCGCGGTTGTCGAAAAGCACGTCGTCCGCCTCCCGGAGCTGGTCGGCATAGACCGTGAGGCGGTTCCCGTCACGGACAATCACTAATTCGGCGTCCCGGTCGAGCCGCAGGGTGACGCCATTGTCGAAGCGGATACGGACGGCACGGTCCGACAGCACGCGGTCGGTCAGGCGGGTTACACGGTCGGGATAGAGACCGGCACGTTCGGGCAACAGGAAACGCTCGAAGAGCAGGTCGTACCGGATGGGGTCGATGAGCGTGATGCCTAACAGGTACAGCACGAGCGACCCGCCGGCGGAACCGCGCCCGCACCCCACGAGGATGCCGTTGCGGCGCGCCCAGTTTACCGTGTCGTACTGCAGAGCATGTAGTCGATGTTGTCGGTCGATTCGAGGATATAGACCTCTTTCTCCAACCGCGTGCGGTACTCCTCCGCACGCTCACGGGGCACGAGCCGCCGGAAGCCGTCCTCCAACAGTTGCCGGAACATGGCATAACGGTCGCCGTAACGTTGCTGTTCCTCCGCCGTCATGTCGTAACGGGGCATGTAGTTCCGTTCGGTCTGGTAACGGGCTTCGGCTCCCTCGGCGATTTCCACCGTGTGGCGGCACATCCGCTCGAAAAGCGCGTCCGTGTTCCACCGCTCGCCGTCGAAGAGCGCGCAGACGGCGGCATAGTGTTCGTCGATGTCCTTGAAGTATTGGTCGTCGCTTTGGGCATGGGCGGCACCCGTGGCGATTTTGTTGAGCACGGTTTTCGTGCGGGCATCGTCTCTGTCCGGATAGTAGCAGTCGGCGATGAGTACCGGCTCGACCAGAAAACTGTCGTTCCGCTCGTCGTAGAAGGTGTGGAAGAAATGGGCGGTCGCCTTCAGCACCTCGGCATCCAGACGTTCGGCCTTGTACTCCGACAAATCCACCTGGTAGAATACATTGTCGAAGGTTTCCCGCAGGGCTTTCACCGCAGGCAGGTTCTTTTCCATCCAGAACGGCGAGAGTTTGCCGAAGACCAATACATTCCCTTCTCCCCGGCGGAGCAGTTCGGGAAGCGGAACGGTCGCATCCACAGCATCCACCATGACGGCTTTCTGGATGCGCAGCAGGTTCCTGAGTCCGCGCTGGCTCTGGCAGTAGATTTTCACCTCCACTTTTTCGCCTTCGTGCGCCAGTGTGCAGGTGTATCCGATGACGGGACGGATGCCGGCCTTGTCGCAGGCTTTCTGGAATGCCAACGTGGCGCCCATCGTGTTCCGGTCGCAAATGCCGAGGGCGGTATGGCCCATCCACACGGCTTTCCGCACCCACCGCGACACGTCACCCGAGGCGTTGAGCAGTTCGTAGGGAGTTTCAGCGCGATGCGAAAGTTTCCGAACAACTCGACACCATCGAGCGGGCAGAAGCCGAAAGGCAACCCGTACCGCAACTGAACATCACGGTACCGAACTACGCGAACGAGGTTATCCGCCCCATACTGAAAATGGTGGCCGAAGCACTTCCTGAGTACGGGTTCACAGTGCCGCCCTCCAAACAGTGCAGACCAGTCAACGGACTGTTCCAAATCCGAATCCCGAAAGCATGTATCGGCGGCCTCTCGTATCCGACCAAGAACGACCATAAACTCTATTTCGCCCCGCTGTTTCATCGAAAAGCAGGCGAAAAGCAGGAAGTGAAGACATTGGAGCAACTGGTAGGCATGCTCCGCGCAGAACTCAACAAGCGGGGACTGCTGATTCTCCCGAAACATCTTTAACCCATCAAATCATGACACAAGAAGAGTTCAAACGACAAACGGAACGGGAAATCCGATGGCGAATCTTCTTTCACTTCCTCCCGTGGATGGTCATCGTACTCATCCTCGGCATCGGACTACTCAAAGATTGCACCCGCACGCGAGGCCCGATAGACGACAGCATCAACCGCTCGCAGGAGGTGGTGCGTCACCTCGAAGTATGCGACACCACTCGCAACGGCTTCCGCGTGGTATACGTTACCAACGATGCCGTAACGATGGAACGACTGAATGAAATCCGGCTTCGTCAGCCGCTTAATCAGGCATTCCGCAAACTGCAAGACAGTGCGGCTTCTTACTTCGGCGGGAGTCTGCTTCAAACCGACATCTACGACTTTGCGGCATACGCCCGCCGCTTCGATGTGGACGATGACGTGCGGATGCAGAATATCTTCGTATTCGGTATCGAGAAGCAGAAATTATACGTTGGGAAGAACCCGCGGATAGAAAATTATGCTACATGGATCAATCCTGCCACCGAACAAGGAGTGCAGTACATCAATGCCGACGATATTTATTTCCGTATAGGAAAAGGCGAAAGAGTCTATCGGTACTGGAAATGTCTCGGCAACCACTCAACCTCCACTGCCGACGAACGTTTCAGTCATTTTTCCGAAGACGAAAGACTATGGTAACAGTCCCCGCTTCTCTCTGTAAATAGCTGTTTTATTAGCCTGAAAATAGTCCTAAATTTATTTGATTACTCCGAAATGAAAATATAAATTTGCGATATATTTTAGATAATAATGACTGATTTCCATTTTGTTAATTGACCGTAAAACCAGATTGGAATAATATGAAAACAGAGTATGATATCAGAGCGAACGCAATTGAAATTTGCGACCTCGGCAAGAACCGGCGAGATCATCGGATTCGTATCGCGCCACTCGAAGACCAAGCAACTGCGAGGAGTACGTGAGGATTCACCTTACAAGAAGAAAATTTGTGTATTGTCTGAAGACCTGAAAGGCAAAGTCCAGCCGAACATATTGTATTCAGTCGAACTCAAAGCAATGCACTCACGCAACGGTTTTGTCGTAGTAGCGGCTACACCGCTTCTTTTCAAGGCCACGATCGACACCCTGGTGATACCGGGTGAAACCTATCGGGTAACCGTCAACTTCGGAAACAAAACCGTTTACTTCGATCCGCTGAGAGGTAATTCATACTCCAGCAACACAGTATCGGGAGTTGTCTCCCTGTTACAACGCCGCACCGACATCGAAAATTTGGAAGGCGTAATCAACAGCTTCAAATCCGCTGCCGCAAAACTTCTGCGGAGAATGGCCGACGACGGATTCTGCACACCGGCCATTCCCGATTTGTGATGCGCCCAAAACGTGGAATAGCCACCGATGGGGCGCATTCTATGAAAAGAGGAGTTACCCGGTACAGAGCCGTTGATTTGGCCACCGGCGAACTCCTCTTTGAACAGAATATCGGAAACCAGACCATCAATATCGGTGAGTTTGTGGGCATCGTTGAAGCCGCAAAATATATCATCGAACACCGTTTCAATCCGGCAATCATCTACACCGATAGTCTTACCGCCCTGACGTGGTTCAACGAGAAACGAACAGCATCGCGCAAAAGGAACGCCGCTCTCAAAAAAGCGGAAATCTTCCTCAAAGCGATGGCCTCCGAAATTGACAAAATCGAAGTGCTCCACTGGAACAATTCCCTTTGGGGCGAGACACCCGCTGATTTCGGCGAAAAATAACAATTCAACCTCGTGACTTATGGCGAAACTCAAAAAAGACCTTCACAAATACATCGAACTTCGGGAAGAGGACTACCTCAGGTTAGTCGAAAACACGATGGTCGTCGAAGCTATGAAGCTGGCCGGAGTAGAAAAACTTCCCCTATGGAAAGCCGTCCGCCGAATCTTGGAAGACCAACGCATCGAAATACACGTCAAACCCGTCAATCGACGATACGCCGATTGACCCAAAAACCGGTTCACTTCAAAAACGAACAGGTCTGTAAAACATCAAAAGCCCTCGAAAACAACATTTTTTCGGGGGCTTCTTTCGTCCATGTATCTCTTAATGAGTTCGATACTCCTTTCACTTTTGCCGGAAAGTGAAAATCGGCACAAAAATCTGACAATTAACGTCTTATATTGAATAACTCTGTATATCTTTGTACTCGAAACAAATTCTAATATTAACCGGCTCATGTACGGCTGTATGTTAGGAATAGCACATACCCATACAATTAACACCTGATAAACAGGGAATTGATATTAAAGTTGAATAGTCACTAAGATCTATGCAAAGATAATAATTATATTTTGAATTTGGAATGATCTTTAGTATTTATAATGTTATATGAGTAGGTGAATGCAATTGATTAGGACTTGTTTTTGTGAAAATGAAATAAGTGGCAGCTGTGCTTGATCAACTTGCAAGAACTTCTGTTTCCTTTCATTGGATATAAATAAAAACCTTACATATAATTGATACATAAGTTTTTTTTGTTGTCCTTTTTCTCAAAGACCCTTTGAAGCGGGAAACGAGAATGGTAGTTACGAAGTGTTGCAGCGATGCTGTGCCCGCTTGAGAGAGACGTTGCGCGAGCTGGGCGTGTTGGACGAGCTGCGGGGGTAGGGGCGTAACACCGTGCTGACGTCATGGTCGAAAGACTCTTTTTGCCGGTCCAGATCCTGCCTGGACGATACTGCTGCTGTTCGAACGCTGTCACCTACAAGAAAATATCAGACGCCCGAAGCGGCAAATACCCGAAAATTTCTATCTTTATGATCGAATATTGCACGATCATGAAGCGTTTTCCTATTTTTATAACTCTTGTTTCGACATCTCTGTTCGTTGCCTGCACCGATTCGGGGCAAGCTGCAAGCGCATTGAACCGGGCGGAGTCATTGATGGCGGATCGGCCGGACAGTGCCAAAATCATATTGGAGTCCATCGACCCGAAGGCCCTGCATACCCGAGCGGGCAAGGCCCGTTTCGCCCTGCTGTATTCCCAGGCGCTGGATAAGAATTATATCGATGTGGACCGGGACACCTTGATCTCCCGGGCGCTGAAGTATTACCGGCATCGGGGCAATGCGCATGACCGCGCGCTGGCCTATTACTACTCCGGCCGCGTTTACGAAAATGCCGCGAAGGTCGATTCGGCGATCCTGCTGTTCAACCAGGCGGAGCAAGCGGCCCTCAAGACGGACGATTGTTATCTGAAAGGATTGATCGCCAATGTTCAGGCCGGTCTGTATGCCTCGCAGCGCTACCTGGATGCGGCCCGAAAGAGATACCTCGAAGCGGCCGTCTGTTATGCGAAGACGGGCCATGAGCAGAACCAGCTGCGTTCGTTGATAGGCGCCCTTTCGTCGATGCCTCCCGACAGGCAGTATGCCGGTCGGCAGCATTGTCTGATTCGAGCCGAGAAGCTGGCGGTCGCGACCGGCGACCGATCGGCCCTGCTCTATCTGGCCCGTTATCGGGCCCATCTTCAGAAAAACGCCGGAGACTATGAGGGTGCTTTAACGACCCTGCGAAAAGGGGTTGCGGAGTACGCCGGTGGCAAGACTCCGAAGTCGTATTATTCCATCTTGAGCAGCATCCATATCAAGCGCCGGCAGCCGGATTCGGCATCCGTATACCTCGAACCCCTGCTTTCGGATGCCGGGGCAGCACCCCGGGACCGGATCGAGTATTGCTACATGCGAAGTCAGATCTGCGCGTTGAACGGGCGATACGACGAGGCACTGGTCTTTTGCAACCGGGCCTTGTCGATCAGCGACTCCCTCTATTTTGTCGAGAAAGAACGCGCCATACCCGAGCTGAAGGCCAAATATCGGAACGAGCAGCTGGCCCTCCGCAACGAATACCTGCGTCAGATCGGCAAATATCGAGCGGTCGTATATGCCGTCGTGTCGATTCTTATGGTGTTCGTGTTTTTGTGGCGGCTGAATCTGCGGCGGAAAAAGATCCTGCGCCAGAAGCAGGAGATCGAAGAGTATCTCAATACCATATCGCGTCTGAAGGGCGAGTATGAGATGCTACGCACGCAGCGCGACGATCGGTCGGCGGGTGGGGAGTCGCATCCGATGGACACGGAGATCGTGGCCCGGCGCATCGATTTTCTGAAGCAGATACTCGACATCGCATCCAATTTCAAGCACGACAAGGAGAAGTTTCACGAAAAGATTGAAGGGCTGCTGACCAAGGGCGGGAGCGGCGCGAACAGAAAAGAGCCGAACGAGATTTTTCCGATATTCCAGGACCTGCTCGACTCCCGGCAGCCGGGCATCGTAGCCTACGTCGGGTCGAGATACCCTCTCTCCGAGCAGGAGCTCGCGCTCTATTGCATGATCTGCATGGGCATTTCGAAATCGGCGATTTGCTTCGTGCTGGAGAGCAAAAGCAAAACTTACTACAACTACAGAAATCTGCTGCGGAACAAACTCGCCATCACAAACGACGAAATGACGATCCCGCAGCATTTCGAACGCATGTGTTCGGAGTACCGAGCGAGCCTGCGGAGATAGGGCGTCTCGTCGCCGCCGTGGTTCGAGTCCGTGAATGAAAATTCACGGACTTTTTCGTGTTGCGCAGTTGTCGGCCACGCCGTTTCGACCGCGAAACGGAGGCTGGGGCGCCATAGGGTAATTAAAATTATTTAATAGTAATATTTTTAGGGATTTGTTGTTTGCGTTCGGGATATGTCCCATCGCACGATTTTGTCGTCTGTATTATATTTTGTAATAAGTCAAATCATATAAAAAATTTACTCATGAAACATCTTGTTCTTTCGCTCGCAGCGCTCTTCGCCTTTGCCGGATCCGGCAATGCACGATCATCCGAAACCGCCCCGAAGGGGGATTCCGATGATATCGTAATACTCACGGAAATCAAACCGGGCGAAGAGACGCCGGTCCGTACCCGCTCCGCCGTGCCCGACGTCTCGGCCTACATCGATTACGAGCTGGCGCAGCTGGAGATCGCATTCAACACCTGCGTAGGTAAGGCACGAATAGAGATCGTCGACGGTTGGGGGCGGTGCGTCCACTCCTCTTCGTGCGATACCGAAATGGAGCCCGCGGTCTGGATCTCGCTGCCGTCGGTCGCGGCCGATTACGTTTTGAAAATCGATACCTCCTCGGCCGTATATACGGGAGCTTTTTCGCTCTGACTCCGATCGGCGGGCCGGCCCGCCGCCCGGAGCGCGGCGTGTTCTTCCTCGACGCCGGGGTATCCGGCAGGAATACGCCATCTGGGAGGGTTGCATTTAGTTTAAAAAATTATGAAGAAAATCCTCTTTTTCCTGCTTTTGGCCCTCCTGGCGGGCCGGGCATACGGGCAACGGAACAACGACTTCGAGTCGCTGACCCTCATGGCCGACAAAGACGACATAGCGGCTTGCGGCTTCGTCCGTTCCGCACAGCCGCCCGTCGACACCTCTCGGCTGCGCGTCGTCTACCGGCTGACCTACCGCGCCGCGCCCGACGCAAAACCCCGTGAAACGGAGTGGCTGCTGGCCATAGGCGCCCGCCATACGGACTTTCGCAGCTGCGCCTACGCGCGGGCCGACACCCTGGCTTCGGCCAGCCGCAAGGGCGGTTTGCCCGGCCCATGGTGCCGTTCGAGCCGCTCGGCGAAGTCCTGCGATCGATCGCGGAGGGACGGTTCGAAGTCTTGCAGCGCATTCCGTTCGAGCGGCGCCATGTCGTCCGCTACGACGAGAGCGCCGCAGCACCCGAGTGGCGGATGCTCGGCCGAACTGACACGGTCGGCGGATACCTCTGCCATGCCGCCGCGACCACCTATGGCGGCCGGGAGTGGACGGCATGGTTCGCCCCCGCGGTGCCGACGGATGCCGGACCGTGGAAATTGTTCGGACTGCCGGGGCTGATCCTGCGGGCCGGGGACGCCACGGGCTCCTACGCCTTCGAGCCGGTGAAGATCGAGCAGGCTGCGGTGCCCATGCCCGGCTGCGGCGTCCCGATCCGCACGGAGAGCAAACGCAAATGGCTGCGCATGGAGTGCGGCTTTCACGGATCGCCCGCTTTCTATTTCAGCGCCGGCGGCAAGCATCTGTTCTACATGCGAGGCTCGAAGGTGCCGCTCGGCGGCGAGTGGCGCATCACCTATAACCCCGTGGAGTTCGATATGGCGGAAACCGAAAAGCCCGTAGAGTAGGTAAATTTCAAAAAATTGATTTTATGAAAAGATTTCGGAACCAGCGCTTGACCAAAGCCGAAATGAATCGCCTGCATGGCGGTCTGTCTACCAAATTCTGTTCGTGCTACTCCTTGGACGGGGAGCAAGAGTATCTGACATGGTTCCTGCCTGCCGATGCGTCTGCGGAGGAGATCATCGCCTCCATCGACGTCCATTGTCAGGATGGGAGCCGGGGTACCTGCACCAACGTTTCGGCATAGACTTTAGGAGTGGTTTCAATTTAAAACAACGCAAATGCCTCTTTTGCTCCATTTGTTCCTCTCCCGCATCGGGATCCGCATCAGCCTGCTTCGGATCCGGGAGGCGTATGCCCGCCATGCGCTGCCGCACAGCGTGCGGGCGCTGAGCGACACGCTCGATGCGCTGCGCGTGCCCAATATGGTGTGCCGGCTGGAGTTCGGGCAGCTCTTCGAGATCGGAGGCCCCTTTCTGGTCAAGGCCGGCGAGGCGGAGTACCCCTTCCTGCTGGTCGAGCGGCTCGACCGCGAGCGGCAGACGATTGCCCTGCGCACGGCCGAGGGCCGATACGCCGAACTGCCGTTCGACGCCTTCCGCGCCGTATGGGACGGGACGGTGCTGCTGGCCGAGAAGGGCGACGAGATCGTCGAGGAGCCGTGGCCGCTCTATCGGGTCCGGCAGGGGCTGGATGCGCTCGACCGAAGGTGGGGTCGTTGGCTCGCGGGGCTGCTCGTCGTGGTGGCGGCCGTCGCGGCGCTGCGGGCGCCCGAGTTTGCGGAGCTGCGCTATCTCGTGAAGGCGGCGGGCCTCGCCCTCTCGTTCGCGGTCGTCGTCAAGGCGTCGTTCGACCCGCATCTCGCGCAGGGCTTCTGCCGCCTGGGCCGGCGCTCCGACTGCAACGAGGTCTTCCGCGCGGCCGGGGCCAAGCTCTTCGGGTGGGTGTCGCTCGGCGAGCTGTCGGCGGTCTACTTCGCCGCCTCGATCCTTTGGGGGTTGTTCGTCGCCGCGGACCCCGGCGCCCTCTTCCCGTGGCTCGATATGCTCGCTTTGTCGACGGTCGGCTACTCGCTCGTCTGGCAGATGCGCCACCGCAGGTGGTGCCCGCTGTGTCTGGCCATCGACGCCGTGCTGGTGGCGGACGCCGCGCTCGAGGCGCTGCTCGGAGCGCCGTGGCGGCCGGTGCCCGATGCGGCCTTCGCGGTCGACGCCCTGCTCTTCGGCCTGCTGTTCGGGGCCGGCGTGCTGGCGCTCCGCAGGATCGTCGTCGCGGCGGAGCGCGTGCGGGAGACGGATCGGCTGAAGTACAAGCACGAACGGCTGCTGAGCGACAGCGCGCTATTCTGGCAACTGCTCGAACGGCAGCCGAAAGCGGCCGCGGAGTGCAGCTCCTGCATGCCGATCACCAACTACGCCGAGGCGGAGCACACCCTCACGGTGGTGATGAATCCCTCGTGTCCCAAGTGCGCCGAGGTCCATCGGGCGCTCGCCGGCTTGGAGGGCTACCGCATCGAGCTGCTCTTCGCCGTGAACGAGGGCGACGGGCGGTCGCGCGACGCCGCCCTGCGCATGATCTCGTCGGGCATCTCGGACGAGTGGCCCCAGACCGAGCGCATCGTCGGCGCGTGGTACGAGCGGCACGAGTTACCGCCTGGTCAGGCGGTTCACCCGCTGGCGGGCGAGGACCTCGACCGGCACCGCGACTACTGCCGGGCGGTCGGGATCACCGGCACGCCGACGATCCTCGTCGACGGCCGGCGGCTGCCCGATCTGTACGACGCGACGGATTTGAAATATCTGTTGTAACGGACACGCGCTGTCCGACCGCTATTCGCCGCGGCCCTGCCCGCCGCGGTGAATAGGAAGCCTTCCCGCGAGAAGGCCGCATCGAAGTTTGACTAAAAATTAAAAGGGCATTGCATAAGTGATTTATTTTGCCGACCTTACCGATGGATGCGCGGCGAACGGCGGTTGCGGGCCACCCGTCGAGAAGCAAAAGTCCGAACCAATCAAATCTAAACTTTAAAAACTACTATTATTATGAAAACGATGAAGAACTTCGCTGCACAGCAGCTCTCGAAGAAGCAGATGAACGAAGTAAAGGGCGGCGATGGCCACAATCCGAATCAGTTATGGGAATGTCACTGGGAAGGTGGTATGACGATCATCGCAGAAAAGGATTTCCCGCAACTGGAGGAAGATATGTATATATCCGGCATAGAGGAGATTAACTGCAAAATGATATAAAATCCCTTACCGGCCGACCAGTTATTTCGGGTCGGCCGGTAAAAAACACAAGATTATGGTTCAACGTTTTTTTCTTTTATGCTGTCTGCTGACTTCCCTGGCCGGATATGCCCAGAATCGGAGCCAATACACGCGCCGCATTTTTCTGGCTTCCGCCTCGAAATATGCGCCGCGCCCTTGGAATCTCCGCGACAGCCTGATCCGGGATACCTCCGTTTGCCGGGTCTATTATCGGCATCGGTTCGTGATGGATACTATGCAGCATAAGGAGGTAACCACCGTGATGGTGTGCGACATTGGAGAGAGCTACACGTCGTATTTTAGTCTGGCCCTGCGGCTCTCCCATGTGATTTTTACGAAAGTGAAGGCCGAGGCGGAGAAGATGGGCCGCTATGCCGGCATGAGCGTGCGTTATACGCCGACGGAAAGCGAACGGGAGCTGAAAGAGTTCGCAGGTGATGCCGGAACGGTCAATAGCGAAATATGGCTCGATCGGTCGCAGTGCACGCTGACAGAGCGGGCGGCCGACTATGCAGAAGAAAACATGGCTTATGAATATGAAGAGCCGCAGCCCGTACTGGGTTGGAATGTATCCGGGGAGCATCGGCAAATATGCGGATACGATTGTATCAAGGCAACTATCCGATTCCGCGGCCGGGAGTGGACAGTGTGGTTTGCGCCGGAGATACCGCTTCCCTATGGTCCATGGAAATTGGGCGGTCTTCCCGGGCTTATCCTCGAGGCTGAAGACTGCCGAAAACACTTCGTATGGGAGTGCTGCGGCATTGAGCAGGAGGTCCGGCCGATGGCACGTTACGTCATTCCTACCCGCAAGCTGACCCGCAGCAAGTTTAATGACTGGATGACCCGGTTCCATCGTTTCCCTTACGAAGTCATTGACGGTGGAAGAGGAACGACGCTTATTCAAACCAACACCGCGCAGGGCTTGAAAGCGATGGACAGCGATTGGACGCTGCCTTATAACCCCATAGAACTCGAATAAAATAAAGCCCTCCGACCATGTCTTTCCCCCACTACAAGCAACTCGATGCGATGGACTGCGGCCCGACGTCGCTTCGAATCGTCGCGCAGCACTACGGGCGCCACTACTCGCTCCAAAGCCTCCGAGATCGGTGCCACATCACGCGCGAGGGGGTCTCGCTGCTGGGGATCAGCGACGCTGCCGAGACCATCGGCCTGCGCACAACGGGCGTGAAGATCACCTGGGAGCAGCTGCGCGATGAGGCGGTGCTGCCGTGCATCGTGCATTGGAACCAGCAGCACTTCGTAGTGGTCTACCGCATCGCCCGGCGTCGGGGGAGGTGGTGGGTGTGGGTCTCCGACCCGGCGCAGGGGCTGCTGAAGTACGACGAGGAGCAGTTCCGCCGGGCATGGGAGCAGAGCCGTGCGACGGTGCCCCTCGCCTCCCTGCTTCCCGGGCCGCAGGAGGGGCCGCCCGCCGTCCTGCCCGTCTCGCCCGGCTCGGCCCGAGGCAAGGGCATCGCCCTGCTGTTGGAGCCGACGCCGGAGTTTTACAGAGAAAAAGGCGACGAGGACAAGCGACTGCGGTTCGGCCAGCTGCTGCACTACCTGCGGCCCTACAAGAGCTACCTCGTGCAGCTTGCGCTGGCGATGCTCACGGCCAGCCTGCTGAGCCTCATCCTGCCGTTCCTCACACAGTCGGTCGTCGACAAGGGCATCGGCACGGGCAACCTCTCGTTCGTCGTGATGATGCTCGTGGCGCAGGTGGTGCTGGTGCTGGGCCAGCTGGCCAACAACCTCATCCGCTCGTGGCTCATGCTGCACATGACCACGCGCATCAGTATCTCGCTCATCTCCGATTTCCTCTCGAAGCTCATGCGCCTGCCCATCGCCTTCTTCGACTCGAAGATGGTGGGCGACATCATGCAGCGCATCGGCGATTACAACCGCATCCAGACCTTCCTCACGGGGTCTTTGCTCAGCATGGCCATGGCCGTCGTCTCGTTCGCGATCTATGGCGCCGTGATGGGCGGCTACGATCTGACGATCCTCGGCATCTTCCTCCTGGGCAGCGCGCTCTACGTGGGTTGGATCCTTCTGTTCATGAAGCGGCGGCGCAAGCTCGACTACATGCGCTTCCAGGAGGCCTCGGCCAACCAGAGCAACATCGTGCAGCTTATCAACGGCATGCAGGAGATCAAGCTCAACAACTGCGAGAAGCAGAAGCGCTGGGAGTGGGAGCGCATCCAGGCGCGGCTGTTCCAGGTCTCGATCAAGGGCCTCGTGCTGGGGCAGACGCAGGAGGTGGGCGGCACGTTCATCGACCAGACCAAGAACGTGGTGACCTCGTTCCTCGCCGCCTCGGCCGTTATCGAGGGCGAGATGACCCTCGGCATGATGATGGCCCTGCAATACATCATCGGGCAGCTCAACGCCCCGCTCTCGCAGTTCATCCAGTTCGTACAGGCGACGCAGGACGCCAAGATTTCGTTGGAACGACTTTCTGAAATTCAGGAGAAGGACGACGAGGAGCCAGCCGGCGAGGAGCGCCTCCGCGAGATCCCCCGCCACGCCGACATCGAGTTCCGGGGCGTGACGTTCCAGTACGACGGACCCCACTCGGCCAAGGCGCTGGACGACGTGTCGGTGACGATTCCGGCTGACCGGGTGACGGCCATCGTCGGGGCCAGCGGCTCGGGCAAGACCACCATGCTCAAGATGATGCTGGGCTTCTACGCCCCCTCGGCGGGAGAGGTGCTGCTCGCCGGGCGCAAGATCGCGCACTACAGCGCCTCGCGCTGGCGCCGCGCCTGCGGCACGGTCATGCAGGAGGGCTACGTCTTCTCCGACACCATCGCGAACAATATCGGTGTTTCGGACGAGCGGCCCGACATGGAGCGTGTGCGGCGCGCCGCGGCGATCGCCAACATCGACGCCTTCATCGAGGAGCTGCCGCTGGGCTACAACACCAAGATCGGCGCCGACGGCCACGGACTGAGCGTCGGGCAGAAACAGCGCCTTTTGATCGCCCGCGCGGCCTACAAGGATGCCGAGTACCTCTTCTTCGACGAGGCCACCAACTCGCTCGACGCCAACAACGAGCGCACGATCATGGAGCGACTGGAGCGGCTGTTCGAGAACAAGACCGTCGTGGTCGTCGCACATCGACTTTCGACCGTAAAGAAAGCTGACAACATTGTTGTCCTCGACCATGGCCGCATCGTCGAGCAGGGCACGCACTCAGAACTTACCGCCAAACGCGGATACTACTACGAGCTGGTCAAGAACCAGTTGGAGTTGGGAAATTGAGATAGATGCCGGATCGCGGTCCCGACCGCCGTGACCGACGAAAAAGCCTTCCTGCGAGGAGGCAAAACCGAGCCCGCCAGCTCACAAGTTTTACAAAAACGCAGAAAGGCAGTGCAAAAGTAGCAAACTTTTTTGAGAGGCGGAAGCCTGTCGAAGAACGGCGGTTGCGGACAACCCGTCGACAAGCAAAAGTCCGAACCGTCAAAACCTAAACCTTAAAACCTACGACTATGAAATCGATGAAGAACTTCGCTGCGCAGCAGCTCTCGAAGAAGCAAATGAACGACGTGAAGGGCGGACGGGTATATGTCAACTGTACGATATGGGACATTCATGAGAACAAAGCGGTAGAATGGTCGCACTCTGCTACGGGTGCCACGCTCGAAGAAGCGCTGCGAAACATGCACGCGGATCTCGATGAAGGCCAAATAGCCGCCGATTGTCATATTTCGGAATTGTAGAATCAACTATTCCGTGAGGTGAAAACTACCTCACGGAATATTACAGATTAAAGAAAAATGAAAGCTATTACATGGATGCTGCTGGCGGTGAGCCTGTTTCATTTGGAGGCTCACGGGCAGAGGATGATGATGTTCAAGGGAAGCTACTCACCGAACATGCAGGCTGCTGTCATCAGGGATTCTACGGTCATCGATACGGCGCAGCTGTCGTTGGCGTATCGGTTCACCCGAACGTGCGAGCAGGCGACAGACTCCGTGCGCTGGTGCCGTATCGCGGTCCAGGTGGGACGGAAGGTCGTCAAGCAGCAGGATGTGCTTCGGCTGTATACCCACCTGGCATATACGAACCGCAGGTCGAATGAACGGTGGGACGCTGCGCTCAAGGCAAACGGCAACAGCGGCTCCGATCTGTTCTCGGAACTCTATCTCGACAAAGCGACAGACTCGTTGACGGTCGTTTGCGGCGATTGGTTCGATTTCGATCGGATGAAAGATTACCGGCAGGCCCGTCCCGCCCTGAAGTGGCAGCTGCACGACGAGCGCGCCGACATCTGCGGCTACGTGTGCCATAAGGCGACGGCCGAATACGGCGGGAGAAGCTGGACGGTATGGTATGCGCCGGATATTCCGCTGCCGATCGGTCCCTGGAAACTGAGCGGATTGCCCGGAGCAATTCTACGTGCGACCGACGGCGGTCTCTTTGCTTTCGATTGCGTTGCGATTTCCCGGGATCCGGCGCCGATCGTCAAGTATAGATACAACTCCCTGCAACACCTGAAGTCGAGGGAGGCCTATCTACGCTACGAACGAAATTGTCACGAACGTCCCTACGAAACGTTTGCCCGAGGGGAAAAAGCCTATATAGTCACGACCGATGCCGCCGGCCGGTTGGTTTATCTCGACGAAACATGGACCATCCCCTATAACCCCCTCGAACTGGAATAAGCCCGGCAGCGCCCGGCCCGCCGCGACCGACGAAAAAGCCTTCCCGCGAGGAGGCATGAACCCGCGCAGCGGGGTACGTTTAACTAAAAACATAAAAGGGCATTGTATAAGTGATTTATTTTGCCGACCTTACCGATGGAAGCGCGGCGAACGGCGGCCCAGGACCACCCGTCGAAAAGCAAAAGTCCGAACCGAATGAAACCTTAAAACCTACGACTATGAAATCGATGAAGAACTTTGCTGCACAGCAGCTATCGAAGAAGCAGATGAACGAAGTCCGTGGAGGCAAATATCTATGCCATTGTTATCCTGGGGATAAGCCCCTTACTTTCACACCTGAATTGCAGAGCATATTCGTTGTGGATGACTTCGAAGCGGCCCTTTTTATGGTCCAGATAAGCTGTCCCAACGGTGGGCACTGCGATAATTTAGGCTAAAACCCGAGGTTCTCCGAAATATATGTTTCGGAGGACCTTTATCCGCTTTCACATGATACGATATACTCTGTTATTTCTGTCGCTGCTCGCCTTCGGGCAGGGCAGGGCGCAAAACGAGCCCAAGCACCTCTACGTGTTCAAGGACCGCAATTACCTGATCCTGCGCGCCGTCGATCTTTCCGACACCACGGTGCTCGATTCGTCGCAGCTGGTCGCGACTTACCGCTACTCCTATCAGAAAGAGCTGTGGAATCCGCTGCGGTGGAGCGAGACGGAGGTCGTGCTGCAGATCGGAGCGCGCTGGTCCAAGTGCTTTCCTGCGGTGCTCCGGCAGATCGACGAACAGTTGACGCGCACGGGCGACGGCTCGGCGGGCGGCCGAGGGGTCTTTTCTCCCCGAATCGGGACCGTCTATGAAAATCTTGCGAAACACCGCCTTTCGTCGGAGCACCGCTATCCCTTCTCCGACCGGCTGATCCGCTACGACGAACCGGCCGACACCACGGTCTGGCGCGTCGGCGGGGAGGCGGTGGAGGTGCTGGGCTACGCCTGCATACCAGCCACTGCGACCTTCCGCGGGCGCGAGTGGACCATCTGGTTCGCCCCCGACCTGCCGGCGGCGGCCAATCTGTGGCTGTTCCGCGGCGTACCGGGTTTGATTCTCCGGGCCGAAACGGCGCAGTTCCGCTTCGAGTGCACGGCGATCCGGCCGTCGCGCGAGGCGATTCTCCAGCTGAAGGCCAACGGCCGCAAGCTGTCGCGGGAGAGGTGGCGCAGCCTCGAACGCCACTACCACGAGGAGCCCTATCGGGCCTTCAACAACAACGACGAGAATGCCTTTTTTGAGGACCGGTTCCGCCTCAACGGCGACAACTGGACGATCGAATATAACCCCCTCGAACTGGAATAAGATCGGCAGCGGCCCGGCGTGCTCGTAAGAGCGGCTAAAATGATCTATCGAGCCGCTCGGGACGGTGCTATATATGATGCTATCATAGCGGCGGGAATGTGGGTTAAGGATAGAGATCCGCAACCCACCGAGCACGATATGGAGAGAATCGAAGCCGGGGACACCCATGTCGGAGGCAGACAACCTTGGATTTAGTTGACTTATCGAAATGAGAACCTGGTTCTATAGGATCAATACCAAGCTAAGAGGCTTATCGCTTCTTAGCTTTATCCTGGTAATAGGAGTAGCAATTTACATTCCCGTAATTATACTACTCCCGCTATACTATTATTTCCCGGATGGATATATTATTGAAATACCTGACGAACAAAGTTTTATATTCGATGCCGTGTTATTTGTCGTTGTAGCCCCATTTGTCGAGACCGTTGTTTTCCAAATGGCTGTCATCAAGATATTCAGACGATTATTCGGATTCAACGATATTTGTCTTTGCGTATTGTCTGCTGTGATTTTCGGTGCGGTACACTCCCCCTTTGTAACACAATGTATGGCGTTTCTTACAGGTTTGCTGCTGGCATATTCATATATAATATATGAAAAGAGGGCTGGATCGGCAATTTTCATGGTCATGCTCCTTCATATGATCAGAAACCTACCCATTGTACTTTTCAGCTAAGTGCAATAATAGGAAATTCAAAGAATCAAATACCTTGATCCAAACTGAACATGCCACATTATCATTACTCATACAGCGAAGAGGCCCAGGCGATTCTGGGTCGGGCACCGGGGTGGGTGGTCCGCCGAGGCGTGACGGTGGTCTTCGCGATCCTGTGCGGCATCCTGGTGGGCTGCTGGTTCGTGAAGTACCCCGACACGGTCGAAGCCCCGGCGACGATCACCACACTGAACCCTCCTGCCGACCTGGTGGCGCGTTACGCGGGGTCGATCGACACGCTGTGCGTCACGGACGGCGAGACGGTGGTGCGGGGCCAGGTTGTCGCCGTGCTGCGCAATCCGGCTCTCTGGCGGGACGTGCAATGCGTGAGCGACAGCCTCGCGGCCGATGCGTCCCTTGCACCTGCGGAGGCAGTCTGCGCCGCATGGCTGGATGCCGCCTACCGCCTCGGCGACCTACAACCGGCCTTTGCGGACTACCAAAGCAAATGCCGCGACTTCCGCCACTACCTCGCCGCCGGCAATATAGCCCGCAAGCAGCATCTCCTGCGGGAGCAGATTGCCAAGAACCACGAGCACTACGCCAAACTCGAACGTCAGCGCTCCTTGCAGACGCAGGACCTCGATTACGGGCGCCGCACGCTGGAACGCGACTCCCTGCTTCTGGCCGAGGCGGTCATCTCCGCCGCCGATTACGAAACGACGGCCCAGAACTACCTCGCCAAGCAGAACGCGAAGGCCGGCTTCGACGCTTCGCTGACGGCCACCGAGCTGCAGATCATCCAGTCGGAGCAGCAGCTCGTCGAGCTCACGCTGCAGCAGGAGAACGAGACGGCCGATTACGTGCGTGCGCTGTCCCAGAGCCGCCAGCAATTGGCGGCGCAGCTGGCTCAGTGGCGTCAGCAGTACGTACTCGAAGCCCCGGCGGCGGGTCGCGTGACGCTCGTGGGCTACTGGAGCGCGCACCAGCACGTCGCGGTGGGCGACAAGCTGGCGAGCATCCTGCCCTCGGGCACGACGGAGGTGATCGGGCGTCTGCAAATCCCCTCGGCGGGCTTCGGCAAGGTCCGCACGGGGCAGCGCGTGCAGGTGCGGCTGAGCGGCTATCCCTATATGGAGTTCGGGGTGCTGCGCGGCGAGATCCGCGCCCTCGCGG
Organism: Rikenellaceae bacterium; assembly: GCA_902362705.1. Lineage (GTDB taxonomy): Bacteria > Bacteroidota > Bacteroidia > Bacteroidales > Rikenellaceae > Alistipes. The sequence goes on from CABIXK010000001.1 coordinate 68,333, forward strand.
CCGTGCCTGAAGAGGTGCAGACCTCTGCCAGCCCGGCGATCGTCTACCTGGCCGAGGTGCTCTTCCCCGAGGGCATGACCACCAGCTACGGACGCCATCTGCCGATGATTCAGCAGATGGACGGCACGGCGGAGATCATCACCGACGACCTGCGGCTGCTGGAGCGCTTCGTCCAGCCCGTGGTCTCACTCTTCAAAAACCGATAGACCCATGCGCCCACTCATCGCACTGCTGACCCTCTGCGCCTGCGCCACGGCCCACGCCCAGGAGCGCCGCTGGACGCTTGACGAGTGCATCGCCCGTGCCTATGCCCGCAACATCGAGATCAAGACGCAGGAACTCACGGCCGAGGAGAAACGCATCGGCCTCTCGGAGGCGCGCTGGGGCTATGCGCCCGACATCTCCATCTCGAACAGCTACTCGCTCTCCACGGGCCGCGTGCTCGACCCCACGACCTACGAGTTCGTCGAGAACAAGACCGTGGGCGGCAACAGCACCTCGGTGGGTGCGGGTGCGACGCTCTTCGGCGGGCTGAAGAACCGCTACCGGCTCCGACGTGCGCAGCTCGACCTGCGCACGTCGCTGCTCGGAGTGGAGAGTACGCGCCGCGACGTGCGGCTCCACGTCACGGCCGCCTATCTGGAGGTGCTGTGCGCCGAGGAGACGATCCGCGATGCCGGGCAGGTGGTCGCCGAGCTGACGGCGCAGGAGGAGAAGACCGCGCGGAAGGTCGAGGTGCGCAAGGTCACCGTGGCCGACCTGCTGCAGATCCAGTCGCAGCTTGCCGATGCTGAGAACGACCTGCTGACGGCGCGCCGGGCCTACGACATCGCGCGGCTCGACCTCTGCCAGCTGCTCGAACTCGACGACTGGGCCTCGTTCCGCGCCGCGCCGCCCGACGGGGAGGAGCTGGGCGGCGATGGTGTGGCCGACGATCCCGCGACGCTGCTCGATGCCGCCGGGGCGCTGCCCGAGGTCGAGGCGGCACGTGTGGGCATCGACCTGGCGCGGCGCGACCTCCAGATCGCACGCGCGGCCTACTGGCCGACCGTCTCCCTCTCGGCGGGCTACGGGTCGAGCTATTCGGACGCCCGGCAGCGCTTGTTCCGGAACCCCGACGGCACCCTCCGCTACGAGGCCTATCCCTTCTTCGCACAGTACCGCGACAACGCCAGCAGCTACGTGTCGCTCTCGCTCAGCGTCCCCCTCTTCGGGCGCCTGGCGATCCGCAAGAACGTGCAGCGCCAGAAGCTCGCCCTGCGCCGCGCGGAGTATACGCTGCTCGCGGCCGAGAAGCGCGCCGCGAAGGAGGCCACGCAGGCACTGCTCGACGCTCGCACGGCGTGGGGTCGCTACCGCGGGGCGCAGCACTACGTCGCAGCGGCCGAGGAGGCGCTCCGGCAGGTCGCGCGCAAATACGACCTCGGCGTAGCCTCCGCGACCGACTACAACGCCGCACTCACGGCCGCCGTCAAGGCCCGGTCGCAGCTCCTGCAGGCACGGTACGAATATCTGTTCAAATGGCGGACGCTCGAATACTACCGAAATGAATAAAAGGCCCGCTTCATCTCCCGGCCGATGTTGGCTTCCGAGATCTTCGCATAGTGTGGTCGGCCATAGGACTTAAAACAGGCCGTTAACACGCTAAAAGGCGATAATGCCGCAACCCACTGACCTACAAAAGAAAAGAGGATCGAGTAATCGATCCTCCTGTTTTTGAGCGGAAAACGATGCCGCATCCGCATTTTGAAGCCGCTGGTTCGCCGTGCTCCGTAATTCGGAATCGTGTTCCCCGGGGCGATGCGTCGCTCTCGATAAGCCCCGCGCTTATGAGGATGCCGATGAGCGATCGCATCTTTCTGTGCGTCGTCCCGAAGAGGTTCGCCAGGCCGAGCACGCTGCTCGGCGCCGAGTTGGGTTGTGTCATGGTCGGGGTGGTTTAAAATGCGGCCTTCAGCTTCAGTTGGCGAAGAACTTCCCGCAGTTCGCTGTCGGTGTACTTCTCTGCGGTCTCGCGTGAGACGCAGTTATGGTTGGCGGCGATTTGAATTGCCCGCTCTTTCGATACCTTGCAAATTCTCGTTTTCATGGTCGTGTGTTTTTGGTGATTCGTGATTCGGTGTCGGGGTCAGTCCCCGTAGTATCGGCGCTCCTCGCCGTAGTAGGCCAGCAGGCCGGCTTCGAACGAGGCTCGCGCCATTGCCTCCGTGGGCAGGGACGTCGTCCGGCGCAGCTCGGCGATACGGGCCTCTTCGTCGACCTTCGCCTGCTCGGCCTTGACCGTAGCCCAGGCGCCGCGGAGGTAGTTGGCAAAATCGCCGTCCGTTCGGCCGAATAGCTTCACGTCTACGTTGCGGCGCACGTGCGCCATCTTCATTACTCGGCGGCGGGTCTCGTTCGTGGTCTTCATCGTCGTGCGTTTGTTCGTTATTTTTATTATATTTGTGTGGTCCTGCTGTGTTATTGGTGAGAACCACGATGCGAATATAAATACTTTAGATATAAAATCCTAAAGTTTTTATACGAAAATCGTATTTGTTATATTTTGTTGGATATGAACAAATTAGACAGATATAAAATTGTTGTAAGATACGCTAAATCGGCGGGGATTATCAAAAATCAAAAGGATTTAGGGCTGAAATTAGGCTATACAAATGAATCTGCGTTTTCACAAGTTCTAAACGGAGTTGTTAACGAACCTAAAGATTTTATAAGTAGAATTTCGTCGATTATCCCCGACCTAAATATTGATTGGCTCGTCTCGGGTGAGGGCGAAATGCTGAAAAATTTCGATGGAGGCGCAGAGATGGATTGTATGTCTGTTAAGGATAGGATAAAGGCGTTTATTTCAAGCGTTGGGATGACGAATCAGCGTTTTGAAGCGGAATGTGGCCTTTCGAATGGCTATATATCCAATATGAGAAAGGGGGTTGGAGAAGATGCGTTAGAACGTATTTCGAATAGATTCCCGGAATTAAGTCGGGCTTGGCTCCTTTCGGGTGAGGGCGAAATGCTGAAAAATTCCGCCGCGGGAGCTGAAATAGACGGTCCCGATGAATTTTCGGCGCCGTTGCTTCCGATCGCGGCCCAGGGGGGCACGTTGAACGATTTCGTGACGTCGGTGAAGGTTGCCGAGTGCGAGCGTATCGTGTCGCCGATTCGCAATGTCGATTTCGCGATGACGGTCTCGGGCGATAGCATGGCGCCCGACTACCCGAACGGCGCGCAGATACTTATCAAGAAGGTCGACGAGCGCGCCTTCATCGAGTGGGGGCGGGTCTACGTCCTCGACACGTGCAACGGCAGCGTTATCAAGGAGCTGCGAAAGAGCGAGGATAGCGAATCCGTGATGTGCTACTCGCTGAACCCCGACCCGAAATACCAGCCGTTCGCCGTGCGGTTCGCCGACATCTACGGGATGTATCGTGTGTTGATGTGTATGTCATTGAGATAGAAACCCCAATCAAAAACTTCTAACATATGGACTTTAAGGATCAAATCAAGCTCTTGAGTGAACGGGTTATCAAGCTTAAAGAGAATACCCAAACTGAAGAGGCAACCAAAACGGCGTTCATTATGCCGTTTCTTCAAACTCTCGGATACGATGTCTTTGATCCGACGGAGGTTGTCCCCGAATACACTTGTGATTTGGGAATTAAAAAAGGGGAAAAGATCGACTATGCCATTCATAAAGACGGCCAGCCTATAATCTTGATCGAGTGTAAACATTGGAAAGAAGACCTTACATCGCATAACGGACAATTGTTCCGTTATTTCCATGTATCCAAAGCCCGTTTCGGCATTCTGACCAACGGTATTATCTATCGTTTTTACACCGATTTGGTGGAAAAAAATAAGATGGACGAAAAACCGTTTTTCGAGTTCAACATGGAGAAATATCGGGAATCACAGGTTGAGAAGTTGCGTGAGTTCCACAAAAGTTATTTCGATGTAGATACAATCCTCAATACCGCCAGCGAACTGAAATTCACGAACGAGATTCGGAATGCGATTGATCGGGAAATAAATAACCCCAGCGATGAGTTCGTCAAATACTTTGCCCGGCCGATTTATCCCGGTCGTTTCAACGACGTTGTAATGGGGCAATTTCGCGCGATTGTGAAGCAAGCATTCGTGCAATACACTAACGATTACATAAACGAGCGTCTTAAATCGGCGATCTCTGCTGATACGGTGGTGGAAAATCGGGTCGATAAGGCTGAACAAGGGGCAGAGGTGGCCGCATCGGATGCGACAGAAAAGATCGAGGATAACCGAATCGTAACTACAGAAGAGGAATTGCAGGGATTTTATATTGTTCGATCAATTCTTTACCCAGAGATCGACGATATTAACCGCGTGCAGTACCGTGATACGATGTCGTATTTCGGAATCTTGCTTGATGATAATAACAGAAAGCCGATTTGCCGTTTGTATTTCAATAGTTCAAACAAGTATCTCGAAACATGCAACGTGGAGAAATGGGGAAAGAAGCACTTGCTTGAATCGTTGGATGATATTTACAAGTATAAGGATGAAATCATAGCTGCTTGCAAAATGTATTGATTAATGTACGCTGTTACCGATCGTTTTTTCCAGGCCTATGGCGCCATGTTGGCGATGGGCGAAATAACCACCGAGGGCTTCTGCCGCGAACTCGGCGTCGACAAGCGCAATTTCTACAAGCAGCGCGACGACCACACGCGCCGGATTTTGAAGACGCATTGGTTGACACACGTTGTCGAGCGGCACGGCGTGTCGCCCAAGTGGTTATTGACGGGAAGAGGCGATATGTTTAACAAGTAGCCCGAAAATATGCAACGCAAAACGCCCCGGCCTTTTGGTCGGGGCGTCGCCGTTTCCGCTTTTGCGGGATTGTCAATCAAACGCTACAGCGAAATGGCAGATAATTCGCGTCCGATATTGCGGAGTGCCTGTCCTATTTTGTGTGCCTGTGCCTCCGATATATAGGTGTTGCATGATTTGTACTGCCGCATAAGTCCGGCGTTGATTCCGGCCCACTTGGCGAACTTGGTTACGTTGATAAAGTCGAAATAATCGAATACGGATGCAACATCGTATTTGTATTCGAACTCGAGACCCTGCAACTCGTCGGGAAGCTCTTCGCCACTTTCCGTATACGTTTCGACTATTTCATGAAATGACCTCTCGAAATCGGCCTTTGCTTCGGCGACGGTGACGCCCTCTCCAATAATCGTAGACTGCAGATCGGGTGTGAAAACCCCGAAAGACCCGTCTTTCCCCTTTTCAATAAGTGCTGTCGTTTTCATCGTGCGTTGTTTTTGGCTGAATGCAGATCGGGCTAAAACCCGATCTGCTTCTTCAGCTTATTAAAAGTTCCGTTCTTGATCTCTTCTTTGCCGTGCCGTCCGATTAGTAGGACCTCTTTTTTGTCCGGGTGCCGGTAAATGTCGTGGCTTGATCCGTTCCTCCACAACCTCCACCCGTGCGCTTCGGCAATTTTTCGTAGTTCGTTCCATTTCATATTGTATTGCGTTTGATTGACAATACAAATATATAGCAATATTGCTATATATGCAAATATTTTGCCGATTATTTATCGCCTCGGGCACGATTTTCCACTTCGGTCCAATCGAGCAGGCCGATGACGGCGGCGTTCGCTTGCCATACGGCCGACCAGTCGCGCTCGATGTATCGGTCGGTGATCTTCATCGAGGGGTCGACGTGGTTCAATCCCTCGTGCACGGTGTATTTGTCGATATTGAGAGCCGCGGACCGGGCGATGGTAGCCCAGCTATGCCGGGCGGCGTAGAACGTGATATGCGGCGGCAAATCGCTGTTCCCGGCGGCCCTATCGGCGCTTTCCCGCAGCGCCTCGTCGATACGCTCCAGCCCCTTGTTCAGCGCACGGTTGAACGCGTCTCCGTCTTTGTATTGGAGGTGGAACCGGAATAGCCTTTGCCCGGTCGGGTCCTTGTACTTTTCCACGAGCGGAGCGATCTGCGGCTCGATTCGGATGTTCATCTCTGCGGCATCCGCGCGGCGGCTGGCGGTCTTCGTGCGGTTGTAGACGATGACGCCGCTATCCGGGGATTGTGCCGGGCAGGTGAACAGATCGATCGCGTTCATTCCCGCCAGGCCGAACGAGAGCAGGAAGCAGTCGCGCGCGAGATCGCGGCGCGATACGGTCGCCGCCGGCTCGTCCGGCAGTTCGATGATGCGTTGCAGGAGTTCGGCCGGGATTGCCCGCTTCTTGGGCATTGCGGCTGCCGGAACTCGGTATTTGCCGAACGGCGAGAGGGGAATCCGAATGACGCCGATCTCCTCGTCGTTGAACTCCTGCTTTGCGCGGTTGTGCACGGCGCGGATAACGCCCATATACAACGAGACGGCGCGATCTCCTTTGGGCGCCTCGGCCGAGCCTTCACGGCGATTGCCGCCGCGTTGCGACGGTTCACTGCGCAGGAAGCGCTCGAAATCGGCGAGCATCCGAACGGTTATCTGTCCGACGTCGAGCGCGGTGCCTTGCGTATAGCGCGCGAGCGCATTGGCGGTGACTTCGTAATTCTTCCCCGTGCCGGGACGAAGCGTTGCGCCGACCTTGCGGATGTAGTCGATGAAGTCGAGGGCGAACGTTTGTTCGCGCAGCTCCGTTTGCCGGATATGCTCGTAAACCTGCTTTGCGGTCATTGCGTCGGCCGACGCGCCGAGCGTTCCCACGATCCCTCGCCACCGGGTGATGAGGTTGGTCGTCTCGTCGATGACCGCCTGATCCTTCAGTTTGAGGCTCCGCGTGAGTTGATGCGCCGCGACGTAGATATTTGTCGAGAGCTTCAACGATTGGCGGCGGTGGGTCATCCGGATTTTGACGTTGTATGTTCCGTCTTTTCGCTTATTGTCGGCGTAGACGACGGCTTTAAAGGTCGTAGGCATGGATCGCGCGTTTTTCTTGACAACAATTTGACAACAATCGCAGTCAAATATACATAGAAAGCGTGTATTTTCACGCGAGATAACGCGTAGAAAATCCGTGAAAAGTGGCTGTGGAAGGGCTTGAAAGAAATGAAAACGACTGCAAGGTGTTGATTTGCAGCCGTTTCTTTGTTTGGAGCGGAAAACGGGATTCGAACCCGCGACCCTCAGCTTGGGAAGCTGATGCTCTACCGACTGAGCTATTTCCGCATTGCGACGACAAAGATACGTCGCTTTTTCGATTTTCCAAACCTTCGGCCTCGGAAAATTGACTATCGGCCCGGGAAAATCGCACCCGAGGCCGGGAAGAGCCGGAGGAAAGCCGGGGAAACCGCTCCCGGCACCCGAAACGCACTACAGCCCCAGCCGGCGCAGCGAGGCGAGGTTGCGCGGGTTGTCCGTGCGGCGCCCCTCGGGGGTGTAGAGGTAGTCGAGGCGGTCGGCGAAATGCTCCTCGACCTTCGAGCGAACGACCTTCATAGTGCTGTTGACCAGTCCGTTCTGCTCGGTGAACGCCTCGTCGACGATGGCCAGGCCCGCGGGCAGCCACCGCTCGGGGAAGGCTCCGGCATGGGGACCTCCGGCGCGGTAGCGCGCGATCTCCTCCTCGAGGATCCGCGCGGCTGCGGCCGGGCGCTCCTCGGCCGCGACCCCGCGGGCGGTGAGCAGGCGGCGCAGCGCCTCGCCGTTGGGCACGACGATCGCGCCGGTGAAGGGCGACTGGTTGTTGTGGATGAGGATCTGGTCGATGTAGGGCGACTGGTCGACGATCGCCTCCTCCATCCCCTCGGGGCTGTACTTCTCGCCGTCGGAGGCGATCAGCAGGCTCTTGAAGCGTCCCAGAACGTAGAGGAATCCGTCCTCCGAGACGTAGCCCATGTCGCCCGTGTGCAACCATCCGTCGCGCACGGTCTCGGCCGTCGCCTCGGGATTTTTCCAGTAGCCGGCCATGACGTTCTCGCCGCGGATGACGATCTCGCCCTTCTGGCCGCGCGGCAGTTCGCGCCCCTCCTCGTCGAGGATCTTCAGCTCCAGGGGCTGGAGGATCTTGCCCGACGAGCCGAAGCGGTGCCAGTGGCGGCGGGGCGAGTTGGTCGAGATGACGGGCGTGGCCTCCGAGAGGCCGTAGCCCTGGAACATGGGGATGCCGATGGCGTAGTAGAAGCGTTGCAGCTCGGCGTCGAGCAGTGCGCCGCCGCCCACGAAGAAGCGCAGCGAGCCGCCGAAGGCCTGCCGGACTTTGCGGAAGAGCACCAGGTCGAAGAGCGCCACCGCCGGCCGGAGCACGCAGCGCCAGCCCCGGCCCCGCGAGTAGCCGTCGCCGTTGTATGCGTAGGCAGTACGGAGCGCCAGGCGGAAGAGGCGCTCCGTGAAAGCCCCCTTCGCGCGGATCGAGCTTTCGATGCCCTTGCGGAAGTTTTTGGCCAGAGCCGGCACCGAGAGCAGGAAGTGGGGGCGCACCTCGCGGATGTTCTGCGGGATGTTCTTGAGCGTCTCCATCGGCGTGGAGCCGATCTGCACCGTGGCCACCGTGGCGCCGCAGGCGATCATGATGTAGAAGCCCACGACGTGGGCGAAGCAGTGGTCGAGCGGCAGGATGATGAGCGTGCGGTACGACGACGGGATGTCGATGCGCGAGAGCGATTGCTCGACGTTGGCCGTGTAGTTGCGGTGGGTGAGCACCACGCCCTTGGGGTCGGCCGTCGTGCCGGAGGTGTAGGTGATGGTGGCGATGTCGTCGTTGCGGATCGCGCGGCCCACGGCCATGAACCCGTCGCGGCGGGCGTCGAGGTAGTCGCGGCCCAGCCGCTTGAGGGTGCCGAAGGCCGTCTCGCCCGCCTCCAGAGGCAGGTGGCCGAAGACGACGATGTGCTCGACGGCCGGCAGTTCGGTGCGGATGCGGCGGATCTTGGGGAGCTGCTGCTTGGAGACGAACAGCGCCTTCACCTCGGCGTGACGCAGGCGGAAGAGCAGGTCGTTGGACTCCTCGAGCTTGACCGACAGCGGCACGCTGACCGCCCCGGCGTAGAAGAGGCCCAGCTCCGAGACGATCCAGGCGTTGCAACCCTCGGAGAGGATCGCCACCTTGTCGCCGGGCCGGATGCCGAGCGCGGCGAGGCCGGCGCCGACCTGGAGCGCCTGGTCGCGGGTCTCGGCGTAGGTGGTGGGCTGAAATTCGCGGTGGCGCTTTTCGAGCAGGAAGGTCTTGGAGCCGTATTTTTCGACGGAGGCCTCGAACAGATCGATGATGGTCTTCTTCATGGCGTCAGTCCATTTTGAGCACGGCGAGGAAAGCCGACTGCGGCACTTCGACGTTGCCGATCTGGCGCATGCGCTTCTTGCCCTTCTTCTGCTTCTCGAGCAGCTTGCGCTTGCGCGAGATGTCGCCGCCGTAGCACTTGGCCGTCACGTCCTTGCGCACGGCCTTCACGGTCTCGCGGGCGATGATCTTGGCACCGATCGCCGCCTGGATGGCGATGTCGAACTGCTGGCGCGGGATGAGCTCCTTGAGCTTTTCGCACATCTTGCGGCCGAAGTCGTAGGCGTGGTCGGCGTAGATGAGCGACGAGAGGGCGTCGACCGGCTCGGAGTTGAGCAGGATGTCGAGCTTGACGAGTTTCGAGAGCTGGTAGCCCGTGCGGTGGTAGTCGAACGAAGCGTAGCCCTTCGAGATGCTCTTGAGCTTGTCGTAGAAGTCGAAGACGATCTCCGATAGGGGCATGTCGAAATTGACCTCCACGCGGTCCTGCGTGATGAAGGTCTGGTTCTTCAGCACGCCGCGCTTGTCGATGCAGAGCTTGATGACGTTGCCCAGGAACTCGGCCTTGGTGATGATCTGCGCCAGGATGTAGGGCTCCTCGATCTTGGCGATCTTGGTGATCTCGGGCAGCCCCGAGGGGTTGTGCACCTCGAGCGTGTCGCCCTGCGTGGTGGTGATGCGGTAGGAGACGTTGGGCACGGTGGTGATGACGTCCATGTCGAACTCGCGGTAGAGGCGCTCCTGGATGATCTCCATGTGCAGCAGGCCGAGGAAGCCGCAGCGGAAGCCGAAGCCCAGGGCCAGCGAGCTCTCGGGCTCGAACGTGAGCGAGGCGTCGTTGAGCTGCAGCTTCTCGAGCGAGGCGCGCAGGTCCTCGTACTGGTCGGCCTCGACGGGGTAGACGCCCGCGAAGACCATGGGCTTCACGTCCTCGAAGCCGGCGATCGCCTCCCGGGCGGGCCGCGCGACGGAGGTGATCGTGTCGCCCACCTTGACCTCCGACGAGGTCTTGATGCCCGAGCAGATGTAGCCCACGTCGCCCGCCTTGATCTCCTGGCGGGGTTGCATCTTGAGCTTCAGCACGCCCACCTCGTCGGCGTCGTAGTCGCTGCCGGCGTTGAAGAATTTCACGTGGTCGCCCTTGCGCAGCGTGCCGTTGAATACGCGGAAGTAGGCGATGATGCCGCGGAAGGGGTTGAACACCGAGTCGAAGATGAGCGCCTGCAGCGGAGCGTTCTCGTCGCCCTCGGGCGCCGGGATGCGCTGCACGATGGCCTCGAGCACCTCCTCGACGCCTGCGCCCGTCTTGCCCGAGGCAAGCAGGATGTCCTCCTCCTTGCAGCCGATCAGGTCGATCACCTGGTCCTTCACCTCGTCGATCATCGCCGAGTCCATGTCGATCTTGTTCAGCACGGGGACGATCTCCAGGTCGTGGCCCACGGCCAGGTAGAGGTTGGAGATGGTCTGCGCCTGGATGCCCTGCGTGGCGTCGACCACCAGCAGCGCCCCTTCGCACGAGGCGATGGCGCGCGATACTTCGTAGGAGAAGTCGACGTGGCCCGGGGTGTCGATCAGGTTGAGCGTGTAGGTCACTCCGTCGCGGGCCTTGTACTCCATCTGGATGGCGTGGCTCTTGATGGTGATGCCCTTCTCGCGCTCGAGGTCCATGTCGTCGAGCACCTGGGCCTGCATCTCGCGCTGGTTGAGCGTGTTGGTCTTCTCGAGCAGGCGGTCGGCGAGCGTCGACTTGCCGTGGTCGATGTGGGCGATGATGCAGAAGTTGCGTATGTTCTTCATAAGCGGATCGTGTCGGAATTTAGGACGCAAATATACGAAAAGTCGAGCGCAGAAACAAGCGAAAGCTTGGTTATGCCGAGACGAAGTATCTTCGACGAAGTCAAAGATACGAATAAGCGAGGGCTCGCTTGCATTTTGCCGAGCGGAAAAAATCCGCCTTATCGCCGGAGTGGTATCGTATTTGCCCCTCGGAAAGGGTAACATGCAAATTAACACGATTACGATATGGACAAACAGAAACTCGTGGCGCTGGTGGCGCACGACAACATGAAGAAGGACCTTGCCGAGTGGGTCGAGTGGAACTGCGCCGTGCTGGCGCTCCATCCGCTGGTGTGCACCGGCACCACGGGCCGCATGGTCGAGCGCACGTTGCGCGGTCGCAGCGGCGACGATTGCAACGTCGACTCGCTCGATATCCGTCTGCTGCGCTCGGGCCCGCTGGGCGGTGACCAGCAGCTGGGCTCGCTGATCGTCGACGGACGTATCAGCGCCCTGATCTTCTTCTGCGACCCGATGGCTGCGCAGCCCCACGACGTCGACGTGAAGGCGCTGCTGCGCCTGGCGTCGCTCTACAACGTGCCGACGGCGATCAACCGCTCGACGGCCGATTTCCTCATCTCGTCGCCGCTCTTCTTCGAGGAGCACTACACGCCGGCGGTGAAGGACTACACCTCCTACGTCGAGCGGGTACTCCGTTAGCCGGAGCGCATAAGGACGAGGAGCCCCCATCCGCAAGGACGAGGGCTCCTCTTCGTTCGGTGGCGCCGGTTATCGCTGCCGCGCGCGGACGATCTCCAGCAGGCGGTCGAGCTGGGCGTCGTCTCCCGCGAGGTATTCGGCCGCGACGGCCGGAATGGGGATGTCGGGCAGCACGTAGCCGTCGTCGCGGCGCGTAAGCTCGTCGATGCGCACCATCGAGACGCACGACTCGCCGAGCAGCACGGGGAGGAACCACCCGCCGTCGAGCACCTCGCCGTATTTGAGGGCGTTATGCCGCAGCGGTTCGCCCGCGAGCAGCGCCGCGCCGTTGTATTGCAGGATGTTGACGAACGATGCGGCGATCGATCCCGTGTCGCGTCCCACGAGCACCCAGTAGCGCATCCCTCCGACATACATATTCGGGTCGGTCGCGAACGAGCGGACATACTCGCTTTCGGGCAGCGCCACGACCTGCCCGAGCTGCTCTTCGGTGAGAAAATCGTAGTAGCGCATCGCCTCTTTCGATGCCCGGACCTGCTGGCCGGTGCAGTATTCGACCGTGGGCTTGTCGATGAAGATCGAGAGCAGCTCGTCGAAGGCGTGGCCGTTGCCGCCGGGATTGCGCCTCAGGTCGAGGACGATGTCGGTGATGCCCTGCCGTTTGAAACCGACGATCGCCCGGCGGAGGATGCGCACCAGGCGGCTGTTGTCGGGGAAAAACTGAGGTATGGCGATGTAGCCGCAGCGTGCATCGGCGTAGGTGCGGATGTTGGCGTCGGTCTCCTCGGCCTTGCACAGGCGGAAGAGCGCGTCGCGGTAGGGGAGTCCCTCGGTCTCGACCGTGAGGGGCTCGCCGCCGCGCTCCAGGTCGATGCGGAAGCGCTGCCGGAAGAGCTCGAAGTGGTGGCCGAAGAGCAGGGTAGAGGGCTCCATGTGGCGGTCGTCGTAGACGTAGCGGAGGTATTCGGCGGCCGGTATGCCGTCGATGGCCGCGATGCGGTCGCCGCGCCGGAAGGCGGGGTCGAGCGAGCGGTCGACCAGCAGCGTGTCGTTGATCTGCAATATGTTGAATGCCGGCATGCGGATCCGTCGGTACGCCCGCTTCCTGTCGCCCGGGGTGGGGTAGACCGTGCTGTCGAGCATGCCCACCGGCACGATGCGGTAGTGGGGATCCTCGTGGTGCAGGCGGTCGAAGTAGGGGCGCATGACCCAGAAGAGGTCGGCCGTGAGCAGCGAATCCTTGCCCAGCGCGTCGCAGCGGGCGTTGATCTCGGCCACGACGGCGGCCCGCTCGGCGGGCGTGAGCAGCGAGTCGAGCCCCGGGTGGCGGGGGATGCGGTGGAGGTTGCGGTCGAGGCCCACGCGCGAGCGGGGGAGGAGGTAGTCGGCGGCGGCGATCGCGCGGCCGGCGAGGCGGACCGTGCGGCCCGCGGGGCGGGGGAGCGTGTCGGGGTGCTGCGCGGTCTGCGCACGAAGAGGCTCGGCGATGGCTGTGAGCAGCGCGAGCGCAAGGAGCAGGTTTCTCATGTCTGGTGTTGGGTCGGTTCACCCGAGAAACGCCGCCGGGGGCGGAATATTGTGCGGCCGGGGCGCCGTTTGCGCCGGCGGCAGCCCTTCGGGGTCAGATGTCGTGCGAGAGGGGCGGCGGCACGGCGGCGGTGAGGTCGCAGTCGCCCCACCGCTCGCCGATGAGGTCGAGCGTCGCGAAGAGCTCCCCGGGGTCGAGCGACGTCACGAGCTTCATGCGCGTGGACTTGAAGTCGGGCAGCCCCTTGAAGTAGTTGGTCAGGTGGCGCCGCATTTCCAGGATGCCTACGTGGTTTCCCTTGATCTCCAGCGATTTCCGAAGGTGCTCCTTGGCGATCGCCACGCGCTCTGCGACCGACGGCTGGGGCAGCACCTCGCCCGTAAGGAGGTAGTGCTTCACCTCGCGGAAGATCCACGGGCGGCCGTAGGTCGCGCGGCCGATCATCACGCCGTCGACGCCGTAGCGGTCGAACATCGCGGCGGCACGCGGGCCCGAATCGACGTCGCCGTTGCCGATGATCGGAATGCGGATCGCGGGGTTGTTCTTCACGCGGCCGATCAGCGTCCAGTCGGCCTCTCCGCGGTACATCTGGGCCCGCGTGCGGCCGTGGATCGTGAGGGCCGCGATGCCGACGTCCTGCAGGCGCAGGGCGATATCCTCGATATTCTTCGACTCGTCGTCCCACCCCAGGCGGGTCTTGACCGTCACCGGGAGCTTCACCGCCTCGACGATGCGGCGCGTCATCTCCACCATCAGCGGCACGTCGCGCATCATGCCCGACCCGGCGCCGCGCCCGGCGATCTTCTTGACCGGGCAGCCGAAGTTGATGTCGATCAGGTCGGGCCCCGCGGCCTCGGCCCGGAGCGCCGCCTCGACCATCGGCTCTACGAGGTGGCCGTAGATCTGGATCCCCACGGGGCGCTCCGCAGGGTCGATCTCCAGCTTCTTGAGCGACTTGGCCGCATCGCGCACGAGGCCGTCCGACGAGATGAACTCGGTGTATACCATGTCGGCCCCGAACCGCTTGCACATGTAGCGGAACGAGGGGTCGGTGACGTCCTCCATCGGCGCCAGCAGCAGGGGGCGCTCTCCGAGATCTATGTCGGCTATCTTCATCCGGGCGTGCGATTTTGTGGGCAAAGGTAGTGTTATTTGGCAAGAAAACGTTAAATTTGCACCCAAAATTCCGATCCGAGTCATGAATATCGAACAGTTTATCGCACAAGCGGCCGCCGATGCCGTCGAGGCCCTCTACGGTGTCGCCGGCGCTCCGCTTCAGATACAGAAAACCCGCAAGGAGTTCGCGGGCGACTACACGCTGGTGGTCTTCCCGCTGCTTCGGGCGAGCCGCAAGGGTCCCGAGGCGACCGCCGCCGAGATCGGCGAGCGCCTGGTGGCCGACCGTCCCGAGATCCGGGCCTACAACGTGGTGAAGGGCTTCCTCAACCTCGAGCTCGACGCCTCGTTCTGGGCCGCGCGCTTCGGCGAGGTGGTCGCCGCGGCCGACTACGGGCAGGCGGCACCCACGGGCCGCACGGTGATGATCGAGTACTCGTCGCCCAACACCAATAAGCCGCTTCATCTGGGCCACATCCGCAACAACCTGCTGGGCTACTCCGTGGCGCAGATTCTGGCGGCCAACGGCCACAACGTCATCAAGGCCAACCTGGTCAACGACCGCGGCATCCACATCTGCAAGTCGATGCTCGCCTGGAAGCTCTACGGCGGGGGCGAGACGCCCGCCTCATCGGGCATGAAGGGCGACCACCTGGTGGGCAAGTACTACGTGGAGTTCGACAAGCACTACAAGGCCCAGATCCGGGAGCTCGTGGCCGGAGGCCAGACCGAGGAGGAGGCCAAGAAGAATGCCCCGATCATGCGCGAGGCGCAGGAGATGCTGCGCCGCTGGGAGGCGAAGGATCCCGAGGTATACGGGCTGTGGGAGACGATGAACGGCTGGGTCTACGAGGGCTTCGACGTCACGTACAAGGCGCTGGGCGTCGACTTCGACAAGGTATACTACGAGTCGCAGACCTATCTGCTGGGCAAATCGCTCGTCGAGGAGGGGCTCGCCAAGGGGGTATTCTACCGCCGCGACGACAATTCGGTGTGGATCGACCTGACGGGCGACGGACTGGACGAGAAGCTGCTGCTGCGCGGCGACGGCACGTCGGTCTACATGACGCAGGACCTCGGCACAGCCTTCCGCCGTTTCGAGGACAATCGTCTGGACGACATGATCTATGTGGTGGGCAACGAGCAGAACTACCACTTCCAGGTACTCAAGCTGGTCCTCAAGAAGCTGGGCTACGCAGAGTGGAGCGACCACATCACCCACCTCTCCTACGGCATGGTGGAGCTGCCCGAGGGCAAGATGAAGTCGCGCGAGGGCACGGTGGTCGACGCCGACGACCTGATCGCCGCCATGGTGAAGACCGCACGCGAGATGTCGGCCGAGCTGGGCAAGCTGGACGGCTGCTCGGAAGAGGAGGCCGGGGCCGTCTCGACGATGGTGGGTCTGGGTGCGCTCAAGTACTTCATCCTCAAGGTCGACCCCAAGAAGACCATGCTCTTCGATCCCCGCGAGTCGATCGACTTCAACGGCAACACGGGTCCCTTCATCCAGTACACCCATGCCCGCATCTGCTCCATGTTGCGCAAGGCCGCGGAGGCGGGGATCGACTTTTCGACAGCCGCGGAGGCTCCTTTCGTGGCCGGGGAGATCGAGCTGGTGAAGATGCTCTGCGACTATCCTGCCACGGTGCGGGCCGCGGGCGACGCCTGCGCCCCGTCGATCATCGGCGCCTACGTCTACGAGCTGGCCAAGAGTTTCAACGGCTACTACCACGACCACTCGATCCTGCGCGAGGAGGATGAGGCCGTGCGTCGCATGCGTTTGCAGTTGGCCGCCCAGGTGGCGCGCGTCATTCGTAGCGGCATGAAGCTGCTGGGCATCGACGTGCCCGAGCGGATGTAGGGCCGCAGGCCTTCGCACGCGCGGCGCGGCGTCCTTCGAGGGGCGCCGCGCCGCTTGCGTATTGGTACGAATCTTGCGACGCGGCAGGGGAAAACCAATACCATTCAATCGCGTGAAAACACTCTTAACCACTTTCGCACTCGGCTGCGCACTGAGCTGCGCGGCAGCGGGGGAGGCCCGGGCGGCCGATCCGTCGCCCGGGGTAGGCTCCGTCCTGCTCACCGAGGCTGTCGAAGGCAACCAGCTGGTCCGCAAATACCTGGTCCGCAACACCGGCGACGAGGGCTACGTGCTCTTCTACCGCATCGACGCGACGCAGCTCGCCTCCGACTACGCCGACAACGGGCTGGACCTCTCCGACCTCGACGCCTTTGTCGGCAGCCTGCCCAACGACGAGCTGTGCAGCATCCGCCGCATCGTCGTGACGGGCTATGCTTCGCCCGACGGTCCGCAGCGGCTCAACGAACAGCTCGCCCGCGAGCGGGCCGAGGACGTGGTCGCCTACCTCGACAACAAATACGAACTCTCGGATGCCTACGGCATCGCCGTGAAGGCCCGCATCGCGTCGTGGGACGACGTGCGCGAGGTGGTGGCCGCCTCCGACACGCCCCAGCGCGAGGCCGTGCTGCGGGTGCTGGACAGCGACCGCTCGGACGCCGCCAAGCAGGCGGCCCTCCGGCGCCAGGCTGCGGTGTGGCGCTTCCTCTCCTCCGACGTGCTGCCCGCGCTGCGGCGCGTCGATCTCCGCATCGACTACGGGCAGGACCGCATCGTCGAGGTACGCACGCGCATCGCGCGTCCCGCACCCCGTCCGGCCCCTGCATCCGAGCCCCGCAAGCGGTGCTGCTGCGCGGTAGTCGACGACGGCTCTACGGGATTCCTCGTCGAGATGCCCGAGCCGGACGCGGACTTCTGACCGGGGCGCGGTCTGCGGGGTGCGGTGTTCGGGGACCGATCTATGGAGCCCACTGCCTGGCGCCCGGGTGCGATGTCCAGGGGCTGGTGTCTGGGGCTTGATCTCTGACCTCCGGCTGCGGTACTTGCCGCGCGGTCTCCTGCGTCCGATGTCTGGCGGTGGTGTCCGCCGCGCGGTCTTCCCCGCCCGACGTCCGACTGTCCGACCATCCGCTGGCCCGATAGTCCGGCCAGCCGCCCCGCCGGCCCGTTGCCCTACCGGCCCGCCCGTGTCCCGTGTCCCGTGTCCCGTGTCCCGTGTCCCGTGTCCCGTGTCCCGTGTCCCGTGTCCTCCCGGGTTACCTGTCCCGTGCATCGCGTGCCGCCCGGACAAACGAAAAACCCTCCCCCGAATGCGCTTCGGAGGAGGGTTCGTTTCGTTCGGGCGTGCCGGTTACCGCTGCCGGAGCTGGCGGAGCGTCTCGCGGCCGAAGAGCACCCATCCCGAGGCGGCCACCGCCGCCAGGAAGACGAAGCCCATGAGGATCATCGGCTTGGAGGGTTTCGACGCCTGGATCGGCACCGTGGCGGGCTGCACGACGGCATAGACCGGCGTCGACTCCTGCACCTTGGCCTTGGCCACCTGCAGCTGCTGTGCCGTCTGGTTGTAGAGGTTGTAGTAGAGGTTCATCTCGTTCTGCAACCGCTCCTGCTCGATGCGCACGCTGCGCAGCACGATGTTCTGGTTGGCGTCCATGTAGCGGGCGTAGGCCTGCTGGGCGTCGTAGTACTGCTGCTGCGCCTCGTCGCAGAGCTGCTGCATGTACTTCAGGTCGTGTCGCGCCTTGTTGGTGCGGTATTGGGTGATGTACTCCTGGAGGTTGTGCATCACCGTGTCGGTCAGCGTGGCCGAGATGAGCGGGTCCTGCATCGTCACGGCGAGCGTCACCACCGAGCTCTTCTTGTCCACGGCGACGCTGATGCGCTGCCGCAGCGCCTCGACGATCCGCGTCTCCTCTTCCGAGAGGCGGAAGAGGTCCGTGCCCTGCTTCCCGGCGGTCTGCTCCTCGCTGCGGAACAGCGAGAGGGTCCAGCCCAGCAGGCGGAAGGGGGCCCCGACGACGGCGCTCCACCAGGGGGCGCGGAGCTCTTCGTCGATGTAGTGGTAGACGTCGGTATGCAGCTCACCCTTGCGGTCGGTCACCTCCACGTCGAACAGCCGCACGACGAAGGGCACCGAGGCCACCACGTCGGGGTAGAGGTCGGGGTTCACGGCGTCGGCGCCGCCCCCGCCGCCGAGATTGATGCCCGCCATCGAGGCCAGGGCGCCCAGGTTGCCGCCCACGCCCTTGCCGTCGGCGCTCTCGGGGGCGAGCTTCACGGCGGTGGTGTACTCCTTGGGGATGCTGAAGGCCACCACGAGACCCACGATGGCCGCGATGCCGCACCACTTGAGGATCAGCTTGCGCTCGGCCCAGAGCTTCTGCGCCAGCTCCAGCAGATCGATCTCCGCTTCGGCCTCCGCCGGGGCGGAGGTCAGACTCTTGTTGTTCTCTTCCATAGTGCTTGGCATTGCGTTATTTGGCGAGGTTGGCGATCGAGGCAGCCATCGTTCCGAGCGAGGCGGCCGTGGTCGCTACGCCCAGGATCTGCGAGAGGAACTGTCCGTTGCGGGCCCGCTTCGTGGGCACGATGATCGTGCATCCGGGTTCGATGGCGGCTCCGCGGCTGCCCGCTTTGGCGATCATGCCGTTCATATAAATAATGTATACGCTGCCTTTCTTGGCGCGGTCGCCGTAGCCTCCGGCCTGGGCGATGTAGTACTTATAGCTTTTGCCGGGCTGGTAGAGCACCGTGTTGGCGCGCATCACGTCGCCCGAGATGGCGACCGTCGACACCTCCTCGGGCACGATCAGCTTGTCGCCCTCGCGCAGCACCATGTCGATCGAGGTGCCGGGCCGGAGCAGCGCCTTGTCGAGCTCGATACCCACCGAGTAGGTGTCCGAAAGGGCGATCTTATTCACGACCAGCGAGTCGGAGCCGCTGTTGCGCAGGGCCAGCTGCAGCGTCTCGTCGCGCACGGCCTTCTCCTCGTCGTTCATGCGGCGCAGCAGGCGCGCACCGCGCAGGTAGGCGTAGTCGGTCACCCCGCCGGCGCGGCGCACCAGGTCGGAGAGGCGCTCGTTTT
Organism: Rikenellaceae bacterium; assembly: GCA_902362705.1. GTDB lineage: Bacteria > Bacteroidota > Bacteroidia > Bacteroidales > Rikenellaceae > Alistipes. The sequence goes on from CABIXK010000001.1 coordinate 87,630, forward strand.
TGTGCACGAGCGTGTAGGTGCCCGAGAAGGAGACCTCGCCCTCGATCTCCACCGTGCGCTGCTTCTGGTAGCCGGGCGACTTGCGCACGATCACCACGTCGAAGGGCTTGAGCTCGAAGCCCGTCTGGCCGTCGAAGACCAGACCGTCGCGGATCGAGAACGAGTAGACCTGCGCCAGCTCCTTGGTCGCATGCTCGCTGTCGGCGTCGGTCAGGCGGCGCGACACCTCGATGCGGGCCGTCGAGGCGCCGTCGCGCAGGCCGCCGGCCATGACGATCAGGTCCTCGAGCGTCGTATGCAGGGCGTAGGGGTAGTTGCCCGGCCGGGCGACCTCGCCGTAGATGGTCAGCGCACCCAACTCCGTGAGGTCGAGCTGGCTGGGGATGAAGAGCACGTCGTTGCGGCGCAGCTCGACGTCGGGCGTGCGGCCGTCGAGGATGCTCCGCAGGTCCACGGCCACCGTCTCGGGGGTCATGTCGCTGCTCTCGCGGCTTAGCAAGGCGCGCGCGAGGAAGGCGTCCTCCGTCGCGCCGTCGGCGCGGCGCACCAGTTCGCCCACCGTGCGGATCCCGTCGCCCAGCTCGTACATGCCCGGGCGGTAGACCGCGCCGCGCACCTCCACGCGGTTGGAGAAGCGGTCGAGCGAGGCGCTCACCGTCACCCGGTCGCCGTCCTCGAGCGCGAAGGCGCCGTACTCCCCGTCGCGCACGCTCGAGAGCTGCTGCTCGCGGCCCGTCTGGCGCACCACGCGCACCTCGCCCGTGTAGGCGTCGCCCGTGAAGCCGCCGGCGTACTCCAGCAGTCGGGAGAGGGTCTCGCCCTCGGTCGTTTCGTAGTACATCGGGCGCTTGACGTTGCCCTCGATCTCCACCAGGTTGCGATAGGGGGGCACGATCACCACGTCGCCCTCCTCGAGGCGGATGTCCTCCTTGAGCTTGCCGCTGAAGAGGTAGTCGTAGACGTCCACCCGTTTGAGCAGCTTGCCGTTGCGGTGGATCTCCACGGCGCGCAGGCTGCCGATCGGCGTCACGCCGCCGGCCTGGTAGAGCGCGTGGAAGAGGGTGGCGAAGGGCGACAGGCGGTAGCTGCCCGGCACGGCGACCTCGCCCAGCACGTTGAGCTGGATCGTGCGCAGCTGCCCGAGCGTGATGCTGATGTCCGACTCGGGGTCGTCGCCGCCCACGCCCGCATATTTGTAGGCGAAGACTTGCCGCAGCTTGGCGTTGGCCTCCTGGATGGTCAGCCCGTTGAGATAGACCGGGCCTAGCTGCGCCACGATGATGTTGCCCTCGGGCGAGATGCGCTCGCGCAGGTTATCCTCATTGGCGCCCCAGATGTCGATGATCACCTCGTCGCCCGGCCCGAGCTTGTAGTTGGCGGGGGTCGCCAGGTTCTCGTTGGGTTCGAAGCTGAGCGAGCTGCCCGTGAAGAGGTCGTGGCCGAAGATGCGCTGCTCGGGCTGCGGGGGGATCGTGTCGGTCATCGTGCGGAAGAATCCGGCCCAGGCATCCTCCTCGGGGGTGGGCTGCAGCGACTCCTCGGGCCGCAGGTTCTGCTGCTCCTGCGCCCCCGGGCGCCCGTCGCGCGGGAGCGTGCGGTCGCCGGTCCGGCCGTTGCGACCCGACCGGTCGTCGGTCGCGTTGCGGTTGTCGCGGCTGTTGCGGCCGGGCCCCGTCTCCTGGGTCGCGGTGCGGCGGCGGTCGTTGTCGACCGAGCCGTTGGAGTTGGACTTGTCGCCGGACCAGTATCCGTTTGCGTCGTACTGGCTCTTCAGCCGCTCGAGCTGCGAGCGGGTCACGCCGCGCGAGAGCAGCTCGCGCCCCAGCTGCTGCTCGCTCTTGCCGTTCTTGAGCCCCGATTGCACGTAGCTGACTACCTGATCGTCGGTCATCTGGGCCCAGGCGGCCGTCGACAGCAGCGACAGCAGCAGGCTGCAAATCAAAAATCGGATCTTCATCACTCTATCTGTTTTTGTTGTCTTCTCTTCAGTGGCTCGTCCCGGCATCCGCCCGCGCGGAGGGGCGCGAATCTTTTAAAATACAAAAATAGGTCATTTTCCCGCTTCTACCAAATTATATCCCCGCTTTATGTCGCTTTAATAGTCGGCGGGCGCATGCGTGCGGGGCAGAGGAGGGCGCTGTTCGCTCCGTGTACCTCGGTCGCTTCGCCCCGCGGTTCGGATTCGGGTCCTCGGTCGCCACGGTAGGGCTGGCCGTGCCGTCCGTCGTTTCGGTCCGTGGCTGCGGCCCGCTTTCGGCTCCTCTTGCGGTCCCTTTTTCGGCCGGTTTTCGGCCCGTCACTGCTGCCGTAGTCGTCGCTTCGCGCGGGCGGTCGTGGCCCGATTCCGCAGTGATTTGCGGCGCCCGCGACCCGATTTTGTTTGCGGAACGGAAAGATTTCAGTATCTTTGTCTATTGAACGAAGCGTACGGTTCGTTCACGTGAATAGTATGAAGCAAACGACAGAGATAGCAATTCTTCCATTCAAAGTTTTGGAACTGGCGGAGATTATCGCAGAGAGAAAACGGCTCTCCATAGATGATGCTTTGTTCTATCTCTACAACTCTGATTTATACAGAGACCTTTCCAATCCCGAATTGAAGCTGTGGTATTATGGTGGTGCGCAGCTTTACGAACTATTGGAGGAGGAAAAATCGTATGGCAAAAAAATAAGATTCGAAAAATCGGAAATCCAGTTTCTTGTTTTTTGCATCGAGCAATATCGCCTGCGGGGGAATCTTGCATCTGCCGGTGTTTTGGCTATGTTTATCCGATTTGGCGTAGATCGCTTTATTAGAGACAATTTCGATGTGTTGCATTCTCAAGGGGCAGAGTATATTCTGCATGAGATAGATGTGTTTATAAAGAGACGACGGTAGATTATGCGTTTGTATCATGGTTCGACAATGACGGTTCGCAAGCCTGTAATTTCCCGGGCTCGGTCTAAAACTGATTTCGGCAAAGGCTTTTACACTACGACCAGTCGTGAACAAGCTGAGAAATGGGCGCAGATAAAGAAAAAACGCGAGGGCGACGATGCGAATATACGCGCCATTGTCTCTGTGTTTGAATTTGATGAAAAGCTACTGAATAGCGCTCGATATAATACGATGCACTTTGACGTTGCAACGGTCGAGTGGCTGGATTTCGTTGTGGGCAATCGCAAGGGGGTGATGACGCATGACTATGATATAATAATGGGGCCTGTGGCGGATGATAAACTTTATGCCACGGTCTCGTTGTATGAAAACGGCGTGCTTGATGCCGCTGCGGCAATCGAGCAATTGAAAGCGCATCGATTGTTTGACCAACTGTCTTTCCATTCGCCAAAAGCTTGTTCGCTTTTGTCCTTTATCGAATCTTTTGAGATATAGTTATTGTTTGTTAGTCGTTTATATCTAATTCGGCATTTGAAATCGGACGTTGTGTGGTGCCCTATAACAGCGAAAAACACCGCAAAAGCCCACAAAAATCGACAGAGTGTTCGTTAATCATATAAATTTCGCTATCTTTGGATTCTGAAAACTCAAAATACAAGATCCAGTTATGGCAAATCTGAGAACCCTGAAAAAGGAGATCGACTACTGCCTCGAGGAGGTCGTTTTCGACTGCGATATGGCGATCTGCTTCCAGCCCTCGAAGGAGAAGGAGATCTTCGGTGTGATGCAGGAGGCCGTCGCTCTGCGCAACGAGCTCTTCGCCAAGGCGATGAACCCTGCCGAGCCGCACAACCGCTCGCTCGTGCGCAAGCACTATGCGGCGCTGCGTCGTGAGATCGCCGAGTCGTTCGGCGCGATTTTCGAGAAGCTGAGCGCGATCAACGGCGCGAAGTAGAGCTGCCGCCGGGCCTCCGGGGCGCGGAGTGGGGTAGTCCCTGCCGCGCGGTCGGGTGCCGCAGATGATTTCGGGTGTCTTTCCCAAAGGGGAGAGACACCCGTTATCCGTTTGTATCTATCTGATAGAAGCTGCTTTGTGAGAAGGGCGCCGCCGCAGGCTATTCGTGGTCGCAGCAGCAGTCGCCCGGGTGGTGCTCCAGCACGGTGTGGGGCACGTGGCCGTGCGAGAGCAGGCGGATAGGGCAGTCGTAGTTGCGCAGCTGCTCCTCGGTGACGATGTTCGATCGGTGGCGATGTACCCGCCGGTTGACGCACACGATCTCCTTCACCACGCCCGATATGGTCCCCAGGTCGTGCGAGACCATCACGATGGCCATGCGCTCGTTGAGCGTGCGCAGCATGCGGTAGAGGTCGTTTTCGAACTTGTTGTCCACGAAGTTGGCCGGCTCGTCGAGGATCAGCAGCCGCGGGTCGGAGATCACGGCCCGGCACAGCAGCGCGCGCTGCATCTGCCCGCCCGACACCTCGCCGATGGGGCGGCGGGCCGCCTCGGCGAGGCCCGCGCCCGCGAGCAGCTCCAGGGCCCGTTCCCGGTCGTGCCGCGTGTAGCGGGCGAAGAATCCGCGCCGGCCCTGCAGCCCCGACAGCACCACCTCGAGCAGCGAGATCGGGAAGCTGCGGTCGAACTCCGATAGCTGGGGCATGTAGCCGATCAGCCGCTCCTTGCCGCGGAAGAGCTCGGGCGCCATGCGTATTTCGCCCTTGTAGGGCACCGTTCCGAGGATCGCCCGCACCAGGGTGGTCTTGCCGCCCCCGTTGGGGCCGATCACGCCCAGAAAATCGCGCCGGTCGATCTCCAGGTCGACGCCGTGGAGCGCCTCGCAGCCGTCGTAGGCGACGCTCACGTCGTGTAACGATACCAGTGTCATGGCGTTATTGTTTTACCAGCAGGTCGGTGAAGGCGTCGATCGCGCCGATTGCATCCTCCTGCAGCGGGTCCACCTCGATGACCTCGGCCTCCAGGTCGCGGGCTATGGCCTCGGCGGCCGAGGCCGGGAACTCGCGCTGGCGGAAGATGCGGCGGATACCGTCGCGGCGCGCGCGGTCGATCAGTTCGGCGAGGCGCCGTGCCGAGGGCTCCTTGCCGTCGGCCTCGATGGCCTCCTGCCGCAGTCCGTAGTCGCGCGCGTAGTAGGTATAGGCGGGGTGGTAGATGATGAAGTACCCGACGCCGCTGGCGGCGAGCTTGGCCGCCGTGCGCCGGTCGAGCGCCTCCAGCGAGTCGCACAGACGCGCGTAGTTGGCCTCGTACTTCACCGAGTCCGGCCACGTGCGGCGGATCGCCGCCCAGGCGTTGTCGGCCATGCGCCGCAGGGCGCGGGGCGAGGTCCACACGTGGGGGTCGATGCCGTGGCCGCGGCCGTGGGCCGCGGTGCACTCCGTGCCGTCGGCGTGGCGGTGCGCGTGGGCGCAGCTGCCGGCGAGCAGCTCGATGCCGTCGCTCAGGTTCACCGCCTTGTCGGGCGTCGCGATCTTGGGCAGGAGCGTCGTCTCGAAGTCGATCAGCCCCACGTTGAAGAGGAGGGCCGAGCGGTTGAGCCGGGCGATCTGCCGTGCCGTCGGCTCGAAGGTCTCGGGGCTCGCGCCCGGGGGCACGAGTGTCTCGACGGCGAAGTCGTCGCCCACGATGCCGCGCACGAGGCTTCGCAGCGGCTGGATGGAGACGTAGAGCGTCGGCTCCTCGCTCTGCGGCTGCGTCGCGCAGCCGCACAGGCAGAGGCAGCCGGCCAGGATCGGCAGGAGGTGTTTCATGGCGATATCTCTATATAATATATATGTAGGTGCCCGCTGTGCGTCGGCGGATCCCGGTTGCAAAATTACGTTTTCCCGGCGAGTGTATCAAGAGCCGGCCGCAGATCGGCGCGAAAAAGCCCGCGCGGCTGCGGCTGACGTTGCCGGGTGCGGGCGCCTTTTTCTCGCGGGTTGCTTGTGGGTGCCTCCGGCGACGGTCGCAAAGACTGGTTCGGGATTCCGGGCTATGTTCAGGAGGAACGGAGAGGATCAGTGTCTGCGTATCGTGTTTGTGCAAAGTGTTTTACGGCGAATGGTGCAGTAGGCTTGTTTTCGGGTGCGGAATATTATTCCATCCATAATTTAACATAATAGACATATTACACCAAAATGAAAACCGATTCCGAAGGGGCGTTTACCGGGCATTTCACCGATTTTTATCTCTCCGAGAATCGCATATTCCGGGCTGCGGGCCGTGCGAAAAATTTCAGCGCCTTGTCGGCGAGTAACTGTCGAAGGTTCCGTCGGCGTAAAACACCACGATGCGGGCGATCTCGGCCGAAGCGCCGGGCGGCAGCGTTTCGAGTGCCCGGTCGGCTGTCGGGCTGCTGGCGGCAGCGTCCGATCCGACCGGCTTCGGGTCGAGCGTGCCGACCGCGGGCTGCGGTTCGAACAACCCGGCGGCCGACACCGTCGCGCGATCGCGCGGCGCGCTGCCGACGGTCGCTGCCGATGCCGCACGGTCGGGCTGCGCGGCGCCGTCGCTTCCCGGCGCGAGGCGGTCGGCGCGATACATCGTCGGAGAGTCGAGCAGCAGCCAGTCGGGGTCGATCTGCGGAAAGCGGCGGAGGATCTTCTGCAGCAAATCGAAGCCGGGCTTGTTGCGTCCGGCGAGAATATGGGAGATGCCGGCCGGGTTGATCCCGAGCAGGTCGGCGAGCTGCCCGGGCTTCAGCCCCTCGGATTTCATCAGATCGAGCAATTTTTCCCTCATCGCGGTAATTTTTTACAAATTTAAACATTTTTCTTTTGTAAATCAAGAATAATATCCATTTGTAAAATGTAAAAGGGTGTTGATAATGTTTACATATGTCAAAAACACAATACGGTTAAATTATCGACTTCGATATACATAAATGAAAAATAGAAATTATTGAATTTAAAATGCTGATACAGTATCTATTATGTCCTATTTTGTGCGATGCTCCCTCCTTGTTGGATAGATCGCCTTATACGTCGATGCGCGACCCATGTAAAGATTTATATATTCGTATAAAAGCACTGGTTTTTAGTCATGTATTCTCGTGTGTTTAGTAATTGTATCGATGTCGCCCGTTCGCAATAGCGCACTTTCGGGATCAGGTGAATTAGTTTACAAATGTGTGTTCAAGAAAGTTATTAACATATGTACTTATTTCCATTTGTAATTATATATGGAAATAACATCGGAGCAGTTTGTTTACATATGTAAATAAACTCCCCTACCCGATCCGAATTTCTGCGTTTTTCGTCTCTGCCGATCCGTCTGTCGCTAATTCTGGATAATTTATCAACAAGAGTTTGTATTATGTTAAATAAAAAAGAAGCGCAACTTGATATTGGATCAAGCTGCGCACTTAAAAACAGATTTTTGCGTCTTGCTTTGCCGCTCCCCTATTTGGACAGACGTTCTGCGATTTCGCGGAACTCTTCGGGAGTTAATTTGAGCTTTTCGCGGTGGAAATCTACGTCGGTTTCGCTGTTGATGGGGATCAGATGGATGTGCGCATGGGGTACTTCGAGCCCCAGAACGACCACCGCTACCCTTTTGCACGCTATTTCGCGGCGGATTTTGGCGGCGACCTGCTTGGCGAAGAGCATCATGCCCGCCAGCGTCTCGTCGTCGAGATCGAACAGGTAATCGACCTCCTGTTTCGGTACGACCAGCGTGTGCCCCTGGGCGAGCGGATTGATGTCGAGAAATGCGTAGTAGCGTTCGTCCTCGGCGACTTTGTAGGACGGGATCTCGCCGGCGATGATGCGTGAGAAAATGGATGCCATATCGTTTGTTGTTTGGGTTGTGCGGGATATTTGGGCGGCGGTGGCTCTTGGGGGCAGCCCTCGGGCGTGTGTGCGGGGTGCGCCGGTCTGGCGGCGCGTGTCGGCGTGCGCCCCGCCGCTCGGCATCGGTTCCGGCGATCGAGCGGGCGCAGAACGCGGTCTGTTGTGCCGAAACCCGACCTGCGGTATCGAACCCGGCCTGCTGCACTGAAAGCCGCCCTGCGGCGCGAAATCGGCCGCTGCGGGGCTCAGGGCGCTCGTCTTGCCGCTCTTCTCGGGCCTGCCCTTGCGGGCGCGCCCGGCGTCTGCGACTGCCGCTGCGGCGCCTGACAGGCTTTCCGAGGGCTGGGCCCACCTTTCGGGGCGCGCCCTGCGTCTGCAACCGCCGCTGCGGCGGCAGCCTCCGGCGCCGGTTATTCTATATCTTCGAACCTGGGCTTCAGGATTTCGGCGTAGACCACCGCCTGGTGCAAGTCGAACTCCGCGCGAGCCTCCGGGGCTGCCTCGCGGCCGATCTCGGCCATTTCGATGCTGTCGTCGGCCGGAGCGGTTGCGACCACGGCCGCTCCCCTGCCGAGGAGGCGTGGCGCCTCGGAGGTGCGGCGGAGCCCTGCGGCCTCGCCCTTGCCCTTGCGCTGCTGCCCGGCAGCCGAGGAGGTTGCGGCCGCGTGGCGGGCCATCTGCGGCTTCTGTGCGGTCTGTGCCGCCTGCGACGCCCGCATGCCCTTGGGCGAAGCCGGAGCCGGCGAAGGCGCGGGCCGCGCCGCGGTCGGCAGGGGCGTTTCGGTCGGCCACGCCTCCTCGTGGGGCTGCTTGGCCGCCTGCTTCTTCCGGCTGTTCCGGTAGCTGATGGCGAACCAGGCGACGAAAACCATAAGTGTCACGATAGGCGAAAAATCCTCCATAGATGTGTCAGTTTATGAGCCGCTTGACGGTCTCTATTCCCTTTATTTTCCTCAGCTTGTCCATCACGGCGTGCAGACCCTCCGCATCCTTGACGTAGAGGCTGATATTTCCCTCGAAAATCCCGTCGTGGCTCTGTATGTTGACCTCGCGGATATTGATGCTGAAATCGCCGCTTACGACCTTTGCCAGGTCGAGCAGCAGCCCCATGCGGTCGATGCCCCGCAGCTCCACGGTCACCAGATACGACATGGCCTTGTGCTGCGACCACTTGATCTCCTCCTTGACGATGTTCTTGCCGTACTGCGCCGCCAGGCGGTTCAGCTCGTCGCACGCGGCCTTGTGCACCACGATATTGCCCGTCGCCGGGTCGCGGTAGCCCACGACCTTGTCGCCCGGGATGGGCTTGCAGCACTCGGCGATCTCGAACTGCGGCGCGGGCGCCGGGGCCGCCGCCTGTCCGTCGGCCGGCGCTGACGTGGCCGTGTCGCTCTCTTCGCCCTCTTCCTCCTCCTTGCGGGGGATGAAGAGCGTCCAGAACTTGAGTATCTTGCTCTTGGAGTTGGTCTTGAGGGCCTTCTCCAGCTCGTCGAGCGAGATGATTCCCGCGCCGATCTTGCTGTAGAGCTCCTCCTTGTTGTTGCTGCCGTAGATGGGCACGATCTTGCGCAGCACGCGGCCGCTGAGCTTGATGTTGAGCGACTTCATCTTCTCGTCGAGCAGCTGCATGCCCCGCTCGATGTTGTTCTGCCGCTCTCGCTTCAGGTAGCTCTTGATGGCCGCCTTGGCCTTGGTCGTGGTCACCGCGTCGAGCCACTCGGGCTTGGGGCGCGCCGCGTCGGCCGTGATGATCTCGATCTGGTCGCCGTTGTTGATCTGCGTGGTGATCGGCTCGAGTTTGTGGTTGATCTTGGCGCTGATGGCGCTGTTGCCGATCTTCGAGTGGATGTCGTAGGCGAAGTCGAGGGCCGTGGCGCCGTAGGGCATCTTGCGCGCCTCGCCCTTGGGCGTGAAGACCACGATCTCGGAGGTGTAGAGCGACAGCTTGAAGTTGTCGAGGAAGTCCACGGCGTTCTCCGTGGGGCTGTTGAGCGCCGCGCGGATCTGCCGCAGCCACTTGTCGAACTCGTCCTCGTCCTGCGAGATGGTCGCCTTCTTGTATTTCCAGTGGGCCGCGAAGCCGCGCTCGGCGATCTCGTCCATGCGCTGCGTGCGGATCTGCACCTCGACCCACACCCCGTCGGGGCCCATGACCGTCGAGTGGAGCGCCTCGTAGCCATTGGCCTTGGGCATCGAGATCCAGTCGCGCATGCGGTCGGGCTTGGGGGTGTAGATGTCGGTGATCGTCGAGTAGATCTGCCAGCACTGGGTCTTTTCCGACGGGAACGGCAGCGGCTTGAAGACGATGCGTATGGCGAACAGATCGTAGACCTCCTCGAAAGGTATCTGCTTGCGCTGCATCTTGTTCCAGATCGAGTAGACGCTCTTGAGGCGGCCCGAGATCTCGTAGTTGATGTGGTCGCGGTCGAGCGCCTCGATGATCGGGGCGTTGAACTTGTCGATGAACTCGCGGCGCGAGGCCTCGCTCTCCTGCAGTTTGCGCGTCAGCTCGGCGTACTGCTGCGGGAAGCGGTACTTCATGCAGAGGTCCTCCAGCTCGCTCTTGATGGCGTAGAGGCCCAGCCGGTGCGCCAGCGGCGCGAAGAGGTAGATCGTCTCGCCCGTGATCTTGATCTGCTTGTTCATGGGCATCGCCCCGAGCGTGCGCATGTTGTGCAGGCGGTCGGCGATCTTGATGAGGATCACGCGCACGTCGTCGGAGAGCGTCAGCAGCACCTTGCGGAAGTACTCGGCCTGCTCCGAGGTGTCGGCGTTGAAGACGCCCGACATCTTGGTGAGCCCGTCGACCATCGAGGCGATCTTCGGCCCGAAGATGCGCTCCATGTCCTCCACGGTGTACTCCGTGTCCTCCACCACGTCGTGCAGCAGCGCCGCGACGACCGACTTCACGCCCAGGCCGATCTCCTCCACGGCGATCTTCGCCACGGCGATCGGATGCAGCAGGTAGGGCTCGCCCGAACGGCGGCGCACCCCCTGGTGCGCCTCCTTGGCGAGAAAAAACGCCCGCTTGATCAGGTTGCGGTCCTCGTCGTTGCGGCAGATCCTGGCGCACGAGCGCAGCAGGTCCTCCCACTTCTCCTGAATGATGATCTCGTCCTCGGCGGTGTAGTCCATAGGCTCTCGGGTTGGATGGCCGAAGCCCCTCCGGGCTGTCCGGAGGGGTGCGTCGGCGTATGCTTGGTCGGTCGTTTACTCTTTGGCGCTCTTCATCGCTTCGCGCACCTTGGTCTCGATCTCCTCGGCCAGTGCGGCGTCGGAGCGCAGCAGTTCCTTGACCGAGTCGCGGCCCTGGCCGATCTTGCGGTCGCCGTAGGAGAACCACGATCCGGCCTTCTTCAGCACGCCGAAGTCGACGCCCAGGTCGATGATCTCGCCGATCTTGGAGATGCCCTCGCCGAACATGATGTCGAACTCGGCGCGTTTGAACGGGGGCGCCACCTTGTTTTTCACCACCTTCACGCGGGTGCGGGTGCCCAGCTGCTCCTCGCCGTCCTTGATGACCGACACGCGGCGGATGTCGATGCGCACCGAGGCATAGAACTTCAGCGCGTTGCCGCCCGTGGTGGTCTCGGGGTTGCCGTAGACCACGCCGATCTTGTCGCGCAGCTGGTTGATGAAGATGCAGACGGTCTTGGTCTTCGAGATGCTCGACGTGAGCTTGCGCAGCGCCTGCGACATGAGGCGTGCCTGGAGGCCCATCTTCGAGTCGCCCATCTCGCCCTCGATCTCGGCCTTGGGCGTGAGCGCCGCCACCGAGTCGATGACGATGATGTCGATGGCGCTCGAACGGATCAGCGAGTCGGCGATCTCGAGCGCCTGCTCGCCGTTGTCGGGCTGCGAGATGAGCAGGTTGTCGACATCCACGCCCAGCTTCTGGGCGTAGAAGCTGTCGAAGGCGTGCTCGGCGTCGATGAAGGCGGCGATGCCGCCCGTCTTCTGCGCCTCGGCGATGGCGTGGATCGCCAGAGTGGTCTTACCCGACGACTCGGGACCGTAGATCTCGATCACGCGCCCCTTGGGGTATCCGCCCACGCCGAGTGCCATGTCGAGGGTCACCGACCCGGTCGGGATCACGGGGATGTCGTTCACCTCCGAGCTGTTCATGCGCATGATCGACCCCTTGCCGAAGTCCTTCTCTATCTTCTCCATCACGGCGTTCAAGACCTTGAGCTTGTCCGCGTTCACCTGTGCTTTTTCTGCCATTGCTTTCTTATTGTTTTTTATTCGTTTACGTTTCGTTGCTCCTGCCGGGCGCCTCAGCGCCGGGGCAGCGGATATTTGATCGCCCGCGCGTCGAGCCACTTGTCCGGGTAGGGGCTCCAGTTGGTCGCGGCCGTGTTGCCGACCGCCATGCGCATCCCCCGGGGCGCGTCGCCCGGCTCGCTCTGCGTGCGCCGCACCGGGGCGCCCAGGGCGGCGCGCTCGGCCCGCAGACGCATCAGGCGGCGAATTTCGTGCCGCTCGCGCTGCAACGGATCGAGCTCCTCGCGCAGGCGGCCGAAGTCGCACGCCGGGGCCGCGACGCCCGGGCTGAGGGGCGCGAAGACCGCATCCGGGTCGGCCACCACGGGTCGTGCGATCGTCTGCTGCGGCTCCTGCGCCGGGGCTGCGGCGGCTGTCGCCAGCAGCAATGCGGCTGTGAGGCTGCCGGTGCGGGAGCTCATCGCTCCTCGGAGCGGTAGGCCTCGGCGATCTGCTCGTAGTGCGAGGCGGTTTTCACCTTGTCGAAGATGCGCTCGATGCGCCCCTCGGCGTCGAGGATGAAGGTCGTGCGCACGACGCCCATGTATTTGCGCCCGTACATCGACTTCTCGGCCCACACGCCGAAGGCTTCGCACACGGAGTGGTCGGTGTCGGCCAGCAGGGTGAAGCCCAGCTCGTGCTTCTGGCAGAAGTTGCGGTGCGACCGCTCGCTGTCGGGGCTCACACCCACGATGCGGAATCCCATCGCCTTCAGCTCTTCGCGGCCGTCGCGCAGGCTCTTGGCCTCGAGCGTGCAGCCCGACGTGTTGTCCTTCGGATAGAAGTAGAGAATGGTGCGCTGTCCGCGCAGATCGGCCAGGGTCAGCGTTTCGCCGTCCTGGGTGGTCGACCGGAAATCGGGAGCCGGCTCCCCTACCTGCAGTTTTGCCATCGTTTCGAAAAGGTGGATTTACGTTTCGAAGTTAATGAAATTCCCCGAATCCTCCGCATCCTGACCCTGTTTTTTTACGTTTCGGTCCGCTTCAGTCCCAGATATAGGTCACCTCCACCTGCTCGTTGAACTCCTCGGGCGTGGTGTTGAGCCGCCGCCGGCAGGCCGGGCAGCGGATCGCTGTCTCGGTCTCGACATATTCGCCGCAGCCGACGCAGGCCGGCAGCAGGCCGTAGGAGGGGTGCGCCGAGTGGTCGAACTGTGCGCCGCAATGTTTGCATCTGATTTTGTAAGCCGTTCCCATCGTGGTTCGTTTTATTGGTTCACGATGCAAAGAAACGGCGGTCGTGTGACAAGTTGTGACACAAGGCGTGGAGGGGCAAAAAAATCCTTTGCTGCGGCCTCCGCGCGCTGCGGGGTGCTGCGAGGACGCGGCGGGCGTGCTACGGCGTGTTGCGCGCGCGTGGCAAGCGCGCGCTACGAGAGCGCGGCCAGGTGGGCCGCGACGTACTCCCTGAGGTAGCGTTGCAGCCCCGGGGCGTCGACGATCCGTATGTCGTCGAGCAGCCCCGCCACGAAGCGGCCGATGCCGGCGTAGCCCGCCACCTCGGTGTCGAGCAGCCAGCGCCCCTCGCCCGCCGGCTGCAGGTCGCGCTCGGCGAGCGGATACTCCTCCGAGAGCAGGTTGCAGGCGAGCATGCCCAGCTCCAGCCGCACGCGGTGGCGCTCGTCGCCGTGCATGCGAAAGGCGTCGATGAACCCCTCGCGGTGCTCCGCGGCGTGCTCCCACTGCGCGTCGAGCGGCTCCACGGAGCCGATGCGCGCCGTCTTGAAGAGCTTCGACGAGCCGTCGTCGGGGTCGTAGCACCACACATTGACGTAGTTGGTCGTGAAGGCGAAGGGCTCGACCCGCCGGTCGCGCACCTCGCCCCCATGGGCCGAGCGGTAGCCGTGCAGGACGACCTGCCGCCGCTCGTCGATCGCCTCGACCAGCGCGCGGATGTTGGGGGCGTTCTTGCCGCGCACGACCGTGTCGGCCAGCGTGCGGTTGTCGTAGACCGAGTAGAGCTTGCGCTTGAGGTTCTGCTTGAGCAGGTTTGTGTCGTCGATGTTCTCGATGGCGCTCTTGAGTATGTGGGCCTCCTCCTCGGTGAAGTGGACCAGCTGCGAGATGTCGCGGAAATGGGGCGAGGCCTTGTCGAGGCGGATGCAGTCGCCCGTTTTCTTGATGACGAATCCCGCCTCGCGGAAGGTGTCGATGTAGCGGTAGACGGTGCGGCGCGACATCTGGAGCCGCTCGGCCAGCTGGTCGACCGTGTAGGTGGTGTTGGCCGTCAGCAGCTTCATCAGCCGCAGCAGCCGTTCGAGTTTGGGCTGGTCCATGGGCGTGCTATCGGGTCGCGTTGCGTCGGCGGGCGACGTATTGGGCGTATTTGCGTTCGATTTCGGGCAGCTCGCGCAGGTAGCGTTCGAGGTCCCACGCGCCGTCGAGGTATCGGGCCATCGGCTCCAGGCCGATGCTGCGGCGCAGCGAGTCGACCCGCTCGGGCTCCTCGATCGGAACTACGTAGTCGAGCTGCCCGCCCCGCGTGACGGTTTGCGTGCCGTAGATCTGCTTTTCGCCGCGGTTCATGCGGATGCGGTCGGTCAGGAATGCGAGGTGCCACCCCTCGGCGCGCCCTTCGGCCACGGCCTGCCGCAGTACGGGCAGGTATTTTTCCTGCACGATCGTGTCGTCGACGTGCTGCAGGCAGAGAAACAGCGCCTCGTTGGCCTCTTCGCCCACCTCCTCCCTGCCCGGCCAGCCGTGACGGTCGATGATCTGCCGCACGCGCAGGGCGTTGTCGCGGTCGATGCGGCGCATGCGCCCGCGCAGCGTGTCGACGAGGGAGCTGTCGTCGCCCGAGCGCCGCATCGCCTCCAGCAGGAGCAGGCGGATGCCCTGGTCGCGGTTGCGGAGTGCGACCAGCTGCCGGCGCAGGGCGGTCGACGCGGGGTCGACGTGCTCCTCGTAGAGGTCGGGCAGGTCGGCGCAGAGGCGCTCGAAGCGCGCCGTGTCGCCCTGCGCGAGGCAGGTCAGACAGCTGTCGATGGCCCGGTCGTAGGAGGGTTCCGAGGCCTGCGCGGCCGTGCAGAGGGCCGCCGCGGCGGTGCAAAGCAGTGTCCTGATCGTCATCGTTGCGTCTCTTTCGTGGGGTTTGCGTCGCGCAGGCGGATGTCGGCGGCGGCATAGCGGCCCAGCTCCACCGCGGGGCCGATCTCGAAGTCGAGCGGCCGCATGAAGATCGGGCCGTCGGCCACCAGCGTGTGGTACTCGCCCCGCTCGCCGCACAGGTCGATCCCTGCGGCGGCCATCTCGGCCGCAAGCTGCGGCGTGAGTCGCTGCCCGAGCATCGTGCGGGGCAGCGTCTCGGTGTCGATGCACTTCACCAGGCAGACGAACCCCAGCCGGAAGAGCTCGTCGAGCAGCTCCGTGCGCCGCGCGCCCCACAGCGGAAAGAGCGCCCGCATGTCCGTGCGGGCGCAGCGCTCCTCCTCCCAGCGGCGGTTCTCCTCGATGTCGATGTCGCCGAAGGCCACCGCTTCGGCGCCGAGCGTGCGGGCCCGGGCGATGCCGCGTTCGAATGCCTCGGCATAGTCGTCCCCGTCGCTCGGGCACTCGATCATCGGCAGCCCGAGCGCTTCCGAGTAGGCCCGGAGCATCTGCGGGTCGGCGCCGTGGAAATAGGAGCGCCCCGCCGAGGTGCGGACCATCGTCAGCAGGCACACGGGCCTATGCCCGGCCTCGATGAGGCGGTTCAGGGCCAGCGAGCTCTCCTTGCCGCAGCTGTATGAGAGGGCGAATTTCATGCGTCGGGGTGTTTTCGGGGGTAAAGATACGGATAAGCCGAAAACAAAACCAAACTTGTTTGGATTTTGTTGAGGCGAAGTATCTAAGGCGGAGCCAAAGATACGGATAAGCGAGGGTAAAAGCAAGCTCGCTTGCATCTTGCCGGGCGCACGTGCGAGCCGGCCTGCGCCGGGGTGCGGTATCTTCGGAGTATCCGACGAAAAACGGCCGGAGAAAACCTCCGGCCGCCGGGTCGTTTCGGGCATGAATTTTCCTATGCCATGATCTTTCTTTCGATCTCCTCCACCTGGCGGCGGAAGTTCTTGTCGGTCTCCATGAGGTTCGAAACCGCCTTGCACGAGTGGAGCACCGTGGCGTGGTTGCGGCCGCCGATCGAGGCGCCGATGGTCGTCAGCGGCGCCTTGGTGTGCTGCTTGGCCAGATACATGGCGATCTGCCGGGCCTGGGCCACGCTGCGCGTCCGCTCGGTCGAGTTCAGACGCTCCAGCTCGATGGACTGGTGCTCGCACACCACGGCGAGGATTCTCTCGATGGTGATCTCCTTGTGGTTGAGCTTCACGTAGACCTTCAGGATCTCCTTGGCCAGCGAGGGGGTGATCCGCCGTCCGAGGAACGAGGCGTTGGCCACCAGCGACGAGAGGGCGCCCTCGATCTCGCGCACGTTGGCCGAGATGTTGTCGGCCAGGTAGGCGACCACTTCGTCCGAGATCTCTGCCCCGAGCTTGCGGGCCTTGGCGCGGATGATCTTCAGCTTGGTCTCGGGATCGGGCGAGGCCAGTTGCGCCGACAATCCCCACTTGAAGCGGGTGAGCAGGCGCTGCTCGATGTCCTTGAGTTCCACGGGCGGCTTGTCCGAGGTGAGGATCAGCTGCTTGCCTGCCAGCTGCAGGTGGTTGAATATGTTGAAGAAAGCGTTCTGCGTGCCGGTCTTTCCCGTCAGCTCCTGGATGTCGTCGATCATCAGCACGTCGATCATCTGGTAGAAGTGGATGAAGTCGGGGATCTCGCCGTTCTTGTAGGCGGTCTGGAACTGCGCCTGGAACTTGTTCATCGAGACGTAGAGCACCTGCAGCTCGGGATGACGCTGCCGCACCTCGTGGCCGATGGCCTGCATGATGTGGGTCTTGCCCAGCCCCGAATCCCCATATATATAGAGGGGGTTGAAGGGAGTGTGTCCCGGATCCACCGCCACGGACATGCCCGCCGAGCGCGCCAGGCGGTTGCACTCGCCCTCGATGAAGGTCGAGAAGGTGAGGCTCGGGTTGAGCTGCGGGTCGATGATGATCCGCTTGAGGCCCGGAATGACGAAAGGATTCTTTATATTTGCGGTGTTCGTCTGCGTGTTGAACCGCGTGATGGCCGTGGAGTCGACCTCCGAGGTCACCGGCACGGCCGTGGTCGAGGGCCGCGGTACGGCGTAGTGCAGGCGGGTCTGCTGTCCGTAGAGCTGCGAAATGATGGGGCGCAGGAAGGGAATGTAGTTCTTCTCGATCTGGCGGACATAGCTCTCGTTGGGCACGCGCAGACGCAGCGTCGTACCGTCGAATTCGAGCGGGACGATGGGCTCGAACCACTTCGCGAACTCCTCGGCGGAGGTCTGCGTCTTGATACGGTCAAGACAGTTCTGCCACATATCGCTATATGCCTGCGAATTACTCAACATGATGGGGGTTTTCTCGTTTTTTGACAAGGCAAAGTTGTGAATAAATTACCGAAAATATTTCCCCGCCCGCCTTGCAAAATCTCTTTTTTCTACTATACGGAAAAGGGGGTCGCCAAGCTCCCAAAATTTAACTCTCTGATAGTGAAGAATCGGATAAAAAACACTATATTTGCATATAAAAATTTTGGTCGGAATCCGTATTAAACTATAAGCAAAACAAATCGATTATGGCAAACGAATTGGAACAGGCCGTTCTGCATAAGGCGCAAAGCTGGCTCGACGGCAACTACGACGCCGAGACGAAGGCGCGGGTCAAGTACCTGATGGAGAATGATATGAAGGAGCTCGTGGAGAGCTTCTACAAGGACCTCGAGTTCGGCACGGGCGGTCTGCGCGGCATCATGGGCGTGGGTTCGAACCGCATGAACGTCTACACGGTGGGCGCCGCCACGCAGGGACTGGCCAACTACCTGAAGAAGAACTTCGCCGGCGAGCGCATCCGCGTGGCGATCGGCCACGACAGCCGCAACAATTCGCGCATGTTCTCCGAGCGCGTGGCCGACATCTTCGCCTCGAACGGCTTCGACGTATTTCTCTTCGACGCGCTGCGTCCGACTCCCGAGCTGAGTTTCGCCATCCGCGAGCTCAAGTGCCACTCGGGCGTGGTGGTCACGGCGTCGCACAACCCCAAGGAGTACAACGGCTACAAGGCCTATTGGACCGACGGCGCGCAGGTGACCGCGCCCCACGACAAGAACATCATCGACGAGGTGGCCAAGATCACCGACATCGACATGATCCTCACGGGCAAGAACCCCGAAAACATCACCATCCTGGGCGAGGAGTTCGACGAAATCTATTTAAATAAGGTGCACGAGCTCTCGCTCTCGCCCGAGTGCGTGGCCAAGCACAGCGACATGAAGATCGTCTACACGCCGATCCACGGCTCGGGCGTGCGGCTGGTTCCCGCCTCGCTGAAGAAGTTCGGGTTCAAGAACGTGCTGCTCGTGCCCGAGCAGGCCGTCGTCGACGGCGACTTCCCCACTGTCGAGTCGCCCAATCCCGAGGAGCGCAAGACGATGTCGATGGCCATCGACATGGCCGCCCGCGAGGGTGCCGACCTGGTGCTGGCCACCGACCCCGACGCCGACCGCATCGGCGTGGCGCTGCGCAACAAGCAGGGCGAGTACGTGCTGCTCAACGGCAACCAGACCCTGGCCCTCATCATGAGCTACCAGCTCACGCGCTGGGCCGAGCTGGGCAAGCTCGACGGCAAGCAGTATGTGGTGAAGACCATCGTGACGTCGCAGATGGCCAACGCCGTGGCCGACCACTTCGGCGTGAAGTGCTACGACTGCCTCACGGGCTTCAAGTACATCGCCAAGATCATCCGCGAGAACGAGGGCGTGGCCAAGTATATCGGCGGCGGCGAAGAGTCGTTCGGCTACCTGGCGGGCGACTACGTGCGCGACAAGGACGCCGTGTCGGCCTGCTCGCTGGCGGCCGAGGCTGCGGCCTGGGCGCGCGAGACGATGGGCCTCACGCTCTTCGAGTGGCTGCAGGAGCTCTACGTCAAGTACGGCTTCTTCCGCGAGGGGCTCGTCTCGGTGGTCCGCAAGGGCAAGGAGGGCGCCGAGGAGATCCAGCGCATGATGGTCGGCTTCCGCGAGAATCCGCCCAAGGCCATCGTCGGCTCGACCGTGGTGAAGATCAACGATTTCCTCTCGTCGGAGACGCTCGACGTCGCGACGGGCGCCAAGACCCCCATCGTCGAGGAGAAGAGCAACGTGCTGCAGTGGTTCACCGAGGACGGCACCATTGTCTCGGTGCGTCCGTCGGGCACCGAGCCCAAGATCAAGTTCTACTTCGGTGTCAAGGCGCCGCTGGCTTCGGTGGCCGACTACGACCGCGTGCAGGCCGAGCTCGACGCCAAGATCGAGGGCATCAAGAAGGACCTCAAACTGGTATAGGCCTCGCCTATTCCCGTTTCCGAGCGCCCCGCCTTTTCTGGTGGGGCGCTTTTTTGTGTTTCATGATGTTCTCGGGCGGCAGCCCGGCTAAGAGCCGGGATTTGCTTTATGTTTTTCAGTTCGCAGCCAGCGGAGGGACCTGCGAACGAAGAGAGCAGCCCTCCGCCGGGGGTAGCTGCGGGCTGCTGCGCCGCGTACGGCGCCCTCCCCCGCCGTGCGGATTTCTGCGAATAAATTTGTATTACTAACTTTTTAGTCATATCTTCGCATCAGATAACCGAAAATAAAATTCATCCGATGAAACCGCTTTATTTCATGTTCGTGCTGTCGTTTGGTGTCGTCGCGGCGGCCGCGCAGGAGCGGACTCCGCAGGCCGTGCTGCGCTTCGACCAGGCGAGCCGCGAGGAGCTTGCCGACCTGCACGTCGCAGCCGACGCACCGGCGCAGGACGACGGCCGCCCCTTCGCCTGCAAGCTCAACCGCCGGCGCGTGTCGGAGGCTGCGGCCTACGACGCAGTGACGCTCTGGAATGTCCGCCGCGTGCGGGTGAAGTCGCGGCGGATGCGGCTGTCGGACACGACGGGCCGCGAGCGGGTGCGTCTGCTGAAGTTCTTCATCGAGCGCGACCGCCGCAAGGGGGCGCGGCCCCATCTGCTGGGCAACGTGGCGGGCTACACCTGGGTGTCGCACATTCGCGAGGGCGGGCGCTGGCGCGAGGTTCCGGCCCATATCGGCCTCTATACGCTGCGCCCGGAGGTCGATTCGCTGCGCCGTGCGGGGCAGGTCGACGCGCGGGGTGCGGTTCCCGAGGCGTTCCGCCATGCGCTGCCGCGCGATATTCCCTACGTGTTGGATGGCGTGGAGGTGTCCTCTCCCCTTTTCCAGTTCATCGACGGGCTGATCCTCCGCACGTTGTCTGTAGTCTGCGTCTCCGAGGGGAGGCCCTGCGTCGTGGGCGACACCTACCCCGGCCGCTCGCCGCTCGTGGTGCTCGGGGGCGAGCGTACGACGGTCGCTGCCTGGCTGGAGATGTGCCGTGCGGGGCTGTTCGAGATGTCGGCCGGGATGCCCATGCACTACTATTATATATTGCCCGTCGAGGCCGTGCAGCTCTACGGCGAAGCGGGCCGCTATGGCGCCATCCGCATCGATATGGCTGAATAGCGCTCCCCTGTCGCATGTTCGAGGCGTCTGCCGATCAGGCGGGCGCCTCTGTCGTATCCTCGCGGTAGGCTGAATACTACTTTTTTAGAAAATAACTGCGTTTTTAGTTGTATAACTAAAATAATAGTTGTATGTTTGCGATACGACAATGAACTAAAAACGTAGTTATGGTAGCCGTATCGAAAAACCGCCCCCAGGAGCTGACCCGTGCCGAGCTGGAGATCATGCGTATTCTGTGGGCCGAGGGGCCGGCCGTGGTGCATGCCCTCCTCGACGCTATGGAGGAGCCCCGCCCCGCCTACAACACCGTCTCGACCATCGTCCGCATCCTCGAAAAGAAGGGATTCGTCGGCCACAAGGCCTACGGCAAGACCCACGAATACTACCCGCTGATCTCGAAGGACGACTACGCGCGCCGCTACATGGATACCGTGCTCGACAACTTCTTCGGCGGCTCGCTCAGCCGCCTGGTGTCGTTCTTCTCCGACCACAAGGCCATCTCGGTGGAGGAGACCGACGCCATCCTGAACCTGCTGCGCGACAAGAAATAGCACGGCCATGAAATCGCCCCTCCTCTACCTCGTCGAAGTGCTCTTCTGTAGCGGCGCCATGGCGGCCTTCTACCGCCTGCTGTTGGTGCGCAAGGTGTCGTTCGCCGCCTGCCGGCGCTTCCTGCTCCTGGCCGTCGTGCTGCCCGTGGTGCTGCCGGCGCTCGACATCCCGATCTACCCCGCTCGCACGGTCGTCTACCCGCTGCCGCTGGTGACGGCGGCCGCGGAGGAGCCCTTCGTGGCGTCGGACGAGCCCGTTGCGGCTCCGGCGGAGGCTGCCGGGCCGGTCGCGGCCGCATGCCCTGGCGTCGACCTGCGGCGGCTGGCGCAGCGGATCGGCGCGGGAGGCTACGGGGCGGTCGTCGTGCTGCTGGCGGGGCTCCTGACCGTGCGCGTCGCGGCCATCCGCCGCCTGCGCCGCCGGGCCCGCCGCACCGATTGCGGCGACTACGTGCTGGCCGAGCACGAGGATGTCGCCACCCCCTTCTCGTTCCTGCGCACCGTGTTTCTCGGCGACGGCTTCGCGGGCGAGCGGCGCGCGATCGTGCTGTGCCACGAGGCGAGCCACGTGCGGCACCGCCATTCGGCCGAGCGCATCGCCGTCGAGTGCGTGCGCTGCCTCTTCTGGTTCAACCCCTTCGTGTGGATGGCGCAGCGCTGGCTCACGGAGGTGCAGGAGTGGGAGGCCGACCGCGACGTGCTCGATGCGGGTTACGACCTGACGTGCTACAGAACCGTGATTTTCCATCAACTCTTCGGCTGTAATCCGGATATAGCCTGCGGGTTGAATCATTCACTCACTAAAAACCGATTTGTTATGATGACACAATTCAAAAAGCGCTCCGATGCCGCCCTGCGTCTCGGTGCCGCCCTTCCCGTAGTGGTCGGAATGATGATGCTTTGCAGTTTTACTCCCCGGACGGCTTCGGCCGACGAGCGCCCCGCGCAGGTGTCGGTGGCCCACGTAGGTCCCGACGGCGTGACGCTCAACGGCAGGCTCCTTTCTCCCGAACAGCTGGTCGACTATATCGCCGCCGAGCGGGCCAGGCTCTCGGAGGCCGAGCGTGCGACAATGGGGCTTCGGCTGACTCTCGCAGCGGACGGAAAGGTCCGGGCCGAAGTCGCGTCGATGACCGTCGTGGAGCTCGGCGGCGACGGCTCGCTGCGCCTGAACGGCGAGGAGGTGTCGCTCGCCGGCCTCGAGGAGCTGCTCCGTGCCCGGCGTGAGGCACTCATGGCGGAGCAATTCCAGCGGACCGAGGTCTGCATCGCCGCCCGGGGTGACGGCGTGACGATGGGGCGCGTCGACCAGGTGCGGCAGGTCCTGCGCCGCACGGGGTGGCTTCGCGTGCGCTACATGGCCGACGGCGCGCCTGCCGTGAGCCGCGTGCTGCCTCCCCTGCCGGCCGCTTCGGCCGACGGGAAGGTGACGGTGCTCAAGGTCGACGTGACGGACAACGGGCCGATCGATGGGCCGGTGGTCGTCGTCAAGGAGCGCAATCTGTTTACTGTGTGCGTGAATCATGCCGGCCGGATCCTGGCAGGTGGCATTCATGATCCGCGGGAGATCGCACTCGGCGACCTTGCGGCCCGCGTCGGAGCCTTCCTGCGCAATGCCGACGGCAGCGACGCGCTGCCCGAGCGCACCGACGAGGAGTTCTGTCTGCCCGACGGCCGCCGTGCGACGTGGGCGGTGAGCCGGGGCGTCGTGTCGCTCGAGGCGCGCGACTGTCCCTATGAGACCTTCTGCGCCGTGCAGCAGGCCCTGACGGAGGCCTTCGACGGCCTGCGCGACGAGGCGGCGCGCGCCTGGTTCGGCCGCTCGTTCGCTTCGCTCGCCGAGGCCGAGCGGGCGTCGGTGCTGCGGGCCGTGCCGGTGCGGGTCTTCGAGGCCGAGCCGGGAGGCGACGTACCGCCCAGCCGTTAGATACCCCGATTGTAGCGGTGCCGGGACCCTTGCGAGGGCTCCGGCGCTTTTTTTGTGTCTACGAAAGGTTGGTCGTATGGAAATTTTCACTATATTTGTCTCGCAGAACCCTTGTATGGCTCCCGATCCGGGAGCGGGTTTTCAGTCGGGTTTGGTCGGGCGGGAGGCCCCGGTCCAAACCGCGAAGCGTATCCGAATCCATGCGAATCCCCGATCGGAACCAGCCTGCGGACGCTGATAAACAGTGGTTTGTGGCGCGTGTGAAACATTGCCAGGAGTTGGCCGTGCGCAACATGCTGCTCAAGCTCGACATCGCCACCTTTCTTCCCATGCGCACCGTCGTGCGCGAATTGCGCACGCGACGTCTGCGCGTCGAGGTGCCGGCCATCCGCAACCTGATCTTCGTCCACGCCTCGAAAGAGCGTGCCTGCGTGGCCGCCAACGACTACGGCGTGCCGCTGTGGTACATCCGCGACTTCGAGACGCGCTCCATGCTCGTCGTACCCGACAAGCAGATGGAGGACTTCATGCGCATGATGGCCGCGCCCGACGAGGTGAGCATCGAGGAGTGCCCGCTCTGCGCCGGTCAAAGGGTCGTCGTCACCGAGGGCGAGCTGTGCGGCGTGGAGGGCGAGCTGATCCGCGTGGCCAACCGCAGCTGCGTGATGATCCGCATCCCGCAGATCCTTTCGGCCGCCGTGCGCATTCCGCGCCGCAGCCTGCGCATCCTCAAGTAAGCGATTTCCATTCCCGACCGGGCCCTCCGCCCGGCATCCGGCGGCCCGCGGCCGTCGCCCCATTTCCATATTCAATTTTCAGAGGCCGAACATGAACCGGACGCAGAAACTCTATGAGTTGGCGCACGGACTGCTCTACCCGGACAGCGGTGCGGACTGCTATCCGGAGGAGTTCCGCGTGCGCCATGCCGAAACACTCCGCCTGGCCGACGAGCTCTTCGCGCTGCGGGGAGCCACGCCCGACGAGGAGGGTCGATTGTGCCTTGCCCTGCTGATGGGCTACATGGCTACGATCTACGACAGCGGTGACAAGGCGCAGCGCCGTGCGGCCGTGCTCGACCGCATCGTCCGCGTGCTGCCCGAGCTCGAACCCTCGCTGCTCAAGTGCCGCCTGTTGGTCTACGCCTACGGCGAACTCTTCGACGAGCGGCTGGCGGCTGAGGCCCTCGCCCTGCTCCGCGACCGCGAGGCCGCCCCCGCCCCGCTCTCTTCCGACGAGCGCGAGCTGCTCGACGCCCTGCGCGACCTGATGGCCTACTGAGGCCCCGTCATCCACCCGAAAAATCACTTGTCATGATACACCGTATTCTGAATCGCATCCGCTACGACCGCTATCTGAGTTCGAAACTCGTCCTGCTGCTGGATGCGATGGTCTCCGGCTTCGCGACCCTGCTGTCGATCCTGCTCAACCTGGCCATCACCGGGACCCACGCCCTCTCACCCCGCAACATGGCGCTGTGGCTGCTGGGGTCGCTCGTCTGGTCGGCGCTCTTCTTCCTGCTGCTGGGCGTGCACCGCACGGTGATCCGCCACGCGACGCTGCGCGGATTCTGGGGCCTTTGTGTGGCCGTCGTAGGCAAGGGGGTGCTGCTCTGGTTGCAACTCTCGTTCATGGAGACGCAGGTGCGCTCCGAACTGCTGCTGCTGAGCATCATCCTATTCGATATGCTGCTCACCTTCAGCGCGCTGGTCATC
The DNA here is from genome assembly GCA_902362705.1 of Rikenellaceae bacterium. Taxonomy (GTDB): domain Bacteria; phylum Bacteroidota; class Bacteroidia; order Bacteroidales; family Rikenellaceae; genus Alistipes. Next base: position 112,292 of record CABIXK010000001.1, read on the forward strand.
ATGCGCATCTGCATGATCGTGGTCTACGATCATCTTATCAAGAACACCAAGCGGCGCCGCAGCTGCCGCCGCGTGCTGGTCTACGGCACGGGCGACAAGTCGGTGTCGCTGGTCACGCGCCTGCAGAACTCGCCCCACTACTGGGTCGCCGGGTTCGTGACCTACGGCTCGACGAAGTCCGAGCATAAGATCGCCGACCTGCCGGTCTACTACTTCGACTCGGAGCAGAGCATAGCCTATCTGCGCGACCGCCTCGACCTCGACGCCCTGCTCTTCGCCGTCTACAACGATGCCCGAGACGAGCAGGAGCGGCTGATCCGCCACTGCGGCGAGACGGGCCTCAAGGTGCTCATCGCCCCGCCCATCGACGAGGTGGTCGACGGCAAGCTCATGAAGTCGTCGATCCGCGAGATCAAGATCGAGGACCTGCTGGGCCGCCCCGAGATCGAGATCTCGATGGAGGAGATCGTGGCCAACTTCCGCGGCAAGACGATCCTGGTGACGGGAGCAGCCGGGTCGATCGGCTCGGAGCTCTGCCGCCAGATCGCCACCTTCGGGGTCGAGCACCTGGTGCTCTTCGACAACGCCGAGACGCCCATGCACAACATCCGCCTCGAGCTCGAGGAGCGCTTCCCCGATCTGAAGTTCACCCCCGTGATCGGCGACGTGAGGCAGACGCAGCGGCTCGACTTCGTCTTCCGCACCCACCGCCCGCAGGTGGTCTTCCACGCCGCAGCCTACAAGCACGTGCCCCTGATGGAGGAGAACCCGTGCGAGGCGGTGCTGGTCAACGTCGTGGGGTCGCGCAACGTGGCCGACAAGTGCATCGAGTACGACGTCGACAAGATGGTGATGATCTCGACCGACAAGGCCGTGAACCCCACCAATATCATGGGCTGCACGAAGCGTCTGGCCGAAATCTACGTGCAGTCGCTGGGCCTCGCGACTGAGCGGGGCGAGCGGCGCGGACGTACGCGCTTCGTGACCACGCGCTTCGGCAACGTGCTGGGCTCCAACGGTTCGGTGATCCCCCGCTTCCGCGAGCAGATCGCCCACGGCGGTCCGGTGACGGTGACCCACCCCGATATCACGCGCTTCTTCATGACCATCCCCGAGGCGTGCCGTCTGGTGATGGAGGCGGCGACGATGTCGACCGGCAACCAGATCTTCGTCTTCGACATGGGCGCCTCGGTCAAGATCGTGCGGCTGGCCGAGCGGATGATCGAGCTGGCGGGATTCACGCCCGGCAAGGAGATCAAGATCGAGTATACGGGGTTGCGGCCCGGGGAGAAGCTCTACGAGGAGGTGCTCTCCGACGAGGAGAACACCCTGCCGACTACCCACGACCGCATCCGCATCGCCAAGGTGCGCGAGTACGAATACGGGGAGGTGCGCGAGGCGACGGAGCGCTTCGAGGAGCTCTCGTGCGCGGTGGAGATCGCCGACATGGTGCGCCTGATGAAGCGGGTGGTACCGGAGTTCATTTCGAAAAATTCGCGCTTCGAGGCGTTCGACAAAAAGTGATGCGCTCCTGGCGCGAATAAGCGTATTCGATATGCTTTTGAAGATCATCATCACCGCAGGCTTTGCCCTGCTGCTGCTCCGCCTGCTCCTGAAGCGGGTCGACTGGGCCTCGATCGAGGAGCACAACCGCCGCTACTACAACGACGACGGCGACCACCTCTACTACGACCGCAAGCTGATACGCCACAAGAAACGGCAGGCGGAGAAACGGCAGGAAAGATAAACGAATACTTCGTTAAAGTATTATATTTTAGACGTCTGCAATACATGGCTTCTGTCTCTAGAATACGGCAAAGCTTCAAAAATAGTACGGTAGCTCTTGCTCTTTTTACTGTCAATCTGATATTGCAGTTTTATTCCCGTAAGATCTTTCTCGATTATCTCGGCGCTGAGGTTTTGGGGTTGAATACCACGGCTTCGAACCTCCTTCAGTTTTTAAATCTCGCGGAACTGGGAATCAGTTCGGCTGTCGGATTCACCTTGTACCGGCCATTAGCTTGCGATGATTACGATACGGTAAGCGAGGTCGTTTCTTTACAGAGGCATTTATATCGTAGGATCGCTTTTTTCATAATAGGATGTTCGGCCGTTCTGATGTGTTTCTTCCCTTGGATTTTTGCCAAGATCACTTTGCCTCTTTGGTATGCGTATGCTGCGTTCGTCGTTTTTCTTATTAGTGCCTTATTAGGATATTTCGTTAATTACAAACAGGTCGTTTTAACGGCTAATCAACAGGAATACAAAGTTCAGTACAGCTATAAGAGCATCATGATCCTGAAGGTTCTGGTGCAGGTATATGCGCTTAAAAACTTCGATAGCGGATATGTATGTTGGCTGGTTTGCGAGGTTTTGTTTGCCATATTGGGGTCTCTTTCTTTAAGCAGGACGACGGCCAAGGCCGCGCCTTATCTGCGGAAATCCTCCAAGAAATTCGACGAATTGAAAAAGCAATACGCCGATTTCACGATAAAAATAAAACAGCTTTTTTTTCATAAAATATCAGGATTTGTCTTAACACAGACCAGTCCCCTGATTATCTATGCATATATTTCGTTGACAGAGGTTGCTTTGTACGATAATTATATGCTGATGATACTGGGTGTGATGAGCCTTACTAACGCCATCTTTAATGGTTTGGATGCAAGCATAGGCAATTTGGTGTCGACCGAGAAAACCGACCGCATCATGTCGATATTCGAAGAGTTGTTCAGTCTGAGGTTTTTTTATGCTTCGGTATTGTGTTTTGCGATATATCTATACGCTTCCGACTTCGTCACTTTTTGGATCGGACCCGAATATCTGTTGAGTGATTCGACTCTGTCGATTATGGTGGCGATCCTGTTCCTCAATATCATAAGAACCAGCGCTGGCGCTTTCTTATATGCTTATCAACTGGTTTACGACATCTGGGCTCCGATCGCCGAGGCAACGATCAATCTGGGGTTGTCGTTGCTTCTGGGATATTTTTACGGATTGAATGGCATATTGACCGGTGTTCTGATAAGCATCGTATTGATACCTGTGCTGTGGAAAGCCTATTTCGCATTTAGAAAGGGTTTTCGGCGGCCTTTCGGTATTTATATCCGAACATTGGTCAAACACGTTTTATTGACAGCAATCGCCATGTGGGTTTTCTCCTATGTGCGAATTTGCGTGCCGGTACCATCGGCTCAGTCCATGTTCGGTTTGTTGTCCGAGGGAGTGATCTCCATGACGATCTTTTCTCTGTTTCTTGGTGCGCTGCTATATTTTACCAATAGTGGTCTGAAGTTGTTCGTAAACAGATTGATCAAGCGATAAATTCATGGAAAAAAGGGATGTGACGATTATAATCCCCTCCTACAACCGGGGGCATTTATTGAGAAAAACAGTTCCTACGTATCTTCAGGAGCGTGTGGCGAAGATTGTGTTGGTAGATGATTGTTCTTCTGACGATACGACCGAAGTCGTTGAGGAATTACGGAAAGAGTATCCCGCAATCGAGTACGTACGTCAACCTCGAAATATGCGCCAGACTGTGGCCAAAAACAGGGGGATGGAACAGGTCGACACGGAATGGGTCTATTTCGGCGACGACGATTCGATCCTTGTTCCCGGAACCATTTCCGAACTTTACGAGACTGCTGTCAAATACTGTGTGGATATTGTCGGTGCCCGGGCATTGTACATGAGGGTCGGGGAGGATCGGTTGCCGTTGGATGAGGCGATGGCCCGCCATTTCAGGGAAACCGACGACGTGAAAGATATAGTCGATGTTGCCGAAATAAAAGCGAATTTTTCGTTGTATATATCCACTCCCGTTAAGGTTCCGTTCTGCCAAGCGTGTCTTCTTTGTCGAACGGAGATCGCGAAAAAGGTGGGGTTCGATCCCAATTACATCGGAAATGCCTACCGCGAGGAGACCGATTTTATAATCGGATGTGCCAAAAACGGAGCGACCGTATATTACAATGCGAAGGGGTGTCAGTTCAATCTTCCAACCAATTTGGCCACGGGCGGGGCAAGAGGAAAATCCGTATGGAAATACAAGTGGTATATGGTGCGGAACAATTGGTATTTCCTAAGAAAAAACTATGATTTTCTGAAAACCGAATATCATCTGAAGTCCAATAAATATTGGGTGCAGCTGAAATTCATAAGCGGCTTTTTTATTCGGCCGTTGAAGCGCCTTTTCAAGTAGATCCGATTTTGTTTCAGATTCATGTCCGATACGAGAACCATAAGCCCGACGAGCCTGCATCTTCTTTTCGCGACTCTGTTCTGGCTGATTTCACCTTATGGGGCTATTTTTGTGCTGCTTGCCATCGTCGGTTGTACAAAACGACGATTGACCGACGGGAAGTTGAAATATGTGCTGTTTCTGATCTCCCTCTCGTTTGCCGTTTTGGCATTTACGCAGAAGTCGCTCTATTGGGAGGATACGGATATAGCCCGTTATTATAGCGGATTATCGGGCTTTTTAGGTCAGTCCGCAGATGTTTTGCTTCTGGTTTTCTCCTCTGAAATATTGACCTATACGTTTACGACGGTAAATGTTTCCCTGGTCCTGATTTTCAAGAATGTTCAGGTCGTATCCATATTCTGGACCTTTTTCATATATTATTTCTTTTTTCTCTCCTTATTGAATTTTATTAAGAGCGACAAAGAGGCGGACCGGTTGCTTTACAATACGAATGTCCTGCGTTGGGTGGTTTTCGCTCTATTCGGAGGTGTTCTTTTCACGCAGGTTACAGAGACGATCAAAAGCGCTGCTGCCATATCGTTTTTCTTCTACATCTTGTCGTTGCATATCAAGGGGGCCGGTCGAGGAACTATTGCGGTGCTTTATTTTTTTAATATCGGAATCCATGCACAGGCATTGATGTTCTTTCCGCTGTTTTTTTTTCGGAATATCCGTTTCCGTAACCTCCTTGTCTTAACCGTTGCAGCGGTGTGCATATCTCCGATGGTCAATCTGATGCAGCTCGCCATCGATGTGCTTCCGTCGGGGGGGTGGGGCGATTTGTTGCTAGCCAAAGCGGATGATTACAGCGGAGATATGGGTGGAGCTTCGACCAAGCGGTATATTCTGATCGGCTTGATTCTGCTGTCGATGGCCGTTTTCCTGCGTCGGAAAGGACTGTTCGATGACACTTCGCGCCGGGGGAATATCGTTCTGCTATATGTGCTGATTATGTTCCTGAACTACAACAACTCCAATGCTTTTATCCGGTTTGCCAATTTTTGTTCGTTCGTCGCCACTTTGGAGTTTCTGGAATTGCTGAAGCTCAAGAAGGAGAAGTGGATGTCGTTCGCCTATATGGCGGTGTTCATGATGTTGAATTTGCAAATGACCTATGGACGGACGCTTTCCGGCGGTTATTGTTCGAGTTATATGGATAACTCCATCGTCAGGATATTCACCTCGAACATATATGATTATTTGAGTTATAAGGCATATCCATGAAAATCCTGTATATAGGTCGCAAGATCGAGCGTCCGACGAGCGGTGCCGATCAAGTCAACAAGCGGAATCAGATGTTGCTGGAGGCGATCGCTCGCGACGGGGTGTTTTATATGGCTCCCCACGGCAATGGATTGGCGGCCAAGCTCGTTTTCGGAATCACCCGAAAGTTCCTTTTCCGATTGAATGAGGAGCTCGCGACCGGTGGATATACCCATGTATTCATCTCTCAGTCGTTGTTGGGACGAACGGCTCGATGGATCAAACGACATTACCCTGCTATCCGAATCATAACCTTTTTTCACAATATCGAGGTTCAATATGCGGAGGAGTATCGGAAAGTACAGGGGCTTCGTTCGTTACCGTTTCAGTATGCCGTAAAATATTGGGAATCGAAGTCTGTCGAATATTCGGATGTACTGATTACGCTCAATACGAGGGATTCCGCCTTATTGCACGAGTGCTACGGTAAAGAGGCGGCCTTGACCTTGCCCACCTCCCTGGAGGATCGTTACGATGCACAAGCGCGGATCGATCATGCGGAAAAAGGGGCGATAGACTATCTTTTCGTCGGCGTGGCGTTTTTTGCCAATATCCAAGGTGTTCAATGGTTTATCGACGAGGTGATGCCGCATGTGGCGGGTGACCTTTATGTCGTGGGGAGCGGTATGGATCGGGTCGATTTTCGGAACCTCACCCCCCGGATCCATATTCGAGGGTACGTAGACGATCTTTCGTCCTATTATTATCGGGCCAAAACGGTGATTTCTCCCATATGGGCCGGAGGAGGTATGAAAACCAAAACGGCCGAAGCGCTCATGTATGGAAAGACGATCATCGGAACTACGGAGACCTTCGAGGGGTATGAAATGGATCCGCGGTGCATGATCCTGTGCCGGTCGGCAGCGGATTTCATCGCTGCGATCGATAACGATGCTGCACGTTCGGGATCGGAAAATATTCATGCCCGGGAGATGTATTCCCGGAATCATAACACGACAAATTTGAAATCACATTTGGAACGTATTTTATGATAACTGTATTTACTCCCACCTACAACCGGGCTTATATTATTCACAAGCTGTATGAAAGTTTGTGTCGTCAGACTTTCTCGGATTTCGAATGGCTTGTCGTAGACGATGGATCGGCGGATAATACGGCGCAGCTCCTGTCCGGGTATGTCGAGGAAGGGCGTATTCCGATCCGTTATATCAAACAACCTAACGGTGGAAAGCATCGGGCGATCAATCGGGCCATAACGGAGGCGCGCGGAGAGTTGTTTTTCATTGTCGATAGCGACGATTATCTTACGGACAATGCCCTCGAAAGGCTGTGGTTTTATTACGACCAGATAAAGGACGATCCCGATTTTGCCGGAGTAGGCGGTTTGAGAATATATTCGAATGGTTCCGTTGTCGGGCTGAAACGCGAGTTCTCGGTTATGGATGCCGATGAAATCGACATCAAACAATATTTGGGCGGCGATCGCGCCACGGCGCATAAAACGGAAGTGCTGGCCCGCTACCCTTTCCCGGAGTACGACGGCGAAAAGTTTCTGTCCGAGGGGGTGATTTGGACGCGGCTCGCGCAAAAGTACAAGATGCGCTTTTTTTACGAGGGTATCTACGTATGCGAATATCTTCCCGACGGATTGAGTTTCCATAACAGAGTCACCCACCGGGAGTCTCCCCGTGGAAGCATGATCGTCTATGCGGAGGGGGCGCGTTACCTGCGATCGCGTTGGAAGCGGGTGAAGGCGGCGATCAACTATTATCGTTCGACGATCGGATACAGGGGATCCCGCAGCGGAGAGTTTGCGTTGCCTTGGTGGGGCAAGCTGTTTTACCCGGTTGGGTGGCTGTTTTATCGATTGGATCTGCGCGACGAGAAGAACCATAAGAAGATATTGTCCCGGTTGAACAAATGCTGATCGAACATGTTGTATCGATTGCAGGTTGAGAGTTTGTACGTATGAAAAAATACCTTGTCGGATTCGTAAAATATTCCCGGTTCGTCTATGCGGTTTATTTCTATTGCGGATCCGCTTTGTTGCGGGTGCTGCGATGGTTCGTAAGACCCGACGACCGGCTGCTTCTGTTCGTTTCGTATGGCGGAAAAAAGTTTGACGACAGCCCCAAGGCCGTCTATCGGGCATTGATCGAAGATCCGCGTTTCGCCGGCTTCAGGATCGTGTGGGCTTTCAACCGGCCCGAAGCGTTCGATATTCCGATAGGAGAGAAAATACGGACCGATACGCTGAAGTATTTTACGACTGCATTGAAAGCGCGTTGCTGGATAACGAACAGCTCCGTGGAGCGAGGTTTGTCGTTTATCGGAAAGCATACTTTCCAGGTCAATACCTGGCACGGATCGCCGATCAAAAAGATGGGCGGGGATATTGCGCGACAGAACAACTCTTTCAAGAGCAAGTCGACGGTCGTTCCCGATGTTTTCCTGGCGCAGAGCCGGTTCGATGCCGATATTTTCTCTCGGGTATTCGCGATTCCGAAAAACCGTTTTCGGATTATCGGGTTGCCGCGCAACGACGAACTGGCCAATACTCCGGCAGATCGGATCGCTTCGTTCCGATGCGAGCTCGGGATTCCCGAGGGCAAGCAGGCGATTCTTTATGCTCCGACATTCAGGGAATACGACCAGACCAAGGCCAAGGAGTGCACGCTTGCGTTGCCGGTCGATTTCGGAAAATGGAAGCGCGAACTCGGAGACAGATACGTTCTTTTGTTGCGGGCCCATTACGAGGTGGCCCATGCAATGGGTGCGATCGATGGAGAGTTCGTGCGCGACGTTTCGGGATTCCCCGATCTGAACAAGCTCATGCTCGCATCCGATCTGCTGGTTTCCGACTATTCCAGCATCTTCTTCGATTATTCGATCCTGAATAAGCCGATGTTGTGTTTTGCATACGACTACGATAAGTATGCGGAACAGCGGGGCGTGTATTTCGACATTCGTGAGGAGCTGTCGGCCGGTCGGATCCTGACGACGGAGAACGACGTAATTGCGGAGCTGAAGAATTTCGACCGGGCCGGTTATATCCGCAAAACTGCTGCATTCCGAGAAAAATATGTGACAGAATACGGTCGGTCGTCGCAGCGAACCGTGGCGATTATCACCGAAAATCTGGGTCTCCGATGAAAAAAGTGATTACATATGGCACGTACGATCTGCTGCACCAGGGGCATGTCAATCTTTTGCGACGGGCCAAAGAATTGGGCGACTACCTGATCGTCGGGGTCACGAGCGATAGTTTCGACAGGGAACGCGGAAAACTCAATGTGCGCAATAACGTACTGGAGCGCGTGGAGGCCGTACGCAAGACGGGCTATGCGGATGAGATCATCATCGAAGATTACGTAGGGCAGAAGATCGACGACATCCAACGTTACGATGTCGATATTTTTGCCATAGGGTCGGATTGGGAAGGCAAATTCGATTATCTCAATGAGTTCTGTCAGGTAGTCTATTTGCCTAGGACGGAGGGAATTTCGTCGACGATGCTCCGTTCTGAATCCCAGCCTGCCTATCGTTTGGGTATCATCGGCACAGGCCGTATTGCCCAGCGGTTCATTCCCGAATGTCGGTTTGTGAGCGGAGTCGAGGTCGCGGCTGTCCTGAATCCCGACATCGAAGAGGCCCGCAGCTTCGCCGACAGCAACCGTATCCCGCTCTATTACTCTTCGTTCGACTCTTTCATCGAGAATGTCGATGCGGTATATGTGGCATCGCCCCACCTGACGCATTACGAATATGTCAAGAGCTGTTTGTCGCGCGGCAAACACGTGTTGTGCGAGATCCCGATGGTGTTGAGCGGCTCCGAGGCCGAAGAGCTCTATGGGCTGGCCGAATCGAAAGACCTGGTATTGCTCGAGGCCAGCAAGACGGCGCATTGTCCGGCGTTTACCCATTTGGTGACATTGGTGAAAAGCGGGGTCATCGGAGAGGTGATCGACGTAAGAGCCTCCTTGTCGAAGCTGGTTGTCGGGCAGCGGTTGCGTGAGTTGGATGCTGCGCAGTCGGGGGGCAGTATGACGGAGCTCTCCCCTTTCCCGCTATTGTCCATTGTCAAATTGCTGGGGAAGAATTACACGGACATTCAGTTCTATTCGAAGATGGAGAACGGAGTCGACGTGTTTACCAAAGCGATTATCAATTATCCGCATGCCGTGTCGACCGTAACCCTCGGATTGGGGGTGAAGACCGAAGGCAATCTCGTCATTTCCGGTACGAAAGGTTATGTCTATGTTCCGGCTCCGTGGTGGAAGACAGAGTTTTTCGAGGTCCGTTACGAAGATCAGAACCGAAATAGGAAATATTTCTATGCTTACGAGGGCGAAGGCTTACGATACGAACTCCAGGAGTTTATCTCGATGATTGTCTGCGGTCGATTGAGTTCGCACCGGCTGCGTCGAAGCGAGAGCATTGCGATTGCGGGGATCATCGAAAAATACCTCAACAAAGAATCTTTAACGCTTATTTAATATGAAATCGGCATTGGTCGTAGGAGGTAGCAATGGGATCGGGCTATCTATTGCGCTGCATCTTGAAGGGTATGATAGGGTTTATATAATCGATAAACAGGAGCCTGCATGCCCGGTCCCGGCCAATGTCCGATATCTCCCGTTCGATCTCCTCGACAAGGATTATACGCTGTTCGACCGGTTGGACGAGTCGATTTCGACATTGGTGATAACCGCCGGATACGGTCGATTGGCGCTGTTTTCCGATGTCGAAGAGTATGAAATAGAAAGATTGTTCATGGTCAACACGATCGGAGTGATTCGCATATTGAAACATTTCTATTCGAAACTACACTCTGCGACGGATGATTTTCATTGTGCTGTGATGGTCAGCATCGCGGGTATTGTTTCGTCTCCGTTCTTTTCGATATACGGTGCCTCCAAAGCGGCATTGCACCGTTTCATCGAAAGCGTGAACGTCGAATTGGAGAAAGCCGGAGCGAAGAATCGCGTATTGGAGGTGTCGCCCGGATCGATCAAAGGAACGAATTTTTCCGGTGGCGGGACTGACCTCACGCAGACGGAAGAGCTCGCCTTGCGGATCATCGAACGCATGATGCGCAAGGAGCTGTTGTATATTCCTCAATATGAGGAGATATTCAGAAGCGTTATTGCTCGTTACCGAGAGGATGCGCATGCTTTTGGGTTGGAAAGCTACGAATACAAATTGAAATCGGGACGAATTGGTTCGAAATAATCTTTGAGCAAGCGGCGGATCGCAGATAAAGATTGGAGATAGATGCCATTTAAATGGTGTGAATAATCAGTGCTAAGCCTTGAATATCCATAGGAAGCGGAGCTGGAGAAAAAGGACGGATCTGAAATAGTGTCATGAGTATGTCTAAAAAATACAAACTCATTCGGCTGACGACCATAGACGGAAGTTTATGGGTCTTGTTGAAAGGTCAATTGCGTTTTTTGAGTGCCGAGTTCGAAGTGGTCGGCGTAGCGGACGATTCGGGCCGATTGGCGCAGGTTGCGGAGAGAGAAGGCGTGCGGACGGTTGCCGTTCCGATGCGTCGGGAGATCTCTTTGTTGAACGATGTCCAGTCATTGATTCTTTTGATCCGCTTGTTCCGAAAAGAAAAACCGTATATCGTTCATGCCAATACACCCAAGGCCAGCCTGCTTGGAATGCTCGCCGCCAGGATTACCGGTGTGCCGCACCGCATTTATCTGGTTACCGGGCTTCGCTTCGAAACGGCCTGCGGCTTGTTTCGATGGGTATTGAAGACGATGGAACGGATCACATGTGCGTGTGCAACGAAGGTGATTCCCGAAGGCGACGGCGTTGCGGCGACGCTTCGGCGGGAACGGATAACGCGAAAGCCGTTGCGTAAGATTCTGAATGGAAATATCAACGGTGTGGATCTCGGATTCTTCGATCGCCTGCCGGAGGTGGAGATCCGGGCCCGTGAGCTCGGCGCTGGAGCTGCCGGAAACTTTTCGTTCGTCTTTGTCGGACGATTGGTCAAGGATAAAGGAATCAATGAGCTGGTGCAGGCATTCGTGAAGCTAAACGAGGTCTGTCCTCATACGCGATTGTGTTTGGTCGGGACTTTCGAGGATCGATTGGATCCGGTACTTCCTCAAACCCGGCGATGGGTCGAGGAACACCCGTCTATCAGTGCTGTCGGATACCAAAGCGACGTGCGCCCGTACATGGCGGCCTCGAATGTGTTGGTGTTGCCCAGTTATCGGGAGGGCTTTCCTAATGTGGTATTGCAGGCTGGAGCCATGGGCCTGCCGTGTATCGTGACGGACATAAACGGGTGTAACGAAGCCATTGTCGATGGGGTGAATGGGAGGATCGTTCCTAAACAGGATGCGGACGCTTTGTTCGATGCAATGAAGGGATTGGTCGAGAATCGGGAAGCGTTTGCGAAGATGGCGGGTGCGGCTCGCGAGATGATCGCCTCCCGCTATGCGCAGCCGGATGTGTGGAAGGCTACGTTGGAAATGTATAAAAATCTTCAATAACAGATGTTTTACAAGTCTTTTTTCAAAAGAGCGCTCGATATATCGGCGAGCGGAGTCGGATTGATCTGTGCGAGTCCGATTCTCGTCATTGTCATTGTATGGCTTCATTTCGCTAACAAAGGAGCTGGAGTGTTCTTTTTTCAGGAGCGCCCGGGCAAAGGAGCAAGGATTTTCAAAGTTGTCAAATTCAAAACGATGACCGATGAAAAAGATGCCGACGGCAATCTGTTGTCGGATGAGCGTCGATTGACCCGGGTCGGGCGCTTCGTTCGCTCCACTTCGCTCGACGAACTTCCGCAGCTGTTCAACGTGCTCAAGGGCGACATGTCGCTGATCGGTCCGCGTCCGCTGCTGGTGCAGTACCTTCCGCTGTATAGTCCCGAGCAGGCCCGTCGCCACGAAGTACGCCCCGGTATTACCGGATGGGCGCAATGTCATGGACGCAATGCTATTAGTTGGACAAAGAAGTTCGAACTGGATGTGTGGTATGTCGATCATATTTCGTTTGTGACGGATATGAAGATTCTTTTTCTGACAATCAAAAAAGTCTTGTGTCGCGAGGACATCTCTTCGGCGACATCGTCGACTATGGAGCCGTTCGACGGCAATAACTGATAAATTATGTATTTGTACGGAGCGAGTGGCCATGCGAAGGTCATAATCGATATTTTGAAATCGCAGGGAGTCGAAGTGAACGGATGTATCGATGACGATCCGTCGAAAGACCGATTGGCCGGATATGAGGTGTTGCATGATGCGGACGGATGCGATCCGTTGATCGTCAGTATCGGCGACAATGCGATCCGAAAGAGCATCGCGAACCGTTTGACGGGACATGTTTTCGGAACGGGGGTGCATGTGTCGGCGGTCGTATCGCCGTCGAGTCGTATCGCCGAAGGTACTGTCGTGATGCCGGGAGCTATTGTTCAGGCCGATGCCGTGATCGGCCGGCACTGCATCATCAATACCGGAGCGACCGTCGATCACGAGTGTACGATCGGCGACTATGTCCACATCTCGCCCAATGCGTCGTTGTGTGGCAATGTGTCGGTCGGTGAGGGAACGCAGATCGGGGCCGGCTCGGTCGTCGTGCCGGGAGTACGGATCGGCCGATGGTCGCTCATTTGTGCCGGTTCGGTCGTGACAAGGGATATTCCGGATTATTGTATTGCTGCTGGCAATCGTTGTAAAGTGATAAAAACCATGAATAAAGAGTGTTGTATCCCTGATTTCGAGGGGGGGGGATTTTGAATCCCGAGTAGGCTGCCGCCGAATGTTTTGTCTGCATAATATGAAAGACCTGAATTATGCGGCATAACATTCTTATTACCTCCGCTAGCAAGCGCGTGGCGCTCGTACGAGCTTTTCGTGATTCGATGAATCGCATCTTTCCTGAAGGAAAGATTCTGACGACGGATATGAATCCGAAGATGGCTCCCGCCGGATATGTTTCGGACGGATGTTTCCAGGTACCGGCTGTTTCGGCAGCGGATTATGCCTCTTCGTTGCTTGAAATATGCCGATGCAACGGCATCGGCATGATCGTTCCGACGATCGATACGGAGTTGTTGTTGCTTGCCCGGTGCAAACCTCAGTTCGATGCCGAAGGCATCGCCGTCATCGTGTCAGATCCGTCGTTCGTCGCGATGTGTCGGGATAAACGCAATACGAGCGATTTCTTCACTGCTCATTCGATTCGTATTCCTCGACCCATCGACAAGGCGAATCCGACATTTCCGCTGTTTGCAAAACCCTACGACGGATCCTTGAGCCGGAATCTCCATTACATCGCTCGTGCTGAAGAACTCACGCCGGCCATTCTTTCCGATCCGAAACTGATATTCATGGAATATATCGATAAGAGCTGCTACAAGGAGTATACGGTCGATATGTATTACGGTCGTGATTGCGAATTGAAGATGGCTGTGCCTCGGGAACGCATCGAGATCCGTGCTGGAGAGATCAACAAAGGTCGGACGGAAAAAGGAGCTTTGGTAACCTATCTGAGGTCGCGTATGAGCCGGATCGAGGGGTGTGTTGGCTGCATTTGCGTGCAATTGTTCCATGATTCCGAAACCGGGGATACGGTCGGCATCGAGATCAATCCTCGTTTCGGAGGGGGATATCCGCTCTCTTACGCGGCGGGAGCCGATTATCCCGAACGGCTCATTCGCGAGTATTTTCTCGGTGAGCGTCTCGTTTATTCCGATGACTGGGAAGACGGAATGCTCATGTTGCGTTACGATGATGCCGTCTTCGTTTGATGGTCGGCGGCAGGTCGTAGTGTTCGATCTCGACGATACGCTCTATAAGGAGATCGATTATCTTCGGTCGGCCTATCGTGCCATTGCGGACGATCTGCTCCGACGCGGTCTGCTTCGTGAGGATCCTTATTGGCGGATGATCGAATTATACGGGCGGGGAGAGAACGTCTTCGAAACGTTGAACCGCGAATGCGGCATCGATATCCCCGTGGCGACCTATTTGTCGCTATATCGGACGCATTGGCCTCGTATTGCGCTCACGTTCGGTATTCCGGCGTTGTTGGATGAATTGAAGCTGCGAGGCTGCGGGCTCGGCATGGTTACGGACGGGCGAAGCGTCACGCAACGGAATAAGATTGATGCATTGCGGTTGCATCCTTATTTCCCGGCGTCAGCCGTCGTTATTTCCGAGGAGTTCGGTAGCTCGAAACCTGCCGATGCCAATTTCGTCCATTTCCATCGGTTGTATCCCGATGCGCGGTTTGCTTATGTCGCCGATAATCCGCAGAAGGATTTTCTGGCGCCAAATCGGCTCGGATGGCAGACGATCTGTCTGCGGGACGATGGTCGCAATATCCATCCTCAGAACTTCGATCTGCCTGCGGAGTATTTGCCGCATGCGGTCGCGGAAACTACAGACCAAATCATATCATATCTGAATATCTGATTATGCGAAACAGAATTTACCTTTGCCTGGCTCACATGAGCGGCAATGAAATGGCGTTTATAAAGGAGGCGTTCGATACCAATTGGGTTGTGCCGATGGGGCCCAATGTCAATGGTTTCGAAAAGGATCTTGAAACGTTCGTCAATAAGCGCGAGGGTGCGGATCCGCTGCATAAGGCGGTTGTCGGCCTGAGTGCCGGTACGGCAGCGGTGCATCTGGCTCTGATCGCCTGCGGTGTCGGTCCCGGCGACGAGGTCCTCGTGCAGTCGTTCACGTTCTGTGCTTCGAGCCACCCTATCGCCTATCTCGGAGCGACGCCGGTGTTTATCGACTCCGAGCGGGATTCGTGGAACATGGATCCGGAGTTACTCGAGGTGGCGATCAAGGAGAGGATCGAGAAGACCGGCAAGAAGCCCAAGGCGATCGTTCCGGTTGCTCTCTATGGCATGCCCTATCGGATCGATAAGATCATGGAGATCGCCGATCGGTACGGGATACCGGTGATCGAGGATGCGGCCGAGGGCTTCGGGTCGCGTTACGACGGCAGGGTGCTCGGTACGTTCGGCAAGTATGGCGTGCTGTCATTCAATGGCAACAAGATGATTACGACCTCGGGCGGCGGCGCCCTCGTATGCGAGAACGAAGCGGACAAGAACGAGATTCTGTTCTATGCCACTCAGGCTCGCGAGAGCTATCCCTACTACCAGCACGAACATATCGGCTACAACTATCGCATGAGCAACGTCTGCGCAGGCATTGGCCGCGGTCAAATGACTGTAATAGACGAGCACATAGCCCATCACAAGCACGTGCAGGAGCTTTATTGCGAACTGTTGAAGGACGTAGAGGGAATCACGATGCACTGCAATCCCGCTGCCGAGTACGATTCCAACTTCTGGCTCTGTACGGCTACGCTCGATCCCGACCTGAAAATCAAAGGTCAGGAGAATGCCTACAAGCGAGTTGTCACGGGGGCGGTAGGCGGTGCCGCAGGGGTTACTCACGCAGCGAAGACGGCCACTACGGAGTGCCAGCCCAACGCGAACGTCGAAGCCCTCCGGGTGGCGCTCGATGCCGCCGGCGTCGAAGCGCGTCCGTTATGGAAGCCGATGCACAAGCAACCGGTATACAAAGACGCCCCGGCATACGTCAACGGCGTAAGCGAAGCGCTTTTCGCTGTCGGCATCTGCCTCCCGGCCGGTCCTTATGTAACCGACGAGGATGTCCGTTATATAGTGGAGCAGATAAAGAAGAATATCGAATAGCCGCAAAGTTGCTGCGGATTAACAGAAAAACGGTTGAGGAAATCCTCAACCGTTTTTGTTTTCCGTGAGCTTGGGGTTGTTCAGGTGGCGCTCCTTGTCGCGCGCGGTCTTCTTGGCGAACGAGGCTTCGAGGGCGGCCGTGAGGTCGACGCCCGTCTGGTTGGCGAGGCAGACCAATACCCACAGCACGTCGGCCATCTCGTCGGCCAGCGAGCTCTTCTCGCCCGCCTTGAACGACTGGTCGCCGTAGCGGCGGGCCACGATGCGGGCCAGCTCCCCCACCTCCTCCATGAGGCAGGCCATGTTGGTCAGCTCGCTGAAATAGCGCACGCCGTAGCGGTGGATCCAGTCGTCGACGCGCTCCTGCAACTCTTTGATCTCCATATCTATTTTACGTATATCAGGTTCAGCCCGTCGCGCAGCGGTACGATGACGTTCTCCACCCGCGGGTCGTCGGCCACCATGCGGTTGAACTCCAGCAGCGCCTGCGTGTGGCGGTCGCGCGCGACGACGGGCTCGACCACCTTGCCCGACCAGAGGATGTTGTCGGCGACGAGCACCGAGCCCGGTCCGACCAGCGGCCGGCAGTCGCGGTCTCCCATCAGCATGCGGTAGTAGTCGGGGTATTCGCGCTTGTCGCCGTCGATGAACACGAGGTCGAACCGCCCGCCCAGCGCGGGGGCGATGTCGAGCGCCGAGCCGATGTGGAGGCGGATCTTCGGGCCGTGGGGCGAGCGGTCGAAGTAGGACTGCGCGAACTCCTCGAGCTCGTCGTCGACCTCGACGGTGTGCAGCTCGGCGCCGTCGTCCAGCCCCGCGGCCATCGAGAGGGCCGAGTAGCCGGTGAAGGTGCCGATCTCGAGCACGCGCCGCGGGCGGTGCATCCGCACCAGCATCTTGAGCAGCTTGCCCTGGAGGTGGCCCGAGAGCATGCGCGGTGCCACGGTGCGGCGGTGGGTTTCTCGGTCGAGCTCCTGCAGGAGCTCCTCCTCGGCCTCGGTGTGGTCGTGGACGTATCGTTCGAGTGCTTCCATCGCTTATGCCTTGTAAAATCCCTCCTTGTTGAAGCGGTACGACGCCTCGATTGCTTCGGGCGTGTCGGCGCCGAAGGCGAGAAGGCAGGCGCGCGTGAACTCGAGTGTGGCTGAGCCGTTGGCCGTGACGAAGCCGCCGTCGGCGACGGCCTGCCGCTCCTCGAAGAGCTCGTGGCCCGTGTAGCGTTCGCTGCCCCACGCGCGGAGCTGCTCGACGGTGTTGCCCGTGTGGCGGACGTCGTTGAGCAGGCCGCGGGCCGCGAGGAACGAGCAGGCGTTGCAGATGGCGCCGACGGTGAGCCCACGCCTGCGGGCTTCGCGCACGAGCGGCTCGACAGCCTCGGCCTCGGGGCGCTGCCACCCCATGCCGCCGACCAGAACCAGGCCTGCGCAGTGGGCCGGAAGCGGTGCTTCGAGGGGGCCGTCGGGTGTGACGGTAAGGCCGCCTATCGAGCGGACCGGCCGGCCGCCGGGGGTGAGGTAGGCGACGGCGTGGGAGCCCGGACGACCCGGGAGCACGCCGCCGCGCAGTGCCGGGGCGAGGCTGGCTGCCTCCCAGTCGGCGAAGTCGTCGAGCAGAACGAAATGGATGGTGCGTTGCATGGTTGCGTTGCGTTTTTTTATCGGTATTCGAGGCGCGACATGCCGGTGAAGACCTCCTCGGCCGCGGCGGTGAGCTCCGAGGCCGTGAGGGCGCGGAGCTTGGCGCAGACCTCCTCCAGCGTGTCCATCGTGCCGTGGGTCAGCAGGCTCTTTCCGGCGCCGAGCATGTAGCTCTCGTTGCTCTCGCCCGCGATAGCGAGCTGGGCGATGAACTGCTTCTTGGCCATCGAGAGGCGGCGTGCGGTGAGCGGCTCGGTGCGCAGGCGGCGCAGCAGCCCCTCGACGAGGTCGATGCACTGCGCGGCGTTGGCGTGCTCGGAGCTGAAGTAGATCGCCACGAGCCCCGCGTCGCAATAGGGCGTGTAGGTCGCCTCGATGTTGTAGGAGAGGCCGTGCTTCTCGCGTACCTCGACATTGAGCAGCGAGTTGGCCGAGGGGCCGCCCAGCAGGTTGACCAGCAGGGCCAGGGGCAGGCGCCGGGCATCGTCGATGCCCCAGGCGCGCGAGCCGATGATGCAGTGGGTCTGGTGCGTGCGGCGCGAGACGGTGCGTTGGAACGGCGCGCAGGGGGCCGGCGCCACCCGCTCGAAGCCGCGCACCGTGGCCGGCTGCGCGGCCAGATGGCGCGCGGCGATGGCCTCGGCAGTGCGGGCCGAGAAGCTGCCGATCGACGAGAAGACCATGCGGTCGGTGGTGTGGGTGCGGGCCGTGAAGCGGCGGATGGCGTCGCCGTCGTGGCGCATGAGTGCCGATTTGGTGCCCAGGATGTTGTGGCCCAGCTCCGACCCCTCGAAGAGCAGATCCTCGAAGGTGTCGTAGATCAGGTCGGCGGGCGAATCCTTGTAGGTGTTGATCTCGTCGACGATCACCTCCTTCTCGCGCTCGAGCTCCCGCTCGGGGAAGGAGGAGCGGAACGCTACGTCGGCGATTAGCTCGACGGCGCGCGCGAAGTCGCCGCGCAGCGTGGTGGCGTGGATCGTGGTGTCCTCCTTGGTGGTGAAGGCGTTGAGCTCGCCGCCGAGGTTCTCCAGGCGGCAGTTGACCTGCCAGGCCCGGCGGCGTGCGGTGCCCTTGAAGAAGGCGTGCTCGGTGAGGTGCGCCAGGCCGTACTCGCCGGGCCGCTCGTCGCGGCTGCCGGCGCCGACGACCAGCGCGCAGTGGGCCACCGAGCCCCGCACCTGGCGGTGGATGCCGCGGATGCCGTTGGGAAGCGTATAGGTGTGAAATTCCATGTTCGTTCGGTTTATGAATGGGGCCGCTTGTCGGTGCGGAGGGCCGGCGGCCGACGGAGGCGCGATCGGGGTGCAACCCTCCGCCCGGGGGCGGCTGCGGGCTGCGCGACCTTCGGTCGCATCTACTCCCGCCCCTCGTCGCGCCCGCGCAGGAAGGCACCGGTGTGGCTCTCCGCGCAGTGCACCAGGTCGCGGGGCGTGCCCTCGAAGACGATCTCCCCTCCCCCGCTGCCCGCCTCGGGACCCAGGTCGACGACCCAGTCGGCGCAGCGGATGATCTCCATGTTGTGCTCGACGACCACGATTGTGTGGCCGCGTTGGATCAAGGCGTCGAAGGCCTTGAGCAGCTTGGCGATGTCGTGGAAGTGGAGCCCCGTTGTCGGCTCGTCGAAGATGAACATGACGCCTTGGTCGGCGTGCTCGCGCGTGAGGAACGACGCCAGCTTCACGCGCTGGCTCTCGCCGCCCGAGAGGGTCGACGACGACTGCCCGAGGCGGATATAGCCCAGCCCCACGTCCTGGAGCGGTTGCAGGCGGTCGACGATGCGGCGGCACGTGGCCTCCTTGCGGTCGGCGCCGAAGAAGCCGATGGCCTCGTCGACGGTCATGTCGAGGATGTCGCAGATCGACTTGTCGCGGTAGCGGGCCTCGAGCACCTCGTCGCGGAAGCGGCGGCCGCCGCATGCCTCGCAGACCAGCGTGACGTCGGCCATGAACTGCATGGAGACCTTGATGACCCCCTCGCCCTGGCACTCCTCGCAGCGGCCGCCGGCCACGTTGAACGAGAAGTGGGCCGGCGTGAGGCCCGTGTGTTTCGAGTAGGGCAGGTCGGCGAAGAGCTTGCGTATCTCGTCGTAGGCCTTGATGTAGGTCACGGGGTTCGAGCGCGACGACTTGCCGATGGGGTTCTGGTCGACCATCTCCACGCCGCGCAGCAGCCCCACGTCGCCTTCGAGGGCGTCGAAGTCGCCCGGCTTGGTGCCCGTGTCGCAGAGCAGGCGCCGCAGCGCCGGGTAGAGGATCCCCTTGGCCAGCGACGACTTGCCCGAGCCGCTGACCCCCGTGATGCAGGTCATGGCTCCGAGCGGTATGCGCACGTCGATGTTGCGCAGGTTGTTCTCGCGGGCGCCGCGCAGGAGGATCGACCGGCTCCAGCCCCGCTCCGAGGCGGGGGGCGCGATCCGCCGGCGCCCGGTGAGGTAGTCGGCCGTGAGGCTGCGCTCGTTGTTCAGCAGCTCGGGCAGCGGGCCGCTGAAGACCACTTCGCCGCCGTTGTAGCCCGCCTCGGGGCCGATGTCGACGATCCAGTCGGCGGCGCGGATCACCTCCTCCTCGTGCTCGACGACGATCACCGTGTTGCCCAGGTCGCGCAGCTGCCGGAGCACGCCGATCAGGCGGTGCGTGTCGCGCGGGTGGAGGCCGATCGACGGCTCGTCGAGGATGTAGAGCGAGCCGGTGAGGTTGCTGCCCAGCGACGTGGAGAGGTTGATGCGCTGGCTTTCGCCGCCCGAGAGCGACGACGACAGGCGGTCGAGGGTCAGATAGCCCAGCCCCACCTCCCTGAGGTAGCGCAGGCGGTTGCGGATCTCGACCATGAGGCGCTCTGCCGTCTTCAGGTCGTGGGCGTCGAGCGTGAGCGCCTCGAAGAACTCGGCGAGGCGGTCGACGGGCATGCGCACCAGCTCGGCGATCGTGCGGCCGCCCACGCGCACGTAGAGCGCCTCGCGGCGCAGGCGCGAGCCTCCGCACTCGGGACAGAGCGTCTTGCCCGTATAGCGCGCCTTCATGACGCGGAACTGGATCTTGCGCCGTTCCGAGTCGATGTAGGCGAAGAAGTCGTCGAGTCCCTGGAAGTACTCGTTGCCGCGCCACAGCAGCTGTTTCTGCTCGTCGGTCAGGGCGTGGAAGGGGGTGTGGATGGGGAATCCGAACCGGTGTGCGTTGTCCAGGAGCTGCTGCTTCCAGCGGCGCATCGTATCGCCGCGCCAGCAGGCGATGGCGTCGTCGTAGACGCTCTTGCTGCGGTCGGGGATCACCAGCTCCTCGTCGATGCCGACCACCTTGCCGTAGCCCTCGCAGCGGGGGCAGGCCCCCAGCGGGTTGTTGAACGAGAAGAGGTGCTCGGTGGGGGGCTCGAAGCGGATGCCGTCGGCCTCGAAGCGCGACGAGTACTCCTCGCAACCCTCCTCGCACAGGAGCAGGCACACGCCGTCGCCGTAGGAGAAGGCGCGGGCCACCGAGTCGCGGATGCGCGTCTGCGCATCGTCGTCCGAATCCACGCGCATGCGGTCGATCACCACCGCGATCTGCGCGGGGTCGAGCGCGGGGTCGAGCGTCGGCAGCACCTCCTCGATGAGCTGCGTGCGGCCGTCGAGGCGCACGCGCAGGATGCCGTCGGCCATCAGCAGCGTGAGCTTCTCGATGATCCCCTGCCCCGGGGCGAGGCGCAGCGGCGCGGCGATCTCCACGCGCCGGCCCTCGCGCTCGAGCACCCGTGCGGCCACGTCGTCGACGCTGTAGCAGCGCACCTGCTGCCCCGAGACGGGCGAGTAGGTGCGGCCGATGCGGGCGAAGAGCAGCTTGAGGTAGTCGTAGATCTCGGTGGTCGTGCCGACGGTCGAGCGCGGATTGCGCGTGTTGACCCGCTGCTCGATGGCGATGGCCGGGGCGATGCCCTCTATGAGGTCCACGTCGGGCTTGTCGATGCGCCCCAGGAACTGGCGGGCGTAGGCCGAGAGGCTCTCCACGTAGCGGCGCTGCCCCTCGGCGAAGATCGTGTCGAAGGCCAGCGTCGACTTGCCCGAGCCCGAAAGGCCGGTGACGACCGTGAGGGTGTCGTGGGGAATCTCGACGTCGATATTTTTGAGGTTGTGTACCCGCGCTCCCTTTATGCGGATGGAATGTTCGTGCTTCATGCCCTTGTGTTTATTCGTCGGCGAGGCTTCCGCCCGCCTTGCGCAGCCGCTCGGCGAGCTGCCCGGCCAGGCTCGTGCGGATCGAGAGGCGCATCGAGCAGAGGTTGTCGAACAGCTGCTCCTCGATGCGCGGCTGCATCTCCTTGACCGTGCGCATGATGTCGTTCATCGCCACGTAGGGGAACTCGACCCGGAGGGTGCGGTCGACCGTGCGCTCGACCACCTCCGCCGCGGCGATCGCTTCGGCGATCGCTTCGCGGTAGGCGGCGATCAGCCCCGGCACGCCCAGCTTCGTGCCCCCGAAGTAGCGGACCACGACCGCCAGACAGTCGGTCAGCGAGGCCGAGAGCAGCTGCCCCAGGATCGGCTTGCCTGCCGTGCCCGAGGGCTCGCCGTCGTCGTTCGAGCGGAACTGCTCGCCGCGCGGCCCCAGCCGCCAGGCGTAGCAGTGGTGCGTGGCGTCGTAGTAGCGCTTGCGCAGGGCGTCGAGTCGCTGGCGGATCTCCTCCTCGCTCTTCACCGGGTAGATGTAGGCGAGGAACTTGCTGCTGCGCTCGCGGCTGGCCGCCTCGGCATCGCGGGCGACGGTGAGATAGCGGTCCTCCTCCACCCTAACGGACTTTTTTGAAGATGCGCTCCCAGCGGATGTTCGCGGGGAACGACCTGCCCGCCTCGAGCGACAGCCAGACGAACGACGCCTTGCCGACGATGTGGTCCTCGGGCACAAAGCCCCAGAAGCGCGAGTCGGCCGAGTTGTGGCGGTTGTCGCCCATCATCCAGTAGTAGTCCATGGCGAAGGTGTATTCGGCGGCCGGTTCGCCGTCGATGAGGATCCGCTCGCCGTCGACCGCGAGCGTGTGGCCCTCGTAGGCCTCGATGATGCGGCGGTAGAGCGGCAGGTTCTCGGTGCTAAGCGCCACGGTGGCTCCTTTCTGCGGGATCCATATCGGGCCGTAGTTGTCCTGGCTCCAGCACTCGTCGGCCCACTGCGGGAAAACTTCGCCGTTGAGCGGGTATAGGTAGCGGTAGACCGACGTCACGTTGTCGAGCCGGCGCAGCTCCTCGGCGGCCTTTTCGGTGAGGTTCATGTGGTAGACCGAGCCGTTGCCGCTGTATTCGGTGATGCCGAGCCGCTCGAGGGCGTACTGCGTCAGCGGCGATTTGGCGTAGACGGTGTAGGTGCGCTCGACGCCCTCGATGGGGCGCTGCTGTGTGCCGTTGACCCACACGTCGCCGTCGACGATCCGCAGCGTATCGCCCGGCAGGGCGACGCAGCGCTTGATGTAGTTCTCGCGCTTGTCCACGGGGCGCGAGATGACGGTGAACTGCCGCTCGAGCTCCTTGCGGCCCTCCTCGGGCCCCAGCGACGTCTGGTAGCTGCGCAGCACGTCGTAGTAGGTCGCGGCCTGGTTCTCGACGAGTACCGTGTCGCCGGCCGGGAAGTTGAAGACCACCACGTCGTCGCGCTCGATGCGCCCCAGCCCGCGGAGCCGGTGGTAGGGCCAGCGGATCGCCTCCGAGAACGACTTGCGCGTCTGGGAGAAGGGCATGGTGTGGTGGACGAACGGGAACGAGAGCGGCGTGTTGGGCATCTGGGGGCCGTAGGCCACCTTGCTCACGTAGAGGTAGTCGCCCACGAGCAGCGATTTCTCCATCGACGAGGTGGGGATGACATACATCTGGAAGACGAAGATGTGGATGAGCGACGCCACGACCGTGGCGAAGACGATGGCGTTGACCCACTCGTAGACCACTCGGTAGCTGCGGCTGTGCTCGCACAGACGGGCGTTGCGGCTGCCGATCCAGCGGTAGAGGTATTTCGAGATGTAGAGGTCGTAGATCACCGGGATACCCAGCAGCAGCCAGAGGTTGCCGGTCCATACCACGAACCAGAGCGTATAGAGGAGCGTCGCCAGCGCGAAGCCGAACCATTTGTTGCGCAGGAGCGCTTTGATCTTTTCCATCGGCGTGTTATTTGAGCAGGTCGTCCATCGTGTAGATGCCCCGCTTGCCCGCGAGGAACTCGGCCGCCACGACGGCGCCCAGCGCCAGCGAGCGGCGGTTCTTGGTCTCGTGGCGCAGCTCGAGGCAGTCGTCCTCCGATTCGTAGCGCACCGTGTGGATGCCCGGCACGGCACCCTCTCGCACCGAGCCGATGACCACCTGGTTCGAGGCGGCCGCCGCAGGATCGTCGATGCGGTGCGCCGAGCAGTCGATGCCCGGGGCGTAGTTGACCCACTCCCGTTTGTCGGGCATGCCGGCGATCACCCCCTCGGCCAGCGTGATGGCCGTGCCGCTCGGCGCGTCCTTCTTTTGGGTGTGGTGCACCTCGTCGATGCGCACCTGGTAGCCGCCCACGCTGCCCACGAGCTCGGCCAGGCGGCGGTTGAGGCGGAAGAGCAGGTTGACGCCCAGGCTGAAGTTGGAGGCGTAGAAGAGCGCCCCGCCCCGCTCGCGGCAGAGCGCCTGGAGCTCCGCCAGGCGGTCGGTCCACCCCGTCGTGCCGCTCACCACTGCCGTGCCGGCCTCGAGGCAGGTGCGTATGTTGGCGTAAGCGGTTGCGGGCGTGGTAAATTCGATGGCGACGTCGATCCCCTCGAGGTGCTCGGCGTCGAGGTCCGAGGCGTTGTCGGCGTCGATCGTGAGGGCCACCTCGTGGCCACGTTCGCGGAGGATGCGCTCGATCTCGCGCCCCATCTTGCCGTATCCGATGATTGCTGCTTTCATGTTTCCGTTTTTCTGAACTACAAAGGTAGTAAATTCGCCGCGAAATAAAAAACTTCGGGGCGGCCTACCCCGCTTCTCCTCCGACAAACGGAATCGGCGTCGCGTTATTGCCCGGCGCGGGCCTCTGCCGGGGGCGTCGCCGTCGGTTCGGGGGCCGCGGGCTTGCTTTTGCGGCGGGATTTTCGTAACTTTGTTTCATCGATTTATCCTACGATGCGTTATTTTCTCGAATTGCGATACGACGGAGCCGCCTACTGCGGCTGGCAGCGGCAGCCCGACCAGCCCTCGGTGCAGGCGACCCTCGAGCGGGCGCTCTCGACGCTGCTGCGCCAGGAGGTGCAGGTGACCGGCGCCGGGCGGACCGACACGGGGGTCAACGCCTCCTACTATGTGGCGCACGTCGATGTGGCGGAGCCGGTGGCCGATCCCGAGCGGGTGGTCTACAAGCTCAACTTCCTGCTGCCGGGCGACATCGCCGTGGGGTCGATGCTCCCCGTGAGCGACGAGGCCCACGCCCGCTTCAGCGCCACGGAGCGCGAGTACCGCTACTTCATCGAGCCGCGCAAGAACCCCTTCACGCGCGGCGCGGCGTGGCAATACTACGTGCCGCTCGACATGGAGCGGATGAACGAGGCGGCGGCATCGCTCCTCCGCTACCGCGACTTCACCTCCTTCGCCAAGCTCAACTCCAACAACAAGACCAACATCTGCCGCATCCTCCGCGCCGCATGGACCGAGGACGAGCGGGGCGTGCTCTGCTTCACGATCCGTGCGGACCGGTTTTTGCGCAACATGGTGCGGTCGCTCACCGGCACGCTGGTCGACGTGGGACGGGGGCGCTACACGCCCGCCGATTTCTGCGCCATCGTCGAGAGCCGCGACCTGTCGCGCTCGAGCGGCGGAGCGCCGGCCCAGGGGCTTTTCCTGAGCGACGTGCGCTACCCCGCGGAGCTCTTCGGGAGGACCGTTTTTTATTAACCTTTCAAAATAATTGTTGCTATGGGAACTATCGTCTGGTTGATCGGCGTCGCATGCGCCGTGTGGTGCGTGCTCGACATCTTCAAGAAGAACATCTCGACCGCAGGGAAGCTCATCGCCTCCGCCGTGGTGCTGCTGACCAGCTGGGTCGGCCTGCTCGTCTACATGCTCTACGCGAAGGACCACCTGACCGAGTGGTTCAGGTAGGCCCGGTCCGCGGGACCGAAAACGCAACGGGGAGCCCACTGCCGGGCTCCCCGTTCTGTTTCGATCCGATGGCGGGTCAGAGGTGGATGGCCTGCCCCATCGCCGCTTCGGCGGCCTCCATCACCCCCTCGTGCATGGTCGGATGGGCGTGGATGGTGCGGGCGATGCGGTGGGCCGTGGCCCCCAGCGCGCGGGCCAGCGTGGGCTCGGCGAGCATCTCGGTGACGTGGGCGCCTACGAGGTGCGCGCCCAGCAGACGGCCGTCCTCTTCGGCGAAGAGCAGCTTGACGAAGCCGTCGCGCTCGCCCGCGGCCGTGGCCTTGCCCGAGGCGGTGAAGGGGAAGCGCCCGGCCTTGTAGGCCACCCCCCGCTCCTGCAGCCGCTGCTCGGTGAAGCCCACCGAGGCGACCTCGGGCGAGGTGAAGACGCACGAGGGGATCGTGGTGTAGTCGACCGGCTCGGGATCGAGGCCGCAGATCGCCTCCACGCAGCAGATGCCCTCGGCCGAGGCGACGTGGGCCAGCGCCGGACCGGGCACGATGTCGCCGATGGCGTAGATGCCCGCGACGTTGGTGCGGTAGAAGGCGTCGACGGCGATCTTGCCGTGCTCGACGGCCACGCCCGCCTCCTCGAGCCCGATCCCCTCGATGTTGGCCTGGATGCCCACGGCCGAGAGGACGACCTCGGAGCGCAGCGTCTCGGCGCCCTTCTTGCCCTCGATGTCGATCTCGCACATCCCCTCGGCATCGACGCGCACGGACTTGACGGTGGTCGAGGTGAGGACCGTGGCCCGCAGCTTGCGGAAAGCGCGCTCCATGGCTTTCGACACCTCCTCGTCCTCGAGCGGCATCATGCGGGGCATATACTCCACGACGGTCACCTTCGCGCCCAGTGCGGCGTAGAACCACGCCAGCTCGCTGCCGATGGCGCCCGAGCCGACGACGGTGATCGAGGCCGGGAGCCTCGTCAGCGCCAGGGCCTGCTTCGAGGTGATGACCCGCTCGCCGTCGACGGGCATGAAGGGCATCTCGCGCGGCCGCGCGCCCGTGGCCAAAATGATGTGGTCGGCCTCGTACTCCGCTCCGTCGACCTCTACGCGCCCCGGGCCCTTGAGGCGGCCGAAGCCGTGGATGAGGTCGATATTGTTCTTCCGGAGCAGGAACTGCACCCCTTTGGACATGGTCTCGGCCACGCTGCGCGAGCGGGCCACGATCTTCTCCAGATCGGGGCGCACGTCGCCCGCGATCTCCACGCCGTACTGTGCCGCCGCGCGGCAGGTTTCGTAGACCTGGGCGCTGCGCAGCAGCGCCTTGGTGGGGATGCAGCCCCAGTTGAGGCACACGCCGCCCGCCTCGGCGCGCTCGACGAGCGCCACCCTGCGGCCCAGCTGTGCTGCGCGGATCGCCGCCACGTAGCCGCCGGGGCCCGATCCGATGATGATGATGTCGTATTTCATAGGGCGCCTACTTCACTACTTTGAGGATCTCGCCGTTGTCGGCGGCCACGGCGCGTTTCCACTTCTCGTTGTAGCCCGGGAACTGGATCTTGCCGGGGATCTGCTTGCCGTTGCCGTTGTCGACGAAGTGGGCCGGGCCGCCCTCGCCGTCGAGGTAGGCGACGACGTCGGAGTGCTCGCTCTTGACGTTGCCATCCATGTACTTGAGCAGCAGGTAGCGGTCGAGCTTCGCCCAACGATCGAAGAGGGCCTGCGCCGTGCGTACCGAGTAGTCGGTCAGGTAGCGCGTGCGCTTCTTGGCCGGGAGCTGGGCGGCCGCGGCGTCGACCAGGGGCACCTGCGTCTGCAATGCGTCGTTCTCCCACTTGTCCGTGACCTTGCGGATGTCGGCCTCGATCATGTCGTAGCGCATGTAGGCGAAATTGGTCACGCGGTTGAAGAGCCAGAAGGCCGACGTGGGCGTGTAGTCGAGCATCGAGCCGTTGTCGAGGCTCAGGCACTCGGGAACCTCCGTCGAGCAGCAGTAGATCGGCGTGAGGCACGAAGTGGCTGCGTCGTCGACGCCGAACCAGAGGATGCCCATGTCGTCGGGCAGCTGGGGCCGGGCCTGCGCCACGAACCAGAAGCCGGTCTGCTGCGTGGCCGTCGCGCGCTCGTTGGTGTACTCCACGCCGTCGACCTCGAAGGTCATCGGGCGCCAGCGGTAGGGGCAGTTGTGGCCGCCCGCGCCGAGGTCCTTGCGCAGGTCTATGGGTGTGCCTTCGTAGTGGTCGCGCATGCCGTCGAATACGGTCTTGGGCGACACTTTCGTGCGGGGCTTCACCCACAGGGGCATGCGGTTCTTCGGATTATGGCCCAGAGCGTAGTCGAGATATTGGTCCATGCCGTCGGCGACGGTGCGGAAGAAGGCCCACACGCGCGCCTCGCAGCCGCGCATGCCGCTGAAGTCGAGGGGGGCGTAGGTGTCGGAGAAGGAGAACTCGGCGTCCGTACCGTTGAAGTAGCCCTTTTCGCGGGCGAACGAGATGACGTCGGGGGCGTAGAGGCAGTTCTCGGGATCATCGAGCGGGAAGGTGGTGATGCGCGCCTGGTTGGCGTGGGCCGAGACGTAGCCGTCGGGGATGCGGCGGGCGACCCACACGATGCCCTTGTGGCGGTTGCCGCCCTGGCCGTCGTCGGCGAAACCCTTGCCGATGAGCTCCATGATCCACGCTTCGTCGCGGTCGACGATCGAGAACGATTCGCCCGAGGAGGCGTAGCCGTAGGTGTCGGCCAGATCGGCGATCGTGGCGATGGCCTCGCGGGCCGTCTTGGCGCGCTGCAGGGTGATGTAGATGAGCGAGCCGTAGTCGATCTTACCTGTGGGGTCGGCCAGCTCGCTGCGGCCTCCGTAGGTCGTCTCGCCGATGATGAGCGAATGCTCGTTCATGTTGCCGACGGTCGAATAGGTCGTGGCGACCTGCGGAATGTCGGTCAGATAGCGCCCCGTGTCCCACTCGTAGACGGGCAGCATGGCCCCGGTCTTGTAGCGGCCCGCGGGGGTGTGGTAGAGTGCGCCGTAGAGCTGGTGCGAGTCGGCGGCGTAGGAGACCATCGCCGAGCCGTCGGTCGAGGCACCGCGCGTGACGATGAAGTTGGTGCAGGCGTCGGCCGTGCCGTAGAGCGTCATGGCGATGCCTGCCAGAAGCAGGGGTAGTTTTTTCATAGAGGTAAATTTATGGTATTTTCGATGAAGTCAAAGATACGAAACAAAACGCAAACGGCAAAATCGGGTTGTACATGCGCCCGGCTTTTCGTATCTTTGTCACGTGTAGACCGCCGGTGTCCGTAACCTTTTCGCTCCTTCGGCGTCCAAAACGAAAAAAATGATCGTGAAACGAATCTTCATCTTATGCTGCGCCCTGCCGCTCTTCGGCAGCGTCGCAGCGCAGCGGCCCGACGCCGAGGCCGAATACCTGCGGGCCGACAGCGCGCTGTGGACCTCCTACGAAGCGGCGATGCGCGAGATCTACGAGGGCGAGGAGCAGGGGCGCCGCGAACGGGCGCGGGCGTTGTACGACACTACCATGCGGCGCAACCGCGAGTTGGCGCTGCGCTATGCCGCGACGCCCAGCGGTTTGCAGAGGTGCTACATGACGCGGCTCGGGATGCCGAAGGATTCGCTGCGGGCCGCCCTGCGGCGCATTCCGCGCCGGATGCGGCGATCGCCCTACGGCCGCTCCATCGCGCTGCACCTGCGGACGCACCAGCTGACGGAAGGCGACCGCGCCGTCGTGCTCGGCGGCTGGAGGGAGGCCGACGGAAAGCCGTTCGACTGGTCGTCGCTCCGCGAAGGCTACACCTTGCTGCTTTACGGCGGCCTGGACTGCATGGGCGCTTCGGGGCGCGAATACCTCGCGGGGCTTGCGGCGCGCTATCCGGACGATCTTCGGATCGTGGTCTTCTGGCCGACGGATTCGCGGGAAAGACTGGCGCAGAAACGGGCCTCCTACCCTGCACTCCTCCACCGCGCCGTGTCCGATTTTCGGGGCGACCACACGCCTTTCAAGATCCGTTACGGCGCGCAGGGAACGCCGACCTGCTTTTTGATCGATCCCGACCGAAGGATCCGCGTGAAGTCGGGAGGGCTCGCGCCCCAGCGCATCGAGGAGGTGCTCTCGGAGACGAAAAAATAGCTCGGCCCGCCTCGCCAACCTTAATAGTAAAGAGTTATGTCCATAGACCGTCAACTGGCGCAGGTGCGCGCCACGCTGCCCGCCGGCGTCGAGCTGGTCGCCGTGTCGAAAACCCATCCTGCGGAGGCGATCCGCGAAGCCTACGAGGCCGGGCAGCGCCTCTTCGGCGAGAGCCGGCCCCAGGAGCTGTGCGCCAAGTACGAGGCCCTGCCCCGCGACATCGCCTGGCACATGATCGGCCACCTGCAGACCAACAAGGTGCGCATGATCGCCCCCTTCGTGGCACTTATCCACTCGGTCGACAGCGCGCGGCTGGCCGAGACGATCGAACGCGAGGCGGCGCGCTGCGGCCGCGTGATCGACATCCTGCTGGAGCTGCACGTGGCCGACGAAGCGAGCAAGACGGGCTGGGCGTGGGACGAGCTCGCGGCGTGGCTCGCCGCCGACCCTTTCGCCTCCATGCCCCACGTGCGGGTGCGCGGCCTGATGGGGATCGCCACCCACACCGACGACGAGCGGATCGTGCGGCGCGACTTCGAGACGCTGCGCCGCCGCTTCGAGGAGCTGCGGCCCCGGTTGGGCGAAGCTTTCGACACGCTCTCGATGGGCATGTCGGACGACTACCCCGTGGCTGTAGCGTGCGGTGCGACGATGGTGCGCGTGGGCTCGCTCCTCTTCGGAGCGCGCGATTACGGAACTGAAAAATAGATCGATATGAAGCTGGGATTCATAGGATTCGGCAATATGGCGCAGGCTCTGGCCCGAGGTCTGGTCGCGGGAGGCGCCCTGCCGGCGGAGGCGATCGGTGCCTGCGCCCGCGATGCGGAGAAGCTCGGGCGCAATGCGGCGCGGATCGGCATCCGCCCGCTCGCGACGGTGGACGAAGTGCTGGATTTCGCCGATATGGTGGTCGTGGCGGTCAAGCCCCACCAGGTGGAGAAGGTGCTGGCGCCCGTTAGGGAGCCTCTGGCGCGAAAGGTGGTCGTCTCCGTGGCGGCCGGGTGGACCTTCGACCGCTACGAGGGGTTGCTCGCCGCCGGTACGGCCCACATAAGCACGGTTCCCAATACGCCGGTGGCGGTGTGCGAGGGGATCGTCGTGTGCGAGCGGCGCCATTCGCTCGACGCCGGGCAGTGGCGGGCGTTCGAACGGCTGTTCGGCTGCGTCGGGCTCGTGCAGGCTGTGGATACTCCCCTGCTCTCGGTGGCGGGCACGGTGTGCGGCTGCGGCCCGGCCTTCGCCGCGCTCTTCGTCGAGGCGCTCGCCGATGCCGCGGTCAAGCACGGGATCGCGCGCGAGACGGCCTACCGCATGGTGAGCCAGATGCTCGTCGGCACGGGCCGGCTCCAGCTCGCGACGGGGCAGCACCCCGGGGCGATGAAGGATGCCGTCTGTTCGCCCGGGGGGACGACCATCCGCGGTGTGGCCGAGCTCGAACAGCGCGGTCTGCGCGGCGCGGTGATCGCGGCCGTGGATGCGATCGAGGGCGAGTGACCCGGGCGGGCGCATAAGGCGTATAAATAATGAAGGCGTGTGTCGAAATCCGACACACGCCTTGGTTTTGCAGTCTGTCCCTCGCCTATTCGAAGGTCAGCGTCCGGCTCGCGAGCCGGACGCCGTGCCGGCGAGGATCAGGCGGTGCGTTTTCATGGTGCGGGCGGGGTTATCTCACGCGCAGCGTGCGGCCGATGCGCAGCACGGTGGTCGACTTGATGCCGTTCAGGCGGCAGATGTTGTTCACGGTGGTGCCGTAGCGGCGGGCGATGGCGCCCAGCGTGTCGCCCGATTTAATCTTATGGTAGCGCATGGCGGCCTTCTCAGCGGCCTCTTTCTTGTCCTG
Organism: Rikenellaceae bacterium; assembly: GCA_902362705.1. Classification (GTDB taxonomy): domain Bacteria; phylum Bacteroidota; class Bacteroidia; order Bacteroidales; family Rikenellaceae; genus Alistipes. The sequence continues at coordinate 144,140 of CABIXK010000001.1, forward strand.
CTCCTCGTTGGCGATCTCGTCCTCGAAGTCCTGGCCGGCCTTGGAGTAGATGCTGAAGAACGACTTCTTGAGCAGGAACGTCTCGCGGCACAGCTCGCCCGTCTTGAAGTCGATCAGCCGCTCGGGGTCGAACGACTGGCCGTAGTAGCGGGTCTCGAAGTGGAGGTGGGGACCCGTCGAGCGGCCCGTCGAGCCGCCCAAACCGATGATCTGCCCCGCTTCGACCCACTGGTCGGGCTCGACCATGCGCTCCGAGAGGTGGCCGTAGTAGGTCTCCAGACCGTTGTCGTGGCGGATGATGACCAGGTTGCCGTAACCGCCGCGGTGGTACTGCGAGATGCGCACGCGCCCCGAGAAGGTGGCGTAGATCGGGTCGCCCACCTTGAGCGGCAGGTCGACGCCCTGGTGGGGGCGGCGACGGCGCGGGCCGTACTTGCCGCGCGGGTGGATCGAGCCCTGGTAGGGGCAGTGGTAGCCCGTCACCGAGTCGAGCAGCTCGATCACTACCGACGAGGGCATCGACGACATGTCGGCCTCGCGGTACGGGAAGAGCCCCTGCGTGTCCCAGTACTTCTCGAAAATGGTGTTGTCGCGCGACACTTCGCGGTTGATGACATACTTCCAGGTGTTGTTGCTGAAGAGGATGACCTGCACGGCGTCGTTGCCCGATTCGAGGGTGTCGAGCACCGCCAGATCGTGCGTGTCGAAGGAGTTGGAGGCGATGCGGCGCGGCTTGAGGCGCTCGCGCAGGTCGGCGATCGAGTCGGCGGCGGCCTGCTCGGGATCGACGGGCGCGGGTGCCGGGGCCGCCGGCCCGCACTCCTCCTCGGTGCGCGCTGCGGCATCGGCGGCGCAGAGCAGCGACTCGAGCGAGTCGACGCGCTCGAGCAGCCGGAGCGCGGCCGTGCGCAGCGAGTCGCTCTGGGCGGTTTCGGAGGCTACGGTGCGCTTGGAGCGGCGCTGCGATCGGGGTTGGGCGGCCGAGGCCGAGCAGAGGGCCAGAAGGGCCGCGAGGGTGATGAGGTTGCGTATCATGTCGTCAGTGTTTTTTCAGAAATTGTTCGGCGGCTTCGAGGGCGGCGTAGAACTCCTCGCCGAAGCGGCGCACGATGGGCTCGCGCAGCGCTTTGTAGACCGGGATGCCCAGCCGGCTGCCGCACTTGCGGGCCGGCGCGCAGACCGACCAGCGGTGGTAGTTGAGCCCTACCGTGCCGTTGGAGAACTGCACGAGGCGGATGGGATAGAGGTGGCACGAGACGGGCTTGCGGAAGGGGGTCTTCCCCTCGGCCCACGCCTTCTCGATGGCGCAGAGCGTCACCTCGCCGTCGCGGTAGGCGTAGGCGCACTCGGCATCGTCGACCAGCGGCGTGGTGTAGTCGCCGTCGGCGTCGACGACCATGAAGCCCTGCCGCTCGACGGCCTCGATGCCCTCCGGGGTCATGTAGGGGCGGTAGCGGGGATACTCCTCTTCGAGCGTGTCTACCTCGTCGGCCTCGAGCGGCGCCCCGGCGTTGCCCTCGACGCAGCAGATGCCCTTGCACTGCGCCAGGTCGCACGCGAAGCACTCGCGCAGCAGGTCGGCGCTCACGATTTTGTCGTCGATCTCTATCATTTTCGGCAGGTGTCGGCGATGATCAGATCGTACAGCTCCCCGAGCGACATGCCCATGGCGGCGGCCTGCTTGGGGACGATGCTCCCGGCGCTCATGCCCGGGATGGAGTTGAGCTCGATGAAGTAGGGCTCGCCCTCGGGCGTGACGATGAAGTCGACGCGCACGACGCCCGAGCAGCGGCACAGCCGGTAGGCTTCGCGCGTGAGGCGGTTGAGTTCGGCGCGTACCTCGGGCGAGATCCGCGCCGGGGTGATCTCCTCGGAGCAGCCGGCCGTGTACTTGGCCTCGTAGTCGAAGAAGTCGTTGCGGGGGACGATCTCCGTCTCGGGGAAGATATATTCGCGCTCCTCGGTCACCAGGATCCCGCAGCCGATCTCGCGGCCCGAGATGCACTCCTCGACGAGCACCTCGTCGCTCTCGGCCAGTGCGGCCTCGATGGCGGCGGGCAGCTCCTCGGCCGTGCGGACCTTCGTCACGCCGAACGACGAGCCGCTGGCGTTGGGCTTGACGAAGAGCGGCAGCCCCAGCTCGGCGGTCAGCGCCGAGGGCTCGGCCGCCTCGCCGCGGCGGATGAAGCGTTCGCGCGCCAGGTGGAAGCCGCGGCCGGCGAGCGTGCGCTTGGTGGTGATCTTGTCGAAGGTCACCACCGACGAGGTCATCGAGCACGACGAGTAGGGAATGCCCATCATGTCGAGGTAGCCCTGCAGGCGGCCGTCCTCGCCCGGGGTGCCGTGGATGAGGATCAGCGCGTAGTCGAACTCGCGTCGCTCGCCCGCCACCGTGAGCGAGAAGTCGTTCTTGTCCACCTGCCACCGGCTGCCGTCGGGGGCCGTGTAGTGCCAGTCGCGGCGGTGCAGGTCGATCGTCGTGACGTCGTATTTCGCGCGATCGAGCGCCGCCTCGATCTGTGCGGCGCTCTGGAGGGCGATCTCCCGCTCGGACGAATCTCCGCCGGCGAGCAGGGCTATCTTCAGTCGTTGCATGTCTTGTCTATGGATTGTAGATGTCTGTGTATCGGAAATCGAGGATCTCCCGGATCATCCGGGCGTATTCGCGCGCCTCGGCATGGTCGGGGTCGAGGCGCAGCAGGGCGTTGAAGTCGTTGAGCGCGGGGCCCCAGGCGTTGCGCCGGTAGTGGAGCCGCGCACGTTCGAGCAGCAGGTCCGCGTCGCGGGGCGTGTCGGCGAGCCGGCGGTCGAGCAGCTCCAGCCGCCGCTCGGGGCTCCACAGCCCCCGCCGGCGGATGTGGTCGGCCACCTCGGGCGCGATCCACTGCGAGACCTCTTCGCCCGCTTCGAGGGCGCGGCGCACGGCCGTCGACGAGATGTCGAGCAGCGGCGCCCCGTCGAGCAACGTGATGCGGTCGGCGAAGCGCATGGTCGGCTCCCCGCGCCGCGGGTAGACGTAGATCGGGTATTCGAGGATGCGCTCCCACTCCTTCCAGCCGTCGAGGCGCTCGATCTGGTCGCCGCCCATGAGGATCGAGAAGCGCATGCGGTCGCCGCATTCCTGCTCCAGGTAGCGCAGCGTGTCGATGGTGTACGACGGCCGGGGAAGCAGGAACTCCACCACCGAGGGGCGGATGCGCTCGGGATAGCGCGAGGCGCGGCAGGCCGCTTCGGCCATCTCGAACCGGTCGAGCTCGGGGGCCAGGTCGGCGGCCTCCTTGTAGGGGCTCTGCGGCGAGATGACGAGCGCCAGCTCGTCGCACAGCCCCTGCCCGACGACCCACTCGGCCAGAGCGATGTGGCCGCGGTGGACGGGGTTGAACGACCCGAAGTAGAGCATCGTGCGCCGCATACCCTACCCCGCGATGAAGGTTTCGAGCAGTCGCACGGTCTCGGCGACGGCCGTGTCGAGGTCGTCGTTGACGACGATGCGGTCGAACTCGGGGGCCTTGCCGATCTCGAATTCGGCCTTGGCCACGCGGCGGTCGATCACCTCCGGGGCGTCGGTGGCGCGCCCCTCGAGGCGGCGCCGCAGCTCCTCGATCGAGGGGGGCATGATGAAGATCGAGCAGGCCTCGTCGCCGAAGATCCGCTTGAGGTTGATGCCGCCTACCACGTCGACGTCGAAGACGATGACGTGCCCCGCGGCCCAGATGCGCTCGACCTCGCTGCGCAGCGTGCCGTAGCAGGTGCCCGCATAGACCTCCTCCCACTCGACGAAGCGCCCCTGCTCGGCCGCCAGCCGGAAGGCTTCGGGCGAGAGGAAGTGGTAGTCGACGCCGTCGCGCTCCGCGCCGCGCGGTGCGCGGCTGGTAGCCGAGACGGAGAACTCGAGCTGCGGGAAGCGGCCGAGCAGCTCGCGGACGATGGTGGTCTTGCCCGATCCGCTCGGGGCCGAAAAGATGACGACTTTTCCCATAGTATCTTACAGTATGTTCAGTACCTGTTCCTTGATCTTCTCCAGCTCGTCCTTCATCCGCACCACCAGGCGCTGGATGTCGGCGTGGTTGGCCTTCGAGCCCATGGTGTTGATCTCGCGACCCATCTCCTGGGCGATGAAGCCCAGCTTGCGGCCCGCGGCCTGCTCCTCGGCGGCCACCTCGCGGAAGTAGCGGCAGTGGTTGGCCAGGCGCACCTTCTCCTCGGTGATGTCGAGTTTTTCGAGGTAGAAGATCATCTCCTGCTCGAGGCGGTTGGTGTCGACGTCGACATGCAGCTTGGAGAGGTTGTCGAGGATGCGCGCGCGCACCGTCTCGGTGCGGGTCGCCTCGAAGGGGACGACCTGCTCCTTGAACTCTTCGATCAGGTCGACGCGGCGCTCCAGGTCGGCGATGAGCGTCGCCCCCTCCTGCGCGCGGAAGGCGTCGAGGCGCTCGCACGCCTCGCGGGCCGCCCCGATGAGCGCCGCGAGCTCCTCGTCGGTAACGGCGGCCGCATCCGATGCCACGACGTCGGGAAGGCGCATGACGCAGCCGAGCGCTGCGGCGTCCCACCCCGGGGCCGCGGTGTCGAGCCCCGCCTCGCGGGCCGCCTCGCGCAGCTGCGCGACGTAGGCGGCGAAGGCCGCGCTGTCGATGCGGGCGGCGGTCTCGACCGTTTGCGTCTCGACCGAGACGAAGGCGTCGACCTTGCCGCGCACGGCGGCGCGCGAGATGAGGTTGCGCAGCTCGTACTCCGCCTGGCGGTAGGCGGCGGGCAGGCGCAGGTTGAGGTCGAGCTGCTTGGAGTTGAGCGAGCGGATCTCGACCGTGATCTTCTTATTGCCGAAAAGGGCCTCTGCCTTGCCGAAGCCCGTCATGGATCTGACCATAGGTGTCTGTGTGGGTGTTGGGACCTCCGCGCCGCCGGCCGCCCGGGACGGTCGCCCGGGGCCCCCGACGCGGGGTCGGGTTTATCACGGCAAAAATACGAAAAACAAATGAAAAAGCCGCCGTATGGCGGGATCATATGAAAATTATTCGCGCGGGTGTTGCGGGATGAATAATTTTCGTTATATTTGTGTTAGTTTGATAACAATGCGAAACGTTAACCTTAAAACCATATTCGAATTGTCATGAAAAAGCACAATTTCAACGCCGGACCCTCGATCCTGCCCGACGAGGTGATCCGCAAGGCGGCCGAAGCGATCGTCGATTTCAACGGCTCGGGGCTCTCGCTGCTCTCGATCTCGCACCGCACAAAGGATTTCGACGAGGTGATGGCCGAGGCCGACGCCCTGTTCCGCGAGCTGCTGCGTATTCCCGACAACTATAAGATCTTCTACGTGGGCGGCGGCGCCAGCACCATGTTCTACGAGGTGGCGGCCAACTTCCTGGGCAAGAAGGCCGGCTACGTCAATACGGGCGTGTGGTCGAAGAAGGCGATCAAGGAGGCCAAGCGTTACGGCGAGGTCGAGATCGTAGCCTCGTCCGACGACCGCGATTTCACCTACATCCCCAAGGGCTTCGCCATCCCCGAGGACCTCGACTACCTGCACATCACCACCAACAACACCATCTACGGCACGGAGTACCACGAGGACATCGCCTCGCCGGTGCCCCTCATCGCCGATATGTCGTCGGACATCCTCTCGCGCCCGGTCGACGTGACCAAGTATGCGATGATCTACGGCGGCGCGCAGAAGAACCTCGCACCCGCGGGCGCGGTCTTCGCCATCATCCGCGAGGACATGCTCGACAAGATCGTGCGCGACCTGCCGACGATGGTGTCGTTCCGCACCCACGTGGAGAACAACTCGATGTTCAACACCCCGCCCGTCTTCCCGATCTACGTGCTGAAGGAGACCCTCAAGTGGCTCAAGTCGATCGGCGGTGTGGAGGAGATCTACCGCCGCAACGTGGAGAAGGCGCAGCTGCTCTACGACGAGATCGACCGCAACCCGCTCTTCCGCGGCACGGTCGCCAAGGAGGACCGCTCGCTGATGAACATCTGCTTCGTGATGGCCGACGGCTACGAGGAGCTGGCGCCCGAGTTCATGGAGTTCGCCAAGGCGCGCGGCATGGTCGGCATCAAGGGCCACCGTCTGGTGGGCGGCTTCCGCGCATCGTGCTACAACGCCCTGCCGCGCGAGAGCGTCGAGGCGCTGGTGGCCTGCATGCAGGAGTTCGCCAAGTCGCACGTGAAGTAGACGCGTCATGCCGACCATTGTCCCTTATACCTACGAAAAGAAGGAAGAGAAACCATTGTATTTCACCTCATTGCTCAAAGCTATGAAGATTCTGGTTGCAACCGAGAAGCCGTTCGCCAAGAAGGCCGTCGACGGCATCCGCTCGATCGCGGAGGAGGCGGGCCACACGCTGGCGCTGCTCGAGAAATATACCGACAAGGCCCAGCTGCTGGAGGCGGTGGCCGACGCCGATGCGCTCATCGTGCGCAGCGACAAGGTGACCGCCGAGGTGATCGCCGCGGCGCGTAACCTCAAGATCGTCGTGCGTGCAGGTGCGGGCTACGACAACGTGGACCTCGCGGCCGCCACGGCGCGCGGCATCGTGGTGATGAACACCCCGGGGCAGAACTCCAACGCCGTGGCCGAGCTGGCGCTGGCGATGATGATCTTCATGTCGCGCAACCGCTTCACGCCGGGCACGGGCTCGGAGCTGCAGGGCAAGACGCTGGGCATCCACGCCTACGGCAACGTCGGCCGCCTGGTCGGACGCAAGGGCAAGGCGCTGGGGATGAACGTCGTCGCCTTCGATCCCTTCATCACCGACGTGGCCGTGTTCGCCGCCGACGGCGTGGAGCCGGTCTCGTCGGTCGAGGAGCTCTACCGCCGCTCCGACTTCCTCTCGCTGCATATCCCCGCCACGGCCGAGACCCGGGGCTCGATCGGCTACGATCGGCTCATGTCGATGCCCAAGGGTGCGACGCTGGTCAACACAGCCCGCAAGGAGGTGATCGACGAGGAGGGTCTGGCGCGTGCGCTGGCCGAGCGCGAGGACCTGAAGTACGTGACCGACATCGCCGCGGCCATGCAGGCCGAGTTGGACGAGCGCTTCGGCAAGCGCGTCTTCGCCACCCCCAAGAAGATGGGCGCCGAGACCGCCGAGGCCAACGTCAACGCCGGTCTGGCCGCCGCGCGGCAGATCGCCGAATTCTTCGCCACGGGGTGCACCCGTTTCCAGGTAAACAAATAGTCGTACAGTTAACGAACGAACAGAAAATGGTACGTATCAAACCCTTTTGCGGAATCCGTCCTCCGAAGCAGCATGCCGCGGAGGTGGCCTCCCGCCCCTACGACGTGCTGAACTCCGCCGAGGCGAAGGCCGAGGCCACGGAGCGCTCGCTGCTGCACATCATCAAACCCGAGATCGACTTCGATCCCATCGCCGACGAGCACTCCGAGGAGGTCTACGCCAAGGCCATGGAGAATTTCAAGGCGTGGCGGGCCAAGGGATGGCTGGAGCAGGACGCCGAGGAGCACTATTATATCTATGCCCAGACGATGGAGGGCCGCACGCAGTACGGCCTGGCCATGTGCTGCCACTTCGAGGACTACCTCTCGGGGGCGATCAAGAAGCACGAGCTCACGCGCCCCGACAAGGAGGAGGATCGCATGATCCACGTCCGCAACCAGCAGGCCAACATCGAGCCCGTCTTCTTCGCCTACCCCGACCACGCCGAGATCGACGCCATCGTGGCCGACGTTGTGAAGAACAACGCCCCCGACTACGACTTCACGGCCGAGGACGGCTTCGGTCACCACTTCTGGGTGATCCGCGACCGCGCGACCAACGACCGCATCACGGAGATCTTCGCCTCGATTCCAGCCCTCTACGTGGCCGACGGGCACCACCGCACGGCCGCCGCGGCACGCGTGGGCGCCGAGTGCAAGGCCAGGAACCCCGCGCACCGGGGCGACGAGGAGTACTGCTACTTCCTGGCTGTCACCTTCCCGGCCGGGCAGTTGCGCATCATCGACTACAACCGCGTGGTGAAGGACCTCAACGGGCTGACGCCGGCCCAGCTGGTCGAGAAGTTGCGCGAGCACTTCGACGTCGAGGAGAAAGGCGCGGAGATCTACCATCCGTCGTGCCTGCACAACTTCTCGATGTACCTCGACGGCCGCTGGTGGAGCCTCACGGCCAAGGAGGGCACCTACGACGACAACGACCCGATCGGGGTTCTGGACGTAACGGTGCTGTCGAATCTGGTACTCGACAAGGTGCTCGACATCAAGGATCTGCGCACGTCGAAGCGCATCGACTTCGTGGGCGGCATCCGCGGCCTGGGCGAGCTCAAGCGGCGCGTCGACAGCGGCGAGATGGCGGCGGCTTTCGCCCTCTACCCCGTCTCGATGAAGCAGTTGATCGACATCGCCGACACGGGCAACATCATGCCTCCCAAGACGACGTGGTTCGAGCCCAAGCTGCGCTCGGGCGTGGTGATCCACTCGTTCGAGTAATATTCGGTCCAAGCGGACCTATTCAGGGCGCGGGGCAGTGGCTCCGCGCCTTTTGTATTCTTCTGGCCGACGGGGAGGAACCCTCGGTCGGATTCTCTGGGTTTATTTGTGCCGCAGCGGGTCGTGATCCAGAATTTTCCGGGCTGTCGATGTCCGCTTCTCGGATGAGAGCGGTGCTTGCCAGTCTGTTTTCGTATGTTTACTTCGTGAGATGGTTTCTCGAATGCCTCAAGGAGGATGATGCGCACTTTTCGGGATGTGTCCGCTGCTAGAAATTCCGGGTCGGGGCCCTGTCCCAACCGCTTGTCTTGCTTGTTGCGATGCGGATGTGCCGAATCCGTTTGCTATCGTTTGCGCCGGCGCTTCCTCTTCGTGCCCAGCCTGGCTGTCGGCGTCGTCGTTTGCTTGATACGGGGCGTAGCGGCGGGTTGTCGCCGTGGCTTTGTCGGGCTTGCCTGTCGGTGGGAGCGTCGATCGTCTTGCCGCTGGCGGTGGTCTTTGCCGGATATGGATCGATGGCGTTTTTCCATGTGTGTCGATGTTCGATTGCGGCAGCTTGTCCGGGGACGTTTGCTAAGTCTTTCGGCTTGTCTGGCAGGCAATATCGGCTAGTTCGGACGATAAAGGGTACAGCTCCGATCCCAAGACGGGTGAAGAGCGGGATTCCTCCGCTCGGGTAATGAAAAAGCGGCTGTGGAATCACAGCCGCTTTTTCAGTTTCAGCAACTCGTCGACGTAGAGATACAACAGCAGGGGCGCGACGATCACGACCATGCGATTATATTCCCATGCCGCAGCGAAATCTAGGTGTACAAGGGCATGCAAGGCCCGTGTCATGCCGCAGCCCCAGCATTCATGGCTCAGCAGGTTGCGGTAGAGGCAGATCGTCGACCCCTCCCGAATCCAGTGCCGGGGTATGAGCAGAAACACTGCGGGCAGAGCCAGGTAGCAGCCCAGCAGGAGTTTAACGTTTGTTGACGATCGGAAGACCTTGCGCATCCTTATAGCTGCCCACGATGATCATGATGAAGTCGATCAATGCCCAAATGCCGCAGCCGCCCAGCGTGATGAGCTGGAGCACACCGATGAGGGCTTTGCCCGTGTAGAAACTGTGTACGCCAAAACCTCCCAAGAAGAAGCAAAGCAGCAGCGTGGTGAGCCAGTCCTTGTCGCTGGTTCCGGGGTATTGGTTGGCGGTTTCGGCGGGAGCTCCGCATGCGGGACACATAATAGCGTTTTCGGCAATCTCCTTGCCGCAGTTCGAACAGTACATAACGATGATTTTTGACAGTCTGCACCTACTCTTCAGGATTTTCGGCTTTCTCCGTCGGCATTCATCCGAATGTCGAGAACAAAGATAGGAAAAATGTTCGGAATATGTTGCTGTAGATGCCGATTTTTGCAATCGGAGGGATTTCTGCGCAGGATCGTCCGGGTGATGTGGGGCGGCGGGATTCTGCCTTATGAAGTGTCGGTTTGATCATGAATCGGCGATTTTTTATCATGGGCAGCGAACCGAACCCGAAAAAAATGCGTATATTTGGAAGAACTTAACAATACATGGCGTTATGGCAAAAATCAAAGGAACGATCGTTGTCGACAAGGAGCGTTGCAAGGGTTGCGGCGTGTGCGTGGCCTCGTGTCCGTGCGATGTGCTGGCCCTCTCCGCGGAGGTCAACAGCAAGGGCTATCCTGCGGCCCGGATGGCGAATCCCGAGGCGTGCACGGGCTGCGCTTCGTGCGCGGTGATCTGTCCCGACAGTTGTATCACGGTTTATCGTCAAAAATTCGAATAGACTATGGAGAAAGAGGTAAAACTGATGAAAGGCAACGAGGTGATCGCCCACGCGGCGATTCGCTACGGTTGCGACGGTTATTTCGGCTACCCGATCACTCCGCAGTCGGAGGTGATGGAGACCCTCATGGAGCTCAAGCCGTGGGAAAGCACGGGCATGGTGGTGCTCCAGGCCGAATCGGAGATCTCTTCGATCAATATGGTCTACGGCGGCGCCGCGGCCGGTAAGCGGGTGATGACCTCGTCGTCGAGCCCCGGCATCTCGCTCATGGCCGAGGGGTTGAGCTACCTGGCCGGCGCCGAGCTTCCGTGCCTGGTGGTCAACTGCCAGCGCGGCGGCCCGGGTCTGGGTACGATCCAGCCCTCGCAGGGCGACTATTTCCAGGCCTGCAAGGGCGGTGGCCACGGCGACTACAAGCTCATCGTCTTCGCACCCAACTCGGTGCAGGAGATGCACGACCACGTCTTCGAGGCCTTCGACCTGGCCTTCAAGTACCGCAATCCGGCGATGATCCTCGCCGACGGCGCCATCGGCCAGATGATGGAGAAGGTGGTGCTGGCGCCTCAGCGACCCCGCAAGACCGACGCCGAGATCGCCGCCGAGTGCCGCACGTGGGCGGCCTGCGGCAAGCCGGCCGACCGCGCGCGCAACGTGGTCACCTCGCTGGAGCTCCAGTCGGAGAAGATGGAGATCATCAACCACCGCCTGCAGGAGAAGTACCGCGCCCTGGAGGAGAACGAGGTGCGCTACGAGGCGATCGACTGCGACGATGCCGACTATGTGATCGTGGCCTTCGGATCGTCGGCCCGCATCTGCTCGGCGACGGTCGAGATGGCCCGTGCCGAGGGGCTGAAGGTGGGTCTGCTGCGCCCCATCACCCTCTACCCTTTCCCCACGAAGCAGATCGCCGAGCTGGCGGCCCGCGGCGTGAAAGGATTCCTCTCGGCCGAGCTCAACGCCGGCCAGATGGTCGAGGATGTGCGGCTGGCTGTCGGCGGCAAGGCTCCCGTGGAGCACTGCGGCCGCCAGGGCGGCATGCTCTTCGCGCCCGACGAGGTGCTCGCGGCGCTCAAGGACAAACTGATTAAAAAGTAAAGACGATGGCAGAGGTAGAAATCAAACAGGAGAATCTGGTTTACGCCAAACCGAGACTCATTCTCGATAACGTCATGCACTACTGCCCCGGCTGCAGCCACGGCACGGTGCACAAGCTCGTCGCCGAGGTGATCGACGAACTGGGGCTCGCCGAGCGCACGGTGGGCGTGTCGCCCGTGGGTTGCGCGGTGTTCGCCTACAACTACATCGACATCGACTGGGTGGAGGCGGCCCACGGCCGCGCGCTGGCCGTGGCCACGGCCCTCAAGCGGCTGCGTCCCGACCAGATGGTCTTCACCTACCAGGGCGACGGCGACCTGTCGGCCATCGGCACGGCCGAGTCGATCCATGCGGCGGCGCGCGGCGAGAACGTGGTGGCGATCTACATCAACAACGCCATCTACGGCATGACGGGAGGCCAGATGGCCCCCACGACGCTCGTGGGCATGAAGACCGCCACGACCCCCTACGGGCGCGATCCGCGGCTGAACGGCTATCCCTACAAGATCGCCGAGATGATGGCCCACCTCGAGGGCGCCACCTACATCACGCGCCAGAGCGTGCACAAGCCCGCCAACGTGCGCAAGTGCAAGGCGGCGATCAAGAAGGCATTCCAGCGGGCCATGGAGGGCAAGGGCTTCTCGCTCGTGGAGGTCGTGTCGACCTGCAACAGCGGCTGGAAACTCTCGCCCGTAGCCTCCAACGAGTGGCTGGAGCAGCACATGCTGCCCTTCTATCCGCTGGGCGACATCAAGGAAGTTAAATAAGACAGAGCGATGAAAGAGACGTTGATTATAGCAGGATTCGGAGGACAGGGCGTCCTCTCGATGGGTAAGATTCTCGCCTACTCGGGCGTCATGCAGGACTTCGAGGTGACGTGGATGCCCTCCTACGGCCCCGAGATGCGCGGCGGCACGGCCAACGTGACGGTGATTCTTTCCGACAGGAAGATCTCGTCGCCCATAGCGCACCAGTTCGACACGGCGATCATCCTCAACCAGCAGTCGATGGAGAAGTTCGAGCCGATGATCCGGCCCGGCGGCGTGCTGATCTACGACACCAACGGCATCACGCGCCATCCCGTGCGCGACGACATCGCGGTCTATGCGATCAACGCGACGGCCGAGTGCGCCCGCATGGGGCAGGCCAAGCTCTTCAACACCATGATCCTGGGCGGCTACCTGAAGGTGTGCCCCGTGGTGGAGATGGAGAACGTGATGATCGGCCTGAAGAAGTCGCTGCCCGAGCGCGCGTGGAAGATGCTGCCGGCCAACGAGGAGGCGATCCGCCGCGGCGGGGAGATCATCCGCAAGATCCGCTGATGCGCGGCGCCGGACGAGAAGCCAGCGGAAAGCCGGACGGAAGGTTCGGGCCAAAATTCGGATGGACGTCGGACGGAAAGTCTGCGCGAAAATCCGGTCGGAAAGCCGGCGGCAAGTCGGACGGATAGCCGGTTAAAGCTCGGACGGCTCGACCGAAAAAGAGAGAGGATACCTGCCTTTATGGCAGGTATCCTCTTTTCGTCGGAGCGGGAGCCTTCCGGCGTTCGGCGGGCGCTTGCGGCTCCTGGCGCCGGGACAAGCCCTCCCCTTCCGGCGCGGCTACTCTATGGCGGCCGACTCGTTGACGAACTCCTCGGCAAGGGCGGTGAGGAGCTGGTCGGTGCGCTTCTCGTCGCGCAGGAGCGTGTCGAGGAGCTTGTGCACCCGCTTCTGGGGCAGGTAGACGGCCAGCGCCTTGAGCGTGCCGTAGGTGGCGATCTCGTAGTGCTCGGCCTTCTGTGCGGCGAGGATCAGCCCGGCGTCGCGCACGAAGCTGTTGGCCTCGGTGTCGGAGATCATCTCCTCGGCCTCGGTCACCAGACCGGCCATCGCCTCGCAGCGCTTGCCCTTGGGCTTCTCGCCCATCAGCTCGAAGAGCTGCTCGAGCGTCGACATCTGCTTTTCGCTGTCGGTGTAGTGCTTCTTGAAGGCCTCGGCCAGGCGGGGGCTCGTGGCGGCCATCTGCATCTTCTTCAGCCCCTTCGAGAGGTGCTTCTCGGCCCAGTAGATGTCCTGGAGCTGCTCGACGAAGAACTTTTCGAACTCCGACTGCGTGTTTTTCGGTGTGCTTTTCGGCGTTTTGGGCGCCGCTTTTTTCGTGGTGGTATTCATGGCAGTGTGTTGTTGGTTCGCCATGTCTCCTGCAATTTGTATGCCGGCGCGCCGGACCCCCGACCCTGTGGTCGGCGATCCGGCGCGCAAAGATGCAAAGGACGGGCGCCTATTCGAACCGATAGAGCGCCGCGTCGCGGAACCCGAGCAGCAGCTCCCGCACCGGGAGTCGCTTTTTGCCGGCCAGCTGGATCTCGTCGACGGCGATCCATCCGTCGCTGCACGCTACGCGGATGAAGGTGCGGGCGTCGCTCTCGACCGTGCCGCACGGCTCGGCAGTGGTGCCGGGGGCGAAGCGCACGGCGAAGATCTTGGCGCCGATGGGCTGCTCGTCGTCGCGGCGCAGGGTGCTCCAGGCCGCGGGATAGGGCGACAGACCGCGCACCAGGTCGACGATCCGCCGGCCCGGAAGGCTCCAGTCGATGCGGCAGTCCTCCTTGAAGATCTTGGGCGCGGGGCGCAGCGACGCTTCGTCGATGTGCTGCTGCTCGATGGGGGCGATGTCGCCCGCGGCGATGCGGTCGACGGTCTCGGTCACGAGCCCCGAGCCGATGCGCATCAGGCGGTCGTAGAGCGTCCCCACGTTGTCGTCGGGGAGGATCGGCTCGCGCAGCTGGCCGATGATCGCCCCCTTGTCGATCTCGTGGTTGAGCAGGAAGGTGGTGACGCCCGTCTCGGTCTGGCCGTCGATGATGGCCCGGTTGATGGGCGCCGCGCCGCGGTACTGCGGCAGCAGCGAGGCGTGGAGGTTGAAGGTGCCCAGGCGGGGCATGGCCCACACCACTTCGGGCAGCATGCGGAACGCGATGACGATGCCCAGGTCGGGCCGCCAAGCCTGCAGCGCCTCGATGAACTCGGGGGCGCGCAGCTTCTCGGGCTGCAGCACCGGGAGGCCCAGCTCGTGGGCGGCGATCTTCACGTCGCTTTCGTGCAGCCGCTGTCCGCGACCTGCGGGTTTGTCGGGCGCGGTGACCACGCCCACGACGTTGTAGCCCCCTTCGACCAGGGCGCGCAATGACGGCACGGCGAACTCGGGCGTGCCCATGAATACGATGCGGATCTCTTTGGCGTTCATCGGTCTTTGTTTTCTTATATGATCTTACACCCGGTTGCCGTCGGGGTCGCCGACGACGCACCCGAAGCAGCCGTCGCCGAAGCGGAGGGAGCGGGATGCTAACCCCTTCGCCGCATTGACGTGTTTCGCACCGCGTGCGGCGCCGAAATAGTCGGCGTAGAAGGCGCGGTGCTCCTCGAGATGCTCGGCCCGGAGCGCGAAGTGGTGCAGACACATGGTGCGCTGCCCTACTCTTTTTCCAGCCCCAGCGTGTGGTGCATGCGCTCCTCCTTGGTGCGCAGGTAGCGCAGGTTGTGGGCGTTGGGGGCGATGACGACCGGTACGATCTCGTCGATGCGGATGCCGTAGCCCTCCAGTCCGGCGCGCTTCTGCGGGTTGTTGGTCATCAGGCGCATGTGCTTGATGCCCAGCTCGCGGATGATGCTCGCGCCGACGCCGTAGTCGCGCTCGTCGGCCCGGAAGCCCAGTTGCAGGTTGGCGTCGACCGTGTCGAGCCCCTCGTCCTGGAGCTTGTAGGCGTGGATCTTGTTGCACAGACCGATGCCGCGCCCCTCCTGCTGGAGGTAGACGATGGCTCCCTTGCCGGCCTGCTGCACCATGCGCATGGCCTCGTGGAGCTGGTCGCCGCAGTCGCAGCGGCACGAGCCGAAGATGTCGCCCGTGGCGCACGACGAGTGGACGCGCACCAGCACCGGCTCCTCGTCGCTCCACTCGCCCAGCGTGAGGGCCACGTGCTCCAGTCCGTTGCTCTTCTGACGGAAGGGGGTGATGCGGAAGTCGCCCCAGGCGGTGGGCAGGTCGACGGTGACGCCCCGCTCGACGATCGACTCCTCGCGCAGGCGGTAGGCGATCAGCGAGGCGATGGAGATGATCTTCAGGTCGAATTTCCGGGCCTTCTCGATGAGCTGGGGCATGCGCGCCATGGTGCCGTCCTCGTTCATGATCTCGATCAGGGCGCCGGCGGGCTGAAGTCCGGCCAGGCGCGCCAGGTCGACGGCCGCCTCGGTGTGGCCCGGGCGGCGCAGCACGCCCTTCTGGCGGGCGCGCAGGGGGTTGATGTGACCCGGGCGGCCCAGGTCGGCGGGGCGCGTGGCGGGGTCGGCCAGCGCGCGGATCGTGGCCGCGCGGTCGTGGATCGAGACGCCCGTGGTGCACCCCTCGCCCAGCAGATCGACCGTGACGGTGAAAGGGGTGCCCAGCAGCGAGGTGTTGTTGGGCTCCATCATGTTGAGTTCGAGCTCGGCGCAACGCTCCTCCGAAAGCGGTGCGCAGAGCACGCCGCGGCCCTCCTTGAGCATGAAGTTGACGATCTCGGGGGTGATCTTCTCGGCGGCGACGATGAAGTCGCCCTCGTTCTCGCGGTCTTCGTCGTCGACGACGATCACCACCTTGCCGTTGCGGAAGTCCTCGAGGACCTCCTCCACGCTGTTCAGTACCGTGTTGTTATTTTTTTCCATGACGTTTGGATTTGATTGCGTTAGCGAGGGGCCCGACCAGCCGCCCGATGCGCTCGCCCAGGGCCTTGATCCGCCCGGCGTACCAGTCGGTGTCGAGCAGCGACGAGTCGTTGGTCGCCTTCCAGGTGAGGTAGACGGCGATGGGCGTGAGGATGAACGACGAGAGCCACATGCCGTAGACGGCGTCCCACGACCCCTCCTTGGCCAGCTTCTCGCCCGTGATGCTGATCATGTAGTAGATCACGAAGAAGATGATCGACACCACCACGGGCATACCCAGGCCGCCGCGGCGGATGATCGCCCCGAGCGGCGCGCCGATCAGGAAGAAGATGACGATCGATACGGGCAGCGAGATCTTCTTGTGCCACTCGACTTTCGAGCGGTAGAGCTGGTTGAGCGCATCCTTGGCCGTCGACTCGTCGAAGCGGAACATCGTGCGCGAGTTCTTGGCCGCCGAGCGGGCCTGGCTCCAGATGCGGTTGCGGTCGCGCAGCGTGAGGCCGGCGATCGAGTCGATGGCGTCGTATTCGGCGAAGCGGCTCTTGTCGACGCGCAGGCTGTCGTGCGAGAAGAGCTGGGCGTCGCGAACGAAGATCTGCTCGCGCAGCAGCGGTTCGTAGGAGCGCGTGGTGGCCGTGTTGACGCGCTGCTCGAGCGAGTCGATGTCGCGCTGGAGCTGGGCGATGTTCTTGGTCTGGCTGTTGGAGAAGTTGTCGGCGTCGGTGCGCTCCATGGCGAATCCCTCCATGGCGATCTTCTGCCTCTGCACGTCGAAGGTGTGGTGGCGCAGCGCGCTCTTGTTGTACCAGTTGCCGTTGCGGGTCTGCTCGTAGGTCTGACCGTTGTAGAGCGTCACCTCCAGGAAGCGCTTGTCGTCCGACAGGCGGATGTAGCCCGAGTCGGCGACGATGGTGTTCATGTTGCCGTCGGTCGAGCGGTTGTCGTAGATCAGCACGTCGGTGAGCAGCTGCGTGCGGGGATCCTGGCGTCCGACGCGGATCGACATGTCGTCGATGCCGTTGAAGAAGAGACCGTCCTGGAACTCGAGCGTCTGCTTCTGCTGGCGGATGTCGTAGAGGATGCTGTAAACCTTCTTGTTGGCGTAGGGAACCAGGTTGTTGCCGATGAAGAAGCTGCCCACGGCCACCAGGCTCACCACCGCGATCAGCGGCTTGGTGATGCGCACGAGCGACATGCCCGCCGACTTCATGGCCAGCAGCTCGTAGTTCTCGCCCAGGTTGCCCATGGTCATGATCGCCGCGAGCAGCATCGAGAGGGGCAGACCCAGCGGGACCATGTTGGCCATGAAGTAGGTCATCAGCTCGATGATGATGCCGGCGCTCAGCCCCTTGCCCACCAGCTCGTCGATGTAGCGCCACACGATATTCATCATGAGGATGAACATCACGATGAAGAACGTGAGCACCATCGGGCCCAGGTAGGACTTCAGGACGAGTTTGTGGATGGTTTTCATGCGTCGGTTTCCCGGATTATTTCCGCAAAGGTAACAACTTTACGCAAACGAGTGCAAAAGTCAATATAAATATTATCGCCGCGCCCGGGGGCACTTCGAATCGGTAACTGACCGCCAGCCCCGCGATGTTGCCCGCCACGGCCACCGCGGGGGCGCAGAGGGCGATGGTGCGGTAGTTGCGCGAGAGCTGGTTGACGATCACCGCCGGAAGCGTGAGCAGCGAGATGAGCAGCACGATGCCCATGATGCGGATCGAAAGGACGATCGTCAGCGCCACGAGCGCCGACATGAGGTAGGAGACCGTGCGCGTGGGCACTCCGCGGCTGCGGGCGAAGTCGCGGTCGAAAGCCACGAGCATGACCGGCCGCAGCCACAGCGCTGCACCCGCGGCGAGCAGCAGCGCCAGCAGGGCGAGCGCCTCGACGTCGCCGCGCGTGACGGTGACGATGCTGCCGAAGAGGTAGGCGGCCAGGTCGCCCGAGGTGTAGCCCGGCCTCAGGCTCATGAAGAGCGCTCCCACGGCCATGCCCACCGACCAGACGATGCCGATGGCCGAATCCTCGCGGATGCGGTGGCGGCTGCCGGCCCACTCGATGCCCAGGGCCGAGGCGACGGCGAAGAGCGTGGCGCCGGCGATCGGGTCGGCGCCCATCCAGAAGGCGATGCCCAGCCCGCCGAACGAGGCGTGGGTGATGCCGCCCGCCAGGAAGACCATGCGGCGGCAGACCACGTAGGTGCCCACCAGCGCGCAGACGACGCCCGAAAGGACGCAGGCGGCGAAGGCGTTGGCCAGGTAGCCGTATTGGAACAGGTCGCTGAAGAATCCCATGCTCGGAAGAGAAGATGCGCGCAAATTTACGCTTTTTTCCCGGAAAGCCGCGGCCTTTCGTGCGAATATTCGTAATTTCGCGCCCGACAAAATCCCCCGAAAGATGCAACCTCGCAGAGTCAGTTTCCATACGTTGGGCTGCAAGCTCAACTTCTCCGAGTCGTCGACCCTCGCCCGCGAATTCGAGCGCGGCGGCTTCGTGCGCGTGGCCCCTGCGGCCGAGGCGGACATTTGCGTCGTCAACAGCTGCTCCGTGACCGAGCACGCCGACAAGAAGTGCCGCAACCTCATCCGCAAGCTCCACCGCCGCAACCCGCAGGCGATCATCGCCGTGACGGGGTGCTACGCCCAGCTCCGGCCGCACGAGATCGCCCGCATCGAAGGCGTCGATCTGGTGTTAAGTAACAACGACAAGGGCGAGCTCTACCGGCGCGTCGCGGAGCTTACGGAGCGGGGCCGCGCGCAGGTCTACAGCTGCGAAACGGAGGAGCTCACGCGCTTCTTCGCCGCCTTCTCGAGCGGCGACCGCACGCGCGCTTTCCTCAAGGTGCAGGACGGCTGCGACTACTGCTGCGCCTACTGCACGATCCACTATGCGCGGGGCGGGAGCCGCAACCAGCCCATCGCCGAGATCGTGGAGGAGGCGCGCCAGATCGCCGCGGCCGGGCAGCGCGAGATCGTGCTGACGGGGGTCAACACGGGCGACTTCGGCCGCACGACGGGCGAGCGCTTCATCGACCTGCTTCGGGCGCTGGACCGGGTGGAGGGTATCGACCGCTACCGTATCTCGTCGATCGAGCCCAACCTGCTCACCGACGAGATCATCGCTTTCTGCGCCGCGTCGCGCAAGTTCCAGCACCACTTCCACATCCCGCTGCAGAGCGGCTCGAACAGGATTCTGGGCCTGATGCGCCGCCGCTATACGGCCGAGCGCTTCGCCGCGCGCGTCGAGGCCGTGCGGCGGGCGATGCCCGATGCGTTCATCGGCATCGACGTGATCGTGGGCTTCCCGGGCGAGGGCGAGGCGGAGTTCGGCGAGACCTATGCCCTGCTGAAGCGGCTGGCGCCCGCCTTCCTGCACGTTTTCCCATTCTCGGAGCGTCCCGGCACGCCCGCCGTGGAGCTGCCCGGCAAGGTGCAGCCGTCGGTGGCCACGCGTCGCGTGGCGGAGCTCGAGGCGCTCTGCGAGCGGCTGCACGGCGCCTTCTGCGCGGCCGGCACGGGGACCGAAGCCGAGGTGCTCTTCGAGAGCACGCGCCGCGCGGGGATGATGTTCGGGTTCACGGGCAACTACCGCCGCGTGAAGGCCCCCTACGACGCTGCGCGGGTCAACACGATCTGCCGCGTCAGACTGGGGGCGATGGATGCGGCCCACGACCTGGAGGGCGAAATTGTCGGCCCCGAGGCGGAATAATCGGGATATAAATCGTATATTTGCAGGAAATACTTTTCAGAACGGAAATATGACGGGTATGCGCAAACGGGTGACGATCGGCTTTCTGAGCATCGTCTGCCTGCTCTTCTTTTCGGGCATGGTGTCGTTCGTCGAGTTGGGCCAACTGAGCCGCGACACGGACGAGATTCTCCGGGCCAACGAACGCAACATCGCGTTGGCCAAGGAGATGCTCGACGCTGCGCACGAGCAGAACGTGGCGCTGGTGCGCCTCTCGGTCTTCGGCGACCGCTCCTACGACAGCCTCTGCCGTGCGAGCATGTCGCGTCTGGAGCAGACGCTGCTCGTGGCCCAGAACGAGGCGCTCGAGAAGTCGTTTCTCGACTCGCTGGCCTTCGCCACCACTGAGCTGCGGATCGTCACCGACGCCTATCTGGCAGGCCTGGCCGCCGAAGGGCCCGCCGGTGCCGACAGCGCCGCCGCGGTGCGCCCCGACTCGCTGGGCGGCGTGTGGTACAGCCGCGAATACGAGGCGCTCTACTCGCGCCTGACCTCTGCCGTGAAGAGCTACATGACCTCGACGCAGAGTTCGCTGGCGCCCCGCACCGAGCAGATGAAGAAGAACGCCTACAGGGCGGTGATGCCTGTGCTGATCTCGCTGGCGGTGATGATCGCCACGGTGCTCATGCTCTTCTACTTCATGTCGATCTACTGCGTCACGCCCGTGGTGAAGATGAACAAGGCGCTGGGCGACTACCTCGCCTTCCGCATCCCTTTCAACGTGAAGGCCGACTGCAAGGACGAGGTGCTGGAGCTGCGCGAGAAGATCGCCGAGCTGATCAACCTTTCGAAACAGAACAAAGCCTGATAACCCCCGGCCGAAGATGAGACTGGATGTCGTGTTGCGAAATATCGGCGGCGTGATGCTCTTCATCGCCTCGTTCATGCTGCTCTCGGCGGGAATCTCCTACCGCAGCGGTATGGACTCGGCCTTCTCGCCCCTGCTGCTCTCGGCGCTGCTCACGGCGCTGCTGGGGGCCTACCCCCTCATCTTCGTCGAGAAGCAGTCGCAGATCACCAACAAGGAGGGTTTCTGCATCGTTGTGGGATCGTGGATGATCGCCTGTGTGGTGGGGATGTTCCCCTACCTGATCTGGGGCGGCGAGTTTTCGCTCGTCAACGCCTGGTTCGAGAGCGTCTCGGGCTTCACGACCACCGGGGCGACGATCCTCAGCGACGTCGAGCAGCTGCCGCGCGGGTTGCAGTTCTGGCGCATGGCCTCGACCTGGATCGGCGGCATGGGCGTGGTGATGTTCGCCCTGCTGATCCTCCCCTCGATGGGACGCAACAAGATGACGCTGACCAACGTCGAGCTCTCGTCGCTGGCCAAGGACAACTACCGCTACCGCACGCAGATCATCGTGCGCATCCTGCTGGTGGTCTACGTGGGTCTGACCGCCGTGGCCACGCTGTCGCTGCGTGCGGCGGGCATGACGTGGTTCGACGCGCTGTGCCACGCCATGTCGGCCTCGGCCACGAGCGGCTTCTCGACCCGCACGGCCAGCATCGCCTACTACAACAGCCCGGTCATCGACTCGATCCTGATCGGGGTGATGACGCTGGCGGGCGTCCACTTCGGCCTGATTTATGCCACGGTGACGGGCAAGCGCAACAACGTCTTCCGCTCGGAGGTGGCGCGCACCTACTTCGCCATGCTCGTCGCGGGCGGCGTGGCGATCGCCGTCAGTCTTTTCGCCGCAGGGCTCTACCCCGCCTTTTCGACCTCGTTTCGCTATGCGCTCTTCCAGTTCGTGTCGGTGGTGTCGACGACGGGGTTCGCCACGGCCGACACCAATCTGTGGACCCCCTTCGCGGCGATGGTGCTGCTCTTCGGGTCGATGGTCTGCGCCTGCGCCGGCTCGACGGCCGGCGGCATGAAGGTCGACCGTCTGGTGCTGGCGGCCAAGATGATGCGCCTGCGCGTGAAGCAGCAGCAGCATCCCAATGCCGTGCTGCGCATCCGCCTCAACGGCGCCGTGCAGGAGAGCGAGGTGCTCCACGCCGTGATGATCTTCGTGGTGGCCTACATGGGCATCCTGCTGGCGGGCACGCTGCTGGGGACGATGGCCGGGCTCGACCTGACCACCTCGTTTTCGGGTGCCGTGGCCTGCCTGGGCAACGTGGGCCCGGGCTTCGGCGCCGTGGGGTCGATGAACAACTACGGCGCGATGCCCGGCTTCATGAAGGTCGTCGACTCGCTGCTCATGCTGCTGGGGCGTCTCGAACTGTTCGGATTGATTCAACTTTTCTTCATCAAATGGTGGAAGTGATACGATACAAGGCAAAGATTCTGGGCGCGGGGCTCGCCGTGTGGTGCGCCCTGGCGGCCGTGGGCCCGCTCCGGGCGCAGCAGCCCGAGGCCCGTATCGCCGGGCTGGAGCGCAACGAGGAGTACATGCGTCTGCTCGGCGAGGACCTGCGGTTGCAGCAGCGCGAGGATTCGACCGTGCGGGCCGTGGCCGAGGTGCGGCGCCGCCTGCGGGAGAACCCCGCCGAGCAGCAGCTCCATGCGGCGCAGATCCTCGAACTGGAGAACCGCATCTTCGAGATCCGCAACGCCAAGGGGCGGCTGATCGACCGCATCAACGCCATCGAGCAGGAGTGGGTGCTCTCCAATCTCAACGGGTCGACCCCGGGGCGTGGGGAGGCGACGGCGACGGTTGCCGTGCCTGATTCGCTCAAGCGGCGCAACCTGGTCTTCAACGGCTGCTTCCGCGATGCGCTCGGGGTCGATGATTATGCCGCGCTGCTCTCCGCGCAGCGGCGCGAGCTGGAGGCGGTCGACTACGTGAACCGCTTGCTGGCCAACTACGCGGCGCAGGGCGAGCTGGCCGGGGCCTACGCCGCGGCCGCGACCGAGGAGGAGGCCGTGGAGATCCACGAGCGCTTCGTAGCGCTCGGGGGGCTCAACGACGCCCTCGCCGATTCGCTCTCCGCGACGTGGAACTACATCTTCGACAACAAGAGCTACGCCTACGGCCTGGTGATGGAGAAAGCGGGCTGCGAGGAGGTGCTCGCGCGCCAGGAGGAGCGGCTGGCCGAGGCGGCGCGCGAACTCTCGGCGCTGCACGGCGAGGTGGCTTCGGAGGTGCTGACCGACTACCTGCTGCGCAAGCGCGCCTCGGTGGACTTCGAGGCGACGGTGGCCGGCGCGCTGACGCTCGACGCCGCGCGCGATTCGCTCGAGGGCGTCGCGGCGCAGCTGGCGGCGATCGACCATCGCCTGCCGCCCGTGCGGATCGTCGAGCGGTCGTTCATCGTCTACGACAGCCTCGCCTTCTCGCCCGCGCCCCGCTATACCTATCAGAATCCGATTCCCGAGTGCCGCGTCTACTCGGTGGGCACGATCTATCGTCTGCTGGTGGGCACCTACGCCACCAAGCGCGCCGCGAGCACCTTCCGCGGTGCCTACCCTCTCTGCTATCGCATCGACGACGACGGCAAGTGGTGCTACTACGCCGGGTCGTTCGCCACGCGCGACCAGGCCGAGGCGGCGCTCAAGACGGCCAAGGCGCGCGGCTTCGTGCGCCCGGAGATCGTCGTGTGGACCGACGGCCAGATGCGCAACCTCTCGCGCGAACCCGAAGGCGGGCAGGCGTGGCGCGTGGAGATCGTCGGCGCCGAGGCGCTCTCGGACGAGGTGAAGGCGGCGATCCGCGACCGCGCCGAGGGGGCTGAACTCTCTCGCGTGGGACAGCAGCTCTTCGTCGTGGGACTGTTCGACGACCGGAGCCTGGCCGACGCTTTGGCCGACGAGCTGCGGCGGCTGGAGGGGGCGCTCGAAATAAAAGTGACGGAAATCGCGGAATAACGCGAAAAAATTACTATATTTATAGCGACATTAACCGCTTGCGATATGGAGCTCTTCTACATTATCCTGCTCATCCTGCTCGGACTGCTGTTTCTGGTGGCCGAGATCGTCTTTCTGCCCGGCATCTCGATCGGCGGATTGTTGGCCATGGCCTGCTACGGCGGCGCCATATATCTGGCTTTCGGCGATTTCGGGACGGTGGGCGGCCTGCTCGCCGTGGTCGTGGTGCTGGCCGTGTCGATCGTGGCGACCGTCGTCTCGCTGCGCGCCAAGACGTGGCAGCGCTTCTCGCTCCGGCAGCAGATCCGTTCGTCGAGCATGCCCTCGCCCCGCGAGGAGCTGCACGAGGGCGATCGCGGCACTACCCTCTCGCGCCTCTCGCCCATGGGTAAGGTCGAGATCGGCGGCCGCGTCTACGAGGCCAAGTCGACGGGCGCCTACATCGACCAGCGGCGCGCGGTCGAGGTGGTGGGCTTCGAGAACTTCAGCGTGATCGTGAAATCAATCGAATAAAACAATAGCATTATGGATTTTCAGTCGGCAATGGTCGTTTTGATCGTTTTTGCGAGCCTGTTCGCCATCTGGCTCGTCTTCTACTTCATTCCGGTGGGCCTGTGGTTCTCGGCCCTCGTTTCGGGCGTGCGGATCAGTCTGCTCCAGCTCATTCTTATGCGCTGGCGCAAGGTTCCGCCCTCGACCATCGTTTCGTCGATGATCGAGAGCACCAAGGCGGGTCTGAACCTCGATCCCAACGAGCTGGAGGCCCACTATCTGGCCGGCGGCAACGTCTCGAACGTGGTGCACGCCCTCGTGTCGGCGCAGAAGGCCAACATCGTGCTCGACTTCAAGATGGCTACGGCGATCGACCTGGCGGGCCGCGACGTGTTCGAGGCGGTGCAGATGTCGGTCAACCCCAAGGTAATCAACACGCCCCCGGTGGCCGCTGTCGCCAAGGACGGCATCCAGCTCATCGCCAAGGCGCGCGTGACCGTGCGTGCCAACATCAAGCAGCTGGTGGGCGGCGCCGGCGAGGAGACCGTGCTGGCCCGCGTGGGCGAGGGTATCGTCTCGTCGATCGGCTCGGCCGCGTCGCACAAGATCGTGCTCGAGAACCCCGACTCGATCTCGCGCGTGGTGCTCGAAAAGGGCCTCGATGCGGGCACGGCGTTCGAGATCCTCTCGATCGATATCGCCGACATCGACGTGGGCAAGAATATCGGTGCCCAGCTCCAGATGGACCAGGCACAGGCCGACAAGAACATCGCCCAGGCGAAAGCCGAGGAGCGGCGCGCGATGGCCGTGGCGCTCGAGCAGGAGAACAAGGCCAAGGCGCAGGACGCGCGCGCCAAGGTGATTCTGGCCGAGGCCGAGGTGCCGCTGGCTATGGCCGAGGCGTTCCGCAACGGCAACCTGGGCGTCATGGACTACTACAAGATGAAGAACATCATGGCCGACACGACGATGCGCGAGAGCATCGGCCGGCCCGACAAGAAGTAGCCCGCCGGGCGGCAGTGAAAAGGGTACGCATCGAGACGATGGGTACCCTTTTTCGTGGCCGCGGGCGGTCCGAAACCGAAAACCAATGAAGAGTGATATGAAAAAAACGGGTATGATGGTGCTGGCGCTCCTCGCATGGTGCGGCGCTGCGGCACAGGAGCTCTCCTTCGGGGAGTTTTTCCACGACAAGACCATGCGCTTCGACTACATCCACTGCGGCGACAGCCGGTCGGAGCACTTCTATTTCGACGAGCTGCGCGAGGAGCTCCACTGGGCCGGGTCGAAGCGTTCGCTGCGCGACACGACCGGCTACGGCAGCCAGTTCTTCCGCATCGTCGACGCTGAGAGCGGGCGCGAGATCTATTCGCGGGGCTATTGCACGCTCTTCGACGAGTGGCAGTCGACCGTCGAGGCGCTCGCGGTACAGCGCTCCTACCCTGAGTCGGTGGTCTTTCCCTACCCCAAGCGTCCGTGCCGCATCGAGATCTGGTCGCGCGACGACAAAGGGCGGCTGGTCAAGCGCTTCGAGCAGGCCATCGACCCCGAATCGTATGAGGTCGTGGGCTTCACGCCCCGCCTGGAGAGCTTCGAGGTGGCCTACCACGGTGCGCCCGAGCACCGGGTCGACATCGTGCTGCTGCCCGAGGGTTACTCGGAGGGCGAGCGGGCCAAGTTCGAGGAGGCGTGCCGCGAGTTCGCCCGCGAGTTCGCCTCCTACTCGCCCTTCCGCGAGCAGTTCGAGCGGTTCAACATCCGCGCCGTGTGGGCCCCCTCGGTGGATTCGGGCGTGACGATCCCCGGCGAGGGTATCTGGCGCAACACGGCCTGCGGCGCCAACTTCTACACCTTCGGTTCGGAGCGCTACCAGACCGTGGCCGACCAGCAGCGGCTGCGCGACCTGGCGGCGCACGTACCCTACGACTATATCTACGTGCTGTCGAATACGCAGAAGTACGGCGGCGGGGGCATCTTCAACTTCTACGGGATCAGCGCGGCGCACCACCCCGGGCGCACGGGCAAGATCTACGTGCACGAGTTCGGCCACCTGCTGATGGGGCTGGGCGACGAGTATGTCGATCCGCTCACCTTCGAGGGGATGTACCCCAAGAACGTGGAGCCGTGGGAGCCCAACCTGACGACGCTCACCGATTTCAAACGCAAGGAGTGGGCGAAGATGATCGATCCCTCGACGCCCGTGCCGACGCCCGATACCGACCAATATGAGAATGTGGTGGGCGTCTTCGAGGGGGGCGGTTACATCGCCAAGGGGATCTGGCGTCCGTGGCGCAACTGCATGATGAACAACCTGCACCGCGCCGACGGGTTCTGCCCCGTCTGCACGCGGGCGATCGAGGAGTATATCGATTTCCTCTGTCGCTGATCGGGCGCGGGGCGGAGGGCGCAGTCGCCCGACGCCGTGTCCGGGAGCAGAAACGGGG
>CABIXK010000001.1:170693-337933 GCA_902362705.1 Rikenellaceae bacterium
CCCTCCTCTCTTTATTCGGCTTCGGCGGCGACCGGCTCGGGCTGTACGGCCCGGGCCTCGCTTCGGGCGACCAGCCCGTCGTCCCACTTGACGGCTACGTGCGTGCCGTCGCAATAGGGCTTGCGCTGCGAGGCTCCGCAGCGGCAGAGCGCCGTGGGTTCGGAGCGTGTGGGGAAGTCGGTCCCCTCGCGGAAGCCGGTGCATTCGCCGTCGCGGTCCGTCGCGATGATCTGGAGGGCCATCGGCGGCCGGCCGTAGACGAGGTAGGGCCCGTGTGCGGTGACGACGAGACGGAAGGTGTCCGCCGGCTTCGCGGCCTGAGGATCGAGCGTGGCGTTTTCGGGTTGAGACATACTAAATTCGATTGTGTTCCGTTGTTTCGACGGGCGGACAATAATCGTACCCCGATGCAGATAATCGGAGGACCGAGTAGGATTTGTTTCGCAAAAGCGAGCGAGCTCGCTTGTTTTTGCTCTCGCTTATTAGTATCTTTGCCGTGATTTTGCACATATTCAGACGTAAACATATTCTTATGAAACGATTCATGAAGGCGGTCGGGGCGACCGTGCTCCTCGTGGCTGCGCTCGTTTCGTGCAGCAAGGACAAGAACGACGGGGAGATCCGCCTGGCGGTGCCGGCAGTCTATCTCCAGCCCGGAGAGTCGGTGACGGTCAACTTCTCGACCTACAACGTCTCGCCGGCGGCATGCAAGGTCTCCTCGTCGCCCGACGGTTGGGACGATCCCGTGGTGAGCACCTCGCAGCAGAGCGTGACGGTGAAGGCTCCCGAGAAGCTCGACGACAAGACAGTCGCGAGTGGCAAGGTGGTGCTTTCGGGCACCGGATCGGGCGGTACGACCGCCTCGGCCACGCTTTTCGTGGCGGTGGTCGGCATCGAGGGCGGTGTCGAGGAGGTTACGCTGCCCGGTCCTGCCAACTGCTTCATGGTCACCAAGGCCGGAGCACGCTATACGTTCGACGCGCGCCGGGCGGGCGACGGCACGCCGCTGGCGACCGACCGGGTCGAGGTCGTGTGGACGACCAAGACCAAGCTGATCGAGTACTTCACCTTCGACGGCGACCATGCGTCGTTCTTCGTCGACAAGGAGAAGCAGGGCAACCTGCTGCTGGGCGCCTACGACGCCGACGGGCGTCTCTTATGGAGCTGGCACGTGTGGATCGCCCCGGGCTTCGATCCCGAGGCGACGGCCATCGCGAGCAACGGCTATGTCATCATGGGCCGCAACCTGGGTGCGACGAGTGACGGCGTGAAAGAGGATTCGGAGGACGAGGCGGCCGATCTGACGGGCTCGTTCGGTCTCTACTACCAGTGGGGACGCAAGGATCCCTTCGTGGGCGCGTCGACCTACCAGGCGCCCAAGGGTTCGCCCGCATCGGTCTACACGGCCGAGGGCGCACGTGTGGAGACGGGTCCCGTGGCGGCCGACGCGACGACGGGCACCACGGCCTACACGACCGAGCATCCCGCCGTGTTCCTTTCGGTGGAGAAGCCCGGCGACGACTGGTCGCACGAGGCTTCGGCCGTGCGCTGGAGTGCCGTGAAGAGCGCTTCGGACCCCTGCCCCTACGGCTGGCAGGTGGCGCCCGCGGCGGCGTTCGACGCACTGCGCATCGTCGAGGACGTGGCGGCGGAGAATGCGGCGACGCTCTATGCCGAGAAGTATGGCTGGACGATGGCCGACGGCGGGGCGAAGGGCTTCTTCCCCGGCAGCGGTTACCGCACCTACCTCGACGGCAAGATCAACAACATCTACGACAACATCCCCGTGCGCAACGCGGCGATCGACATGCAGCCCTGGGTGGGCTACTACTGGACGACCGATGCCGAGGGCGCGCAGACGCGCACGTTCCACTTCTGGTTCGACAAAAGCGCCCCGGAGAAGAGCGCGATCCGCAACGGCGCGCCTATGGGCCGTGCCAACGCCCTTCCGGTGCGCTGCGTGAAGGTCAGGTAGGCCACGACCTTCGGAGAACGACGAAAAGAGGCTTCCGCCCGAGGGTGGAAGCCTCTTTTTCGTGCAAACGTGCCGGAAATAACGTAAAAAGTTCTATATTTGTTCTGAATGGACAAAAACCGAACGAAATGAAACTGCTATCGCTTTATTTGCTGGCGGGGGCTGCCCTCCTGGCCGGCTGCTCCGACGAGCGCGAGGGGACGCCGCAGGTGCGGATCGTGCCCGAGATCGAAACCCGCGTGACGGGGATGCACTTCGATGCGCAGGACTGCATCGGTCTGACGATCGTGCGCAGCGCCGGGGTCTACGTGGAGAATGCGAGGCTGTCGTACGACGGCAGCGCCTTCACGGCGTCGGGGCTCATGTGGTATGCTGACCGCAGCGAAGGTGCCACCTTCATGGCCTACTACCCCTATGCGGCCGCGGGGGCGCCCGACCGCTTCGCCGTGGCGACCGACCAAAGGCAGGGGTTGGAGGCCTCGGACCTGCTGGCCGCCGTCAAGCGCGACGTGGTGCCCGGTTCGGCACCCGTGGCGATGACCTTCCGTCACCTGCTCTCGCAGCTCACTGTGGTGGTGTCGAACCAGGCTTCGTCGGCGGTTTCGGAGGTGGCCGTGGGCGGATTCGTCCCCGAGGCGGAGGTCGATCTGGCCGTGCCGCAGGCCGTCGTGCGGCAGGGCGCGGCGGCGCAGGAGGTGCTGGCGTGCGAGGTGACGCCCGATGCCCGCTACCGCGCGGTGCTGGTGCCGCAGCGTGCCCGGCTCGAGGTGCGCGTGCGGACCGAGGACGGCAAGGAGCGCTCGCGCACGCTCACCGAGGCGCAGCTCGACGCCGGCAAGCGCTACGACCTCTCCATCGTGGTCACGGAGGAGGACATAGCCCTGGCTCTGAGCGGCGAGATCGAGGATTGGGGCGAGGGCGGACAGCTGGGCGGCGGCAGCGACGGCTCGGGTGACGGTTCGGGCGACGGGGACAAGACCGACCCCGACGACAATCCGGGCGGCGACACGCCGGGCGAGGTTCAGATCGGCGGGGTGCGCTACCCCACCGTCCGGCTCGGCGGCTGCGAGTGGATGGCCCGCAACCTGGGCGTGCTGCCCGCCGGGGCGACGATCGGCAGCGGCGTGTGGTACCCCGCGGGCGGCGAGGCGGCGGTGGCGACCGACGGCCTGCTCTACGACTATGCGACGGCGGCGGGCGCCGATGCCGATGCGGCGGAGGGGCCCGTGCGGGGGATCTGCCCCGCCGGGTGGCACCTCCCCGATGCCGGGGAGCTGAAGCTGCTGGCGGCCGCGGCGGCCGATTTTCTGACCCCGGCGGGCTACTGGATTCCCGCGCTCAGCGCCGGGAGCGAGGGCAAGTACGGCGCGGCACAGAAGGGTTACCTGATGGGGGCGCCGCTCACGCAGGAGGGGCGCTACAACTGCTGGGCCTACGGCGAGGGGATCGCCGCGGCGCTGGCTACCACCGTGAAGCCCTCCTACGGCATCTCGGTGCGGTGCGTGAAGGACCGGTAGCCGGGCCCTCCGAAGAGAACGAGACAGTGTGTCATAATGGCAACCTGCTGCGTTGTTATCGGGCTTCGGGCTCGGTCATTTACGTAGCGTAAACTCCCGTCGCCCTCACCCTCGACGCCTTGCATATTGCTCATTCTNATTTCGGCACACGCCCCGCGTTTCGTGTCTGCCGCTGCGGTCAGCGGTCGCTGCCGAGGAAGAAGATGGGGATGTTGGCCACGAAGACGTCGTTGCCCGAGAGCTGCTGCCGCTTCTCGATCAGCTCGGCGAGCGAGATGCTGCCGATCAGGTAGTTGCTCTCGTCGCTGGTGTACTGCTCGTGGATGCGCTCGAAGCGCAGGATGCTGCGCACGTCGGTCGTGCGGTAGCGCACGTAGATCTTGAGCGTGATGTCGGTCGTGTAGTCGGGGGTGCGGAGGTAGTTGCGCTTCTTGTATTCGTAGCGGTAGTCGTGCAGGCGCGCCATGATGTCGCTCAGGATGGAGGAGGCGGTGGGTAGGCTGCCGGCCCCCTTGCCGAACATGAACTGGCGGTCGTAGCACTCGCCGCGGATCACCACGCCGTTGTACTCGTCGTCGACGCTGTAGATGTATTTGTCGGGGGTGACGAATTCGGGCATGACGAAGAGCGTGAAGCTGTCCTCGCCCACCTTCACCACCTGTGCCACCAGCTTGATCTTGACCCCCTTCTCGCGCGCGTAGCGGATGTCGGCTTCGTGGATGGTGGAGATGCCGTAGGTGAAGATGCGCTCGGGGGCGACGTAGACGCCCAGGGCGTGGACGGTGATGATGACCAGCTTGAAGAGCGAGTCGTAGCCCTCGATGTCGAACGAGGGGTCGCTCTCGGCGAAGCCCAGCTCCTGGGCCTGCTTCAGGGCCGCGGCGTAGGACTCCTGGTGGTCGAAGACGCGCGAGAGGATGTAGTTCGACGAGCCGTTCAGGATGCCTTTGACCTCGAGCAGCAGGTCGTTGTCGTAGTACTCCTCGAGGTTGCGGATGACGGGGATGGAGCCGCACGACGAGGCGTCGTAGAGCAGCGCCACGTGGCGCGACTGCTGGATTTCGATCAGCTCGGGCAGGTGGTGCGCCAGCATGGCCTTGTTGCCCGAGACGACGGGGATGCCCCGGATGAGGGCCCGCTTGACGATGTCGTAGGAGGCCTCGGCGTCGTCGATGACCTCCACGACGAGGTTGACGTTGGGGTCGTCCAGAATCTCGTCGGCCGAGGTGGTCAGCAGCGCCCGGTCGACCTCGACGGCGCGCGGCTTGTCGGGGTTGCGGACGCAGATGCGCACGATCTTGGCGTTGGCGTTCTTCGCCTTGCGGATGACCTGGTAGATGCCTTGTCCGACGACTCCGAAGCCGAACAGACCGATTTTTATCTTTGCCATAGTGTGGGGTGTGTTTATGCGTGGATGAAGGGTCGGAGGATGTCGTTGAGCTGCTCGTGCTCGACCAGGAAGCCGTCGTGGCCGAAGGGCGAGGCGATCTGGCGGTAGCGGGCTCCGGGGATGGCGGTCGTGAGGGCCCGCATCTCGGCGGGGGTGAAGATGATGTCGGTGGTGATACCCACGACCACCGTCCGGGCCTCGATGCGGCCGAGGGCCGCCGCTACCCCGCCGCGGCCTCGGCCCACGTCATGGGTGTCGAAGGCGCGCAGGATGGCGTGGTAGGAGTAGGCGTTGTAGCGCCGGCAGAGCTTCTCGCCCTGGTAGCGCTGGTAGGTCGAGGCGCGGTGTACGGCGGGCAGCTCCTCGCGATCCTGCTGCGTGAGGTCGTAGCCCTCGCTGCCGCGGTAGGTCAGCAGTCCGATGGCGCGCGCGGCGGCGAGCCCCTGCATGCCGGCGTCGGGGCGCGGCTCGCCGAACGTGGCGTCGGCCTCGATGGCCATGCGCTGCGTCTCGTCGATGGCGATGGTCCAGGGCGAGGCCTTGGCCGCCGTGGCGATCAGGGCCAGCCGCCCGATGCGCGCGGGCTCCATGACCGCCCACTCGACGGCCTGGAAGCCGCCCACGGAGCTGCCGACGAGCGCCGCGATGCGGTCGATGCCCAGCGCGTCGGCCAGCAGCCGGTGTGCCCGCACCATGTCGCGGATGGTGAAGGGCGGGAACGAACCGTAGTAGGGACGTCCGGTCGCGGGGTCGTCGTGAAGCGGGCCCGTGGTGCCGTAGTGCGAGCCGAGGATGTTGGCGCAGACGATGAAGTGCTCCGCGGGGTCGAGGAAACGCCCCGCCTCGACCGTGCGGGGCCACCAGTCGGCGACCTCCGAATTGGCCGTGAGCGCGTGGCATACCCAGACGACGTTGTCGCGCCGGGCGTTGAGCCGCCCGTAGGTGTGGTAGGCGATGCGCAGCTCGTCGAGGCGGCCGCCCAGCTCGAGTGCGAAGGGGCCCGGGGCGCGGTAGATCAGCGGTTCCATTCCTCCGCTACTCCACTTCGGCGAATGCCCGTTCGAAATCGTCGATCAGGTCGTCGACATGCTCCAGACCCGGCGAGATGCGCAGCAGCGTGGGCGTGACCCCCGCGGCGGCCAGGTCGGCCTCCGAGAGCTGCTTGTGGGTGGTCGACGCCGGATGGGTGACCACCGTGATCGAGTCGCCGATCATGGTCATGTGGGCCGCCAGGCGCAGCGCCTCGACGAAGCGGACGGTGGTCTGGAGTGTGCCCGTGAGCTCGACGTTGAAGACGGCCGACGAGCCGAAGCGGAAGTATTTGGCGGCGCGGGCGTGGTCGGGGTGCTCCTCGAAACCGACGAAGCTGACGCTGCGCACCTTCGGGTGGCTGCGGCAGTACTCGGCCAGCCGGCGCGTCGACTCCACCTCGTGGCGCACGCGCAGCGAGAGGGTCTCCAGCCCCAGACACATGAGGTAGGCGTCGAAGGGAGAGGGGCAGCAGCCCAGGTCGCGCAGCCCGTCGACGCGGCATTTGGCGATGAAGGCCGCGTCGCCGAACGCCTCGCGGAGGTTCAGCCCGTGGTAGCCCTCCGAGGGACCGTCGATCTGCGGGAACTTGCCGCACGACCAGTCGAACGTGCCGCCGTCGACGATCACGCCGCCCATCGACGTGCCGTGGCCGTTGATCCACTTGGTGGCCGAGTCGACGACGATGTCGGCGCCCCACTCGAAGGGGTTGCAGAGGTAGCCCGCTGCGCCGAACGTGTTGTCGACGACGAACGGGACCCGGTTCGCGCGGGCGACCGCGGCCAGAGCCTCCAGATCGGGCACGGCGCAGGTCGGGTTGCCCATGCTCTCGACGTAGAGGGCGCGGGTGCGGTCGTCGACCAGCGCCTCGAAGTCCTCGGGGCGGAGGCTCCCGGCGATGCGGCAGTCGATGCCCAGGCGGCGGAGCGTCGTGCGGAAGAGGTTGTAGGTGCCGCCGTAGAGGCAGGGCGAGGCGACGATGTTGTCGCCGGCCCGGGCGAGCGAGACGACCGCGGTAAGCACGGCCGACATGCCCGACGAGAGGGCCAGCGCGCCCACGGCGCCGTAGAGCGCGGCGATGCGCTGCTCGAAGGCCGCTGTGGTGGGGTTCTGCAGGCGCGTGTAGATGTTGCCCGCCTCGCTCAGCTCGAAGAGCCGCGCGGCGTGGTCGCAGCTGCGGAAACGGTAGGCCGCCGTGGGGGTGATGGAGAGGCCCCGGGCGCAGGTGGGATCGTCGGCCGGCAGCCCGGCGTGGATCTGCAGGGTCTCGAACCGGTATTTTTTCTGCTTCATGGCTGTTGTCGGTTTGCTTGTTCGACGGGTGCCCTGTGCGGGCGCTCGAAAGACAAAGATAGTGTAAGGCAAGCGCAAAAGCAAACGGAGTTTGGATTTTGCCGAGCCGCCGCCTTTGCGAGGCGAAGCCAAGGATAGCGGTTTTCCGCCGGCAGGGCGTTGTAGTAGTAATATAAAAGAAAAAAGGCGGGACCTCGCGGGTCCCGCCTTTTTCGGAAAGCGGCGATGCGCCGTCTGTCAGCGCTTGCGGTCGAGCAGCTCGATACCCTCGCGGGTGGCGGCACCGCGCAGCAGCATGCGGCTGAAAGCCAGCAGCTCCTCCTCGGGCGTGCCCGAGAGGCGCAGATCGAAGAGCGTCGAGAGCAGCCGCTCGGCGAAGACCGACGGCGCGATCTCGGGGAGTAGCAGCCCCGCCTGGCGGCTCTCGGTGAGCAGGTCCACGAACGCCTCGGTCCAGAAGGCGCGGTGCTCGTCGTAGTGCTCCGAGAAGACCACCTTGCGGCGGATGTCCTCAAGAAAGGAGCGGTTGACCGTGTAGAGCCCGCCGACGTAGTCGGCCGAGAGCCGCAGCAGACGACGCAGGGGATTGCTCGTGCGGCGACGACACCCCGTGGCGATGCGGCGCTGGCTCTCGCGCCCCATCACGTCGAGGCAGGCGGTGATGAGCTCCGTTTTGTCGGCGAATAGCTCGTAGAGGGTGCGCTTGGAGATGCCCAGCATGGCGACGATCTCATCGACCCGCACGGCGCGTATGCCGTCGCGCGTGATCAGCTCGTGCGTGGTGCGGATGATCTGCTCGCGAGTCGCTCCCCCCCCCTTCATCACTTCTTCGTTTTTTCGTCGGCCAGGTCGCGACCTCCGCCCAGAGCCTGGTAGAGGTTGACGACGCCCTGGATCTCGTCGAAGCGGTCGGCGATCTGCGACAGACGCGCCGAGAGCAGCGACTGCTGGGCGGTCAGGACCTCCAGGTAGGTGGTCGACGAATGCCGCATGAGCAGCTCGGTGCTCTCGACGGCGCGCTCCATGGCTTCGATCTGGCTCTTGCGCAGCGTGTTCTTGGCGCGGGCCGACTGGGTCTGCATCAGGGCGTTGTTGACCTCGCCGCCGGCGTTGAGCAGCGCCTGCTGGAAGGAGAGCTTCGACTCCTCGAACTGCGCCTTCATGATCTTGACGCGGGCGCGGTTGGCGCCGGCGTTGAAGATGGGCTGCATGAGCGATGCGGCGGCCGTGAGGAGCAGCTTGCCCGGGTTGACGATCGCCGCGCCGGCGTTGTTGGTCCAGCCGGCCGTGCCGCTCAGCGTGATCGAGGGATAGAGCGCCGAGCGCGCCTCGGAGGTGGCGTAATAGGCCTGCATGAGCGAGTACTCGGCGGCCCGGATGTCGGGACGGTTGGAGAGCATCTGCAGGGGCACGCCGACGGTGAGCCGCTCGGGCAGCTGCTGGGCGTCGAGCGTGCCGCGTGCGATCGTGTGCGGGGCCTCGCCCAGCAGCGCGCAGAGGCTGTTCTCGACCTGGCGGAGCTGGTAGTCGAGGTCGTGGACCGAAGCCTCGATCGAGTAGTAGGTCCCCTCGTACTGGGCTACGCCCGCCTCGTTGGTCATGCCCGCCTCCTTGAGCGAACGCATCGTCTCGACGCTCTGGCGCCACTTGGCGGCCGTCTCGCGCGTCACCGCGAGCTGACCGTCGAGCATCAGCAGCGTGTAGTAGAGGTTGGCCGTGCCGGCGATGAGCTGCGTCTTGACCGCCTGCTCGTATGCGAGGCTCTGGGCGTAGACCGCCTTGGCCTTGCGCTTGGCGTTGGTCAGCCCGTTGAACAGATCGATCTGCCAGCTGGCCGTGACGGGGATGTTGTAGGTCTTCGACGGGGTGCGCGTGTCGAAGCTGCTCAGCGCGCCCTGGGGCGCGAAGTTGAACGACGGCAGGTAGGCCAGGCGGGCCGACTTGAGCGCAGCCTCGGCCTCCTTCACGCGCCAATGGGCCGACTGAAGGTCGGTGTTGTTCTCCAGCGCCTGCTCGATGAGCCGCTGCAACTGCGGGTCGGCGAAGACCTCGCGCCAGGCCAGGTCGCCCAGCGAGGCGTCGCTGGCCTCGACGGCGCCGTAGAGACCGTCGGTGACGATCTCGGGGCGCTCGTAGGATTTGTAGATGCCGCAGCCGGTCATCGCCGCTGCAAGGCATATCATCAGGAGTTTCTTCATGAAAAAACTTGTTTTACTCGTTCTGGTTTTGGGTCTGCTCCACCTCGGCGCGGACGGACCACTGCGGATCGGGATCGAACTCCAGCGGCTTGATCTTCTCCTGGATCGCCTGGAAGACGATGAAGAGCGTCGGCACGAGGAACAGCAGCGCCAGCGTACCGATGATCATACCGCCGACGACGCCCGTACCGAGCGTGGAGTTGCCGTTGGCGCCTACGCCGTGGGCCAGAACCAGCGGGATCATACCGAAGACCATCGTCAGCACCGTCATCAAGATCGGGCGCAGACGGACCTTGGCGGCCGAGACGGCGGCCTGCGTGAGGGTCATGCCCGCGCGGCGGCGGTCGCCGGCGTACTCGGTCAGCAGGATGGCCGTCTTGGCCAGAAGACCGATGAGCATGATAAGACCCGTCTGCAGGTAGATGTTGTTCTCCAGCCCCATCAGCTTGGCGAAGAGGAACGAACCCATCAGACCGCACGGCACCGACAGAATGACGGCGAACGGGATGATGAAGCTCTCGTAGAGCGCGCTCAGGATGAGGTAGATGAGCAGGATGCAGATGCCGAAGATGATGGCTGTGTTGCTGCCCGTGCGCGACTCCTCGCGCGTCAGACCGTCGAAGTCGTAGCCGTAGCCCTTCGGGAGGACCTGGGCGGCCACCTCGCGGATGGCCTCGATGGCGTCGCCCGACGAATAGCCGGGCGCCGCCGTACCGCTCACGGCGATCGAGTTGTAGAGGTTGAAACGGTTGAGCACCTCCGAACTGTAGACCTTCGTTAGGCTGACGAACTGGCTCAGGGGAGCCATCTCGCCCTTGGCCGAGCGGACGTAGATGTTGTTGAGCGACTCGGCGTCGAGTCGGTACTTGGGATCGGCCTGCACGGTCACGTAGTAGCGCTTCGAGAAGCGGTTGATGCTCGACGCGTACTGACCGCCGTAGTAGCCCGACAGCGTTGAAAGGATCGTGTTGGGCGAGATGCCGGCACGCTTGGCCTTGGCGGCGTCGATGTCGACCAGATACTGCGGGAAGTTGATGTTGAAGGTCGAGTAGGCGCGCTCGATCTCGGGACGCTGGTTGAGCGCCATGATGAAGCGCAGGTAGACGTTGTAGAAGTCGGTCAGATCACCGCCCGCCTGGTCCTGCAGGTGCATGGAGAAACCGGTCGAGGTACCGTAACCCGAGATCATCGGGGGTGCCACGGCGAAGATCTGGGCGTTCTTGATGTCGGCCGTGCGCCCGTAGATCTGGCCGATCACGGCCTGCACGGCGTCGCTCTTCTCGGGACGCTCCTCCCAGTCCTTGAGCTTGATGATACACATACCGTAGGAGGAGCCCTGACCGGCGATCATGCCGTAGCCGGCCACCGACATGAAGTCGCGGATCTGCGGGATCGACTTGATGCGCTCGGAAATCTCCTCCATGACCTTGTGGGTCTCGGCCAGTGACGAGCCCGGAGCCGTGGTGACGTTGACCATGATGGTACCCTGGTCCTCGTCGGGAACCAGACCCGTCTTGGTGTTGTTCATCAGCACGACCAGCGCGGCGAGTGCCAGACCGAGAGTCGACCACATGAGCCACTTGTGCTTGATGAAGAGCAGCACACCGTGCTTGTACTTGTCGATCATCGTGTCGAAGGCCGTGTTGAAGGCCTTGCGGAAGCGGGCCGCGAAGTTATCGCGCATCTGGCCGTTCTCGTCGAGGTAGGGCTTGAGGATCATGGCGCAGAGGGCCGGCGAAAGGGTCAGGGCGTTGAGCGCCGAAAGACCCACGGCCACGGCCATAGTGATACCGAATTGGGTGTAGAAGACGCCCGACGTGCCGCCCATCATCGCCACGGGAATGAATACGGCCATGAAGACCAGCGTCGAGGTGACGATGGCCGACGTGATGCCCGACATGGCGTCGATGGTGGCCATGAACGACGAACGGTAGCCGGCGTCGAAGCGCGCTTGCACCGCCTCGACGACGATGATGGCGTCGTCGACGACCGTACCGATGGCGAGTACCAGGGCGAAGAGCGTCAGCAGGTTGATCGAGAATCCGGCCACCGAGAGGAAGGCGAACGTACCGATCAGGGCCACGAGAATCGAAACGGTGGGGATGATCGTCGAGCGGATATCCTGCAGGAAGACATAGACCACGAGCACCACCAGGATGATGGCCTCGATCAGGGTCTTGATAACCTCGTTGATCGAGGCGTAGAGGAAGTCGTTGACGCTTTGCAGGTGGGCGATCTCCACCCCTTTGGGCAGCTCGGCGCGCACCTCGTCGAGCAGCGCCTCGATGTCCTCGACCACCTGCGTGGCGTTGGAGCCGGCCGTCTGGAAGATCATGGTGCTGACGCCCGGGTGGCCGTTGGTGTAGCCCTTGTAGGCGTAGGACTCGCTGCCGAGCTCGATCTCGGCCACGTCTTTCAGGCGGAGGATCGTGCCGTCGTCGTTGGCCAGGAGCACGATCTGGCCGAACTCCTCGGGCAGCATGTGGCGGCCGCGGTACTTCATGGTGTACTGGAAGGCGTTGTCGGAGTTCTCGCCCAGCGTACCAGTGGCAGCCTCGATGTTCTGCTCGGCGAGCGCCGCCGAGATGTCGGAGGGGATCAGCCCGTACTGGGCCATCACGTCGGGCTTGAGCCAGATGCGCATGGAGTAGTCGGCACCCAGCGTGAAGACCTCGCCGACGCCCGGGATGCGCTGGATGCGCGGCACGATGTTGATCATCGAGTAGTTGGAGAGGAAAGTCTCGTCGTAGGTGTCGTCGGGGCTGTAGAGTGCGAAGATCTTGACCATGGAGGTCTGGCGCTTCATGGTCTGCACGCCGATCTGCGTGACCTCGGGCGGCAGCATACCCGTAGCGCGCGAAATTTTGTTTTGCACGTTTACGGCAGCCATGTCGGGGTCGGTGCCCTGGCGGAAGTAGATGGTGAGCGAGGCGCTGCCGGCGGCGGCGCTGGAGGTGATGTAGTCCATGTTCTCCACGCCGTTGACCGCCTGCTCGAGCGGTACGATGACCGCCTTCTGGATGGTCTCGGCGCTGGCACCCGGGTAGGATGCGCGCACCATGACCGTCGGGGGCGCGATGTCGGGGAACTGCTCGACGGGCAGCGACACCAGACCGATCAGACCGGCGATGACGATGAGAATCGAAATGACCGACGCCAAGACGGGGCGTTCGATGAAATGTTTGAGTGTCATAGGTTATTCCTCCTTTGCGGTTTGGGTTTCGGCAGCGGCTTCGGCTGCGGGGGCCGTCTCGGCGGCGGGAGCGGCGGCTGCGCTCTGGCCCTTCGCTACGACGGGCGTGCCCTCGCGGAGCAGACCGACGCCCTCGGCGACGATCACCTCGCCCGGCGTGAGGCCCGAGCGCACGATGTATTCGCGGCCGTCGGAGATCTTCTCCACTTCGATCATCGAGGACGAAGCCTTGCCGTCGACGATCCTATATACGTAGACCTTGTCCTGGAGCTCGAAGGTGGCCGTCTGCGGCACGACGACGCACTCCTTGTAGAAGGTGGGCAGGATGACGTTGCCCGAGCCGCCGCTGTGGAGCAGCCCGTCGGGGTTGGCGAAGACGGCGCGCAGCTGGACGCTGCCCGTCGAGGGGTCGATCACGCCGCTGATCGACTCGACGCGGCCCGGGGTGCCGTAGAGCGAGCCGTCGCTCAGCTGGAGCTGCACGTCGGGCATCTGCGCGAGCGTGGCCTCGGTCGAGCCGTACTGGCGCGTGAGGGCCAGCAGCTGGTTCTCGTTCATCGAGAAGTAGACGTACATCTGCGAGTTGTCCGATACGGTCGTCAGCGGCTGGGGCATCGAGGGCGACACGAGGGCGCCGACACGGTAAGGCAGCGTGCCGACGATGCCGTCGGAGGTGGCCTTGACTACCGTGTAGGAGAGGCTGTTGGCGGCGTTGACGCGCTGCGCCTCGGCCTGCGCCAGCTGGGCCTTGGCCGAAAGCAGCGTATTCTCCGAGGTCGACAGATCGAACTGCGAGACGACGTTGCGGGCGAAGAGCTCCTTCTTGCTCTCGTAGGCGAGCTGGGCCGTGGAGACCGCGGCCTTGGCGGCGGCCACGTTGGCCTCGGCAGTTTGCAGCGCGGCCCGGTAGGGAACCTGATCGATGACGAAGAGGGTCTGGCCCTTGCGAACGCTCTGACCCTCCTTGACGGGCAGCTGGGAGATCGTGCCCGAAACCTGCGGGTAGATGTTCACGTCCTGACGGCCGCGGATCGACGCCGAATAGGCGGTCGGAATTTCGCGGTCGGTGGTGGAGACGGTGAGGACCGCGTACTCGGCGGTGCCCGTCATCGTCGGCGCCTGGGAGCACCCTACTGCCGCCAGGCTGCAAGCCATAAGGGCTGCCTTCACGAATGTTCGTTTCATAATCGTTGCTTGGTTTATGACTGAAAAAACTTTTTCCGCTGCAAAATTACCCTAAATTACCGGTTCGGAGTAGCCGTTATTAAGCGTAATAGTGGTACTTTTCGGAATAAAAAGGGGCTCAATTACGGAAAAAAACCTTATTTTTGTTCGAAAAACGAATCGCATGTCCCTTACCAATCCCTTGGAGACCTCAGCCGACGAGCCGTTCGTGGTCGGAGAGTCGGATTTCGCCTACTTCTCGGAGCAGCCGCAGCGCTGCGAGAGCGGCGCTATTCTATTGTGTGTCAGCGGATCGGCGCGCGTGGAGGTCGACCAGGTGCAGGGGCTTGCGCGGCGCGATACGCTGGTTTTCGTGCTGGGTGGCTGGCTGCTCCGCATCGCCGAGCGCAGCGACGACTTCCGCCTGGCCTACTGTGCTTTCTCGCGCGATCTGTTCGCCGAGGCGGCCTACCGCATCGAGCCGGCCTTCTTCCGGGCGCTGCACGACCAGCCGATCTCCTACACCGTAGCGTCGATCGCCGAGGGGGCCGCCGTGTGGCTGAAGATGGCCGATTATACCTACCGCGACCGCGAAAACCTATTCCGCAACACCATCATCAAGAACCGTTTGCAGAACATGTTGCTGGATATTTACGACAAGTACCAGCGCTATGGCGTCAGGCGGCAGCGCACGCCCGAGGTCGGCACCCGCCTGCAGGAACTTTTCCACCGCTTCGTGGCCCTGGTTCACGAGAACTGCACGCGGCAGCGCGAGGTCTCGTTCTATGCCGACAGGCTCTGCATCTCGACGCGCTATCTGTCGACCGTGGTCGGAAAGGCTGTGCATATCCCGGTCAAGGAGTTCATCGATCGGGCGGTGCTGACCGAGATGAAGATGCTGCTGCAGTCGACCGATCTGTCTGTGCAGCAGATCGCCTTCCGCATGCACTTCCCCGACCAGTCCTACATGGGGCGCTTCTTCAAGAAATACACCGGTCAGTCGCCGACCGAATATCGCCGGATGAAACGATAGATTGTACATACATATTGGCGAAATATCGCTTTAATACGCGTATTTTATCTTTTTTAGATTTTTGTTTGTTCCTATCATGTATAATCGGATAAAAGGTGTATCTTTGTCGTGACGCCGCGGGTCGGAGGCTTGCGGCGGCCGGCAAAAACGACGTTTTACATCCAATTCGATTACCATGAACAGATCCGTTTCCAGAGCTTTGCCCGTGCTCTTCGGCTTTTTCGTGATGGGCTTCTGCGATGTCGTGGGCATCGCGACCAGCTACGTGAAGCACGATTTCGGGCTCAACGAAACCGTGGCGGGGTTCATCCCCTCGATGGTGTTCGTGTGGTTTCTGCTGCTGGCTGTGCCCGCGGCGATGGCGATGAACCGCATAGGCCGTAAAAAGATGGTGCAGGCGAGCAACCTCATCACCGTCGTCGGCATGATGATCCCCTTCGTGGAGTACAACCTGGCCACCTGCATGACCGCGTTCGTGCTGCTGGGTATCGGCAACACGATGTTGCAGGTGTCGCTCAACCCGCTGCTGACCAACGTGGTGAAGGGCGATGCGCTGACCAGCTCGCTCACCGCGGGCCAGGTCGTGAAGGCCGTCTCGTCGTTCTGCGGCCCTTTCATCGCCGCCTTCGCAGCGAACCGGCTGGGCGACTGGCAGTACCTCTTCCCGATCTTCGCCGCCGTGACGCTGCTCTCGGCTCTGTGGCTGCTCGCCACGCCCATCGTCGAGCAGCCGGCCGCCGCCGAAGCTTCGTCGGTGAAGGCCGCGGTGGGGCTGCTGCGCGATCCGAGGATCCGCATGCTCTTCTTCGGCATCTTCTTCATCGTGGGGGTCGACGTGGGCATCAACACCGTGGCGCCCAAGCTGCTGATCGAGCGGGCCGGGTTCGCCGTCGACGCGGCGGGCTACGGATCGAGCGTCTATTTCGTCTGCCGCACGATCGGTGCTTTCGTGGGGTCGATCCTGCTGGTGAAGATGGACGACGCGAAGTATTTCCGCCTCCACATCGCCGCGGCGCTGGCGGCGCTGGTCGCCCTGGCCTGCGCGGAGGGTACGGCGGCCATGCTGGCGATGGTCGGGGCCATCGGGTTCTTCTGCTCGAGCATCTTCTCGGTGATCTACTCGGCGGCCATGCAGCGGCTCCCGGAGAAGGCCAACGAGATTTCGGGGCTGATGATCATGGGTGTGTGCGGCGGTGCGGTCATCCCGCCCGCGATGGGGGCGATGGCCGACGCCGCGGGCAGCCAGATCGGCTCCCTGGCCGTGATCGGGGGCTGCATGCTCTACCTGGTCGTCTGCGCCCTGAGGCTGGACCGCAGGTAGCCCTACCCTATCCGGGCCCCATAAGAGAAGCACTGCCGGCCAAGGCAGTGCTTTTTTATTGTGCCCGTTCGTTCCGATTCTCGTATTTTATCCTTATCGTGGGACAGAGCCCTTCGATGCGTGCCGGCGGATAGCCTAAATCAAGTAATGTTAATCGTTGGTGCTATCCAAAAAGTCAAAATATTCCTTATAAAACGGATATTTGATTCACTCTTTGATAGGGATACAACCAAAACGAGGGCGTAAAATACATTATTTTGCACCCTCGTTTTATTTCGCTCCGCCGCGACGATACAGGAACCGGGCCAGCCCGAACAGGTAACGCCGGAAGCCCGGGCGATAGGCCAGCAGGCGGTCGAACCAACCCAGATGCGGAGCGATGAATTTCACCACCAGTCCGACATAAATCATAGCGAACAGCGTTCCGATACCGATAACATTCCATTGCCAGCTCCCGAAAAAGAGATAACACCCAGCAACGGCGAGCAGTACGAGGGTCGTATCCACCCATATCTTTACCTTGGCGAAAGGACGCTTCGTTACCTGGCTGACGGTAATGGAAATGCCCTCGCCCGGCATGGTTACCGAGCCGCAACGCACCTCGAAGGCGATGCCGATGCCCATGATGGTACATCCAGCGAATTGGGCGAATATTTGCGAAGGCAGGGTCGTGCATTCCAGACCGGCTGTCAATGCCATGTTAAGGTCTATGAGCCATCCGAATACGAATCCGATGACGAGTTGGAAGAGCTGCATGGGATCGAAACTACGGCGCAGGATGAGTATTTGGCAAAAAACCAGGATAAAGTTCATCGCAATTGTGTACCCGCCGATCGTCCATTCGGGGACACGGCTTATCGGTCCCGCCAGCGAAAAGACGAACGGCAGCGAGGAGATTACGCTGCTGCCCAAAGAGGATTTTACACATAGAACGACTCCTAATGTCATCAGATACAATGAAATCAGGAGCAGGAGATGTTGCCAGAGGAATGATATCGCTTTTTCTTTTCGGTCGGTTGTTAAATTCATATTCGATTATTGACGGGTGCAAAATTACGGAATTTTATTGACAGTATAAGATTGTTAGTCGGATATTGTAAAGTTGGGACTATAATATATATTGTGAAATATTCGCTCCGGGATATGCTATTTTCCCTTACCACAATTTCAATAGTCGCATATTGACCGGGCGGAATTGAGCCGTAAGGGCAGGCGTTACCTTATGCTTGCCTGCTGAACCGTACTTTTCGACCTTTTCCGACCTCTCGATTATTTGCTTGAAATGATCGCCAACGATGCAGTTGATTCGTTTCCCGTTCAGCTCTGACAGATTATCGAATGTAATGGGGATTTCCAGTACATCCAACTTTTTGATTTTCTTTTCATACTCACGTATTTTAGAGGCTATTGGGAATTGAATTTCCGTCCCGTCGGGGCAGTCGGTGGTGGGTTGTTGTTTGGCGAAATCCCAGTGTTCCAAAGCTACC
Source organism: Rikenellaceae bacterium (assembly GCA_902362705.1). Classification (GTDB taxonomy): domain Bacteria; phylum Bacteroidota; class Bacteroidia; order Bacteroidales; family Rikenellaceae; genus Alistipes. The sequence goes on from CABIXK010000001.1 coordinate 188,294, forward strand.
GATATGCCCAACCCGACGAACTTACGGCGGCGGTCCTGGGTGAATACGAGGGCAAGAGGGGTCAAATGGTTTCTGTAGATAGCATTTTTTCAACATACAACGTTGATTGTCATAATCTTTACGGATTACGCAAGCAACAATACGAGAGCGTGTGACATACATGTTTTTTTGTATCACACTCTGTATCACAAACCACGATTTCAAGGCATTTTGTGTCACAGAAAAGACGTCTGTAGCATCAGTCGGCAGAAACAAAAAAGCCGATAATCGAATGATTATCAGCTTTTTATCGTGAGCGGAAAACGAGACTCGAACTCGCGACCCCAACCTTGGCAAGGTTGTGCTCTACCAACTGAGCTATTTCCGCAATTATCGTATAATCAATATATTATGATGCTTAAAATAGCTGTTTTCAAACTCGATGGTGACCCAATGGAGAGGATTCTCACCTCCTGCAAGTGAATAAAATCGTGTTATAAGTTTGTAATTGTCATTTAGTTGGGCTATAGACTATCCATAGCCTAATGTGTAGTGCATTTCCATAATTGCATAATGTGCTAATTGTGAATGAATTGAAACGATTATGAGTGATTAACCGACCCCAACCTCGGTACAGAAAAAAAGAGGAAATTTCTTTCCCCTCTCCTCTTTTAAGAATGTTTTGTTGCTTTTGTTTTCTGTTGAAACAACAAGGACAAACATTGTCAAAATGTCTATTTATAGCCCCCTTGTCAAAGTCTGTCCATTTCTTCACCCAACAATCAGTAAGGTGAATATGAGGAGTATGTAGGTTTTCATCTTAATAATTCCACCGATCTCTGTTAAACTGGTCTTCGCCAACCGTAAACGATTTTATAGGTTCTCCTTGTGGAGATAAGACAGTAACTATATAACTGCTTGATCCTGTATTATAGTCGCAACGTATATGCCTGTCGTATATATATTCGCCATTATTGAATTTATAAATCTTCCAACCAAAATTGATCGCTCCGCCATCGGAATATAAAATGATTTCTTTACGGGCATTATTTACAAAGAAATAGAATTGGTCTATGGACTCAAATATTTCAGATTTATCTGTAAAATATTCGGTTGCATTTATGGCCTTCCCGTTCTTGATTTTATAAATAGAGGTAAATGCGCCGACATCCCGCTGACTGCCGCCATAAGGAAAAAGATCGGTTAATTAGTTCATCTTTTCTGTCAAAATCCAAATCCGCAAAGAAGAACGGAATATCGTAGTCGGGAGATTGGATAACATCACCGTCTTTATTATCAGGATATGCCAAGTTATCATCCAATTTCATCCCCCAAGTTGTTCGGCCCCCATATACTGAAAATTCTTGTCCAGTATCAATATGGCGAAAAGTCAAGGTTAAATCATAGCATCTAAATTCTGAATTTTTATTCGCTATTCCAGATACGGTATATTTATTAATCGGCTGTTTATAGGAGAATGAAATTATATTATTTGCAGCCTATTTAGATTTCTGTTCTTCCCACATCCTTATAAACTCCATTACATCCTCATATCGATTACTATCATCTTTTGGCAACTGTTCAAACACCTCTGCGGCCTTTTGCATCATCTGAATAGCATTGTCCAAATCTCCTGTTTGCTCGTATAAATGCGCTTTCTCGAAATAGACTATTGCTGTCATTTGGCTGACCTTGCCATATTCCTGTTCTGCATATTTCAGCATATTATCGTATAGGTGCTGTGCATTGTACACTTGCCCTGCACCCAAATAATCTGAAATAAGGTTGAGCATCATTTCCTCTTTCATGGCAGGATTGGAATATTGCCGAGCAACTGAATCCGCCTGTGTCTTCTGCACAAAGGCTTTCAACACACTATCGCCGCCTATCGTTCCTACATTGAAATTCTGAACGACATCATTCAGCATTTCATCGTAGGTTTGTTCGGAGCGGGGAGTAGCACACCCAACAATCAGCAAGGCAAATATGGAGAGTAAGTAGCGTTTCATTGCCTATTCGTTTTCTTCTTTGCAAAACACTCCTTTGATTTTATGCCAAGCATAGTATTGCCATTGCCAGCGCATCTGGCAACTCGTGTTGTTTTCGATGGTCTGACGGTCTGGATTTACCCATACACCACCTTTCTCTATCCAAATCGTATCTCGTGTTTCGGGCTGAATCAGCAGATTGCCATGCCGCTCATAATGAACTTTTAGATAATGTTCGGGAGAAGAGCAAACCGAATCTTGCGGAAGAAGCACATTGAAATAATCACCGATCCCCATAGCATATATCGGAGCATATTTATAGACTGTTCCCATTTTACGACAGCCCATATAAAGTTTGTCTGCCTGTTCTTCTGTAAAATAGATATTCGGCATGGCTGCTGCAAAATCCAACATGAGGATGGCTGTCCAAATCCAAATTGTTCCAAATTTGGCAAGTCGTGACGCATCTGTTGATTTGAGAAATATCGGTAGAATGGATGCAAGTAAAATAAACCCTATGCAACATAATATTCTCATCATTCTATAATTGCAGAACTGACCCCACAAGGAAGAAAAATCATAAAACCACTTCGGGAAAGGTTCTACTTTATACCAAAAGATGAGTATGGCAAAGAAGAACAGATAGGTTCCTATTATACTCAATCGTATCGGTTTTGCCAATTTACGAATGTTGAACCAAATGATAGCTAACGTAATCACAAATTGCCAAATGCCTATAAGAGTTTTGTGATGTTCTCCTATGGGAGGCCAGATAAAAAGGATAAGAAAGGCCAGCAAACTCCCTACAATGTAGGTAGCCCTGACAAGCGCATTTTTAAGGGTAGGATTGAGGGGCATAGTTTTAGTGTTTAAGGGGTTCAATCATTCTTGCAACAACGAGGGCACAATGCGGATCAATCGTTTGTAAATAGGGCAGATAAGAAAAGCAGGCGGTTAGTAGATGGTGTCCTTTGCTCTATTATCAATCAATATCACACGTCAGTATAGTTTTAGTGGAATAATCATATAGTACTCCAAATGCTCTTGTTGTACCGTTAGGATTGGTTATAGTTCCTCTAACATTGTATTTCCAATCAGTCAATTGGACGGATGTAGTGTACATGTGAGTAACATTGTAGCCATATCGTTTGAGATAATCGCCCACAATTTGCAAACATTCTTCAGCAGCTCTTTTCTTTTCCTCTTGTTGCTTTCGATACTCGTTTATATCATATTTGTATTCGTTTTGAGTAGGTTGTTGTTCTGCCGCCTCTTTTTTCTTAAAATCGAGATTGTAGAAACACCATCCGCCCAATCCCAAGATTATTGCGGCAATGGTCAATACATTATCCTTGTTCATAGCGTTATTTATATGGCTGAATCAGACTATCATTCAAGATTTCTTTCGCCTTGTTGAAATAATGATTTGCAACGGCGGTATTACCCAATTTATAGGCGGAATACCCACAGTAGTAATATGCCTCCTGCCCGAGTTTGCGAATGTCCGCATCGGCTCCATAAAGATTTGTATATTCTTGATAGGAGGTAATGCATGATTTATAATTGTCAAATGCATCTTGGTATTTTTTGCATTTGAAATATTGCTCCCCCAGTTCTCGCTTTACATCGAACGCTACCTGCAAGTGAGTTTGTTTGTCATCTATTCGTTTGCTTATCGTCAATATGCGATTCAAGGCAGCAACCATACGGCGGAATTGGACTCCATATTCTGCCTCAGATAGTCCAACTCTGTTTTTACAGTATACATCCAATGCGTCTGAAAGAACATCGGTCTGCATCCATAGAAGGTCTATTTGTTCATTCCCATCCGTAAGCTGGTTGGTATACTTTTCCATAAGTGCGCACGCCTCCATGCTATATTGGATATAAAGTTTTGCGTTGGCATCATCAAATCCTCCAGACATCCAGTTATCGCCTTTCCACAGGGCGTCTCTTTTGTTTGACAATTCACCCATTTTTCTGGCGAACTCCTGTTCTGTAATTACCTGTGCATTTGCATACATAGCCCCAACGACGAGGGCAACCGTCAAAAATATCTTTTTCATAATCGCTTAATTTATTTAATGTTAGTAAACCTTAATCAAAACGACATAGGGCGTCAATCGCTTTATCTTTTCTGTAAAGGAAAGGCCCGAAATCGAGTTGTGTGCAGGCAACGAAATAGTCGTAGGTGCAACGTCGATCAGATTCTTCAGATAGGATGCTTTGATAGCATAGCCGACATTCTGTGCATCGGGAACCCCCGCATTTGTGATACCCACAATGTTGCCCTGCTTATCGAACAAAGGTCCTCCGCTATTCCCAGGCTGAATAGGTGCGGAAATTTGATAGGTTACAATATCGCCTTGATAACCCGTCTTGGAACTTATGATGCCATCGGTAACTTTAATCTCTTCTCCTAAAATATCAGACATGGGATAGCCGAGTGCAAAAACACTCGTTCCGACATCCAGTATCGAGGTTTTTGTAGCATACGGCAAGGCAGGGAACCTGGTAAATGAGCTGTCGTCGATTTGCAGCAGGCTAATATCGTTCGTCTTATCGGATATAAGCACTTTGGCTTTGTATTTCTTTACCTCGTTATTTCTGTTTACGAAGACGTCTATTCCGTTGGCTCCGTCGATAACATGATAGTTTGTTACGATGACCCCATTCGGAGTCAATACGAAACCGCTGCCTGTTGCTGTATATCGTTTGTCGCCTCCAGATGACGGAGCATTGGGGGCTGAGACCTTATCCAGCTCCATTTCTCGAATCAAGGCCAGTCCCTCTGAACCGCCTTTCTTCAAATCGTCAATACCCGAGGCATCGGATTTCAGCAATTTTGCTTTCCCTCGCAACAGGTAAGCATCCGTTGTGGATTTGTAGGATATAGCTTTCGTGCAGTCATCAATCGCATTGTTATAAAATTCATTGGCAAAATAGGCGTTTGCCCGCTTGAAATAGATGTCGTAATTTTCATACCCTTTGTCAATGGCTTTCGAGTATTCCGAGGCTGCTTGGTAATAGTTTCCATCCTTCATATTATTATCTCCTGCTGAAATAAAATTGGAAACTCGTGCGTAAATAGACTCTTGCTCGATTTTGAAATTATGAACTCTGATTTTTGATCCAGAACCTATGTTAAATTCAATACGTTTAATTCCTTTAATAGATGTTATGTTACAGATTGTGCCATGGTCCTCCGCTAATGAACAGCTATTATCTTTGTTTAAGGTTATATCGAAAAAATGAGGCGGATAACAGGTGGTCCAATCTTTGTTTACATGTCCAGAATTAGGTACATTGCCGCTAAGTTTATATTCCCAATATGGGGATCTAACAGACCCAGCCAATCCAAAAGATTGGCTGCGGAATGTATTATGGAAAATATATCTCAAATAATATTCTTTACTGTCGGTTCCTGTCATATATATAGTAATAGCTCAATAAAGATTGGTAGTATATTCAATCTTTCCTTTTTCATTGATAACAGGATATTTATATTCAGACGGTTTGTCGTTAATATCGTCAATAGTGAATAATATGCGTTTCGCGGGATCTCCCATGAGCCTATATGCAGAAGCTTTAATAACAGCATCTTTAAAAGAAATCAAATTTTTCTTCTTCTCGTCTTTTGATTCTGCAACTCCATTATGTAATGTTACGCTACTCGTAGTCGTATTCGAAACGGTCAAATAACTACTCTTAGAGCTAATGCTCAAATTTTCAGTTATCAATTCCCAGTAAGTTTGAGAGTGGGCATTAACACTGAACAGCAACAAGCCACACAGTAATAGGGGTAGTAGTTTTTTCATAGAAGGTAAAATTATTTAAGCTGTTTCTTTAGTCTTTCTATTTCAGCAAGTAAGGCTTTATTCTCTTGTTGCAAGGCATACACCTCATAGCTGTTACAGCTATCTATATCTTTCAATACAGCCACCATATCTTTAATTGCATCTTCCCAATAATGGAGATCGTGCTTATACAAATTTCCAGAGCGGCTGTCTTTTAATTCAATCGTCATGTAGAAATGGGCGTATGTTCCGTGTGTATAAAATTTTAACACCTCAAAATTACCGATACTGAAAGATGCTTTATTTCCCGCCTTGTCAATAATATGAAATTCAAAATGATCGGCATAGTTATATGACACTATACAAATTCGTTTGAGATAAAACCAAGCTTGTTCGTCTTTTTGCAGATTATTCCAATCTGCATCAAATGTATATTCCCCATTGGGATATACGACGAAATATCGAATGTCTCCTTTCATGCCAATAGCATTTATACCGTATCAACTCCTGCTGCGGTGGGTTATGTGCAAAAAGAAAGTGTGGAGTTGTTCGTTTATCTGACGATAGGCATTTGGCGTAGCCTGCAAACAAATAAACAATACCCCACACCGAATAGTATATATCAAATGATATATGCCTATACACGGTGATGAGTGTTTGTATTGCCTATCCTTGTTTGCTTAAAATCGCCAAATTTTATCGTCAAGGATTAGCGAAACACTTTCACTAAACTAATATGTCTGCCGCCCGTTCGGGACAGCACCACAAAGTTAGAAAATGTTTCTCAATACGCAACGCTCTTGGGGTATTGTAGTTGCAAAATATGTCCTGCAAAGTTCTTGAAAACAAAGTTTCCATGCAATAGCCGCAGGCATGGAAAGCAAACTTTCTTCTTTGCATATTGGGTTAGCAGGCTTTGTTCTGAACTTTACGTCTGCACAATCCCTCTAAATCATGATTTCAGATCATTCGATTCTGCATTTCCCAACCTTTTCGCCAACGCAAAAGCAGCAATCAGGGGTCTGCAAAATTCTCTCGAAAATGCAAAGCCCCCAATCTCTGTTACTTGCGGTTTTATTAAGTGGATATTTAGGCCGTATTTCACGCCTCTGCAATCTTTCTTATCACGTCGTCCATGTAGATAGCTTGTCCGCTGGTGGTTCGTCCCCACCAATGACAGCCGAGGGGTCGATTATGACCTCTCCCTGTTCCTTGAGTTCCCGTGCAAGGTAAGGCGATACCAGCCACCACTTGAAAATCTCCTCCTCCGTATCGACAAAGGGATACATATACTCCTCGTCGATTTTACCTGCACGGATAAGTTCTTCCACCACCTCGTTCTGACCATAAAGTACATGCAAATCCGCTATGCGTTTTGCCTCGATTCTCTGTCCATAATTCCTGTTTTTACATTAGACATAGGGCGGGGGCTTTGATTCATGTGTTTGTTCGTGGGCGGGATATAAATAAACACACCTTTGAGGCGGGTTTGCAAATTTTAGATTTTATTCATAAATTTGGTAAACAACTATAATCCAAATAATATGGATAATGATTCATTAGGCTATCTCTCTTATAGTGGAGAAAGCATACAACATGGCATTTTCGATGCTCGTCAATCCGCAACAGCATTATTGGGATTTGACTATCTTATGCGTTATTTCATAAAGATAGAGAACCCTGAATTAAGGGATGTTGATTTTAATTTCCCTGTAAAAGTAAAAGAGGGTTCATGGATGATAGAAATTCCTAATAACATTGGTGAACTTCTACTAATTATTAGTGGTGGTAGCTTCGTTGGATATTACGTAAAAGAATTTGCCAAAAAAGCAGCTTCAGATGGTTTTTTAGAAACGGGTCCAGCTAAAGACATAAAAAAAATAATTCAAGGAGCAGTTAATCTGGCTAAATGGTGTATAAAAATTCGCAAGCATATTAAAGATAGACAAGTTGAAGAAACGATTGATTTGACGAATGAAACTGTAAAAATATCAGTAGATGATAAAACATTAGAAATTCCTCTCAAAATATATACCCTATACAAAAATCTTCCCAAAGGTTTTTTCAATGACATTTCTGAAGCAATTTCTGAAAATGTATCTCTTACGATCGCAGGTAGGCAGGATGATGGTAAATTTGATAAGGAATCTATAACATATACGGATAAATCTTATTTTTACACTAAATCAAATATTGCACCTGATATTTTATTCCCAGAATTAAAAGACGGCCAATATGTAGAGTTAGATGGTGAAATAACTCGTAATAATGGTAAAACAAACACTATTGGATTTGAATACAAGGGCCATATTCTAACATGTGAGCCAGACCAAAACCAACCATTAACAAAATATAAAAATCAGATTATATCAAAATCTGATGATAAATTCTTCTCGTCTGTTACAATTTATGGTGTAATTGACAGGAGTGAAGGTACAGGGAATCGCCCTAAAATTAAATTTACCCAAATTACTCCGAAAGAAATCCTATACGTTGAGCAGCAAGATTTATTCAAAGATCAGAACTTTTAAAATAAAAGCCCCCCATGCTGACACATAGGGGCTTATGCCTAAAATGCAAACCCCTTGAAATCGGCTCAATACTCTTTGTTGCGCCTATCCTGTTCGATAGCCTCCCTGTACTGCTTCTGCATATCGAGTGCTTTTAGAAAGTAGGGAATGGAGACTTTTTGGGGTAGGTTCTTGCAGCGTTTGTTGAGTTGGTAGGTCAGACTTCTCGGCTCGGTACTCGGTACACCAGCCGCGTTGTATTTCGTAAACAGTACGGACATCGCCCGTTTGTTCCAAGTCGGTGGGGTCACTCCTCTGGATTGGCAGAAATCGCATAGCTCTCTGTAAATCCCTGCATCCAGTCTATTGACCGCATGATTGATAAAACAACCAATCGTCAGTTCGTAGCCGTTCTCTATGGCCTTAATAAGTCCCGCTTGCTGACATTCATTCAATAATGCGGCGGTCGTATTTCTCGATAAACCGATGGCCTTTGCAATTTGGGATATGCTTCAATGGACAGTATCCGTATTATTGAGGCAGACAGCCTTTAGCAGGAGCAGAAACCCTGCTATTTTGGCGGGATAGCGTTGTTTGAAGAACTCGTTATCGAGGAAGAAATAATGGGTCTTGACGGGCTTTATAAAGTACGTATTCCGCCTTATGAAGCCTCGGTCTGCATCCTGCTTAATGGAAGCCTCCACGGTAAGGCAGCCTACCTCTTTCAGCCGTTTGATGCTTCGTCTAATGGAACGTTCATCCAGCCCAGTAAGCAGGGATAGTTTCTCCTCGGTTACATGGGACAGATTCGTTTTATAGTCAGAGCAGCATTTAATGGTCGCTCACATGTAAATATCGGCAGGCTTACTGTTGCCCGTCTGAAAGGTCACAATGGATTTGGGGATTACGGTGTAATTCATCGTTAGCAATGGAATTTTTGTTGTTCGTAAATAGAATCTCTTTTAAGTGCAGCAGTTTACGGAAACAGGCTACGCCATAGTGCTCTTTAGCCTGCTTACGGTTCTCGAATCACTTGCGGTCTTTGATGTGGTAGTACATGGTCTGAAAGACTTTATATAGGTTATGTATAAGGTAGGTAATGTATATATAGGACACTTTTGAGCAGTCAGCATAGGACAGTTTTGAACAACTGGCTATCCTGCTATTCAATACCTACTATCTCTTTACTTGGAATCTTCTGTCTCTGCTATCTTCCATATTTTTTAATCCTGTAATAGTATTTATAAAGGAAAAGTCCATTTCACACTCAAAAAATGTGGTAATTATCCTCTCTCCAATACGAGTGAAATATCCATCTAAAGGGAATCTTTCGAGTAGGAAGTAGTAGCAAACGAATTTCTATCTGTTGAATCCTGCTATTCCTTTACTGGGATACTTTCCATATTTTTTGATTCTGAATAGATATTTATATAGGAAATCTTCATTTCACACTCAAAAAATGTGGTAACACGACGCAAAGAAAAGGCAGAGAAAATCTGCCTCAAACAATAATGCTCGGTTTGTATAGGTGGGAAATAGTAGCTTGGAATTGCAGTGCAAAGATAGAAAATAGTTCAATCAAAATCAAATTATTTAATAAATATCTTTAAATAATTTCCCAAAATATTTTACTCGGCAAAATACCACCGAACCAACCGACAAGGACAGATAGGCAGACCTCGTTCAAAGCTATATATAATTGGAACTGCATCTGCATTTTGTTCTGAAAACCCTATAAAACATGTTATTTTGTTCTAATAGACAGGCAAAACATGGTTTTAGAGGTCAAACAGAACAATTTTACTCGTTATTTTGTTCTGTTATTCCTCTGTTTGCTGTTGTTGAAAGCATTTCGTATATTTGGGAAACTGTAAATTAAGGATTATGGGCTATACGATACCTCAAAGCGTGAACGATGAAGCGATGGAGTATGTCAACAAACTGCACAATAAACACTGCTGGTTCGAGGGGGAACATTTTGACAATGGTTGGCATATTACTTACCTCAGTCGATTGGCAATCGATGCTATCAAACCTCCATTCAAATATGAGGCGTACCTCGAAAATAAAGATATTATCGGCACATTGGAGAAATACGAATTGGACGTCGAAAAGTTCTGGTTTGTCTTGCTCTACATTTACGATATAACGAAAACTTTTGGAATCAATGCAGCAGATGCCAGCAAATCAGATTATGATATATTGGTTGAAATAGACGATTATTTGCAGAACCATCCCCAAGCAGTCCTTTACCTGTCTGACGATAAGGAGTTGCGGAAAAGCAACCGTTATGAGACCAACAGTCCTGTAATATTGCAAAACCTTCGTCGATTCGTGAAACAAGAATTGAACAGATACGAGAATCCGTTAGCGTCAAAAGAAGTCAGAACATTGGATTTTCTACAGAGAAATTACACGGAATCGTTATGCGCCTCTCAGCAGCAGGTATTGATGTACAAACTATTCAAGATGTTATTCGATGCACTCATCTTGCCCGATTTGAAAGCAAGAAAAGGGGATACCGTCTCGTATAGCAAAATGCTCCTTATCTCCCGTATCATCTATTTCTGTCGATTAACCAAAAATGAATCTTTCACGGTAGATAGTTCTCCGCTGAAAGGAATCCTCAAGCAGTATGGGGATTTCGATTTCTACCAATGGAATTCCAAGGTCTATAGCGGAAGGTTGATTCTCCCCCCCCCAAGATAAGGGTGAGTAAATCGGCCTGCGGTTTACTCCCTAATAGGGGCTGAATTTATACCGAGCTTTGTAGTGTCGAAAGGGATAAGCCTGACGACCTGCAAGCCCTCGGGCAAGGTGAGCAGAATAACCAAGGCCCCTCCGCAAAGGACGGAGTAAATACAATATGGCACAGGCCAATATCAATTCCGCAGCCGAGGTTGCTGCCAACGTCGAGAACAAGAACAACGCTGTCAAGGCGAACGCACCCAAGACGGAACGCCGCCGCCAGTACACGGCATCCAAGCGGCACGAGATTCCCGCCCTGTGGAAAGTGCTGGGCAAGGCTCGGCCCGTGTTCACGGTGCAGATCAGCAAGACCAACGAGGTAAAGGCAAGCTGTATTCAGCGGTTCATGCCTGCCCTCTATGCCGATGAGAACCAGTTTTGGATTGAGTTCATGGAGCAGGTAAACATCCTCTTGGACAGCCGCAAATTCTGCCGCGAGTGCAAGGCGCTGGGTTATCAGCCAGAGAACGTAGCCGAGCATGTGGTATTTCTCGGTAGCGCACCCATGAGAAAAGTACTGCGCGAGGGTGTGCAGAACACGTTGGGCGCCTCGATTCAGTTCTACAAAGAGCGGTTCTCGCCTGTCGAGGCTGACAATTACCGCGAGGAGTTAGAGGGACAGATTGCGGTTCGACCTGCACGAGACGAAGCAGCGGCATAACGTCAGACTGCCATAGTGAAAGAAAAAGGGGCTACGGAGCAATCCGTAACCCCTATTTTCATTTATAGCAAATGAGCCATCGCTGCATCTATCTGTGAGTTCTCAAAGCTATCCAAGTAGATTTGGGTAGTGGATAAGTCAGAATGTCCCAATGATTCAGATATAAGCGCCACGCTGACCCCTGACCGTTTCAAGACCGTTGCGTAGGTGTGTCTCGCTACGTAGGTCGTCAAAGGCGTATGCAATCCTATCTCCTCACTCAATTCGTGCAGGCGTCTGTTTACATGCCGCAATGCCTTTTTCACTCGGTCGAGGATTTGACGTTCGGTCGTGTGTCTGTGGCGGTCCAAAATAGGAAAGATATAATCCTCCTCCACTTGGTCGGTGTGGTACTTGTCGATAATCTCCTGTGCCTGTTCTGTCAAACAGCAGTTCATCATCTTACCCGTCTTGCGCCTTGCATAGTAGATGCGTCCGTTGTCGATGTCCCCGTATGTCAGCAGGGCAATATCCTTGAAATTGATGCCTGCCATAAAGTAGGAGAATAAGAAAATATCCTTGGCCAATTGCGTGTAGTAGTCCCTGTCTGTCAAGTTCAACTCGATTAACCTATGGATGTCTTCTTTCGTAATGGCCCGTTTGCGGGTGTTCGTCCATAGGCTGCCTACCTTGAATTGCTGAAAGGGATTCGATTTAGGCACGAATACGCCCTCTGAAACCGCCTTGTTATACACGGCTTTCAATACGCTGAACTTGGTAGCAAGGCTGTTACTCACGTTGCCACGCTGACGCAGGAAGATTTCAAATTCCCTTAAATAAGTCAAATCCAATTCTTCAAAGCGCATATTGACCGAGCGGAATTGAGCCATAAGGGCCAGTGTCACCTTATGCTTGCTGGCTGAACCGTACTTTTCGACCTTTTCCAGTCTGTCGATTATCTGCTTGAAATAATCGCCTACTGTACAATCCAAGCGTTTGCCGATGGTCTCGAAAAGCGTTTCAAAGGTTACGGGGATTTCAAGGGCTTCCAGCTTCTTGATTTTCTTCTCGTACTCTTTGATTTTGGCTGTTATCTGAAACTGAATATCGTCCCTATTGGGGCAATCTTCCGTTACCTTTTGTCTCTCTGCATCCCAGTATTCACGGGCTACGGCCACGCCCAAACCGACCGATTTTTTGCGGTTGTCATGGAAGAAAAGCAGGCACAAAGGGCTGGTGTTGTTCTTATAGATTACGTCCTTGCGGAGTATTACTCTGAAAGTCATTGTTTTGCATCGTTAGATGCAGGAGGAAGAACCTGTTTCCAATGGGGAGTTTAATGGAGAGGCAATGGGGAGTAAGCGCCTTGAAATGGCCTTTTCAGCCCTGTTTTTCCACCATGTATAAAGAAAAAATCAGCAACCCCATTTCTGTAAGTTGCTGATTCTGAGAGCGGAAAACGAGACTCGAACTCGCGACCCCAACCTTGGCAAGGTTGTGCTCTACCAACTGAGCTATTTCCGCAATTATGTTGGCAATTCGTCGGTGTTGCTTGTTCTGAATTGCGAGTGCAAAGATAGCGAAAAAAAATGAACCTCCAAGTTTTTGGACAAAAAAAATACGAAAAAAATTAGAGCGGCTCTCCTCGCATTGGCAGAGCAGTATGGAACTCTTCGACTGGAGCGTCGTCGCGGGGTGCCCCAGTCTTGCTTCCCAGCAGAGGCGATGCGGCACCGCGGGGAGCGATAGATCGGTGCGGGGGCGCTAAACAGGCCGAGATATGCTGTGCGCCTGGCGAAAGATATGTCGTGAACCGAACTGGAGATATGTTGCTCACCGGGCTGAAGATATGCTGCGAGCCGAACCGATGATATGCTGCAAGCCAAGCCCCAATATGCCCAGAACTGAAGACGTGCAGTATATCGAGCGAGATATGCCTGAACCGAACAGAAGATATGTTGCACACCAGACTGAAGATTATGCCGTGAGTTGAATCGAAGACATGCGGCAAATCAAGCCGATATATGTTGTACGCCGGGCCCAAAAATGCCGCGCCCCGGACCGACGGTATGCTGCGACTCCGACTAACAATATACCCCGCGCCGGGCTGGAAAGACTCCCCCTCCCCCCGCGCAGCGTCCCGCCGAAAGCCGGTGACAAAAAGCGATGGCGGGCGGGAAGTGGCGGAATAACGGGTGAAATGGCTATCTTTGCAGGCGATGAATGCACTGGATTTGTTTTCGGAACTGGGGCGCCGGATGGAGCGATTCGGCGAGGATGCCCCCACGCGCGAGGTCGTGCGCCGGGCCTGCGCCGCCAACGGTTGGTTCATGCCGCACGAGGTGGTGCGCGCCGTGCGGGTGCTCGGCCGGAGGATGCTGCGGCCCGAGCTGCTGGCCGCATGGCTGGAGCGCTACCCTGCCGCCGCCGCGCCGCGCCGCGTGCTGGTGGTCATGGCCGGCAATATCCCGCTGGTCGGGTTCTTCGACTTGCTGTGCGTGGTGGCCGCGGGGCATCGCTGCCTGGTCAAGCCCTCGTCGAAGGACCGGGTGCTGACGGAGTATGTGCTGGAGCAGCTGCGCGCGATCGACCCGGCTGTGGCGCTGTCGTTCTACGACGAGGGTGAGCCGGTCGATGCGCTGATCGCTACGGGCGGCGACAATGCCGTGCGCCACTTCAGGACCCGCTATGCCGGGCTGCCGGCCCTGCTGCGCGGCCACCGGCAGTCGGTGGCGGTGCTGTCGGGGCTCGAGACGCCGGAGCAGCTCTCCCTGCTCGCCGACGACATCTGGGCCTATTCGGGGCTCGGCTGCCGCAACGTGTCGCTCGTGTGGATGCCCGAGGGGTATGAATTGCGGCTGGAGATGCCGGAGATGAACCCCAAGTATGTCAACAACTATCTGCGCGAGCGGGCGCTGCTTGCGATGACGGGGCACCCGTTCGTCGATCTGGGGGCGGCGGTGGCAGTCGGGCAGCGGGAGTTTCCGGTGGCGCTGAGCCGGATCGCCTGCGCGCGCTACCGGTCGACGGAGGAGGTCGTGCGGTGGCTGGCCGCGCACGACGAGGAGTTGCAGTGCGTCGTCGCGGAGTGCGTCGACCACTCGCGCCGCGTCGGCTTCGGCTGCGCGCAGTCGCCCGGGCTGACCGACTGGCCCGACGATCGGGACACGATGGCCTGGCTGGCTGCGCTGTGAGGCGGAATTTGTTTTTCCCGGGGATATGGCTATTTTTGTAGGGTGATTTCAAAAGAACGATAAGAATATGTCGATGGTTTTTCGATTCCGAATGTTGAGCGACGAGAACGACCGCTTCGTGCGCGACTACGAGGTGCTGTACGATACGACGCTGCTGGAGTTTCACCGCTTCCTCCTCGAGTCGCTCGATTACGAGGAGTGCATGGCTTCGTTTTTCACGGCCGACGACCGCTGGGAGAAGCTGCGCGAATTTACGCTGATGGATATGGGCGACGGCTCGGAGGGCGGCCCCGAAGCGATGGAGCGCGTCGCGCTGGGGCAGATCATTCACCGCCTGCGCGACCGCCTGATCTATCTGTTCGACATGTTCGGCGACCGGGCCTACTATCTGGAGCTCACGGGCGCCTATGAGGCCGATGCCGGGGGCGCCTACCCGCGCGAGATCTACGCCGTGGCCGACGCTCCGGACCAGTTCGACCCCTCGAAGAACGCCGTGGAGGACGAAGGGTCGATCTTCGACGAGATGATGGGCGACTTCAGCGACTTCGAGGGCGACGACAGCTACGAAGATGACTAAGCGGCTCATCGTCGTCGTCGGGCCCACCGGCTCGGGCAAGACCGACCTGAGCATCCGTCTGGCGCAGCACTACGGCGCGCCGATCCTCTCCACCGACTCGCGCCAGGTCTACCGCGGCATGCCCGTCGGTACGGCCCAGCCCACGCCTGCGCAGCTCGCGGCCGTCGAGCACCACTTCATCGCTTCGCACGAGGTGACCGACGAGCTCAACTGCGGCAGCTACGAGGTGCAGGCGCTCGCCTGCCTCGAGCGGCTGTTCGCCTCGGTGGACTGCGTGGTCGCCGTGGGCGGTTCGGGGCTCTACGTGAAGGCGTTGTGCGAGGGTATGGACGACCTGCCGCAGGCCGATGCGGCGGTGCGCGAGGAGCTGGCGCGGCAGCTGGAGTGCGAGGGTGTGGAGGCACTCGCCGAGCGGCTGCGGGCGCTCGACCCGGTCTATTGGGAGCAGGTCGACAGGCGGAATCCGGCGCGCGTGGTGCGGGCGCTGGAGGTGTGTCTGCAAACGGGGCTCCCCTACTCCGCGCAGCGGACGGGACGCCGGCACGCGCGGCCGTTCTCGATCGTGAAGATCGGCGTCGACCTGCCGCGCGAGGAGCTCTATGCGAGGATCGACCGGCGCGTCGACGAGATGATCGCCCGGGGATTGGAGGCCGAGGCGCGGGCGATGTACCCCTACCGGCGGCTCAATGCGTTGCAGACGGTGGGCTACCGGGAGTTGTTCGACTATTTCGAGGGGCGCACGGGCTACGACGAGGCGGTGGAGCTCGTCAAGCGCAATTCGCGGCGCTACGCCAAGCGGCAGCTCACGTGGTTCTGGCGCGACGGGGAGGTGCACTGGTTCGCTCCCGGGCAGCTCGACGAGATGATCGCCTGCATCGATTCGGCGCGGTGATGCGCCGGCGGCGCTGCGGGCGCGGACCCGATACACCGCCCCGCCCCACAAAATGCGGGCGGGGTTTGCTTTTCTCCCCGCTTATTCGTACTTTTGTCGCGGCTTGAGCCGCAAGGCAGCTGCCCGGATGGTGGAATCGGTAGACACGCCGGACTTAAAATCCTGTGGCCAGTAATGGCCGTGCCGGTTCGATCCCGGCTCCGGGTACGCAGCAAATCGCTAACAAGTTAATAATTTAACTGTTAGCGATTTTTGTTTTTAAATTTGTTCCCAAATTGTTCCCAATTGGAATAAGGCAAGTTTAGATAGCCCTTCACCTGGCCTTTAAAAACCTTGATATTATTTCCTAATATTGATATACACCTTTATGCTTTCCCATTTCTTGAATAATGAAGCATTCATTTTGCGATATATTGTATCGTCTAACAAAATGTTGCCAGATATTATTTACTCACATCCGTTTCTGATTTATTCTTTTTGCCAATACACTCGTCGAATAACTCCTCCAAATACTCTTTGGGCATAAAGCCGGTTTCTACCCTTTTATGCACGAACAAATTATCATCGTAAATAACTTCTCCGAGCTGATAGTTCAATTCATCCTCGCTGAACTTGTCTTTATTGAGGTTTGTTATGGGGACAGCAATCGAGTCTCCGTCATCTTGATCTCGCCACACGTATGCGGATTTAGTCATTATAAATAGAGACTTTCGATCTTCCGAAAATCCATACTTGGCAACCACATACTCCCGATCCCTATTGTTGTTCCGCCAAAATACAGCGTTATCGGTCAGATTGGCGGCATAAGCAGTTAACGGGTCTCCATTGTATTCCCGTGGGGTACATGGGTATTCATTAGGCTTAGCATTATAAAAATAGATTTCTTGAGCCGCTCCGGGTGTTAACGAGAGCATAACATTCCGCTTTCTCTGTTCCGGCTCAACGGGACGTTCATATGCACGAGGCAGTATTTGCCCCTAACCGTTTAAGGAATCGGATTGCAACTTGTCAATTTCGTCTACATTCGATGACTGACCGTTATTTTGCGAAATCGGTTTCCGACCATATAGCCATTCGCCCAAAGCACTGCCGGATGCTTGCTTGTCGCTTTCAGCCCATACCAATAATCGCTCCTTGCTGACTTGAGCTTCGGCATCCGTAACGGTTCTCATCCAACTGAAATCGGGAGTAACATCACTTTCTCGCAATAAAGACGGATTGGCTAAAAACGCTTCGATACTACCGCAACGCATAATGATACGTTTGCGGGTAATCGGGTTATCGAGTGCGTTCTCCAATCGGGTAACCCATCGAAGATTGTCC
This sequence comes from Rikenellaceae bacterium, assembly GCA_902362705.1. Classification (GTDB taxonomy): domain Bacteria; phylum Bacteroidota; class Bacteroidia; order Bacteroidales; family Rikenellaceae; genus Alistipes. Next base: position 205,942 of record CABIXK010000001.1, read on the forward strand.
GGGCGATTGTTGCGGCGATTCGTATCTATATGATCGACGACATGTTCTTTCGTCGGTTTCGGGCCATGAAAGGCCGTAGCCACAATAATATGGACTCGAACAGAGGCAATCTCCATGTATCCATGTTTATCATTGGGCTTACCGAAAGTCCAAAAATTATCATATTTACGAGGCCGTTTACCATTACGGGGATACCGGAAAACAGCTCCATTATCTCGGACAGAGTATTTTTCATCTTTATAAATACACTCTATTTCGTGCTTAAAATCATCAATATCAATCATAATTTATATTACACAAACTCAACATAGAGACACTCTGTTAGCTCATTTAACCATGAAATAACCGGTCTAACAAGGTCAAGAAGCTATGTAAAGATAATGAATTTATTGAAGACAACTCTTGGTAGTTAAATAAAAATCATGGAAGCTAATGCTGGATACTCTACAAAAAGTTTTATCGAATTATCAAACAATGGAAATAATAAACTAACTTTGTATCAACGATTGAATCTGTAAGTTACACACACAAACTCGTTTTAAGCACATTTAGAAAGCAAGAAAACCTATAAAATATACGTATAAATGGAAAAAATCATATCATCGATCCCTGTTTATAACTTGCTCACGAATTTAATTCCCGGTACAGTGCTGGCTGCTTTACTAAAATTCTGTGTGGAAGACTGCAATATATTCTCTCTTACAGATAATATATGGATACTTGCCGTTATCCTTTATTTTCTCGGAATAATAAACTCGCGAATAAGTTCTTTGATATTTGAACCTTTAATGAAAAAGCTCAAAATAGTGAACTGTGTATCGCATGCAGATTTTACAGATGCAGAACTGAAGGATACATCAGGGAAACTTACTCAGTTAAGCCGAATGAACAATGAATACAGAAGCTATATATCTGTATTCGCCATCGTTCTTATTCTTAAGTTAATATTCCTTTGTTCGTGTGTTAAGGATTTTGCAACAGATAATGTCTGTTGGTTTATTTTAGGCTTAGGTGTTCTGTTATTCCTTTGTTCCTATAAGAAACAGGTTTCTTATATTACATCGCGTGTATCTCGATTGAATAACCGATAATAAATATACTCAATATGCCGAATTACGAAGTTCATTATCTCGACGTTTCAGATGCAGATTCCATCATCATACGATATGATGATGGTCGGAAGCAATATATCGTATTAATAGATGCTGGAAATGTTGAGGATTCAGCCAAAATCAAAAATTATATTTGGAATCACTGGAATACTTATACTATTGATTTAGCAATATGCACTCATCCGGATTCGGATCATAAAGGCGGATTCTTCGGATTGTTAAATGATCGAAATATAACAATTAATGAATTTTGGCTTAACACGCCAGATGATGTAATTACGGAAGAGGAGTATTATCAACGATACTCGAGACGGGATTGGTTGTCTCACTGTCGCGAATGTTATGCTCATCCGACAGATACACAATCTCCAAATCTCGTGTTATTAGCCCAAAATAAGTGCCAAAATGTTCAATCCGCATATAAAGGGAAAAGCCATCCTCAAATTCCGCTTGCAGTTGTTGGACCAACCGAAAGATTCTATTATCCACTTGCGATAGAAATTCTTAAAAATAATAAAAAGAAAAAGGATGAGGATAATTCATTATACGAAGATGTTGGCTCTTTTTCATCGTTTCAAGCCAAATCATCCATTGATAACGAGCCTGATGATTGTTCGCCTACCAATGCTGGCAGTATAATTCTTTTGTTTGAACCAGCCGATGGCTGTAAATTCCTATTGCTGGGTGATGCGAACCGAGCAGCTATCATGGATGCAATCTCTAATAATGCGAACTTGACGGGATGTAGAATAAAAGTTCCTCATCATGGGAGCAAACATAATCTGACATCAGGCCTAATTGATAAATTGGCTCCAAGTTGTGCGATTATTTCCGCGAAAGGTTCTCAGAAACATCCCAGCAGAGGCGTTGTCCATTGTCTCAGCAATCATTGCAATGTCTACTCGACACATAAGAGTGGGGATTTATTTCATGCATCTTACCCCTCGAATAATCCTGCAACTCCATTAAGAGAAAAGCAATAGTGTTCAACATGGAACTGCATTCTTTGAATTGCAGGAAGCGGATATATCGCTAATAATGTTCATTGACTTTCCAGTTTTCCTAACCGCATAACGATGGAAGTCTGACTGCGGCCCATTTTCTCCGCAATATATCGGATGCTCTTCCCTTCGCGATGGAGTGTTAGCAGGAATTGGTCAGCGCGACGTGTCCAACGTTTGTTAGCGTTCGGATGTTTAGCATAACTATCTTCCGTAACTTTTTCGGGACGCAGAAATTCGTCCACAAAGACAGAGGGAAAACGGGCATCGTAGAGTACCCATGTTCTGACTTTGGCCCGTGTGATTGCTACATAGAACGACCCCACAAGGTGATAAGTGGATAATGCCGATACGAGGATGTTTCTCTTTTGGCTACGGTTCTGCCAATATGCGGTAATCCTTTGGGCGCATATGCTGTAGTCAATCATAACGCAACTGCATCGCCATCGAAGTCAAGGGCGGACGCTGAACTACGAATGCCGGGCTGCCGGAGCTCGTCAAGCGGTTCAATCCAAAGCATTCGTTTGTTGTCGGGTCGAGCGTGCCCCAGTTAAGGAGTTTTTGCAGTGAAATCTCAAAGGACTGTTTTGACCAAAATAGAGAAAAAACGATGCCGAGTTCGATAAAAAATCCGACGGTATAATCTTTTTGTTAGTAATAATATTGTTAGTAACAAAATCATTTCCTATCTTTGTCTCGAAAAATGATATTCGGAGAATCATGGAGAACAAGCCTTTTATATTTGGTGTTGCGACGTCAGGCGACCATTTTACCGATCGGGAAAAAGAGACGGAGCGATTGGTGTTGAATTTTCAGCATGGTGTAAACACGGTGCTGATCTCGCCCCGTCGCTGGGGGAAAACCTCTTTGGTCCAAAAGGCGGGGCGCCTGGCGCAATCCGACAAATTGAAAGTCGTCTATCTCGATATTTTCTCGTGCCGCAGCGAGCGGGATTTTTACGACGCATTCGCAGCCGCTGTCCTCAAACAGACCTCTTCGAAATTGGATGAATGGCTCGAAAACGCCAAACTGTTCCTCTCGCGGATCAGTCCCAAAATTTCGTTAGGCCCCGATCCGACGACGGATTTTTCGATATCGCTCGAAATGAATCCCAAGAGCAACGATATCGATGAAATTCTGCAACTTCCTGAACGAATCGCGCAGAAGAAGGGGTGCAACATCGTCGTTTGCATCGATGAGTTCCAGCAGATCGCCGAGTTCAAGGATTCCAAAACATTCCAGAAGCGACTGCGTTCGATTTGGCAGCTGCAAAAGTCGGTTTCTTACTGTCTGTTCGGCAGCAAGAAGCATTTGATGAACGAACTTTTCGAGAAAAAGAGCCTCCCGTTCTATAAGTTCGGCGATGCCATCTATCTGTCGAAAATTGGGACGCAGGACTGGATCGGCTACATTTGCGAGCGCTTTGAGGCGACGGGCAAACAGATCTCGAAAGAGCTGGCCGAAAAGATCTGCCAGACGGTGGACAATCACTCCTCGTATGTACAGCAGCTGGCTTGGTTGGTATGGATTCATACGGACAAAGTTGCCACAGAGCAGGATTTCAAGGCGGCTTGTCAGGATATTCTCGACCAGAATACGCCGCTGTTCGAGAAGCAGACCGAGAGTCTTACGACCTATCAGATGAATTTCTTGCGGGCCGTTCTGGATGGAGTTCACAGCGAATTTACCACGCAGGAGGTCCTGCAGAAATACCAACTCGGTTCGTCGGCCAATGTCAGTATCGTAAAACGGGCCTTGGTCAAAAAGGAGCTTATCGAAATCGAGAAACGCCGGGCGGTGATTCCCGATCCGGTGTTGGCTGTGTGGCTGAAGCGGGAACTGGAAATGTAAGGCAGAGGAGAGACATGGCATGAAACGGTATTTTGTTTTCCTGTTATGCTGCTTGTTTGTCGATCGTTCGGCTATTGCGGCAGAGCGATGGGCAATTGTTGTCGGTATCGGGAATTATCCCCAAAGTTCGGGTTGGAGGCCGATAAATGGAGATAAAGATCTCGACCTTGTTGTTCCGATGCTGAAAAAGAACGGATTACCCGACGGCCATATCACAATCTTGGCAAACGAACAGGCGACCAAAGAAAATATTAAAAATGCAATCCATACTCTGCTTGCCAATCTTCGATCCGGAGATATCGTATATTTTCACTTTTCGGGACACGGGCAATTGGTCACAGATGTAAATGGCGATGAAGGCGACTATGGCTATGACGAATCGATTGTTCCTTATGATGCCGCATCGAAATACGATTTCAACGGCTACAAGGGGCAGAATCACATTGTCGATGATGAATTGAACAAATGGTTGATGGCTGTCAGAAAACGAATCGGCAACAACGGCAGACTGCTTGTCGTACTCGATGCTTGTCACAGCGGCGGGGGCAGCCGCGATGAATGCGATGAGGAGGATTTTGTCAGAGGCAGTCGAGACTGTTTCAATATGCCGGTTATAGCCTCGCAGGTTAAATCTTCGCGTAATTCAATAAAGTGGATGTGTGTAAGTGCCTGCAAATCGTACCAGGGCAACTACGAGCATAAGATTGATGATGAAACAAGGTGCGGACGATTAAGTTTTGCATTAAGCAAAATTCTTGTGCCGAATATTACGGTAAGGCAACTCCGTGAACAACTGGAGCGTCAATATGAAAATATGGCTTTGCCGCCACTCCCACAGGAGCCGGAAATCGAATGCGGACCCGCAATGACGGATACTATGACTGTTTTATAGTTATGACAGATCAGGAACTTATATATGAAATAGCGCGTGGCAACAACCATGCATTTACGGTATTGTATCACCAATATCGGAAGGAGTTTTTCGGTTATATTCGTAAACGCTATAAAGGCGACGAAGATACGATATTCGATCTGTATCAAGATACGTGCGTCGCATTGTATGACAGGATTCGGTCCGGCAAATTGCGTATGCTGAATCCCGGGACGAAGTTGAAGAGCCCACTGTTTACTATCGGACATAACAAACTTGTCGATCTGTACCGAAAGAATAAATCGAAAACGGGATTTATCGAGAATGTTGATTACAAAAAGGATTATGATTCCGAATACAGCGATGAATGTTCCGAGCGTTTTGCGATGGTTCGGCAGGCGGTCGATTCGATGACCGAGCCATGCAACTCGATTCTGACTCTTTATTACTGGGATGATAAAAATATGCAGGAGATCGCAGAGGTGCAAGGCTATGCGAACGCGGATTCGGCCAAATCGCAGAAAAGCAAATGTATGAACAAGTTAAGAGTATATATCAAAAAAATTTTGGAGTAAAATGTTCGATGAACGCATAGATAAGTATGTAACCGGAAAGATGTCCGAGGAGGAGCGTCTTTTATTTGAACGGGAACTTGCAGGCAATCCGGGCTTGCAGGAAGAGGTCTCTTTGCAGCGGGACATCGTGCGGGCTATTCGCATGAAAGCAGCCAAAGAGCATTTGCAGCGAGTTGAGCATGGTATTCAGGCGCGGACCCGTCGTCGCAAAATATTCCGAATTGTCATCAACGTGTCGAGTTTTGCCGCTGCAGCCTGTCTGGCAATAGGCCTGTTCGTGCACGTCGAGCGTGTGTCGGATTACAAAGCAGTTGGCAATAGGATTGAATTGACAGCAGAATCCGTCCGCGGTGGTGAAAAGACCTCGACGGCAATCCTTGAAGCAATCGGACACAACGATTATGAGGTTGCATTGGAACTTATTGCACAAGAAGAATCACGAGAGTTCAGCAGCCAGTTCACTCATCCCGACTTGATCGAGCAAGATCGCTTGGAATATGCTTTTGAGCAGGAGAGCTTGCAGTGGTATAAGGCCGTTGTTTATATGCGCATGGGAAAATGGATAAAGGCGCGACGTGTGCTGAAACGTATTGCAGCATCCGATAGCCATTATAAATCACAGGCTCAAAGCGAGCTGGAGCAGTTGTAGCCGATATATATACACGTTTGTAAAAATCCCGAAAAAATTCGGGATTTTTTTGTATTTGCAGGTTATCTTTTGCCGAATTGTACGATTAACTAATGAAAACAAACCGATGCAACAATTAAAAAACTTACAACTATGAAAAAGATCATCGTACTTTTGGCAGCGAGCTTCATCGCAAGTGTATTCACAGCAAACGCACAGTCGTATGTAAACGGCTACTATCGTCAGAACGGCACCTATGTGCAAGGGTACTATCGCAGCAATCGCAACAGCACCAACCACGACAATTTCAGTACTCGGGGCAACACAAATCCCTATACGGGTAGCGTCGGTTCGGTGGCGCGTGACTACACTCCGCAGGCCAATAACTACGGCAGTGGTCAGACGATACACTCTGGTCCGCAGGGCGGATAGTATTACATCAACATCAACATCAACGGCAACGGCAACAGAACCTATGTTCCCAAACGAAGTTCGTTTTCGGGTAACAGTTATTCCTATGGAGGATCCAATATCGTATATCGCTAATCATATAGGAACAAACATTGTTGAACTTAAAATATAAAATGCCATGACAGAATTTTATAATGACGAGGGCTACGAGGAAGAACACTATAGCCGATACAGCGGCTCGTATGCTCAAGATGTTGAGGGCTGGAGCGATGAACTGATCGACGAAGTTTTTGACGGCGATCCGGATGCATACTGGAATATTAATTAAATATTTGTTGGTGTTATGCCTATGTGTAAAGTGTTTTAGGAATTTGTGATAGGAAGGATGACTGATGTGATATCATTCATCCTTCTTTTAACTATTTTTGTCTATGATTATAGCTATCAAACACGAATGAAAAGACTGTTTTTAATCTTTACAATATTCTGGGGATTGCAAGGGTATGCACAAGATGCGTTCCAACAATGGAAAAACGCTTTACAATACGATTTGCAGACATTCGATGAAGCGCAGGCTGACCAACTATATAAATGTTTGATAGATTGTTATAAGCCACAGCCTTTCCCGGAGAATGTAGTTAGAAGTACATTCCTTGATTCGTTAGAGAATGATAGACGTCGACAAAATAGAGATAAGGTTAAACTAATTCATCGTGAATCCAGGAAATGTAAAACGGGACAACAATATTTGAACGTCGGCATTCAACTTGTTGAACTGCAAAGCAGGTCCGAAGGTACGCGTGAAAAGATTGTCAAGTTTAAAGAAGATTCCATATTGAGTGTATTGGCTTTACATTATTATAAAAAAGCCTACCGATGTGCAGAGTGTGCGGATGATGCTGTTGATGCGCTATTCCGAATCGGGGAGCTTCATCATCTTGAGGGTAACAATAAAACCGCACTGGAATTATTTAAGTATTCATTGTTGATAGAGACTGGTGAGGGCAGATTGCGTTGCCAATCATTATGGGGGATTATACGGTCTCTCTATTCAGGCGAGTCAATGATTGATAAAGATATTGCAAAGCAAATTCTTCCATATTATAAAGAATTTGTAAACTTATATCTTGAACTTTTTTCTGAAAACGTAGGTCCATGCATACACTTTATGTCCGAGTTAGGATATATTAGTAAAGTTGCAGGAGATAGTGATTATATAGATTATTGCCGAACTGCTATTCATTCCGCAAATATAAATAATCGAGCGACCTACATATTCCTCTCTAACATATTGACGCCGATCGGATATATCAAAAGCCCTAATGTCATATTGGGCGATTATTATGCAACCATCGGTAAGTACGATCAAGCTTTGCGGCAGTACGAGACAGCCCATATCGTTAAAGAGGACGATTTTATCGCAACGGCTCCCGATGATATATATCACTATTTTGATAATCATACAGATCCTCCGATATATTCACAATCATTGTCCTATCCTGTACATATCAACAAATTAGCAGCAGTCAAATACAATCTTAAAGACTCCAAATACATTGAATATTTGAATGAATCATATTGCACGGCAATAAGAAAGTTAATCCGCACATTTCTCCTTGATGTGCAAGAGATACGCGAGTATCAATTCCGTATGTATCAACCCATCCTTGCCGCACAATACAACAATCCCGATGCAAAATGGGCCTACAATGCCGCATTGTTTATCAAAGGCGCAACGAACAATGCTGTTTTGGATATCAAAACAAGACACACGAATGCTGATGGCAGTTTAAGTGATGTGTATATGGAATACTTAAGACTAAATGAAAGTTATCAAAAGAATCGGAACCAATACACACAAATGTTGTTGCAAAAACAAGAGTTGAAGCTATTGCAGGGCGGGCTATTCTCTGATAAGAGCTCGAATTCACTACAATATATATATCGGGACATTCAGAAGGTCGTAAATGTTAAAAATGTTTGCACTATCGAATTTGTGGATGCTCCATCATTTTCAGACGATGAAGAAACATACTATGCTTTGATTATTAACAACAATATATCAGAACCGGCCAAAATAGAATTATGTAGTCAGTCGGAGTTGGAGAAAATATACAAGCAGCAATACAGGGCATATTCCATCTATTCCAAGCAACTCTACAATTTGATATGGTCGAAATTGGAGCCATATATCAATGAGGGCGACGAGGTATATTTCTCGCCGTCGGGGTTGCTGCATCAGATGAACATTGAAGTTCTGCAAGATGGGAATGGCAAACTAGTAAATGATAAATACCGACTGCATCGTGTTTCATCCACCCGAGAGTTGTGTATAGACCGACCGAAAATCGAACATACCTCCGCCGTGTTGTATGGCGGTTTGACCTACGATATGGATTCAACTGCATTGCTGGCGCAGAGTCGCGTCTATTCACACACCGACGACTATATCGCCATACGTGGTTTTGTCGCAGATTCAACCCAACAAAGAGGTAGTTGGAGCCCCCTAAATGCAGCCGAAGATGAAGTGAGGACAATATCGACCGAGCTGAATCGGCACCAGATTAAAACAACGAAATATATACACACTTTCGGGACCGAAGAGTCGTTCAAGACGTTGTCTGGCAAGAAGATTTCGATTATCCATCTAGCCACTCACGGATTTTTCTATACCAATGAGGAGGCGCAGAAAAAGTCCTATTTCGAGAGACTAAACACCGATTTGGGTGTGGCACGGCCTGACAACTCGTTGAAGCGTTCTGGCTTGATACTCGCGGGTGCACAGCTGGCGTGGGACGGCCAACCGATACCCGATCGTGTTGAGGATGGCATTCTGCTGGCCGAAGAGATCGCTGCGATGGATTTGAGCGGAACGGATCTGGTGGTGCTTTCCGCCTGTGAAACCGGATTGGGCGAAATTACCAGCGAAGGCGTATTCGGGCTGCAGCGAGCATTCAAGAAGGCAGGCGTGCGGACATTGATAATGAGTTTGTGGAAAGTGGATGATGCGGCGACGTCGCTTATGATGCGAACGTTCTATGAACATCTGTTGGCCGGCAAATCCAAGCGGGAGGCATTCGCCATCGCTCAACTCGCGGTAAAGTCTGAATATAAGGATCCGTACTATTGGGCCTCGTTCATCATGCTCGACTAAATCAAACAGACATATATTTTGAAGAAAAGGTAGTCCAACGCGGATCACCTTTTTTCTTTTTATTCGATTTGTTATTGCAGTCGACAAGGGGGGGGGAGATAACGGGCCTTAAAAAATCACGCATTGAGGTTCCAGATCTTCGGGTTGTACGATTAATAGATAGAACAACAAACAATAAAAAGTTATGGCAACACAAATCAACATGGACTACATCGGTGTAGTGAAAGAGCACAGCGGAACGTACAAATTCGAGCAGATTCCAATTATCAAATCGCTCGAAATAAAAGAGCAGCTGCGGGCAATGTGTGAAAATCCGAATCGCACGTTGCTGGATATGCAGGGGGCATTCGCTATGAAATTCAAAACGGATAAACAAGGATATAAATGCTGTTTGCCTTATTCCTATGATGATAGTTATATAAATTGGGTATTCTATCCTCAAATCAAATCTTATAACACATATCAAGCAGACAAGCAAGCGCGGATTGCCGAAATAAGAGAGGACGTCAAAAAGAAATCGTTCGTGTCCGAATCCGAAAAGACGCAAAAAATCGAAGAACGTACAGCACAATACGAACGTCAGCTCAAAGATGTTTTTTTGCAAGCAGCCTTGCGGTATATCGAGACGATGGATTTTACCGCGACCCAGGCGCGAGTCAATGCAATGGATGCGGTTAAGATGTCGTCCCATGAGGTTATAGGATGGGCAACAATGGAATATCGGATTAACGAAGATTTGACGATTAATGTGTTGACGAACTTCGGGTATGGAACATCTTCATATTTTTTTGTAAATGTATGTTACAAAGGTATTGAACTCCTGCCATACGCGCAAACGGTGAACTATTACTATGCAAATATGCAGGATATCATTGCTCATACTCGCTCTTATCGGGCTGCCCGTGACAGTTGGCAGATTGCTCTGGATTTTGTGGCCGGATTGAGCGATCAAACATGTGTAGGCCTTGAGCGCTTCGCTTATGAGTGGATACGCAACGAAATTACAGAAATGATAACAGGATTAAAGAATATCAAACAGGATTCAAAAAAGATACTGGCGGAGATTGCCAACAACAGACGTGTAGATTTAGGCAATCTGGTATCAGTACGTAGCATGTCGGATCAGGAGGTTGCACAATTCAAAGTCTATCCCCAAGAACTTGCACTGTTATTCAAGGTTGAGAAAATTTCCAATGCTTTGTCTCTCTTGAAAATGCTCGAACAGGCGGCTGCGATTTACCCCGATGCCCCACGGGCAATACAAACCATTAAAGAGTTAAATCAATCAATTGTTCCGGAAATCCCTCAGGCCGTTGAAGGCATCAATCGCCAAATTGGTTCTTTGCAGGAGAAACTCAAACCAAAAGATATTGAGCTTGCTAACGCGCGTGCACAGAAAAAGGAATTAGACGAACAGGCCAACGCGGTTTATATGGAATTATTGAAACAAAATCCCGCACTCAAACGGGATATGTTTGAAACGGACTATAGCAAACAACATCCTGAACTCACGAAATTGGAAAATAAAATCGAACAATTAGCCAGTGAATTGCAAAGGTTGAAAACAAAAATTTATGACAGACAGAACTTTATAGACTGCTTGCAAAAATGCTACACCAACATCGCCGATGCTGGTTTACTGGCTGCATAGACAATGAAAACAAACCCATAAAAAAACAATAATGAAAAAACTTGTTATTTTGATTGCCATTGCAATCATCGGAGGGCTTCAGATCGGCTTTGCCCAGAAAAAGCAATCGTCCACCTACAACTTCGAACGGGCAAAAGAACTCGTTCAACAGAAAGGTAATCCCGAAGAAATTCTGGAACTGCTCGGCAAGCAGCTGAAAGAGACTCCGAAATATGCAGATGCGTTGTTCTTGCGTGCAGGAATTTACGTCATGCAGAAGAAATTCGGCCGCGCCCTTGCTGATGTCAATCGGGCAATAGCCTGTTACAACAAGAAAAATGCAAATTATTCGAAAAGCCGTTTGTACAGTTTTCGGGCACACGTCTATGCCGAATATTTGGATGAACCCAACAAGGCATTGGCCGATTATAATACGGCTTATGAGCTGGTAGATAAGGATAACCTGGAGGAGCGGAACTCATTGTTATTCGACCGGGCACAGATCCATTACGATAAAAAGGACTATAAAGCCGCCGATGCCAACTACCGGCAGATGTTGAAAAACAACGAGGCCGACCAGGCTGCCATGATCGGTATCATCCGCAATAGGATCGCACGCGAAGAGTATGACGAAGCCTTGAAGTTAGCCGATATATGCGAAAAATACAATGCCGATTACGAGGAGACTTATCGCTTCCGGATGCAGATTTACGACAAGTTGAGCGAAACGGACAAGGCGATCGATGATGCCGTAATCTATTTCGACAAATCGGATCATCCGAAACATTATCTGCTGAAATCGATTATGGGCAAGCATTTGAGTTACGCGCTTGCCAAAGTACAAGCGCAGATCCGAAAGGACAACAATTATTCGTGGAAGCAGTTGCGCATCCATATCTACAAGTGGGGGTGTGATTATGCCAATGCCATTCGTTGTTATGACCAGCTAGAACAGGAGTATGGCGCATCCGCCACGATTTATTACAACCGAAGCGAATGTTACAACGAAATCGGCGATACCGATCGGGCCGTTGCGGATATTACGCGAGCGATTGAAATGAACGATGGCGAGGATTACTATGATGTCGTCACACGTGGCGGTTATTATCGCGAGGGCGGTCGATACGCGGAAGCCATTGCCGACTTTACGCGCGGTATCGAACTCGCCCCGACCACGGCCTATCCGTATTACCAGCGGGGCTGGTGCTACGAGTTGTCGGGCGACGACGATAAGGCAATGGAAGACTATAATGCAGGTATTGATGTAGACAAGACCTATCCGTATATTTTCTTGATGCGCGGCGAATTGTATCGTAAACGAGGCGATACGGAGCGGGCAAATGCCGACTTTGAGGAGATTATTAAACAGGATACGGTCGCAGAATCTGGCAGCTGCCGCCAATATGCACTGCATTTCCTCGGCAGAGATGAAGAGGCACTCGAATGGATGGAACGGATAATAGCAGACGAACCGACAAGAAACGGAGGTTACTACGACAAATCATGTCTGCTTGCGCGTATGGGATACCTAAGGGAATCGGTCGATGCACTGCGCAAAGCCCTTGAACTCGGCTACCGCAGTTTTGCCCATATCGAGCACGACGATGACATGGATCCGCTTCGCGAGATGCCGGAGTTTCAGACCCTGATCGAGGAGTACAAGGCAAAGCCCATAAACATCACAGAGAAGGGCGCGTCAGCCGACAAGGTCGAAACGATCTCGGAAATTCAGATACGCAAGATGTACAGCGGTGTATACGAGGTGCCTTGTACAATCAACGATCTGCCGCTGAAATTCATCTTCGACACGGAAGCAAGCACCGTGACGATTTCATCGGTAGAAGCATCGTTCATGCTTAAAAACGGTTACCTGAAAGAGGCGGACATCAAAGGCAAGGAGTATTGCAGTACGGCGACGGGCGAAATCCACGAAGGGACGAAGATCCGATTGCGGGAGATCAAAATCGGAGATTCCGTACTGCGCAATGTCGAAGCCTCGGTAACACATAACCAACAAGCTCCTCTTCTGCTCGGGCAATCGGTGCTGGAGCGCTTCGGGACCATTACGATCGATAATATCAATTCGAGGTTGATCATCAAACAGAAATAGCCATGAACCGTAAAAATCAAGTCAAAATTTGCGAAAATTGCACGCATTGCAAGCAGGATATCAATCGTGGTATCATATGCGGGCTGACCAATGAATACGCAACATTCGAAGCGGGTGCCCGGAGTTCGACGCAAACGATTCCTATATCGCAAAACGGCGCGCCTGGAAAAACAAGGAGGCAGACAACGGCCCCAATCATATTAGGGATCTTCCCGTAGTCTTCTTTACCTATCTGTTTTGCCTCATAAGCTCGTTAGTAGGAGATGATAATCCGAACGTCACATGGGTGTTACTTGCCGTTAGTGTGGTAATAATAGGCATTTCGTTGTGCATATTTTTTCACGCGCGAGGCCGTAATATATGGCGCGACCGCAGCAAACTGAATCGGAACAAAATAAAAGAGATTCTTCGTGTCGAGGGCTACTGTCCGCAGATCGGAGAGAATGGCGCGATAACATTCAAAATAGAAGGAGAAACCTATAAAACAGCTTGTTATGAGCAGATGCATGTGCCTGTATTTCAGTTGATGCATGGATTCTGTTATGAAGAAGACATAGACATAGCTCGCGCTGCGGCTCTTAAAGTAATGGACGATATAGTTATGGCCAAAATCACGGTTAAACAATATCCGGAGCAAGAGCAAGGTCTTTGGATTTTCATATCGGTTGAGGTTGCGACCGACTCGGCTGAAGAGATAGGGAAACATTTTGCGGACTATGTAACTATTGTCAGTATTGCAAAGGATTGGTTTATACAATTGCTTGATGAATACCACGAACAGCACCAGGAAACACCTATGCCCGTACTTTGGCGTAATGAATTCTATTTCCCTGAATACTACTGGATTCCTCAGATGGCCGAGGCGGTCTGCAAAGGAGAATTGGCTGTCGACGTACTATCGGATGAAGCGTGGTTGCGACAACAGATCTTTTCGAGAGTTCCAGCCGAAACCGCCCAAGAATGGAGCACGTTTCATATCGAACGCATCAATAAGTATGGCGACTACAAGTTCTATGTTTATGGATTCCCTGAACCTCGAAGTATTCCCGAAGCCAAGTATGGCGCTATCCTGCTGAATACGCAAACCAAGGTATTCGACTACTATACGCTGGAGTTTTCCTACAACGGCAAATGGGTGTTGGGCCGTATGCAAGGCATGCAACACATAAATTACGGGGAATTGGAAGCGCAGCCCGATGTCGACGCCTTTGCCGATTGGATATTCAGTAACGACAAGACTCCGCAAGCAATTACAGACTGCGAGAAAGGCGAAACAAAAAATATCAATTGACCGTATCATAAATTTCATACACTCCGGCTCCATTTCATACATTGGCAGCCGGATTATTTGGCCTTCATCCGAAAGTTCCCTAATTTTGTTTACGATAACAGAACCGATGACGAAACAATTGATCATATCCACATCGAACGACCTGGTGCGCATCGCACCCGACCGCATCGTCTATATCTCCTCCGACGGCAACTACTCCACGCTCGTGCAGGCCGACGGCGAGATGCGCATGCTGTCGTTTCAGTTGGGACAGATCGAGAAGATGATCGCCTCGCAGCTCGGCAGCGACGGAAACAGCTTCATTCGCATCGGCAAGAGTTTGATCATTAACCGCTCATATATCTATTATATCAACGTGCCGAAGCAGAAACTCGTGCTTTCGGATGTAACGACGTTCAGTCATACGGTTACGGCATCGCGCGAGGCGTTGAAGCAACTGAAGGAGCTTTTGGAGAAGGAGGCCAAATAACATGAAAGACGAAAAAGAGATACGGGACGACGAAATCCGCATCATTGGCAACGATACGCCCCCTCCGCAGCCGCCTGTCCGGCGGTTGTGGGGCTGGATCGCGTTCGGCCTTGCGACAGTCGTTCTTGTGATCGTATTGGTGCTTGCGATATGGAATGTCCGAGAAGTTGCACAACCGGATGCCGAAACCTATTTCGAGCCGCAGCCTGCACCGGCGGCCACCGAGGTCCGAGCTCCGCAGCAATTGGGACAAGCAGTCGATTCGCTTGCCGACGGATTCACCGAGGTTCGCGACACGACGATCAACGACATCCCGCTGCGCATCTATATTCCGCACAATGCCGAAATGACGCTGCACGTCGGGCGGCTCGACAAGCGCGACACGACGATCGTCTATGCCGCGCAGGCGGCCGACATCCGGCGCGACAACCGCAAAATCGTCGGCGCCTTCGTGCTGCGGGGCGAACCGCTGGCATGGGGGCTGTCGAAAAAGGGTTATTGCGCCGTAATCGACGGCCGAATCACCGTTGGCGTCGCGGCCAATTCTCCGCTCTTCGAAGAGGCGACCGAACGCGGAGGCTACTTTTTCCGCCAATATGCGCTGGTGGACAACGGCCGGTTGGTCGAGAACGAGCCGAAGAACAAGTCGATCCGCCGCTCGCTCTGCGACCGGGGCGGCGAAATCATGATGATCGAAACGCTCTCTGCAGAATCGTTCCACGACTTCGCGCAAGCATTGGTCGACCTCGGCGCAGACCATGCGATCTATTTGGTCGGCAGCACCTCCTATGGCTGGGCGGTGGACGGTGAGGGCGCGCAGCACGAGTTTGGTGTCGAAAACTCGCACCTGCCGAGATATACGAGTTATATTGTTTGGAGAAGAAAATAGCGATGGACACAAAGAAAATAAAGATTCGGCGCGAGAATGGCGAGGAGGTCGAAGCGCAGGCCCCCGTCATCGTATCGGCCAGCCGCGCGACGGACATTCCGGCTTTCTATGCTGACTGGTTTCTGCTCCGCTTGAAAGTTGGCTACTCCGCGTGGACCAATCCGTTTAATGGTGTCCGCAGTTATATCGCGTATGACCGCACGCGGTTGATCGTATTTTGGTCGAAGAACCCCGAGCCGCTGTTGAAAAACGGCGGCTGTCTGGATTATCTCGCGCAAAAAGGCATCCATACGTACATCCAATACACACTGAACGATTACGTTGCGGAGAAGTTGGAGCGAGGCGTGCCGGCGTTACAGGGTCGGGTAGACACCTTCAAGCGGTTGGTCGATCGGCTGGGTTTCGGCAAAGTGATCTGGCGTTTTGACCCCATGATGCTGACCGACGCGATCGGAACCGACGAGATTCTGGAAAAAGTCAGACGGATCGGCAACCAACTGAAGGGCTACACCGAAAAACTAGTCTTCAGTTATGCCGATATTCGGGCTTATCGCAAGGTGCAATCCAATCTCACGAAAAACGAAATTCGGTTCCGGGAGTTCGAAGAGGCGGATATGCTCGCCATCGCGCGCGGATTGTCGGAACTGAACCGTTCGTGGGGTTATACGCTCGCCACTTGCGGCGAAAAGATCGATCTCGAACCATTCGGCATCGTCCATAACAAATGCGTGGACGACGATCTGATGATCAAATACTTCTCGGACGACGAGGCGCTGATGGATTTCCTTGGAGTCGAGATCGTCAAGGGGGACTTGTTCAATCCGGGCGGCAAGATCGTCAAACATCGTAACAACAAGGACAAGGGGCAGCGGCAATTCTGCGGCTGCATCATCAGCAAGGACATCGGTGAGTACAACACCTGCCCGCACCTGTGCGAATACTGCTATGCCAATGCCAGCAAGGAGACCGCCCTCCGCAACTGGCAGCAGCACAGGGAAAACCCTAATTCAGAAACCATTTTAGGAAAATAACAAGTAATAAAACAATGCCTCCCAAAGATTCGATCATTATCGAGCGATCGACCAATTATGCATTTGCCTTATCCAATTCGAACACACCGGTATCGTTCGCTGCTATTCGCAATATCTCGGCGCAGTTTTATAGATGGCTGTCGCAAAAACTTCAAACAAGCTTGTATAATGATATTTCGAGAGGGGTTTGCGCATTGGATTCCGAACCTTGCCTAAACGCTTATATGTTCGCATTGGGAAAGATGCACAATGCCAAATTAAGAAGGGCCTACGATCATCTTTCGCCGGAGTTTCTGCAGCACGAAACGATCGACATCGTGGATTACGGATGCGGACAGGGCATGGGCTGCATCTGTTATGCCGACTTTTTGCGTGAAAATGGGCTGTCGCAGCGGGTGCGCCGCGTCGTGTTGATCGAACCGTCTCGATTGGCATTGGCGCGGGCGGCGCTGCATGTGTCGCTTATGTTCCCAAATGCAGAGTTGCGAACCGTTTGCAAGGGTTTCGATGACTTGTTGCCCGAGGATTTATGTTCCGATACCGACACACCGACCCTGCATATCTTGTCGAATGTACTCGATATTGGCGACAGATTTTATAGCCTCGACCGGTTCTCTGACTTGGTTGCCGGCATCTTGAAGGGAGATAACGAGTTTGTCTGCGTTGGGCCGCTTTTTGGAAATGACAATGATCTTAAAATCAATCGTTTCCTTACTCGTGTAAATATCGAATCCTATTTCAATGTCCAGTATACAGCAGGAGAATTTGTTACTGACAAGGATTGGACATGTGTTATATATTGCGGAAAATCAGAGAAATATAGTGCTGAATATTATGATTATCTAAAAAAAGCAAACAATGGTGATACTAAAGCTATGGTTGATTTGGCTGTACTATTTATTTATGGTAATGGCGTGAAAAAATCTGACAAAAAAGCTATGTATTGGTTTAGAAAAGCAGCAGATCTGGGATATCGCTTAGCAGAGTACAATATGGGAGTAGCTTATGAGCAGGGATTGTTAGGTGTGTCAATAGATATAGATGAAGCTATTAAATGGTATACTAAAGCAGCAGATAAAGGAGAACATCGGTCTCAGGTCAATTTAGCTTATTTATATTTAGGTAACAATGGAGGCGAACTAAATTTTCATCTCGCTGTTAAATATATATGTATGTATGCTCCCAAAGCGGATTTTACAGCATATAGCCATTTGTCTGAATTAAAAACAAAAATTGAAAATTGGTTAATGGAGCATAATATTTGTGGAAAAGTATTCCTAAAACAAAGTTTTGCTCATAAAGCAGCTATAGAGTTTATGAAAAGTACCGATGTCTCATATTGCGAAAATATTTTAACTCTATGTGATATTCTTTTATTGCCTGAACGAGACTATGAAATAGATAACAAAAGATTAAGCGAGTGTCGAACCCGTGGATTTGATACTCGAATAGACTTCCGGGAAATCCCTTGCTATGTTATAGAAAGTTCAAAAGGTATACTTGCAAGATTCGGTTTTTTAATTCCTGAAGATGACATCTTTCGTGTTACATACAAATAGTATTGTATATAATTTCTAAATAAACCCAAGATGGAACTGCCTACCGCGCAGTTCCATCTTTTCCCTCCTCCTCCAAAAGTCAGTTCTTCCTGTATCATTCTCTATCATTATTAAAGCGATAAATACCTCTTTCGAGGACCTCGATATGTTCTTGTATCGGTAGGATGTAATTATCAGCAGGTGAACAATATCGAGTTACACGAAGACCGAATAACAACAAATAAAGAACTAATCAAAGTTTTTTTAACTTCTTCATAATTCTTTAAATTTAATGTTAATTCACCAGTGTTGCCACTGGCTACATCTTTTGTTTTTAGGTGTATTCAACACCAATCTTCTGCAAAATACATATTTTACACAAATTTGGACTTGTTTTGTCGCGTTTTAATCATTTTCGTATCAATCAAGGAGTATGATAATATCTCGTCCTTCCACAAAGACCTTATTGAAATTAAATTGAATGGCAAATGGGGAATCATTAACTCGAAAGGTGAGATCGTTGTGCCAGCCAAATATGATAAGACCATCTTATAAGGCAGTAACTCTCTCGGGGGTGTCTTCACCAAATTTCATCTTCGCGCCCATTTCATACACCCCCGCTCCGATTTCGTACAGCCGCAGGAAAAACGCGTGGTTGTACGATTTCTTTTTGTCAGTTTTGTACTTGCAAACGTATATCGATAACACAAAAACAAGTATAAAACTGATGAAAACGACTTTGCTCAAACTTTGGCTCGCCGGCCTTGTGCTGGCCGGTGCGGCGGCCTGCTCGCCGGAGACGATGACCGACGACGAGGCAGCGAAATGGATCGCCGGCTATGCACCAGAACGTATCGGCACCAGTTCTCCGATCCGCATCTGCTTGACCGACAGCGTGCGGTATCTTTATCCCGCTACGCCGCTCGACAATGTTCTGCGATTCTCCCCCCGCGTAAAGGGCGAATTGAGTCTGACGGAGCGGCGCGTGCTCGAATTCGTCCCGCAGGTGGGCGCATTGAAACCCGGACGGGAATACACCTGCCGCGTGCAGATGGCGGAACTCACCGGAATAGATTCACTTCGGGACTTCGCCTTTTCGTTCTTCGTCGCGGAGCGGAAAACGCAGCTGCAAGTTACGAGTGTTCGGGTCGATCCGGCCGACGTCCGGTATATGCAGGCGGAGGGCACGCTCTCGTTCAGCGAGCCGGTGGAGGCCGCGCAGGTCGATGCCGGGCTGCTGCATTGCGACGTTGAGGGGCATCCGGCCCGGGCGGCGATCGAACCGACCGGCGACCCGACCCTTTTCCGCTTCACCCTCTCGCAGCTGAAGCGTGCAGACGGGGAGATGCAGGTGCACGTCTCGTTCCAGGCCGACAAACTGAATTTCGACCTTCCCGAGCCGCAAAAAATCGCGATCCCCGGAATCCGGGAGTTCAAACTGCTCACGGCCGAACGCCGCGATGCGGCGCAGCCCTATATCGAGCTGGAGTTCAGCGCCCCGCTCTCCGCCGAGCAGGAGTTGGACGGGCTGATCGAGATCGACCGCATCGACCGGGTGCGGATCGAGCGCAAAGGCACGAACGTGAAGGTGTTCTACGAATCGAACGGGCTGACCGAGTTGGTGCTCCGCATCTCCGACCTCGTGCGCAATCGCGACGGACAATCGCTCGACTGCGAGGTGGAGCGGCATTTCGAGCAAGAGGTGATTCCGCCCGCCGTCGAAATCCCGATTCACGGCACGATTCTGCCCGACGGGCGCAACCTCGTGCTGCCGTTTCGGGCTGTCAACCTCGCCGCCGTGGATGTCGAGGTGGTGAAAATCTATACCGATAATATCATGTCCTTCCTGCAGGAGAACGAGCTGGACGAATCCTGCCGCTTGCGCCGTTTCGGCCGGTTGATTTACCGACAGACGGTGCGTCTCGACAAAGCTCCTTCAGTGGATCTGCACCGGTGGCAGAACTTCTCCGTCGACTTGAAGAACCTTTTCCGGCAGGAGCGCGGTGCGGTTTACAACATCCACCTCTCGTTCCGCAAGGCCTATTCGCTCTACGACCGAACGCAGGCCGCCGATTTCGAATCGGCCGGAGGGGTTACGACGGAAGACCGCAACGTGTGGGACGAAGACAACACCTATATCTATCGCCGGGCTCCCGACTACAAGGGACGTGATTATGATTGGGATGAACGCGATGACCCGTCGAAAGCGAGCTACTACATGCAGTCGGACCGTATGCCCGAATACAATCTGGCGGCCTCGAATCTCGGCCTGATCGTCAAGCGGGCCGATGGCGAGCAGCTGTGGACTTCGGTGTCGGACATCATGACCGCCGCACCGCTTGCCGGCGTGCGTGTGACGGCTTACAACTACCAGTTGCAGGAGATAGGGCACGGCACGACGGACGGCAGCGGATTCGCCGATTTCAAGGTCGTCAACAAGCCTTTCATCGTAACGGCATCCAACGGCGTCTCGACCAGTTATCTGAAAGTGACAAGCGGACACGAGCAGTCGCTCGGTAATTTCGATGTCGGAGGCAAAAAGAATCCGCAGGGCATCAAAGGTTTCGTCTACGGCGAACGCGGTGTCTGGCGCCAGGGCGACGAAGTCCACTTGACACTGATTGTCGAAGACCGCCAGAAGGCACTGCCCGCCAACCACCCCGTCACGATGGAACTTTACACCCCCGAAGAACAACTCTACGAGCGTCAGACGCTGACCCGAAGCACCGACGGATTCTACGTTTTTCCTATCCGGACTTCGGAGGATGCGCCCACAGGCCGTTGGAACGCCCGTTTCAAGATCGGCGGCAAGATCATCGACTTCCCGGTCAAGATCGAGACGATTAAGCCCAACCGTATCAAAATCGGCATTGAGACCGATGAGACGCTGCAAGCACCGGGTTCTGCCTCCTGCTCGCTTGAAGCGCACTGGCTGACCGGCCCGATTGCCGGCAACCTGCCGGCGGTGTTGGAAATGGTGCTGTACAGCAATCCCAATCCGTTCAAGGAATATAGCGACTATACTTTCTCGAATCCGTTGAACACCTTTTCGTCGGAGCATATCGAGTTGAGTAAAGGTATGCTCGACTCGCTGGGACGCATGACCAAACAGATAGAGCTGGACGATAAGGAGGATGCCCCCGGCATGTTGCAGGCCAACATCATTGCGCGGGTCCGTGAGGCCGGCGGCGACGAGAGTTTTACCGCCCGCAGCGTGCGCTACTCCCCCTATCGGTCGTATGTGGGTATTCGCTTGGGCGAAACGGCGTTCGAGACCGACAGCGACCTGAACTTCCCCGTCGTGTGTGTCGACGCCGAAGGCAAGTTGCAGGCAAAGCGAAGCCTCGAATACAAAATTTACAAACTCAACTGGCGCTGGTGGTGGGAAGGGTCGCCCAATGACCTCAGCCGTTATGTGCAAAGCACCTCCGCCGAGGTCGTCGCCTCGGGCAGATTGGAGACCGCAGAGGGCAGGGCGCAGATTCCGTTCCGCGTCAACTATCCGAGTTGGGGCAAATACCTGATTTTCGTGCACGACACGCAGAGCGGCCACGCCACAGGTGGCGTTGTTTTCGTCGACTGGCCCGAATGGAGAGGACATGCCGGGAAAGAGGAGGCCAAGGCCAGTTCGATGCTCTCCTTTGCCCTCGACAAGCGCAATTACGAGGCGGGTGAAACGGCTACGGTCTACCTTCCGAAATCCGAAGGCGGACGGGTGCTGCTCTCGATTGAGAATGCCTCGAAAGTAATCTCCCGCCGCTGGGTCAGCACCTCCGCCGACCGCGAAACGGCCTGCAAGATTCCCGTTACACGCGAGATGGCTCCGAACTTCTATGTCCATGCCACGCTGCTGCAGCCGCACGCCAAGAGCAACGACCTGCCGATTCGCATGTACGGCGTGGAGGGGGCCGAGGTTATCGACCGCTATTCGATCCTGCATCCCGGAATCGAGGTGGCGGACGAAATACGCCCCCAGCAGGAGTTTACAATCAAGGTGTGGGAGCGCGACCGCAAGCCGATGACCTATACGCTGGCCATTGTCGACGAAGGGCTGTTGGATATTACGGCTTTCAAGACGCCGCAGCCGTGGCGGGCGATGAACCGGCGCGAGGCATTGGGTGTCAGGACCTGGGATTTGTACGACGATATAATCGGCGCTTACGCCGGGAAATCCACTAAGATATTGAGCGTCGGCGGCGACGAGGCGCTGCGCCGTGCTGCGGGCAAAGAGAAGCGGTTTAACCCCGTCGTGAAATTCCTCGGTCCCTTCACCCTCCGAAGCGGGCAGAGGACGCACAAGATTACGCTGCCGATGTATGTCGGTTCGGTGCGCGTGATGGTCGTGGCGGCGCACGAGGCGACCTACGGTCACGCCGACAAGACGGTTGCGGTGCGTTCCCCGCTGATGGTGCTGCCGACGCTGCCGCGCATTTTGGCATGCGGCGACCGCGTGAAACTGCCGGTCAATGTGTTCTGCATGGATGAACAACTTCGGAACGCCACGGTGAAGGTCTCGGCCGAAGGACCGGTATCCGTTGCAGGCAGTGCATCGAAGAGGCTCGCCTTTGCAGCCCCCTCCGAGCAACTGACTACTTTTGACCTCGTGTGCGACAATGTGCGGAGCGGCCGGGCGAAGATCACCGTCTCGGCCGACGGCGGCGGAGATACCGCTTCCGAGACGATTTACATAGCTGTTCGCAATCCGCTGCCGCCTGTAATTACGACCTATGCCAAGACGCTCCGTCCGGGCGAGAAGTACGACTTTGCGTGGACGCCGTTCAGCCATGGAACGGCGCAGTTGGAGGTTGCCGCCATGCCCAAAATCGACTTTTCCGGAGCATTCGCTTTTGTTGACAGTTACGGACACTACTGCACCGAGCAACTCTCGGCACGGGCGATGTATCTGCTTTACGCCTACCGTTTCCTTTCGGCGACCGAGCAGGCACAGGCACGGGAGGCGCTGCCGAAGATTTTGAAGATGATTCTTTCGCGCCAGACCTCCGACGGCGGTTTTGCCTATTGGCCCGGTTCCGAGGTAAACGAATGGGCGACCTCGATGGCCGGCAAAGTGATGATGGAGGCGCGTCGGCAAGGATTTGCCGTTGCCGACCGGTATATTGAGCGCTGGCGCGAGTACCAGCAGCGCAGGGCGCGTGCATACCGCCACAGCCACGAACACGGCGAGGACTTGGTGCAGGCTTACCGTCTCTATACGCTCGTGAAAGCGGGCGACGAACCCGTTGCGGCCATGAACCGCCTGCGCGAATCGAGAGTTATCTCATATCAGGCTCTAATGCGTCTTGCGGCAGCCTATGCCTGCGCCGGAAAGGTCGAAGTGGCGCGGCAACTTCTTGGGCGAATCGACAACAGCGTGATGGCCGCCGGTGCGTGGGTCACCTTCCAGTCCCGCCTGCGCGACCAGGCGATGGAGTTGGAGACCTGGCTGCTTGCGGAGCAGAACGACCGGGCGTTGAAGCTGGCACGCGAAGTGGCGGCGGAGTTCTCTGCCTCCAACTGCACGACGCAGGAGGTCGCCTTTGTCAGTGCGGCGATGAACCGTCTGGCAGGCATTTTCGGCGATGCAGCGACCGAAGTGGTGATCCGGCCCAAAGAGGGCAAGGCGGTCTCGCTTCGGGAGATAAAGGGTATCTACACTATGGCCGCCGATCCGAACAGCGGTGCCGCCCACGCCGAAAACAGAGGAAATCGGGAGGTGTATCTCTCGCTGACGACCCGCCGCTATCCGCAGGCAACCGAGCAACTGCCCGCCGTTGCCAACGGTATTGCATTCGATATCCGCTACACCGACGCCAACGGCAAGGAGGTCAACCCCGAAAGGCTTGCGCAGGGCGACGAATTCTATGCCGAGATTACCGTCCGCAAGGCGATGAAGGAGATCCGGTCGCTGGCGCTGACCTACGCCATCCCCTCCGGCTGGGAGATTTGGAACGAACGCATGGTGAACGACCACACTTCCGAATTGGGCGACTACACCGATATCCGGGACGACCGCATCAGTTGGTATTTCAGTCTGGATGTTGGACAAAGCCGCACCTTCACAGTACGTCTGCGCGCCGCCTACTGCGGCCGTTGCCTGATGCCGCCGACGGTATGCGAAGATATGTACGACACCTCGTGCCGCGCCGTATCGACCTCGCGATTCGTAGAAGTGGTGAAATGAGACGCACGGTGAAATATGCAGCAGTCACAGCAGCAGGAATTCTCCTGTTGCTGTGGCTCTTTTGCCTGCCGCGCGACCTGTTTGAGGACACGGCCTATTCGACTGTCGTGACCGACCGCAACGGACAACTGCTCGGCGCCCGCATTGCCGACGACGGGCAGTGGCGTTTCCCGCACGCCGATTCGTTGCCCGAAAAGTTCGTCGCGGCACTCATCGAGTTCGAAGACCGCACTTTCTATCGGCATATCGGCGTAAGCGTTCGGGCATTGCTCCGCGCCGCCGTGCAGAACATTCGCAGCGGCCGCGTCGTGAGCGGCGGCAGCACGATCTCGATGCAGGTGATCCGCCTTTCGCGACACAAGCCGCGCACCCTGTGGCAGAAGATGGTAGAGATGTTCCTGGCGACCCGTTTGGAGGCGCGCTGCTCCAAAGAGGAAATCCTGCGCCTCTATGCGGCCCATGCCCCCTTTGGCGGCAATGTCGTGGGTATAGACGCTGCGATGTGGCGTTATCTGGGCAATGACGGCAGCGAACTCTCGTGGGCGGAGGCGACCACCTTAGCCGTACTGCAAAACGCCCCCTCGTCCGTTCACCTCTCGCGCAACCGCGATGCGCTGCTCGCCAAACGAAACCGCCTATTGTACCGGCTTTGCGAACGGGGCTGCCTCTCCGAATCGGAGTACGAACTCTCGGCAGAGGAACCGCTTATCGGCGAACCATATCCCATGCCGCAGTATGCACCGCATTGGGTGGAAAATTGCAATGCCGTCCGTCACGGCGAGCGCATCCGCACACCTATCGACCTGCAACTGCAAAAGCGACTGGAAGAGGTTACTGCGCGCTGGAGTCAGGAGTTGTCGGCAGAGGGTGTCAATGACCTTGCGGCAGTCGTTGTGGCGGTGAAAAGCGGCGAGGTGGTCGCCTATTGCGGCAACAGCGACATGAACCGTCTGCGCGAGGGCAAGTGGGTCGACATCGCCCGTGTACCGCGTTCGTCGGGCAGCATTCTCAAACCGCTGCTCTACTGCACCGCCTTGCAGGAGGGAACGATTCTGCCCCATACGCTGCTGCCCGACGTGCCGACCGATTTCGGCGGCTTTGCGCCCAAGAACTTCGACGGAACATTCGCCGGTGCCGTGCCGGCTGACGAGGCGCTTTCGCTCTCGCTCAATGTGCCGAATGTCCATCTGCTCAAAGAGTATGGACCGATGCGCTTTGCCGAACTGCTGAAAAATGCAGGGCTGTTGTCGCTCAACAAGGAGAACAACCGTTACGGTCTGTCGCTCGTATTAGGCGGTGCCGAAGTGCGGCTGCTCGACATCGTGCAACTCTATGCGAATATGGCTGCCTGCTATCAGGGTGTCGGAGACAGCACTCGTTTGGCACACTTCCCGTTTGCCGACCGCGTGGCACTCTACGCCACCTTCGAGGCGATGCGCCATGTAAACCGCCCCGACCAGATGGATTGGCTGCGTGCCACATCCACCCGGCAGATTGCGTGGAAGACAGGCACGAGTTACGGTTCGCGCGACGGCTGGGCAATCGGCGTTACGCCCGAATATGCCGTCGGCGTGTGGGCGGGCAATGCAAACGGCAGTTCGGCACCCGACCTGACGGGCGCACGCACCGCAGGCCCCGTGCTGTTCGATGTATTCAATATGTTGCCCCCAACGGGTTGGTTCGCCGAACCTGATGCAACAGACGGTATCGAGGTTACACTCTGCCGCCGGTCGGGGCATATCGCCGGTCGCAACTGCACCGAGACGGTGCAGGCCATCGTACCTAAAAATGCGCTGAAAAGTCGTTCCTGCCCCTATTGCCAGGAGGCAATTGCCGCCGGCGATAGGGATACATATAGCATTGAGCGGCGATTCGTGCTGCCTCCGGTGATGGAGCATTACTATCGGCAGACCCACTCGGCTTATCAATCTGCGACTTTGACCACCGCACAGACAGTCTCCCGTGTCGAGGTTCGGCCGATGCACTTCATCTATCCGACCGACGGCTGCGTGGTGTCGCTGCCCGTGCAGGGCGACGGAACAGTGGCGGCACTGAACTGCTCGGTGGCGCACACCGACCCTGTGGCGGAATTTTTCTGGCATTTGGACAACTCCTATCTCGGCTCGACACGCAACATCCACCAATTCGCCGTCCGGCCCTCGCCCGGCCGCCACACGCTTACGGTTGTCGATACCGCCGGCAACAGCATCTCGGTCGCTATCGTTGTGGTGTGATCGGGTTACTGTGCGATATTCCTATTGAAATACGTAAAAAACACCAACTGCCCGTTTCCGATTTGCGCTCTAATGGATAACAATCACAGGCTCTGCTTGCAGTTTATCTGGACGCGTGTATTTTACCAATGTATCGTTCTTGTCGGCACAAAGCAGAATCCCGATCGTCGGGTTTTCGTCGGGAGCTTTCTCATTGCGGTCGTAGTAATTTACATACATTTGCAACTGCCCAATATCCTCGTGCGTAATCTTATGAGTTTTCAGTTCGATAACGACGAAACAGCGAAGCAGTCGGTTGTAGAATACCAAATCGGCGAAAAATTCGTCGTCTTCAAGCTGGATGCGTTTTTGTCGTGCAACAAACGAGAATCCGTTACCCAACTCCAACAGAAACGCTTGAAGATTGGTAATCAATGCACGCTCCAAATCTTTTTCGTAGTAGGTCGCTTCGGGCCGCAAACCGAGAAATTCCAAAACCATCGGGTCTTTAATGATCTCGGTCGGAGACTCGGGAATGCGCTCCTTGCGGGCAATCTCCAACACGGCTTTCTTGTCGTTGCTCAACAACAGACGTTCATACAATCCCGAATTGATCTGTCGCTCCAACTCACGCCCAGTCCAGTTGTTGTTTGCAGCCTCCAACTCGTAGTACTCGCGTTTGTCTTTATCGTCTATTTGAATCAGAAGACGATATTGATACCAATTCAATTGCGACCGCACTGCGGACGCAATTGGATAAGTACGGTAGAACTGCCTTGCCCGTTCCAATTGACGCACGGAAAATCCACTGCCGAACTCCTTTTCTATTTCCGTTGCAATGTTTTGAAGAAGGTATGCTCCGTACTCCGCCCGGTCTTGGCCTTTTTGTTCTTCGATAAAGATGCGTTCGCCCAATTTCCAATACATTTGTACACGGACGGTATCCACACTACGAATCGCTGATTCTCTGGCGGAAAGAATAATAGTCCGAATGTCCGATATAAATTGTTCAGCCAGATGGGTCTTTACTATTTTCATATATCGTGTATTTTGAATTCCGACCGCACTGCGGACGCAATTATCTCCTTTACGACAACAAATTTACCAATTCTTTTTTCATTTCATCGTCAATCTCCCGATAACGTGCAAATGCGCGGCTTCCCTCCTTGTGACCGCTCAATGCACCGACCAGATTAGGGTCTTTTACCTGCTTGTACAAGTTGCCAACGAATGTACGTCGGGCAAGGTGTGACGACGCGATCTCATACAGTACCTTTTTCTCCTCCTCGCGGGTCGTCGGGTTGATGATCGTAACCAATCGCTTCAATCCGGCGGCTTTGAAAATCCGCTTGATCGACACATTGTATTTCTGTTCCGAAATAAACGGCAGCAGTTTGTCACCCTCGCAATCCCTGTATCGGGCAATGATCTCCAATGCTGTCGGATTGAGCGGAACTTGCACTGTCAGCGGCCGTCCCTCTTTCGTTTTGCGCGGGATATATTCAATAGCTCCGTCGATGATGCTTTGTTTCGTAAACTTGATGAGGTCGCCCACACGGCAGCCGATCAAACATTGAAAAACGAAGATGTCGCGCTGAATGGCCAACTGTGGATGGCGGTTCAAATTGGTGCGATAAATTTTATTCCGTTCGTCGATCGTAATGTAATAGGGGGTTCCGTAGGTACACTCTTCGAGCGGAAAATCGTCGAATGGCGTGTTGCTCGTCTTTTTGTTATCCTTGCACCAATAAAAGAACGTTCGAATCCGCGAAAAGCAATCCAATAAAGTGTTCTTTCCACGCGGTTGCGGCGTTCGCGCCTCGGGGATCGCATCGTAAATGGCTGGATAGAGCTGGCAATATCGGTATTCGTTCTCGAAAAAATCCCATATATCCCGAAGCGTGTCGGATGTTACGTCGTCGATATAAAGCGTAAAATCTTTTTGTCCGCGCTTGGTTGTCCGCACATAGAGTTCGTAACGCTGCAAGCCGCGTTTCACTACCCGATAGTTCTTTTTGCGGACTTCGGATAGTTTATGCTTTTCGAGAAATTCATCAAACAGCGGAATCACCTGCAATTTGATCTCTTCGGCCAGCGCATCTTCCGTTTGGAATCTTTGCGGGTGGTGGTAACGCTCGATTGTTTCGCTTAACCATTCGCCGTCGGCTTCATTCGTGTAAGATTGGGTAATGAGCGTAACGATATTCCGCACATGGCTATTGAATGCCAGTTTCTCCTTCTCCGAAACCAAGGCTACTCTATCCTTGAATCCTTGTTTTTCGGCACTCCAGTAATTCGGATTGATCGTCAGTTCGCTTGCCGCCTTAATGTCTTTCTTGCCGTCGCGCAGCCGAAAATAGACCGTCGCAAGCGTATCCGTGTCGTTCTTCTTTGCAGTTTTCCGTATGAGTGCCGAAACCTTCATTTTGCAGCGTATTGTTTACACTGCAAAGATGGTATTTGTTCCCGAATTGTTCCCATATATCCTGAATTTATTTCGACCTGCGTCAAATCTATTAAACGATTCACTAATTGCAAATCGTTGTATAATAGCGAAAATACATTATTTTGCGTCGTTTTGCGATTTTAGAATAATCGAATAGAATTTATAATTTCAAATGCGGCTCCGGGTACCGAAGAGGGCCTCCTGCTTTTGCGCGGGAGGCCCTTTCGTTTCGGGACGGTTCGTTTGGATGCGATATTGCATGTGTAATCCTTTGTCGTATAGAGTCTTGCATAGGGGGGGGGTAAAGTCACCCCGGAGGTGCGCGATTTAGCGGATATTTTCGTATTTTTGTGCGTCGATTCGCGCGGCTCCGACCGGGCCTGCGGGTCGCCGTGACGAATCTATGGAATCGAAAAAACGATTTGCGATCATCGGCGTGGCGGGCTATGTCGCCCCGCGTCATCTGCAGGCGATCGGCGCCCTGGGGCACGAGCTGGTCGCAGCGCACGATCTGTCGGACAGCGTGGGGGTGATGGACCGCTACTTCCCCGATGCCGATTTTACGACCGACCCCGCGGCCTTCGGGCGCTGCCTCGGCCGCCAGGCGGTCGACTATCTGGCCGTGTGCACCCCCAATCACCTCCACGCCGCGCACGCCGCGCAGGGGCTGGAGGCGGGCGCCGATGCGATCTGCGAGAAGCCGCTGGGTATCGATCCGCAGCAGATCGACCGTCTGATCGCTCTGGAGCGGACGACGGGCCGCCGCGTGTGGACGATCCTGCAGCTGCGTCTCCACCCCGAGATCGAGCGTCTCCGGGAGCGGGTGGCGGCCGGTGCGGCCGACAAGATCTACGACATAGACCTGACCTACATCACGCCGCGCGGGCGGTGGTACGCAGCTTCGTGGAAGGGCGACCCGGCGCGGAGCGGCGGCGTGGCGATGAATATCGGCGTGCACTTCTACGACATGCTGCTGTGGATCTTCGGCCCCGTCGAGCGGAGCACGGTCCACTATGCCGCCGAGGGGTGCGTCGCCGGGGCGCTGCAACTCCGGCGCGCCCGCGTGCGCTACCTGCTGAGCATCGACGCCCGGCATCTGCCCGCGCGCGAGGAGGCCGGGCGCTCGCCCTACCGCTGCATGCGCATCGACGGCGAGGAGTTCGATTTTTCGCAGGGCTTCACCGACCTGCACACGGAGAGCTACCGCCGCATTCTGGCCGGCGAGGGCTTCGCGCCGACCGAGGCGCGCGCGGCGATCGAGCTGCTCGCCCGCATCCGCGGGGCACAGGCCGAGGGGCTCACGGGCGACTACCACCCCCTGCTGCGCGGCCTCGCGGGCACGCCGCATGCGGTGTCGGATCGCCTAAACACGACGATGACCTATGGAGATTAGGATGGTCGACCTGGAGGGTCCCTACGAGCGGATCCGCGACGAGGTGGCTGAAGGGGTGCGCGAGGTCGTGGCCTCGTCGGCATACATCGACGGCCCGGCCGTCGGGGCCTTCGCCCGCGAGCTGGCGACCCGGCTCGGCGTGCGGCACGTGATTCCGTGCGGTAACGGTACCGACGCCCTCACGCTGGCCCTCATGGCCGTCGGGCTGAAGGCGGGCGACGAGGTGATCGTCCCGGCGTTCGCTTATGCGGCGGCCGCGGAGGCGGTGCTGCTGCTGGGCGGCGTGCCCGTGATGGCCGATGTGGACGAGGCGACCTTCAACATCGACCCCGAGAGCGCCCGGCGCTGCGTGACGCCGCGCACGCGGGCGATCATCCCGGTGCATCTGTTCGGGCAGGCGTGCGCGATGGAACCGATCCTCGACCTCGCCCGCGAGTACGGGCTGAGCGTCGTCGAGGACAACGCCCAGTCGCTCGGTGCCGTCTACGCCTTTGCCGACGGGCGCCGCCGCTATGCCGGCACGATGGGCTGCATCGGCTGCACGTCGTTCTTCCCCACCAAAATTCTGGGGTGCATGGGCGACGGCGGGGCGCTCATCACCGACGACGACCATCTGGCCGGGCGGCTGCGCATGCTGGCCCGCCACGGGCAGGCGGAGCGCTACCGCCACGAGGTGGTGGGGATCAATTCGCGCCTGGATACCTTGCAGGCCGTGGTGCTGCGGGCCAAGCTCCCCCGCCTGGACGAATATATCGGGGCGCGCCGCGCGGCCGCGAGCCGCTACACCCGCCGCCTGGGGGCGATCGGCGCGCTGCACGTGCCGCACGAGGCGCCCTACACGACCCATGTCTACCACCAGTATACGCTCCGCGTGGAGCCCGGCTGCCGCGACCGGCTGCGCGAGCGGCTCGCCGCGCAGGGCATCCCCACGGCCGTTTACTACCCGTTGTCGCTGACGCAGCAACCGGCCTACGCGCGTGCGTGCGCGAGCGACGGGCGGCTGGAGGTGGCGCTCCGGCTGCCGCAGTGCGTGCTGTCGCTGCCGATGCACACCGAGCTGACCGAGCGGCAGCAGGAGCGGATCGTTGCGGCGATCGAACGATTTTTCGAAGAGTGAATATGGAAGAGTGCTTCGTACACCCCACGGCCGTCGTGGACGACGGCGCACTGATCGGCCCCGGCACCCGCATCTGGCACTTCTGCCACGTGATGGCGGGCGCCTGCCTGGGGGCGGGCTGCAACCTGGGGCAGAACGTGATGATCGCCCCGGGAGTGACGCTGGGGCGCAACGTGAAGATACAGAACAACGTGTCGGTCTACTCGGGCGTCGTCTGCGAGGACGACGTCTTCCTGGGCCCCTCGTGCGTCTTCACCAACGTGCGCAATCCGCGGGCGGCCGTGTCGCGCCGGGGCGAGTACCTCCCCACCGTCGTGCGGCGCGGCGCCACTGTCGGGGCCAATGCCACGGTGGTGTGCGGCGTCGAGATCGGCGAGTATGCCTTCGTAGGAGCGGGTGCCGTGGTGACGCGGAGCGTGCCGGCATATGCGCTCGTCGTGGGCGCGCCCGCCCGGCAGATCGGGTGGATGAGCCGCCGCGGCTGCCGGCTGGAGTTCGACGGCGAGGGGCGCGCCGCGTGCAGCGAGTCGGGCGAGGTGTATACGCTGCAAAACAATGAGGTTCAAATAATTGAATATCCGTATGATAATGGGGGGGGGAGATAGTCCCGTGCTGGCCGTCCTCGGCCTGGGCTATGTCGGGCTGCCGCTGGCGCTCGGCTTTGCCCGTCGTTTCCGTGTGGTGGCTTTCGACATCGATCCCGAGCGCGTGGCCCGGCTGCGGGCCGGCGTCGATGCGTCGGGCGCCCTCGAAGACGACGGCGCTGCGGGGTGCGACATCCTCTTCACCTCGTGCGAGGAGGAGCTCGTCCAGGCCGATGTCTACATCGTCGCCGTGCCCACGCCGGTCGACGTCGACCGCCGCCCCGACCTCTCGCCCCTCGACGCGGCCACGCGCACGGTGGGCCGCTGCCTCCGCTGCGGCGACTGCGTGGTCTTCGAGTCGACGGTCTACCCCGGGTGCACGGAGGAGCGGTGCGTGCCGCTGCTCGAGAGCCTCTCGGGGCTGAAAGCGGGCCGCGACTTCAAGGTGGGCTATTCGCCCGAGCGGATCAACCCGGGCGACGCGGAGCACACCTTCGCCCGCACGGTGAAGATCGTGTCGGGGTGCGACGACGAGGCGCTCGACGCCGTGGCGTCGCTCTATGGGCAGGTGGTCGAGGCGGGCGTCCACCGCGCACCGTCGATTCGCGTGGCCGAGGCGGCCAAGATGCTCGAGAACGTGCAGCGCGACGCCAACATCGCACTGGTCAACGAGTGCGCCATGCTCTTCAGGCGGATGGGGATCGACCCGATCGAGACGCTGGAGGCCGCCGCCACGAAGTGGAACTTCATGAAGGTCATGCCGGGGCTGGTCGGGGGCCACTGCATCGGCGTGGACCCCTACTACCTCCTCGACAAGGCGGCCGAGCTGCACATCGACGCGCCGGTCGTGCGCGCATGCCGCGAGGTCAACGAGGGGATGGCCGGCCATGTCGCCGGGGCACTGGTCGGCGAGCTGCTCGCCGCGGGACGGACGCTCCATGAGTGCCGGGCGCTGGTGCTGGGGATCACCTACAAGGAGAACGTCGCCGACTGCCGCAACTCGAAGTCGGCCGAGCTGGTGCGCGAGCTGGCGCGGGCCGGTCTGGAGGTCGATGCGGCGGACCCGTGCGCCGATCCGAGGCGCGTGAGGGAGCTGTGCGGCATCCGTCTGGCGCCGGTGCTGCGTCCGCCCTACGATCTGATCGTGGTGGCGGTGGCCCACGACGCCTACCGCGCGCTCGACGAGCAGTGGTTCCGTTCCGTCGCCCGGCCCGACGCCCTGCTGGCCGATCTGAAATCGATCTATCGTCATAAAATAGGTGGGCTCCGCTACTGGAGCCTCTGACGGGCATGGGTATGGAGCAGCGGTCGAGCAAAACGCTTCAGGCCCTCTGGCTCGTCACGGGCAACCTTTGCTCGCTGCTCTTCGGGCTGGGCTCGATGGCCGTGCTGGGGCGTTATCTTACGACGGAGCAGTACGGCACCTACCGGCAAGTACTCTACGTCTACCAGACGCTGCTCATCCTCTTTTCGCTCGGCATGCCCCGGGCCTACTCCTATTTTCTGGTGCGCATGCCCGTCGAGGAGGGGCGCTCCTTCGTCGCGAAGATGCGGCGCATGTTTCTCGGACTGGGCGCGGGGTTCGCCGTGCTGCTCTATGCCGGGGCCGGGGGCGTGGCGCAGGTGCTGGAGAATCCGGCGCTGGCGCCGGCGCTGCGCATCTTCGCGCCTACCCCGCTGCTGCTCATGCCCGTGCTGGGCATCGAGTCGCTGCTGGTCGCGCTCGACCGTGCGCGGCTCAACGCGCTCTACGTGCTGTTCAACCGCCTGACGACCGCCGTCGGCGTGCTGCTGCCCGTGGTGGCCCGGGACATGGGCGTCGAGGGGGCCGTGGGCGGGTTCGTCGCCGCGGGGCTGGTCAACTTCGCCGTCGGCTCTTGGGTTGAGCGGCTTCCGTTCCGCCGCGCCGCGCGCCGGCCGACCCGCGTTTCGGTGCGGGAGATCCTCGCCTTCTCGTTCCCGCTCTTCACTGCTGGTCTGTGGGGCTTCGTCATCCTGTCGGTGAGCCCCTTCTTCGTCGGGCGCTACCTGGGTGCAGAGGCCTTTGCGCAGTATGCCAACGGGTATGTCGAACTGCCCGTCGCCGCGTGGATCGTGGGGGCGACTTCGACGGTGCTGCTGCCCCTCTTTTCGCGCATGCGGCACGAGGGCGTCGGCAGCCGGGAGATCGTCGACGTGTGGAGTCGCGCGATTCTCAAGTCGGCCAAGATCATCTATCCGCTCTCGATCTTCTGCTGCGTCTATGCCCTCCCGATCGTGGAGCGTGTCTATGGCCCGGAGTATCGGCAGGCGGCGCTCCTCCTGCAAATCATCACGCCGGTCAACCTGTTGCGCGTGGTGCCCTACTCGCCCGTACTCTTCGCGTTGGGACGCGGCCGCGACTTCTCGCGGGCGCACTTCATCACGGCGCTGGCGCTCATCGCCGGGGAGGCGTGCTGCGTGCGGTGGTTTCCATTGACCGCAGCCATCGCCGTCGTTCAGACACTCTGCACGGCGGGGTGCCTCGTGGCGCTGATGGTGGCCCTCCACCGGGCCGTGGCTGTCGGCTGGCGGCAGCTGCTCCCCGCCGCGGCGCTGTCGAAGCTGCTGTTGCTTTCGGCCGTTGCCTCGGGGGCGAGCCGCCTGGCGGTGGGGAGCGTCGGAAGCTGGAACGGGCTTGCCGGGGCTTTTCTGCTCGCTGCGGCGCTCTATGCGGTGTTGTGCGCGCTGTGCGGCGTCGGCTATACCAACCTGCTGCAACCGCTGCTCGGCTCCGAAGGGGCGCTGTCGCGCTGTGGGGGCGTCGTCGGACGGGCCGTGTCGCGTGTCATGAATAAATAGTTTTGGTATGAACATATTGATCGTCAGTCCTTTTTTCTCTCCGAATATTCAAATCGCATCGTTTCGCATCGACGCTTTCGCCCGCTATTTCCGCGAAGCCGGTCATACGGTAACGGTGATTACCATAGGGGAACGCGATGAAACGGTGACGCGATACGGATGCACGGTGCATTATCTGAGGGATTGGGCCGGGAACTTGTCCGGCAGCGATGCCCGAAAGCGGTTTGTCGGTCCGTTGAGACTGATGCTGATGCGGATGCAGTTCCTTTGTTCGCTCGATTGGCGGGCGCTGTGGCGGCGGCGTGCGTGTGCGAAGGCTCGCGAGCTGCTCGACCGCGAGCCAGCCGATGTGCTTCTCACCTCCTATAGCCCGTTGGCTCCGCATATGATCGCCCTGCGGTTGCGCAAGAAGGGATATAAGTTCCATTGGGTCGCCGACATGCGCGACGAGATGTCGGACCATCCCCACCACTCTCTGCATATCGCCCGCCGCCTGCGACGGGTGGAGCGGATCGTACTTCGCGAGGCCGATCTGGTCACGACGGTCTCCCGGCCATTGGTCGACCAGTTCCGCCGGCTGTGCGGTCACGATCGTTTTCTGGAGGTGAGGAACGGCTACGACTACGAGGAGGTGCGCGACGCGTCGTTCCAGCCGCGCTTCACGCTGGGATACGTCGGCCGGTTTTACTGGGAGAGCCGCCCCGACAATCTTTTCGAGGTGCTGGCGGAGATGAAGCGGCGCGGCGAGATCCCGTCTGATTTCCGCTTCAGGATCGTGGGCAACCACCTGCGTCTGGTCGTCCCCGAGGCGATCCGCGACAATGTGGAGCAGGAGGCCGAGGTGCCGCACGACGAGGCGCTGGCCATCCTGCGGCAGCTCGACGTGCTGGTCATGATCCACCCCACCGGCCGGCGGGGCGTCTATACGGGTAAGGTGTTCGACTACCTGGCCTCCAACAAGCCCATTCTGGCGCTCTTCGACCCCCGCGACGTCGTCGCCGATCTGTTGGCCGAGACCCGCGCGGGCTTCGTCGCCGACAACGACGATCGGGAGGGAGTCCGGCGGAAGATACTGGAGTGCCACCGTCTGTGGCGCGACCGCGAGGTGCTGCCCCGCGACTGGGAGAAGATCCGGCAGTACAGGCGCAAAAACCAGGTGGGCATCCTGTTGAAGCATCTTGAAGCGACGCTCCGGCGCCACTGACGGCAGGCTTTCCGGCACGCGGCCGCGCTATCGCTCCTCCGTGCGGCCGTAGTCCGAGGGGAGGATCGCCATATTGCGGACCGTTTTCCGCATCGAGGGGCTGAAACCCTCCGCGGTGTCGATTCGCTATGCGCGGACGCCGGGCGCAGTGAAGCGCGTGCTTTTCATGTCGGGAGCGGATGAGTTGAGAATCCCCGGATCGGCTTTGGCCGGTCCGGGGATTGTCGTGTCGTGCGCAGCTGCGCGTGTTTTAGCGGTAGATCTCGTTCAGCAGGCGAGCCAGGCGCAGGCCGCCGCGCAGGAACTGCTGCTCGATGACGGGCGCTTGTGCTGCTATGTAGTCGTAGGACAGTTTGGCGCCCTCGGGCGTCTCGGCGTAGATCTTTTCGCAGATGGCGTGCGTCTGGGCGATCCAGTCGGCGGGGGTGCCGGCCTGCACGGCGGCGACCTCCTCCTCCGACAGACGGTCGATCTGCTGCTGCCACTCGGTGTAGCTCCACTTGTGGGCCGCCTCCACGAGCGACGAGTCCCACACCGAGTGGAGGTTGGTGCGCGTGGAGAAGAAGAGCACCGGGCGCCGGTTGCCGCCGCGGTCGGAGAGCCTGCCGGCGTGCATCGGGCAGTGCATGTCGCCCACCAGATGGATCAGCATGCGGAGGCTCGTTTCCTCCTCCTCGGGCGATAGACCGCCCTGCGCGAGCTTGTCGCGGAGCGCCGTGACTGCCGTCAGCACGTCGCCGTCGGCGCACTTGGGCATGGTCTCGATCGTGTGGCCCTCGTCGACGTTCAGGTAGTGCCACGTCTTGGTGTAGGCGTATTCGGGGGTATGGCTGGCGTTGTCGAGCCAGTTGGAGTAGTAGACGGGCGAGTGGCCGCGCAGCACGCGGTCGACCGCGCGGGCAGCCTTGCGCGTGAGGTGGTTTTCTGCGATGTAGGCCGTCACGTCGTGGCCCTTCTGCCCCCAGGCGAGCGCGTCGAGGGCCCAGACGAGGCAGAGCAGGATGAAGAGTGCTTTTTTCATCGGTCGGTGTTGGTTTTTTAGTGGTTCATGGTGGCGAGGAACTCCTCGTTGGTCTCCGTGAGTCCCATCTGCTTCTGGAGAAACTCCATCGCCTCGACGGGGGTCATGTCCGAGAGGTATTTGCGCAGGATCCACGTGCGGTTCATCACCTCGCGCGGCAGCAGCAGGTCTTCGCGGCGCGTGCCCGAGGCGATGACGTCGACGGCCGGGTAGACGCGCTTGTTGGCCAGCTTGCGGTCGAGCTGGAGCTCCATGTTGCCCGTGCCCTTGAACTCCTCGAAGATCACCTCGTCCATCTTCGATCCGGTGTCGATGAGCGCCGTGGCGATGATCGTCAGCGACCCCTTCTCCTCGGTGTTGCGCGCCGCGCCGAAGAAGCGCTTGGGCTTGTGGAGCGCGTTGGCGTCGACGCCGCCCGAGAGCACCTTGCCCGAGGCGGGCTGCACCGAGTTGTAGGCGCGCGCCAGGCGGGTGATCGAGTCGAGGAAGATCACCACGTCGTGGCCGCACTCGACCATGCGCTTGGCCTTCTCGAGCACCATCTCGGCCACCTTGACGTGGCGCGACGCCTGCTCGTCGAAGGTCGAGGCCACGACCTCGGCCTTGGAGTTGCGGGCCATCTCGGTCACCTCCTCGGGGCGCTCGTCGATGAGCAGCACGATGATGTAGGCCTCAGGATGGTTGTCGGCGATGGCGTTGATGATCGACTGCATGAGCATCGTCTTACCCGTCTTGGGTTGGGCGACGATCAGCGCGCGCTGGCCCTTGCCGATGGGGGCGAACAGGTCGACGATGCGCGTCGAGAGGTTGTTGTGGCCGTTGCCCGTCAGGCGGAACTTCTCGTTGGGGAAGAGCGGCGTCATGAACTCGAACTGCACGCGGTCGCGGATATGCTCGGGCGCCAGTCCGTTGATCTCGTTGACGCGCACCAGCGGGAAATATTTCTCCCCCTCGCGCGGCGGGCGGATCGTGCCGCTTACCGTGTCGCCTGCCTTCAGGCCGAAGAGCTTGATCTGCGAGGGCGAGACGTAGACGTCGTCGGGCGAATTGAGGTAGTTATAGTCGGCCGAGCGGAGGAAGCCGTAGCCGTCGGGCATCACCTCGAGCACTCCCTCGCCGGCGATCTCGCCCGCGAAGTCGTCCTTGGTGATCACCTCGTCGTCGAGCGACGGAGCCGTTTCTGCCCGGGGCTGCTGCGCCGGTTCGGCGGCAGCGGCTGCGGTCGCCGCCTCGGCCTGAAGCAGGGCCTTGGGTTTGCGGCCGCGGCGCTTGGGTTGCGGGGCCTCGGGCTGCGGGGCCGCCGCAGCGCTTTCGGGCGCTGCGGCGGGGGCGGCAGGCTGGGGCTCCTCCTCGGTGCGGGCCATGCGGGGACGCCGGCCGCGGGGCTTGGCCTCGGCGGGCTGGTCGCTCTCCGCAGCGGCGGGCTGAGGTGCCGAGGGGCTCTGCTGCGAGGCGCCGACGATCTTGTCGATCAGATCGCGCTTCTTGACCATGATATTGCGGATGCCGAGCGCTTTGGCGATTTCGCGCAGCTGGACCAGGCTTTTCCCTTCGAGGGCTTTGCTGTCTTGCATAAATGGGGTCGAATATGTACGGTGTGATGGTTTCATGGCCGGAGCGGACGCCCCGAACGGTGGAATACGCCTGCAAAGATAGTGCATTATTTCGAATTTCAAAACGCGATCCCCTCTTTTGCGGGCTTCGTTATGGGCGCGTGGCGCCGCGACGGGCCGAAAAATACCGAAAGGTCGGGATTGACCCGCCGGAGGATTCGTGCGATCTTTGCAGTGTCGGAAACAGATCGCGGAAAGTATTATTTCCCATTGCATGGTCCGTATTGTTAATTTGTGTGTGCGAACCTCTCCTTGAATTTTTTTAAGGGGAGGTTTTCGTTGCGGGAAAAACGTTATATTTGCCCCGATTTGTGTAGTTGCGCGGGCGGCACGGTATTTGTCGGGCGCTTGCGAAAAGGAATATTAACCCAATACGTATTTCTGCGATGGAGAAAAACGATCGATCCGATGCATCGCTGCGCGACAAGAGCGTGCGGCGTCTCAAGACGTTGAAGTTATCCGACATCAAGCGGCTGGCGCGCGAAGCCTCGCACGTCCGCCTTTCGCCTCTTCACTGGCTGCTGATCGTCCTGGTGGCGGCGGCTGCCGCCACGGGGCTCTATTTCGCGCTGCGCCCGGCCCCCTCGGTGCCGGTCTATCCCGTGGTGGAGGTCGCCCCCGTCCAGACCGAGGACATCAACATCTACGGCGAGTACGTGGGCCGCATCCGCGCCCAGCAGATCGTCGAGATCCGGGCCCGCGTGGAGGGCTATCTGGAGAAGATGCTCTTCGCCGAGGGTACCTATGTAAAAAAGAACCAGGCCCTCTTCATCATCGACCCCAAGCTCTACCGCGCCCGGGTCGACAAGGTGCGCGCGCAGCTCAACAAGGCGCGCGCCCAGGCGCTGAAGGCTCAGCGCGACCTGAACCGCATACGGCCGCTCTACGAGCAGAACGCCGCCTCGCAGCTCGACCTCGACAACGCCGTGGCCGGCTACGAGAGCGCCGCGGCCGACGTGGCTGTGAGCGAGGCCGACCTCACGCAGGCCGAGATGACGCTGGGCTACACCACCGTGCGCTCGCCTATCGCCGGCTACATCTCCGAGCGCAACGCCGACATCGGCACGCTGGTCGGCCCGGGCGGCAAGTCGCTGCTGGCCACCGTGGTGAAGAGCGATTCGGTGCGCGTCGACTTCAGCATGACGGCGCTCGACTACCTGCGCACCAAGGAGCGCAACGTCACCCTCGGCCACAAGGATTCGACCCGCAAGTGGGATCCCTATGTCACGGTGACGCTGGCCGACGGCTCGCAGTATCCCCACCGCGGTCTGGTCGACTTCGCCGATCCGCAGGTCGACCCCCAGACCGGCACCTTCTCGGTGCGTGCCGAGATGCCCAACCCCGACCACGTGCTGCTGCCCGGTCAGTTCACGCAGGTCAAGCTGCTGCTCGACGTGCGCGAGAACGCCGTGGTGGTCCCCTCGAAGGCGCTGGTTATCGAGAAGGGCGGCGCCTATGTCTTCGTCGTGCGCCCCGACAGCGTGGTCGAGCGGCGTTTCGTGGAGATAGGCCCCGAGTTGCAGAACAACACGGTCGTCGAGCGCGGTCTGGCCCGCGGCGAACAGCTCGTCGTGGAGGGCTACCACAAGCTCCAGCACGGCATGCGCGTGCTGCCGGTCGCCGATTACCAACCCGAAAAGAGGCAGTAAGGCCATGAAATCCGATTTCTTTATCGACAGGCCCGTCTTCTCGACGGTCCTCTCCATCGTCATCGTCATCGTCGGCGCCATCGGTCTGATGCTGCTGCCCGTCGACCAGTATCCCCAGATCGTCCCGCCCGTGGTGAAGATCTCGGCCTCCTACCCCGGAGCCGACGCCCAGACGGTGACGCAGGCCGTCGCCACGCCCATCGAGCAGGAACTCAACGGTACGCCCGGCATGATCTACATGGAGTCGTCGAGCTCCAACTCGGGCGGCTTCAGCGCCACGGTGACCTTCGACATCTCGGCCGACGCCGACCTGGCGGCGGTCGATATCCAGAACCGCCTGAAGAAGGCCGAGGCGCGCCTGCCGGCCGAGGTGGTGCAGAACGGCATCTCGGTCGAGAAGCAGGCGTCGAGCAAGCTGATGACCATCACGCTGCTCTCGTCGGACCCCAAGTTCGACGAAGTATACCTCTCCAACTACGCCACGCTCAACGTGCAGGACATGCTGCGCCGCGTGCCGGGCGTGGGCAGCGTGTCGAACGTCGGCAGCCGCTACTACGCCATGCAGATCTGGGTGCAGCCCGACAAGCTGGCCGACCTGGGCCTGACGGTCAAGGACCTTCAGGCGGCGCTCAAGGACCAGAACCGCGAGTCGGCGGCCGGCGTGCTGGGGCAGGCGCCCATGGAGGGGATCGACGTGACGATCCCCATCACGGCGCAGGGACGCCTCTCGTCGGTCGACCAGTTCGAGCAGGTGGTCGTGCGGGCCAACCCCGACGGGTCGGTCATCCGCCTGCGCGACGTGGCCCGCATCTCGCTCGAGGCCCAGTCGTACAACACCGAGAGCGGCATCAACGGAGGCAACGCCGCCGTGCTGAACATCAACATGCTGCCCGGCGCCAACGCCATGGAGGTGGCCGATGCGGTGAAGGCGACCATGGAGGAGATCAGCCGCAACTTTCCCGAGGGCATCTCCTACAACATTCCCTTCGACATGACCACCTACATCTCCGAGTCGATCCACCACGTCTACCGCACCCTCTTCGAGGCGCTGCTGCTGGTGATTCTGGTGGTCTACCTCTCGTTGCAGAGCTGGCGGGCGACGCTCATCCCGATCATCGCCGTGCCCATCTCGCTCGTCGGCACGTTCGGCGTGATGCTCGTCTTCGGCTTCTCGCTCAACATGCTCACGCTGCTGGGTCTGATCCTGGCCATCGGCATCGTGGTCGACGACGCCATCGTGGTGGTGGAGAATGTCGACCGCATCATGGAGCAGGAGGGGCTGTCGCCCTACGAGGCGACCAAGAAAGCGATGAGCGGACTGGGCGGCGCCCTGATCGCCATGTCGCTGGTGCTCTGCGCCGTGTTCGTGCCCGTGAGCTTCCTCTCGGGCATCACCGGGCAGCTCTACCGCCAGTTCACCATCACGATCGCCGTGTCGGTCATCATCTCCACGGTCGTGGCGCTGACGCTCAGCCCGGTCATGTGCTCGCTCTTCCTGCGTCCGTCGCACGGCCGCAAGAACCGCTTCTTCCGCCGGATCAACTACGGCCTCTCGGTGGGCAACAAGTTCTACGGCCGGATGATCGTGAAGGCGCTCACCCGCTCGCGCCGCATGTTCGCCGCCTTCGGCATCGTTCTGGTCGGCATCTGGGTCATGAACCGTCTGGTGCCCGAGAGCTTCATGCCGCAGGAGGACCAGGGATACTTCACCGTGGAGCTCGAACTCCCCGAGGGGGCGACCATCGAGCGCACGCGCGAGGTCACGGAGCGGGCGATGGAGTTCCTGATGGCCGATCCCGACGTGGAGTACGTGCTCAACGTCACCGGCTCGAGCCCCCGCGTGGGCACCAACCAGGCCCGCAGCCAGCTCACGGTGATCCTCAAACAGTGGGAGGAGCGCCGCACGGAGCGCATCGGCGAGGTGATGCAGCGCGTGCGCGAGGAGCTGTCGCGCTACCCCGAGAGCAAGGTCTACCTCTCGACGCCGGCCGTCATTCCCGGTCTGGGCTCGTCGGGCGGCTTCGAGATGGTGCTCGAAGCGCGCGGCAATACGACCTACGCCGACCTGCAGCAGGCCGTCGACACGCTGCTGTTCCATGCGGCCCAGCGGCCCGAGTTCTCGGGGCTCGCCTCGTCGATGCAGGGTGACATTCCGCAGCTCTACTTCGACGTCGACCGCGACAAGGCGCAGCTGGTGGGCGTGTCGATGTCGGACATCTTCTCCACGATGAAGGCCTTCACGGGGTCGATCTACGTCAACGACTTCAACCTCTTCAACCGCATCTACCGCGTCTACATCCAGGCCGAGGCGCCCTACCGTGCCTACCGCGAGAACCTCAGTCTGTTCTACGTGCGCGGTACGGGCGGGGCGATGATCCCCATCACGTCGCTGGGCAAGACCTCCTACACGACCGGCGCCGGAACGGTCAAGCGCTTCAACATGTTCAACGCCGCGACGATCACCGGCGAGGCCGCCCCGGGCTACAGTTCGGGTCAGGCCATGGCCGAGCTGGAGCGCCTCGTGAAGCTCCATCTGCCCGAGTCGATCGGCGTGGAGTGGAGCGGCCTCTCCTACCAGGAGAAGCACGTGAGCGGACAGACGGGCGTCGTGCTGGCGCTGGCCTTCCTCTTCGTCTTCCTCTTCCTGGCGGCGCAGTACGAGAGCTGGTCGGTTCCCGTGGCCGTCATCCTCTCGCTGCCGGTGGCGGGCGTGGGTGCCTACCTCGGCATCT
The DNA here is from genome assembly GCA_902362705.1 of Rikenellaceae bacterium. Classification (GTDB taxonomy): domain Bacteria; phylum Bacteroidota; class Bacteroidia; order Bacteroidales; family Rikenellaceae; genus Alistipes. The sequence goes on from CABIXK010000001.1 coordinate 249,476, forward strand.
GGATCTGCGGTCTGGAGAACAACGTCTACTTCCAGATCGGTCTGGTCATGCTCGTGGGTCTGGTGGCCAAGAACGCCATTCTGATCGTGGAGTTCGCCAAGGAGGAGGTCGAGAAGGGGCACGACATGGTCGAGGCGGCGCTCAAGGCTGCGCGCCTGCGCTTCCGCCCCATCGTGATGACCTCGCTGGCCTTCATCCTCGGACTGCTGCCGCTGGTCTTCGCTTCGGGGCCCGGATCGGCCAGCCGTCAGGGCATCGGCACCGGCGTCTTCTTCGGCATGCTGGTGGCCATCACGGTCGGCATCGTCTTCGTACCCTTCTTCTTCGTGTGGATTTATCGTCTGAAAGCAAAACTCAACCGATGAGACAAGCACTCCGTATCCTGCTCTTCGCGGCCGTGGCCGCGGCGGGCGTCTCCTGCTCGGCCGTGCGCCGCTGCAAGGCCCCCGAGCTGGCCCTGCCTGAGCGGTTCGCCGGCCTCCTGCCCGACGATTCGCTGACCATCGCCGACATGGCGTGGTGGCAGTTTTTCGGCGATTCGACCCTCTTGTCGATCATCCGCCGCACGCTGGACAACAACCGCGAGATGCTCGCGGCGGCGGCCCGCGTGGAGCGCATGCGCGCGCTCTACCGCGTGGAGAAGGCCAACCGCCTGCCCGATCTGAAACTCAATGCACTGGCCGATTACGAGACCAACGACTACAGCGGCGAGAGCGCCAAGCGCGACGCCGAGTTCGGCCTGAAGGCCACGCTCGGCTGGGAGGCCGACCTGTGGGGCAACCTGCGCTGGGCCAAGCGCAAGGGCGAGGCCGAATACCGGGCGACGGTCGAGGACGAGCGCGCCATGCGCATGACGCTCGTCGCCGAGGCCGCCTCGGCCTACTTCCGCCTGATGGCCCTCGACAACGAGCTGGCGATCGTGCGCCGCACGCTCTCGACGCGGCGCGAGGGGGTCGAGCAGGCCCGCCTGCGCTTCGAGGGGGGGCTGACCTCCGAGACCGTTTACCAACAGGCGAAGGTCGAGTACGCCTCCACGGCGTCGCTCGTACCCGAGCTCGAGCGGCGGATCTCCGTGACCGAGAACGGCCTGGCGCTGCTCATGGGCGACTACTCCGACCGGGAGATTCCCCGCGGCCGTCTGGAGACCGGCGACCGGCTCAGCGACAGCCTGCCCGTGGGGATCCCCTCCACCCTGCTGCAACGGCGCCCCGACGTGCGGGCGTCGGAGCTGCGGCTGCGGTCGGCGATGGCGGCGGCCGGCATGGCCTATGCCGACCGGTTCCCGCGGCTCAACCTGACGCTCACGGGCGGCTGGGAGAACGACGAGCTGAAGGGATTCTTCCGCTCGCCCTTCTCCTACGTCGCCGCGGCGGTCGCCTCGCCGCTGTTCGGCTTCGGCCGCAAGAAGGCGCGCTACGAGGCGGCGCTGGCGGCCTACGACGAGGCGCGTCTGGGCTACGAGCAGAAGGTGCTGGAGGTGTTCCGCGAGACCGACGACGCGCTGGTGACCTACCGCAACGCCCGCCGGACGGCCGAGGCGAAGGGTTATCTGTGCGACGCGGCGTTCAAATACGTGGCGCTGGCCCGCGCGCAGTACCGTGCCGGCAGCATCGCCTACCTCGACGTGCTCGACGCCCAGCGCCGCTACTTCGACGCGCAGATCGGCGTGAGCAACGCCCGCCGCGACGAATACCTCGCTCTGGTCGCCCTCTACAAGACCCTGGGCGGCGGTTGGCGGCAGGAGTAGCCTGCGCGCAGGACACGACGAAAGAAGGAGGGATGCCGTTCACATCGGCATCCCTCCTTTTTCATGGCCGTGTCGGCCCTCAGAGCGTCGAGAGCTCCTTGACCAGGCGCTCGCCCAGACCGATCGTGTAGCCCGACGAGATGTAGAGGATGCGGCCGAAGGGGTCGGTGACCGCGATCACGGGCAGGTCGTCGCGCTTCAGGTCGGCACCCGAGGCGATGCGGCGGCGCACCTCGCCCGTGGTGTCGGTGCCGAAGACGACGGTGGAGGGCAGCGACGGGAAGTCGGCGGCGACGTAGCGGCGGGCGTTCTCCTCGCTCTCGAAGAGCAGCAGGATGGGCGTGCCCAGCCGCTCGAGCGACTCGCGCACGGCCGCAATGTCGTTGAGCGCATGGTTGGTGGGCTCCTCGCCGGCGCCCAGGATCCCCACCACGCAGATCCCCCCGCCGACCGCCTCGTGCAGCGAGCCGATCGCACCTCCGGCGGTCGAGTAGCCGACCTCGGGGTCGAACGTGCCGCGGATCTCGTTCGGGCGCCTATCCTCGGGCAGGATGAGGTCGACCTCGGTCGTCGCCTCCTTGCCCACGGTGAAGAGGCGGATCTCGGCCAGCACCTCGCCTCCGGCGAGGCGCGTGCCGCTCACCAGCACGTAGTCGCCGGCCTCCAGGCGGACGCCGCGGCGGAAGCTCCCGCTCCAGGTGGCCGCCTCGTCGAACTCGAGCAGCTTCATGCGGCCCCCTTCCAGACGCGAGAGGGTGAAGTGGGCGTAGTAGCGCGGGTCCGAAACGGCGACGGAGGGGGTGTAGCGCAGGCACAGCGTGCCGTAGTCGGTCGCTGCGGGCTGCGGGGTCTCGAAGTCGACGTCGTATTCGCGGCCGTCGAGGCGGTAGCGGACCTTGCCCGTCACGCCGTCGCGCCAGGCCGGAATGTCGAGGCTGCGGCAGGCGGCGACGAAGAAGAGATCGCGCGAGGTCGGGTCGGCCAGACGCGACTCCCACACGCCGATCGGGCGGATGGGAACCAGCCGCAGGTTGCGCGCCGCATCGAGGCGCAGGCTGTCGCGGCACCAGGCGACCAGCCGCTGCGGATCGTCGCGCCAGGCGGCGGCCATGTCGGCCGGAATAGCCTTCCGGAGATAGCCGCGGTAGGCGCTCAGCAGCTCCTGCCCCACGCGCGGGTTCATCACCGTGGCCGCGTCGCCCTCGGTGCCGTAGAGGTGGTCCTCGAAGATCTCGCGCGGGGTGTCGTGCAGGTCCTTCTTCGAGACGCTTTCGAGCAGCGCGAGGGCCCGCTCGCCCTTGCCTGCGGCGACGGCCGCCGCCAGCAGCTCCTCGACGGCGGCGTAGTTGCCCTTCGCCTCGACTATCAGCGCCGAGGTGCGCGCGGGGTCGAGGCCGTGGCGGCGGGCGAAGGCCTCGCCCTGGGCCGGCGTGCGGAACGTGGCCGTGTAGGCGTTGCGGATCGAATCCTCGGCGATCATGCGGCGCGTGTTCTCGGCCCGCTGTGCGTCGCTCACGGGGGGCAGCTCGCCGCTCTCGGCCGGCGGGATGATGCACAGCTCGGTGCGGAAGGCGTCGCCCTGCCGATGGTCGAGCGCGACGGTCGCCTCGGTCTGCCTGCCGAAGGAGACCTTGGCCATGCCGAAGCGGTCGCCCTTCGAGGCCCAGACCAGCGCGTCGCCGCAGCCGGCGATGAGCGAGGCGCACCCCTCCCGGTCGGTCGTCTGCGTGGCGATCGAGTAGAACTCTGCGTAGTTGTAGACCTTGTACTCCACGCAGGCGCCGGCCACGGGCGCACCCTCGGCGTCGACCACGCGGACGGTCGCCGAGGCCGTCGGCGCGTAGTTGTCGGTGATGTTGATCTCGGTGAGGAGCTCCGTGCGGCGCATCACCTGCTCGGGTCCCTCGTAGCGGCCGAAGACGTTGGTGTGAAGCAGCATGGCGCGGCTGGCCGGGGCGTTGAACCACCCCAGGTCGAGCACCGGCTCGGGCTCGCACGCCCCGAGGAAGTGCCACTGCCCGTCGGCCCACGCCTCGACCCAGGCGTGGTTGTCGTCGGTGTGGGCCCAGCGCGGGGTGTAGACCTGGCGGGCGGGGATGCCCACCGAGCGCAGCGCCGTGACCAGCAGCGTCGACTCCTCGCCGCAGCGGCCCGCGGCGGTCCTGACCATGGCCAGCGGGGCGCTCGTGCGCGAGTCGGTCGGCGTGTAGACGGCCTTCTCGTGGCACCAGTGGTTCACCTCCAGGATGGCGTCGGCCATCGAGAGGCCGCGCACGCGGTCGCGCAGCTCGTCGTAGAAGACGAAGCGCGCGCGGTCGAGGTCCTCGTTGTTGACGCGCACGGGCAGCACGAAGTGGCGGTAGACCATCGCGGGAATCCGCTCGCCCCAGGGCATCTCGGCCCTCACGCGCTCGCACTGGCGCACGTTGTCGCGGAAGTAGTCGCCCGGGAAGTTCACGGCGTCGCCCAGCGGCATGTAGGCGTACAGGAAGCGGAGCGCCTCGCTTTCGCGCGGCGTGAGCGATGGGTCGTCGAGCGTCTCGAGGGCGCCGCAGCGCGCGAGCAGGTCGCGGCGCGACGAGAGGTCCTCCTCCACGCGCTGCCGGTAGGCGGCGTCGGAGAGGATGCCCGGCTGCCGGTCGCAGGCCGACAGCAGAACGGTTGCGGCCAGCAGCGCCGCAAGTCGGAAGAGTTTCATAGATGAAGAGAGCAGTTGTTGGGTTTGGGTTATGCCGGGAGCGGGGCTCCCGGGGTTAATAATGGATAAAGGTAATCGTTTTTTTCGGTTCCGGCAACAGTCGGGGCCCTCCGGGCGGCGCTTTTCGGCCTTTTTCGTTGGGGCAGGCGGACGCTTTGAAAGAAAAAAGCGGTGAAAGGGGCTCCGTTTCGAAAAATTATCCTAACTTTACATTATTTCCCGGACGAACCCGAATATTTTATAAATAATGACTATGAATCTCAAATCCGTAATTCTCTTCGGCCTGCTGCTGGGGACGGCCTTCGCGCCGGCCCGGGCCGAGACGCCCGAGCAGAAGGCCGAACGCATGGAGTGGTTTTCGCGCGCCAAGCTCGGTATCTTCATCCACTGGGGCATCTACTCTACGGGAAAGACCTCCGAGAGCTGGGCTTTCCACAACGGCTATGTCTCGCTCGACGACTACATGAAGCAGCGCGAGGAGTTCACCGCCGCCGAGTACGATCCGGCGCTGTGGGCCGACCTGATCGCCCAGAGCGGCGCCCGCTACACGGTCATCACCACCAAGCACCACGACGGCTTCGCGCTGTGGGACACGAAGGCCGGCGACGTGAGCGCGGTCAAGTCGTCGCCCGCGGGCCGCGACGTAATCGCCCCCTTCGCCGAGGAGGTGCGCAAGCGCGGCGTGCGGCTGGGCTTCTACTTCTCGCTCATCGACTGGCCCCGCGAGGACTACACCGACATCTACCGCGCGGGCCCCGTGCGCTATAAGATCGCCGACGAGCCCGAGCGCTGGCAGCACTTCGTCGACTTCAACTTCGCCCAGCTGCGCGAGCTCAACGAGACTTGGAAGCCCGACCTCTACTGGTTCGACGGCGACTGGGAGCACTCGGCCGAGGAGTGGCGCTCGAAAGAGATCGTCGACATGCTCCGCTCGACCAACCCGGGCGTGATCGTCAACTCGCGCATCCAGGGTTACGGCGACTACGCCACGCCCGAGCTGGGCGTGCCGGTGGTGCGTCCCGAGTCGGAGTGGTGGGAGACCTGCATGACGATCAACAACTCGTGGGGCTACCGCCTCGACGACGACGACTACAAGAGCCCCCACACGCTGCTGTGCATGCTCGTCGACTGCATCGGCCTGGGCGGCAACCTGCTGCTCGATATCGGCCCCCGCGCCGACGGAACCATCCCCGACGAGCAGGTGGCCGTGCTGAAGGAGTTCGGCCGCTGGACGGGCAAGCACGCCGAGGCGGTCTACGACACGCGCGCCGGCATCCCCGCCGGCCACGTGGCGGGCTATACGTCGCTCTCGCTCGACGGCAAGACGCTCTACGTCTATCTCCCCTACCGTCCCACCGAGTCGGTCGAGGTGAAGGGCCTCAAGAGCCGCATCGCACGGGTGCGCGTCGTGGGCACGGATCGCGAGCTGGCGTGGAAGCAGTACAACGACATCTCGTGGAGCGAAGTGCCGGGCGTCTACTATATCGACGTGCCGGAGGAGGCGCTCGACGAGCAGATCACGGTGCTGGCGCTCGATATGGAGGAGCCCGTGCGGCTCTACCGCGGGTCGGGCCAGATCCTCAGTTTCAACGAATACTAATCGCGATACATGAAAAAGATCCTTATTTCGCTTCTGGCCCTCGGCGCCGCCGTCGCGGCGTCGGGCCAACCGCTCTTCGAGCGCTACAAGGCGCAGCTGACCGAGCCGCGCAGCTACGACTGCTTCCGCACGGAGGGCAAGATGCGCATCGACGGCCGTCTGGACGAGGCGGCCTGGCGGCGCGCCGTGCCCACGGCGCCGTTCGTCGACATCCGCGGCGAGGGCTACCCCGAGCCCGTGAAGAAGACCTCGGTGCGCATGCTGTGGGACGACCGGAACCTCTACATCGGCGCCGAGCTGGAGGAGGACGACATCGTGGCCCGTCTGACGCAGCGCGACACGATCATCTACCACGACAACGATTTCGAGGTATTCATCGACCCCGACGGCGACGGGCAGCACTACTTCGAGATCGAGAACAACGCCCGCGGCGTGGTCTTCGACCTGATGCTCGACAAGCCCTACCGCTCGGGCGGCAGCTTCTTCATCCCCTGGAACTGCGAGGGGTTGCAGCTGGCCGTGCACTGCGACGGCACGCTCAACAAATCGAAGGACAAGGACCGCCGCTGGTTCGTGGAGATGGCGATCCCCTTCGCGGCGCTCAAGCGCGACTTCAACGACCCGCGCGACTATAAGGTGTGGCGCATCAACTTCTCGCGCGTGCAGTGGCTGCACCAGGGCCAGCCCGAGGAGAATTGGGTGTGGTCGCCCACGGGCCGCGTCGACATGCACATGCCCGACCGCTGGGGCTTCCTGCGCTTCGTCGACGCGCCGGTCGGCGCGCGCATCGCCCCCGAGCCCATGACGCTCGACCGTGGGGCCTACAAGCTGCTCTGGGCGATGTTCTACGCCCAGCTCGACAACAAGGCCGCCAAGAACAACTACCTGCGCACGGTCGACGACTTCCTGCTCACCGACGCCGAGCGGGCGACGCTGCCCGAGGGCGGCGAGCTGGCGGTGGAGGCGACGTCGAACGCCTTCCTGCTGTCGGTGACGCTGCCGGCCAGAGGCGAGCGCTACACGCTCGACGAGAACGGCGGCTTCCGCATCGGCAAGATCGCGCCCCGCGTGGTGAAGAACTGGATGTGGATGCGCCTGAAGGAGGATTGGTCGGCGCAGGACTACCGCGCCCACTTCGCCAAGATCCACGCGGCGGGCATCAGCGGCGTGCTGTTCGAAGGCTACGACGAGACGGTCTTCCGCCTCTGCAAGGAGGCCGGGCTGGAGGCCCACTACTGGAAGTGGACGATGAACCGCCGCGAGGTGATGGAGACGCATCCCGAGTGGTTCGCCGTCAACCGCAAGGGCGAGTCGAGCTACGACCAGCCCGCCTATGTCGACTACTACCGCTTCCTCTGCCCCTCGCATCCCGAGGTGGCCGAATATCTGGCCGAGGACTATCTGAAGTGCGCCAACCTGCCCTACGTCGACGGCATGCACCTCGACTACGTGCGCTTCCCCGACGTCGTGCTGCCGGTGAGCCTGTGGAAGAACTACGGCATCGAGCAGACGCACGAAATGCCCGAGTACGACTACTGCTACTGCGATCTGTGCCGCGAGCGCTTCAAGGCGCAGACGGGCCGCGATCCGATGGATTCGCTCTACCCGATGGAGGACCAGTCGTGGATCAACTTCCGCCTGGACGGCATCACGCACGTGGTGGATAAGATCGCCGCCCGCGTGAAGGGCGACGGCAAGTTCCTCTCGGGCGCCGTCTTCCCCGGCCCGTCGATGGCCCGCCGCATGGTGCGCCAGGATTGGGGCAACTGGCCGCTGGACGCCTATTTCCCGATGATCTACAACGGCTTCTACTACGAGGGGCCCGAGTGGATCGGCCGTTCGGTGGCCGAGAGCGTCAAGGCGGTGAACGGCCGCGCGGCGATCTATGCCGGCCTGATGTTCCCCGACATCACGGGCGACGACTTCGAGAAGGCGCTCGACGAGGCCTACGACAACGGCGCCTCGGGCGTGTCGTTCTTCGACGGTCCCGACGACGAGTACCTCGTGCGGCTGAAGGCCTACCTCGACCGCCGCGGCTTCGTGCCGGCCAACTGACGGCCCCAGCCCGCAAAGAGAGACCCCGGATGCGCATCCGGGGTCTTCTTTTTTACTCCTGCTCCGCGAGGGTCGCGCCCCACCCCGCCAGCTGCTCCAGGACGGGAAGGAGCGCCGCGCCCCGCGCAGGCGGTAGATCATCATCGTCTTCCATTTGCCGCCCATGACCTCCAGTGCCAGGTCGAGCGGACAGAGGTAGCGGCGATGTCCGAAAATTATTTCCGGGGCAAACTCCTCGTTCTCCATATTTCACTCCTTTAGGTAACTATATCACTTTGCTGTAGGTACTTGCAAAAGTAAGAAGAATGGTTCACCTTTGCAACGAAAAAAAACGATTTCGATATGGAAATACTCATCGTCAACGGCTCTCCGCGCCGGGAGGGCAACACGGCCCGCATGTGCCGTGCATTCGCCGAGGGGGTCGCCTCGGCCGGCCGCGACGTCTCGGTGGAGACGGTGCGCCTCTACGATCTCGACTACAAGGGCTGCCGCAGCTGCTTCGCCTGCAAGCGCCGCGGAGCGGCCGGCTACGGCCGCTGCGTCGTGCGCGACGGCCTCGCACCGCTTCTGGAGCGGGCGCTGCGGGCCGATGCCCTGGTGATCGCTTCGCCGATCTACCTGATGGATGTGACGGGTGCCGTGCGCTCGCTGGTCGAGCGGCTCCTCTTCCCGCTCTCGACCTACGAAGCGGGCTACCGCACGGTGGCGCCCCGCCGCATCCCGGTCGTCATGCTCTACACCATGAACGTGACGCGCGAGCTGCTCCCCGCGCCGCAGCTGGACGCGCTGGAGGCCTTCGTCGGCCACGTCTTCACCCCGCCCCGCCGCATCTGCGCCTGCGACACCTACCAGTTCGAGCGCTACGACGACTATGTGGTGGAGGTCTTCTCCGAGCAGGCCAAGCGCCGCTACCGCGAGACCCGTTTTCCGGAGGAGCTGCGCGCGGCCTTCGACGCAGGGCGCGAGACGGCCGAAAATCTGGCCCGCTGACCGGAATTTCCGCCCGGCGGCGCGGCCGTTTCGCGCAGATTGATTATCTTTACGCAAAACGATTCCGAAAGATGATGAAACGACTCTCTCTGGCCTGCCTGCTGGCGGGCCTCGCCCTGCATGCCGGGGCGCAGGTGCCTGCGTCGCTCGACGAGGTGTGGGCGCCCGTGCGGGTGGGCACGCCCCCCTCCGATGCCTACATCGGGCTGTCGCTGCTCGAAGACGGCGAGATCCGCCACTACAACTACGGCGAGCAGGCCGAGGCCGGCACCTTCTATCTGTCGAGCCGCGACGGCGGGCTCACGTGGCGCAAGGTATCCTGCGCGCGGGGCATGCTCTACGCCGACCGGCGCAGCCCCCTGAGCGGCGAGTATGTCCGCCTCGCGAACATGGGGCCGATGGGCGTCTACTGCATCCGCACCGAGGGCGGCATCGGGGGCGACCGCACGCTGACGCGCGTGACCGATACCCCCTCGATCATGATAAAGCCGCCGGTCTTCGTGCGCGGCGGGCGGCGGATCGTCGTGGCGGCCCACGGCGGCGTCGCGCCCAAGGGGTGCTACACCTATGTCTCCGACGACGACGGCCGCACGTGGCGGCGGTCCAACGTCGTCACGTCGCCCGACCACCGGGGCGGCGGCTTCCACCGGGGCATCCGCTGGAACCACGGGGCCGTGGAGCCCACGCTGGTCGAGCTGGCCGACGGGCGGTTGTGGATGCTCATGCGCACGTCGCAGGACCGCCACTACGAGGCCTTCTCCGACGACGGGGGCCTGACGTGGGGCGAGGCGCAGCCGTCGCGCTTCTACGGCACGATCACCATGCCCACGCTCGGCCGTCTGGCCGACGGGCGGCTGCTCCTCTTCTGGTGCAACACCACGCCCTTGCCCGAGCTGGAGACGGCCGACGGGGTGTGGGACGACGTCTTCACCAACCGCGACGCGACGCACGTGGCCATCTCGGAGGACGAGGGGCGGACATGGACCGGCTTCCGCGAGCTGCACCTCGATCCGCTGCGCAACGCGTCGGACTATGCGCTCCGGGGCGGCGGCATCGACCGCGGCATGCACCAGGCGCAGTTCGTGGAGGTGGCGCCGGGCAAGGTGCTGGCCTCGATCGGGCAGCATCCGCTGCACCGGGCCCTGGTGCTCTTCGACGTGGGGTGGCTCTATGAAAAGGAGCGCTTCGACGATTTCAGCGATTCGCTCGCCGGCTGGTCGGCGTTCAACTACCTGCGCGGGATCAAGGGCCACTGCTCCTACAACCGCGTGGAGGGCTGCCGCGTAGAGCCCCACCCCGAGAAGGCGGGACGGCAGGTGCTCCACCTGCGCTACGAGGCCGACGAGCGGCTGGTGGAGGATGCGCGCGGCGCCGTGTGGAACTTCCCGGCCATGCGGCGCGGGCGCTTCGCGACGAGTCTCCGCATCCCCGAGGGGTGCCGGGGCGTGTCGCTGCTGCTCAACGACCGCTGGTTCAACCCCTCCGATACGGTGGCGTGCCACGAGGCGATCTACGCCCTGCGGCTCGACCGCCGCGAGCTCGGGATCGGCGACGATGGCTGGCACGAGGTCGCCCTGGAGTGGGACCTGGACGCGCAGGATGCCCCGGAGGCGCGCGTGCGGGTCGACGGACGGTTGCGCCGCGTGCGGCTGCCGCAGCTGAACGCCTGCCGCGACGGCATCAGCTACGTCCACTTCATCGCGCGGCCCGTGGCTCCGCTCTCCGACGGCCGCTGCCCGGGGATCTGCGTGGAGCGGGTCGTGGCCGAGGCGCGGGATTAGCCGCCGCGCAGCCGACGAACGAAGAGGCCGGACGATGCGTATCGTCCGGCCTCGCTGTTTTTGCGCCGCTGCGATCAGCGAGCGCGCCAGAGCACCACGGCGCAGCCGTCGGAGGCGGCGAGCCCCCTCCGGGGGGCATGCGGGCAGAGCCGGAACGGCCGTCTCCCTGCGGGGGCTTCTGCTCGCTAATTGCTATCTTTGGCTGCGCCCAAGATACTCCGTCTCGGCAGAATCAAGCCTGCGGGTTTGCTGCTCGACTTTTCGTATCTTTGACTTCGTCCAAGATACTCTCGCTCGGCAAAATGCAAGCAGGCTTGCTTTTGCCCTCGCTTATTCGTATCTTTGCCCCTCACAGGTTAATGATAGAAAGACTAAAAGCATGTTAAGCAGACAAATCGCCGCGAAGCTGCAGAAGCTCGAAACCCCCTTCTACCTCTACGATACCGCCCTGCTGCGGCAGACGCTCGAAAGCGTCGTCTACGAATCGAACAAGTACGGCTACAAGGTCCACTACGCCATCAAGGCCAACTACGACGACCACCTGCTCGCGATCATCCGCGAGTACGGGCTGGGCATCGACTGCGCCAGCGGCAACGAGCTGCGCAAGGCGATCGAGGCGGGTTTCGCGCCGCAGGGCATCGTCTACGCCGGCGTGGGCAAGCGCGACAAAGAGCTGCGCTACGCCATCGAGCAGGGCATCCTGGCCATCAACTGCGAGTCGATCGAGGAGCTGCACGTGGTCGAGGCGCTGGCCGCCGAGGCGGGCCGGCAGGTCGACATCGCCCTGCGCATCAACCCCGACATCGACCCCAAGACCAACCACTGCATCGACACGGGCCAGGCCGACAGCAAGTTCGGCATCTCCTACGAGGAGGTGCTGGAGCATGCCGACCAGATCAAGGCCCTCTCTCACCTGCACATCGTGGGCATCCACCTCCACATCGGCTCGCAGATCCGCGAGCTGCACGTCTTCGAGAACATGTGCAACAAGGTGAACGTGATCGTCGAGAACCTCGAGAAGCTGGGTTTCTCGTTCCGCTTCGTCGATGTGGGCGGCGGCCTGGGCGTCAATTACGACGTGCCCGAGAACGAGCCCATCCCCAACTTCGCATCGCTCTTCTCGATCGTCCACAACCACCTGGCTGTGGGCGACAAGGAGGTGCACTTCGAATTCGGCCGCTCGATCGTGGCCGAGTGCGGCGAGCTCATCACGCGCGTGCTCTTCAACAAGACCACCGCCACGGGGCGCCGCCTGGTGATCGTCGACGCCTCGATGACCGAGCTGATCCGCCCGGCGCTCTACGGCTCGTACCACAACATCGAGAACATCACCTCCGAGGAGGATGCGCGCTCGAAGTATACGGTCGTGGGCACCGCCTGCGAGTCGACCGACGTCTTCGACGAGAATGTCAGCCTGCGCAAGACCCGCCGCGGCGACCTGCTGGCGATCAAGTCGGCCGGGGCCTACGGCATGTCGATGGCCTCGCGCTACAACCTCCACGACCTGCCCGGCGCCGTTTACAGCGACGAGCTCTAAAGCGCGCGGACCATGTGGCTCACTCTGGCGTTCGCCTCGGCGGCGCTCCTGGGTCTTTACGACGTAGCGAAGAAACGGGCACTCACCGCCAATGCGGTGTTGCCCGTTCTGCTGTTGAATACCCTCTTCTCGTCGCTCCTCTTCCTGCCGGTGATCCTCTCGGCGGAGCGGGGCCTCGGGTGGTTCGACGGGACAGTGCTCGCCTCGGTACCGGGCATGCCGGCGGCTCACGGGCTGGTTGCGCTCAAGTCGTCGATCGTGCTCACGTCGTGGATCTTCGGCTACTTCGCCATGAAGCACCTGCCGCTCACGATCGTGGGGCCGATCAACGCCACGCGCCCCGTACTGGTGCTCGTGGGCGCCATGGCGCTCTTCGGCGAGCGGCTCAACGCGTGGCAGTGGACCGGCGTGGTGCTGGCGCTCGTGTCGCTGGTGCTGCTGGGCCGGTCGAGCCGCCGCGAGGGGGTCGACTTCGTGCGCAACCGCTGGGTGCTGTGCCTGGCCGCAGCTGCCATGACGGGTGCCGCGAGCGGGCTCTACGACAAATACATCGTCGCGCGCCTCGACCCGGTCTTCGTGCAGAGCTGGTACAACCTCTACCAGCTGGGGATGATGGCCGTCGTGGTGGCGATCCTCTGGCTGCCGCGGCGGCGCACCACTGCCCCGTTCCACTGGAGCTGGGCCATACCCTTCATCTCGATCTTCCTGTCGCTGGCCGACTTCGCCTACCTCATGGCGCTGCGCGAGGAGGAGGCCATGATCGCCGTGGTGTCGATGATCCGCCGCGGGTCGGTGGTCGTCTCGTTCGGCTGCGGGGCGCTGCTGCTGCACGAGCGCAACCTGCGGGCCAAGGCCGTCGACCTGCTCTTCATCATAGCGGGGCTCTTCTTCCTCTGGCGCGGGTCGCTATAGGATCCGCTCCAGCCGCCCTACGGTCCGGGCGATTTCGCGGTCCGTGGGCGCGTGGTCCTTCAGCGCGCCGGCCAGGTACTGCTGGTAGGCGTAGAGGTCGATCATGCCGTGGCCCGAGAGGTTGAAGAGGATGGTGCGGGGCCTCCCCTCCTCCCTGGCGCGCAGCGCCTCGCGCACGGCCGCGGCGATGGCGTGGGTCGACTCGGGCGCCGGGATGATCCCCTCGGTGCGGGCGAAGAGCACGCCGGCGCCCAGCGCCTCGGTCTGCGCCACGGACTGCGCCTCGATGTGCCCGTCGCGGAGCAGCTGGCTGACGATCGACCCCGCGCCGTGGTAGCGCAGGCCGCCCGAGTGGATGTCGGCGGGCTGGAACTCGTGGCCCAGCGTATACATCGGGAGCAGCGGCGTGAGCCCCGCCGTGTCGCCGAAGTCGTACTGGAAAGCGCCGCGCGTGAGCTTGGGGCAGCTGGCCGGTTCGACGGCCACCACGCGGATGCGCTTCCCCTCGCGGAAGTTGCGGCGCAGGAACGGGAAGCCGATCCCGGCGAAGTTGCTGCCGCCGCCGAAGCAGCCGATCACCACGTCGGGCTCGTCGTCGGCCATCTCCATCTGCATGAGGGCCTCCTCGCCGATGATCGTCTGGTGCAGCAGCACGTGGTTGAGCACGCTGCCCAGGCAGTAGCGTGTGTCCTCGGGGCGCCGCATGGCCGTCTCCACGGCCTCTGAGATCGCCAGTCCCAGGCTGCCCGAGCACCCGGGATCGCGATCGAGCGCCGTGCGCCCCGCGGCCGTGAGGCGGCTGGGCGAGGCCACGCAGTCGGCGCCCCAGGTCGACATCATCAGCCGCCGGTAGGGCTTCTGTTCGTAGCTTACCTTCACCATGAACACCTGCACCTCCATGCCGAAGTGGCGTGCCGCGAAGGCGATGGAGGTACCCCACTGCCCGGCGCCGGTTTCGGTGGCGAGGCGGCGGATGCCCTGGCGGTGGTTGTAGTAGGCCTGCGGCACGGCCGTGTTGGGCTTGTGTGAGCCGGCGGGCGAGACGCTCTCGTTCTTGAAGTAGATGCGCGCGGGGGTGTCGAGGGCCTTTTCGAGCTCGATGGCGCGCACGAGCGGCGCGGGACGCCAGATGCGGTAGAGCGCCTGCACCTGGTCGGGAATCTCGATGTAGCGCTCGGTCGAGAGCTCCTGCGCGGCCAGCTCCTCGGCGAAGAGGACCGACAGATCGGCGTGCGTCAGTGGCTGCCGCGTCGCGGGGTGGAGCGGCGGCAGCGGCTTGCGGGGCATGTCGGCCACGATGTTGTACCATGCGGAGGGCATGCGGTGCTCGGGAAGAATGAATTTGCGGGTTTTCATATCGGGTTGTGTTTTCGGGTGTATGCAAAGAAAAATCCCGCTGCTTACTGCTCGTAAACAACGGGATGGCTGGCGATCCTGGCTGGATCAGGCACACGACGGTCCGCACTCATTGTCCACGAGAGTCAACGAGCGCCACCACCAGGCCTGTATGTCGAGATTGCGAATCATCGATTGCGTCATGCGACGACAAATATAGTGCCTCGCCGGCGAAAAACAAATTTTCGGCGCGGAAAATTTCGGCACCTATGTATAGAGCGATTTCGTGAAAAAATAATTACCTTTGTTCGATTTTTTGCCTTACGAACAAAATTCAACCGCTATGAATATCTCCTACAACTGGCTCAAGCGCTACATCGAGACCGACCTTCCGGCCGAGCGTATCGCTGAAATTCTGACGGACATAGGCCTCGAGGTCGAGGGCTTCGAGAAGATCGAGACCATCCGCGGCGGCCTGCAGGGCGTCGTGGTCGGCCATGTGCTCACCTCGGTCGACCATCCCCAGTCGGACCACCTCCACATCACCACGGTCGACGTCGGCGCCGCCGAACCGCTGCAGATCGTCTGCGGCGCGCCCAATTGCCGTGCCGGGCTGAAGGTGCTGTGCGCTACGGTGGGTGCGGTGCTCTATCCCGACGGCGGCGAGGAGGCCTTCAAGATCAAGCGCTCGAAGATCCGCGGCGTCGAGTCGCTGGGCATGCTCTGCGCCGAGGACGAGCTGGGCATCGGCTCGGCCCACGACGGCATCATGGAGCTTCCGGCCGACGCGCCGGTGGGCATGCCGGCCAAGGAGTATCTCCATGTCGAGGATGACTACCTGATCGCCATCGGTCTGACGCCCAACCGCGTCGACGCGGCGTCGCACATCGGCGTGGCGCGCGACCTGGCGGCCTACCTGCGCAGCCGCGGCGAGCGTGCCGAGGTGCGGATGCCCGACGTCTCGGCCTTCGCCGTGGACAACCATGACCTGGAGGTGAAGATCCGCGTGGAGAACGCCGAGGCCTGCCCGCGCTATGCCGGCGTGACCGTCGCGGGCTGCAAGGTCGGCCCCTCGCCCGAGTGGATGCAGAACTGCCTGCGCGCCGCGGGCATCCACCCCAAGAACAATCTGGTCGACATCACCAACTTCGTGCTCTTCGAGCTGGGACAGCCCCTGCACGCCTTCGACGCCTCGAAGATCGAGGGCGGCGAGGTGGTCGTGCGCACTTGCGCCGAGGGCACGCCCTTCGTGACGCTCGACGGCGTGGAGCGCAAGCTCACGGCCGACGACCTCGTGATCTGCTCGGCCGAGCGCCCGATGTGCATCGCCGGCGTCTTCGGCGGTCTGGATTCGGGCATCTCGGACCGGACGGTCGACGTCTTCATCGAGAGCGCCTATTTCAATCCCGTGTGGGTGCGCAAGACGGCCAAGCGCTTCGGGCTGAACACCGACTCGTCGTTCCGCTTCGAACGCGGCATCGATCCCCGCATGCAGGTCTACGCCGCCAAGCGCGCCGCCCTGCTGATGAAGGAGCTGGCCGGCGGCACCATCTCCAGCGAGATCGCCGACCTCTGCCCCGTGCCGGCCGGGGATTTCCGCTTCGACGTCTCGCCCGCGCGTATGAACGCGCTCGTGGGCAAGGAGATTCCCGACGAGACCGTGCGCACGATCCTCGAGGCGCTCGAGGTGCGGATCGTCGCCGAGCACGACGGCGTGTGGAGCGTGGCCGTGCCCCCCTACCGCGTCGACGTGCAGCGCGAGGCCGACCTGGTGGAGGAGATCCTGCGCATCTACGGCTACAACAACGTGGAGATCCCCTCGCGCGTGCGCTCGACGGTGGCCTATGCGCCGCGTCCCGACCGCAACCGCCTGATGAATCTTGCGGCCGATTTCCTCACGGCCAACGGCTATACGGAGATCATGTCCAACTCGCTGACCAAAGGCGCCTACTACGAGGGGCTGACCGGCTACCCCGCCGAGCGCTGCGTGAAGATCCTCAACCCGCTGAGCGCCGACCTGAACGTCATGCGGCAGACGCTGCTCTTCAACATGCTGGAGGCCGTGGAGCTCAACGCCAACCGCAAGAACGGAGACCTGAAGCTCTACGAGTTCGGCAACTGCTACTTCTACGACGCCGAGAAGCGCTCCGAGGAGTGCCCCACGGCCGCCTACTCGGAGGAGTACCGCCTGGCGATGGCCGTGACCGGCACGGCGCAGCCCGCGTCGTGGAACGCGAAGCCGGTCAAGGCGTCGTTCTTCACGCTGCGCGCCATGGCCGAGAAGCTGCTGCGCCGCTTCGGCATCGACATCTATGCGCTCAAGGCGGAGACGCTGCACGACGATCTGCTGAGCGAGGCGCTCTCGATGACGCTGGGGAACAAGGAGCTGCTGCGTATCGGCGCGGTGGGCGCCAAGGTCCGCCGCGCGCTGGGCGTCAAGCAGGAGGTCTTCTATCTGGAGATGAACTTCGACGCGCTGGTCCGCTCGACCAAGAAGCACCGCATCGCGGTCGAGGAGCTCTCGAAGTTCCCCGAGGTGAAGCGCGACCTGGCGCTGCTGGTCGACCGCGAGGTGACCTTCTCGGCGCTGCGCGACGCGGCCTTCGCGGCCGAGCGCAAGCTGCTCAAGAGCGTCTCGCTCTTCGACGTATACGAGGGCGACAAGCTGCCCGAGGGTAAGAAATCCTACGCCCTGAACTTCGTGCTGGAGGACAAGACGCGCACGCTCGACGATCGGACGATCGAGCGCGTGATGGCGGCGCTCGCGCGGCAGTTCGAGCAGCGCTGCGGCGCGCAGGTGCGCTGCTGACCCTGACACGCAGCGCGAAGAAAAGGCCCGGCGGAGAGATCCGTCGGGCCTTTTTGCGCACTGACCTATAGTGCCGGCTTGATGCGCGGGGGCTGGATCGTCACGTAGGGCGTGCCGTTGTCGTCGCACGTGGAGACTATTCGCACGGCCCGCACCGCGCGGTCGGGGTGCAGCGTCGCGCTGCCCTGCCGCAGCTCGCCCGCCGGGTGGAAAGTACGGCCGTCGTAGGAGACCTCGACGCGGCCCGTGGTGATGATCGTCTTGGGGAGCTGGCGGTTGCCCGTCTGGAGGAACATCTCGCGGCAGCGCACCGGCTGGGCGAAGGTGTAGAGCACCCAGTCGCCCTGGCGGCAGGCGCGGGTCGTGCGCGAGAGGCCGCGGTAGCGCTCGGCGTTGGCGTAGGGGAAGCGGCGGCTCTCGCCCATCGAGGTGGTGATCGCCACCTCGGGGGCGATCGTGCGGTAGTAGGAGCGCCCGGCGACATAGGGGCTGCGGGCCGTCGCGCGGCGGCTGAAGAAGCGCATGCGCGGCGCCTCGGCGGCCGGCACGGGGCCGCGGTAGCGCTCGGGCGCGCCCCCGTCGGCGACCTGCCAGAGCTCGGAGCCGTCGTCGGTCGAGAGGTGCATCATCGCGTCGCGCACCTCCAGGCGCGGGGGGAAGAGTCGGAAGCGGATGCCCATGGCGGCCATGCGGTCGTAGTGCGCGTCGGTCAGCTCGCGGCGGTAGGCCTCCCACCCCTGCTCGTTGCCGCTCCAGGCGATGCGCGCGAGGGCGCAGATGCGCGGGAAAGTCATGTAGTCGAGGTAGTCGGGGCGCTCGGGGTCGTGCGAGATGTAGGCCTCGCTGAAGAAGGCGCCCTGGAGGCCGATCACGTGCTTCATCTGCTCGGGCGTGAAGCCGCAGCCGGCGGGGTCGAACCCGTAGGTCTTGCGGGCGTCGAAGATGCCGGCCCAGTCGTGACCGTCCTCCTCGGGGCTCTGGCGCATGTCGAAATAGAAGCTCTCGCCCGGCATGACCACCGTGGCGTAGCCCTTGGCCGTGGCGTCGAGCGAGGCACGGACGCTCTCCCATCCGTAGACGCGCGCCTCGCGGCCGAGCCTCCCGCTCTTGGCCGCCTCGTTCCACACGGCGGGCCGCTTGCCGTGGCGCGCGAGGATGGCGGCGACGCGCTCCATGAAGAGATCCTCGAGCGCGTGGGCGTCGGCAAGGCCGCGGCGGCGCATCAGGGCCCGGCAGTCGGGACAGCGCTCCCACTGCGAGGTCTCCACCTCGTCGCCGCCCACGTGGATATACTCCGAGGGGAAGAGCGCGCAGAGCTCGCCCAGGATGTCGTCGAGCAGCGCGTAGTTCTCCTCGCGGGCCACGCACCAGGCCGAGCGGTAGTCGTAGCCGTTGGTCGAAACCGTGTCGGGCGGGTAGTTGCAGCGGATCTCGGGGCGCACGGAGGCGATGCAGCGGCTGTGGCCCGGCAGGTCGATCTCGGGGATGATCTCGATGTTGCGCAGGGCGGCGTAGTCGATCAGGCTGCGCATCTCGTCCTGTGTGAAGTAGCCGCCGTACTTCTCGTCCCACTTGCCGTAGACCGGGCGCACGGGCGAGTCGCCGCCGCGGAAGCCGCCCACGGCCGCCAGCTCGGGGTGCGAGCGGATCTCGATGCGCCACCCCTCGTCGTCCGACAGGTGCAGGTGCAGCTTGTTGATGTTGTGGTAGGAAAGCAGGTCGATATAGCGCTTCAGCGCGGGGGCGTCGATCCACGTGCGCGCCAGGTCGAGCATCATGCCCCTGTAGGCGAAGCGGGGTGCGTCGTCGATGCGGCAGCAGGCCACCGAGGTGCCGGCCTCGAGGCCGCGGCACGCGTAGACCTCCGCAGGCAGCAGGCGGAAGAGCTGCTGCAGGCCGTTGAAGACACCGCCCGGCGAGGGGGCGCGGAGGAGGATGCGCTCGGGGGCGATGTCGAGCGCGTAGCCTTCGGCCGGCAGGTCGAGGGTCGGGTCGAGGAGCAGCACTACGGCTCCGTCGGCCGTGCGGCGCTCCTCGACGCGGCAGCCGAGGTAGGGGGCGGCGTAGCGGGCCAGCGGCAGCAGCTCGCGATCGGCCGCGAGGGTCGTTGCGGGGCCGAAGACGAAGCGGCCCGCAGCGGGCGAGAGGCTGCGGGCCGCCGGCTGGGCCCGGAGGCCTGCGGCGAGGAGCAGGGCGAGGATCGTGAGCAGGGATTTCATGCGGATCGGGGGTTGATGGACGACAAAAATAGCCAAAAAATCCCGCTTGGCAGGTCGGAGTCGCCGGTTTTTGTTTATTTTTGTATACGTTTGACGAAACGATCGAATGACCATGAAACTGACTTTCACTATCGAATACCGCACGGCATGGGGCGAAGCGCTCGTGCTGCGCCTGGGCGACCGACGCATCGCCATGCGCTATGCCGACGGCGGCGTGTGGAGCGCCGAGGTCGACGACCTTCCCGCAGGGGTCTGCGAATACGGCTACGAGGTGGAGCGCGACGGGCGCTGCGTTCGCCGCGAGTGGCGCAGCCACACCCTGGAGCTGCCCGCCGGCGCGTCGTGCGTCGGCCGCCGCGACCTCTGGCAGGATCGCGACGACGAGGCCCCCTTCTACGCTTCGGCCTTCACGCGCGGCATCTTCTCGCGCGACGCGTCCTCCGCGCCGCAAACGACCGAGGGGTGGACGCTGTGCGTCGCATGCCCTACGGTGCGCCCCGACGAGGTGCTGGCCATAGCGGGCAACGGCCGCGAGCTGGACGACTGGCGGCGCATCGTGCCCCTTTCGGACGGCGCGTTTCCCGAGTGGAGCCTGACGCTCGCGGGCGGCGAGGCGATCGAATACAAGCTGCTCGTCGCCGATCGCCGGACGCTGGAGCCCCGCCTCTGGGAGGAGGGCGGGAACCGCCGTTGCGAGGCGCTGCCGCGGGGCGAGAGCCGCATCGAGGAGCTGCGGCCCCGCTTCGCACCCCGCCACTGGCGCGGGGCCGGCACGGCGATCCCCGTCTTCTCGCTCCGCACGGAGGAGGATTTCGGCATCGGCGAATTCCTCGACCTCAAGCAGCTGGTCGACTGGGCCGCCGCCACGGGTCAGCGCATCCTCCAGCTGCTGCCGATCAACGACACGACGATAACCGGCACGTGGGAGGACTCCTACCCCTACAACGCCAACTCGTCGTTCGCCCTGCACCCCCAATTCATCCGCCTGACCGAGGCCGGGGTCGAGGCCGACGCCGAATACCGCGGCATGCAGGCCGAGCTCAACGCCCTCGCGGAGGTCGACTACGAGCGGGTCAACGCCGCCAAGGAGGCGCTGCTGCGCCGCGCCTATGCGCAGCACGGCGCCCGCACGGCCGCGAGCGACGACTACCGCGCGTTCGTGGAGGCCAATCGCTCGTGGCTCGTCCCCTACGCCGTGTTCCGCTCGCTGCGCGACCGCTATGCGACGGCCGACTTCTCGCAGTGGGGCGAGATGGCGCAGTACGACGACAGCCGCGTGGAGGCCTACTGCCGCCAGGAGGCCGGGGAGGTCGGGTTCCACTGCTACGTGCAGTACCACCTCCACCTCCAGCTCTCGGAGGTGTGCCGCTACGCCCACGCCCACGGCGTGGTGCTCAAGGGCGACCTGCCCATCGGCGTGAGCCGCACGAGCGCCGATGCGTGGCGCTCGCCCGAGCTCTTCCACATGGATTCGCAGGCCGGGGCGCCGCCCGACGCCTTCGCGGCCATGGGGCAGAACTGGGGTTTCCCGACCTACAACTGGGAGCGCATGGCACGCGACGGCTATGCCTGGTGGTGCGCCCGCCTGAAGAAGATGGCCGAGTACTTCGACGCCTACCGCATCGACCACATCCTCGGGTTCTTCCGCATATGGGAGATCCCGGCTCATGCCGTGCACGGGCTGCTGGGCCACTTCAACCCCGCCCTGCCCTACTCGGCCGACGAACTGCGCGCGGCGGGCTTCGACACCTCGGGCGGGCGCTACGCCCGTCCCGAGACGTGGGACTGGGTGCTCGACACCCTCTTCGGCCCCTATGCCGGCGAGGTGCGCGCGACCTGTCTCTGCGACGGGCGCCTGCGCCCCGAATACGCCACGCAGCGGCAGATCGTGGCCCGCATAGCGGGCGACGACGAGCGCTCGACGCGCATCCGCGAGGGGCTGATGGCGCTGCTCGACGACGTGCTCTTCGTGGAGGATCCGCGCCGCGAGGGCCACTACCACCCCCGTATCGGCGCGCAGCATACGCTCGCTTACCGGGCCCTCGACGACGGGCTCAGGCGCGCCTTCGACCGCCTGCACGACGACTTCTTCTTCCGCCGCCACAACGACTTCTGGCGCGAGTCGGCGCTGCGCAAGCTCCCGGCCATCCTCTCGGCGTCGGGCATGCTGACCTGCGGCGAGGACCTGGGCATGATTCCCGACAGCGTGCCGGCGACGATGCACGAGCTGCGCATCCTATCGCTCGAGATCCAGCGCATGCCCAAGTCGCCCGACGAGACCTTCGCCTCTCCGGCCCGCTACCCCTATCTGTCGGTCTGCACCACCTCGACCCACGATATGAACCCGCTGCGCGCCTGGTGGCGCGAGGATCGGCCGCTCACGGAGCGCTTCTACGGGGAGGTGCTCGGCGAGCGGGGCGAGGCACCGGCCGACTGCACGCCCGAGCTCTGCCGCCGCATCGTGGAGATGCACCTCGCGTCGCCGGCCATGCTCGTCGTCCTGCCGTGGCAGGACTGGATGTCGACCGACGGGGCGCTGCGCCTCGCTGATCCCGAGCGCGAGCGGATCAACGTGCCGGCCATCCCCCGCTACTACTGGCGCTACCGCATGCACCTGACCGTCGAGCGGCTGCTCGGCGAGGAGGCCTTCAACGCGGCCATGCGCGCGGCCATCGCGGGCAGCGGACGGAGCTGATACCTGCTATTCTTATAATGAAAACGCCGGCACTCGCAGTGCCGGCGTTTTTCGTGGGTACGGTGTGCGTCACAGCCCGCCCTCGAGCCACTTCAGGAAGTCGTCCACGCGCGAGCGACTCACCACCATGTCGAAGTCGGGGCGCGGCCGCGCCGAGATGCGCAGGCGCGTGCCCTGGTGCTTGACGACGCTGGCGATGGCGGGCAGGGCCACGATGCAGCTGCGCGAGATGCGGAAGAAGCGCCGTGTGTCGAGCTCCTCGGAGAGCATCTCCAGCGTGAGGTCCATGACGTAGCGGTTGCCGTCGGAGGTGACCAGATAGGTGTTCTTCTCCTCGGCGTAGAAGTAGGCGATGTTCTCGACGCTGACCGGGACGATGCGGTCGTTGAAGCGCACGATGTAGCGCTCCCGGCCCCCTTCCCGCTGCATGTCGAGCGCGGCGAGCAGCCGCGAGGCGTCCACGCCCCCGGAGCGCTGCCGGCAGCGCTCCACGGCGCGCCGCAGGGCTGCCGGATCGACGGGCTTGAGCAGGTAGTCGATGCAGTTGACCTCGAAGGCCCGAACGGCGTAGTTGTCGTAGGCGGTGGTCATGATGACGCGCGCCGCGATCTCCGTCTGCCGGAAGATGTCGACGCAGGTGCCGTCGGAGAGCTCCGCGTCCATGAACACGACATCGGCGCGGTTGGCGGGTGTGCGCAGCCACGCCACCGCATCGCGCACCGTGCCCACGCGCCCGACGATCTGCAGGTCGGAGAACTGCTCGCCGATGAGGCGCTCGAGATTCTTGCGGGCCATCAATTCGTCTTCGACGATCAATACGTTCATATCACAAAAGCGGTAAGGTTACACAATAGTTCTCCGCCGTGCGGCGGATCTCGATGGAGACTCCGGCCAGATCGAGGTACTGGCGGCGGATGTATTCGAGCCCCACGTGGGTCGAGGGGGCCGCCGAGAGGCGCGGGCGCAGGTTGTTGCTCACGCTCACGCGGTCGGCCGAGGCCTCGATGCGGATCGTGAGCGGCTCGGCCGCGTCGACCGCGTTGTGCTTGATGGCGTTCTCCACGAGCAGCTGCATCGAGCAGGGGACGACGTTGCGCTTGCGCGCCTCGGGGGCGACGAGCCACTCCACGCGGAAGCCGTCGACGAAGCGCACCTGCAGCAGCTCGACGTACTTCTCGACGAAGGCCAGCTCGCGCTCCATCGGCACGAGGGGCTCCTGCTCGTTCTGGAGCATGTAGCGGTAGATGCCCGCCAGCTTGTGGATGAAGTCGCTGGCCTGGGCCGTCCGCTCCTCGCACACCAGACAGTCGAGGATGTTGAGCGAGTTGATGAGGAAATGGGGGTTGACCTGCTGCTTGAGTTTCATGTAGAGGAACTGCGCCTGGTGGGTGCGCCCCCGCTCGGCCCGCAGCCCGGCGCGCGCCGTGAGGGCATAGTCGACGATGAAGACCGCCGAGTAGAGCGTCGCCTCGCTGACGAGCGCCACGAGCAGCAGCGGCGCGAACTCCTGCGTCGCGACGGGGCTCCCGCCGACATGGCGCTGCAACCCCACGGCCAAGGCGCCGACGAGCGACGACGAGAGCAGGAAGAGCAGCAGGCGGAGCGTCTTGAGCGCCACGCTCCGGTCGTCGCGCCGCATGCTGCGCACGTAGATGACATCGGCGCAGAGCAGGATGATGAGCGCCGGCGAGCTCGACCACAGGGCGTCGCGCATGGCGTAGATGCGCTCGAGCGAGCAGAAGGGGCCGCGCAGCAACTCCACGTAGGCCAGGCGGAGCGAGAAGATGGCCCCCACGGCCAGCAGCAGCAGCCCCACGCGGGGCGTGCGCACGCGCAGCGGCGCTCCGGCGCTCTCGCCCGGGCGGAAGAGCTTGACCAGCCCCACGACACCCCAGCCCAGCGCCTCGGTGGTCAGAAACGAGGAGCAGGCGTGGGCCAGCGGCTGCGAGGCCATGGCCCGCCCGAGCAGGGCCGCGGCGCCCGTCCCCAGCAGGTAGCCGAAGACGTTGACCACGATGATGCAGGCCGCCGTGAACTCGACGTTCAGCCCCCGGCGCAGGCAGAGGAGCACGATCATGAGGATCGAGAGCAGCGTCAGCGCCAGCTCGTCGTCGACCCCGCCGACGCGGCACAGAACGGCCACGGCCGCGTGGAGCACGGCGAACAGATGGATGATTTCGAAGGATCGGAGCGATCGCATGGGGCCGAAAGGTTTTATCCGGGGGTTTCAGTTTATAAAGGTAGTGTTTTTTTCGGAAACGTCAACCTCAGGCAGCGGCTCGTCGGAAAAAAACGACCGTTCATCCGCAAGAAAACGACCGTTCGTCGCCGCGCTTTGGCCGATTGAAACATTTTATTAAAATTTGTATAACCTAAAGACCACTGACCCGAATTATGAAAAAACCGAAATTGTCTTTCTGGCAGATCTGGAATCTGAGCTTCGGATTCCTCGGTGTGCAGATCGGCTACTCGTTGCAGAACTCCAATACGTCGAGTATTTTCGAGTCGCTCGGAGCCGACGTGAGCCACCTGAGCTACTTCTGGCTTGCAGCGCCCGTCGCCGGCATGATCATCCAGCCGCTCGTCGGCCTCTTCTCCGACGGCACGTGGACCCGCCTGGGGCGGCGCGTCCCCTACATTCTGGGCGGCGCCGTCGTCTCGACCGTCGCCCTGGCGCTGATGCCCAACAGCCCCACCCTGCTGACCTTCGCGCCGCTGGTCGTGGGGGCCCTCATCCTGCTCTTCATGGACCTCTCGTTCAACGTGACGATGCAGCCCTTCCGCGCTCTGGTGGCCGACATGCTCGACGACTCGCAGAAGACGCAGGGCTACGTGGTGCAGACCTTCCTCATCAATCTGGGGGCCGTGGTCGGCGCCGTGCTGCCGCTGCTGATGACCCTCTGCGGCGTCTCGGACGAGGCGCCGGCTGGGCAGGTGCCCGACCACATCGCCTACTCCTATTATATAGGAGGCGCGATCCTTCTTCTCACGGTGCTCGTCACCGCCTGCCGCGCGCGCGAATATCCGCCCGAGGAGTTCGCCCGCTACAATGCGATCGCCGAGCCGGCGGCCGAGCGTCCGGGATTCGCGGCGCTGCTGCGCAACGTGCCGCCCGCGATGCTGCGCCTGGGCGTCACGCAGTTCTTCTCGTGGGCCGCGCTCTTCCTCATGTGGACCTACCTGAAGCCCGCCATCACGGGCGTCGTCACCGACCATGCGACGGGCGAGCTGCTCTCGACGGGCGCCACGCAGACCTGGGTGGGGGTGCTCAACGGCATCTACCCCGTGCCGGCCTGCATCGCCGCCCTCTTTCTGGGCCGCGTGGCCGCGCGCTGGGGCAACCGTCCGGTCTATGTCGTCACGCTGCTGTGCGGCGCCGCAGGCTTCGCGGGGCTCTGGATGCTTCGCGACCAGTATGCGCTGATGGTGCCGATGATCGGCATCGGCATCGCCTGGGCCGGCATCCTGGCCATGCCCTACGCCATCCTCTCTCTCGCGGTCGAACCCCGCCACATGGGGGTATATATGGGCATCTTCAACTTCACGGTGGTCATCCCGCAGATCGTCATCGGCCTGACGGGCGGCGCCATCGTCACCCTCTGCTTCGCCGGCGACGCGCGGTCGATGCTGCTGCTGGCCGCTGTGTTCATGCTGCTGGCCGCTCTCTCGGCGGTGTGGACGGCCAAGTCGCCCGCCGCGAAGAGCGAGGCACAGTGAGCCCCGGGCTGCAAGTGCCTCCGCACGTAAATCGATACGAACCAAATTCATTCATAAACCAACCTCTCATTCCATGAAAAAAATCTTTCTCATGTGTGTGGGTATTCTGCTGACAAGCATGTTTACCCCCCCCCCTCGCGGTAGCGCAACGCGCTGCCTATGAGGTAAGCGGTGTCGTCGTGGATCAGTCGGGGATGCCGCTGCTCGGCGTGACGGTCCTTGAGCGCGGCACGCTCAACGGCGTCTCGACGGGCATCGACGGCGACTACCGCCTCCGCGTGGCCGGTCCCGAGGCCGTGGTCGAGATCAGCTTCATCGGCTACAAGAGCGTCGCGCTGGTCGCCTCGTCGACCGAGCTGCGGCGCGTGGTCCTCGAGGAGGACGCCATCGGCATCGACGACGTGGTGGTGATCGGCTACGGCGCCGTGAAGAAGAACGACATGACCGGCTCGGTCATCGCCGTGAAGGCCGAGGAGATCAACCGCGGTGCCCTCACCTCGCCCCAGGAGCTGCTGCGCGGCAAGGTGCCGGGCGTGAACATCACCTCGGGCAACGGCGCTCCGGGTGCCGGTGCCGAGATCCGCATCCGCGGCGGCGCCTCGCTTTCGGCCAACAACAACCCGCTGATCGTCATCGACGGCGTGCCCGTGGCCAACGACGCGGGCCCCGGCATGTCCAATGGTCTGGCGATGGTCAACCCCAACGACATCGCCACCTTCACGGTGCTCAAGGACGCTTCGGCCACGGCCATCTACGGCTCGCGCGCCTCGAACGGCGTGATTCTCATCACCACCAAGAAGGGCATGGGCGGCAAGCCGCGCGTATCGTACAACGGCAGCGTGAGCGTCAAGCACAACTACAAGACGATGGAGATGATGGGTGCCGACGAGTTCAAGGAGTATATCCTGACCACCTATCCCGACCTTCAGGAGAAGGCCTCGGCCATCTTCGGCACCGCCTCGACCGACTGGCAGAAGGAGATCTACCGCGTGGGCGTGGCCACCGACCACAACGTCTCGGTCTACGGCTCGGGCCTGGAGGAGCGCCTCCCCTACCGCGTGTCGCTGGGCTACACCTACGACGGCGGTACGGTGAAGACCTCCGACAACCAGCGCGGGACGGTCGACGTCAGCCTCTCGCCCAAGTTCTTCAACGACCATCTTTCGGTCAACCTCAATGCCAAGGGTATCTACAACAAGGGCAACTACGCCGACGGCGGAGCCATCGCCGCGGCCGTGAACTTCGACCCGACGCAGGATCCCTACGTCCGCACGCCGGAGGGCGGGATCGACCACTCGGTCAACAACGGCTATTTCAACTGGAACACCAACCTGGCGGACATCAACCCCCTCTCGCTGCTCTACGACCGCTGGGACCGCAACGACTCCTACCGCGCGCTGGGCAACCTCCAGCTCGACTACAAGGTCCACGGGCTGGAGGAGCTGAGCTTCAACCTCAATCTCGGTCTGGACATCACCACCACGTCGGGCAACAAGGGCAACCTGCCCGGCTCGATCGACGCCAACCGCGATACGGGCGACAGCAACGCCTACCAGGGCCGCGGTCGCTACCAGCGCTACGACAACCTGCACCGCAACCAGCTGCTGGAGTTCTATGGCAACTACGCCAAGGAGTTCGGCATCCACTCGCTCAACGTGATGGCGGGCTACTCCTGGTCGAAGAACTACTCGGCCACCGACACCGACTACTTCGGCCGCACGGCGGAGAGCGATAAGTTCCTGATCAACCACCTGCACAGCGCCGCACGCAGCGCGCTCGTCTCGTTCTACGGCCGCGTCAACTACTCGATCGACTCGCGCTATCTGTTCACCGCCTCGATGCGTGCCGACGGCTCGTCGCGCTTCGTGGGCTCCAACCGCTGGGGTTACTTCCCCTCGGCCGCCTTCGCATGGAACATCGCGCAGGAGAACTTCCTCAAGGAGTCGCGCACCGTATCGCAGCTCAAGCTGCGTCTGACGTGGGGCGTCACGGGCCAGCAGGAGTTCGACAACAACTACGCCGCCATCCAGTACGCCGAGATCTCCAAGGAGCCGACCAACCAATATCCGCTGGGTCCCGACGAGTTCTACTACCCGCTCAAGCCCTCGGCCTACAACGACAAGCTGAAGTGGGAGGAGACGACGACCTACAACGCCGGTGTCGACTTCGGATTCTTCGGCGGCCGCATCAACGGTTCGGTCGACGCCTACTACCGCGACACGAAGGACCTGCTCTCCTACGTCTCGGTGCCCCTGGGCGGCAACTTCTCCAACTACATCTGGCAGAACATCGGTTCGATGGAGAACAAGGGCGTCGAGGTGGCGCTGAACCTGATCCCCGTGCAGACGCGCGACTGGAACCTCTCGATCGGCCTGAACGGCACTTTCCAGAAGACCGAGATCAAGACGCTCCCCTCGGAGAGCATCGACATCGGCGGTGCGGGCGGCGGTACGGGCAACACCGTGCAGCGCCACATGGTCGGCTACTCGCCCTACACCTTCTACCTCTGGCAGCAGGTCTACGACGCCGACGGCAAGGCCATCGAGAACGCCCTGGTGGACCGCGACGGCGACGGCAAGATCTCCGGTGCCGACCGCTACATGACCAACAAGAGCCCCAACCCCGACTTCTTCTACGGCGTCAACCTCAAGCTGAGCTACAAGAACTGGGACTTCGGCTTCAACGGCCACGGCGCCGTGGGCAACTACATGTTCAACGACGTCATGCGCCGCTCGATCACCAACAACTACAACGACCTGATCGGCAAGGGCTTCCTCAACAACACGCAGCCCATCGCCCGCCGCTACGGCTTCAACAAGCCCGCCACGACGGAGCAGTGTCTGTCGGACCTCTACCTGGAGAACGCCTCCTATTTCCGCATGGATGACATCAACCTGGGCTACACCTTCCGCAAGGTCGGGGCGAGCAAGGTGGACATCCGCCTGGCGGCCGGCGTGCAGAACGTTTTCGTCATAACGGATTACAGCGGGCTCGATCCCGAGTCGTCGGTCGCCGGAGGCATCGACACGAGCGTCTATCCCCGTCCGCGCATCTACAGCCTGCGCGTAGGCATCAACTTCTAATCGAACAACGAACAATATGAAAAAGAGCATAGTAATAGCAGCATTGGCAGCCCTCTCGCTCTCGTCCTGCCTCGGCGACCTGGATCAGTATCCGCTCTCCGACACGACGGTCAGCGGCAGCGACATCTACGCGGACCCGCTCTATCGCAAAGGGATGCTGTCGAAAATATACGGTAGTTTCACGCTGGTGGGCCTCTCGGGTTCGGGCTCGGCCGATATCTCGGTGAGCGATGCCGGCGCCTCGGAGTTCCTGCGCGCCTGGTGGTCCGTGCAGACCCTCTCGACCGACGAGGCGAAGATCGTGTGGGGCGACGGCTGGGTCAACGAGGTGAAGTACAACGCCTGGACCGACACCAAGAACGACGCCATCTACGCCACCTACACGCGCGCCATGATGATGATCTCGTCGGCCAACGACTTCCTGCGCAACACCGACGACGCGGACGCGGAGGTAGCGCGCGAGCGCGCCGAGGTGCGCTTCCTGCGCTCGTATGCCTACTGGATCCTGCTCGACTGCTTCGGCACCCCGCCCTTTGTCGACGAGACCGCGCCCGTGGGCGACTACAAGCCCATGCAGACCGATCCTGTCACCCTCTTCGGGTGGATCGAGAGCGAGCTCAAGGCCCTGACGGCCGACGACTCGGCGCTCTCCGCCGCCGGCACGCGCATCTATCCGCGCGTGGACAAGGGCGCCGCCTACGGCCTGCTGGCCCGCCTCTACCTGAACCACCGCGCCTACCTCGGGCAGGAGAACGCCGCCTACTGGGAGGGCGCCAAGCGCGCCGCCGAAGCGGTCATAGCGGCCTATCCGCTGGCCGGCAGCTATGCGAACCTGTTCCGCGGCGACAACGGCGAGAACCCCGACGCGCTGCGCGAGATCGTCTACGCCGCCTGCTACGACGCCGACAAGACGCAGTCCTACGGCGGTCCTACCTTCTTCATCGCGGCCAGCCAGGGCGACGACAAGTACCTCGGCACGACCGAGGGGTGGAACGGTCTGGTGATCTCCCACGACTTCGTGAAGGGCTACTTCGGTGCCGAGGCCGACAAGGCCGAGACGGGCCGCGACCACGCCTTCGCCGACCGCCGTGCGCTGGTGACGCTGCGCAACTCGTCGGACAAGGAGATGAACGCCACGGCCTTCGACCGCGGCTGGCACCTCTCGAAGTACAACAACCACCCCTCGACGGGCGAGCTCGCGGTGCTGCCGACCTACGCCTCGATCGACTTCCCGCTGATGCGCTCGGGCGAGATGTACCTGGCCTATGCCGAGGCCGACGCCCGTCTGAAGGGCGGCGCGACGACCGATGCCGTGGCCGTGGGCTACTATAACGCGATCCGCGCACGCGCCGGCCGCAACGCAGACGAGGACGGCTCGATCACGCTCGCCGAGATCTTCGACGAGACCACGCGCGAGCTCTGCTTCGAGGGGCAGCGCCGCACCATCCTCATCCGCTACACCGACAACCGCGGCGAGTCCTACTTCACCTCGGCCGACTTCCTGTGGCCCTACAAGGGCGGCGTGGCCACCGGCCAGGCGCTCTCGTCGCACCTCAAGCTCTTCCCCATTCCTTCGGACGACCTCCAGGCCAACGACAATCTGGAGCAGAACGACGGGTATGCCAAATAGCAGTGTCGAATCATTAAAAAAACACATCGAATCATGAAATTCATGCGATATATCTGCATCGCCGTCCTCTCGCTGCTGGCCCTCGCGTGCCAGCAGGTCGAGAAGACCGTCGCCCTGCCCGCCGACCGGGTCGTGGCGCCGGTGATGAACCCCCACGCCGACATCGTAGTCGTCGAGGAGGAGCTCTCCAACGAGGTCACCTTCACGTGGAGCGCCGCCGACTACGGCTACCCCGCCCCGGTGGCCTACGCCGTCTACTGCACCTACGGCGATGCGGTCTACCAGCTGGGCGAGGCCTACGCCACCCACTACACCACCACCAAGGAGACGCTCAACAACACGCTCGTCGCCCAGACGGGCCTCCAGCTCCCGGCCGACGAGACCTCCCAGATCGGCATCTACGTCGTGGCCTCCATCTCGGACAACAAGGCCGAATACGACAAGCGATCGAACGTCGTTGCGCTCAACATCACCACCATGGAGTCGACCGCGGCCTCGTGGATGCGCCGCCGGGTCTACGTGCCGGGCGCACACCAGGGCTGGAACCCCGCCACGGCTCCCGTGCTGTGGGAGACGGGCGAAAACAGCGACGTCTACGCCGGTCCCGTACTGCTGGCCACGGCTACGGACGCCGAAGACTGCGAATTCAAGTTCACCACGGCTCCCGACTGGGGCGCCGGCGCCAACCTGGGCACCGACCTCGACGCGCTGGTCAACGACGGCGGTTCGGGCAACCTCAAGACCCCGGCGGGCCTCTACTGGGTGGAGGTGACCCTCACGCCCGACCACTCGACCGGCCGCGCCACGCTCACCCCCATCGATTGCATCGGCGTGATCGGCACGGCCATCGGCGGCTGGGGCGATGCGGACGACGTGGTGATGACGCTGGCCGGCATGCCCGAGGAAGGCGATGCCGACTACGAGGCCAAGTTCAACGCCGCCGTCAACGCCCAGATATGGGAGGGTGTGTGCGAGAACACGCTGGCCGACGAATTCAAGTTCCGCCTCAACCACGCCTGGGTCTACAGCTGGGGCCTCGACGCCTCGGGCTCGCTCGAACACCTGAGCTCGAACAACGGCGCCAACATCGTCAGCCCCTACTCGGGCCGCGTGCGCTTCGCGATCGACTTCCACGGCGACATCGACGCGCTGGGCAACGACCCCTCCAACCCGTCGCCCGTATCGGCCGTCGTCGAGCAGCTCTGATCCGCAATCGGGGAGGGCGCACCCGCTCGGGCGCCGCGCCCTCCCCTTTCTAACCTCAAACACGCACAGACATGAAACTGTTGAAATACATCTTTTCGGCCGCCGTCGTACTGCTGGCGGCCTGCAACCACGACCCGGACGAGATCGTGGTGCCCGATACGGATTTCGCCATCGCCAGCCACGGCGACGTGACGGTCAGCGAGGCCACCGCGGGCGAGCAATTCACGCTCGTATGGTCGGCGGCACGCTTCGGAGCGGCCATGGAGGTGAACTACACCGTGTCGGCCGAGGCACGCCGCGGCGGCGAGGTCGAGCTGGCCTCGACCGGTGAGCGCTCCTGCTCGTGGACCGTCGCCGAGCTGCTCCGCGCGCTCGACTACGACCGCAACGGCGACTTCCGCATCGCCTTCAAAGTGACGGCCACGGCTGCCGACGGCCGCACGAAAGAGGCCACGACCGAGGTCGGCGTCTCCTACTCGAAGGTCTCCTATCTCTGGATGCCGGGCAGCTACGCGGCCCAAGGAGCTGCGCCCTCGCGTCTGTTGCAGTTCCCCGACCAGCCCGGCAAGGACGAGTTCCACTCCTACAACGGCGCCTACAAGGGCTTCATCCAGGCCGTGCACGATAGCGACACCTTCACCCTCGCGACGGCCGCTCCCGGCACGGAGGGCGCCACGGTCTACGGCGCCGGCGCCGAGGCGGGCACGCTGGCCGAGAACGGCGCGGCGATCGAGCTGGAGAAGGGTCTCTACTTCGTCGAGGCCGACCTCGACGCGCTGACGCTGCTGCTCGTGCCCATCCATACCGTATCGCTGGTCGGCGACGCCTTCGAGATCGGCTGGAGCGACACGGCCACGGGCACCGAAATGACCTACAACGGGCAGACGGGCTGCTACGAGGTGACGCTGGCGAATGTCGCCGTGGAGAAGAGCTATGCCGTCATGTTCAACCACCAGTGGCAGGTCGACGTGCCGGGCACGGACCAGAAGCGCAACATCCAGATGTGCGGCGACAAGAACGCCCTGCAGCTGGGTAACTTCAACCCCAACCTCACGACCGGACGCGGCGGCGAGGTGAAGTTCTCGCTCGACCTCTACGACTGGAACTATTCGATCGTCGAGAGCGATCCGTCGGTGAAGGAGGTGCACGTGACGGGCGACTTTGGCGACGTCGCGTGGACCCACGCCCTGGCCCCCGTGCTGGAGGGCAACCCCGACAACGACACCCACTGGGGCTATGTCTCGATGTTTGGCCTCACCTATGGTTTCAAGTTCACCTACGAGACGCCCGAGGGCGTGCAGTGGGTCGGCGGTACGGTCGCCGGGAGCGACGGGCTCTACGGTGCGACGCTGGGCGGCGACGACAACCTCGTGCTGCCCGAGGGCCTCTACCGTGTGGACGTGAACATGGCCGATCGGACGGCCTCGTTCCTCCCGCTCGCATCGGTCGGTCTGGTCGGCGCCTTCAACGGCTGGGACGTCAAGGCGTGCGCTCCGCTGGAGCGTACGGCGGAGGGCACCTACGAGGCCGATCTGACGCTCGACGGCGAGTTCAAGGTGATCTTCGACGGCGCCGTGACCGAGTGGAAGTATAACCTGGGCGGCGACGCCGCGCGCCTGGTCCACGACGGCGGCAACCTCAAGGCCGAGGCGGGCGAATACCACGTCGTGCTCGACCTCACGCACACCCCCTCGCTGACGCTCACGCGCAAATAGACAGCGATGTTTTGGCCGGCGGGCACTGACCCGCCCGCCGGCCCCTAATGAATACCCCGACCATGAAACACAACCTCTTTTTCCGAATCCTGCTCGCTGCGGCGAGCCTCATGCTGGCCGCCTGCGGCAGCGGGGGCGCGGACGACTCCCCCGCCCTGCTGAAGGTTGAGCCGACGACGCTCGAATGCGGCCCCGAGGCCTCCGACCTCCAGATCGCCGTCACTGCCTCGGGTGCGTGGACCATGACCCCGGCCGAAGGCGCCGAGGCGTGGTGCCGCGCCGACCGCACGGAGGGCAGCGGCGACAGCCGCATCGCGCTGCGGGTCGACGCCAACGCGGGCGAGGTGCGCAGCGCCCTGCTGACGTTCCGCTCCGCCGGGTGCCCGCCCGTGGGCGTGACGGTGACGCAGGGACGCCGCGAGGCGACCTTCGCCGAGGTGGCGGCCGAGCCCGACGCGTGGGACGGCGTGCGGCGCGGCGGGATCACCTACCAGCTGCTCCTCTACTCGTTCGCCGACGGCAACGGTGACCGCATCGGCGACCTGACGGGCCTGCGGCAGCGGCTCGACTACATCGAGGCGCTGGGCGCCTCGGCCGTGTGGCTCTCGCCGATCCATCCGGCCGACTCGTACCACGGCTACGACGTGACCGACTACGACGCGGTGAACCCCGACTACGGCACCACGGAGGAGTTCGAGGCCTTCGTGGCGGAGGCGCACGCCCGCGGCATCCGCGTCTACCTCGACTATGTGGTCAACCACACGGGCAAGGGCCACCCCTGGTTCGCCGGGGCGCTGGCCTCGGAGACGAGCCCCTACCGCGACTGGTATCTCCTCTCGACCGACCCCGAGACCGACCTGCGCGAGGGCCGCTTCGCCATGCTCACCTCGGGCTACGACGCCTCGAAGTGGCGCAACGCCCCCGTGACGTCGGGCGATGCCGAGGCGCGGCGCTACCGCTTCGCGCTCGACTGGTCCGACGCCTCGGCGCCGGTGCTGACCGTGGAGCCCACCGACGACGAGCTGCTG
The DNA here is from genome assembly GCA_902362705.1 of Rikenellaceae bacterium. GTDB lineage: Bacteria > Bacteroidota > Bacteroidia > Bacteroidales > Rikenellaceae > Alistipes. The sequence continues at coordinate 284,233 of CABIXK010000001.1, forward strand.
GAGGGCGACGACACTGCGGTCGACCGCTTCCTCTACTTCGGCACGCCGGCGCGCAACGTGCGCTTCGCCGCGCTGGGCGACGAGCGCTATGAGCTGGTGGTCGACTACCTCTCTCCGTGGGGACTGCTCGTGCGCACGTCGGACGATCCCTCGTGGCCCGCGGGCACCAAATACGGCGCGCCGAACGCTCAGGCGAAGCTCACGCCCGGCCAGCCCTTCACGCTCCGACGCGACGGCGCGGACGTGCTCTTCGACCATATGAAGACGTGGCGCTTCTACTCCGAGTTCTCGTCCGACTACATGCCCGACCTGAACTACGGCGCCGTGGGCTCGTTCCGCGAGTCGGCGCCCTACCGGGCGATCGTCGCGTCGGCCGGGCGGTGGATCGACCGCGGCGTCGACGGCCTGCGGCTCGATGCGGCCAAGCATATCTACTCCGACGAGCAGGGCGCCGAAAACCCCGCCTTCTGGGCCGGCTTCTACGACGACGTGAACGCCCGCTACCGCGAGACCCACGCCGACGACATCTACATGGTCGGCGAGGTGCTCAGCGACGCGCAGCACGCCGCCCCGCTCTACCGGGGGCTGCCGGCGCTCTTCGAATTTTCGTTCTGGTGGACGCTCCGCGACCGGCTCAACAGCGGCCGCGGCAGCGACTTCTGCGCGACCGTCGGCTCCTTCCGCACGCTCTACGAGGGCTACCGCAGCGGCGCAGTCGCCGCCACGAAGCTCTCCAACCACGACGAGACGCGCGCGGCCACCGATCTGGGCGGCGACGCGGGGCGCATGCGTCTGGCCGCGGCCGTGCTGCTCACGGCGTCGGGCGAGCCCTACGTCTACCAGGGCGAGGAGCTGGGATACACGGGGCGCCAGAGCGGTGGCGACGAATACGTGCGCGCCCCGATGATGTGGGACGCCGCGGGAGCCAGCCTGGCCGACGGGGCGCTCTCGGGCAAGGTCGACCGCGACCTGCTCACGGCGGCGCGCTCGGTCGAGCGGCAGGCCGCGGACGACGCCTCGCTGCTCTCGCTCTACCGCACGTTCGCCCGGCTGCGCAACACCTATCCGGCGCTCGCGCGCGGCACGATGACGCCGCACGGAGTCTACAACGCCGACAATGCGGAGTACGCATCCATCGCCGCCTGGTACCGCGAGGCCGAGGGCGAACGGATGCTCGTGCTGCACAACTTCGCCCCGACGACCCGGCAGCTGCGCCTCACGGACGCCGTGGAGCGCGCCGTGGGGGTGCAGGGCTCGGTCCGGCGGGGCGTGGGGGCCGACGCCGCGCTGCTGGAGATGGGCCCCTGCTCGTCGGTCGTATTCCTGCTCGAAAGATAAAGCCATGAAAAGACTATTCGCACTGGCCGGTCTGCTGCTGGCCCTCGCCGCCTGCCGGGACGACAGACAGGCCGACGCCCACCCCGACTGGAGCTACGGGGCCGTGGTCTACGAAATGAACGTGCGCCAGTATACGCCCGAGGGGAGCTTCGCGGCGGCGGCCCGCGAGCTGCCGCGCCTCGAGCGGCTGGGGGTCGACGTCGTGTGGCTCATGCCCGTCTACCCCATCGGCGTCGAGGAGCGCAAGGGGACGTTGGGCTCCTACTATGCCATATCGGACTATCGGGCCGTGAACCCCGAGTTCGGCACGATGGCCGACTTCGAGGCCTTCCTCGCTGAGGCCCATGCGCTGGGGCTGCGCGTTGTCCTCGACTGGGTGGCCAACCACACCTCGCCCGACGCCCGCTGGATCGGCGAGCACCCCGAGTGGTACGTGCGCGACTCGCTGGGCCGCACCGTCGCGCAGTACGACTGGACCGACATCGCCAAGCTCGACTACGCCGACCGCGACATGCGCCGGGCGATGGAGGAGGCCATGCGCTTCTGGCTCGCGAAGGGCGTCGACGGCTTCCGCTGCGACATGGCCTGCGAGGTCCCCGTCGACTTCTGGCGCGAGACGCTGCCAGCGCTGCGCCGCGACTGGCCCGGGATCTACCTGCTGGCCGAGGGCGAGGACGCGGCGCTGCACCGGGAGGCGTTCGACGCCTCCTACGCCTGGGAGCTCCACCACCTGATGAACGACATCGCGCAGGGCCGCAAGGGCGTCGACGACCTGAAGGCCTACGTCGCCCGCGACGCTGAAACGATGCCCCGGGAGGCCTTCCGCTTGATGTTCACCTCCAACCACGACGAGAACTCGTGGGCCGGTACGGAGTTCGAGCGCATGGGCGACGCCGCGCGGACGATGGCGCTGCTCACCTTCACGCTGCCCAACGGCCAGCCGCTGATCTACACCGGCCAGGAGATGGGCCTCGACCACCGCTTCGCCTTCTTCGAGAAAGACCCCGTGGCGGCGTGGGTGGAGAACGACTTCACCGAATACTACCGCAGCCTCGCGCGCCTGCGCCACGCCAACCGGGCGCTCGACGCCGGGGAGCGCGGCGGGCCGATCGCCTACCCCGCCGCCGACCTGCCCGAGGGGGTGCTGCTCTTCAGCCGCACGCGCGGCGGAAACGAGGTGCTGGTGGCCGTGAACCTCTCGGCCGCGGAGCGCACCTTCGCGCTGCCGACCGCGGCGCCCCGCCGCGAGTATTTCACGGGCGAGGAGTATGCCGCTGGGGCGCAGCTGCGCCTGCCCGCGTGGGGGCGCGCAGTCTTCTGCGTGCAATAGGCGTATGATTATCCGATCGAATCGCTAACTTTACACCCAAAACATCTACCGATTTGAAACGCTTTCTCATGACTCTGTTGACTGCCGGAGCCGCCGCCTGCACGGCTCCGCAACCGGCCTTCGACGCCGACGCCGTGGCGGATGCCGCGGGCGAGGTGGCGCACGTCGAACCCCCGTCGTGGTGGACGGGGATGCGCACGCCCCTCCAGCTGATGATCCACGGCGAGCGCATCGCCGACTGCTCGCTCCGCATCGAGGGCGGCCGCGGCGTGCGTGTCGCAGCGCTGCACAAGGCCGACAGCCCCGACTACCTCTTCGCCGACGTCTCGATCGACGCCGACGCCGCACCGGGCGACTACTGGCTCGTATTCAGCGACTCTACGCGCACGTTCAAGCACCCCTACCGCATCGACGCGCGCCGCGAGGGGTCGCGCGAGCGGCAGAGCTTCACCACGGCCGATGTCGTCTATCTGCTTATGCCCGACCGCTTCGCCGACGGCGACCCCTCGATCGACTCGACCGACTCGACGCGCGAGAAGGCCGACCGCAAGGCCCTCTTCGGGCGGCACGGCGGCGACATCCAGGGGATGATCGACCACCTCGACTACATCGCCGACCTGGGCGCCACGGCCGTGTGGCCCACGCCCCTGCTGCTCGACGACCAGCCGGAGGGGTCGTACCACGGCTACGCCTGCGCCGACTACTACCGCATCGACCCGCGCTTCGGCACCAACGAGCTCTACCGCACGTTCGTCGACGAGGCCCACGGGCGGGGCCTGAAGGTCATCATGGACGTGGTGACCAACCACTGCGGCACGGCCCACTGGTGGATGGAGAACCCGCCGTTCGAAGACTGGATCCACCGCTTCCCCGAGTACACGGGCACCAACGTCTGCTTCTCGACCAACATGGATCCCAACGCCTCGCAGTACGACCTCGACCTGCAGGAGAGCGGCTGGTTCGTGCCCGAGATGCCCGACATGAACCTCGACAACCCCTACGTGCTGCAATACTTCAAGCAGTGGGCCGTGTGGTGGATCGAGTATGCTGGGCTCGACGGACTGCGCGTGGACACCTACCCCTACAACGAGAAGCTGCCCATGAGCGCGTGGTGCGCCGCCGTGCGCGAGGAGTATCCGCGCCTCAACATCGTGGGCGAGTGCTGGACCTCGTCGGTGCCGCAGCTGGCCTACTGGCAGGGCGGCAACCCCAACCGCGACGGCTTCGACTCGCACCTGCCCGCGATCATGGACTTCCCGCTGCAGGAGGCCATCTGCCGCGCCGTGCCCACCGACTCGCTCCGCTGGGGCGAGGGCATGACGCGCATCTACGACTGTCTGTCGCACGACTTCGTCTACCACGATCTGAGCAACATGCTCATCTTCGCCGGCAACCACGATACGGAGCGCATCGGCGACGTAGTGCGGAAGAACCCCGATCGCATGAAGATCGTCATGGCGATGATAGCCACGCTGCGCGGTATTCCGCAGCTGTTCGCCGGCGACGAGATGATGTTCACCTCGGCCGATCTCTCGCAGGGCCACGGGGGCCTGCGCGTCGACTTCCCGGGCGGCTGGGCCGGCGATGCGGTAGACCTGTTCGATGCGGCGCAGCGCACCGGCACGGCGCGCGAGCTGCACGACTACACGCAGCGGCTGCTGCAATGGCGCAAGACCAAGCCGGTGATCCACAACGGCCGCACGATGCACTTCCTCTCGCGCGACAACACCTACGCCTACTTCCGCTACGACGACACGGACGCCGTGTTCGTGTTCATCAACAACTCGCGCGGCCGCCGGCAGGTGCCCTGGTCGCACTACGCCGAGATCGCCTCCACGCTCCGCGAGGGGCGCGACGTCGTGACGGGCGAGGCGGCGACGATCGACGACGGGACCGTCGTAGGCCCGCGGCAGGCACTGATCGTGGAATTCAAACGATAGAAAAACGCATATGAACAGACTTCTGATTGCACTTTCGCTCCTCTGCACCGCGTGTGCGGGGGCCGGGAGCACGGCTCCCGAGATCACGGGCCCGACGGAGACGCTCGGCTCGCCCGACGGGGGCCTCACGCTCCGCTTCGCCATGGCCGAGGGGGGCGTACCCACCTGGGCGCTCGACCTGGACGGGCGGGCCGTCATTCTGCCCAGCCGCCTGGGGCTGGAGCTGCGCGGCGAGGCGCCGCGGCAGACCTTCGGCACCGAGATCGCGGCGGGCGGCGACTGCCCCGCCGAGTCGCTGCGCGACGGCTTCGAGCTGGCGGGTGTCGTGCGCGACAGCTTCGACGAGACCTGGCGCCCGGTGTGGGGCGAGGAGGAGGAGATCCGCAACCGCTACAACGAGATGGCCGTGACGCTGCGGCAGCCGTCGAGCGGCCGCGAGATGGTCGTCCGCTTCCGCCTCTACGACGAGGGCGTCGGCTTCCGCTACGAGTTCCCGCAGCAGCCGTCGCTCCACTACTTCACCATCAAGGAGGAGTGCACCGAGTTCGCCATGACGGGCGACCACACGGCATGGTGGATCCCCGGCGACTACGACACGCAGGAGTACGACTACACCCGCTCGCGCCTGTCGGAGATCCGCTCGCTGATGGACGGCGCCATCACCCCCAACTCGTCGCAGACCCCCTTCTCGCCCACGGGCGTGCAGACGGCCCTGCAGATGAAGACCGACGAGGGTATCTACATCAACATCCACGAGGCGGCGCTGGTCGACTATTCGTGCATGCACCTCGACCTGGACGACCGCCGCATGGTCTTCACCTCGCACCTCACGCCCGACGCGCAGGGATGGAAAGGCTACCTCCAGACCCCCTGCCACACGCCGTGGCGCACGGTGATCGCCGTGGACGACGCCCGCGAGGTGCTCTCTTCGCGCCTGATCCTCAATCTCAACGAGCCCTGCGCCTACGACGATACGTCGTGGATCCGTCCGGTGAAGTATATGGGCGTATGGTGGGAGATGATCACGGGCATGAGCGACTGGGCCTACACCTCCGAGCACCCCTCGGTGCAGCTCGGGCGCACCGACTATGCGGCCAGCCGCCCCAGCGGGCGCCACGCGGCCAACAACGACAACGTGAAGCGCTACATCGACTTCGCGGCCGACCACGGCTTCGACCAGCTGCTCGTCGAGGGGTGGAACATAGGCTGGGAGGACTGGTTCGGCAAGACCAAGGACTATGTCTTCGACTTCGTGACCCCCTATCCCGATTTCGACATCGAGGCGCTCAACGACTACGCCCATAAGCGGGGCATCCGGCTGATGATGCACCACGAAACCTCGTCGTCGGTGCGCAACTACGAGCGCCACATGGAGGCGGCCTACGACCTGATGGACCGCTACGGCTACAACGCCGTCAAGTCGGGCTACGTGGGCGACATCATCCCCCGCGGCGAGCACCACTACGGCCAGTGGATGAACGACCACTACCTCCACGCCGTCAAGCGCGCGGCCGACCACCGCATCATGGTCAACGCCCACGAGGCGGTGCGCCCGACGGGTCTGTGCCGCACCTACCCCAACCTGGTGGGCAACGAGTCGGCGCGCGGCACCGAGTACCAGGCCTTCGGCGGCTCGAAGCCCGGCCATGTCTGCACGCTCCCTTTCACGCGCCTGCAGGGCGGTCCGATGGACTACACGCCCGGCATCTTCGTGATGGACGTCGAGAAGCTCAATCCGGGCAATAAGTCGCACGTCAACGCCACGATCGCCAACCAGCTGGCGTTGTACGTCACCCTCTACTCGCCCCTGCAGATGGCCGCCGACCTGCCCGAGCACTACATGCTCCACCCCGACGCCTTCCGCTTCATCGAGGAGGTGGCCGTCGACTGGGCCGAGAGCCGCTACCTGCTGGCCGAGCCGGGCGACTATGTGGTCGTGGCGCGCCGTGCCAAGGGGGACGGACGCTGGTTCGTGGGCGGCGTGGCCGGTGACGAGCCCTACACGGCCCGCTTCCGCACCGACTTCCTCTCTCCGGGCAAGCGCTACGAGGCGACGATCTATGCCGACGCGCCCGACGCCGACTGCATGACCCGAGCCGAGGCCTACGAGATCTCGACGCGCCAGGTCGACGCCGGGAGCGAGCTGGAGATACGCATGGCCCGCGGCGGCGGCTTCGCCATCGCGCTGCGCGAGCTCTGACCCCAGCGGCCGGCAGGCCCGGCGGGGAGCGTCCCATGCGGGGCGCTCCCCGCTTTTTTGCGCCCGGGCGACGATTTCGGGCCGGCGGAGCCGGTTTTTCCGCCGAATGTGCTACCTTTGCATCTATATAAATCCTATTTCGGCTATGGAAGACAAACGTTTGGAAGCGACGGCACGGCTGCTGGAGGTGATGGACACGCTGCGGCGCGAGTGCCCGTGGGACCGCGAGCAGACCTTCGAGTCGCTGCGCAACAATACGATCGAGGAGACCTACGAGCTGGTCGACGCCATCACCGACGGCAACATGGAGGGGATCAAGGAGGAGCTGGGCGACCTGCTGCTGCATGTGGTCTTCTACTCGAAGCTGGGCGAGGAGCAGCAGGCGTTCGACTTCGGAGAGGTGGCCGACGCATTGTGCGACAAGCTCATCTACCGTCACCCCCACGTCTACGGCGACATCCACGCCAACACGCCCGACCAGGTCAGGGAGAACTGGGAGGCGCTCAAGCTGCGCAAGAAGAACCGCAAGAGCGGCACGCTGGGCGGCGTGCCCCGCTCGCTGCCGGCGATGGTCAAGGCCTACCGCATGGGCGAGAAAGCCGCCTCGACGGGCTTCGACTGGCAGAAGAGGGAGGATGTGTGGGAGAAGGTCCGGGAGGAGATCGGCGAGGTGGAGCGCGAGATGCGCACCGGTTCGGCCGACGACCTCGAGCAGGAGTTCGGCGATCTGTTCTTCTCGCTCATCAACGCCTGCCGCCTCTACGGCGTCGACCCCGAGTCGGCGCTGGCGCGCACCAACAAGAAGTTCATGCGCCGCTTCAACTACATGGAGGAGCGTGCCGCAGCCCAGGGGCATACGCTGCACGAGCTCGCGCTCGACCGCATGGAGGAGCTGTGGCAGGAGGCTAAGGGGGAGGAGCAGCGATGAACCGCATCGTGCGTCTTACCGCCCTGCTGCTGACCGTCGCGGCGCTGGCGGCATGCGGCGAAGCATCCGTTCCCGCGACGGAGGAGCCGCTGCCCGCCGATACGATCGTGGCGTGCGACGGGCTGCCGCTGGCCGGAGGCGCCGACCTCGACAGCCTGTTGCGCCGGCCGGGCGGCCACCGCATCGAGACGGTGCGCGGCAGCGGGCGCACGCATTACGACGTGGAAACCAAAGAACGATTATAGCTATGGCATTGATAAGAAAAGTGCGCGGGCACGAGCCCTCGGTGGGCGAAAACACCTTTCTGGCCGAGACGGCCGTGCTGCTGGGCGACGTGACCGTCGGCCGCGACTGCTCCATATGGTACAACGCCGTGCTGCGCGGCGATGTGAACAAGATCGTGATCGGCGACCGCACCAACATCCAGGACGGCGCGGTGCTGCACACGCTCTACGACGGCTCGAAGCACCCGTCGCAGACGATTATCGGCAACGACGTGTCGGTGGGCCATAACGCCGTCATCCACGGCGCGCGCATCGGCGATAACTGCCTCATCGGCATGAACTCCACGGTGCTCGACAACGCCGTGGTCCCCTCGGGCTGCATCATCGCCGCCGGAGCGCTCGTTCTCTCCAATGCGCAGTTGGAGCCCGACTCGCTCTATGCGGGGGTCCCGGCGCGCAAGATCCGCGAGGTGACCGCCGAGCAGCGCGAGGAGATCGTCCGCCGCACGGCCCGCGACTACATGCTCTACGCTTCGTGGTACATGAAGGAGGAGTAGGCGCATGAGACTGCGTGCGAAATACTCCGATGCCGTGCTCAACCTGCTGGTCGCCGTGGCGGTCTCGCTGGTGGTGAACTTCTCCTACCTGTTGCTGCTGCTGGTCGAGCGCAACGACTCGCCGCCCCGCTCCGAGAGCGGGCAGATGGTGCGGCGAGGCGAGGAGGGGCGGCTCGCGGTGAGCCCCGACGGCCACGGTTACCTGGTCTACCCCGGCGGCGACAGCGTATACGTCATGCAGTCGCGCGTGCGGCGTCTGAAGCTCGCCGATGGCGACCGCCTGGTGGGCGAGCTCGAACCCCCGCGCACCGAAAGGGGCCATCCGCTGCTGGCGCGTATCGAGCGGCGCAACGGCGAGGAGTTCGACTACAGCACGCTCTACAACCGCCCGTCGGAGGGCTACCAGCTGTTGCTGCAACTGCTCTACTACCTCGTCGTGTCGTTCGTCATGCTCTCGATCCTCACCCGCTCGCGCCACGACTATTCGGCCCGCCGCTTCGCCCGGCAGTGTCTGTGGTGCCTGCTCGTCGCCGGAGCGCTCTACCTGCTGGCACCCGTGGCCGAGTGGCACACGGGGCGCATACGGCCCAACGTGATGGGCGGGCGGCTGTTCGACTACGTGCTGCTGCTCAAGTATTCGTTCGCCGTGGCCGTGTCGATGCTCTACGGGCGCATCTACGTGCTCGTATCGCGGCAGCGGGCCGTGGAGCTGGAGAACGAGCAGCTCAAGAACGAGAACCTCACTACGCGCTATAACCTGCTCGTGGGGCAGATCAACCCCCACTTCCTTTTCAACTCGCTCAACTCGCTGGCGATGCTCGTGCGAGAGGGCGAGCAGGAGCGGGCCCTCACCTACATCGACCGTCTCTCCTACACCTTCCGCTACATCCTCCAGAACGGGCAGAGCACGCTGGCGACCGTCGACGAGGAGCTGCGCTTCGCCGAGGCCTACGCCTACCAGTTCAGGGTGCGCTACGAGGACAAGCTCTTCTTCGACGTCGACGTCGACCCGCGCTACGGCGCCTGGCGGCTGCCGGCGCTGAGCCTCCAGCCGCTGATCGACAACGCCGTGAAGCACAACGCCATCACCTCGGCCCACCCGCTGCGCGTGTCGATCCGCACAGAGGCCGGGCGGCTGGTGGTCTCCAACCCCCGGGCGCCCAAGCTCGAGCGCGTCGCCTCGACGGGCATCGGGCTCGAGAACCTGCGCAACCGCTGGCACCTGATCGCCGACTCGCAGATCGAGGTCGACGACGACGGCGCGACATTCACCGTGCGGCTGCCGCTCCAACCCCCTGCCGAGGCATGAAAGCGCTCATCATAGAGGACGAAACGGCTGCCGCGCGCAACCTGAAGGCCATCCTGCGCGAGGTGGAGCCCGAGCTGGAGGTCGCGGCCACGTTGGAGAGCGTGGTGGAGAGCATCGAGTGGCTGCGCACGAACGAGCGGCCCGACCTGATATTCATGGATATACACCTGGCCGACGGGGCGTCGTTCCGCATCTTCGACGCTGTGGAGGTCTCGTCGCCCGTGGTCTTCACCACGGCCTACGACCGCTATGCGCTGGAGGCGTTCCGCGTGAACAGCATCGACTACCTGCTCAAGCCGGTCAACGCCGCCGACGTGGGGCGCGCGCTGGCCAAGCTGCGGCGGCTGACGGGCAGCCAGCGCGCCGAGTACGGTTCGCGCGTCGGGCGCATGGTCGCCGCGCAGCGCGAGGGGGGCGCCTTCCTGGTCCACGTGCGCGACCGCATCATCCCCCTGCGTCCCGACCAGATCGCCTTCTGTTATACGGCCGACGAGCGGGTGTGGGCCTACGGCTTCGACGGCGTGCCCTACCCCATGGACAAGACGCTCGAGGCGTTGCAGTCGCTGCTCCCGGAGGCCGACTTCTTCCGCGCCAACCGCCAGTTCATCGTGGCGCGCCGGGCCGTGCGCGACATCGCCGTGTGGTTCGGCAGCCGGCTGTCGCTCGCGCTCCAGGTCGAGACGCCCGAGCGGATCGTCATACCCAAGGCGCGCGTGCCCGAGTTCAAGGCGTGGCTCACGGCTGCATGGCCCCAATAGGCGCCCTGCGATCCCTCTTCGGCCGAGGCCCGGAACGCTGCGTTCCGGGCCTCGGCGCTTCGGCTCGCCGCGCCGGCGGGGCGGTTGACACCCCTATTTGGTCGATTCACCCGTGCGGGAAGGCAACTCCCCCTGAAAATGGTTATCTTCGCAGCGGAAATTTTTTAAACCCAAGTGAGATAGATCAGATGAGAAAGACATTGTTGACCCTCTTCGTCGCGCTCCTTGCGACGTCGGTTTTCGCGCAGCAGCGCGGAACCCTCACGGCCAAGGTCGTCGATGCGGGTACCGGGGAGGGGGTCCCCGGCGCCGTGGTGACGATCACCTCGGCCAAAACTCCCGACAAACCCAAGCAGCTGCTGACGGCCTATGCGGGCGCCCTTTCGGTACCGTCGCTCGCCTACGGCGACTATACGCTGGAGATCAGCTTCCTGGGCTACGAGACCCACAAATCGGAGTTCCGCATCGGAGCATCGAAACTCGACCTGGGCACCTTGGAGCTCAAGGAGGGCCTGCGGATCGAAACGGTGGTCAAGGAGGCCCAGCTGCGCACCTCGCAGAAGGGTGACACGGTGAGCTACAACGCCGGGGCCTTCAAGGTGACCAGCGACGCCGACGTGGAGGGGCTGCTCAAGAAGATGCCCGGCATCACCGTGACCGACGGCACGGTGGAGGCGCAGGGCGAGGAGGTCAAGAAGGTCTTTGTCGACGGCAAGGAGTTCTTCGGCGAGGACGTGACCACGGCCATCAAGTCGCTGCCGGCGCAGGCCGTCGACCGCGTGGAGGTCTACAACAAGCTCTCGGACGCCGCCGAGTTCTCGGGCATGGACGACGGCGAGGGTTATAAGGCCATCAACATCGTCACCCACGCCAACATGCGCCAGGGGCAGTTCGGCAAGCTCTACGCCGGTTACGGTTACGACGCCGACACGAAGACCGAGTCGCAGCACAAATACATCGCCGGCGGCAACGTCAACATCTTTCAGGGCGACACGCGCATCTCGCTCATCGGCCTGTTCAACAACGTCAACCAGCAGAACTTCTCGTTCGAGGACATCCTCAATGTCTCGGGTGGCGGCGGGGGCGGCCGCCGTCCGGGCGGCGTGGGCCAGTATATGATGCGCCCGCAGAGCGGCGTGGCGCGCGTCAACGCCTTCGGCGTGAACTTCTCCGACACGTGGGGCAAGCGCGACCAGGTGTCGGTGCAGGGCAGCTACTTCTTTAACAACACCAACACCCGCAACACGCAGACGATCGACAAGTGGTACGAGCCGCCCATGATGACCGACACCCTCTCGACGATCGGCTACTCCGACACGCGGGCCTATAACCACCGCGCCAACGCACGCATCGAGTGGAAGATCTCCGAGAACCAGAACCTGATGGTCCGCCCCTCGTTCAGCTACCAGACCAACGACCCCTGGAGCACCACCGAGGGCTGGCAGTTCGGTCAGAGCGGTTACAGCCGCACCGACAACTATAACGAGTCGACGAACAACGGCTACAACCTGCGCCTTGCGGCCGTCTACCGCGCCAAGCTGGGCAAGGCGGGCCGCACGATCACCATCGACGCCAACGGCAGCTACAGCGACAGCGAGAACGACGCCCGCTCGTGGTCGAATCAGATGGGTTTGCAGCCCGCGCGTCCGGGCACGGGACCTTTCGTCGGCACGTGGGATCCCGCCGGCTACACCGACCTGCGCTACCTGAAGACGATCGCCCCCTCGACGAGCCACTCGCTGCGCGCCAACGCCACCTACACCGAGCCGGTGTCCAAGCATGCGCAGGTGAGCCTCCAGTACCGCTTCTCGCTCTCCAATTCGGAGCGGGACAAGCGCTCCTACATCACCGCCGACGACAACTTCGACATCGCCGGGCTGGAGCCCGACCGCTCGCTGTCGAACGCCTACGAGAGCAGCTACAAGACCCACTCCGTGGGCCCGGGATTCCGCTTCTCGAAGGAGCGCAACACCTTCATCGCCAACCTCTACTACCAGCACGCGCAGCTCGACGGGCAGATCGTGCGCGACGACGCGGAGCGCATCTCCCACGACTACGACTTCATGACCTATTTCATGATGGGCCAGTTGCAGATCAACCGCGAGAACTCGCTGCGGCTGTTCGTGACCTCCTACACCAACGCGCCGCAGATCACCAACTTGCAGAGCGTCTACGACGTGTCGAACGCCCAGAGCATCTCGCGAGGCAATCCCGACCTGGACCCGCTCTACAGCCACAATATCAACTTCCACTACACCAATTCGAACGTGGAGAAGGGCCGCACCTTCATGTGGATGTTCTCGACCCAGTTCACGCAGGACTACAATGCCACCCACACGGTGCAGAACCCCGGCGCGATGATCATCGACGGCAAGGAGTACAGCCCCAACTACTACTCGATGCCGGTGAACCTCGACGGCTACAAGCGCCTGCGCACCCACATCAGCTACGGCCTGCCGATCGGCTTCCTGAAGAGCAACTTCAACGTGTCGGCCGGCGTAGGATACACCCAGACGCCGAGCATCCTGGGCGGCACTGTACGCCCCGACGGCTCGATCGAGGGGGGCATGCGCAACGACACCGAGCAGATGGACTACGACGGCCGTGCCGTGCTGGGCAGCAACATATCGGAGAACGTCGACTTCACCCTCTCGTGGAACGGCACCTACACCGAGACGACAAACTCCTACGACGACAACCGCACCAAGAACCGTTACTTCAACCACTCGGCCCAGGCCAGCATGAAGTTCGTCCTGCCGCTGGGCTTCACCCTCACGGCGAGCGCAGCCTACAACCAGTACATCGGCTTCACCAACGACTACGACGAGTCGTATCTGCTCTGCAACGTCTTCGTGGGCAAGAAGCTCTTCAAGAACAAGCGCGGCGAGATCCTCTTCGGCGTCAACGACCTGCTGAACCAGAACACCGCTTTCGCGCGGTCGGTGGGCTCGGGCTGGACGCAGAACGCCACCAACAGCGTCATCGGCCGCTACTACATGGTGCAGTTTACCTACAACCTGCGCCGCTTCGGCAAGAAGGGTTCGACCAACCTGCGCGACTACGGCATCAGCGAGTCGTCGGGCGGCAACCGCCGCATGATGGGCCCCGGAGGCCCGGGCGGTCCTCCCCCGCACGGCGGATTCGGCGGTCCGCGGTAGGCGGCGCCATACGACGAAAGAGGTCGGGACTCGGTCCCGACCTCTTTTTCGTTGGTGTCGTGCGCGTGGCTGCGGCTTTTCGGGTGTCCTCTCCCGGAGGCGTTCGCCTATCGGCTTTCTGCCGGGATGTCGGCGGCCTCCTCCTGCGCCTCGCGCGAGATGGCCCGGTGGATGCCCACGCAGGCCAGAAAGCCGTAGACGAGCGCGAGGATGCCCAGCATGCGCAGCTCGCCGGCCACCTCGGCCAGCGAGGCGCCCATCGAGCGGATGCGGATGAAGCCGCGGATGCCGTGGCTGCTGGGCAGGAGCTGCCCGAGCGAGTAGAGCCAATCGGGCATGCCCTCGCGCGGGTAGGAGACGCCGCTGAGCAGCAGCACCGGCACCGAGGTCCACAGCAGCAGCAGGAGCGAATTTTCGCGGTGGCGGAAGAGGGTCGACACGGCCAGCGCCAGCGCGATCGAGGCGGCCATGTATAGCCCCACGAAGAGCAGCACGGCCGAGGTGTGGCCGTTCATCGGGTAGCCGAAGAGCCGGTAGTGGACCGCCAGAATATAGGTGCACGTCGCGGCGTAGATCGCCGCGTAGACCGCTCCGCGCCCCGCGACGATGGGCAGCGTCGACATGCGCTGCCGCCCGGCGGGCCGTAGCTTGCCGTAGAGCCGTTTTTCGCGCCACGTGCCGCCGACCATGCCGATGCCGATGAGCATCGTCTGCTGGATGATGACCAGGATGATCGCCGGCATGACGAAGGTGCCGTAGCCCAGGTAGGGATTGAAGAGGTTGTGGGCTCGGTAGACGACCGGCTGCGAGATGGCTTTCGCCTGGGGGATGTTGGCCCCCTTGGCCACCAGGCGCTGGAACCCGACCATCGCCCCCGTCTTGCCTATCGAGGTGACGATCTCCTGGAATACCTGTCTGTACATGAGGAAGTAGCCCGCGTCGACATAAAGCGCCACATCGGCCTGCTCGCCGCCCAGCAGCTTGCGCTCGTAGTCGGCGGGGATGTAGACGATGCCGTAGATGTCGCGGTCGAAGAAGAGCTGCCGGGCCTCCTGCATGTCGGCCGGATTGTAGGCCACGTAGGTGTTGGGCCCGGCGTTGAAGGTCTCGACGAGGGCCCGGCTCGAGGGGGTGCGGCTCTCGTCGACCACCCCGACGGGCACTTCGCGCAGCACCTCGGCCCCGTAGGCCAGCGAGTAGACCGTGGCGTAGATGAGCAGTGCCAGCACGACGACCAGCACCACACCGCTGTCGCCGAAGATCATGCGCACCTCGTTGGCTGCGACCGAGCGCATCTGCTCGCCGTAGGAGCGTATCTGTCGGATGAATCGGTTCATATCACAACCTCCCCCAGAACGTTGGATCCGTCGCCACCCGCTTCAGACGCGGGAGGGCGAGGAGCGGTAAGACGACGAAGAGCCCCATCCACCCCAGGTCGGGCAGCGACGCGGCGACGGGTGCGCCGCGCAGCATCTGGTCGACGACCAGATCGGTGTAGTAGGTGAACGGGAAGAGGCGGCTGAGCCACTGCACGGGCTCCCACATGGCCATCACCGGGAACGTGAGGCCCGAGAAGGTGAAGGCGAGCACCGAGTAGCCGCCGCCGAGCGAGAGCGCCAGGCGCATGTTGGCCACCAGCGCGACGAAGAGCAGCGCTATGGACTGGTAGGCCGCCACGAAGAGCACCGTGCCGGCCAGCAGCAGACCGAAGCTGCCGTTGAGCGGCACGCCGACGAGCCCCACGACGATCCAGCCCATGGCCAGCGCCTGCAGCAGAAGCAGTGCGGTGACCGGGAGCAGCTTGCCCGCGAAGGCCGCTGTCACGGAGCCGCCGGCTGTGGCGATCCACTCGCCCGACGTGCCGTTCTTGAGCTCCGCGCCGAGGGCGAAGACCGTGGCCATGACGGTGAAGATCATGAGCATCATGGGCAGGAAGCTCGGCGTGAGGTAATAGGCGTAATTGACGTAGGGATTGAATAGTACGTGCTTGTCGAAGCGCACGGGCATGAGCTGCGCCATCGCCTGCCGCTCGGTGAGCCCCTGCTTGGTGAGCAGTTGCAGCTGGATGCCGGCCGAGAAGGTGGTCACGGCCGTCTGGATGTCCTTCGAGAGCAATCCGTTGACCGAGATATTGGTGCCGGCGATGTAGCTCTCGATGCGCGTCTGGCGATTGCTCAGGATGTTCTTCTCGAAGAAGTCGGGGATCTGCACGATCGCGGCGATCTTCCCCTCGCGCATCAGGCGCTCGGCCTCGTCCATCTGCTGCACGTCGTAGGCGATGCGCACCGTGGGGGTGTCGTCGATCATCCGCGCGACGGTGCGCGAGAGGGGCGTGCGGTCCTCGTCGAAGAGTGCCACGGGGATGTCGCGCGCCACGCCGCGCCCGAGCAGGGCGGCGAAGAAACCGAAGGAGAGCAGCGGCAGCAGCACCAGCAGCGCGAAGTAGATGGGCATGCGGCGCATGCGTCCGATCTCGCGCCCGGCGGCGGCCCGCATGTTATGGAGGAATCCGGCCATCGTCGCGCGGGCTTATCGTTCGATGGCGTCCCAGTCGACCAGCACGCTCATGCCGGGGCGGAGCCCCTCCGCAGCTTCGCCCGCGGGGCGGGCCTTCACGGCGAAGGTGCGAACGTCGAAGCCCCCCTGTGTGCGGGTGGCGGACCAGGTGGCGAAGTCGGCCTGCGCGGCGATGTGGGTCACCTCGAAGTCGATCTGCCGGTCGAGCGCCGGAACGCGGGCCGCGAAGCGCGTGCCCACGCGGATGCCGGGCAGCAGGGTCTCCTTGACGTTGAAGGTGGCCCACGCGTCGGAGAGGTCGAGGATCGTCACCACGGGATAGCCGCTGCCCACCAGCTCGCCCTCTTCGGCGACGATGGTGGAGACCTCGCCCGCGACGGGCGAGTAGACCATGGCGTCCTCGATGTAGCTCTCGACCTCGCTCACGGCCCCCTCGGCCTGGCGGACTTTGGCCGCGGCGGCCGCCTTGTCCTCCTTGCGGGCACCGTCGGTGGCCAGTTCGTACTGCGCCTTGGCGGCACGGGCCGTGGCCTGCATCGCCTCGTAGTTGGCCGACGCCTCGTCGAGCTTCTGTGCCGGCACGACGCCCTGCTCGTGGAGGCTCCTGACGCGCTCGTAGGTCTTGCGGGCGAGCTCGAGCCCCGCCTGGGCCTTCTGCCACAGATTCAGGGCCGCCTCGATCTGCTGGCGGCGGGCTCCCGCCACGGCTGCGGCGTCGAGCGCCGACGCCGCGCTCTTCACGGCCTCGGCCTGCCGGAGCTTGGCGTCGAGCTCGGGGGTGGAGAGCGTGTAGAGCAGCAGGCCGCGCTCCACGCGGTCGCCCTCCGCGACCTTCATCTCGAGGATGCGCCCCGGGACCTTCGACGAGGCCTTGTAGACGGTGCACTCGACCGTGCCCTGCAGGAGCGTGGGGGTCGTGCGGGTGGCCAGACGGCTCACCAGAACGACGGCTGCGACGACGACGATCGCCGCGAGGATGATTCCAAGGGTATTGCTACGCTTCATATCGGTAAGGTGTATTTATTCGAACTCGATTTTGCGGGCGTCGGGGCGCTGCGCATAGGCCGCGAACTCGTCGCTCGCGCCGGCCGCCTCGAGCAGTCGCGCCAGCAGCGTGTCGAAGTTGTAAGCCGCCTGAAGGCGCTCGGCGCGCACGGCGGCGAGGTTGAGCTCGGCGTCGATCAGGTCCGACGACGAGCCCATGCCCTCCAGAAAGGCGGCGTTGCGGATGCGCAGCAGCTCCTCGGCGAAGGCAAGCGAGGACTCGATCGAGCGCATGCGGTTGCGGTAGCTCTGGAGCTGGTTGTAGAGCTGCTCGACCAGCACGGCGATGTCGTGCCCGGCCTTCGACTCCAGCTCGCCCACGCGACGGGCGGTCTGCCGGGCGGCGGAGTACTTGTATTCGCGGTTCAGACCGTCGAAGAGCTTGAAGCTCACCCCCACCCCCACGGCCCAGCGGGGTACGAGGCCCGCGACCTGGTAGTTGTAGAACGAGGCGCCGCCCAGGGCGACCACCTGCGGGAAGAATTCGGCGCGCTGCGCGCGTACCCCCTCCTCGGCCAGCCGGCGCTTGAGCGAGACCTGCTCCAGCAGGGGGTTGCGGCGCGCGGCCAGCTGCTGGTAATGGGTGAGCGGTTCGAGGTCGCCCACGAGGAACATGGCCGTCGTGAGCGAGCGGTCGCCGGCGCTGCCGAGCGTGTTGTTCAGGGCGCTGGCGATGGTGGATTCCTGCAACTTGGCGTCGGCTAGCTCGCGTTCGGCTTCAGCCATCTTGAATTCGACGTAGAGCCGTTCGCTGCGGGCGATCATGCCGCTGCGCTCCAGCGCCTCGGCATCCTCGAGGTGCTTGCGCACGCCGTCGACCACCTGCTGCCGCACGGCCACCACCTGCCGGGCCAGAGCCAGGCCGAAGTAGCGCTCGACGAGCTCCGAGACCAGCGCATTGCGGGTCTGGAGGCCCGCCTCGGCGGCCGAGCGCTCGTTGATGCGCGCGGCGCGGTTGGCGGCGTTGATCTTGCCGCCCATCCAGATGGGGAGCGTCACCTCGCCGCCCACGAAGCCCAGGCTGCGGTCCTGAACCTTGAGGAACCAGTCGGCCCCCATGATGGGGTCGAGGAGCCCCTGGATGGCGGGAATCTGCGTCGGGGGGATCAGCCCGCTGCCGAGGATCTGGCCGACCATCTGCCCGGCGGGGGCCTTCAGGTCGTTGAAGTCGAAGCCGATATCCTTGCCCAGATAGGCGTAGGCGCCCGTCAGGCCGATGCGGGGCAGGCGCAGGCCGATGGCGGCCCGGCGCTCCTGCTGCGCCGCGCGCTCCTCGTGGGCCGCGGCCTTCATGGCGGGATTGTCGGTGAGCGTCGTGCGGAGCGCCTCCTCGAGCGAGAGCGGGCTTTGGGCCGCAGCGACGGCGGGTGCGGAGAGCAGCGTCGCCGCAAGGGCGAATCTCACAACCGTTTTCATGCGTGTCGTAATTATGGGATGGAGCAAAGATACACCATTCCACGGCAAGTGGTGAGCCAGACCCGACGTTTCGGCCATTATTAGTCCATAATGAACACTTTTCGGACCCCGCTGTCTACCACAGATGGGCGTTGACGGCCAGCACGTCGGCCCCCAGGTCGGGGTAACAGCGCACGTCGACGCCCGCCTCGCGCAGCGTGAGCGCCCCGCGGCAGGCGACGAAGCGGTCGGGCTCGTAGAGGGCGAAGGCCACGTGCGAGAAGCCGTGGCGGAGGATCATCGCGGTGCAGCTCTCGGGCTGGCTGGCCCGGCGAGAGCAGGGCTCCATCGAGGAGTAGATCGACGCCCCGCGCAGCTCGGCACCCGCGGCGAGGGCCTTGCTTACGGCCGCCTGCTCGGCGTGGTCGGTGGGCGACGTCTCGTGGGTGTAGCCCGTGAAGATGCGGCCGTCGGCCGTGCGGACGACGGCGCCCACGCAGTAGGACGAGGGCGAGGGGGTGCAGCGGCGGCTCTCCTCCACGGCCCGCCCGAGCAGGCGGCGGTCGTCGTCGGAGGTGTCGGGGCGGAGCGTCCACTCGGAGACCTGCATGCCCCCCACGAGGCGGCTGCGGAGGGCAGCGCCCGCGGGCGGGTCGAAGCGGAAGGGGGTACACCCCTGCGCGCCGAGGCGCAGCGCGGGGTTGACGGCCAGACGCAGCGTGTCGGCCATCCCCTCGGAGAGGAAGAGCCGCAGGACCGCGGCGCCACCCTCGACGAAGAGGCTGCCCACGCCGCGCTTCTCGAGCTCGGTGACTACGGCGCAGGCCGTCACGGGGTTGCATACCACCACCTCGGCCGCTCCTTCAAGCGCCGGCAGCTGTCGCGGCGAGAAGATGTAGCGGTCGGCGTCGCCCACGGTGAAGAAGCGCAGCGCGGGGTCGACATCGCCCGAGCGCGTGAGGGCCACCTTGGCGATGTCGGGGCGCAGGCCCGCCCGGCGGCGGCGTGCGCGGGCCTCCTCGTCGCGCAGCACGAGGGCCGGATCGTCGCGGCGCAGCGTGGCCGCGCCGACCAGTATGGCGTCGTGGTCGCAGCGCAGGCGGCAGACGTCGGCCCAGTCTTCGGGGGTGGAGATCATAAGACGCCGCGGCGAGCGGTCGTCGAGGAAGCCGTCGGCAGTCAGGGCCGCGGAGAGGGTGATTCGCATCGTCGGAGTGTGATGAGGGTGATTTGGGGAGGGGCGCCCAGGCGCAGCGGGTAGCCTACGTAGCCCGAGCCGTCGCAGATCGAGAGGGTGCGGCCCCGCTCGTCGTAGCGGCCGCTCCAGCGCGTGTAGAGCAGGCGTGCGGGCGAGTAGCTGCGGCCGAAGAGGCGCACTTTCAGCTGCATGGCGTGGACGTGGCCCGCGAGCGTGAGGTCGCCGCGGCGGTGGTCGAGGATGGCGTCCCAGTATTGGGGCAGGTGGGTAAGCGTGATGTTCCAGGCGTCGGCGGGGAGGTCGCGATAGATGCGGTCGAGCTGCGGGAGGGGCAGGCGCCGGTCGTGGCGGCGCTCGCGCAGCGAGGGGTCGAACGAGATGCCCGAGAGCGAGATGCTGTCGCCGCGGCGGCGCAGCCAGAGGGTCGTATCCTCCAGCACGCGCCACCCCATCGTCTGCTGGGTCTCGACGAGCCGGCGGCGGCTCGTCTCGGGGCGGAGCGCCGCGGTATCCTTGATGTAGGTGCCCACGTCGTGGTTGCCCAGCACCGAGTAGACGCCCAGCGGCGCGCGCAGGCGGCCGAGGATGCGGGCGGGCGCCCCCTCCATCTCCGATGAGCGGATGTTGACCAGATCGCCGCAGAAGAGGACCAGGTCGGGACGCAGCGCCTCGACACTGTCGACCAGGCGGGCGAGCTCGCGCTCGGGCGCGACGAGCGTGCCGACGTGGATGTCGGTGAGCTGTACGACGCGCAGCGAGTCGAAGGCCGCCGGGAGGCGGTCGGAGCGCACCTCCATGCGCCGGACCTCGATCCGCGTGCGGCCGCCCGTGGCGCCCCACACGAGCAGTGCGGCGGCGGCCAGCCCTGCGCCCCACCCCGCGCGGCGCAGGCCGACGAGGGAGAAGAGGTAGCAGACCCCGCGCGGCACGGCGGCGAGCATCCACACCCAGACGCCCCACATCATCGCGCGGACGAGCGCCGTGGGGTTGTCGGGCAGCAGCAGCCCCGCAAGCAGCAGGAGGACCGGCAGGGCGTCGGTGGCACAGCACCACGCGACGAACAGACGCCGCCGCCACGGCGCGAGCGCATGCACGCGGCGCCGGTAGTGGAGCCAGTCGGCGGCCGCGACCGCGACGACGGGCAGGAGTATCAGGACGAGAAACATACCTTAATTATATCATAATTCACGATTAGGCCGATAGCATATGCGGCAGCCGCCAAACCCCGTGCCGATGACGCGAAACGGCCCGAGGGTGCAAAGATAGTGTTTTTTCGGCTTCGCCGCGCCGCGCAGGCCGCCCGCGGCGGGCGCTTGGCATACTCCTTGCCCGGAGGGCTGCCAAGATTCAACCCTCGAACGGAAAAACACAACAAACAACCTAAATTCGCGTATGAAAAGAACCATTCGCATTCTGGCAGCCGCGCTGCTGATCGCATCCTCGGCTTCGGCACAGCGCCCTGCCACCGCATCGGGCGAATACCGACCCACTGTCTGCCTCATCTCGTCGCACCAGGCCGCAGCGTCCTCGGAGTGCTGCGCCGTGCAGGAGGCCGCCGCACTCGACCGCCTGGCGGCCGACGCCGCCGTGGTCGACTATCTGGAGACGCACCGCTACGGGTTTCAGCAGGTGGAGCGTCCGCAGTTCGTCTTCGCATCGAAGAACAACCGCTTCTCGCTGGCGCTCGGCGGCTCGGTGAGCCTGCGCGCGAGCTACGACTTCGACGGCATCTCGGACGACGTGAACTTCCGCCCCTCGGCCATTCCCGTGCCGGGCAACTACGACACGCGCCAGCAGCTGCGCATGGACGCCAGCGCCTCGCGCCTCTTCGTGAAGGCTATCGCTAACTCGCGCGCCCTGGGCCGCGTGGTGATCTTCGCCGACGCCGACTTCCGCGGGGGCGCCGAGAACAGCTACACGCCCCGCCTGCGCTCGGCCTACGTGTCGCTGCTCGGCCTGACGCTGGGTCGCGACGTGACCACCTTCAACGACCTGCGCTCGGCACCCGAGATGATCGACCTGCGGGGGCCCAACTCCAACAGCTTCGAGAAGTACGCCACGCTGGCGCGCTACGAGGTGACCTTCGCCCGCGACCGGCTGACCTTCGGCGTGGCGGCCGAGATGCCCGACGTGGAGGCCACCTACAACGACAACTTCGCCACGCTGCGCCAGCGCATGCCCGACTTCCCGGCCTATATCCAGCTCGCCTGGGGCAACAACCGCGAGAGCCACATCCGCGCGTCGGGTATCGTGCGCAACCTCTACATGCACAACAACCTGACGGGCGACAACACCTCGCTGCTCGGCTGGGGCGCGCAGTTCAGCGGCCGCATCAAGGTGGCGCAGCCTCTGGTGCTCTACATGAACGGCGTCTACGGCGAGGGCATCGCCCCCTACATCCAGGATCTGGCCGGCGCGGGCCTCGACTTCACGCCCAACCCCCAGAACGCCGAGCAGGCGCAGACGATGCCCATGTGGGGCTGGCAGGCCTCGGCGCAGATCAACCTCTCGCGCCGCGTGAAGCTCTCGGGCGGCTACTCGACCGTGCGCGTGGAGCGCAGGCACGGCGCCTACGCCGACGAGCAGTACCGCCGCGGCGACTACATCTTCGGCAACATCTTCTGCTCGGTCACCCCGCGCATGAAGCTGGCCGCCGAGTATATCTACGGCATGCGCTCGACGATGAACGGCGCCGAGAACCATGCCAACCGCGTGAGCATCCTGGCCCAGTACAATTTCTGATTCCGCAGGGAAAGACGTTCCGGTCCCCGGCTTCGGTTGGGGGCCGGATCTCTTTTTCGGGCAGAAACGGGTTGCTCGTCCGGCAAAAAACACTATCTTTACCTTCGAAACAATCGCATCATGATCGAATTTCTGGCACACTACCACC
This sequence comes from Rikenellaceae bacterium, assembly GCA_902362705.1. Classification (GTDB taxonomy): domain Bacteria; phylum Bacteroidota; class Bacteroidia; order Bacteroidales; family Rikenellaceae; genus Alistipes. The sequence goes on from CABIXK010000001.1 coordinate 307,019, forward strand.
TCACGGGGCTCGCCATCGGCGTGGCCACGTTTCTTATCATCGGGCTCTTCCATCCGCTCGTCATCCGGGGCGAATACCACTTCGGCACGGGCTGCTGGTGGGTCTTCCTCGTCATGGGAATCGCCTCCGTGGCGGCGTCGATCGTCGTCGGGGAGCTCTTCTGGTCGACGCTGCTGGCCGTGTGGGGCGCCTCGTCGCTCTGGTCGATCGGCGAGCTGTTCGAGCAGCGCCGGCGGGTGGAGAAGGGGTGGTTTCCGGCCAACCCGAAGAGGCAAGCGAAAAGTAAAAAGTGAAAAGTAATATAAAGAAGTGAGAACGGCGCTTTTCGCCCTGCTGCTCGCCGCCGCGGGCTGCACGTCGGCCCCTCCCCCGCCGCCACCGGCTCCCGAGCCGCAGCCCGTGCGCGTGCGACTGCTCTTCGCGGGCGACCTGATGCAGCACATGCCCCAGGTGCGGGCCGCGCAGCGCGACACGACGTTCGACTACACGGAGGTATTCGCGGCGGTCCGTCCCCGCTTCGAGGCGGCCGACCTGGCGGTGGTCAACCTCGAAACGACGCTCACAGGCACGGGTCGCTACACGGGCTATCCCCTCTTCCGCTCGCCCGTCGAGCTGGCCGACGCCCTGCGCGAGGCGGGCGTCGACGTGGCCCTCACGGCCAACAACCACTGCTGTGACGGCGGGGCCGAGGGGATCCGCACCACGGCCCGCGAGCTCGACCGCTGCGGCATCCTGCGCACGGGGTCGTTCGTCGACTCGCTCGACCGCGCGGGGCGTCATCCGCTGCTCGTCGAGCGGCGCGGCGTGCGCTTCGCCCTGCTCTGTTACACCTACGGCACCAACGGCATGCCCGTGCCCCGGGGCATGGAGGTCAACCTCCTCGACACGCTGCGCATGGCCGGCGACCTGGCTGCGGCGCAGCGCGCGGGCGCCGACTGCATCGTCGCCTGCGTGCACTGGGGCAACGAATACGAGCGGCGCGAGAACGCCGCGCAGCGCAAGCTGGCCGCCTTCCTGCGGCGGCACGGCGCCGATCTGGTCGTCGGCAGCCATCCCCACGTGGTGCAGCCCGCCGAGGCCGACTCGACGCACGTGACGCTCTACTCGCTGGGCAACTTCGTCTCGAACCAGCGCAAGCGCTACACCGACGGCGGCATCATGGCCGCGATCGAGGCGACGAAGCATCCCGACGGCCGCATGACCTACCGCCTGGAGTGCATCCCCGTGTGGGTGGCGCTGCCCGGCTACCGCATCCTGCCGCCCGAGGCGATAGACAGCGCCGCGCTCCCGGCGGCCTACCGCACCTTCCGCGCCGATCTGGAGCAGCTGCCGGGGTTGTGACTGGCGTGGCACGATCCTTGCAGTGCTATGGGCAAGCAAACACCTAATCAAACCACTATGAAAAGCATCAAAGGAACCCGCACCGAACGCAACCTGCTGAAGGCCTTCGCCGGCGAGAGCCAGGCGCGCAGCCGCTACGTATTCTTCGCAAGCAAAGCCAAGAAGGAGGGCTACGAACAGATCGCCGCCGTATTCGCCGAGACGGCCGAGCAGGAGAAGGAGCACGCCGAGCGCTTCTTCAAGTTCCTCGAAGGGGGCCACGTGGAGATCACTGCCTCGTATCCGGCCGGGAAGATCTGCTCGACGGCGGAGAACCTGCGCGCCGCGGCCGCAGGCGAAAAGGAGGAGTGGGACGTGCTCTACCGCCAGTTCGCCGACGTGGCGCAGCAGGAGGGATTCCCCGAGATCGCCCACGCCTTCCGCATGATCTCGAAGGTCGAGGCCGAGCACGAGAAGCGCTACCTCAAGCTGCTCTCGCGCCTCACGGCGGGCGACTTCTTCAAGCGCGACGAGGAGATCACCTGGCAGTGCCGCAACTGCGGCTACGTGCACCGCGGCAAGGAGGCGCCCGACAAGTGCCCGGCATGCGAGCACGCTCAGGCCTACTTCGAGCCCAAGCGGGAAAACTACTAAATTCTATCTATGGACACGGGGAGTGCGCAGGCGCTCCCCGGTTCGTTTTTTTGCGGGGGGGGGAGGTGAGAAGGGGGCTTTTGTTGTTTCGCGCTCTTCGGCTCGCCGACTCTGCGGGATGCACATTTCACACGCCGCCCGTCGCTGACTATGGTCTGAAAATGCACCATGGCGGTCAAAGACCGGCGGGCCGCAGCCACCGGCGGCGAAGGCCCGCAACTCTTGGCAGAGTATGCCGCCCTTCGCTGGCTGCGTCCGAATGCAAATTGAAAATGGAAAGTGGGAAATTGAAAATGGGATGCGGCAGTCGGACCATTATCCATTGTTCGTTATTCATTGCTGCTTTGCAGCGCCAGCTGCGCAGCCCGTAGCCACTCCCGGCGGAGGGCTGCTCTCTCGCCAGCCGGCTCGATCTCCCCTCCGCTGGCTACGGTCTGAAAACGCACACTTCCATTTTCAACTTTCCATTTTCAATTCGCAGCTTGTTTCTGCCCTCGCTTATTATTATCTTTGACTTCGTCGAAGATACTTCGTCTCGGCATAACCAAGCTTTCGCTTGTTTCTGCGCTCGACTTTTCGTATCTTTGGCTCCGCAATCGACGTAATCAAACGAACAAAGATATGGCAGACGAAAAAATCATCTTCTCGATGGTCGGGGTCTCGAAGACCTTCACCAACCAGAAAAAGGTGCTCAACAACATCTACCTCTCGTTCTTCTACGGGGCCAAGATCGGCATCATCGGTCTGAACGGATCGGGTAAGTCGACCCTGATGAAGATCATCGCGGGCATCGACAAGAACTTCGACGGCGAGGTGGTCTTCTCGCCCGGATACACGGTGGGCTACCTGGAGCAGGAGCCCAAGCTCGACGACGCGAAAACGGTCCGCGAGGTCGTCGAGGAGGGGTGCGCCGCCACGATGGCCCTCCTGAAGGAGTACAACGAGATCAACGAAAAGCTGTGCGAGCCGATGTCCGACGACGAGATGGCCCGCGCCATCGAGCGTCAGGGCGAGCTCTACGAGAAGATCGACCAGTGCAACGGCTGGGAGATCGACAGCGTGCTCGAGCGCGCGATGGACGCCCTGCGCTGTCCCGATCCGGACCAGAGCGTGCGGGTGCTCTCGGGCGGCGAGCGGCGCCGCGTGGCGCTGTGCCGCCTGCTGTTGCAGCAGCCCGACGTGCTGCTGCTCGACGAGCCCACCAACCACCTCGACGCCGAGTCGATCGACTGGCTCGAGCAGCACCTCCAGCAGTACAAGGGCACGGTGATCGCCGTGACGCACGACCGCTACTTCCTCGACAACGTGGCGGGCTGGATCCTCGAGCTCGACCGCGGCGAGGGCATCCCCTGGAAGGGCAACTACTCGGGCTGGCTCGACCAGAAGACCAAGCGCATGGCCATGGAGGAGAAGCAGGAGTCGAAGCGCCGCAAGACGCTCGAGCGCGAGCTGGAGTGGGTGCGCATGTCGCCCTCGGGGCGCCACGCCAAGTCGAAGGCCCGTCTGTCGGCCTACGACAAGATGATGAACGAGGATGCCAAGCAGAAGGAGGAGAAGCTCGAGATCTTCATCCCCAACGGTCCGCGCCTGGGCGACGTGGTGATCGAGGCCCACGACGTGAAGAAGGCCTTCGGCGACCGCGTGCTCTACGAGGGTCTGGAGTTCTCGCTGCCCCCCGCCGGCATCGTGGGCGTCATCGGCCCCAACGGCACGGGCAAGACCACCCTCTTCCGCATGATCATGGGTCTCGAGGAGCCCACCGCAGGGTCGTTCCGCGTGGGCCCGACGGTCAAACTGGCCTACGTCGACCAGCAGCACAAGTCGATCGACCCCGAGAAGACGGTCTACGAGGTCATCTCGCAGGGCGCCGACCTCATCACGCTGGGCAACCGCCAGGTCAACGCCCGCGCCTACGTCGCCCGCTTCAACTTCACGGGCGCCGACCAGGAGAAGAAGTGCGGCATGCTCTCGGGCGGCGAGCGCAACCGCCTCCACCTGGCCCTGGCGCTCAAGGAGGAGGGCAACGTGCTGCTTCTGGACGAGCCGACCAACGACATCGATGTCAACACGTTGCGCGCGCTGGAGGAGGGTCTGGAGAACTTCGCCGGCTGCGCCGTCGTCATCTCCCACGACCGCTGGTTCCTCGACCGCATCGCCACCCACATCCTCTCGTTCGAGGGCGACTCGAAGGTGGTCTTCTACGAGGGCTCCTACTCCGAGTACGAGGCGTGGAAGAAGGCCCAGGGCGGCGACACGCAGCCCCACCGCGTCAAGTACCGCAAGCTGATCGAAGAGTAAATGCGTTCGGCCGCTCTTCGGCAGAACACGGCCGAAGAGCGGGCAGCGACGTTTTACTTATCACTTTTTTTACTTCTGACTTTTGTCTTTTTACCTGCCATGCAAAAGCCCTCCATACCCAAAGGCACGCGCGACTTCTCCCCCGCGGAGATGATGCGCCGCAACTACATTTTCGACACGATCCGGGGCGTCTTCCGCCTCTACGGCTTCGCGCCGCTCGAAACCCCCTCGATGGAGAACCTCTCCACGCTGCTGGGCAAGTACGGCGACGAGGGCGACAAGCTGCTCTTCCGCGTGCTCAACTCGGGCGACTACGCGGCGGGGCTCTGCGAGTGCGACCTGCGCAGCTTCTCGAAGATTTGCGAGAAGGGCCTGCGCTACGACCTGACGGTCCCGTTCGCCCGCTACGTGGTTCAGCACCAGGGTGAAATCACCTTCCCCTTCAAGCGTTACCAGATGCAGCCTGTGTGGCGCGCCGACCGTCCGCAGAAGGGGCGCTACCGCGAGTTCTACCAGTGCGACGTCGACGTCATCGGCACGCGCTCGCTGCTGTGCGAGGTCGAGCTGGTGGAGATCGTCGAGCGGGTCTTCGCGCGTCTCGGCATCCGCACGGTGCTGAAGATGAACAACCGCAAGATCCTCTACGGCATCGCCGAGGCGATCGGCCACGCCGACAAGATGATGGACATCACGGTGGCCATCGACAAGCTCGACAAGATCGGGCTCGACAACGTGAAGGCCGAGCTCGCGGCGCGCGGGCTGGAGCAGGAGGCGATCGACCGTCTGCAACCGATCCTCGAGCTGAACGGCTCCAACGCCGGGAAGATCGCCACGCTGCGCACGGTGCTCGCCGGCTCCGAGACGGGACTGCGGGGCCTCGACGAGGTGGAGACGATCTTCGGCCACGTCGAACGGCTGGGCATCGCCCTGCCCGTGGAGCTCGACCTCTCGCTGGCGCGCGGGCTCAACTACTACACCGGGGCGATCTTCGAGGTCAAGGCCCTCGACTACCCCATCGGTTCGATCTCGGGCGGCGGCCGCTACGACGACCTGACGGGCATCTTCGGCATGCCCAACGTCTCGGGCGTGGGCATCTCGTTCGGCGCCGACCGCATCTACGACGTTATGACGGGCCTCGGGCTCTTCCCCGAGGCGGTGAACCACGCCACGGAGGTGATCTTCGTCAACCTCGGCGCCGCGGAGGAGGCCGCCTCGCTCGGTCTGCTGCGCACGCTGCGCGACGCCGGCATCGCGGCCGAGATCTATCCCGAGCCGGCCAAGATGAAGAAACAGATGGAGTATGCCAACCGCCGCGGTATCCCCCACGTGGCGATCGTCGGCTCGCAGGAGTTGGAGGCGGGCGCGGCGACGCTCAAGAACATGCTCACGGGCGAGCAGCGCACGGTGCCCTTCGCCGAGCTCGCCCGCGCGGTGAAGCAGGGCTGACGCGCGTGAGCGCGATCCATACGGTGCGGACCCGCCGGTCCGGCACGAAGCGACACGGCTGCGAGGATTCCCCCCCCCCGCAGCCGTGTCCGTTTTCCGTCCGTGCGGAGCGTCGGCCGGGGCGGCTTCGGGGAGGCGCGGAGGTGGGTTGCCGGAGGTGCGGAAATGAAAATCAGGACGGATTTATTTGGAAAGTCGAACATTTTTGTATATATTCGTCATAGCAAACGAAAAACAGGATGAAGATGACCCCGAAGACCGCACCCCGCAAAGAGGGCGAAGAGTATGGCGATCAAGTGCTCTCAAAGACCGTGAAGGCAGGTCGTCGCACCTATTTTTTCGACGTGCGCGCCACCCGCGCCGACGACTACTTCATCACCATCACCGAGAGCCGGAAGCTCGTCGACGCCGACGGGCGGACGAGCTACGACCGGCACAAGATCTTTCTCTACAAGGAGGATTTCGACAAGTTCGCCGCCGGGCTGCTCGAAGCCATCCAGTTTATCCGCACCTCCAAACCCGAGAGCGTCGTCGAGCGGGAGCCCATCGCCGAGAAGGCGTAGGGGCTGCGCTGCCACGAATAATGGTTCGGCGGCCACTTTTTATTTCCTACTTTCAATTTTCCATTTTCAACTCCTTTTCGGTCCGCAGCCAGCGAAGGGCGGCACGAGCAGCGCGAGTTGCGGGTCTTCGCCGCCGGTGGCTGCGGCCCGAAAGGGGAGACGCAATCGTCGAAGCCGCAGGCTTCGTCCCTTTGCCGGCTGGGGCGGTCGCGCCGAAGGCGCGAGCCGGCAAAGGGACGAAGCCTGCGGCTTCGACGATTGCGTCTCCCCTTTCGGGCCGCAGCCGCTTTCAATTATCAATTGGGCCCTCGCTTATCCGTATCTTTGTCCCCCGAACCGGGCTCGGCCCGCAATCCCTTACCAAAGATGAACATCGCCAAACGCACCTACGACTGGATGCTCTCCTGGGGCAACTCCCGCTGGGGAGCCTTCGCCCTCTTCTGCTTCGCCTTCGCCGAATCGAGCTTCTTCCCCATTCCGCCCGACGTGCTGCTCATCGCCCTCTGCCTGGGCGCCGCCGCACGCTCGTTCCGCTTCGCGGCCATCTGTACGGCGGGGTCAATCCTCGGCGCCATCGCCGGCTACGGCATCGGATTCTTCCTCTGGCAGAACACCGCGGGCGAGTACACCGCCCTGGCGCAGTTCTTCTTCGACCACGTATTCACGATCGAGGCCTTCGAGCGCGTGGGCGCCCTCTACGACCGCTACAACTTCTGGATCGTCTTCACCGCGGGCTTCACTCCCCTGCCCTACAAGCTCTTCACCGTCACGGGCGGCCTGTTCCACATCAACTTCGCCATGTTCCTCGTGGCGTCGGTCGTCTCGCGCGGCATGCGCTTCTTCCTGATCGCCCTGCTGATCTGGAAGTTCGGAGCTCCGATCAAGAGCTTCATCGACCGCTACTTCAACCTGCTGGCCGTGGCCTTCACCGTGCTGCTCGTAGGGTCGTTCGTGCTGGTGAGCTACCTGGCCTGATATGCGCCGCTACGGCATCATAGGCCGACCTCTCGGCCACTCGGCATCGCCCGCGCACTTCGCCGCGAAGTTCGCCCGCGAGGGGATCGACGCCCGTTACGACGCCTGGGAGCTCGCCTCGGTCGGAGAGCTCCCGACGCTGCTGGCCGCCCATCCCGACCTGCGGGGGCTCAACGTCACGATCCCCTACAAGCGGTCGGTCGTCGCCCTGCTCGACTCCCTCACGCCCGAGGCCGAGGCCGTCGGGGCGGTCAACTGCATCCGCCGCGAGGCGGACGGACGTCTTACGGGGCACAACACCGACATCAAGGGGCTGCGGGCCTCGCTCGACCGGTTGCTGGCGGGCGAAGAGCCGGGCGAAGCCCTCGTGCTGGGCACGGGAGGCGCCTCGCAGGCCGTGCAGTACGTGCTCGCCGAGCGTGGAATCCCCTTTGCGCTCGTCTCGCGCGACCCGGCGCGCGGCAACTACACCTACGACGCGCTCCCGGCCGACGTGGTCGAGCGCTGCCGCCTCGTCGTCAACGCGACGCCCGTGGGCATGTGGCCTGCGACGGAGCAGGCGCCCCGCATCCCCTATGCCTACGTCACGCCCGCTCACCGGCTGCTCGATCTGGTCTACAACCCGCCCCGCACGGCCTTTCTCGACTACGGCGCCCAGCGCGGCGCACGCACGCTGGGCGGCGAGGTGATGTTCGCCGCCCAGGCCGAGGCCTCGTGGCGCTTCTGGGGCGCTGCGGAGCAATAACGGGCGAAGCCGAAGCCCTCGCCGCCATGCCACTGCGCCGCTACCGCACCCGCAGCAGCGCCTGCGCGCGGTGGATGTCCTCCTCGCGCACCATCAGCTGCGCAGGCATGGTTCCCACGGGATAGATCGTCGACATGTATTCGTTGCGGATCGTCGACCAGATACCGGCGCTGTCGAGCATCGACTTGCCGATTTCGGCTTCGGTTACGGTGTTGTACTCCGCCAGTACAACCAGTGCGGTCTCCTGCATGGCTTTGTGTTTTTGGTGGTAGATAAAGTTAGGCTTTTTTCTTAACAAACGCAAAACTCTTGCCGCTTTTTCGGCCGAAAAGGCTATCTTTGTCCTCACAAAAAACGATCCCCGATGTCCCGCTTCGTCCACCTCCACGTCCATACGCAGTACTCGATTCTCGACGGCCAGGCCAGCATCGCGCGCCTGGTCGACAAGGCTATGGCCGACGGGCAGCCCGGCATCGCCGTGACGGACCACGGCGACATGTTCGGCATCAAGGAGTTCTACAACTACGTCAAGAAGGCCCGCGGCAAGTATAAGGACAAGGCGGCCGCCTGCGAGAAGCGCATCGTCGCCCTGCGCGACGGCTCGGAGCCGTCGGACGACCCCGCTGCGGAGATCGCCCGCTGCGAGCGGGAGCTGGAGGAGCACCGCCGCAAGGCCGACTTCAAGCCCATCATCGGCTGCGAGGTCTACGTGGCGCGCCGCCGCCTGCAGGACAAGGAGGGCAAACCCGACCAGAGCGGCTACCACCTGATCCTGCTCGCGAAGAACCTCAAAGGCTACCACAACCTCATCAAGATCGTCTCGAAGGCGTGGACCGACGGCTTCTACATGCGCCCGCGAACCGACCGGGCGGAGATCGAGAAGTACCACGAGGGGCTGATCTGCTGCTCGGCGTGCCTGGCGGGCGAGGTGCCGCGCGCCATCACGGCCGATGACCTGGAGAAGGCAGAGGAGTCGATCCGCTGGCACAAGAGCGTCTTCGGCGACGACTACTACCTCGAATTGCAGCTCCACAAGGCGACCGTCGAGCGGGCCAACCACGAGGCCTACCCCATGCAGCTGAAGGTCAACGAAGGCATCCGCCGCCTGGCCGCCAAGCACGGCGTGAGGACGGTCTGCACCAACGACGTCCACTTCGTCGACGAGGACAACGCCGAGGCGCACGACCGCCTGATCTGCCTCTCGACGGGCAAGGACCTCGACGATCCCAAACGCATGCTCTACTCCAAGCAGGAGTGGCTCAAGACCACGGCCGAGATGGCCGCCATATTCGGCGAGACCGACCCCGAGGCGATGGCCACGACGGTCGAGATCTGCGACGGCGTGGAGCACTACTCCATCGACCACGCCCCCATCATGCCCACCTTCGAGATCCCCGAGGAGTTCGGCACCGAGGAGGAGTACCGCGCGCGCCTTACGGAGCAGGACCTCTTCGACGAGTTCACGCGCGACGAGAACGGCCGCGTGGTCATGTCGGAGGAGGAGGGGCGCAAGAAGATCGAGAAGCTGGGCGGCTACGACAAGCTCTATCGCATCAAGTTCGAGGCCGACTACCTGGCCCACCTGACGATGATCGGCGCCCACAAGCGTTACGGCGAGCAGCTGACCGAGGAGCAGCAGGAGCGCCTGAAGTTCGAGCTGCACATCATGAAGACGATGGGTTTCCCGGGCTACTTCCTCATCGTGCAGGACTTCATCCGCGCGGCGCGCGAGGAGCTGGACGTTTCGGTGGGGCCGGGCCGTGGATCGGCGGCCGGTTCAGCCGTGGCCTACTGCCTGGGTATCACGCAGATCGACCCCATAGCCTACGACCTGCTGTTCGAGCGATTCCTCAATCCCGACCGCATCTCGCTCCCCGATATCGACGTCGACTTCGACGACGACGGCCGCGGCCGCGTGCTCAACTGGGTAACGCAGAAATACGGCAAGGAGAAGGTGGCCCACATCATCACCTACGGCACGATGGCCACCAAGCTGGCGATCAAGGACGTCGCGCGCGTGCAGAAGCTGCTGCTGGCCGAGTCGGACCGTCTGTGCAAGCTCGTGCCGGACAAGATCCCCGACAAGAAGCTCAACCTGCAGAACGCCATCGACTACGTGCCCGAGCTGAAGGCCGCCGAGCAGTCGGACAACCCCACGCTGCGCGATACGATCCGCTATGCCAAGATGTTGGAGGGCAACGTGCGCAACACGGGCGTGCACGCCTGCGGCACGATCATCTGCCGTGACGACATCACCGACTGGGTGCCCGTGTCGACGGCCGACGACAAGGAGACGGGCGAGAAGATGCTCGTCACGCAGTACGAAGGGTCGGTGATCGAAGATACGGGCCTCATCAAGATGGACTTCCTGGGTCTGAAGACCCTCTCGATCATCAAGGACGCCGTGGAGAACATCCGCCAGACGAAGGGCGTGGAGGTCGACATCGACGACTTCTCGATCATCGAGGACCCGGCGACCTACCGCCTCTACGGCGAGGGACGCACCGTCGGCACGTTCCAGTTCGAGTCGGCGGGCATGCAGAAATACCTGCGCGAGCTGCAACCCTCGACCTTCGAGGACCTCATCGCGATGAACGCCCTCTACCGTCCGGGGCCGATGGACTACATCCCCGACTTCGTGGCCCGCAAGCACGGCCGCAGTCCGATCGTCTACGACATTCCCGTGATGGAGAAGTACCTGAAGGACACCTACGGCATCACGGTCTACCAGGAGCAGGTCATGCTTCTGTCGCGTCTTCTGGCCAACTTCACGCGCGGCGAGTCGGACACGCTGCGCAAGGCCATGGGCAAGAAGCTCAAGGACAAGCTCGACGCCCTGAAGCCCAAGTTCATCCAGGGCGGCCAGTCGAACGGCCACGACCCCAAGGTGCTCGAGAAGATCTGGGCCGACTGGGAGAAGTTCGCCTCCTACGCCTTCAACAAGTCGCACGCCACCTGCTACTCGTGGGTGGCCTACCAGACCGCCTACCTGAAGGCCAACTACCCCTCGGAGTACATGGCCGCGGTGCTGAGCCGCAACCTCACCAACGTGGAGCAGCTCACCGTCTACATGAACGAGTGCAAGCGCATGGACATCAAGGTGCTCGGGCCCGACATCAACGAGTCGATGCGCACTTTCTCGGCCAACCGCGAGGGCGACGTGCGTTTCGGCATGGCGGCCGTGAAAGGCGTGGGCGAGGCGGCCGTGGAGAGCATCATAGCCGAGCGCACGGCCGGCGGTCCGTTCAAGGACATATACGACCTGGTCGAGCGTATCAACTACCAGCAGGTCAATCGCAAGTGTCTCGAGAACCTGGCCTACGCCGGCGCCTTCGACTCGATCGTCGACTTCCACCGCGGCAAGTTCTTCGGCGCCGATGCGCGCGATGCCAACGCCTCGACCTTCATCGAGCTGCTCATGCGCTACGGCCAGCGCTTCCAGGCTGAGAAGAACAACGCCCAGCAGAGCCTCTTCGGCGGCGACGGCCACGTCGACATCACGCGGCCCACGCTCCCCTCGTGCGCCGACTGGTCGCAGCTCGAGACCCTCTCGAAGGAGCGCGAGATGATCGGCCTCTACCTCTCGGCGCACCCGCTCGACGACTACAAGGTCATCATCGACCACATGTGCAAGACGCAGCTGACGGAGCTGCAACGGCTCGACGAGCTGCGCGGGCAGGAGATCGCCGTGGCGGGCATGGTCGTGGGGGCGCAGAACCTCGTGACCAAGACCGGCAAGCCGTGGGGCAAGTTTACGCTCGAGGACTACAACGGCTCGCACGAGTTCGCCCTCTTCGGCAAGGACTACGAGAACTTCCGCCGTTTCATGTTCCCCGACTACTTCCTCTTCGTGCGGGGCAAGGTGCAGCCGCGCCCCTACAACGACCAGGAACTGGAGTTCAAGATCATATCGATCGTGCAGCTCTCGGAGCTGCGCGACACGATGATCCGCGAGATGTCGCTGCGCCTGCCCGTGGAGCGCATCACCGAGGAGCTCGTGCGCGGCCTCACGGAGCGCGTGCGCGCTGCAAAGGGGGAGACGACGCTGCGGCTCAACGTCTACGACAGCGAGGCGCGCGTGGCGGTCAAGCTCTTCTCGAAGAGCTGCCGCGTGAGCCTCTCGCCCGATTTGGTATCCTATTTGGAGGAGCAGGAGATAGAGTATTCGATCGCATAACACAACACTTTAAATCGTTACAATTATGGCATTGGCAATCAACAACAGCAATTTCGAGGAGCTGCTCTCCTCCGACAAACCCGTCGTGATCGACTTCTGGGCCGAGTGGTGCGGTCCCTGCCGCATGATCACGCCCATCATCGAGGAGCTCGCCGCCGAGTACGAGGGCCGCGCCCTGATCGGCAAGTGCGACGTGGAGCAGAACGACGACATCACCATGAAGTATGGCGTGCGCAACATCCCCACGATCATCTTCCTCAAGGGGGGCCAGGTGGTCGACAAGCAGGTGGGCGCCACCTCGAAGGAGGCGCTGAAGGCCAAGATCGACAAGCTGCTCTAAGCCTTCGGCGATGACGCCGCCGCGGGCGGGCCGCATATAGCCCCGCCGCGAGGCAACTGGCGTCGTCCCCCACCGATCGTCGTACACCGCATCGAACGAATCCGCCCGGCGCTGCTGCGTCGGGCGGATCGTCGTTTCGGGGCCTCGGGTCACGGACCGGGCCAAGGGCGGCGCAGGCTGCTGGCAGGACGGCTACTCGTAGCGCACGGTCGCCTCCAGCGGCTTGCGCGTCGCGTCGTGGCGATCAGCCGGGGCGGGCGCGTCGGCGCCGTAGCCGATCATGAGGATGTTGACCGGCGTGAGCTGCTCGGGCAGTGCGAACTCGCGGCGCAGGGCCTCGGGATCGAAGGCGCAAACCCATAGCGTGTCGAGCCCCACGGCCGCGGCGGCCAGCATCATGTGGTCGGTGACGATCGTGGCGTCGATGTCGCCGATCATCTTGCCGTCGTAGCGCCGCACCCACGCCTCCGACGTGTCGGCGCAGACGATGACGGCGCACGGCGCCCCGAAGTCGCGGGCGCAGCGCGCCAATCGCGCCCGCGCGTCGTCCGACTGCACGACGATGAGCCGCTGGGGCTGGCGGTTGGCACCCGTAGGAGCCACGCGGGCGGCCTGGAGGATGTAGTCGAGTTTTTCGCGTTCGACCTCGGCGGTCGTGTAGCTGCGGCAGGCGTAGCGCCGCCGCGCCAGGGTGAGAAAGTCCATATCGGTTCTAATCCTTTGAGGTTACATACGTTCAGAACGGGAAAAAGAGCGAGAGCAGCAGGGCCGCAACGATCGCCGCAGCGACAGCCACGGTCGGCAGGTTGACCGTACCCCGCCGCCACTCGTCCGCCGCCTCCCCCGCGACGGGAAGCAGCGCCAGCAGGAAACCCGCGGCGGCGAGCAGCCGGAACGCCCTGATATAGGGCTCCCGTATGCCTATCACGCCGCCGAACGCCACGCAGCTCACGAAGAGCGTCACGGCGAAGATCATCCACCCGCGGTAGCGGGTCGTGCGGTGCTCTTCCCCGTAGGGAAGAACATTCCGATCCGCCATTTGTCGTCGAAGGTCGTTTTCATAGTCGGGTCGCTGTGATTGCCCGTACAAGATACGTAAAATCTTTCCGAAGCGCAAATCCGGACCGCTTTTCTGTCGTTGCGTCAGCCCCGATCTGCCATTTTGGCAGGCCGGGGCCGCTGGCATACCGTTTGTTGCAACCGTCGGCGGCCCGAAAGGCCGAAAAACGCAACCGCAACAACACATAAAAAAAGCCCCATACGATGAAAAACGGAAAAATCGGAGTAACGACGGAGAACATCTTCCCCGTCATCAAGAAATTCCTCTACTCGGAGCACGAGATCTTCCTGCGCGAGCTGGTGTCGAACGCCGTCGACGCCACGCAGAAGATGAAGACCTTCTCCTCGATCGGCGAGGCGAAGGGCGAGCTGGGCGACCTGGCCGTGCGCATCGCCGTGGACAAGGAGGCCCGCACGCTCACGGTGACCGACCGCGGCGTGGGCATGACGGCCGAGGAGGTCGACCGCTACATCAACCAGATCGCCTTCTCGGGCGCCGAGGAGTTCATGGCCAAGTACCAGAACCAGTCGATCATCGGCCACTTCGGCCTGGGTTTCTACTCGGCCTTCATGGTGGCCGACAAGGTGGAGATCTTCACCCGCTCGTTCCGCGAGGGCGCCAAGGCCGTGCACTGGAGCTGCACGGGCACGCCCGAGTTCGAGATGGAGGAGCTGGACGAGACGCGCGACCGCGGCACCTCCGTCGTGCTGCACCTCTCGGAGGAGGCCGCCGAGTATGCCGACGAGCAGAAGGTGGGCGACCTGCTGCGCAAGTACTGCCGCTTCCTGCCCGTGGAGATCGTCTTCGGCAAGGTCAAGGAGTGGAAGGACGGCAAGTACGTCGACACTGACAAGGACAACGTGGTCAACGACGTCGCGCCGCTTTGGACGCGCATGCCCTCCGAGATCACCGAGGAGCAGTACAAGGAGTTCTACCGCGCGCTCTACCCCGTGGGCGAGGATCCGCTCTTCTCGATCCACCTCAATATCGACTACCCCTTCCACCTGACGGGCATCCTCTACTTCCCGAAGATCCGCAACAACTTCGAGGTGCAGAAGAACCGTATCCAGCTCTACTCCAACCAGGTCTTCGTGACCGATCAGGTCGAGGGCATCGTGCCCGAGTACCTCACGCTGCTGCACGGCGTGATCGACTCGCCCGACATTCCGCTCAACGTGTCGCGCAGCTACCTGCAGAGCGACTCTAACGTGAAGAAGATCTCGGGCTACATCACGCGCAAGGTCGCCGACCGGCTCCACGAGCTCTTCACGACGATGCGCGCCGACTACGAGGCCAAGTGGGACGACCTGAAGATCTTCATCCAGTACGGCATCCTCACCGACGAGAAGTTCGCCGAGAAGGCCCGCGAGTTCATGCTGTGGAAGAACGTCGAAGGCAAGTACTTCACCCCGAAGGAGTATGTCGACACGGTGAAAGAGAACCAGACCGACAAGGAGAAGCACGTGGTGGTGCTCTATGTCGACGATGCCGAGGAGAAGCACTCGTTCGTCGAGGCGGCGCGCGCCAAGGGCTACGACATTCTGGAGATGAACGGCCAGCTGGACAGCCACTACGTCAACTGGTACGAGGCGAAGCACGACGAGGTGCGCTTCGTGCGCGTCGACAGCGACGTGGTGGACAAGCTCATCCGCAAGGAGGAGCCGCAGAAGATCGCCCTGACGGAGGCGCAGCAGGAGCTGCTGACCCCCGTCTTCGAGAGCCAGATGCCGCGCGACGAGAAGATCCGCTACGACATCTCGTTCGAGGCCATGTCGCCCGACCAGGCGCCGGTGGTCATCACGCAGAACGAGTTCATGCGCCGCATGAAGGAGATGGCGGCGATGGGCGGCGGAGGCATGAGCCAGTTCTACGGCCAGATGCCCGACAGCTTCACGGTGGCCGTCAACGGCAACCACCCCATCGTGGCCGGCATCCTGGCCGACGTGGAGCGCAGCTATGGCGACAAGCTCAAGTCGACGACCAAGAAGCTCGACGCGGCCATCGCCGAGGAGAAGCGTTTCGACGAGGTGGTCAAGGGCAAGAAGGAGGAGGAGCTCACGGCCGAGGAGAAGTCGACGCGCGAGGAGCTGTCGAAGAAGATCGTCACGCTGCGCGACGAGCGCAACGAGCGGCTGCGCGAGATCGGCGCGGAGAACGAGCTCGTGAAGCAGATCATCGACCTTGCGCTGCTCTCCAACGGCATGCTCAAGGGCAAGAGCCTCTCGGACTTCATCCAGCGCTCGATCTCGCTGATCGAGAAATAAGATCGCGACCGACCGAAGAAAAAACCGCCCCGCGCCTGCACGGGGCGGTTTTTTGTAACCATCAGGGCGGCGGCGCGTCTAAAAAACGCTATCTTTATGGCGATAAAACCTTCCAACGAATGAAAAACCTACTCCTTCCCGCCGCGGCGCTTCTGCTCCTGGCGGCCTGCGCGCCGGCCGAGCGCGTCGTGGAAAACCCCTTCATCGAGGCGTCGAACACCATGACGCTCGACATCTCGCGGGTGGAACTGAGCGACACGGCAACCGTGGTCCATGTCGAAGCCTACTTCCAGCCCCGCTTCTGGATCCGCATCGTCTCCGACACCTACCTGCGGGCCGACGGCTGCAGCTACGCCCTCACGGGCGCCGAGGGCATCGTCCCCGACTCGCTCTTCTGGATGCCCGACTCAGGGCGCGCGTCGTTCGTGCTGCGCTTCGAGCCCCTGCCGCGCGGTACCCGCTCATTCGACTTCATCGAGTCGGACTGCGCCGACTGCTTCAAACTGTGGGGTATCGACCTGACGGGCCGCCGGAGCTACGACGACGGGGCGAAGGCGCTGCCGCCGCAGCTGCGCGCGATGCCCGCCGACGGGGCGCTGCCCGAGCCCGTGATGAGCACGGGCCGGAGCACGGTGCGCCTGCACCTGGCCGGCTGGCAGCAGGGCATGACCCCGGAGTACAAGCTCTACGTCAATACCCTGCTCTCGGGGCAAGAGGAGCACATCCTCACGGTCGACCCCGAGACCGCCACGGCCGAGGTCACCTTTGAGCAGTACGGCCCGGCGACGGCCTTCGTGGTCGACCCCGCCGCGCGCACTTCGCTGGGAACGCTGTGGCTCGCACCGGGCGAGCAGACCGAGGTGTGGGCCGACACGGGCGAGTCGGGACGCCGGCTCTACCGCCGCCGCAACGGCGCCGATGCCGCGGGACCCGCCCCCTTCCGCACGACGGGCACCTACGCCGCGCTCAACGCCCTTCATGCCGCATCGCCCGGACGCATCTCGCTGAATCTTTACAACGGCACCTTCGCCGACTATGCGACGGATGCCGACGCCTACACCGAGATGCTCGTCGACCGCTACCGTACCCTCTCCGACTCGATCGCCCGCAGCGACCAGCCGCAGATGCTGCGCGAACTGGCCGAGCTCTCGCTTCGGCAGGAAACCCTCCACGCCATCGCCGATGCCGGCTATTTCCTGCGCCACAACTACTGGCACCTCCACGGCACGTGGGGCAAGCCCGTACCCGAGGGGGCGATCACCGCGCAGTTCGGACCGCAGCACTACGCCGCCGTGGGCGGGCTGTTCGATGCCGGCGACCGGCGGCTGCTCCTGGGAAACAGCCTCTCCGAGTATCTCTCGGCGCTGATGCATCCCGAAATCGACTGGCGCGACTACGGCGCGCAGGGCCCGCTCACGGCCGAGCTGCCCGAGGCGGTGCGCCTAGCCGAGAAGGCCCGCAACCTGCAACTGGACGATGCCGACCGCGCACGACTGGCCGCCTTCACCGAACCTCTTTTCGCCGACGCCTGCTTGGCGATCGAAACCCGCACGCAGGAGCAGCTGGCGGCTGTCGTGGGCAAAGTGCGCATCGAGCCTACCCCCGACGTCCCGATGGAGCGGCTCTTCGAGGCGATCGTGGCGCCCCACCGCGGCAAGGTCGTCCTGGTCGACTTCTGGAACACGTGGTGCAGCCCCTGCCGCGCCGCGATCCGGGCCAACGAACCCCTCAAGGAGGGTACGCTGAAGAGCGACGAGCTGGTGTGGATCTACATCGCCAACGAGACCTCGCCGCTGACGACCTACTCCACGATGATCCCCGGGATCCGGGGACTCCACTACCGGCTCGACGAGACGCGGTGGCGCTATCTGTGCGACGAGCGCTTCGACATCGACGGCATCCCCTCCTACGTGGTGGTCGACCGCCGGGGCGAGGCGGCGCTGCGCAACGACCTGCGCGACCACGACACGCTGGCCCGGACGCTCAAGACGATGCTGGCGGAGTAACCCGCGGCCCGCACACGCAAAGGCTCCCCGCGAATCGTCGCGGGGAGCCTTTTTGCGTCGGGGGCCCTACCCCATCCGCCGCCGGGAAGGCCGAGGGGCGCGGGCGCTGCTACTGCTCGGTCCAGCGGGCACGCAGCAGGTCGAGGTACCACTCGGGGCAGCGGCACGGGCGGCGCGTGTCGCTGTGGATGAAGCCCAGCTGCGTCATGCCGGTGTTGATGAGCTCGCCCCGCTCGTTGTAGATCTCGTAGAAGAAGTTGATGCGCGTCGACGGCAGCTCCCGGAGCATGATGCGCACGGTGAGCAGCTCGTCGTAGTAGGCCGGCTTGCGGTACTTCGACTGCACCTCGAGGATGGGCATCATGATGCCGCGCCGCTCGACCTCGGCGAACGACATGCCCATGGCGCGCAGGAACTCGCTGCGCGCGGCTTCGTAGTAGCAGATGTAGTTGGAGTGGTGGCAGATCGACATCTGGTCGGTGTGCTTGTACCACACCCGGATCTGGCAATCGTGTGAGATCATCTCTATCGTGATTTTGGTTCGTTGGTCGCATGCAGCGGGTGGCCCAGCAGCCGCTCGGCCTCGTCCGTGCGCCCGGCGTCGAGCAGCCGGCGGATGGCCGTGGAGCTGACGTGTTCGCCTCCGACCCGCCGCTCGTCGATGCGCACCACGCGCAGGGGCGTCCCAGCGGGCAGTTCGCGGCAGTCGATGCGGTCGTGGCCGAAGCGGTGGTCGTAGCCGGCGACCAGCACCGCAGCGCCGAGCCGCCCCACCAGGCAGCGCTCGATGAACTCGGCGCCCGAAAGCGCGCTGAAGGCCCTGTCGAAGGGAACCACCACCGCACAGTCGACGCCCAGCGCCTCGAACAGCGCGAGCTTCTCGTCGAGCGTCGTGAGCAGCCGCATGCCCTCGCCGCGCCCCAGCGCCACGCGCGGATGGGGGTCGAAGGTCACCACGACGCTCCGCCCGCCCAGCGCCTGCGCTTCGGCCACGATGCGCTCGATAAGCGCCCTGTGGCCCAGGTGCACGCCGTCGTAGGCTCCGACGGTCACGGCCGTGGGGCCGAGCTCGGGCAGCGAGTCGAAACCGCGGAATACACGCATCGCGTCAGCCGTTGTTGGACCCGGCGCCCTCCTCGTTCTCCTTGACGAAGTAGGCCACCTTCTCCAGGAGCGTGGTGATGTCGTAGTTCTCGACGACGATGCCCTGGGGGAAGTTCAGCGGTGTGGAGGTGAAGTTCAGGACCCCCTTGATGCCGGCGTTGATGATCGGCAGCACCAGACTCGGCGCCACCTTCGTGGGCGAGGAGACGATCACCAGGCTGATGTCGCGCTCTTCGACCGTCCGCTCGAACGAATCCATGTGGTAGCACGGGATGCCGTCGATGGTCTGGCCCACCTTCGCGGGGTCGATGTCGAACGCCGCCGTGATCTTGAGCTTCAGCCGCTTGCCGTTGAAGTATTTGGTGATGGCCTGCCCCAGGTGACCCATGCCGATGATGGCGATGTTCATGGGGGTCTGGCTGTCGAGGATGCTGCTGATGTACTCGATGAGCACCGGCACGTCGTAGCCCTTCTTCGTGTCGCTCGAGAAGCCGATGAGCATCAGGTCGCGCCGCACCTGCACGGCCGTGATGCCGTGGATGCCGGCCAGCACGTGGGAGAAGATGTGGGTGATGCCCTGCTTGTGGCAGGCGAGCAGCGTGCGGCGGTACTCGCTCAGCCGCTCGATCGTCTTCTCGGGGATCGTATTGGTGAGGGTGGCCATGCGCTACTGGATCGTGATGGTGAAGTCGGCGTTGTAGTCCACGCGCATCCAGTTGCGGTTGACGCGGTTGCCCCCCGGCGTCTGTTCGAAGCGGTAGGCGGTCTGCAGAGGGGTGTAGGTGCGCCCCTCCATGCCGTACTGGATGTCGTTGAACATGCCCGGCACGAAGATCATCGCCGCGTCGTAGCCGCGGTAGGCGTAGAGCGTGGGCAGCGCCCCGAAAGCGCGGATATATTCGCTGTCGAAAGTGCGGATGGTCTCGCTGTCACGCTTGGCGTGGTAGGTCGAGAGGAAGACCACGCGGTCCTGGAAGAGCATCGTGCGGTCGATGTTGGCGTAGCGGTTCCAGCGGGCGTTGCCCAGCACGGTGAAGCGGGGCGCCGTGCGGCCGCGGGCCGTAAGGCTGCGGTCGGCCGAGGCGAGGGCCGCGAGGATGCGGTCGACCTCCACCTCGCTGTCGGAAAGAATGACGAAGAGGTTGTCGTCGTCGTTCTCGAGCAGGGGCGTCAGATCGCTCGGACTGACGTAGTTGCGGCCGTGGCGGGCGATCACCGAGGGGTGTTCGTAGCGGTAGGTATGGCGCGTGTGGGGCCGGTCGCCGAGCAGCGCCAGAATCTCGCGCTCGAACTCCTTGTCGGTGCTCTCCGAGCAGATGAAGGTCACGCGGTGCGAGGCCACCAGCTCCTCGGCCTTGACGTACTTGTCGGCCGGATCGGAGGCCATCTGGAAGAGCACGGGGCTCTGCATGCGCTCGAGGTGTGCCAGGGGCGAGACCACCGGCACGGCGTGCTCCTCGCCGTAGCGCACGGCCGGATAGAGCGTCTCCTCGTAGACCGGGCCCACGATGAGCTGTGTGCCCCCGAACTCGGGCGAGGCGACGATCTGCGCCACCCGCTCGTTGCTGCGGGCCGTGTTGTAGAGGGTCAGGTCCACCGAGCAGCCGTAGCGCGTCTTGGCATCTTGCAGGCCGAGCAGGAAGCCCTGGTAGAACTCCAGGTAGTTGGCATTGGCCGCGTGCCCCGCGTCGAGCGGCAGCAGCAGCGCGCAGCGCAGCGTCTCGCCGGGGCTGAATGCACGGAAATGCACCTGCGCGGGCGGCGTGTAGGGAGGCTCCATGCCCTGACCCTGGCTTTGGCCCTCGCCCGCGAGCGTGTCGGGGCGGGAGACGGCGGCCTGCCCGTCCGGGGCGGCCGGGACCTTGATGATGGCGCCGGCCTTCAGATCGGCGGCCCGCAGCCCGCCGTTGAGCCGCCCGAGCTCCTCCTCCGAAATGCCGAAGCGGTGCGAGAGCGAGTAGAAGGTCTCGCCCGGGTGGACCATGTGGTAGGCGAAACCCTCCTCGGCCACGCTGTTGAGCGAGCGGCGGTACTCCTCCCACTGCTCGCGCGTACCGGCCTCGTCCTCCGAGCCCTCGTCCTTGCGGCGGATGAGGATCTGCTCGCCCAGACGCAGGTGGATGGGGTCGAGCGACGGATTGTCGGCCACGATCGTCTGGATCGGGATCTCGTAGCGGCGCGAGATGGCGTAGAGCGTCTCGCCCTTGGTCACCTCGTGCGTGCGGAACGTCTTGCGCAGCTTGCGCTCGGAGAGCGCCGGGCGCACCGCCACGGCCTGCACGAAGGGGATGCGCAGGTTCTCGCCCGCGCGGAGGCCCGAGGCCGCCGAGGGGTTGTTCTCCACGATCACCTTCTCGCCCACCTCGTAGGCTTTCGACAGCCCGTAGAGCGTCTCGCCCGGCTGCACGGTGTGGATGTAGTACTTCGCGCCGTTGATATATACGACCGTTCCCGACTTGTCGATCGGGAAGGCGGAGAGCGACCAGAGCAGCAGCCCCAGCAGCGCACAGGTTCGTTTCATCGTCATTTGGTTTTTTCGCGCATCCGGATTTCGGTGATTACCTTCTTGGTGTAGAGCGGGAAGTCGCCGTTCATCATCCAGGCGTAGTAGCTCGGCTCGGCGGCGAAGACCTCCGCCACCGAACGGCCGCGGTGCTTGCCGAAGCCGAAGACCTCCACGCCGCGCTCGTCGTAGAGGATGCGGCCGGCGTAGTCGGCGCACTCGCCGCGGGCCGAAAATTCGGCCAGTGCATCGATGTCGTTCTCCAGGTCGTCGTAGCGGTCGAGCTGCGCCTGCAGCACCTCGTAGGTCGCCCGCGTGTCGGCCTCGGCCGAATGGGCGTCGGCAAGGTCGCGGTCGCAGTAGAACTTGTAGGCGGCCACCAGCGTACGCTGCTCCTTCTTGTGGAAGATGTTCTGCACGTCGACGAAGCGGCGGCGCTTGAAGTCGACCTCCACGCCCGCGCGCAGGAACTCCTCGACCAGCACCGGCAGGTCGAAGCGGTTGGAGTTGAAGCCGCCGAAGTCGCACCCCGAGATGAACTGGGCGAGCGACTTGGCCACCTGGGCGAACGACGGGCAATCCTTCACGTCGTCGTCGGTGATCCCGTGCACGGCGGTCGCCTCCTCGGGGATGTGCATCCCCGGGTTGAGCCGCCGCGTGCGGGTGATCTCCTCGCCGTCGGGCATCACCTTGATCATCGAGATCTCGACGATGCGGTCGCGCGCCGTGTCCACGCCGGTAGTCTCCAGGTCGAAGAAGACGATCGGCCGCTTGAGCTTGAGTTTCATCGCCCTATGCGTTGATCATCATCGGCATGAGCAGCATGAGGATCGAGCTCGGCTGCTTGTCGTCGTAGATGGGCTTGAAGACGCCCGCGCGGGTCGAATCGGCCAGCTCGATCACTACCGTCGGGGTCTCCATGTTGGAGAGGATCTCGATCAGGAAGGTCGACTTGAAGCCGATGAGGATGGGCTGGCCGTCGTAGCTGCACGAGATGGTCTCGTTGGCCGACATCGAGAAGTCGAGGTCCTGGGCCTTGAGGCTGATGCGGTTGTCGGCGATGTCCATGTGGATGAGGTTGGTTGTCGGGTTGGAGCAGACGGCCACGCGGCGGATGCCGTTGACCAGCTCCTGGCGGTCGACCAGCACCTTGTTGGGGTTGGCGGCCGGGATCACGGCGTTGTAGTTGGGATAGTTGCCCTCGATCAGGCGGCAGACCAGCGTGTGGCTTTTCAGGCGGAACTGGGCGTTCTTCGAGTCGAAGGCCACGGCGATCGGGCCCTCTTCCTTGAGCAGCACCGACTTGAGCAGGTTGGCCGGCTTCTTGGGCAGGATGAACGACGCCGCGACATTGCCCGGCACCTCGGCCTCGTATTTGACCAGCTTGTGGGCGTCGGTGCCCACGAACGTCATCGCCTCGGGCGAAAGGTTGATGTAGATGCCGTTCATCACGGGGCGCAGCTCGTCGTCGGCCGTGGCGAAGATGGTCTTGTTGATGCCGTTGACCAGCAGGTCGACGTCGACCTCCAGCTCCTTCTTCTCGGCGTTGAGCTGCGGCACCGAGGGATAGCTCACGGCACTGGCGCCGGGGATCGAGAGCGAGCCGCTCTTCCAGTTGATGGTAATCTCCCAGCTCTTGTCGTTGACGTCGATGGTCAGCGGCAGCTCGGGGAACTCCTTGAGTGAGTCGAGCATCTGCTTGGCCGGTGCGGCCACGGTGCCTTCGCGCTCGACGCTGTCGACGCGGATCGAACCCACGAGCGTGGTTTCGAGATCCGACGAGGTGACCTTCAGCTCGTCGCCCGAGAGCTCCATGAGGAAGAAGTCGAGGATGGGAAGGGTGTTCTTATTGCTGATGACCTTGCCCGTGGTCGCCAGAAGCGAGAGCAGAGCCGAACTCGATACGGTGAATTTCATAATGCAGTCTCTTATTTTTTAAACACTTTATTTCTGTTCCAGAGCGGCCAGTCGGTCGAGCGCCGCCGCGATCATCCGCTCGACGAAGGGGCGGTAGTCGGTGCGCGCCTGCAGGGCGACGCGCTGCGCGATGATGGTGCAGACGGTGGCGGCGCGGTGCCCCATCAGGGCGGCCAGGCCGGCCAGCGCCGAGCCCTCCATCTCGAAGTTGGTGATGCGCCGCCCCTCGTAGCGGAACGACTCGATCTTGGCGTTGAGCTGCGGATCGTGCGGCGCCAGACGCACCCAGCGCCCCTGCGGGGCGTAGAAACCCGGGGCGGCGATGGTGATGCCCTCGCGCGCGACGTCGCGGAAGGCCTCGAAGAGCGCCGGGTCGGCATCGACGAAGTAGGGGCGCGGCATCTTCTCGTACCACCCCGTGTGGGCGACGAAAGCCTCCTCGAGCGCCAGGTCGCACACCCGGTCGCGCCCGGCGTAGTAGCTCAGCAGGCCGTCGAAGCCGAGCGACGTGCGGGCGAAGAGCATCTCCCCCACCTCGATGTCGGGCTGGATGGCCCCCGACGTGCCCAGACGCACGAGCGTCAGGCGCTGCCGCTCGGGCAGCTCCTGCCGCGTGGCGAAGTCGACGTTGACCAGCGCATCGAGCTCCGTCATACAGATGTCGATGTTGCCGATGCCGATGCCGGTGGAGAGCACCGACATGCGACGGCCCTTGTAGCGGCCCGTCACGGTGTTGAACTCGCGGTTCGAGGCGCGGCACTCCACATGGTCGAAATGCGAGGCCACGAGCTCCACGCGGGCGGGGTCGCCCACGAGGATCACCGTGTCGGCCAGCTGCCCGGGACGCAGGTGGAGGTGGAAGACCGAACCGTCGTCGTTGATTATCAATTCGGAAGCAGGGATCGTTCTCATAAATCGTCTCTCAAAGCTTTCATAATTGGCATAAAAGTACTATTTTTACATCAAATATCAAAATCCGGCGAACGAAACTTCTATAAACATAAGTAACCGCTATGACACTCATCAAATCCATTTCGGGCATCCGCGGCACGATCGGCGGCCCCACGGGCGAAAACCTCACGCCTCCCGACGTCGTCAAGTTCACCACGGCCTACGTGCGTCTGATCGCCGAGCGCACCTCGGGGCACCGGCCCACGATCGTCGTGGGGCGCGACGCCCGCATCTCGGGCGAGACGGTCTCGCACCTGGTCATCGGCACCCTGCTGGCCGCCGGCGCCGACGTCGTCGACGCGGGGCTCTGCACCACGCCGGGCACCGAAATGGCCGTCATCACGAAGCAGGCCGACGGCGGCATCATCATCACCGCCTCGCACAACCCCCGCCAGTGGAACGCCCTGAAGCTGCTCAACGCCGACGGCGAGTTCCTCTCCGACGCCGAGGGCAAGCGCGTGCTGACGATGGCCGAGGAGTGCGACTACGACTACCCCTCGGTAGACGAGATCGGCCATGTCGTAGCCGCGGAGGAGTGCAACGACGACCACATCCGCCGCGTCCTGGCCCTGCCGCTCGTCGACGTCGAGGCGGTGCGCGCGCGGAAGTTCCGCGTGGTGGTCGACGCCGTCAACTCGGTGGGCGGCATCGTCATGCCCCGTCTGCTGCGCGAGCTGGGCTGCGAGGTGGTGGAGCTCAACTGCGACCCCACGGGCGAGTTCGCCCACAACCCCGAGCCGCTGCCCGAGAACCTTACGGAGATCTCGCAGGCGATCGCGCGCGAGCGCGCCGACCTGGGCATCGTCGTCGACCCCGACGTCGACCGTCTGGCCTTCGTGTCGGAGGACGGCTCGATGTTCGTCGAGGAGTATACGCTCGTGGCCGTGGCCGACTATGTGCTCTCGGCTCGGACGGGCAACACGGTGTCGAACCTCTCCTCGTCGCGCGCGCTGCGCGACGTCACGGAGCGCCACGGCGGCTCGTACAGCGCCTCGGCCGTGGGCGAGGTGAACGTGGTGGCCGAGATGAAGCGCACGGGCGCCGTCATCGGCGGCGAGGGCAACGGTGGCGTGATCTACCCCGAGCTGCACTACGGCCGCGACGCGCTGGTCGGCACGGCCCTCTTCCTCACCTTCCTGGCCAAGCGGGGCGGCACGATGACGCAGCTGCGCGCCACCTACCCCGCCTACTTCTCGTCGAAGAACAAGATCCAGCTCACGCCCTCGATCGACGTCAACAAGGTGCTGTGCCGGATCAAGGAGCGCTACGCCGGCGAGCGGGTCAACGACATCGACGGCGTGAAGATCGACTTCGCCGAGAACTGGGTGCACCTGCGCAAATCCAATACCGAACCGATCATCCGCGTCTACACCGAAGCCAAGTCGATGGCCGAGGCCGAGGCGCTGGCCCATCGCTTCATCGGCGAAATCGAGGAGATCTGCAAACTCTGAAGAGGATGAAGATGAAGACGACCCGCCTCCTGCTGCTCGCCGCAGCATCGCTGACGTTGGCCGCCTGCGGGAGCACCCCGCAGCGCCCGGCATCCGCGCAGGCCGACATGCACAACGCCGAGAACGCGCTCGACTACCTGGGTACCTACGAAGGCACCCTGCCGGCCGCCGACTGCCCGGGCATCGTGACGGCGCTGACGCTCAACGCCGACGGCACCTACGACCTGCATATGAAATACATCGACCGCGAGACGGAGTTCGACGAGCGCGGCGCATTCGCCGTCGGGGAGAACCTGCTGACGCTCTCGCGGCCCGACGGCGGTCCCGAAAAGTACTACAAGGTCGAGGAGAACCGCCTGCGGATGCTCGACGCGGAGCGAAACCCCGTATCGGGCGAACTGGCGGAGCATTACGTACTGCAAAAAAAACGATAAAATGAAGCAAGCGAAAGTTTATATCGAAGCGAACAAGGATCGCTTCCTCAACGAGTTGTTCGACCTGCTGCGCATTCCCTCGATCAGCGCCCAGTCGGAGCACAAACCCGACATGCAGCGCTGCGCCGAGTTCCTGGCCGCAGCGCTGGTCGGAGCGGGCGCAGACCGCGCAGAGGTGATGCCCACCGAGGGCAATCCGGTGGTCTACGCCGAGAAAACGGTCGACCCGGCGGCCCGCACCGTGCTCGTCTACGGCCACTACGACGTGATGCCCGTGGATCCGCGCGGCGAATGGCGCACCGACCCCTTCGAGCCGGTCGTGGAGAACGGCCGCATCTGGGCCCGCGGCGCCGACGACGACAAGGGGCAGCTGTGGATGCACGCCAAGGCCTTCGAGGCGATGTGCGCCACCGGCACGCTCCCCTGCAACGTCAAGTTCATGCTCGAGGGCGAGGAGGAGATCGGCTCGGCGAGCCTCTACAAGTTCTGCGAGGAGCACAAGGAGCTGCTGCGCGCCGACATCATCCTGGTGTCGGACACGTCGATGATCTCGATGGATACCCCCTCCATTACCTGCGGGTTGCGCGGTCTTACCTACATGGAGGTCGAGGTCGAGGGGCCCAACAAGGACCTCCACTCGGGTCTCTTCGGCGGCGCGGTGGCCAACCCGGCCAACGTGCTGGCGCGTCTGGTCGCGGGGCTCGTCGACGAGCACGGCCACGTGACGATCGAGGGCTTCTACGACGACGTGCGCGAGCTCTCGGCCCCGGAGCGCGAGGCCTTCAACCGGGCGCCGTTCGACATGGAGGCCTACAAGCGGGCGCTCGACATCGACGACGTCGAGGGCGAGGAGGGCTACACGACCATCGAGCGCACGGGCATCCGCCCCTCGCTCGACGTCAACGGCATCTGGGGCGGCTACATCGGCGAGGGTACCAAGACGGTGATCCCGTCGAAGGCCACGGCCAAGATCTCGATGCGTCTGGTGCCCAATCAGGACTACCGCCGCATCGCCGAGCTCTTCCAGCGCCACTTCGAGCGCGTCGCCCCGGCGAGCGTCAAGGTGACGGTGCGCGCGCTGCACGGCGGCATGCCCTACGTCGCGCCGACCGACATGCCCGCCTACAAGGCGGCCGAGCGGGCCATCGAGGAGACCTTCGGCAAGAAGCCCCTGCCCTTCTACTCGGGCGGGTCGATACCCATCATCAGCGGCTTCGAACGGATCCTGGGCATCAAATCGCTGCTCATAGGCTTCGGTCTTGCGGAGGACGCCATCCACTCGCCCAACGAGAGCTACGGCCTCGACCAGTTCTTCCGGGGCGTGGAGACCATTCCGCTCTTCTACAAATATTTCGCTCGACAGCAGTAATGTACGGCGATTACCTCGACCTGGCCGTCCGCGCGGCGCGCGCCGCCGGCGAGATCCAGCGCTCCTACTTCCGGGGCGGCGATCTGATGATCCGCACCAAATCGAACCCGAGCGACGTGGTGACCCGCGCCGACCGCGAGAGCGAGGAGGCGATCGCACGCATGATCGCCTCGCGCTACCCCGACCACGCCCTGCTGGGCGAGGAGGGCGGCGACCGGGGCTCGGCCGCGAGCGAGTGGCGGTGGGTCGTCGACCCGCTCGACGGCACGACCAACTACAGCCAGGGGCTGCCCGTCTTCGCCGTCTCCATAGCGCTCCGGCACTGCGGCGAGACGGTCGCGGGCGCGGTCGACGCTCCCTGGCTCGACGAGCTCTACACCGCCGTGAAGGGTGGCGGAGCCTGGCTGCATCGGGGCGCAGATGCTCCGCGGCGGCTGCACGTGGGCGGCAAGGAGCGGCTGGCGACCTCTGTCCTCGGTACGGGCTTCCCCTACGACAAGGACGTCGACCCCGACAACAACAGCGACAACCTGGCCCGCATACTCCCCCACGTGCGCGACATCCGCCGCATGGGCGCCGCGGCCTACGACCTGTGCTGCATCGCTTCGGGCACGCTGGACGGCTACTGGGAGCTGGCGCTGCACGAGTGGGACGTCTGCGCCGGCGAGCTGATCGTGCGCGAGGCCGGCGGCGTGATCCACCCCCTGCGCGAGGGGCGCGGGGTCTCGATCGCGGCGGGCAACCGGGCCATAGTGCAGGAGATGCTGAAGTACATACGCTAAACGAAAAAAGGGCGGGAGTTCGACTCCCGCCCTTTTTCTTTGCCTCGGCCGGCGCGTCAGCGCGCCAGCTCGTTGAGCAGCTCTTTCGACGCGTTGAGCGTCTGCTGCCACCCCGCGAAGGGCATGCGGTCGCCGCAGGCGGCGATGGCAGTCTCGAGGCGCTCGGCCTTGGCACGCGCCTCGGGTGTGTCGGCGGCGGCCAGCTCGCTGCGCAGCTGCGTGGCCTTGACCCAATCCTGGATACCTTCGCGCAGGCGCTCGAAGCGGATAGACGAGCGACCCTCGGGATAGACCACGTAGGTATCGCCCGCAGCCCAGTTGCGGAAGCGCGAATCGCGGATCGGGTCGGCCGTCCACGAGTTGTAGGCCCAGCGCAGGAAGCCGTCGTAGTCGTGCGCCAGAGCGAACCAGCTCAGGTAGACCGCCTCGAGCGGCTGCGACGAGGTGTAGGTGTTGGGGAAGCCCGACGAGCAGCAGACATAGTAGGTCGAGACCTTGCCCTCGGCGCGGCGGCCGAGGATGTCGGCCGGATCCATGTCGGCGAAGATGCTCACGCACATGTCCTGGATCTGCGGATAGCGGCGATAGGAGAAGTGGTTGTCGGCCAGCGCGATGCCCAGCTCGGGCGCCGTCTCCTCGAGCAGCGCCACCGCGGCCGCCATATCCTCGGGCGAACGCTCGTCCATGGCGATGTTGGTGATCCCGAGCCACCCCTTCCCGGCAAGGTGCGCCGAGAAGGCCTCGAGGAAAGGTTTCCACAGCTCGCGGAACTCGGCCGAGGCGGGAGGCGCCGAGACGGTCACCGTCTGGCCCGTCACCTCGTCGGTGTAGTGCAGCTCGCTGTTCCACGGCAGCAGCGAATAGCAGTTGATCGCCTTGTCGATGCCCAGCCCCATCATGAACTCGACCCAGCGGTCGAAGACCGTGAAGTCGTACTCCCAGCTGCCGTCGCCCAGACGCGTCCAGACGATCATGTCGGCATAGGGGAACTCGGTCTGGCAGTTCCAGGGGTCCTTGTTGAGCGTGGCGGTGATGACCTTCTGCCCGGCCTCGGCCAGAAGGCGCATCGTGGGCTCCATGGCGCGGAAGTGGGCGTCGCTCCACATCTCCAGCCCCTCGATCTCGGCCACCGACGAGGGGTGCTGCCACAGGTCGAGGTGGTAGGCCCACTCCGACGGGGGCGGCAGCAGCCGGTCGACGACCTCCAGCTCGAGGTCGAGCTGCTGCTCGAAGCCCTTGGCAGCAACCTCTACCGTCGAGCGGTAGCGGCCCGGCTGCGCGTCGGCCGGGATGTCGACGGTGATCCACACCGGGCGCAGCGTCGCGGCGGCCAGATCGAGCGTCGCCTCCTCGCTCAGCAGGTCGGGCTCCAGGTGCGCGGGATTGTCGGCCGGGCGGGCGCCGCACGGCATCTCGGGCAGGAAGCTGTCCGAGATGACATACTTGACGAAGCGGGCGCGGCCGATGCCGGCGAGCTTGGCACCGCTGTCGGAGGTGAAGTCGCCGACCGTGCAGCGCAGCCCCTCCAGCCCCTCGGCCGTCCACACGACCAGCTGGGCCGAGAGCCGCTCGCC
This sequence comes from Rikenellaceae bacterium, assembly GCA_902362705.1. Lineage (GTDB taxonomy): Bacteria > Bacteroidota > Bacteroidia > Bacteroidales > Rikenellaceae > Alistipes. The sequence continues at coordinate 336,952 of CABIXK010000001.1, forward strand.
GCGCCAGCCCGCGAGCGTCGCCCCGTCGCGCTGCTCGCCCAGGAAGGGCACGGCGCGGGGATAGCGCACGTCGACGGAGCCGAACGAGGCGCGGGTGCCCGCCACGTCGCTCCACAGCGTCGCGTCGGTCGCCACCAGGTCGGCCGGTTCGGTCCAGTCGAGGCGCGAGGTGTCGGCGGGCGCACTGCCTCCGCCGCAGGCCGCCAGCAGCAGGGCGGCACAGGATAAATAGGTGTTTTTCATTGAAAATAGAGTGTTTGATTCGATAGTAATTACATCATCTCTTCGTAGGCATAGCGCACGGCGCGGTTGAGCTGCCCGACGAAGGGCTGCGTGCGCCGGAACTCGGCGACGATGCGCTCGACGGCGTCGGGGCGCAGCAGCCACCCTTCGTCGACCGTACGCCCCAGACAGAAGTCCTTCTGCCGCAGCAGCTCCTCGTGGGGCGACCCGGCAGGGAAGCCCGCGGGGTTGCGCTTGAGCCGGTTGGTCGTGTCGAGGCTGAATCCGCGGGCCGCCTCGATGTTGCGCACCAGCTCGTCGCCGCAGTCGACGACCTCGTCGCGCACCGAGCGCAGGATCGTCGGCTCGGGGCAGTAGAGCCCCGCCACCAGCATATGGCCGCCCAGCAGGCGGTCCTCCGCAGGGGATATGTGGAGGTAGTAGCCCGCATAGCCCGACTTCTTGCCTCCGGGGCAGACGAAGACGCCCACCCAGTTCTTGTAGGGCGACTTATCCTTGGAAAAGCGCGTATCGCGGGCGATGCGGTAGGTGCAGTCCTGCGGCCGCAGCCCCGCCACCGAGCCGTCGAAGGCGGCGATGCCCTCGATGAGCCGCCCGGCAAGGCGCGCGATGTCGCCCTTCACGCGCTGCCACTCGGCGCGGTGGGCGTCGAACCATGCGCGGTCGTTGTCGGCGTCGAGCCGACGCATGAAATCTATGATCCGTTCCATAAACTCTGTTATGCGACCTATCCCGGGCG
>CABIXK010000001.1:338137-387161 GCA_902362705.1 Rikenellaceae bacterium
GTGCCGAAGCGCAGACCCGAGGTCTGGAAGGGCGAGCGCGAGTCGAAGGGCACCATGTTCTTGTTGGTGGTGATGTCGGCGGCCACGAGGCACTTCTCGGCCAGCTTGCCCGTCAGATCGGGGAACTTCGTGCGCAGGTCGACCAGCATCAGGTGGTTGTCCGTGCCGCCCGAGACAATCTTGTAGCCGCGCTTGGCGAAGGCCTCGGCCATCGCCCGGGCGTTCTTCTGTACCTGCATCTGGTACTCCTTGTAGCTCGGGTCGAGGGCCTCGCCGAAGGCCACGGCCTTGGCGGCGATGACGTGCTCGAGCGGTCCGCCCTGGATGCCGGGGAAGACGGCCGAGTTGAAGATCTGCGACATCATCTTCACCGCGCCCTTGGGTGTGGTCTGGCCCCAGGGGTTCTCGAAATCCTTACCCATGAGGATGATACCGCCGCGCGGACCGCGCAGGGTCTTGTGGGTCGTGGAGGTGACGACGTGGGCCCACTTCACCGGGTTGTCGAGCAGCCCCGCGGCGATCAGACCCGCCGTGTGGGCCATGTCGACCATCAGCAGCGCCCCCACCTTGTCGGCGATCTCGCGCATGCGCTTGTAGTCCCACTCGCGCGAGTAGGCCGAGGCGCCGCCCACGATGAGCTTGGGACGGCACTCCAGCGCCTGGCGCTCCATGGCGTCGTAGTCGATCGTGCCGGTAGCTTCGTCCAGCTGGTAGCCCACGGCCTTGAAGTACTTGCCCGACATGTTGACCGGCGAACCGTGCGAGAGGTGGCCGCCGTGCGCCAGGTCGAGGCCCATGAAGGTGTCGCCGGGCTGCAGGCAGGCGAAGAAGACGGCCATGTTGGCCTGGGCGCCCGAGTGGGGCTGTACGTTGGCGTACTCGGCGCCGTAGAGCTCGCAGATGCGCTCGATGGCCAGGCGCTCGACCTGGTCCACCACCTCGCAACCGCCGTAGTAGCGGGCTGCGGGATAGCCCTCGGCGTATTTGTTGGTCAGTACGGAGCCCATGGCCTCCATCACCTGGTCGCTCACGAAGTTCTCGGAGGCGATCAGCTCGATACCGTGCGTCTGACGCGCGCGCTCGTCGGCGATCAGATCGAAAATGCGGGTGTCTCTTTTCATAAAATATGTTACGGGTTAACTATCTCGGTCAGTTCCTGCACGAGGCTCGTCTCCAGCTCGGGCAGGGGAATTTCCTGCCGCACCAGCCCCACCCCGCGGGCGACCCACTGCGTCATGACCATCGCCCGGGGCGGCATGCCGGTCACGTAGGTGGTGGTGCGGAGCACGATGCGCAGGGCGTCGAACGCACCTGCGGGCGTCTCGATCCGCTCGACGGCCTCGGCGCGGCAGTCGTCGGCCACGACGCGCACCTGCATGCGCTCGCCCTGCAACTCACCCGAGAGGGAGAAGCTGAAGCCGTCGAGGCGGTCGCCGGGCGCCGGCGAAGCCGGAATGGCGAAATCGCCGCCCGAGCACTCGACCCGCTCCACGCCGAGCGACCCGAGCATCTCGTAGAGCTCCCGGGGAGGCTCCATGCGGAGCGTCGTCGCCTCCGCCGTCACCGTCCAGCGTTCGGCGGCCTCGACGCCCTGTATCTCGGTGCGCAGCACCACCTCGCCGCCCTCCGCCGACTCGACGCGCTTGGTCTGCGTCGCGACGACGTCGCCGCCCATGCGCTGCACATACTCCAGACGCGTGCCCGGACGGGTGCAGACCCACGGCCCGGCCGCCAGAAGGGGCTGCACGAAGAGCGTCAGCCACAAAAAGAGGGTGAATCGTTTCATTGTGCAAGGGGTTTTCGCGATTGTGTTTACGGAGTGTAAATATACGGAATATTTGCCGAACGCTGCACCGAATCCGATTTATTTTCGTAACTTTGTTGCCGAAAAGCCGGATTTTTTCAACTTAAAATACAGATTGATATGAAATTACTCGAAGGAAAGGTCGCTGTCGTGACGGGCGCTGCCCGCGGCATCGGCAAGGCCATCGCACTCAAATTCGCCGCCGAGGGCGCCGACGTGGCCTTCACCGACCTTACGATCGACGAGAACGGCAAGGCCACCGAGGCCGAGATCGCCGCACTGGGCGTCAAGGCCAAGGGCTACGCCTCGAACGCCGCCGACTTCGCACAGACGCACGAAGTCGTCGAGCAGATCGTGAAGGACTTCGGCCGCATCGACATCCTGGTCAACAACGCCGGCATCACCAAGGACGGCCTGATGATGCGCATGTCGGAAGCCCAGTGGGACGCCGTGCTGACGGTGAACCTCAAGTCGGCCTTCAACTTCATCCACGCCGTCACCCCGATCATGGCGCGCCAGAAGAGCGGCTCGATCATCAACATGTCGTCGGTCGTGGGCGTGAGCGGCAATGCCGGCCAGTGCAACTACTCGGCTTCGAAGGCCGGCATGATCGGTCTGGCCAAGTCGATCGCCAAGGAGATGGGTCCGCGCGGTATCCGAGCCAACGCCATCGCCCCGGGCTTCATCATCACCGACATGACCGACAAGCTGCCCGACGAGGTGAAGGAGGGCTGGTACAAGCAGATTCCGCTCCGTCGCGGCGGCACGCCCGAGGACGTGGCCAAGGTGGCTCTGTTCCTCGCCTCGGACCTCTCGTCGTATGTCAGCGGGCAGGTCATCCACTGCTGCGGCGCGATGAACTGTTAACCCATCCGCGCATACGGAACGAAAAGCGCCTGCCGGCATCCGCCCGGCAGGCGCTCTCGTTTTATACACGTCCGGGCGGATTTTCGCGAAAATATAGCGCGCCATCCGCCCTGTTGCACTATCTTTGCACCCATGACCCCTATGAAACTCTTCGCAACGATTCTGCTGGGAGCCGCGACGCTCCTCGCCCTCCCCGCCGCCGCACAGGAGGCGACCCTCCCCTCGCCCGACGCCAAGACGATCGGCATGGGCGGCGTGGAGATGACCGCCCTCTCGGGCTCCCACGCCATCTACGGCAACGCGGCCGCGGCCGTCTTCTCGCAGATGCCCTCGCAGGTATCGACCTCCTACTATGCGCCGGGCGACGCCGACTACTACGCCGTCTCGGGCATGTGCCGCTTCGACAACACCAACCTGGCGCAGATCGGCTGGCGGCAGTACCTGCGCGAGCGCGGCAACAACGACATGGCCGTCGACGCGGGCTACTCGCGCCGTCTGGGCGAGCGCTGGGCCATGGGCGCCGTGGGGCGCTACCTGCGCGTGAAGCGACCGGGGAGCTCCGACGACGCGCTGGCCGTCGACCTGTCGGTAGCCTACCGCCGGCCGCTGGAGCTCGGCTCCAGCTACTCGACCCTGCGCGCCGGCGCACGGCTCGCCAACCTGGGCGGCTACCTCGGCAGCAGCGGCCGCACGCTGCCCGCAGACCTCACGGCGGGCGCGGCGCTGGACAGCTACCTGACCGACGCCCACCAGATCACCGTGGGGCTCGATGCCGGTTACCGCTTCGCGCCGTCGGCCGCACGGGGCTTCCACCTCTCGGCGGGCGTGGAGTACAACCTCATGCAGCTCTTCCAGCTCCGCGCGGGCTACCACTACGGCGAGCGCTCGGCCTACGACCCCAGCTATGCGAGCGTGGGCGCCGGCATACGCATCCTCCACCTGCGGCTCGACTTCGCCTACCAGTTCGCGCAGCGCCATTCGCCGCTCGGCAACAGCTACGGCATCAGCTGCGGGCTCGACTTCTGAACCCCTCTCCTATGACACGAGAAACGCCGCCCCTCGCAGGGCGGCGTTTTCCGTATCGGCGCGGTCGAGCCGCGCCCTACTCCAGCGCCAGGTCGTCGAGCAGCCCTTCGCAGGCGTCCTCCAGCAGGTCGAGCACCAGATAGAAGCCCGCGCGCCCCTCGTAGTAGGGATCGGGCACGTAGGTGCGGTCGGGATGGCGGCGGCAGAACTCCGTCATGCGGTAGATCTTGGCGGCCAGCTCGCGCGACGGCGCCAGGCGGTGGAGCGCCTCGTAGTTGCGGTCGTCCATCACCACGATGCGGTCGAAGCGGTCGAAATCCTCCTCCGCGACCTGCCGCGAGCGGTGGGTCAGCCGATAGCCGCGCGAAGCGGCCGCCTCGCGCATGCGCATGTCGGGCAGCTCGCCCGCATGGCCGCCGTAGGTGCCGGCCGAGTCGGCCTCCACGCACTCCGAAAGGCCGCGCCGCGCCGCCAGCTGGCGGAAGATCTCCTCGGCCGCCGGCGAGCGGCAGATGTTTCCGAGGCAGACGAACAGAATCTTCTTTTTCATTTATCGCTTGTCGTTGGTTTTTCGCAGAGGACACCGCACCTCGCCGCACGCGGCGCACCCGCGCCCGCGACGGCCGCCGCAGACGAAGCGCCCGAGGCGCCGGATGACGACAAGCGCCACCGCAGCGCCGATCGCCCAGACCGTATAATCCTGCCACTCCATGCCGCGCGCCGCCGGATCAGAGCCACAAGGCCAGGTGATAGACGCCCCACGCAGCCAGCCATGCCAGCAGCGTGTCGTAGACCACCGCCGCGGCGGCCCACCGCCATCCGGCCTCCGAGCCGATGGCCATCACCGTGGCGATGCAGGGGAAGTAGAGCAGTATGAAGACCAGAAAGGCCAGAGCCGAGGCCGGGGTGAAGTCGCCGCTCGCGGCCAGCCGCGCCGCCAGGCCCGAGCCCTCGGACCCGTCGTGCGGAGCCGGGGCCGAAGTCGCCTCGGCATCAGCATCGGTTTCGGCACCGGTCGCCGCCGCACCGTCGGCGCTGTAGAGCACGCCCAGCGTGCTCACGACGATCTCCTTGGCCGGCACGCCCGACAGCAGCGCCACACCGGCCTTCCAGTCGAGCCCCAGGGGGCGGAACGCGGGCTCGCAGGCGCGACCCATGCGCCCCAGGTAGGAGTTCTCGTAGTGGTCGAGCGATCCGGCCGGAAGGTGCTCGGTGCGGGGATAGTAGCTCAGAAACCACACCACGAGCGAGGCGACGAGGATCATGCCGCCCATCTTGCGCAGGTACTGCGCGCACTTGTCCCACATGTGGGAGAAGGTGGCCTTGGCCGTGGGAATGCGGTAGGGAGGCAGCTCCATGACGAAGGGCGTCTCGTCGACCGGGAAGACGTAGCGGCGCACCAGGCGCGCCGTGAGGACGGCGAAGAGGAGCCCCGCGGCGTAGAGCAGCGTCATGACCAGCCCGGCATGCGCGGCGAAGAAGGTGCCGGCCATGAGCATGTAGATGGGCAGGCGGGCGCTGCACGACATGAAGGGCAGGATCAGTATGGTAATGAGGCGGCTCGACCGGCTCTCGATCGTGCGGCAGGCCATGACGGCAGGCACGTTGCAGCCGAAGCCCATGACCAGCGGGATGAACGACTTGCCGTGGAGCCCGATGCGGTGCATCACGCGGTCCATGATGAAGGCCGCGCGGGCCAGGTAGCCCGAATCCTCCATGAACGAGATGAAGAGATAGAGGATCATGATGTTGGGCAGGAAGACGATCACCGACCCCACGCCTCCGATCGCCCCGTCGACCACCAGATCGCGCAACGGCCCGGGGGCCATCAGGCGGTCGACGCCCCCGCCGATCCACCCCACCAGCGCCTCGATCCACCCCTGGGGGTAGGATCCGAGCGAGAAGGTGCACCAGAACATGAGCCCCATCAGCGCGAAGAAGATGGGGAAACCCCACAGGCGGTGCGTGACGAAGGCGTCGATGATGGTCGTGGCGGAGGTCGCCTCGCGCGCACCGGGGGTGTAGGTCTCCTTCAGCGCCCCCGAGATGAAGCCGTACTTCTGGTTGGCGAAGGCCGTCTCCACGTCCTCGCCCAGCGCCTCGGCAATGCGCGGCGCCTCGCGGTCGCGGATCGCGCGCCACCGCGCGAAGCCCGGACAGGCGGCCAGGGTCTCCTCGACGCGGCGGTCGCCCTCGAGCAGCTTCATGGCGAAGTAGCGCGGCGGAAAGTGCTGGGGCAGCTCGTCGCGGTGGGCACTGAGGTCGGCATTGAGCCGGCGAAGCCCCTCCTCGACCACGGCGCCCATGCCGATGTGGATGTGGCGCACGCGCTCGTCGCGGTTCTCGTAGACGGCGATCACCGTGTCGAGCAATTCGTCGATGCCCACGCCGTTGCGCGCCTCGACGGGCACCATCGGCACGCCGAGCATCGCCCCCAGCTGCTCGTAGTCGAGGTGGGCGCCGCTGGCGCGCAGCTCGTCGAACATGTTCAGCGCCACGACCATGCGGGGGTTTATGTCGATCAGTTCGGTAGTCAGGTAGAGGTTGCGCTCGAGGTTCGACGCCACCACCGAGTTGATGACCACGTCGGGCATCTGACTCTCGAGGTGGCTGCGCACGTAGCGCTCCTCGGGCGTGTAGGCCGACAGGGCGTAGGTGCCCGGCAGGTCGGTCACCTCGAAGCGGTAGCCGCGGTAGGTGCGGTAGCCGCGCTTGGCCCCCACGGTCACGCCGCTGTAGTTGCCCACGTGCTCGCGGCCGCCCGAGATGGCGTTGAAGAGCGAGGTCTTGCCGCTGTTGGGGTTGCCTACCAGCGCCACCGAGATGGTGCGGCTGTGGTGCTCGACCACCTCGTCGAGCGTGCGCCCGCAGGCCGCCGCGTCGGAAGCCACGGCCTCGGGCGGAAGGTCGCCGCGCAGGTGCTCGCGCGCCTCCCCGTCGGAGAGCACCACCACCATGTCGGCCTCGCTGCGGCGCAGCGAGATCTCGTAGCCCATGACGTTGTATTCGATCGGATCCTTGAGCGGAGCGTTGAGCACCACGGTCACCCGTTGTCCGCGCACGAAGCCCATCTCCATGATCCGGCGGCGAAATCCGCCGTGCCCCGTCACCTTGATGATCGTGGCCGAGTCGCCGGTTTTCAGTTCGGATAGACGCATTTCTTATGCTTGAAATTAGCACGCCAAAGATACGCTTTCGGCGCGAAATCTCCAATCCTCACTTTCAGGTATTTTTTCGGCCGCGCCCCTTTTTCCTGCCCGGCACGGCGGCACGCGGCGCGTCCTTTTGCGTCAAAAAAGCGACCTTCGGCGGTTCATTGTCGGAATTTTTGCTTATATTTGCCCCAAATCAATCCAACTTAATCCAATAAAGAGATGAAAGAGTTAGTAGAGAAGATCAACGCCGAGTTCGAGGTGTTCGCAGCCAACGCGGCTGCTCAGGTAGAGAAGGGTAACAAGGCGGCCGGCACGCGCGCCCGCAAGTCGGCGCTCGAGCTGTCGAAGCTCATGAAGGAGTTCCGCAAGGAGTCGGTCGAGGCTGCGAAATAGGCCAATCCGATCGGAAACCGAAGCGGGCTGCATCTTTCGAGGTGCAGCCCGCTTTGTTCCATCCCGGCACCGGGGGCTCCCCCGCCCCGCGGCCCGTCCGCGCCCGGCCTACGGCCGCTCGAGCCGCACGCCGCTGCGGGCGAAGACGGCCGAATCGCGGCTGTCGAGACCTGTGTGCCAGTGCGGGACGGCCTCGTTGTGGTCGTTCAGGTAGCGGCGCGGTGCGCGGCGGTCGTAGAGCGTGTCGACCAGCGACGCCTCGCGCGAGATGTGGTTGCCGCGGATCGAGGCCATGCCGGCCATCGTGTGGAAAAGGGCGTGCGTGGTGGCCGGAGCGTCGGAGTTGCGGCAGGCGGCCTCGGCCTGCGCGGGGAAGCGCTGCCTGTATGCCTCCGAGAACCACGCCAGGGCCGCCACGTGGAGCTGGTAGGCGGTCGTCGTGGGCGAGGCGTGGAGAAAACGCCGGCGCTCGTCGTCGAGCAGATCCTCGCCGTGGTCGGCGCAGTAGAGCAACGCCGAGCATACCCCGTCAAGCGAGCGCAGGTAGCCGATCGTCTCTGCGAGGAAGTGGTCGGTATAGAGGACCGAATTGTCGTAGGCGTTGCGGATGCGTTCGATGTTCTGCTCCGAGATGGCCACGTCGTCGTCGGGCAGGTAGCGGGCGAAACGGCGCGGGTAGCGCTGGTGGTAGCTGAAGTGCGAGCCGTAGCAGTGGAGGATGAAGAGGAGCTTCGGCGCGGTGCACGATGCGACGATGCGCTTCATCGAGTCGAGCAGCTGTTCGTCGAAGCGCGGGGCCCCGAGGTACTCGACATGTCGGGCGTCGTGGGCCAGGTGGTCGATCATCGCCCCCTGCGGCGCCTGGTTGGAGAGGAACCAGGTCTCGAAGCCCGCCTCGTTGAAGAGGGCCGGAAGCCCGCGGCGGCGGTAGAGCTCCTCGTGCTCGTGGGTGTCGACCGACGAGAGGATCAGCGGCACGCTCTTGTGGGTGGTGTTGCTCTGCGTCAGCACGTCGCGGAAGAGCACCACGTCGTCGAGTTCCGCCAGGCGCGGCGTGGTCGGACGCTCATAGCCGTAGAGCTGCCAGTTCATCGCCCGCGAGGCTTCGCCGATGATGTAGACGTAGATCTCGCGCCCGGGGGCTTCGGCCGTGCGCTCGGCCGCATAGGTGAAGTCGGCCGAAGTGCGCTCGAAGCGGCTGGTCTTGCGGAACTCCGAGGCGCAGAGCCCCACGTTGTAGATGACGTTGACGGGGAAGACCTCGTCGCGCAGCACGTGGCGTGTGTCGCTGGCGCGGTAGGCGGGCCAGAGCGCCAGCGTCCCCAGCGCGAAGAGCGCCGCGCCGGTGAGCCCCGTCGTGAGACGCGTCGTGCGGGAGATGTAGCGGCGGTGGGCGATCTCGCGAGCGGCGAGCCACAGCAGCGGAACGTAGAGCGCGCAGACGAACAGCACCGACGGATAGATGTTCGACAACAGCTCGCCGGCCTCACCTGGATTGGTGGTCAGCACGTTGGTGAACATGTCGGTGGCGACGATCGAGTTGCCGAACAGGTAGAGCAGCACGATCTGGAAGGCGCAGAAGAAGATGAACGGGAAAGCGAGCCAGATCATCACGCCCGAACGGCGCAGCGCCACGCTCCACATCATATAGAAGCCCAGCGGCATGAGAATCAGCGCCTCCACGCTCCACCACCCGTAGTGTTCGGTGTTGGCGAGGATGCAGTTGGGGAGAATCAGCGCCGCGCAGAAGTAGAGCACGAGCAGCGTGGTGAAGCGGCTGCGGGTCTTCATCCGGCGGCGGAGCTCCCGGTCGAGTTTGTCGCTCATGCGATCGGGTGCACCTATTTATATTGCTCGATCACCTCGTAGAAGGCCTCCTTGTCGGCCTCCGACAGCTCGCCCTTGCGCAGGAACACCAGCTCGCCCTCCTTCGAGACGATCATCAGCACGAACTGGTTGTTGCAGTCGCCCAGCTGCCACGCCGTGCTGAGGATGCGGTCCTGGTCGGCCAGCACCGTGGCGCCGTTCTTCTCGGTGCGCTTGCGGGCCATATTGCGGGCCATGCCGTTGGGGACGAACGGGGCGTCCTTGAGGTTCATCACCCCGAAGCCGTAGAGATTGTCGCCCTGGGCGCGGTGATTCTGCTCGAGCTCCTCGGTGAACTCCTCGTTCTGCTTGTGACGGTCGGGATCGACGTAGAAGATCATCAGGTTCTTCTCGCCCCAGTGGGGCAGCTTGGCGGGCTTGCCCTCCAGGTCGAGCACTTCGACATTGCTCACCTTGCGGGGCAGCTCCTGCGCCGCGGCGGTCGAGACGGCGCACGCGAAAGCGGCCAGCATCACCATCTTTTTCAACTTCATAGCGTTGTTCTTTAAGGCATTATGCGAATGAGAACGCGGCCTAAGATACGAACGGTCCGAGCTAACAAAGCCGGCCGTAGCCCCGATCATGGCGGGACTGAAGTATCTTCGGCGGGGGCAAAGATACGGTTTTTCCCGGAAATACGGCACACCGCCCGCCGGATAATATTGTTCACAATCTCCACTCGGCGCTTGCTTTTGGCGGATCGGCGCGCTATATTTGCCCCGACAAAATTCCCGCAACGATGATCGGCATACTCCACATCCTGGCCTGCTGGCTCATAGGCAACGCCCTGAGCCAGCTGACAGGCAACTACATCTCGGGCAACATCATCGGCATGGTGCTGCTCTTCATCTCGCTCTCGCTGGGCTGGGTTCGCCCCGAGCGCGTGCGTCCCGCGGCCCGCTTCCTGCTCGGCGCCATGGCCCTCTTCTTCGTCCCCTACGGCGTGGGGCTCGTGGAGTCCTACCGCGTGATCCTCGACAATCTGGCGGCCATCGTGACGGCTTCGGCCGTGTCGACCGTCCTCGTGTTGTTAGTTTGCGGCTGGACCTACCAGTCGCTCTCCAAAAACCGCAAATAGCCATGCAACAACTGTTCGAATCGGACCTCGCGCTGCTCACCCTCACCGTGGCGCTCTACTGCCTGGGCGGCGCTCTCTACCGCCGCACGCGGCTGATGATCCTTCACCCCGTACTGCTCACCTTTGTGGCCGTGATCCTCTTCCTGCGCGCGGCGGGCATCGACTACGCCCGCTACTCCGAGGCCACGGGCATCCTGCGCTTCGCCCTGGGCATGTCGGTCGTGGCGCTGGGCTATCTGCTCTACGAGCAGGTCGAGCGGCTGCGCGGCAGCCTGCTCCCCGTGGCGGTCTCGACGCTGGTCGGGTGTCTGGTCGGCATCGGCAGCGTGGTGCTCATCGCCGGGGCTATGGGCGCCGACCGCCAGCTCATCACCTCGCTGGCACCCAAGTCGGTCACCATACCCATCGCCGTGGCGGTGGTCGAGCCGCTGGGAGCCATCGTGCCCGTAACGTCGGTGGTGGTCTTCTGCGTCGGCATCTTCGGCAACATCTGCGGCGAGCAGATCCTGCGCCGCGCGGGCGTCGCCGATCCCGAGGCGCGGGGCTTCGCGCTGGGCGCCGCGGCCCACGGCATCGGCACGGCGCGCGCCATCGAGCTGGGGGCCGTCGAGGGGGCGCTGAGCGGGCTGGCGATGGCACTGATGGGATTCGCCACGGCGCTGCTGCTGCCGCTGATCGAAAAATACCTCTATTAGTTTTTAAAAATTGTCAAAAAGTACTACTTTTGCACCATCTAACGCACCCAAAAGCTAATCACGTCTATGGAGTGGCTACACACCCTCTTCTTCGGTAACGGCATCGCCCACGCGGTGCTCACGTTCGCGCTGGTGATCACCTTCGGCATCCTGCTCGGCAAGATCAAGATCGGCGGCGTCTCGCTCGGTATCACCTGGATTCTCTTCGTCGGCATCTTCCTGAGCCACTTCGGCATGACAGTCGACGACGGCGTACGCCACTTCGTGCAGGAGTTCGGACTGATCCTCTTCGTCTTCTCGATCGGTCTGCAGGTGGGCCCGGGCTTCATCTCGGCCTTCAAGCACGGCGGCATCACGCTTGTGGGCTGCGCCACGGCCATCGTGCTGCTGGGCGTCGCCACGGCCTACGTCATCCACCTGGCGACCGGCACGCCCATCCCCACCGTCGTGGGCATTCTCTCGGGCGCCGTGACCAACACGCCCGGTCTGGGCGCCGCGCAGCAGGCCTACGCCGACGCCTCGGGCATTCAGGATCCGACCATCGCCATGGGCTACGCCGTGGCCTACCCGCTGGGCGTCGTGGGCATCATCCTCACGATGATCATCGTCCGCTACGCCCTGCGCATCCGCTTCGAGAAGGAGGACGAGGGGCTGGCCGCCCTCTCGGCCGAGAAGAAGCTGGCCGACAAGGTCTCGGTGGAGTTCACCAACCAGATGCTCGACGGCCGCACGATCGAATACATGCGCGATCTGGTCAACCGCCAGTTCGTCATCTCGCGCGTCATGCGCCCCACGGGCGAGATCATCATGGCCGACGCCACCACGCAGCTCAACCTGGGCGACCGGCTCTGGATCATCGGCCAGGGCGACGACATAGAGGCCATCGTGGCCTTCTTCGGCCACCGCGTGGAGATGACCGACCGGGAGTGGGGCAACAACACCCCCAACTCGGAGCTCATCTCGCGCCGCATCCTCATCTCGCGCCCCGAGATCAACGGCAAGAAGTTCTCGGACCTGCGCCTGCGCACCAAGTATGGCATCACCATCTCGCGCGTCAACCGCGCCGGCATGGACCTGATTCCCTATCAGGGTCTGGAGTTGCAGGTGGGCGACCGCGTGATGGTCGTCGGCACCGAGAAGTCGGTGGCCAAGGTGGCCGACCTGCTGGGTAACTCGCTCAAGAAGCTCGACCACCCCAACCTCATCACCATCTTCGTGGGCATAGCCCTGGGCGTGCTGCTGGGGTCTATTCCGCTGCTCAACGTGCCCCAGCCCGTGAAGCTGGGTCTGGCGGGCGGTCCGCTCATCATCGCCATCCTGATCGGCCGCTTCGGCACCCACTTCCGTCTGGTGACCTACACCACCACCAGCGCCAACCTCATGCTGCGCGAGATCGGCATCGCCCTCTTCCTCGCGGCGGTGGGCATCGGTGCCGGCAGCGGATTCGTCGACGCGATCGCCGACGGCGGCTACCGCTGGATCGGCTACGGCGTCATCATCACGATGGCTCCGCTCATCATCGTCTCGCTCGTCGCCCGTCTGTGGCTCAAGATGAACTACTACACGCTCATGGGCCTTATCGCCGGCTCGATGACCGACCCCCCGGCGCTGGCCTACGCCAACGCCACGGCCGGCAACGACATGCCCGCCGTCGGCTATTCGACGGTCTATCCCGTGGTGATGTTCCTGCGTGTGCTGACCGCCCAGATGTTCATCCTCTTCGCGCTGTAACGCGGACCTTCGGGCTGCGACGGCCAACTCGGAATCGCGGTGCCGACGGATCCTTCCGCCGGCACCTGCCATATAAAAACAGAGAGAACCATGCACTACGACTTCGACAAACCCGTGGAGCGGCGCGGCAGCGGCGCCGTGAAGTTCGACGCTCTGGGCCCGCACTACGGCCGGGAGGACCTGCTGCCGATGTGGGTCGCCGACATGGATTTCGAGACGCCCGACTTCGTGGTCGAGGCGCTGCGCCGCAGGCTCGGCCACCCGATCTTCGGCTACACGGTCGAGCCCGAGGGCTACCGCCCCTCGATCGTCGCATGGCAGCGGCGGCGCCACGGCTGGGAGATCCGGCCCGAGTGGCTCGCCTACATCCCCGGCATCGTCAAGGGCATCGGTCTGGTCGTCGACCGTTTCACCCGCCCGGGCGACCGAATCGTCGTGCAGCCGCCCATCTATCACCCCTTCCACCTGCTGCCGCGCGCCAACGACCGCGAGGTGGTGTGGAACCCGCTGCGCGAGACGGCGGAGGGTTATGAGATGGACTTCGAGGGGCTCGAGCGGCTGCTCTCCGCGGGCGGATGCCGCCTGCTGCTGCTCGCCAACCCCCACAACCCCGCGGGCATCGCGTGGGACGCCGCGACGCTCCGTCGCCTGGCCGCGTTGTGCGCGGCGCACGGCGTGGTGGTGGTCTCCGACGAGATCCACGCCGACATGGCCCTCTTCGGCCACCGCCACACCCCCTTCGCCTCCGTGTCGGACGAGGCGGCGCGGCTGTCGATCACCTTCGCGGCGCCGTCGAAGAGCTTCAACATCGCCGGCATCGTCAGCTCCTACGCCATAGTGCCCGACGAGGCGCTGCGCCGCCGCTTCTTCGGCTGGCTCGCAGCCAACGAGTTCGACAGCCCCGCCCTGTTCGCTCCCATAGCCACGGAGGCGGCCTACCGCCACGGCGACGCCTGGCTCGACGCCATGCTGCGCTACGTGGAGGGCAACGTCCGGCTGGTCGAGGAGTTCTGCTGCGAGCGCCTGCCCGGCATCCGGCCCGTGCGGCCCCAGGCGTCGTTCCTCGTGTGGCTCGACTGCCGCCCGCTGGGCCTCGCGCACGGGCGGCTCGTGTCGCTCTTCGTCGACGGAGCCCGCCTGGCGCTCAACGACGGGGCGATGTTCGGCCCCGGCGGCGAAGGATTCATGAGGCTCAACGTCGGCACGCAGCGCGCACGTCTCGAGGAGGCGCTCCGCCGGCTGGAGCGGGCGCTCGAACGAATGTAACACCCACAAACACTCCCCATATCATGGCAAAAGCAGTCACCATCGACCGATCGCACCGCATGGACGGGATCGGAGAGTACTATTTCTCGCGCCGCCTGCGTGAGATCGCCGAGACGGAGGCCGCCACGGGCCGGCAGATCGTCAAGCTCGCAATGGGCAGCCCCGACCTGCCGCCCCACCCCGCGGTCATCGAGCGACTCGCGCGCGAGGCCCAGCGCCCCGACGTACACAAATACATGTCCTTCCAGGGCGAGCCGATCCTGCGCAAGGCCTTTGCCGACTGGTATGCGCGCTGGTACGGCGTGGAGCTCGACTACCGCTCGGAGGTCTATCCGCTCATCGGGTCGAAGGAGGGCATCATGCACATCTGCATGACCTTTCTCAACCCCGGCGACAAGGTGCTCGTGCCCGACCCGGGCTACCCTACCTACTCGGCGGCCGTGCGCCTCTCGGGCGGCGTGATGGTGCCCTATGCGCTCAACAAGCAGACGGACTTCTACCCCGACTTCGAGGCGATCGAGCGCGCGGGGCTCGACGGGGTGAAGATCATGCTGGTCAACTACCCCAACATGCCCACGGGGCAGGTGCCCACGCGCGAGCTCTTCGAGCGGATCGTCGACTTCGGCGCCCGCCACAACATCCTCATCGTGCACGACAACCCCTACAGCTTCATCCGCAACGCCGAGGCTCCGATGTCGATCTTCGCGGTGGAGGGGGCGCGCGACGTGGCGCTGGAGATGAACTCGCTGTCGAAGGGCCACTCGATGGCCGGCTGGCGCGTGGGCATGGTTGCGGGCCGCGCCGAGTGGATCCGCGCGATCCTCTCGTTCAAGTCCAACATGGACACGGGCATGTTCTACCCCATACAGGCGGCCGCCGAGACGGCGCTCTCGCTCGGGCGGGAGTGGTTCGACGAGCTGAACGCCATCTACTACCGCCGCGAACGGCAGGCCTACGCCCTGCTCGACGCCCTGGGCTGCCGCTACCGTCCCCGCCAGGCGGGGCTCTTCGTGTGGGCCGAGCTGCCCGAGGGGTACGAGGGCGACAGCTTCTCGTTCTCGGACGAGGTGCTGGAGCAGTGCGACGTCTTCCTCACGCCGGGCGGGATCTTCGGCTCGGAGGGCAACGGCTACGTGCGCATCACGCTCTGCTGCCCCGAGGAGCTGCTCAAGCGGGCGACGGACAACGTGGTGGCGCGCTACCGGCGCTGACGCATCGGAGGGGGCTTCGGGAAACGAAGTCCCCCTCTTTTTTCTGTAACCTTTCAGCCCTGGGCGCGTCCAAAGGAAAACCGAGCAGAGCAGGATGGAGCAACCGACCGACAACGAAATCGTGCAGCGCGTCGCCGCGGGCGACACGGAGGCCTTCGGGATCGTGGTCCGACGCTACTCGGAGCCCATCTTCCGGCTCGTCGCGGGCATGCTCGGCGACCGCGAGCGGGCCGAGGAGGTGACGCAGGAGTGCTTCATCCGC
The DNA here is from genome assembly GCA_902362705.1 of Rikenellaceae bacterium. GTDB lineage: Bacteria > Bacteroidota > Bacteroidia > Bacteroidales > Rikenellaceae > Alistipes. The sequence goes on from CABIXK010000001.1 coordinate 353,492, forward strand.
GCCTACGAGCACCTCGACCGCTTCCGCGGCGGCAGCGCGCTGTCGACCTGGCTCTACCGCATCGCCTACAACCGGGCGGTCGATGCGAGCCGGCGCCGCCGCTTCCTGCGTCTCGGGCCGGAGCACGCACGGATTTCGACCGAGGACGACGCTCCCCGCTACGGCGAGGAGGAGACGGCCGCCGTGCGGCGGGCCCTCGACCGGCTCGCACCGGCCGACCGGGCGCTCATAGCCCTCTACTACGAAGAGGAGCGGCCGGTGGCCGAGGTGGCCGAGATCACGGGGCTGTCGGTAGCTAATGTCAAGGTGAAACTGCATCGGACGAGGGCGCTCCTGCGCAAATACATGGAGAAGGAATGAACGAACGTATGACCGACGAAGAGAGACGACTGGCCGGGCTGCTACGCGCAGCCTCGCCCCGGTCCGGCGTACCCGTGGGGCTCGAGGACCGCATCATGATCCGCATCGCGCAGCGCGAACGCCGGCGCCGCGAGCGGCGTGCCGTGGCGACGATGGCGCTCTACTGCCTGGGGCTCACGACCGCGCTCTCGGTCGTGGGGTGCATCGCCGTGCGGTCGTTCGACGTCGTGCACCACCCCGCGGCCCTGCTGCCGCTGCTCGTCGCGATCGGCAGCGTGGCCCTGACGGCCTCGGGCGACCGGATCGCGGAAATCATGCGCCGGCTGTAACCTTTCGCCGCAAGGCCCGTCCAAAGGGCGTACAAACGATTACAAACCCTCAAAACACTTACGACTATGAACTTCTGGTATGGACTGTGCAACCTGGTCGAGCACCTGACATGGATGGGCATCGCCCTCGGTATCGTCGGCTACTTCATCTACCGTGAGTGGAACCGCTTCCAGGAGAAGATCCGCATGATGGAGCGCATGACGCCCGAGCAGCTGGGCGACATCCGGCGCATCGACGCCGAGATCGAGGCCGAGCGCAAGCGTAACAGCGCCGGCAACCTGTGGTTCCTCCGGCTGGGCATGATCGTCGTCGGCGGCGGCATCGGCTTCCTCTGCGGCATGACCCTCTTCTTCCCCTACGGCAGCCTGCAACACGTGCACTACAGCCTCGTCGGCGCGGCCGTGGCCAAGACCACGGGAGCGACGCTGCTGGGCATGGGCGTGTTCATCTTCCTGGAGTTCCTGCTGGAGCTGAAGCTGCGCCGCATGCAGGAGCGCGCCGCGCAGAAGCTGAAGTAACCCCCCCCGGGCCGTCCGCGATGCAAAGGGCCGGAATCCAGCAGTGGATTCCGGCCCTTTGCCATGCAGTTGGAGGCGATTACTCCTCGACGATGCGGATCGAGAGGATGCGGTCGCCGCGGCGGATGTCGTCCACCACGTCGAGCCCCTCGACCACCTGTCCGAAGCAGGTATGGCGGCCGTCGAGGTGCTGCGTGTTCTCGCGGTTGAGGCAGATGAAGAACTGCGAGCCGCCCGTGTCGCGGCCGGCGTGGGCCATCGAGAGCACGCCGCGGTCGTGGCGCTGGCGCGGCGCCGAGGTCTCGCACTTGATCGTGTAGCCCGGACCGCCCGTGCCGTCGCCGCGCGGGCAGCCGCCCTGAATCACGAAGTCGGGAATCACGCGGTGGAACGTCAGGCCGTCGTAGAAGCCGTGTCCGGCCAGGTCGATGAAATTCTTCACGGTGCCGGGCGTGGCGTCGGCGTAGAGCTCGGCCTTCATGTCACCCTTTTCTGTAGAGATGATTGCGTAGGTCATATCGTTATCGTTTGCACTGGTTATGCGGCCGACCGATCGTCTTCGGTCCTACCGCTTCCGATAGTTTACGGTCCGGCCCTCCTTCGAGAGGATCAGCTCGGTCCCGGTCAGTTTTTCGATGGTGAGCGTGTCGGTGAAGGCGATCGCCTGCCCGTTGCCGATGCTGCGGCCCGAAAGGATCAGCCGGTCGCCCTGCCGCTCCCACGCCTCGTATTGCAGCGTGGCCATGTCGACGGACGAGGCGCGGCCTCCCGGCTCCAGCTTCACGCCCTGCACCTGCCCCTCCATTCCGGGGACGGGCTCGACCCATTCGCCCTCGATCGTGCCTGCGCCGCAAGCTGCGAACGCCGCGGCAGCCGTCAGGGCGCACAAGCCTCTGAAAATAGTTTTCGATTTCATATTCCGTGGTTATTTCGTTTCGGTGTCGGGTTCGCGCACCTCGATCTTGGCGGCGGCGGCCTTCACGCGGTCGCGCAGCGCGTCGAGGCTCTCGCCGTGGGGCGCATACCCCACCACGACGCCCATGCGGCGGTTGACGCGCGCCGAGGGCTTGCCGAAGAGCCGCAGGTCGAGGCGCGGATCCGAGGCCAGGGCCTCCTCCGCCCCATCGATGCGGGGTTCCGAGGCGCAGGCTACGGGCGACAGCACCACGGCGCTGGCGCCCTGGCGCTCGAACGTGACGGCCGGAATCGGCAGGCCGAGCACGGCGCGCAGGTGCAGTTCGAACTCGTTGAGGTTCTGCGTGCCGGCCAGCGTCACCATGCCCGTGTCGTGGGGCCGGGGCGAAAGCTCCGAGAAGTAGACGCCCTTCTCGCGGCTCAGGAAGAACTCCACGCCCCAGATGCCTGCGCCGGTGAGCGCCTCCGTGACGGCGGCGGCCATGCGCTGCGCCTCGGCCAGATGCTCGGGCGCGACCTCGGGCGACTGGAAGCTCTCGCGATAATCGCCGCCCTTCTGCACGTGGCCGATGGGCGGGCAGAAGAGGGTCGGGCCGCTCTTCTGCGTCACGGTGAGCAGCGTGATCTCGCTGTCGAAGCGGATGAACTCCTCGACGATCAGCTCGCGGATGTCGCCGCGCGACCCCTCGCAGCCGTACTGCCAGGCGTGCTCCAGCTCCTCGGGGCCCTTGACCAGCGACTGGCCCTTGCCCGAGGAGGACATCAGCGGCTTGACCACGCACGGGAAGCCCACCTTGGCGGCCGCCTCGCGCAGCTCGTCGAGCGACGTGGCGTAGAAATACTTCGCAGTCTTCAGCCCCAGCTCCTTGGCCGCCAGGTCGCGGATCGCCTTGCGGTTCATCGTGAAGTTGACGGCCCGGGCGCTCGGGGTAACCTGAATGCCCTGCCGCTCGAAGTCGTAGAGCCGCTCGGTGCGGATGGCCTCGATCTCGGGTACGATGATGTCGGGGCGGTGCTTCTCCACGGCCGCGGCCAGCGCCTCGCCGTCGAGCATCGGGAAAACCTCCGAGGCGTCGGCCACCTGCATCGCGGGCGCCCCGGCATACGAATCGCACGCCACGACGGTCTGGCCCAGCCGCTGGGCGGCGATCACGAACTCCTTGCCGAGCTCACCCGAGCCCAAAAGCAGAATTTTCTTTTTCATGGATCTCTGTTTTATGTAATGATATGAATCTATCGTCTCTTGCTCCTCACGACCCGGAACCCACAGCGGCCGCGTCCCAGTAGTCCGGCGCCGTCGACTCCCTCGGCGACCGCCGCAAAGGAGGTCGGAAGGTCGGAGCAAACGAAGCGGACTTCCGCCTCGCCCCGCTGGTCGGTCACGACCGCCGGGTCCCACAACAACGTATTGCGGGCGTCGGGCAGCGAGGAGAGCATATCCACCGAATCGGGACGGTAGAACCGCCGCTCGCCGTAGTAACCCTCGACACGCAGGATCCCGTTCATCGCCAACAACTCCTCGTCGGAATATGCCGGACCCTCATAGGTAATCTCTTTCGTGTCCGCGACGAAAACACCTCCGTCCCTCGCTTCGTATTTGATCATCCGATAGTGTTTCCCTCTCTTCGGTCGCAGCCTTTCGCCGTTGTAGGTCTGCGTATGGTAGATGTGGTGGGTATACCCCGGTAAATAATCGTTCAGATAACCCGGAGGGCACGTACAGACCCACGCACCGCCCATGCTCATCTCCGCCAGGCTGTCCAGCCGCCCCATGAATTTATCCCGGCGCATGCGGTCTCCCTGCGCCACCACCGCGACGCCCTCCACCAGAATGGAGCTGTCGGGGCTCACCACCGGCCCGTCGAGAGCTCCGTCCCGCTGCGTCCCTCGGAGCCCGACAAACGGATACCAGGCCGCCCGCGCGCCGGGGAGGCTGTCGATCGCAAGGAAGGGATCGTCTGCGTCGATCTTCGGCCGAAACTTCTCCGAGAGCATGGGCTTCAGATAGATATACCCGCCGCGCAACGTCTCCAACAGCTCCGGCCCCACGGAAAACCGTCCCAGCGAATCGGTCCACACGTAGCTCGACCGTCCGTCGGCCCCCGAGATTCGGATCAACTGCTCGGCATCCCCCTTGTTTTTGTCTCTCACGGTCTGAATCCCCGTCAGTTCATCGGTCAGAAAAGGCCGACCACCATGCACCGACGCCCGCAACTCCCACACGTAATCGCGCCACCCCTGGGTAAGCAGCAACAGGTCTAGGGCCTCGGCCCGGTCGTCGTTCCGCTCGTCGAAATAGTAGGCCGGATTATGGATACGCCCCCGGATCTGCGACGCGAGGTAGCAATAGGAGTCGATGTCCACGGCATCCTCCGCGTTGTCGTAGGCACAGTCGTAGACGCTCAGGCCGAGATGCGCCCTTACGGGATTGCCGCAGGAGTCGGTCACCCTGATGCGGATCGTCGCCTCCTCGCGGGTCCCATACCGCGTCTTGTCGGGCTCCAGCCGGATATGCAGCTTTCGTTCGGGATGGAGATAGACCAGCCGCTCGCAGAGGGGCCGCATCGCATGGTCGAGGAGCGTGAACTCGGCGATTCCCTGGTAGGGGAAATGCTCCAGCGGGATCTTCATCTCCAGGTTCTCCTTGAGCAGTCCGCGGGCGATGCAGCACACCCGGCCGCGCATGCGGCCTACCAGATAGACCGGCCGGTCGGGAAGGCCTGCGCTCCGGGAGATGCCGAATCCGAGCTCGCGGTCAGTGCGGTGCGACAGGCGTAGGGTCACCCCCTCGTCGCGGATGCCGGACAGGGGATAGCGCCTGCCGTCGTTCAGCCGGACCTCGTAGGCGCGGCCGTGCACGGGCCGGATCCACACGGAACCCATGCCGTCGTGCTCGCTGCGGATCGCGCACAGCGGTTCGTCCGCTTCATAGAGGGTCCCCGCCACCTCCACGGGTACTCCCCGCCCGTCGGTGGCCTTGAAGGCCAGGCGCGAAGGGATGCCGGCGACCAGGTGTCCCCCTTCGGGAAAGGTCTCGAAACGCAGGGCCGAATCCCGGTCGGCCACCCGGTCCGGGGCCTCGGCGATACGTTCGACGACCCGAATCTTCCGCATCGGTATCTGCCCGAGGCTGTCGTCGCCGAAGACCGCGCCCCGCGTGTATCCCTTCAGGAAATAGTCGCCTGCGGGCAGTTTTTCATCCAGGTAGGCATGGCCCTCGGCAATGCCCTGGCCGATCGGATACTTGCGCTGCCAGACGACACTGTCCCGGCTGTCGACGATCCGCAAGTAGAGCGTGCGGCTCGCATCGGAGAGCCCGAGCGAATGTCGGTCGAGCTGATAGGCCTTGAACCAGAGGTCTTCGCCGGTCTCGTAGATGCCCTTGCTGCACTGGAAATAGAGCAGTTCGGTCGGACGGTCGGGCCTCCGCGCGCAAAGAGCGGCGGCCACCGGGTCGACCTCCTGCTGCGCGAAAGCGGCAAGATGCAGGAAGAGCAGACCCGACGAGAAAACGGCACGACCATTCATAGCAGAGAAATTATCCGTTCGATTGCGGTTTGGTTCTTACGATGCTGTATCTGATCCATTTGTAGAGCAGCATCCACGCCTCCGCGCGCAGCGGATGCCGCACCACGAAGCGCAGCGCTGCGCCGAGGCTCTCCCGCCTCCCGCACAGCCCCAGGCGCATGAGCTTGCGCCACCACAGCGCCTCGGCCCGCCGTTCACAGGCCCGAACTGTGCGCTGCGAAGGCGCCGGCCCGACGAAGCGGGGCAGCTCGTCACGCCATTTGGCATGCACGGCCTCCAGTGCCTCGCGCCAGGCCCGAGTGTAACACCCCGCCGAGCGGTGCTCGACCTCCACCGTGTGGCACACGCGATTGTCGAAGCACCGCACCGCGGCGAGCGTGAAGTCGAGGTCGTAGCCGTGGAACCCGCCCAGCAGCGCCTCGTCGAAGGGGGCCGCCGCCCACACCGCGCGCGGCGCCGCGAGGCAGAAACCGTCGAGGCACACCACACGCGAGAAGGCCTCGCCCGCGGGATTGCGGTCGTAGCGGCGCATGCGGTCCCCGGCGTCGGGCTGCGCATAGTGCGTGCGGGCATCGTCCCCGTCGAGACACCAGCCCGTGATCCCGCGCGTCTTCACCACGCCTCCGGCGAAGCCGATCACCCCGCAGCGGGGCTGCGCCAGCTCGGCGGCCAGCAGCCGGCCCCACCCCTCGGTGCAGAAGCGGACATCCTCGTGCACGAAGCAGAGGCAGTCGTAGCGCGCCTGCCGCGCCAGCGCGTTGTAGACCGCGCAGATGCCGCGCGGCGCGCGGCGGTTGTCGCACGCGAGCCACTCGAAGGGCACGCCGATCGTCTGCGCGACATTCTCGCGCAGCGCCTCGGCCGCAGCCGGGTCGACGGAACAGACGATGACGGAAAACATGGTGCGAAATTGGGCGGTGTAAAGATACGAATAAGCGAGGGCAAAAGCAAGCCTGCTTGCGTTTTCGCGGAACAGCGCCCGTGGCTACGGCGGGCGGAGGGCTGCTCCGTCGGCTGCGCCTTCCGGGCCCCGGCGCTGGCTACGGTCTGCATCTTTCTTTTGCCTTCCGGCCAGCGAGTGCCCTTCGGCAGCCCCGGAAGTCCGACCCGGGGCACGAGCCGCCGAAGAGCCCTTATCCGTATCCCCGGCGACGCAGCAGATACTCCGCCCGCGACAGAGTGCAAATAAATTTGCTTTTGCCCCCGGCTTGTCCGTATCTTTGCGGAGCAAGTTTTTTCCTCGCAATTCCGATCATGGCAGACAACTACCTGGGCCGCAAGATGGAGGAGTACATGGCCCGCTCCGCAGCCGGGGGCACGCCCCCGCGCCCCGCGCAGTCGCTCGAGCGGCTGCTTCGCCGCAACCGCAGCTACCGCGGCTACGACGCCCGTTTCATCGTGCGCGAAGACCAGCTGCGGCGCATCATCGCCGTCAACACGCTCACCCCCTCGGCCCGCAACCAGCAGGTGCTGCGCTTCCGTCCCGTGCTGTCGGACGAGGCGCCGGCCGTGCTGCCCCACCTGCGCATGGGCGGGGCGCTGCCCGAGCTGCGGCTGCCGACGCCGGGCACCGAGCCCAACGCCTTCATCGTGGTCTGCTCCACGGCGGAGGAGAGCCGCGAGGTGTCGATCGACCTGGGCATCGCGGTGCAGAGCATGCTCCTGCAGGCCGTGGAGATCGGACTCAATGGGCTCTGCATCGGCGCCTTCGACCGCGAGGCCGTGCGGCGCGCGCTGCACCTGCCGCTCGAACCGCTGCTCGTGGTGGCCATCGGTAAGGGAGCCGAGCGCATCGAGCTCACGACAGTCGACGCCGACGCCGAGCGCGCCTACTACCGCCGCGACGGCATACACTACGTACCCAAACTCCGCACGGAGGATCTCATACTCGAAAAATAGCCATGGAAGAGTCGCCCATCCGACTGAAGCTCTTCGCCCCCGACACCCGCACGCCTGCCGAGCTGCCGCTGGCCTCCAGCGGCGTATCGGCGGGCTTCCCCTCGCCGGCAGACGACGCCCCGGCGCCGGCGCTCGACCTGAACCGCCTGGTGGTACGCAACCCCTCGTCGACCTTCTTCGTGCGCGTGGCGGGCGACTCGATGCGCGACGCGGGCATCGACGACGGCGACCTGCTGGCCGTGGACAAGTCGCTGGAGGCCGAGGACGGCACCATAGCAGTCTGCCTGCTCGACGGCGAGTTCACCCTCAAGCGGGTGCGCATCGAGCGCGGCCGCGTGCTGCTCGTGCCGGCCAACGCGCGCTACCGCCCCATCGAGGTGTCGCCCGAGGAGGATTTCGCCGTGTGGGGCGTGGTGACCTACGTCATCAAAAAACTGAGGTAGCTATGTACGGACTGTGCGACTGCAACAACTTCTTCGTCTCGTGCGAACGGTTATTCCGCCCCGATCTGGAGGGACGGCCCGTGGTGGTGCTGTCGAGCAACGACGGCTGCGTCATCTCCCGCTCGAACGAGGCCAAGACGCTGGGCATACGCATGGGCCAACCCTACTTCCAGGTACGCGGGATGATCGAACGGCACGACGTGGCGGTCTTCTCGGGCAACATGGCGCTCTACGGCGATCTGTCGCGCCGCGTCATCGGCCGCCTGCGCGAGCTGGTGCCTGCGGCCGAGGTCTACTCGATCGACGAGGCCTTCATCGACTTCGGGGGCATCGCCACGGAGGAGCTCGACGCGCTGGGGCACCGCCTGGGCCGCACGATCCGCCGCGACACGGGCATCCCCGTGAGCATCGGCATCGCGCCGACCAAGACGCTGGCCAAGATCGCCTCGAAGCTCTGCAAGAGCTATCCCCGGCTCGACGGGTGCTGCCTGATGCACCGCGCGGAGGATGTCGACAAGGTGCTGGGCCGCTTTCCGGTCGGCGACGTGTGGGGCATCGGGCGCCGCCACCGGGCGATGTTGCAGGCCGCGGGCGTGGCGACGGCCCGCGATCTGGCGCAGCGCAGCGAGGCGTGGGTGCGCGGACGCATGGGCATCACGGGCGTGCGCACGTGGCGCGAACTGCGCGGCGAGGCGTGCATCGACTTCGAGACCGCCCCCGCGGCGCGGCAGCAGATCTCCGTATCGCGCAGCTTCGCCCGCGAACTGACCGACCGGGAGGAGCTCCACGCCTCGGTGGCCACCTTCGCCGCCGCATGCGCCGAGAAGCTGCGCCGGCAGGGGGCGCTGTGCCGCTGCGCCACGGTCTACATCCTCACCAACCGCCACCGCGACGACCTGCCCCAATACTACGAGAGCCGGACGCTCCGTCTGGCCGTGGCGACCGACGACACGCTGGAGCTCGTCGCGCGGGCGGGCGCTGCGCTGCGCGAGATCTTCCGCAGCGGCTACGGCTACAAGAAGGCGGGGGTGATACTCTCGGAGATCACGCCGCGCGAGGGGACGCAGAGCGATCTGTTCGACCCGGTCGACCGCGGGCGCCAGAGCCGGCTGATGGAGGCGCTCGACGCCGTGAACCGGCGCCACGGCGGACACAAGGTGGTCGTGGCGGCGCAGACCCTCTCGCCGCTGCCCGTGCAGCGGGCCCATCTCTCGCCCGCCTACACGACCGACTGGGACCAGCTGCCGGTGGTGAAGGCATGAAACGAAACGCCCGGCCCCTGCGAAGGAGGCCGGGCGCTTCGTTTCAGCGGACAAGGATCATCCCCGCGCCGGCAGGTATTCGCGTCCGCGCAGGAAGACGCGCCGGATGAGCGGCGTGGTGTAGGCGTAGAGCAGGAACTCGGGCGAGGGCATGGGCTCCGTGAGGAAGAAATTGGCCACCTTGCCCACCGCGATCGAGCCGAAGTCGCGGCTCAGCCCCATGGCGCAGGCGCTGTTGAGCGTCGCGGCGCAGAACGCCTCCGCGGGGGTCATGCGCATGCGGATCGACGCCAGGGCGCAGACCATGCGCATGTCGCCCGAGGGCGACGAGCCGGGGTTGTAGTCGGAGGCCAGCGCCACGGCCAGCCCCTCGTCGATCATGCGGCGCGCCGGCGGGTAGCTCATGCCCAGGAAGAAGGCTGCGCCGGGCAGCATCGTGGGCATCGTCTCCGACCCGCGCAGCGCCTCGATCTCCTCGTCGCCCATGCGCTCGAGGTGGTCGACCGACAGCGCGCCCTCGGCCACGCCCGCCTGCACGCCGCCCGAGACGGCCAGCTCGTTGGCGTGGATCTTGGCCCGAAGACCGTATTTCGCCCCCTCGCGCAGGATGCGCACCGTCTCGTCGACGGTGAAGAAGCCCTCGTCGCAGAAGACGTCGACGAAGTCGGCCAGCCCCTCGCGCGCCACGGCGGGCAGCATCTCGCGACACACCAGATCGACATACTCCGCCTGCCGGCCGCGGTAGGCGCGCCCCACGGCGTGGGCCCCGAGGAAGGTGGCGCGCACCTCGAGCGGCGTCGTCTCGCGCAGGCGGCGGATGACGCGCAGCATCTTCAGCTCGTCCTCGACCGTCAGGCCGTAGCCGCTCTTGATCTCCACGGCGCCGGTACCCTTGAGGGCGATCTCCTCCACGCGCGCCAGCGCCTGGCGGTAGAGCTCCTCCTCCGAGGTCGCGTGCAGCCGGTCGGCCGAGTTGAGGATGCCGCCGCCACGGCGGGCGATCTGCTCGTAGCTCAGGCCGCGGATCTTGTCGAGGAACTCCTGCTCGCGGCTCCCGGCGTAGACCAGATGGGTGTGCGAGTCGCAGAACGACGGAAAGAGCATGCCGCCCCGGGCGTCGACGCGCTCGTCGGCCCGAAGATCGGCCGGCAGCTCGGCCCGCGTGCCGAAGGCGGCGATGCGCCCCCCGTCGGCCAGAATCCAGCCGTCGTTGATCGTCTCCGCGCGGTCCATCTCGGCCCCGGCGGCGCGCAGGCGCCCCGAACGGTCGACACCGACGATCTTCGCTATGTTCTCGACCAGCAGCCTCATGCCTCGCGCAGGAAAAGGATCGACGCCTCGATCAGGGGGTACATCACCCTGTCGTCTTCGACGAAGGGCACGCGGCGGCGGTAGTCGGCCACCAGCCGCTCGAGGTGCTTCGACGTGCGGGCCGGGCGGCGGAACTCGAGGGCCTGGGCGGCGTTCATGAGCTCGATGGCCAGCACGCGCTCGGTGTTGAGCACCACGCGCGCGAGCTTCGTCGCGGCGTTGGAACCCATGCTCACGTGGTCCTCCTGCCCCTGCGACGAGGGGATCGAGTCGACCGAGGCGGGCATGCAGAGCCCCTTCGACTGGCTGACGATCGACGCGGCGGTGTACTGCGGGATCATGAAGCCGCTGTTGAGCCCCGGGCGCGCCACGAGGAAGTTGGGAAGGCCGCGGCTGCCCGAGATGAGCTGGTAGGTGCGCCGCTCGGAGATGTTGCCCAGCTCGGCCACGGCGATGGCCAGGAAGTCCATGGCCAGGGCGATGGGCTGCCCGTGGAAGTTGCCGGCCGAGACGACCGCATCGTCGTCGGGGAAGACCGTGGGATTGTCCGTGGCGCTGTTGATCTCGGTTTCGAGCACCGAGGCCACGTAGTCGATCGTGTCCTTCGAGGCGCCGTGGACCTGCGGGATGCAGCGGAACGAGTAGGGATCCTGCACGTGGCGCTTCTCGCGGGCGATGAGCTCGCTGCCCTCCAGCAGACGGCGGAACGCGCGCGCCGTGGAGAGCTGGCCCCGGTGCCCGCGCACCAGGTGCACGGCGTCGCAGAAGGGCTCGATACGGCCGTCGAAGGCGTCGAGCGAGAGGGCGCCGATACGGTCGGCCCACTCGCTGAGGCGCTGCGCCCGGAGCAGCGACCAGACGCCGTAGGCGCTCATGAACTGCGTGCCGTTGAGCAGCGCCAGCCCCTCCTTCGACTGCAGCTCGACGGGCTCCCAGCCCCGCTCGGCCAGCACCTCGGCGGCGGGACGCACCCGCCCCCCGCACTCCACCTCGCCCAGCCCCAGCAGCGGCAGCGACATGTGGGCCAGCGGCGCCAGGTCGCCCGAGGCGCCGAGCGAGCCCTGCTGGTAGACCACGGGCAGGATGTCGGCGTTGAAGAGGTCGATGAGCCGCTCGACGGTGGCCAGCTGCACGCCCGAATGGCCGTAGGAGAGCGACTGAATCTTGAAGAGCAGGATGAGGCGCACGATCTCGGAGGGCACGCGCTCGCCCGTGCCGCAGGCGTGCGACATGACGAGGTTGCGCTGCAGCTGCGTCAGCTCGTCGCGTCCCACGGAGATGTTGCACAGCGAGCCGAAGCCCGTGGTGACGCCGTAGACGGGGCGCTCGGGGTGCTCCATCTTGCGGTCGAGGTATTCGCGGCAGCGCACGATGCGGCGGCGGGCGTCGTCGCTCAGGGCGAGCTTCAGGCCCCGCCCGATGATTTCGCGGACGCGGCCGAGGGTCAGCCGCTCCGCAGAGATATGGTGGTATTCCATGGTTCAGTGGTTCTTTTAGGTTTCGTAAAACTATTCGGCGGAGCGCTACTCCCGCAGCGCCTCGCGCAGCGCGGCCTCGTCGGCCAGATAGGGCAGCGTGACTTCGAGGCCCGGCGTGCGCTCCATCTCGCGGCGGATGGCCTCCATGGCCCCCTCGTTGCGGGCCCAGCTGCGGCGCGCGATGCCGTTGTTGACATCCCACAGCAGCATCTGCCGGATGCGGCGCTCGGCATCCTCCGAACCGTCGATGACCATGCCGAAGCCGCCGTTGACGACCTCGCCCCAGCCTACCCCGCCGCCGTTGTGGATCGAGACCCACGTGGCGCCGCGGAAGGCGTCGCCGATGACGTTCTGCACCGCCATATCGGCCGTGCGGTTCGAACCGTCGTAGATGTTGGAGGTCTCGCGGTAGGGCGAGTCGGTACCCGAGACGTCGTGGTGGTCGCGCCCCAGCACCACGGGTGCCGAGAGACGCCCGTCGGCGATCGCCCGGTTGAAGGCCAGCGCGATGCGCGTGCGGCCCTCGCTGTCGGCATAGAGGATGCGGGCCTGCGAACCCACGACCAGACGGTTGCGGCCCGCCTCGCGGATCCAGTGGATGTTGTCGTCGAGCTGCCCGGCGATGTCGGCGGGCGCCGTGCGGCGGATCTCCTCCAGCACCTCGGCCGCCAGACGGTCGGTGAGCTCCAGATCCTCGGCGCGGCCCGAGGTGCAGACCCAGCGGAAGGGCCCGAAACCGTAGTCGAAGAACATGGGGCCCATGATGTCCTGCACGTAGGAGGGATAGCGGAAGCGGCCCCCCTCGCCCGCCACGGCGGCGCCGGCGCGCGAGGCTTCGAGCAGGAAGGCGTTGCCGTAGTCGAAGAAGTACATGCCCCGCTCCGTAAGGCGGTTGATGGCGTCGACCTGACGGCGCAGCGACTCCTGCACGCACTCGCGGAAGCGCCCGGGCTCCTCGGCCATCATCTTGTTCGAGGCCTCGTAGCTCAACCCCACGGGGTAGTAACCGCCCGCCCAGGGGTTGTGGAGCGACGTCTGGTCCGAGCCCAGGTCGACACGGATCCCGTCTGCGGCGAGCCGCTCCCAGAGGTCGACCACGTTGCCCACGTAGGCCATCGAGACCACCTCCTTCGCTTCGACGGCGCGGCGGATGCGGGGGATCAGCTCGTCGAGCGAGGTGTGCAGCTCGTCGACCCACCCCTGCTCGTAGCGCTTCTCGGCGGCCTTGGGGTTGATCTCGGCCACGACGCTCACCACCTGCGAGATGTTGCCCGCCTTGGGCTGGGCGCCCGACATGCCGCCGAGGCCCGAGGTGACGAAGAGCATGCCCCGGGCATCGGTCTGCCCCGCGGCGAAGCGCTTGCGCGCGGCGTTCATCACCGTGATCGTGGTGCCGTGGACGATGCCCTGCGGACCGATGTACATGTAGGAGCCGGCGGTCATCTGACCGTACTGCGACACGCCCAGGGCGTTGAAGCGCTCCCAGTCGTCGGGCTTCGAGTAGTTGGGGATCACCATGCCGTTGGTCACCACCACGCGCGGGGCGTCGCGGTGCGAGGGAAAGAGCCCCAGCGGGTGGCCCGAGTACATGACCAGCGTCTGCTCGTCAGTCATCTCCGAGAGGTACTTCATCGTCAGGCGGTACTGCGCCCAGTTCTGGAACACGGCGCCGTTGCCGCCGTAGGTAATCAGCTCGTGGGGGTGCTGCGCCACGGCCTTGTCGAGATTGTTCTGGATCATGAGCATGATCGCCGCGGCCTGGCGCGAGCGGGCCGGATAGTCGTCGATGGGCCGGGCCCGCATCTCGTAGTCGGGACGCAGGCGGTACATGTAGATGCGGCCGTAGCGGCGCAGCTCCTCGGCGAACTCGCGCGCGAGCAGCGCGTGGTGCTTGGGCGGGAAGTAGCGCAGGGCGTTCTTCAGCGCCAGCACCTTCTCCTCCTCGGTGAGGATCTCCTTGCGCTTGGGCGCATGGTTGATCGTGCGGTCGTAGGGCTTGGCCGCGGGCAGCCGGTCGGGAATGCCGGCGCGTATCTCTTTGCGAAACTCTTCGGGTGTCATATGCTTATCCTATTTTCTGTTCCACGATGGCGAGCACCTCGCGCTCCAGCCGCTCGGCCTCGGCAGCCACGGCGTCGGCCTCGGCCGCGAGGGCCTCGGCCCGCGCGCGGTCCTTGAGCCCGGCGGCGTTGATGCGCACGTTAAGCCGCGCGCCCAGCACGGCGCTGCGGGCGGCCAGCGCCCCCACGCCCGCGTCGGAGACCGAGTTGGGGTTACCCTCCGCGGCCATGGCGCGCACCAGATCGAAGACACCCAGGGCGGCCTTCATCGTGCGCAGCGGCACCTCAGTGGCGTAGAGCGTCGCCCGCTCGAGCGCCGCACTGCGCGCGGCACGCTCCTCGTCGGTCGACTTGGGCATGGCGAAGACGTTCATGATGCGGTTGAAGGCCTCCGTATCCTCGTCGACCAGATGCAGCAGCTCGGCCATGAGCCGCTGCCCCTGCTCGGCGCGGTCGGAGAACTCCCGCCAGCGGTCGTCCCACCCCGCCTTGTGCGACGAGAGGTTGGCGACCATCGCGCCCAGAGCGGCGCCCAGCGCACCCATGTAGGCCGAGATCGAGCCGCCGCCCGGGGCGGGCGATTCGCTGGCCGTCTCCTCGGCGAACGCCTTGCAGGTCATGTCGACGAGGCGCTTCTTCTTATCCTCGGCCTCGAGCAGGTATTCTATCACCTTCTCCTCGGCGACGAAGGGCTTCAGGTCGTCGAGGCCCATCGACTTGACGGCCATGCGCACGATCTCCTCCTCCGAGATGCCCGTCGAGCGGCGCTGCTTGTGCAGGAAGTAGCGGCCCGCCTCCACGAGGGCCCGCTTCGGCACGAGACCCACGATCTCGGTGCCGGTGACCCGCACCCCGCGCTCGTCGGCCTTGCGGCACACCTCGTCGAAGGCGACGTGGAGCGGCGTGCGGGCGATGTCGGTGATGTTCATCGAGACCTGGGCGATGCCGTACTCCTCGATGTACCAGCCGATGGCTTTGGTGCCGGGGAGCGTGCCGGGCCGCATGACCGGATTGCCGTCGGCATCCTTCACGATCTTGCCGGTGATGGGGTTGCCCTCGCGCACGGGGCGCCCCTTCTCGCGCACGTCGAAGGCGATGGCGTTGGCACGGCGCGTGGAGGTGGTGTTGAGGTTGAAATTGACGGCCACGAGGAAGTCGCGCGCGCCCACGGCCGTGGCGCCCGTGCGGGCCACCCCTTCGTCGTAGGGCCGGGTGCCGAAGTCGGGCGCCGAGGCTGCATGGGCGAGCTTTTCGGGCAGCGCCTCGTACTCGCCCTGGCGGCAGACGGCCAGATTACGCCGCTCGGGGGTGAAGGCCGCTGCCTCGTAGCAGTAGGTCGGAACGGCCAGCTCGTCGGCGATGCGGCGTGCCAGCGTGCGCGCCAGATCGGCGCACTCCTCGAGCGTGATGCCCGAGACGGGGATCAGCGGCAGCACGTCGGTGGCGCCCATGCGGGGGTGGGCGCCGTGGTGGCGGCGCATGTCGATCAGCTCCGCCGCCCGCTTCACGCCCCGGAAGGCCGCCTCGACCACCGCTTCGGGTTCACCCACGAAGGTGACGACCGTGCGGTGGGTCGCCTCGCCCGGATCGACGTCGAGCAGCTTGACGCCCTCGACCGACTCGATCGCCGCCGTAATCTCGCCGATTACTCTCTTGTCGCGCCCCTCGCTGAAGTTGGGGACGCACTCCACGATACGTTTTGCCATATGTTCGTTTAGGTTTGGATGCTTATTGTGACAAAAATAACAATCTTTTTCGGAATACAAGGCAAAACGGCGGTTCGAAATTAAGGAAAATCGAGCATGGCGCGACCTCCGCTTCCGATCCGTAAGCGCCGGCCGGCTCCCGGCGACGGGCTCCGGGCGGACGCAACCCTCGCCGACCGTGCGCTATGAAACGAAAAAGGGCCCGCCGCGCGATGCGGCGGGCCCGGCGTGCAGCCGGAGTGTCGGAGCGGAGCGCCCGTTACGCGGCGACGGGACTACCGCAACCGCACGACGGGCGCGGCGTCACCGCCCGATCGTGACGACGACACCGGCCGAGATCCACGCACCGGGAAGCGGGATGCCCCCCATGTCGCAGTAGCTGGTGTCGGTGAGGTTGGCGGCGTCGAGGTAGAGCCGACAGGCGCCGCGCTCCCACGCCAGACGGGCGTCGAGCAGGAAATAGGGCTCGAACGCGCGGAGTTCGGTGACCGAGGCGTCGCCCGCCACGGGATAGGCCGTGTAGCAGCCGTTGCGGTGGCAGAGCGAGCCGGTGAGGCCGAGCGAGAGGCTGCGCAGCGGGCGCACCTCTATGGCCATCGAGGCCTTGTGGCGCAGGAAGTCCAGAGCGCTGCGGGCCACCACGCCGCGGCCGCGGTCGGTGGCGAGGTAGGCATAGGAGAGCGTCGCACGGCGCAGGAACCCGCGCGGCGAGACGTAGCCGCCCGAGAGCTCCATGCCCCAAGTGTCGAGCGAGCTGGTCTGCTCGGAGTGCCACTTGCCGCGCCACTCCTCCACCGGGTCGTCGTCGGCGTGCCACACCCAGTCGATCACCTCGCGCGCGGCGCGGTAGTAGGCGATCGCCGAAGCGCTCCACGGGCCTCGCTGCCACGTGGCGCCCAGGCGCCACGCGACGGCGCGCTCAGGCACCAGATCGAGGTTGTTGACCTGCGCCGGCGAGGTGTAGTAGAGGTCGGTGAAGGTGGGCAGGCGCATCGACTGCGAGAGACCCGTCTCCAGACGCAGCCCCTCGGCGGGCAGCCAGCCCGCAGCGATGCTCCACAGCGCCGCCGCGCCGTAGGGCGAGAAGCTCGCGCCGGCCGAGGCGGCCACGTCGAAGCGCCGCCACTGCCGGGTGTGACGCAGGTAGAGGTTGCCCGTGTGGCGGGCGTCGGCACGGAGATAGTCGCCGTGGGGCGCGGGCAGCGGGAGGCCCAGATTGGTCGAGTAGATGTGGTTGTAGGCGTAGTCGCCGCCCAGCGTGGTCACACCGGCGCGCCACCGGCGCCCGATCCACAGCCGCGCCCCGGCGTTGTCGGTGGCGTGGCGGTTCATGGGCGTGCCGCGCGTCCAGTCGTAGCGGTCGAGGTTCTTGCGGTAGCTCACCGAGGCGCCCAGCGACCAGGGGCCCCGATCCAGCAGCCAGCGCAGCGACGCCAGCGCCGTGGAGGTGCGCTCCCACTGGTCGGGGTTGTAGGCCGCATAGAAGCCGTTGGAGCCGAACGAGCGGCGCTGGTAACCCGACTGGAAGTCGAAGAACCCGGCGCGCGGCGCCTCGTGCGTCAGGCGCACATAGGCGTTGTAGGTGTCGAAATCGGTGTTGTGGCGGTAGCCGTCGCTGCGGCGGTAGGAGCCCGCGGCCAGCAGCGACGAACGCCCGGCGGTGAGGGCCCCCGAGAGGTTGGCGTAGGCGTAGCCGTGCTGCCCGCCCTCGGCGGCAAGACGCAGATAGCGGGGCCGCAGCGGTGCCGTGCGGATGTTGACCGCCCCGGCGAAGGCCCCGAGCCCCGGCACGCCGTCGCAGAGGTCGACGCCCGAGATGCAGTCGAGGTCGACGGGCAGAGAGTGGGACTGGTGCCCGGTGCGGGCGTCGGTGAAGTCGATGCCGTTGAGCAGCACCATGGTCTGATCGAAGGAGCCTCCGCGGATGGAGATGTCGGCCTGCGTTCCCTTGCCTCCCCGCTCGCGCAGGTCGACCGACGGCGAGAGGCGCAGCGCGGCCTCCAGAGTCTGGACGGGCGCGGCGGCCTGGGCTTTCCGGTCGAAAAGCGGAGTGAGTGCGAGCGAGCTGCGGGTGGGAGCGCTTTGGCTCCCCGAGATGCCTACGCTGTCGATCCTGAGGTTGCGGATCGCGGCGGTCGTGTCGGCGCTTTGCGCCCAGGCGGCCTCGCTCGCGAGCAAGAGAATGGACATCCCCACCGAAAGCACCCCGAGGGTCACGTGGCGGCGGAGGCTCGCGAAGGCCGACCAGCCCTTGCGGTTCCAGCGACGCCAGCGACACGAACGGACAGAGTTTCGGATGTGTTCCATTGTGTGTGGGTTAAGTGGTTTGAATGAATGAAAAAAGGCGGAAAGCGAACGGGGCCGGCTGCACGCCCTCCCGCCGCTTTCCGCCGCGAAGATACGACTTTTTCCAGGTTATGCAAACAGCGCCTCGCACCGCTCGACCACCTCGTCGGCCTGCGCATCGAGCCCGAAGACGATGCTGGGCTTGAGGTACCAGAGCTCCTTGCCCTGCTGGAAGAGCTCTTCGCCGCCGCCCGTGATGTTGAGCATCACGGTGGCGTCGCGCTCGACGCGCCCGTCGGCGACGGCCTTCTGCAGCGAGGCCAGAGCCACGCCCGCTGCCGAGTAGATGTCGACGCCCTCGGTCTCCCTGAAGAGCTTGCGCGCGCGCCGCGCCTGGGCGTTGGTCGCCACGGAGACGTCGCCGCCCGTGGCTTTCAGCGCGTCGTACAGCCCGCCGGCCAGGCCGTAGGGCGGACGGCGGTTCGACAATACCTTGGCGTCGATGATCTCGGCGTCGCGGCGCGCCTTGTCCTCGTCGTAGGGCAGCATCTGCCGCGAGTCGGCGCGCCAGGCGTCGTACATGGGCACGAACGGGGCGTTCTGCGACACCATGAGCTTCATCGTATTCCCTCCGAAGCGGCCGTCCTCGACGAGGCGCTGGTTGGCCTCCCAGGCGGCGATGGCGCCCGTGCCGCTGCCCACGGCCTGGAAGTAGTAGTCGGGAATGCGGCCGATGGTGGTCGCGGCCGAGAGCACGGTGGTGGCCATGCCGTCGCGGCGCGCGACGTTCTTGGCTCCGCCCTCGGCGTAGAACTTCGGGCTCTTGAGCGCGAGGTTCGAGAGGTGGATGGCGTCGAAGTAGTCGCCGCCGCGCTCGCAGGCGATGAGCTTGACGCAGGGGTCGAGCGGAGCGTCGAACCAGAGCGCCGAGAGGTTGTCCGACGGCACCGACAGCAGCAGCGGAATGCGGTTGTCGGAGCAGACGCGGGCGAAGGCGCGGGCCGTGTTGCCGGCCGAGGCCACCACCAGCACGCGCTGCTCGTCTTCGGCGATGCGGGCGCAGACCGAGAAGGCCTCGGTCTCCTTGAACGAACAGGTGGTCATCGTGGCGCCGATGGCCGGGTAGTAACCGCTGAAGGTGATCCAGAGGTTTTCGAGCCCCAGGTGGGCAGCCAGACGCTCGCTGCGGTAGGTCACCGGGGCCGACGAGCCGCAGAGCATGCGCCGGACGGGCAGCCAGTCGGCGAAGCGGTAGAGGCCCCGCTCGGCCGGGCCGAGCTCCAGCTGGCGCTTGGCGTAGCGCGTGCGGATCAGAGAGGGGGTTTTGCACGAACGGTCTTCGAGCATCCACCCTTCGTCGTCGAAGGTGCGGCCCGTGGCGACGCACTCGAGCGTGTAGGAGGTAGGTTTGAAATCTTCCATATATGGGTTTTGTTTGTTTACGACATGCGGTTCTTGTAGTCCTCGTAGCCGAAACGGCGGATGACGTCGACCTGCCCGTCGCGGCGCGCGATGGCGATCGAGGGGTGCTCGACGCCGTTGAACATCGTGGTCTTGACCATCGTGTAGTGGATCATGTCCTCGAAGACGATGCGGTCGCCCACCCGCGGCGCGCGGTCGAAGGCCCAGTCGCCGTAGTAGTCGCCCGCCAGGCAGCTCGTGCCGCCCAGGCGCCAGCGGGGCTCGTCGCCTTCGGGGTCGCGGGCCCCCACGATGGCGGGCTTGTAGGGCATTTCGAGGCAGTCGGGCATGTGGCAGGCGAACGACACGTCGAGCATCGCCGTCCGCACGCCCTCGTTCTCCACCACGTCCTCCACCGTAGAGACCAGATAGCCCGTGCGCCAGGTGAAGGCGCTGCCGGGCTCGAGGATCAGCCGCAGGTGGGGATGGCGGGCCCGGAACGCGCGCAGCAGCGCAATGAGCGCGTCGCAGTCGTAGTCGGCGTGGGTCATCAGGTGGCCGCCACCCATGTTGAGCCACTTCACGCGGTCGAGCAGGTCGCCGAAGCGCTCCTCGACGGCTTCCAGCGCGAGGCGCAGGTGCTCGGGACGCGACTCGCAGAGCACGTGGAAGTGCAGCCCCTCGATCCCCTCCGGCAGTCCCCCGGCCTCGCGCAGGCGGCGGGCCGTGACGCCCAGGCGCGAGCCGGCGACGCAGGGGTTGTAGAGGTCGGTCTCCACGGGCGAATACTCGGGGTTGATTCTCAGGCCGCACGAGAGGCCGCGGATCAGGGCCCGCTGGCCGAAGCGCTCGAACTGCGAGAGCGAGTTGAAGGTGATATGGTCGCTCGTGGCAAGGATCTCATCGATGTTGCGGTCGGTGTAGACCGGGGCATAGGTGTGGGCCGGGCGGCCGAACTCCTCGCGCACGAGGCGCGCCTCGGCTGCCGAGCTCGCCGTGGCGCCGTCGCTGTGGCGCGCCAGCTCGGGGAAGATGCTCCACATGGCGCAGGCCTTGAGCGCCACGATGATCTCGGCGCCCGACTCGCGGCGCACGCGGTCGATCAGGGCCAGGTTGCGGTCGAGCAGCTGCTCGTCGACGACATAGCAGGGCGAAGGGAGACGGTCGAAGTCGATCATGGCGTTCGGAATTTGCATGGACCTGCAAAATTAAGGAAAATCGGCGCGGGCGTTGCCGTGCGGGCGGGTTTTCTGAAGAAAATAGGTATAAATACCTATGATGCGGCAGGCCGTAGACAGCGGAGGGGTGCTGGAGGCTTTGCCGACGGAGCAGCCCTTCGCCCGGGGGCGGCCTGCGGCCTGCCGGCTCTGCGAGCCGAGAGCTACGGCCCGAAAAGAGAGGGGCAATTGTCGAAGCCTCTGGCTTCGTCTCTTGACCAGCTCGCGCCTCGGCCGCGACCGCCCCGTCCGGCAAAGGGAGATCATGCGCGAAACGGCGGCCAAAGGCCGGCGGGCCGCAGCCACCGGCGGCGAAGGCCCGCAACTCTTCGCAGAGTTTGCTGCCCTTCGCTGGCTGCTGCCCGAGTGCGATTGAAAATTGAAAATTGAAAATGGAAAGTGGAAAGTGGAAAATGAAAGATGGCCGCCGAACCATTATTCGAGGCAGCGCAGCCCCACTTTTCACTTATTTGTTGTTGCCCGGCTCGTAGAGCCGGCAGCCCGCAGCCACCCCCGGCGGAGGGCTGCCCTCCTCGCCCGAAGGCTCGGCGGTACCCTCCGCTGGCTGCGGGCCGAAAACAGAGGCCGAATATAAAAAAGAAGACCGGGCAGCAAGCCGGCCGCCGCCCGAAACATTCTCCATTTCCGGATCCCCCTCCCCTACCAAAAAGACGGACGGACCCGGCCGCAGCCCGATCCGTCCGCAAAGGTGACGACAACAGGGATCACACCTCCAGGTCGACGTCGAAAAGCTCGTGCCAGGGAAGCCCCTCGCCGCCCAGCTCGGCCAGGAACGGATCGGGATCGAACTCCTCGACGTTGAACACGCCGGCGCCGCGCCACAGCCCCTTAGCCCACATCGAGGCGCCCAGCGCCGCCGGCACGCCCGTGGTGAACGACACGGCCTGCGTGCCCGTCTCGCGGTAAGCGGTCTCGTGGTCGCAGTTGTTGTAGATGTAGTAGGTGCGCTCCTTGCCGTCCTTCACACCGCGGATGCGGCAGCCGATCGAGGTCTGGCCGTGGTAGTTGGCGCCCAGTGACTTGGGATCGGGCAGCACGGCCTTGAGGAACTGGATGGGCACGATCTCCACGCCGTTGTACATGATCGGGTCGATGCGCGCCATGCCGATGTTCTGGATCACGCGCAGGTGGGTGAGGTACTCCTGCCCGAAGGTCATCCAGAAGCGGGCCCGGCGGATCGACGGGTAGTTCTTCACGAGCGACTCGAGCTCCTCGTGGTAGATGACGTACGACTCGCGCTCGCCGATGCCCGGGTAGTTGAGCGCGCGGTGGATGGCATGGGGTTCGGTCACCACCCACTCGCCATTCTCGAAGTAGCGCCCCTTCTGCGTCACCTCGCGGATGTTGATCTCGGGGTTGAAGTTGGTGGCGAAGGCCATGCCGTGGTTGCCGGCGTTGCAGTCGACGATGTCGAGGTAGTGGATCTCGTCGAAGTGGTGCTTGGCGGCGTAGGCCGTGAAGATGGCCGTCACGCCCGGGTCGAAGCCGCAGCCGAGGATCGCCGTGAGGCCCGCGGCCTTGAAGCGGTCCTGGTAGGCCCACTGCCACGAATACTCGAAGTGGGCTTCGTCCTTGGGCTCGTAGTTGGCCGTGTCGAGGTAGTTGCATCCGCACTCCAGGCAGGCGTCCATGATCGTCAGATCCTGATAGGGCAGCGCCACGTTGATGACGATGTCGGGCCCGAAGGCGCGGAAGAGCTCGCAGAGCTGCGGCACGCTGTCGGCGTCGACCTCGGCGGTCTTCACCCGCCCGCCGCCGATGGCGGCCGCCACGGCGTCGCATTTCGACTTGGTGCGGCTGGCCAGCATCACGTCGGTGAATACGGGGTTGGCGGCGATCTTCTGCGTCACGACCGTGCCGACGCCTCCTGCTCCGATGATAAGTGCTTTCATATTTTAAGTCAAAAGTGATAAGTAAAAACTGAAAACTGACAAGTAAGCGGGCACGCGTCCGAGGCCGCGGCTTCACCCGTTTGCTTTTCAACAACAAAGTTATCCTTTTCCGCGAGAAAAACAAAATTTTGGCGGTTCGGAAAAAAGATTTACCTTTATATCGAAATTCCTATCCTATGAAAAGAACGCTTACCGCCCTGCTGCTGGCCGCCGTCACGGTCGCCTGCGAGCAGTACCACGTCAAGCAGGCCGCGCTGCCTGCCGACGCCACCCCCGAAGAGCGCGCGGCCATCGCCGGGCGCGTCGTCCCCACGCCGCAGCAGCTCGCCTGGCAGCAGCTCGAGCTCACGGCCTTCCTCCACTTCGGCATCAACACCTTCACCGGCCGCGAGTGGGGCGACGGGCAGGAGGACCCCGCGCTGTTCGACCCCTCGGACCTCGACGTCGACCAGTGGGTCCGCACGCTGCGCGACGCAGGATTCAAGCTGGTGATCCTCACGGCCAAGCACCACGACGGCTTCTGCCTCTGGCCCACGGCCACCACCTCCCACTCGGTGGCCTCGTCGCCCTGGCGCGGCGGGAAGGGCGACGTGCTGGGCGAGCTGCACGAGGCGTGCCGCAAGTACGGCATGCGCTTCGGCGTCTACCTCTCGCCCTGGGACCGCAACGCCCCCTCCTACGGCGACTCGCCGCGCTACAACGACCTGTTCGACGCCCAGCTCACCGAACTGCTGACCCGCTACGGCAAGGTCGACGAGGTGTGGTTCGACGGCGCCTGCGGCGAAGGCCCCAACGGCCGCAAGCAAGAGTACGACTGGGAGCGCATCTACGCCACCATCGAGCGCCTGCAGCCCGAGGCCGTCACGGCCATCATGGGTCAGGACGTGCGCTGGGTAGGCAACGAGGGGGGCCTGGGCCGCACCACCGAGTGGAGCGCCACAGCGCTGGCGCCCGGCGGCTCGGCCGCTTCGGCAGCCTCCAACGAGCAGCTGGGGCTCACGGCCATGACGCAGGACCTGGGCGGCCGCGACATCCTCTCGCGCGCCACGGCCGTCTACTGGTGGCCCTCGGAGGTCGACGTCTCGATCCGCCCGGGGTGGTTCTACCACCAGAGCGAGGACGCGCAGGTGAAGAGCCTCCGCCATCTGGTCGACATCTACTATAGCTCCGTGGGCCGCAACTCGCAGCTGCTGCTCAACATCCCGCCCGACCGACGGGGCCGCATCGCCGCCGCCGACTCGGTGCGTCTGCGCGAGCTGGCCGACTACCTCGACCGCACCTTCGCCGACGACCGCATCGAGGGCGGAGCGAAGCTCTTCCGCGCCGAGGCGGGCCAAAGCCGCGAATACGACCTGAAGCCCCAGAGCCGCATCAACACCGTGCTGCTGCAGGAGGACATAGCCCGCGGACAGCGCGTCGAGGCCTTCACCGTGGAGGCGCTCATCGACGGCGCATGGACGGAGGTCGGTCGCGGCACCACCATCGGCTACAAGCGCCTGCTGCGCATCCCCGAGGTCGAGGCCTCGAAGCTGCGCATCACCGTCGACGGCACGCGCCTGCGCTGCCGCATCTCGCGCGTGGGCGCCTATCTGGCCCCGTCGCTCGTCGAGACGGCGGCCACCGCGGACGACGGGCTGCTGCCGCGCGACGCCTGGAGCGTGCGCCGCGCCATGCCGCTGACGGTCGACCTGGGCGAACCCCGCATGATCGCCGGCTTCGTCTACGCCCCCGGCGAGGCTTCGGAGCGCGTGGCCTACAAATACCGCTTCGAGGTGAGCGCCGACGGCGACACCTGGACCGAGGCCGTCGCCGACGGCGAGTTCAGCAACATGATGTACAACGCCGAACCGCGCCGCGTCACGTTCGACAAGCCCCTGCCCGTCCGCTGCTTCCGCCTCACGGCCACCACCGTCGCCGGCACCCCCGCCGAAGTGGAGATGCAGCACATCGGGCTGTTCGGCAACGAATAACCGCCGATCGGCACCGGCGGCAGCATGCGCCGGGTCGTTCACAATTCTTACACACCACAAAGGGCGTGCGTCTGCCGGACGCACGCCCTTGTTTTGACCGCCCCGCTCCGATGCCCGCACGGGGAGGCAACCGCCCACCCCACCGACCGGCGTGGCTGCCGTCCACCCGGGAAAGCGCGCCGAAGAGCAAGACCGGCCGGAGGAGAGAAGACATGCAAAAGAGAGAGGCCCGCCGGGTGAGAAAAGCCCGCGAAAGAATGCGGCGGCAGGAAGAAGCAAAGCCACGGAGGGGCAACAAAAAAGCTACCCTCTTCCGAGGATAGCTTTCCGTGAACCCGCTGGGGCTCGAACCCAGGACCCCAACATTAAAAGTGTTGTGCTCTACCTGCTGAGCTACGGATTCTCCGTGTGCCATCGCGGGACGCATCCCGTTTTGGTGGTGCAAAGGTAGGGATTATATTTGAATATGCAAGCGGCAGGCGGGGATTTTTCGCTACCTGGCGCTTTTTACCCCCGGCCGGGCACCGATCCCCGCCCTACCTCACGCGCAGCACCGCCTCGGCGCCCTGCAGCAGCGGCGAGGTGAAGCGCACGCGCACGTCGCCCGCATCGCCCGTCGTCTGGACATAGGCCAGCAGCCGCCCGCGGTAGGCGCGGTGGCGGTTGTCGGTGTAGTCGCTCATGTCGCTGTTGTCCGACCCCTCGAGCCCCAGCAGGCGGGCCGGGCCCTCCACCGTGCAGGTGATCTCGCTGTCGCCCAGTTTGACGACGGTGCCCTCCTCGTCGACCACCTCCACGGTGAGGTGGGCCGTGGCGTGCTCCTTCGAAAGATCGCACCGGTCGACCTCCACGCGCAGCGCACAGGGGCGCCCCGACGAGCGGATCGCATAGGAGGAGAGCACCCGCCCCGCGGCGTCGCACCCCTCGGCCCGCAGCTCGCCCGCAGCGTAGGGAATGTCCCAGTGGATGATGCCCGTCGCCGGGTCGTAGGACTTCATGGCCCCCACCTCGCGGCCGTCGAGCAGCAGCCGTGCCTGCGGGGCGTTGGTGTAGCACACCACGCGCACCGGCTCGCCCGGCTCATAGTTCCACACGTCCCAGGCGTCGACCGACAGATGGTCGGCCCGCGGGTAGGTGCCGATGTAGGTCACGCTCTCGTCGCACCACAGCGCCGCGCGGAACCAGCCGCGGGGCTTGCGGAAGCTGCCGAAGTCGAGCAGACCGGTGTAGAAGCCGCGCGCGGGCCAGCGCCCCGACTCGCCCAGGTAGTCGGTGCCCGTCCAGATGAACTGACCGAAGATGAAGTCGCGGTCGCGCACGGCGTACCAGGCGTCGATGTCGGGCCGGTTCTCGCTGCCGTAGATGATGCGCGAGGGGTACTGCGCGTGGTCGGCGTCGTAGCGGTCCTCGGTGTAGTTGTAGCCCACCACGTCGACCGCTTCGGGGTATTCGGTCTGGTTGGACATCACCACCCCGGCCAGCGCCCCCGTGACGGGGCGCGAGCGGTCGACGGAGCGCACCACGGCGGCCAGCCGCTTGGCGATGCGGCCGATGCGCTCGGCGTGGGGCGCGGCGGGGTCGTAGCCGCCGAACATGGGCTGCGAGATCGACGAGCCATCGAGAATCGGGTGCGAATAGGGGTCGTTGGGATAGTCGACCTCGTTGCCGATCGACCAGAGGAAGACGGAGGGGTGGTTGCGGTCGCGGCGCACCATGTCGGCCACGTCGCGCTCGATCCACTCCTCGAAAAAGTCGTAGCTGCCGTCGAAGCCCGGCTCGCCGACGTTCCACCCCTCGATCCACTTGCGCTTGGGAAACTCCCACTCGTCCGACGCCTCGTCCATCACGAGCAGCCCCAGCTCGTCGCAGAGGTCGTAGACCGCGGGCGCCTGGGGGTTGTGACTCATGCGGATGGCGTTGACGCCTATGGCCTTGAGGTTCACGAGCCGGCGCTGCCACACCTCGCGCGGCACGGCGGCCCCGAGCACCCCGGCGTCGTGGTGCAGGCATACGCCCTTGACCTTCATCCAGCGGTCGTTGAGCGCGAAGCCGCGGTCGGCGTCGAAGCGCAGCGAGCGCAGCCCCACGCGTGTCGTGCAGCCGTCGATGCGCTCGCCGCCGCGCAGCAGGCGGGTCTCCAGCGTATAGAGATAAGGGTCGTCGAGCGACCAGCGGCGGGGCGCGGCGATGCGCAGCGGAAGTGCCAAATCGACGATTCCCTCGCCGCCGTCGGCCACGCGCATCCGGCGGAAGGCCACGCGCCGCCCCTCCGCATCGAGGAGCGCGACCTCCAGCTCCAGGCGCCCGGCCGTCGCTGCGTGGCGCTCCACGGCCACCTCCACCGTCGCCTCGGCGCGGCGCGCGTCGATGGCGTCGACGCGGAAGCCCACGCCCCACTGGGCAAGGTGCACGTCGCCCGCCTCGACCATCCACACGTCGCGATAGATGCCCGAGCCGGTGTACCAGCGCGAATCGGCATAGCGGCTATGGTCCACGCGCACGCTCAGCACGTTGTCGCCCGCGCGCAGGTAGGGGGTCATGTCGTAGAGGAACGACACGTAGCCGTTGGGGCGACAACCCAGCAGATGACCGTTGAGATAGACCTCGCTGCGGTTGTAGACTCCCTCGAAGTAGACGTAGCGGCGGCGGGAGACATCGTCGACGGTGAAGTGCTTGCGGTACCACCCCACCCCGCCGGGCAGGTAGCCCGTGCAGCTGGCCAGCGAGGGCGAGAGCTGCGCCTCCACGGACCAGTCGTGGGGCAGGCGCAGGCGGCGCCACGACGCATCGTCATAGGCCGGGCGGCGGGCCGTCGTGTCGTCGCCCAGGCGGAAGAGCCACCCGTCGTCGAAGCGGGTCGCTTCGCCGAACGATACCTGCGCGCGCAGCGCCGCAGGCAGCGCGCAGAGGAGCGGCAGCATGGCCGCCGCAAGGAGATTTCTCAGTCGTTTCATAGGCAGGTGTTTCGGAGCCCTCGCAGAGGGTTCCGCCGACAAAATTAACGTTTTTCGGTGGGATTTCCAATCCCCCCCCGTATTTGTGCCTACATTCACAAAAAAATATAGTACATATATACGCCTGCACACCCTTCGTCTCGCCCTCTGCGCCGCCACGCCGCCCCCGGCCGGGGCAGCCGCCGAAGCGCCCGGTCGACTACGCGAATCTCTTCATCGGCACCTCCAATTCGCGGTGGATGCTGGGCCCCTACGCCCAGATGCCCTTCGGCATGGTGCAGCTGGGGCCCGACAACCGGGGCGACGTCTGGATGGGCGGCTACGAGTACTCGATCGCCAACGTCTCGGACTTCAGCCACCTCCACGCCTGAACCCCCGACTGCTACCGGTAGCCCGCTGCCGGCAGAGAAAAAAGACGCCCGCGGGCGTCTTTTTTCATTTTCGTCCGCCCGACGCACGGATTCAGCAAATTTTATTATCTTTGTCCTGATAGGAGCCACGACGACTCCTAAAATTTTATATTAACCTTTTTACCCAACCAAACCCAAACCACATGAAACGAACCTTACTCGTTTTAGCTTCGGCTCTGTTCGTTTGCGTTGCATCGGGGGGGGGATTTTCAGAAGCCCAGGCAGCTGATAATCAATCCCTCGCGACCGAAACGCAGCGGAAGACCCAGATCACCGGCAAGGTAGTCGACCCGCAGGGACAGCCCATCGTGGGCGTCGCCGTGGTCGAGGCTGCGGCCGCAACCAACGGCACGACGACCAACGCCGACGGTCAGTTCACCATCACGGTCGCCGAGGGCGCACCGCTCCAGGTGTCGTTCATCGGCTACAAGACCGTCACCGCACCCGCCCGCGCGGGCATGGAGGTCACCCTCGAGGAGGACACGATCGGCATCGACGACGTGGTGGTCGTCGGCTACGGCGTGCAGAAGAAGGCCAACCTCTCGGGCGCCGTCGCCACGGTCAAGATGGACGAAGTGCTCGGCGACCGCCCGCAGCCCAACGTCGCAGCGGCCCTCCAGGGCGCCATCCCGGGCCTGGCCATCTCGTCGGGCAGCAACCAGCCGGGGCAGACGGGCAAGTCGATCCAGATCCGCGGTACGGCCAGCTTCTCCAACAAAACCGACGGCGTAAGCGGCATCGCGCCCCTGATCCTGATCGACAACGTGCCGGGCGACATCGACGCGCTGAACCCCGACGATATCGAGTCGGTGACGGTGCTCAAGGACGCCTCCTCGTCGGCCATCTACGGCGCCCGCGCCGCCGCCGGCGTGATCCTCATCACCACCAAGCGCCCCAAGGGCGCCGAAGCCATCCACGTCAACTACAACAACAACTTCGGCTTCGTCAAGGCCATCAACACCCCCGAGCAGCTGCGGCTGGAAGAGTACCTCCCCATCTATAAGGAGACGCTCAACACCACCACCTTCGCCGGCGGCGCAGGGCAAAACATCGACACGTGGCTCGAGTACCTCGACGTCGCGCGCAAGAACCCCTCGCAGCTGGGCGGCCTGGGCACCTACTACCCGGAGACGGGCATCCTGGTGTCCGACGCCGACAACAAGCGCTACTACCTCAACCAGAAGGACATCTACGACCGTATGATGGAGACCGGCTTCTCGCAGAACCACAACTTCTCCGTCAGCGGCGCCACCGAGCGCATCCGCTTCCGCGCCTCGGGCAACAGCTACCTCGAGAACGGTCCGCTCACGGGCGACAAGGACAAGTACAGCCGCATGTCGTTCAACGGCACGATCTCGGCCGACGTGACCAAGTGGTACACCCAGGAGGCCGACTTCTTCTTCTCGCAGCAGAAACGCACCTACCTCAACGACGAGTCGGGATTCCTCTACTCCACGCGCCTGCAGAACTTCCTCCCGGACGGCATCGACCCCGACGGCTACATCATCAAGACCCCCCGCGGCATCATCGAAAACAGCAACGCGCGCCACACGACCATCGACACGCCGCGTTTCTTCTTCAAGTCGATCTTCCGCCCCGTGAAGGGCCTCGAGGCCATCTTCGAGTACACCTACCAGAAGCAGGCCACCGACTTCAACTACTACTCGGGCGAGTGGTATGCCAGCGACATCCAGGAGACGCCCGCCAAGGTACCGTCGGCCAAGAACTACTACGTCGCACGCCACTTCTACAACACGCGCAACGCCTTCAACGCCTACGCCACATATAAGATCGACGTGGCGCGCGACCACCACTTCTCGCTCATGGCCGGCTTCTCGCAGGAGGACTACGACTACGCCTACTTCAACACCACGGCCGAGGAGCAGGCGATGGTCGACATCCCCTCGATGAGCGGCGCCCAGGGCAAGGTCACCACCAGCGACGACTACGCCGACTACGCCATCCGCAGCGGCTTCTTCCGCTTCAACTACGACTACAAGGGCAAGTACATCCTGGAGGTGAGCGGCCGCTACGACGGTTCGTCGAAGTTCCCCACCTCGTCGCGCTTCGCCTTCTTCCCCTCGTTCTCCGTGGCATGGAACATGGCCGAGGAGGGCTTCATGTCGGGCACGCGCCGCGTGGTCAACCAGCTCAAGCCGCGCGTCTCCTACGGCTCGATCGGCAACCAGGCATCGGCCGGCTACTACGACTACATCGCCACGATGGCCATGAACACCACCTCCAACGTCTGGCTCAGCGACAACGACGACAAGTATGTCACCGTCATCGGAATGCCGGGCCTGGTGAGCTCCAACTTCACCTGGGAGACCATCACCACCACCAACGTGGGGCTCGACTTCTCGCTCTTCGACAACCGCCTGACCGGTGTGTTCGAGTGGTTCCAGCGCGACACGAAGGACATCCTCTCGCAGAGCGTGCAGCTGCCCGGCGTGCTGGGCACCTCGGCCCCCAACCAGAACGTGGGTAAGATGCGCACGCGCGGCTGGGAGTTCCAGCTGGCATGGCGCGGCCGCATCGGCGAGAAGGTGAGCTACAACGTGGGCTTCAACATCTGGGACTACAAGAGCTCCGTGCGCGCGCTCAACTTCAACGAAGAGAAGAGCCTCAGCTACCTCTACGAGGGCAAGAACGTAGGCGAGATTTGGGGTTACGTCCACGACGGCTTCTACACGGTCGACGACTTCGCCGATCTGAACACCTGGCAGCTCAAGGACGGCGTGACCACGCTCCAGGGCTACAGCCCCCGTCCGGGCGACTACAAGTTCAAGAACCTGAACGACGGCCACTACAGCGAGGACGACGTCAACTCGATCAACGGCGGTAAGAACACCCTTTCCAAGCCGGGCGATATGACCGTCATCGGCAACTCGACGCCCCGCTACCAGTACGGCATCAACCTGGGCATCAGCTACGCCGGCTTCGACCTGAGCGCCATGCTCCAGGGCGTGGGCAAGCGCGACTACTGGAACAACTCGCAGCTCTTCTACACGTTCATGTCCAACGACGTGGCCTTCTCGCCCATCTTCAAGGGCACGACCGACTTCTGGCGCCCGCTGAGCACCGACCCCACGAGCCCCGACTACATGGTCGCCGCCAACCCCGGCGCCAAGCTGCCGCGCGTCTACAACAGCTCGACCGGCAGCGTGGCCAACAGCGGGTCGAACCGCCGCACCAACGACCACATGCTCAGCGATGCCTCCTACCTGCGCATCAAGAACATGACGCTCGCCTACAACTTCCCCAAGCGCTGGACGAGCAAGATCCACGTGGAGAAGCTGCGTCTGTTCGTGAGCGTGGAGAACCTGGCGACCTTCACCTCGCTGCCCAACGGCATCGATCCCGAGACGCTGGGCTGGGGCTATCCGCTCTACCGCACGGTATCGTTCGGCGCCAACCTCACGTTCTAACCCAACCCAACCTAACCCCAAGACTTATCCATGAAAAAGATAGCGTATATCATCCTGGCGGCCTGCGCAACGGTTCTGGGAGCCACGTCGTGCAACGACGACTTCCTGGAGCGTTCGAAGCAAGGCGCTGTCGACGAAAAAAGCGCCTTCGTCACCTACGAGACCAGCTACAACTACGTGCTGGGCCTCTACAACATGTTCAACGGCTACACGCAGTTCTCGGGTCCGGCACCCGTGTCGGGCGCCCTGGGCACCTCGACGCGCGACATCTGGTCGGGCATCCTGACCAACTACGGCACCGGCATCGGCAACGTCACCAATCCCTATGCCAACCAGACCGTGTCGATTCCCACCTCCGACGGCACCTACACCAATCCCTACGTGTGGATCCGCATGGCCAACCTCATGCTCAAGCACATCGACGAGCCCGAGGCCACCGACGCCGAGCGGCTCCACCTCGAGGCGCTGGCCCGCTTCTTCCGCGCCTACTGCCACTACACGCTGATGATGACCTACGGCGACGTGATCTACGTCGACGAGCTGCTGACCGAGACCTCGGAGAAGCTGCACGCCGCACGCGACTCGCGCCTCTACGTGGCCGACCGGATCTACAAGGAGCTGATCTGGTGCTCGCAGAACATCCAGGACGCCGTGGCCGAGCCCAACACGGTCAACAGCGACGTGGTGAAGGCCCTGCTTTCGCGCTTCGCGCTCTTCGAGGGCACCTGGCGCAAGTACCACGCGACCGACGAGTCGGCATGCGCGGCCAACGACTGGATCACCGGCACGGAGCTGCTCGAGGAGTGCGCGCGCGTGTCGCTGGAGGTGATGGAGAACCACCCGACGCTCTACTACGGCAACTCGCCCGACACCCACCCGGGCAAGGGCTGGGGCGAGATGTGGACCACGGAGGATCTGGCCGGCGTGCCGGGCGTGCTGCTCTACGTGAAGTACGTCGCCGACTACAAGATGCACCGCCTGGGCCACTTCGAGCACATCGGCTCGGCCAGCCTCGAGATGCCGCAGTGCACCGTCGACCTCTACCTCACCGAGGAGGGTCTTCCGATCCACCACCGCGACGTGAAGACCTACGACTACACGGCCGACGGCCGGTACGTCGAGTCGGCGACCCCCTACGACTACGCCGATGCCAACATCTACCGCACGCTGCGCAAGCGCGACCCGCGTCTGACGCAGATGGTCATGCCCCCCTACCACGTCTTCGTGGGCGCGGGCGCCAACGACTTCACGCCCGACACGTCGAACGGCGGCAAGTGGACGGAGTACCTGCGCATCTTCTCCTCGCGCGGCATCCTGAACGGGGCCACCGGCGTCTCCACGCTGCCCAACCCCGCAGCGGGCTACCACTTCATCGACCACCACAAGGCGCTGCCCTCGGGCAACTGGGGCGGCAACGTGCTGCCCAATGTGCCCAACGTGCAGACGATCGGCGCCTACGACAACTCGGTGGCCGCCGCCGGTCACCAGATGATCTACGGCAACAAGCCCTTCCAGCGCGGCCGCAGCGGCTACTTCGTATGGAAGCACCACGCATGCTGGGACAAGCAGGACCAGAACAACCCGCGCGAGGTGTCGGACAAGCCCGTGTTCAAGGTCGAGGAGACGATGCTCAACTACGCCGAGGCGATGTGGGAGCTCGGCCGCTTCGACCAGCCTGTGGCCGACCTGACGATCAACAAGCTCCGCGACCGCGCCGAGATGGGCCGCATGGAGGTGTCGGCCATCGACGCCTCGTTCGACCCCGACCGCGATCCGTCGGTCGACCCCGTGCTGTGGGAGATCCGCCGCGAGCGCCTCATCGAGCTGATGGGCGAGAGCTTCTCGTTCGAGGACGTGCGCCGCTGGAAGAAGGCCGACTGGTTCGTCAACAAGCAGCACTACGGCATGTACCTCGACGACGCAGCCGCATCGTTCGGCAAAGCGAAGCCCAACACGGGCGGCACGGGCATCCTCAACCCGACGACCCGTCTGGAGGCTTCGGCCGCCGATCTGGCCGCGATGGGCGGTGCCGGCCACCTCTACTACTACCTCGACCCGCTGAAGGCCGGCAAGGGTTGGCTCGAGAAGTACTACCTCACGCCCCTGCCGTCGGACGAGCTGCTGCTCAACGAAAACCTCGAGCAGCAGGAGCTCTGGAAATAATCCTCACCGCGCGGACCGCTGCGGTCCGCACACGCTTCAACAAGGCTCCGGCTCCGGCCGGGGCCTTTTCGTTTTCGGGCCGACGGAGCGGAGCAGCGGAACGGGATGGCGCCGGAAC
>CABIXK010000001.1:387382-406712 GCA_902362705.1 Rikenellaceae bacterium
CCGCATGTGCGGAAAGCCCGGCCATCGGACGCACCGCCGTCATCCGCCCACCGAAGGGCGGAGCGGAATGCGGCGCTCCGAAACGACTATGGAGAGACTGACGGAAAAAGAATGGTTCCCGATTCGGGTGGCCTACGGTCGCGAGCGCTGCACGGCGCAACAGCTCGCCGAGCGGGGCTACCGCTGCTGGCTGCCCGCATGCCCGCACGCTGCCGACCGCCCCGACGGCCGGCGACTGTGGGTGCGCTCGCTGCTCTTCGTCGGCACGCGCGAGGGGCACCCGGTGCCGAGCCCCTGCGACGCACTTCCGTTCCGCTTCCTCGCCGCCGAAAGCGCGCAGCGCCCCCTGAGCCTCGACGCGCAGGCCATGCAACGGCTCGTCGACGCCTTCGCCGCCGGCGATCGCACACAGGCCCTCGCGGCCGCATTCGGCACCCCCGGCGCCGGCAAAAAACCGAAACAGTAAACCCGCGAACCATGGAAACCCTGTCGGAATACCTGAAAATCGGCTTCCTGCCGTTCATCATCTCCCTCGTGGCGGTGTGGATCCTCCATCCGCAGATCATCAAGGTCGCCCTGCTCAAGGAGATCGTCGACACCCCCAACGCGCGCAAGCTCCAGAAGGAGCCCGTGCCCATCCTGGGCGGCGTGGCCGTCTTCTTCGGCATCTTCATGAGCCTCATGTTCTCGAACATCGTCATCGAGTGCTCGGAGCTCTTCATCCTGCTCACGGCCATGCTGCTGATGCTCTACATCGGAGCCATCGACGACGTGCTCGACATCTCGCCCCAGGCGCGCCTGGCGGCGCAGATCGGCGCCGCGCTGGTGCTCGTCTACCTGGGCAACGGCTACGTCGTCGCCGACCTGATGGGGCTCTTCGGCATCGGCGCGCTGCCCGAGTGGGCGGCCGTGCCCCTCTCGGTCTTCGCCATCGTGGGCATCATCAACGCCACCAACCTGATCGACGGCGTCGACGGCCTCTCGTCGGGCTTCGGCATGATGGCCTGCCTGATCTTCTCGGTGGTCTTCTTCAACCTGGACGACGTGCCCATGGTCGTGCTGAGCGCCGCGACGCTGGGCGCGCTGCTGCTCTTCTTCCTGCACAACGTCTTCGGCAAGAGCTCCAAGATGTTCATCGGCGACAGCGGCACCCTCACGCTGGGCATCATCATGGCCGCGGGCGTCACGCGCATCATCAGCCAGGTGCAGACCCCCGGCGCCGCCCTCTTCGAACGGGAGTGGGCCTCGGTGATCCCCTTCACGCTGGCCGTGCTGGCGATCCCCGTCTTCGACACGGTGCGCGTCATGCTCACGCGCATGCTGCACCACAAGTCGCCCTTCCACCCCGACAAGACCCACCTCCACCACATGTTCATCGACCTGGGCTTCTCCCACGTCATCACCACCGTCTGCGTGCTCACGCTCAACACGCTGGTCATCGGCATGTGGACCCTCTCCTACTACGCAGGGCTCACGCCCGACGCGCAGACGATCGTCGTCGTGGCCACCGCGACGCTGGTTACGGCGGGGCTCTACCAGGGGGTGGAGTTGTTCAAGCGACGCTACCCCGAACGCTACGCCCGCACGGCCGAGCGCATCCGCCGCAGCCAACCCAAGCGCGACGGATGGATGCTCGTGGCGCAGCGCATCATCGACCGCATATAAACAGACGCAATGAAAGGCATCGTTCTGGCCGGAGGAAGCGGCACCCGCCTCTATCCGATTACCAAGGGGGTGAGCAAGCAGCTGCTCCCGATCTACGACAAACCGATGGTCTACTACCCGATCTCGGCACTCATGCTCGCCGGGATCCGCGACATCCTCATCATCTCCACGCCCCACGACCTGCCGGCCTTCCGCCGGCTGCTGGGCGACGGGGAGGACTACGGCGTGCGGTTCGAATACGCCGAGCAGCCCTCGCCCGACGGACTGGCCCAGGCGTTCCTCATCGGCCGCGAGTTCATCGGCGGCGACGACGTGTGTCTGGTACTGGGCGACAACATCTTCCACGGCTCGGGATTCACGGGCATGCTCCGCGAGGCGGTGCGCCGCGCCGAGCAGGAGCGCATGGCCACCATCTTCGGCTACCAGGTCGACGACCCGGAGCGCTACGGCGTGGCGGAGTTCGACCGCGAGGGCAACTGCCTCTCGATCGAGGAGAAGCCCGCGCACCCCAAGTCCAACTACGCCGTCGTCGGGCTCTACTTCTACCCCAACAGCGTGGTCGACGTGGCCGCCGGGATCCGCCCCTCGGCGCGCGGCGAGCTGGAGATCACGGCCGTCAACCAGGAGTTCCTGCGCGCGGGCTCCCTGCGCGTGCAGACCCTCCAGCGGGGCTTCGCATGGCTCGACACGGGCACGCACGACTCGCTGGCCGAGGCCTCGATCTTCGTTGAGGTGATCGAGAAGCGGCAGGGGCTGAAGATCGCCTGCCTGGAGGGCATCGCCTACCGCCAGGGGTGGATCTCGGAGGAGAAGATGCGTCGCCTGGCCGAGCCCATGATCCGCAACCAATACGGGCAGTACCTGCTGAAAGTGATCGACGAACTGAAAAAGGAGGAGCGGCGATGAAGGTGCATGCTACCCCGATCGAGGGGGTCGTGGTCATCGAGCCCGAGGTGTTCGGCGACCAGCGGGGCTACTTCTTCGAGAGCTACTCGCAGGCGCGCTTCGACGCGGCCGTGCGCCCCGTGCGCTTCGTGCAGGACAACGAGTCGATGTCGCGCCGCGGCGTGGTGCGGGGCCTCCACTTCCAGCGGGGGCGCTTCGCGCAGTCGAAACTCGTGCGCGTGGTCGAGGGTTGCGTGCTGGACGTGGCGGTGGACATCCGCCGCGGATCGCCCACCTTCGGCCGCCACGTGGCGGTGGAGCTCTCGGCCGAAAACCGCCTCCAGCTCTTCGTCCCGCGCGGCTTCGCCCACGGCTTCTCGGTGCTCAGCCCCACGGCCCGCTTCCAATACAAGTGCGACAACCCCTACGCCCCCGAGACGGAGGGCGCCGTGGCGTGGGACGACCCCGCGATCGGCATCGACTGGCGCCTGTCGCCCGACGAGGTGCTCCTCTCGCCCAAGGACGCCGCCCACCCGCGGCTCGCGGAGGCGCCGGAGCTGTTCGACTACAACATCGACTACTATGCTTGACATCCTGGTTACGGGCGGCGACGGGCAGCTGGGCCGCTCGCTGCAACGCCTGGGGGCCGTGTCGCCCAACCGCTACCACTTCACCGACCGCGCCCAGATAGACATCACCGACGCGGAGGCCGTCCGCGCGGCCGTCGAGGCGACGCACGCCTCGGTCATCGTCAACTGCGCCGCCTATACGGCCGTCGACCGCGCCGAGGAGGAGCCCGAGGCGGCCGAGCTGCTCAACGCCACGGCCCCCGGTCATCTGGCCGCCGCCGCTGCGCATGCGGGTGCCACGCTCATCCACGTCTCGACCGACTACGTTTTCGACGGCCGGGGCAACACGCCCCTCGCGGAGGAGGCGCCGACGGCCCCCCTGGGGGTCTACGGCCGCACGAAGCTCCGGGGCGAGCAGGCCGTGGCCGCGTCGGGCTGCCGGGCGATCACGATCCGCACCGCGTGGCTCTACTCCGAATACGGCAGCAACTTCCTGAAGACCATGCTGCGGCTGACGGCCGAGCGCGAAGAGCTGCGCGTGGTGTGCGACCAGACGGGCACGCCGACCTATGCGGGCGACCTGGCGCTGGCGATCTTCTCGATCATCGAGAGCGGCCGCTACCGAGGCTGCGAGGGGCTCTACCACTTCTCCGACGAGGGGGTCTGCTCGTGGTACGACTTCGCAGCCGAGATCGCAGCCGAGGCGGGCCGCGACGCCTGCCGCATCGAGCCGTGCCGCACGGCCGACTACCCCACGCGGGCCGTGCGCCCCGCCTATACGGTGCTCGACAAGACGAAGATCAAGCGCACCTTCGACCTGGAGATCCCCCACTGGCGCGACTCGCTGCGCTACTGCATGGAGCGGCTCGCCGCACAAGAACAACGACAATGAAAAACATCCTCATAACCGGCGGCGCCGGGTTCATCGGCTCGCACGTGGCGCGGCTCTTCGTCCGCAAATATCCCGACTACCGCATCGTCAACCTCGACAAACTCACCTATGCGGGCAACCTGGCCAACCTCGCCGACATCGAGGCGGAGCCCAACTACGTCTTCGAGCGGGGCGACATATGCGACTTCGAGGCCCTGCGGAGCCTCTTCGCCCGGTACGACATCGACACGGTCGTCCACCTGGCGGCCGAGAGCCACGTCGACCGCTCGATCGTCGATCCGTTCACCTTCGCGCGCACCAACGTGATGGGCACCCTCGCGCTGCTGCAGGCGGCCCGTCTCCACTGGGAGGCGAGTGCCGGGGGCTACGGGGGCAAGCGCTTCTACCACATCTCGACCGACGAGGTCTACGGCGCCCTGCCCCTCACGCGCCCCGACGGCGAACCGCCCTACGGCGAGGAGTTCTTCACCGAGCGGACTCCCTACGCGCCCCACTCGCCCTACTCGGCCTCGAAGGCGTCGTCGGACCACTTCGTGCGCGCCTACCACGACACCTACGGCCTGCCCGCGGTCATCTCCAACTGCTCGAACAACTATGGGCCCTACCAGTTCCCCGAGAAGCTCATACCGCTGTTCATCAACAACATCCGCAACCGAAGGCCGCTGCCCGTCTACGGCCGGGGCGAGAACGTGCGCGACTGGCTCTACGTGGAGGACCACGCGCGGGCGATCGACTGCATCCTCCACAGCGGACGCACGGGCGAGACCTACAACATCGGGGGATTCAACGAGTGGAAGAATATCGACCTCATACGGGTGCTCATCCGCACGGTCGACCGCCTGACGGGGCAGCCCGAGGGCCACTCGCTGGGGCTCGTCACCTACGTCACCGACCGCGCGGGGCACGACCTGCGTTACGCCATCGACTCGTCGAAGCTCAAGGAGGAGCTGGACTGGGAGCCCTCGCTGCAATTCGAGGAGGGGATCGAGCGGACGGTGCGCTGGTACCTCGACAACCAGGCCTGGATGGACAACGTCACCTCGGGCGCCTACGAGAAGTATTACGAGGAGATGTACCGGGGGCGCTGACCCCGCCGCGCATCGGCGGGCGGCAAACAAGAGCAGGACGGCAGGCGTCAGCAGCCAGAGACGATACGGCAAGGCCGAACAGCCGGCGGCCACGGAACAAAACCACGGCGGCAGCAGCAGATCGAGCGCCGACTACAGGTCGGCCATCGCGATGCGGTCGCTCTCCGCGGCGGCGCTGCATCAGACGGTTCAGAGTCTCGTCATATTTCGGATTCCTGTCTGTGGCTGATGTCGGCCAGCGCGCCCCCGACGAAGGGGATGAGCTCCGCCGGGTCGACCCGCAACTGGAGGCCCCGCACCCCGGCGCTGATGTAGATGAAGGGGCGGCCGGCGGCCGAGAGGTGGAAATAGGTGGGAAAACGCCGCTTCATACCCACGGGCGAGCAGCCGCCGCGGATGTAGCCCGTCACCCCCAGCAACTCCTTCATGGGGATCAGGTCGGCCTTCTTGTTGCCCGATACGCGGGCCGCGGCCTTGAGGTCGACCTCGTGGTCGCCCGGCACCACGCAGACGAAGCAGCCCGTGCGGTCGCCGCGCAGCACCAGTGTCTTGAACACCGTCCCGATCGGCTCGCCCAGCTGCTCGGCCACGTGGGTGGCGGCCAGGTGCTCCTCGTCGACGCGGTAGGGAATCAGCTCGTAGGCGATCTTCGCGCGGTCGAGCAGCCGTGCGGCGTTGGTTTTTTCGATGCGGGGGTGTGCCATACGGATGATTCTGTTCGTTTTTTCGTTATATTTGGGACAAAGGTAATCAATTCTCCCGATTTCGGCACGATTTCAGTAACTTTACCCGATCATGTCACTTCGCCGGACCATCCTACTTCTCGTCTGCCTGGCCGCCGTCTCCTCCGCAGCCGCGCAGACCACGCGCGTGCGCGGCCGCGTCACCGACGCCGCTACGGGTCAGCCCGTAGCCTTCGCCAGCGTGCTCTTCCCGGGCACCACCGTGGGCATCACCGCCGACGAGGAGGGCCTCTACGCCCTCGAGACGCGCGACACGGCGAGCCTCGTCCTGGCCCAGATGATCGGCTACGAGACGCAGACGGCGCGCGTGGCCGTGCGGGGCTTCACGCAGGTCGACTTCACCCTGCAACCCACGCAGTTCGACATCGCCTCGGTGGTGGTCACGCCGGGCGAGAACCCCGCCCACCCCATCCTGCGCGAGGTCATCCGCCGCAAGGATCGCAACGATCCCGAGCGCTACGACAGCTACAGCTGCTCGACCTACACCAAGATGGAGCTGGACCTGGCCAACATCAAGCCCCGCTTCCGCAGCAAGCGCCTGCAACGCAACTTCGGCTTCGTGTTCGACTACATGGACACCTCAGCCATGACCGGCCAGGCCTACCTGCCGGCGATGATCTCCGAGGCGACGGCCGAGCGCCACCGCAGCCGCCGACCCGATGTGCGGCGCGAGGTGATCCGCGCCAGCCGCGTCTCGGGCGTCGACGACACCTTCTCGGTGGCCCAGTTCACGGGCAACATGCACGGCGACGTCGACTTCTACGCCAACTTCATCGACATCTTCAACGTGCGCTTCGCCGGCCCGCTCTCCGACGCGGGGCTCTCCTACTACGACTACTTCCTGGTCGACAGCCTCCAGCACGAGGGGCGCAAGACCTACCTCATCCGCTTCCACCCCAAGCGCACGGCCACGCCCGTGCTCGACGGCGAGATCCGCATCGACTCGGCGAGCTACGCCCTACGCTCGGCCGCGGCGCGCATGCCGCGCGGCGTGAACGTCAACTGGATCAAGCACCTAGTGCTCGAGTGCGAGAACCGCCCCGTGGGCGACAGTCTCTGGTTCCGGGGCCGCGACCGTGCGTCGGCCGAGTTCTCGATCGCCACGGGCGACTCGGCGCGCATGGT
Organism: Rikenellaceae bacterium; assembly: GCA_902362705.1. Lineage (GTDB taxonomy): Bacteria > Bacteroidota > Bacteroidia > Bacteroidales > Rikenellaceae > Alistipes. Next base: position 394,350 of record CABIXK010000001.1, read on the forward strand.
CTCGTTCATCGGCACGCGCGAGGTGGTCTATACCGACGTGCGCATCGGCCAGCCGCTGCCCGCGGAGGTGCTCCGCGCCGACAACGAGGTAGTGGTGGACGAGGCCGAGACGCAACGGCACGACGACGCCTACTGGGAGCAGGTGCGCCCCTACCGCCTCACCGACCGCGAACGGGGCATCTACGCCATGGTCGACAGCGTGCAGCAGGTGCCGCTCTACCGCAACATCTACACGGTCATCAACACCCTCCTGACGGGCTACTGGAACACGAAATACGTCGGCATCGGCCCCTACTTCAAGACGGCGAGCTTCAACCGTCTCGAGGGGTTCCGCATGCAGCTGGGCGGGCGCACTACCTCGGAGGTCAGCCGCCGCATCCGCCTGGGGGGCTACGTGGCCTACGGCACGCGCGACGAGCGGGTGAAGGGCGGCGGCACGGTCGAGCTGATCTTCGGTCGCCGGCTCACGCGCAAGCTGACCCTCGCGGGGCAGCACGACGTGCTGCAACTGGGCGCCGGCGACAATGCGCTCACCGACAACAATATTCTTTCCTCTGTCTTCTCGCGCGGCGACCGGCGCCTCTCGACGATCAACCGCGGCGAGGCGCACTACGAGCACGAATGGCTGCACGGCCTCTCGACCACCGTGGGGGCCCGCTGGCAGCGCATCTACGGCAATCGCTACGTGCCGATGATGCGCCCCGACAGCAGCCGCGCGGGCTCGGTGTCGGACGCCTCGGTGCACGTGGGGCTGCGCTTCTCGAAGGACGAGAAGATCTACCGCTCGACCTTCGACAAGCAGTACATGGGCTCGGACTATCCCGTCGTGACACTCGACTTCACGGCCGGCATCCCCGCCCTGATGAAGCGCGCGCCGGAGTACTACCGCCTGGAGGCCGGGCTGCACTACCGCCCCGAGATTCCGCCCCTGGGCTACTCGGAGATCACCCTGCGCGGCGGCAAGATCTTCGGACGCGTGCCCTACCCGCTGCTCAAGCTGCACGAGGGCAACGGCACCTACTTCTACGACCCCTACGCCTTCTCGTGCATGAACTACTACGAGTTCGCCTCCGACGCCTGGGTCTCGTTCTTCTTCGAACACCACTTCAACGGCTGGCTGCTGGGCCGCCTGCCGCTGCTCAAGCGCCTCAAATGGCGCGAGGTGCTCGTCTGCAAGGGGGTGTGGGGCACCCTCTCGCGGGCCAACGACGCCTCGCGGGCGGGCTCGGGAGCCCCGCTGCTCTTCCCCGCGGGGATGGGGTCGGTCGAGAAACCCTACGTGGAGGTGGGCTTCGGCGTGGAGAACATCTTCCGCCTGCTACGCGTGGACTGCATCTGGCGCGTCACCCACCGCGACCCGCCGCCGGGGCAGGAGGTGCAGAACTTCGCCGTGAACCTCAGCCTGCACTTCAAATTCTGACGGGACGAGGGCTGGGTTCGGCCGGCCCGGGTGCCGCGGGACTTGCTGTCGGCCGTTCCTGGTTCGACGGGGCTCCGCGGCGGTTTTCCGCCGGCTCTGCGCACCGGCCCCGGGCGGATTGTCCGGGGCGCGTTTGCTTTTGATCCGATTTCGACATATCTTTGTCGGAACAAACGAATCCCGACATGATCCGCGCAGCACTCTTCGACATGGACGGCACGCTGGTTGCCAACACCCCCTACCACCTCCGTGCCTTCGCCATCTTCTGCGAGCGCTACGGCGTGACGGACTGGGAGACGAAGCTCGCCTCGGTCTTCGGCATGGGCAACGACGACATACTGGGGCTCATCATGCCCGACGCAGTGCGCGAAAAGGGGGTCGAGGCGCTGGCCGACGAGAAGGAGGCGATCTACCGCGAGATCTACGCCCCCGATATCCGCCCCGTCGAGGGGCTCGCACGGCTGCTCGGACGGCTGACGCAGGCGGGAATCCGCTGCGCCGTGGGGTCGTCGGGCTGCCGCCGCAACGTCGACTTCGTGCTGGAGCACTGCGCCATCGAATCCTACTTCGACGCGCGCATCAGCGGCGACAGCGTGAGCCGCTGCAAGCCCGACCCCGAGATCTACCTTACGGCCGCGGCCGCGCTGGGGGTCGCGCCCGCCGAGTGCGTCATCTTCGAGGACGCTCCCGCCGGATTCGAGGCGGCGCGGCGCGCCGGCGCCGGGCGCATCATCGCCCTGGCCACCACCCTCTCGCGCGAGGAGCTCGCGCGCGAAAAGGGCATCGACCGCATCATCGGCACCTACGACGATCTGGACGATCTCGCCGCGCTGCTGGCATAGGCCGAGCTGCTGCCGGCTCGGGGCGTTCGACGACCGCAGCCCCGCCCGCCGGTGTCCGCACACTCCACCGCCCAACAATCTCGGCCCGAGCGAGCGCGCTTTGCGATTTTTTGCGTACTTTTGCACCCGTTTCAAACGCACACGCCTATGTTCCGGGGTCTCAGCACCATCGCACTGCTCATCGTATCCAACACCTTCATGACCTTCGCCTGGTACGGGCAGATCGCCTTCAAATCGCGGCTCGAGCGCTTCTCGCTGGCGACGGTCATCCTGCTCAGCTGGGGTGTCGCCCTGCTCGAATACTGGTTTCTGGTCCCGGCCAACCGCCTCGGCGCCGCGCAGTTCGGCGGCCCCTTCTCGATCTGGGAGCTCAAGGTGATCCAGGAGGTCATCTCGCTCACGGTCTTCTCGGCCTTCGTGCTCTTCTTCATGAAGTCGGAGGCGCTGCGCTGGAACCACCTCGCGGGGTTCTTCTGCCTCATCCTGGCCGTCTACTTCATCTTCCGCAAATAACCGGGCCCCGGCGGGACCGTCCAGGACGCTTTCGACCGCCCGGGACGCTTGCAGCCGCTCTTCGGCCGCCCGGATCGCTCCGGCCGCAAGGCTTCAAAGGCCCGCAAGGGGTCGTCCGCTCCGCGAAACGAGGTGCCGCAGCGCCTCGTTTTGTCCTACCCCTCCCGAACGCACGACGGGCGACCCGGCCGCAGCCGGATCGCCCGTATCTTCTCTCCCGGAAACCCTACTGCCGCAGCCGCTCACCTGCGCGCCGCCTCGCGGTCGTGCTTCCAGATCTGGTAGGAGTTCACGAAGTTCTGCCACACGATGTAGGCAGTCGGGGCGATCGACGAGATGGGGTCGAGGAACGACTGGGCCATCCACACGGCCAGCACCGTGTTTTTCTGCCCGAGCGACTGCCCGCCGGCGGCCGGGTCGCCGTAGCGGCGGCCCAGCATGCGCCCCGCCTTGAACTGGAAGAGGCAGACGACCAGCGCCGCCAGAGCCAGGGCCAGCTCCAGGCCGAGGGAGGCGTCGCGCAGGTCGATGATGAAGGCCGTGGTGCGGCCGATGACCACCACGAGCGACACCAGCCACATATAGAACGAGATGCGGCTGTGCTCCGCCACCCACTGCGCCGCGCGGGGCAGCACGAGCCGGCAGCACTGCGCTGCGGCGAAGGGCACGACCAGCAGCGGCGCGATGCGGGCCACGATGCCGCCCAGCGTGCAGGCCCCCGTGCCGACCAGCGAGAGCACCACGGGGGCGACGAACGCCACGGCCATGTTGCAGAGGAGGCTATAGGTGGCCATCGTCGCCACGTCGGCGCCCAGCATGCCGCCGATGACCACGGCGGCCATCGCCACGGGCGCCAGGGCGCAGATCATCGCCCCCTGGGCCAGCACCCCGTCGACGGGACGCAGCAAGAGGTAGACCCCGGCGCACACGGCCCCCTGCGCGAGCAGCAGCCACAGGTGGAGCAGCGAGGGGCGCATCTCGGAGGGGCGCACGCGGCAGAAGGTGAAGAAGAGCATGGCGAAGATGAGCGCCGGGGTAATCATGTGGCCCGTCGCGGCCTCGAGGGCCGAGACGGGGCGGCAGAGCAGCGCCCCGACGACCATGCCCAACGGCATGGCGATACTCTTGACGTTGCGGTGGAGGTGTTCGATCAGGTGCATGTCACAACTCTTTTATGGGAATCGTCACGAGACTCCCGTCCGAACGTCGGACGGTCATTTCGGGCCGGTCGGCGCGAACCTCGCCGCGGATGAAGGCGCAGGGGTCCACCTGCGAGACGTCGAGCGTGCCGAGCCGCACGATGCGGTCGCCCGGCGCGACGAGGCCCCGGAGCGCCTCGTCCCACACCTGCCCCACCACGAGGCGGCCACGGTCGAGCGTCGCAGTCACGTTGCGGAGACCGCCCGCGAGCGGAGCGGGCGCCGGCGTGCGCGGCAGCAGGTAGAGGCGCCGCCGCGGGTAGTCGACCACCACGTCTCCCCAGCACAGCAGCCCCAGCCCGAGCTTGCTGACACTGCCGTAGGTCACTTCGACCGGCACGTCGTCGAGCGTGCTGCCCGCCAGCTCGAGGCGGGGAACCACAGCCCGGAGCGCCTCGCGGACCTCGGAGCGGTTGGTCCAGCCCAGATTGCCCGAGTGGCCCGCCGTGCGGCGCAGGCAGCGCAGAATCTCCCGCTGCTCCATCGCGCGGAGCTCGAAGAGGTGGCAGTCGAGCAGGCCCGACGAGCCGCTGTCGAAGATGACGTAGGCGTGGGTGCGCAGCGCGCCGTTCGACGCCCGCAGCCGCAGCAGGGGCCGGTTGCTCGACCTGGCGAAGCGCATCGAGCGGCGGCGGTCGGTGGCGCCGAGCAGCCGGGCATCGCTCGCCAGCACGACCGTCGAGTCGGAGGCCGAGATGCGCACGGCCCAGCGGCGCAACAGGTCGCCGCCCACGACGCCGTCGAGGCCCAGGCAGCGGAAGAGGTAGGAGGAGTCGGGGAAGACATAGGCCGGGACCTCCCGGTAGCTCGCCCGCCCCATCCCGAGGCGGGGGATCGTCACCCGGCCGACCTCGGCGCGGTGCCCCTCGAAGTCGCCCACGGCGCCCTGCCCCGCGGCCTCGAGCCCCAGCGCGCGGCAGAGCGCCCCGCTGATGCAGGTGCGCGAGGCGCCCGTGTCGAGGGCGAAGCGCCGCGGCCCCGCGGGGGTCTCAACCGTGACGACGTATTTGCCGTGCTCGACCGTGCAGGGCACCTCGAAGCAGTGCGGCCCGCGGGCCCGGGCGGCGAGCGACGCGAGGCAGGCGGCAAACAGAAGCAGCGTCCTCACGACGGTTACGAAAGCAGCTCCTTCACCGCGGCCGAAATATCCTTGCCGTCGGCGCGGCCCGCGAGGCGCTTCGACGCCGCGCCCATCACCTTGCCCATCTCGCGCATGGAGGTGGCGCCCACCTCGGCGATGACGGCCGCGACCTCGGCGCGAAGCTCCTCGGCCGTGAGCTGGCGGGGCAGGAACTCCTGGAAGACGGCTACCTGAGCCAGCTCCTCCGACGCCAGATCGTCGCGCCCCTGCCCGGTGAAGATCGCCGCCGAGTCGGTGCCCTGCTTGGCCAGCTTGGCAAGGATCTTCAGCACGTCGGCATCCGGGAGCTCGGTGATGCCCGGGCCCGCGGTCTTGGCCTCGAGGATGTATTTCTTGGCGTTGCGCAGCGCCGAGAGGCGCACGGCGTCCTTGGCCTTCATGGCCTCCATGATCTGACGGGAGATGTTCTGTTCGAGTGACATATCGTTGTTGATTTGAAGTTATCGTTCGTTTTCGAAGAAGCGCAGCACGTCGCGCATCAGGCGGTCGCGCTGCACGCGGTCGGTCAGCGCTTCGAACGGGAAGCCCACGACGAACGTGCGCCCCTCGGCCGAGGCGACGCCCGCCACGCGGCCGTTCTCGGCGTAGTGCAGCACAGGGAAGGCGCTGCGGTCGGCCGGCGCCAGCGCATCGGGCGCCTCGACGGCGTAGTGGTCGCGCCCCGGGCGGTCGAGATAACGGTAGTCGCCGCGCGACAGCCCGGCCCGCGCATCGACCACGCGCACGCGCCCCTCGGTGGCCGCCTGGCTGCCGGCATAGGTGTAGCGCAGCACCTCGCGGGCGAAGGCCTGCCCCTCGGCCGAGGCCCCCTCGCCCGTCCAGAGGTCGGTGGCGACGAAGCAGCCCGAGACGAAGATCGCCCCGCCCCGCGCAGCGTAACGCCGCAGCACCCCCTGCAACGCAGGCGGGAAGGCCGCGAACTCGGAGGGAAGCACCCCGCGCCCCATGCGGGTCGTGCGCTGCTTGCCGAGGACGAGGTCGACGACGCCGTATTCGCCGCAGTCGACCTCGCCGCGCTCGACGGCGCGCACCGAAGCCGAGCAGAACGAATAGCCCGCTGCGGCGATCGAGCAGCCATGCAGATAGGGATAGTCGAACGTGTTGCCGCCGATGACGTCGGTCTCGAAGTCGGAGCGGCAGGCGCCCAGCGCCACGCTGTCGCTCTCCGCGCGGGCGAGCGAGCGGTCGAAGACCAGCTGCCGGCCGATGAAGGAGATGTCGCGCCGGTCGGGCACGCCGCCGTCGAGGTCATGGTAGAAGCCCGCCAGCGAGTCGCAGGCCGAGCTCACGGGGGCGCTCACGCGGTCGAAGCCGTTGACCACCAGCACGCGGCCTCGCTCGTCGGCCATGCGGCACGCGGCCAGCGTCTCGCTCGGGAAGCTCTCGCCGCCGGCGTTGACGGCCGTAACGCGGTAGCTGTAGATACGCCCGGGCTCCTGGTCGACCTCCAGCTGCGGCACGTCGACCCGGCGGCCGTTGTCGAAGCCGCCGTCGCCGATGCGCGTGTAGACGATGTAGCCGTCGGGCGCGGCCGTCTGCTCGAGCGAGTCGACGACGGGCGACCAGCGCAGGAGCGTGCGCCCCGCATCGGTGAACGAGGCCGAGAAAGCCTCGACCGGGAGCGGCTGCACCACGTAAGGCGAATCGTATTGCGAGCTGATATAGCGCAGGATACCCTTATAGACCGCGCGGCTCACGAGGAACTTGAAGCGCGGATCGTTGCCCAGGCGCATGTCGGCGAAGTTCTGGTGCGAGAGCAGCTCGAGCAGCATGGTCGGCACGCCCGGCACGCGGGCCTCGTAGTAGGAGCGGTTCCACATGCCGCGGCGCATCCACTCGGGCTCCCACGTGCGCCGGATGTCGGCGACGATCTGCGTCATGACCAGGTCCGTCAGGTCGCGCGAGCGGTAGCGGTCGGCGCCCCCTTCGAAACGGCCCCCTTTGTCGCGCGTGAAGTAGATGCCCAGCGTGCCTATCACCTCGTCGCCGTCGCGCACGCCGGCGTCGGAGTGGAAAGCCAGGGCCATGTCGATCGGGATGCGGAGCCCCGTCGAGTCGGGCATGCGCTCCGAGCCGCCCATGAGGGCGTTGACCCAGTGGGCGCGCGACATGTAGTCCTCCTTGTAGTCGTCGGTGTGGCCCTTCGGGGCGTAAACCTCCTCGCCGAAGCCCGCCCACTGCAACCAGTAGCGCGCCCCCTCGCAGAAGCGGGGGTAGCCGCTCGTGCGCTCGGCATAGTCGTCGTCGTCCGCACCGTCGGCGCGGAACGCCTCCCCCGCCGTGCGGGCCACGTTGCCGTAGCCGCCGCCGATCTTCACGGCGTCGGCCGAAACCGTGCGGCCCGCCGTGCGCGAGCGGTTGGTGAGCACCACCGGCTCCTGCTCGCCCGCCGCGAAGGGGAAGGTGCCGATGCAGATCCACGTGCCGCCACCCATGGTCTGGTTGACGGCCACCTTCGACTCGCCCCCGAGGTGACGCACCGTATAGGTCGCATCGTCAGCGCTTCGGGGCGTCGATTCGTAACTCACGTAGACGGCATATTCGCCCGCCTCGGGGACCGAGACGCTCCACGAGGCGGTGCTCTCCGGCTCGCCCTCGGCGACGCTCTCCACAAAGCGGGTCGTGCCGTCGCGGAAGGGGTTTTCGCCCGTCACGTAGACGAATTTGCGGTGGGCGAAGCCCGCACCGCCGTCGAGCCATGCGCGCACGCCCTGCGTCTCGCGGTACTGCCCTGCGGCGTCGTTGTCGGCGAGCAGCTCCACGGTCTGCACATCGCGCTCGCGCGGCAGCAGCACCACGGCGCCCGCACGCTCCAGCATCGGCACCAGGTAGGGAAGCACATAGCTCTGCGTGTAGAGGTCCTCGCAGGTCTCCCACAGCCGCGAGCGCTGCCAGCGCCAGCGGTTCTGCTTCTGATCGAAGTAGCGGCCGTGGCTCTGCCAGAGGGCGATGTGGCGCCCGGCAAGCCCCCGGTCGGGCTGCGAAAGCGCGCTCAGGCGCGTCACCAGCGGCCGCCCGGCGCGGTTGACGAAGGGCACAGGGCCGGTGCTCCCCTGCTTCCGCTTCTTCTTTTTCGCCTTGGGATCGGGCGCCGCGGGGGTGCGGCAGGCCATCGGGATGAGCTGGGCGATCTCGTGGCGGTCGGTGTAGAGAACGATCTGCGAGCGGGCGAACTCGGCCGGCAGCAAGGCCCGCACCGAGTCGCGCATGGCCGCGACGTTCTCCTCGCGGAAGGGATAGTAGGAGAGGCCGATCGAGGCGTGGATCTCCACCACGCCGCGCCCGACCTTGACGGCCTGCACGCGCACGCCGCCGCCCGACACCTCGCGCGCCACGATGCGCGAGAGGGTCGCGGCGATCTCGGCACGCGTGCGTGCGCCGATCTCGGCGGCCGACGCCTGCGAACAGGCAACGAAAAGAGTTGCAAACAGATAAAAAAGCTTATTTCTCATGACGCTTCAACAACAGAAACATGCCGGCGATGGTAAACGCGGCGTTGTAGATCAACAATTCGAATCCGATTTGATAGCCCCACCGCTCGCGCGCGAACCACTGCACGGCGGCGCTCAGCAGCGGCGCCGCGACGGCCACCAGAGGCATCCAGCGGTCGCGGACGCGCCACGGCGTCGCCAGACCGAAGAGGAACATGCCGAGGATGGGGCCGTAGGTGTAGCTCGCCATGCGGAACACGAGGTTGATGACGCTGTCGTCGGCCCAGTATCCGAAGGCGAGGATCAGCCCCACCAGGCCCGCGGCCAGTGCGCCGTGGACCCGCCGCCGCACGCACGTGAGGCGGCGCTCGTCGTAGCGCTTCACCCCATCGAGCAGGTCGACCGTGAAGGAGGTGGTCAGGGCCGTGAGCGAGGCCCCGGCAGACGAATAGGTGCTCGAGACGAGCCCCACGACGAACAGCACGCCGACGAACACGGGCAGCCCGCCCTCGACGGCCACCAGAGGGAACACCTCGTCGCTGCGCGCCGGCAGCGCCATCCCGCGGCGCTCCACATAGGCATAGAGCAGCACGCCCAGCACCAGAAATAGCAGGATGACGAAGATCTGACAGAGGGCCGTCAGCACGATGTTCTTCTGTGCGTCGCGCGGCGTGGGGCACGAGAGATTGCGCTGCATCATGTCCTGATCGAGCCCCGTCATGGCGACCAGCAGAACGATGCCCGCCAGAAACATCTTCCAGAAATAGCGCCCCGACGAGGGGTCGTCGAGGAACAGCACCCGCGCATAGGGCGAAGCGCCCACCTCGCGCACGACGTCGGCGGCCGACCACCCCATCCCCCGCATGATGAAGAGCACCGACAGCGCGAGGCTCCCCACCAGACAGAGCGACTGCAGCGTGTCGGTCCAGATCAGCGCCTTCACCCCGCCCCGCTGCGTGTAGAGCCAGACCAGGCCCATCGTCAGCGCGGCATTGGCCCACAGCGGGACCCCATAGGCATCGAAGACCAGCAACTGCATGACGGCGCAGACCACGTAGAGCTTGAGCGCCGCGCCGAGCATCTTCGAAAGGAAGAAGAACCACGCCCCCGTGCGGTGGGCCGCCACGCCGAAGCGCGCGTCGAGGTATTCGTAGAGCGAGACCACCCGCAGCCGGTAGAAGGTCGGCACGAGCAGGAAGGCGACGACGAGCTGCCCCACCGTGAAGCCGGCGACCATCTGCATGTAGGAGAAGGCGTCGGCGGCCACCGATCCGGGCACCGATATGAAGGTGACGCCCGACATGGCGGCGCCGATCATGGCGAAGGCGGCCAGGTACCACGGCGTACGCCGGCCCCCGGTGAAGAAGCCCGCGTTGTCGGCGCGGCGGCCCGAGAGCCACGCCACGACGAAGAGGACGGCGATGTAGCCGAGGACGGTCAGGATGACGGCAAGCGGTGTCATAGGATCAATTTTCCCCGCGGCGGAGGCAGGCGCACTGCCCCTCCCCGATCGGGGAGGGCAAAGATACGAATAAGCCGAGCGAAAAAAGCAAGCTCGCTTGCATTTTTTCCGAGGCGCAGTATCTTCGGCGAAGTCAAAGATACGAGAAAGTCGAGAGCAGAAGCAAGCGTAAGCTTGGTTCTGCCGAGACTGAGTATCTTGGGCAAAGCCAAAGATACGAATAAGCGAGAGCGAGGGGCGGGAATTGAAAATCGGAAATGGGAGCGGTCACTTTTATTGCGGCAGGCCGTAGCCGGCGAAGGGGCGCGAGAGCAGCGAGCAGCCCTTCGCCCGGGGGCGGCTACGGGCTGCCGGCTCTGCGAGCCGAAGGGCAAGTGAGAAGTAAGGGGCTGCCCTACCCCTCCCGGAGGATCAGAGGTCGCCCTTCAGATGGCGCCGCTTCATGTGCGAGGTGACGACCGCAGGGCCGCACGGCGCGCCCGCGACCCGGTTGCCGCGGAGCTCCACGCCCGAGCAGCCCTCGAAGCGCAGGAGCGGATCGCAGCGCCCCGGCTCGGGCACCACCTCGATCTCGTTGCGCTCGAAGAGCAGCCCGCCCGTGCTCTTGGCCGCCACGACGGGGTTGCCGAAGGTACGGAAGCGGTTGCCGACGATGCGGATGTTGCGGTGGACGGGGCGCTCGGGGTCGACCTCCGGGTTGGAGGGGTTGATGCCGATGACGGCGTGGTGGGGTCCGCCCGCATAGGCGCAATCGACGAAGGTGTTGTTCTCGATCGTCAGGTCGCAGACGGGACCCGACTCGAACCACCCGGCCACGTCGCTCTCGACGAGGATGGCGCTCATGCCGGTCTTATAGTAGGTGTTGTCGGCGATTACCACGCGGCGTGGCGTGGTCATGAGCGTGCCGCGCGTGCTGGTGCGGGTGAAGTAGCAGCCGCGGACCTCGACCTCGGGCGCGCAGCTCATGTTCTCCACGCAGTCGCGCCCCACGGCGAGCGTCGCGGGCAGGTCGCGGTCGAAGTCGACCTCCACCTCGCGGTCGGAGAGGCGCCGCACGGCCTCGACGCGGGCCGAGGCGAAGCGCTCCATGGTCGCGACGCGGACGAAGGCCACCGTGTCGCCGCCGAAGAAGGCGTCGAATCCGTAGCTCTGCGCGTGCATGAAGCGCAGGCGCAGCGTGCGCTCCCCCACCCGCTCCTCGGCCCGCAGGTTGGTGCCGTGGACGTTGATCGGGTCGTCCTGCGCCCCGGCGAAGCGGCAGCCGAGGATCCGCACGCGGCCGCTGCACCCCGAGAAGTGCATGAAGTCGGCCGACGATGCGAGCAGGCGCCCGCTCCCCTCGCGCGGTTCGCAGCGCACGCCCCGCATGGTGATGTCGCGCGAATACTGGCTCACGATGCCCAGCCCGTGCATGTAGCGGACGTGGAGGTTCTCCAGTGCGACGTTGCGGCTGCGGAAGAGGAACATGCCCACCTGGTCGCGGATGATGTCGCGCACGGTGAGCGTATTGCCCGCCTTGGGGCGGAAGCCTGCCGGCGTGGCGAAGCGCACGAGGCCCGGGGCGATCTCCTCGGCGGGGCTCGCCGCGAGGACGCTCCACCCCTGGGAGTAGAAAAAGCGCTCGCTCTCGGGATCGTACTCGATGCAGTGGTTGCGGTCGGAGCGCCACCCCTCGCCGAAGAGGTGGATGCGCCCGTCGGCCACCTCGTAGCGGGTGTCGCGGTGGAGGCGCACCTCCGTCTCGCCTTCGGCCGTGCGCACGTAGGTGATCTCCGAACCGCCGGGGCGCTCGAAGTCGAAGTTCAGGTCGCGCAGCACGATGTTTTCGCAGCCGTCGAGTGCCAGCATGGTCATCTCGCCATGGAACATCAGCGTGGCACCGTTGCCCTCGACCGTCAGATCGCCGATCTTCTCCAGCAGCATCCCCACGGTCTTCACCTTGGAGGGGCACTCCGTCTCGGAGGAGGTGTTGGAGATGAACCACTCGCGCCGCTCTGCTCCCTCGGGCCAGAGGTCGTAGCGCCCCGGCTCGAAGAGCAGCACCCGGGCGCCACGCTCGCGGCAGGCGCTGATGGCTGCCCGGAGCGGCTCCACGCCGTTGACGTAGGTGTGGGGGCGCAGGCCGAAGTCGGCGACGCGGACCGTATCGCACGGCTGCGCCGGGAGGGGCCGGGCCGCCAGAGGCAGCGCCGCGACCGGAAGAAAGAGCGGGAGGAGAAGGAGCGGGAGGAGCTTTTTCATCGGACGAAGGAGTTTGAACGAAGACAAAGATACGAATTGTTCGGGGATTATCGAACGGGAGTATCCGGGACGCCGCCCACGAGACGAAAACGGAGGGGTTCTCGGGCTGTAGCT
>CABIXK010000001.1:407026-532176 GCA_902362705.1 Rikenellaceae bacterium
CCGAAAGCTTTCTACACGCTTATCCGCCCCTTCGTCCTTCTCCCCGCGCCTGGCCGGCGGCTGCCGAACACGGGGCCCAGTTCCTTTGTTTCGCACGCCGGCCGGAACGCTCCGACGCGCTATCTCCGAATGAATGATACCCCATGTGAAGCGCCGTTAGGGAGCGGAACGGCACTCCGGGATACTCGTCTCCGAACCACCTGGGGCCCGGGGATTAAGCCAATTTTCCTTGAAAATTAGGCAGCGAGTGCGTAGCTGTTATTGCCAATTAGTTTTCGGGCCTCGGGATTTACGTGCCGCCACCCAGCGCACGACGTGCTTACAATCAAACTCTACCTGCTGTCAAAACCGGGCACCCCCATGTTTCGGGCTGCAAAGCCGAACGAAGACGATGCAAAAAGCGTGCATCGCGGTGCGAAGATACGAATAATTTCCGAAAAACCGCATCCCGCGTCCGATTATCCCACCAGCGTGCGCAGCAGTTCGCGCAGACGGGTCGCCGAGACGGGTTTGCTCAGGTAGTCGCTGCACCCCGCCTCGAGGGCGCGCTGGCGGTCCTGCTCGTAGGCGAAGGCCGTGACGGCGACGATCGGCACCTGGCCGTCGGTGCGGCGGATGCGGCGCGTGGCCTCCAGACCGTCCATGACGGGCATGCGCACATCCATGAGCACGGCGTCGGGCCGGCGCTCGGCACAGAGGCGCACCGCTTCCTCACCGTCGCAGGCGCGGATGATCTCGTAGTCGCGGCGCAGCAGCAGCGAGATGAGCAGGTAGTTGCTGTCGGTATCCTCGGCCACGAGCAGCAGCGGACGCCGCCCGCCGTGGGGCCGCGCGGGCTGCGGGGCCCGCTCCTCGCCCGCAGGGAGGTTGGCCTCCTCGGCGCTGCGGCGCGGCACGGCGAACCAGAAGCGCGAACCGCGCCCCTCCTCCGAGACCACGCCGATGCGCCCGCCCATCTGCTCGACGATCGAGCGGCAGATCGGGAGCCCCAGCCCCGTGCCGGGGGCCGTGCCGCCCAGGCGGACGAAGCGGTCGAAGACCGTAGCCTGCGACTCGGGCGAGATGCCGCAGCCGGTGTCGGTCACGGCGAAGAGCACCTCCTCGCCCGCCGTCTCGGCCGTGAGGACGATGCTGCCCTGCTCGGTGAACTTGACGGCGTTGGTGATGAAGTTGGCCAGCACCTGCATCAGGCGGCCCTTGTCGCCGTAGAGCACCGTGCCCGCCGCCCCGCCGTCGTAGCGCAGCTCGACGGGCTTCTCCTCGAGGCGGATGCGCAGCATCTGCACGATCTCCGCGCACATGCGGTCGACGTCGACCCGCTCGCACGTGAGCTCGAAGGTGCCCGCCTCGATCTTCGACAGGTCGAGAATGTCGGAGATCATGTTGAGCAGCAGCTCGTTGTTCTCGTTGACGATGCGCATGTAGTCGTTGCGCTCGGCCGCGTCGTCGGTCTCCGTGAGCAGATTCGAGAAGCCGACGATGGCGTTGAGCGGGGTGCGGATCTCGTGGCTCATGTCGGCCAGGAAGGTCGACTTGAGGCGGTCGTTCACCTCGGCGCGGTTGCGCGCCTCGGCCAGCGTGCGCTCCGTGAGCTTGAAGCCCGTGATGTCGTAGGCCAGGCAGAGCAGGTCGTACTCGGGCAGCTCGCAGCCGGGCGTGACGCGCAGCAGCTCGATGCGCACCCAGCGATCGCCCGAAGCGTCGCTCACGCGCACGTCGAGCCCCGCCCGGTCGGCCTCGGCGGCGCGCACGCGCCGCTCGGCCTCGACCACCCGCCCGCGGTCCTCCTCGCAGATCCCCCGCCAGCGGCCGAACACGTCGCCCAACGGCGTGTCGGGATGCTCGCCCAGGTTTCTGTACCATTGCGGAGCCGCATAACCTTCGCGCGCCGCCGATCCGAACAGACAACAGCCCGCCATGCCGCAGCGGCTGACGAGCGCAAGTGTCCGTATGATCCCCTCTCTTCGTTCCATACACAACATATCGTTGGACAAAAGTAACGACGCGCCCGATCATATGCAACATGCGGCGGGCGTTTGCGGTAGCCCATCCGGCCCTTTGTGTGGACATTTCCGCCCGAGCTAATCCGCATCCCCGTTTCGGGCCGGTCACGCGCGGAGGAAAACGCCCGGGCGGCAGGACCGAAAAGATCGACCCGCGATAAATCGACTTTTTTTCGTATCTTTGACTTCGTCGAAGATACTGCGCCTCGGAAAAATGCAAGCGAGCTTGCTTTTTTCACTCGGCTTATTCGTATCTTTGCCCCTACATCCGCCGCACGCCCGACCGGAGCGCAGAAGCGATGCGGATACCATATTTATAGCCGGCCAACCGGCCAACATACCCACCACCGATGGAGGAGAAATACGTAATCGAGCTGAGCGGCGCAGCCATCCACCACGCCGACGATGCGTTCGGCCGCGACTCGTCGCGCAAAAAAATGCAACAGGCCGAGATGGTGCTCTCGGACGTCGACCTGAAGGTCGCCCCGGGCGAGGTGGTCTACCTGCTCGGGCGCGTCGGCAGCGGCAAGAGCTCGCTGCTCAAGACCCTCTACGCCGAGGTCGAGCTGCTCACGGGCGAGGGGCGCATCGCGGGCTTCGACCTGCGCCGCCTGCGCCGGCGCGACATCCCCTACCTGCGCCGCCGCATCGGCATCGTCTTCCAGGACTACCAGCTGCTCACCGACCGCAACGTCTTCATGAACCTCCACTACGTGATGAAGGCCACCGGCTGGAAAGAGGAGACGCGCATCCGCGAGCGCATCGACGAGGTGCTCAACCTGGTCAACCTCACGCAGAAGAGCTACAAGATGCCCTACGAGCTCTCGGGGGGCGAGCAGCAGCGCCTGGTCATCGCCCGCGCCCTGCTCAACGAGCCGCGCGTGGTGCTGGCCGACGAACCCACGGGCAACCTCGACCCGGTGACGGCCGACGGCATCATGCAGCTCTTCCGCCAGATCGCCTCGCGCGGCTGCGCCGTGGTGATGTCGACCCACAACACGTCGCTCATCGAGAACTACCCCGCCCGCGCCATCCTCTTCGCGCAGGGGCGCATCCGCGAAGTCGACCTGCAGGCCGAGCTCTCGTAGGGGGCGGCGCGCAGGGCCCGGGCGTCCAGCCGACGCAGGGCGCGGGCGCTTGTTTTTTCGCGAAATAATACTTATTTTTGTACGATATTTTGAATCTGCGTAAATGAGTACCGAACAAGAAAACATCAAGAAACAGGAGGAGGCGTATTCCGCGTCGAACATCCAGGTCCTCGAAGGCCTCGAAGCGGTGCGCAAGCGCCCGGCGATGTACATCGGCGACATCGGCGAGAAGGGCCTCCACCACCTGGTCTACGAGGTCGTCGACAACTCGATCGACGAGGCGCTGGCCGGCTACTGTACCGATATAGACGTCACGATCAACGAAGACAACTCGATCACCGTGCGCGACAACGGCCGAGGCATCCCCACCGACTTCCACGAGAAGGAGGGCCGCTCGGCGCTCGAGGTGGTGCTCACGGTGCTCCACGCGGGCGGTAAGTTCGACAAGGGCAGCTACAAGGTCTCGGGCGGTCTGCACGGCGTGGGCGTCTCGTGCGTCAACGCCCTCTCGACGCTGCTCGTGGCCGAGATTCACCGCGACGGCAAGATCTTCCGCCAGACATACAGCAAGGGCAAGCCCACCTCGCAGGTCGACGTCGTCGGCGCGTGCGAGGACCGCGGTACGATCGTGACCTTCAAGCCCGACGGCGAGATCTTCACCCAGACGACCGTCTACAAGTACGAAATCCTGGCCGGCCGCCTGCGCGAACTGGCCTTCCTGAACAAGGGCATCCGCCTGAACCTCTACGACCGCCGGCCCGACGCCGAGGGCAAGTTCCGCGAGGACCACTTCTACTCGGAAGAGGGTCTGAAGGAGTTCGTCAAGTACCTCGACGCCACGCGCGGCGAGCCGATCGTCGAGTCGATCATCTACCTCGACACCGAGAAGAACGGCGTGCCGGTGGAGGTGGCCATGCAGTACAACGACTCCTACTCGGAGAACGTCCACTCCTACGTCAACAACATCAACACGATCGAGGGCGGCACGCACCTCACGGGCTTCCGCCGCGCGCTCACGCGCACGCTCAAGAAGTACGCCGAGGATTCGGGCATGCTCGCGAAGCTGAAGTTCGACATCAACGGCGACGACTTCCGCGAGGGCCTCACGGCCGTGGTCTCGGTGAAGGTCGCCGAGCCGCAGTTCGAGGGGCAGACCAAGACCAAGCTGGGCAACGACGAGGTCTCGGCGGCCGTCGACCAGGCCATGACCGCGGCCCTGGGCCACTACCTGGAGGAGAACCCCAAGGACGCCAAGGCCATCGTGCAGAAGGTCGTGCTGGCCGCCACGGCGCGCCACGCGGCCCGCAAGGCGCGCGAGGCCGTGCAGCGCAAGACCCCCCTCTCGGGCGTGGGTCTGCCGGGCAAGCTGGCCGACTGCTCGAGCCGCGACCGCTCGATCGCCGAGATCTTCTTCGTCGAGGGCGACTCGGCAGGCGGCACGGCCAAGTCGGGCCGCGACCGCAACTTCCAGGCGATCATGCCCCTGCGCGGTAAGATCCTGAACATCGAGAAGGCCCAGGAGCACCGCATGTGGGAGAACGAGGAGATCAAGAACATGTTCACGGCGCTGGGCGTGACGATCGGCACCGAGGAGGACTCCAAGGCGCTCAACCTCGAGAAGCTGCGCTACGACAAGATCATCATCATGACCGATGCCGACGTCGACGGCAGCCACATCGCCACACTCATGCTCACCTTCTTCTTCCGCAAGATGAAGGAGCTGATCGAGAACGGCCACATCTACATCGCCACCCCGCCCCTCTACCTGGTGAAGAAGGGCAAGCAGGAGCGCTACTGCTGGACCGACAAGGAGCGCGACCAGATCACCGCCGAGCTGGGCAAGGGCACCCACGTGCAGCGCTACAAAGGTCTGGGCGAGATGAACGCTCACCAGCTGTGGGAGACCACGATGAACCCCGACACGCGCATCCTGCGCCAGGTCAACATCGAGAACGCCGCCGAGGCCGACCGCATCTTCTCGATGCTCATGGGCGACGAGGTGCCGCCGCGCCGCGAGTTCATCGAGCAGAACGCCCACTACGCCAACATCGACGCTTAAGCGCCCGAAAAGAGAGGATCGTGCCCCGCGGGGTGCGATCCTTTTTCGTAGGCGCACCCCGACAGAACCACACAACCGCGAAAAACAACGACCCATGAAAGTGACAGTTATCGGCGTCGCCGGAGGAACCGGCTCGGGCAAATCGACCCTCGTCAAGCGCCTGCAGGAGGCATTCGAAGGCGACGACGTCGTGACGCTCTGCCACGACTACTACTACAAGGCCCACACCGAGCTCACCTACGAGGAGCGCACGAAGCTCAACTACGACCACCCCCAGGCGTTCGACACGCAGATGATGGTCGACCACATCAAGGCCCTCAAGGAGAACGTGCCCGTCGAGCGGCCCGTCTACTCGTTCGTCGAGCACAACCGCATGGCCGAGACCGTGTGCGTGAAGCCCTCGAAGGTCATCATCGTCGACGGCATCCTCATCTTCGAGCACCGCGAGCTGCGCGAGCTGATGGACATCAAGGTCTTCGTCGACACCGATGCCGACCTGCGCCTGGCGCGCCGCATCCTGCGCGACGTGTGCGACCGCGGCCGCACGATGCAGTCGGTCATCAAGCAATACACCGAGACGGTGAAGCCCATGCACGAGGAGTTCGTCGAGCCCTCGAAGAAGTACGCCGACGTCATCATCCCCGAGGGCGGTTTCAACTCGGTGGCCGTGGCGATGCTCATCCAGAACATCCGTTCGCTCATCGACGCGGAGTAACGGCCCCACCACCAAACGACGACGAAGCCGGGCAGGAACGACCTGCCCGGCTTCGTCGCATCGGTACGCGTACGCCTACCGCACCGGCACGGCTCAGATGCCCGTGATCTTCTTGATCTCGTTGAGCTTGTTGAGCGCCTCGATGGGCGTGAGCGAGTCGATGTCGAGCCCGCGTATCTGGTCGCGGATCTGCACCAGCACGGGGTCGTCGAGCTGGAACATCGAAAGCTGCATCCCCTGCGCCGTGCTCTCCGCGGCCTCGCGCACGGTGTGGGCCGCCGAGCGCTTGCCCCGCTCCTTGGGGCTGCGGCTGGGCACGATCTCGCTCGTGCCGTAGACCTGCTCCAGGTTGCGCAGGATCTCGTCGGCGCGTCCCACGATCGACTGCGGCATGCCGGCCATGCGGGCGACGTGGATACCGAACGAGTGCTCCGTGCCGCCCCGCTCGAGCTTGCGCAGGAAGACGATCTGGTTGCCCAGCTCCTTCACCGCCACGTGGTAGTTCTTCACGCGCGGGCACATCTGCTCCATCTCGTTGAGTTCGTGGTAGTGGGTCGCGAAGAGGGTCTTGGCGTGGGCCGAGGGGTGGTTGTGGAGGTACTCGACCATGGCCCAGGCGATCGAGATGCCGTCGTAGGTCGACGTGCCGCGGCCGATCTCGTCGAGCAGCACGATGCTGCGGTCGGAGATGTTGTTGAGGATGCTCGCCGACTCCAGCATCTCGACCATGAAGGTCGACTCGCCCTGCGAGATGTTGTCCGACGCGCCGACGCGGGTGAATATCTTGTCCACCACGCCGATATGGGCCGACGCAGCCGGCACGAACGAGCCCATCTGCGCCATGAGGATGATGAGCGCCGTCTGCCGCAGCAGGGCCGACTTACCCGACATGTTGGGACCCGTAATCATCATGATCTGCTGCTCGCTGTCGTCGAGCACCACGTCGTTGGGGATGTACTCCTCCCCCACCGGCATGAGGGTCTCGATGACCGGGTGGCGCCCCTGGCGGATCTCGATGCGGGGCCCGCGGTCGAGCACCGGACGCACGTAGCGGCGCTCCACGGCCAGGCGGGCGAACGACTGCAGGCAGTCGATCTCGGCCACGGCCGCGGCGTTGCGCAGCAGCTCGGAGAGCGACGCCGAGATGGCGGCCATCAGATCGTTGTAGAGGCGCAGCTCGATGCGCAGCATCTTCTCCTCGGCGCCCAGAATCTTCTCCTCGTACTCCTTGAGCTCCTCGGTGATGTAGCGCTCGGCGGCCGTGAGCGTCTGCTTGCGGATCCACGAGGCGGGGACCTTGTCCTTGTGGGCGTTGCGCACCTCGATGTAGTAGCCGAAAACGTTGTTGTAACTGATCTTGAGCGACGGAATGCCCGTGGCCTCGCTCTCGCGCTGCTGGATGCGCTGCAGGTAGTCCTTGCCGTGGAGCACGATGCGGCGCAGGTCGTCGAGCTCGGGGTCGACCCCGTCGGCGATCACGCCGCCCTTCTGTATCTGGTTGTTGAGCGGATCGGGATAGATCTCGCGGGCGATGCGCTCGCGCACCGCCACCATCAGGTCGAGCCGCCCGGCCAGCGCGTGCAGGCGGTCGTGGTCGGTCGACTCCATCGCCGCCTTGAGCGTCTCGATGGCCACGAGCGAGTTCTTGAGCTGCACCAGCTCACGGGGCGTGACGCGCGCGGCGGCGATACGCGAGGCGATGCGCTCGAGATCGCCCACGAGCGACACCTGGTCGCGCAGCGCCTCGGCCAGATCGGTCTCGTGCGTGAGGATTTCCACCGTATCGAGGCGCCGGTCGATCTTCTCGGGGTCGACGATCGGCATGGCGATCCACCGCTTGAGCAGACGCCCGCCCATGGGGGTGAGCGTGCGGTCGATCACCTCGGCGAAGCTCCCCTTCTCGCGCGCTCCGTTCGAGGCGAAGAGCTCGAGGTTGCGGATCGTGAACTTGTCGACCCACACGTAGTCGTTCTGATCCAGACGCGAGAGCGAGCGGATGTGGCCCACGTCGCGGTGCTCGGTGAACTCCAGGTAGTGGAGGATGGCCCCCGCGGCGGCGATACCGCAGGTCATGTGGTCGACGCCGAAGCCCTTGAGCGAGCGGGTGCCGAACTGGCGGCAAAGCTTCTCGCGGTTGACATCCTCCGAGAAGACCCACTCGTCGAGCCGGTAGGTGTAGAGCTTCGAACCGAACGCCCCGGCGAAGCGGTCCTCGTAGCCGCGCTGGTAGAGCACCTCCTTGGGCCGGAGGTTCGAGATGAGTTTGTCGACGTAGTTGTCGGCACCCTCGGCGACGTAGAACTCGCCGGTCGAGATGTCGAGGAACGCCACGCCCGTGGTCTTGCGCCCGAAGCATACCGACGCCAGGAACGTATTCTCCTTGTTGGCCAGTATGTTGTCGCCCAGCGCCACGCCGGGCGTCACCAGCTCGATCACGCCCCGCTTGACCAGCCCCTTGACCTGCTTGGGGTCCTCGAGCTGCTCGCAGATGGCCACGCGCTCGCCCGCCCGCACCAGTTTGGGCAGGTAGGTGTCGACGGCGTGGTAGGGAAATCCGGCCAGCTCGACGTAGGAGGCGGCGCCGTTGGCGCGCCGCGTGAGCGTGATGCCGAGGATCCCGCTCGCCTTGATCGCGTCCTCGCCGAAGGTCTCGTAGAAGTCGCCCACGCGGAAGAGCAGGATGGCATCGGGATGGACCGCCTTGACGGCATAATACTGCTTCATCAGGGGGGTCTCAACGTATTTCTTGGCAGGCTTGGTCTGGGAGCTCACAATCGATTCTTGTAAATTTCGGGGGAACAAAGGTACGACGGCGAAACGGGAAATGCAAGCCCTGCGGCCGATTTCGAAGCGCCGCCCGCCCCACGGCGGCCGTCGGGCCGCTGCCGGCGCCGCGGCAGGGTGTTCACTCGAGCTCTATGGGGTTGCAGGGCATCTGCCATTCGGGGCCTTGCAGCGGACGGCCTATACCATCTACGCGCACGCGACACGGGCGCATGCGAGCAGCACGCACAAGACGATCGACATCTTTTCCCATAGCTTCACCCTATCTGAGGCTGAACTTGATCTTGAAGAGCACGGAGGCGGGCCTCAAGCGGTAGGTGTAGAGATAGTCGGTGATGTCGGACTGGGAAGCGGAACGGAAGGTTCCGACGTCGGCCAGGTTGCGTCCCTCGACCGAGTACTCGACCCTCCGTGATTTGTAGGTGAGCGAGGCGTCGAGGAAGAACATGTTGCGGTCGGAGCCTCCTATGGCGGCGTTGTAGTAGTGCTCGCCGCCGATGCGGCAGATGAACTTCTTGCGGACGATGAAGTCCACGGCGGCATTCTGGCGCACGACGTCGATGGGCCGCAGCGCCGTGCCCTCGAAACGGCTCTTGCTGCGCGCGTAGGAGGCCTCGTAGTCGAGCTTCACGGCCCGCGTGAAGCGCGTGTTGAAGCCCAGCGCGGCCGTCGCCCCGTCGTACTGCGTGGACAGCAGCTCGCCCTGCCGCATGACCTCGCTCCACGTGCGCGAGAAGCCGCCCGAGAGGTTGAAGGTCGTGGAGATGCCGTCGAAGCGCTTGCTCACCGACGCCCGCAGGTCGTAGCCGTGGGAGCTGTTGTCGCGCTCCACGGCCTCGATGCGGCTGAGCGAACCCTCGTAGGTCACGCCGTACATCAGGTTGCGCCGCGTGCGGCGGTAGCTCGCGTCGATAGATCCGAACAGCGCGCGGATGGCGTTGCCGTAGGAGAGCGAGACGGAGTAGTTCTGCGTGCGGTTGCGGCTCAGGGGGCCCTGCTTGCTCGTGATCTGGCGGTAGTCTGTCATGACGTAGCCCGCATAGTTGTCGTAGAGACCCCCGATCGCCTCGTAGTAGGAGGCGCGGGCCGTGGCCTTGAGGTTATAGGTCAGGTTGGACTGGAGCGACAGCGAGGGGGTGAAGATCGCGTCGCGGCTCCTCTCCGTGCGGTTGCGCACGCGGTCCTCGCTGCGCAGCGTCAGCAGGTCCACAGGCACGTAGAGGCTCACCGAGAAGCGGTCGCCGACGCCGTAGCGGAGGCTCGGACCCAGGATGAGGTCGGCACGCCGCCAGTAGATGTCGTTGCGGTGGGGCGATGCGGCATCGGCGGCCGCGCCCTGCCCGTCGATGGGCGCCAGCGACGAGCGCATCCACTCGATCTGGGCGTTGAGCGCCGCATTGAGCGTGAACGACCAGCGCCCTACGATCCACGACGTGAAGGCCGAGTTGCGCGTGCGGAAGCGGCGGCTGTCGAGCCGCTGCAACGCCCCGGACACCGCCTCGGGATCGTCGAAGACATCCGGGTAGAGCATCGGCACGATGCGCAGCTGCGTGGGCTGCGTCTCGTAGTCCGTCTCGGAGTTGAACGACAGCGCCTGCCGCCCCGTGCGGCGGATGGAGCGGAAGGTGTTGCGCACGCTCACGTGCGGCAGGCGGAAGCGCTGGTCCACGCGGTCGGCGTCGTTGAACACGCGCCCGAAGTCGCGGTCCCAGCGCCCGGCGAAGGAGAGCTTCTCCTGCAGGTAGCGCTTCTCGGCGTTGGATTGAAGCTGCAGGTCCACCGACGTGCGGTCGGTGCGCCGCGCCGTGGAGATCCGCTCGCGGATGTCGAGCGGCGCGGCGTCGGGCAGGTGGTGGGTCGTCGTCGAGGAGCCCTCGGCCAGGCGGTAGTCGTGGTGGTACTGCGCGTTGGCCGTCAGCTCCAGCTCCTTGCGCAGCTTCGTGATCGAGTTGAGCGACACGGTGTGGATGTTGTTGTCCAGGTAGCGGCGCTCGTCGAGCGACGGTACGGTCGGAGCATGCACGCCCAGTAGCGTGGAGGCCTCGTCCAGACCCCCGTAGAGGCTCTTCAGCTCGCGCGACACGTCGTCGCCCGTGTTGTTGGTCTTGTAGGTGTCGAGCGTCTGGAAACGCCGCCCGAAGTACATCGCCGTCAGCTCCCCGCTCCACATCGCCGGCTTGTAGCCTCCGCCCAGCTGCATCGTCCCGCTCCACGTGCCCTTGGCCGACTCCTTCAGACGCAGGTTCAGAGCCGCGCGGTCCGTGTCCACGAGTTTCTTCAGCGCCTTGATCGGCTGGTGGTTCTCGTACACCTCCACGCGCGCGATGTCCTTGGCCTGGATGTTGTTCGTCGCGATGCCGTAGCGGCCGCCCAGCATGTCCAGACCCTCGATGTAGAACTTGTTGATCGTCTTGCCGTTGTACTTCACCTCGCCCGCCTTCGAAACCTCGATGCCCGGCATCTTGCGCAGCACGTCGCCGATCGAGCGGTCGGCCACGTCGGCGTACTTCGAGACCGTGTAGCTCAGCGTGTCCGACCGCCGCTCCACGGGCGGAGCCTTGACCGTCACCTCGCGGATCTTCAGGTCGGCGTGCGACACGCTGAAGTCCACGCGCTGCGTGCGCGCGAGGATACGCTTCGACTGCGGGGCGATGTTGAAGCCCGTGACCGTCACCAGCAGCGTGTCGGCCGTGCCCTGCCACTCAAGCGTGTAGCTCCCGTCGGCGCGCGAGGTCGTGTAGCCGTACATCGTCCGACGAGACGGGCTTTGAAGCAGCACGTTCACCGGGTCCGTGGCCTCGCCAGTCGCAGCGTCGACAATCATCCCGCTGATCGTCGCTCGCTTCACGGGCGGTTGGGGTTGCGGTTGGGATTGCGCCGCGGCGGGGGCAATAGCGGCGAGCAGAAGGACAAGAGAGAGCAGGCGGTGGAGCATGGCGGGGAGGGGTTAGGGTGAGGTCATTCGAGCTCGATGGGGTTGTAGGGAATCGGGGCGCACTGGTCGCGGGTGACGAGCAGGTGCCGGCCGTCGCGGACCGTCACGAAGTAGTCCTGCCCCTTGTCGGCGAGCATGCCGTCGACCGGGTGGTCGTAGAGGTGACGGGCGGCCCGCCGCACCCGCTCGCGCGTCATCCGGCGGGTGGGAACCCGGTAGCGGAGCATCGGCTCGTCGGGCTGCTCGATGCCGATGGCCCGGAAGCGCCACTCCCCCGCGTCGTCCTCGGCGGCGAGGATCATCCCCGGCAGGCCGTGGAGCTTCCAGAATCCGGCGGTGGCGGGCAGCTCTGGGGCGTACCACACGCTCCACCGACGGCCGCGGAACGTGCAGCGGGCCCGCAGACAGCGGTAGCCCGCGATCTGCTGCGCCGCCTGCTCGTCGAGGCTCCACCCGATCGCGGGCAGCGACTCCTCGTAGGTGTGCAGCAGGTTTTCGAGGTGGGGAAACAGTTCGCCCTCTTCGAGGGTGCGGCGGCGAAGATCGACCCGCAGCACCGCGGGATAGAGTACGCTGCATGAACGCATCCATTCGCAGACGGTGCGCCGGCTCTTGTCGGTATGGTTCATCGACAGCTCGCGTAGGTAGAGGCTGTAGAAAGTCGCGTAGCGGCCGCCCGTCTCGGCGACGACCCGGTCGCGGCGCACGAGGGTATCGGTCCGCACCTCCAGGTCATAGGTCACGCGCAGCGCGATGCGGTCGATCGCCTCGGGTGCGGCCGTGGAGTAGAAGCTCTCGAAGCCCGGAACGTAGTTGCCCGAGAAGATCGGCATCCGGCGCTTCATCTCTTCGAGCGGGAGGACGCGGACCTGCTGGGCCGAGGCGGGGAGGCTCGGGAGCAAAGCGGCCAGCCCGAGGAGCATCGCCCCGGCTCGCGCCGCGAGCGACATCCTCCGCTCCCCCGCTTCTCTGAATAGGTTCATCCCGATCGCTGCGTTCGGTCGGTCCCGACGGCGGGTCCGACTTCCTACGGCAATATAGGACTAAATTTTTAGAAAACCAAATTTCCGCGGCCGATTCTCGGCCGCCGACCGCGTAAAACCCGCTCTTATTCGCAGAGATGGATCGCCTGTGCCCCGACGGAGAGGGGAAGCCGCCGGATGGAACCGCGTTACCCGGAAAAGGCTGCCGGGCCCGAAAGAGGGGTGCGGAGCGCGCCGGAGGGATACGGAACGCGGAGGCAGCCGCCCGTCCCGAAGACGGGCCGGGAAGGGGTAAAAAAGAAGATCGCCACATATAGTATGTGGCGATCTTGTTGCGGTGCGTAGGGGACTCGAACCCCTGACCCCGTGCGTGACAGGCACGTATTCTAACCAGCTGAACTAACGCACCATTCCGTAGAACGGCGGACCGTTTATACTCCGATCCGAAGAGTTTGCGGTGCGTAGGGGACTCGAACCCCTGACCCCGTGCGTGACAGGCACGTATTCTAACCAGCTGAACTAACGCACCTTTCTGGTTATTGCGAGTGCAAAGATAAGTGAATTTTTCTAATCGGCAATAGATTTCTCGCTTTTTTTGAAGAAAGAAAATTGCACGCTTCCGTAACTTCTTAATTGCCAGAACCCCTCTACGGAAGAAAAATCCATCTTGCGCGAGTGCTCGAACACGAAGACGCCCCCTTCGCGCAGCAGATCGCCGCCCAGGACCATCTCCACCACCCGCTCGCTGCCCTCCAGATCGTAGGGCGCGTCGGAAAAGATCACGTCGAACTGCTTGGAGCAGCTGCGCAGGTAGAGAAAGACATTGGCCTTCACGGCAAAGAGGTTGGCGATGCCCAGCTGGGCCGCCGTGCGGCGGATGAAGTCGTGGTGCACGGCGTTGATCTCCACCGACGTGACGCTCCTCGCGCCGCGCGACGCGAACTCGTAGCTGATCGAGCCCGTGCCGGCGAAGAGGTCGAGCACGTCGCACTCCTCGAAGTCGACCACGTTGCCCAGCACGTTGAAGAGGTTCTCCTTGGCGAAGTCCGTCGTGGGGCGCGCCCGCAGGTTGCGCGGCGGGTTGATCGCCCGGCCCTTGTATTTTCCGCTTACTATTCGCATACGATCTGTCTGAAACGTCGTTTGAAGGTCTTGCGCCACGCCGCCCCCTGGGCGCCCGCCAGGCGGAGCGTGAACTCCGCCAGGGGCCACACCCCGGCGAGCCGGTCGAGCAGGCACAGCGCATCGTCGACCGTGGGAGACGGGATCGCCTCGGCGAGCCGCAGGCCCCCGTCATACACTTTTATATATAGTATCCCGGCCTCGGGACGGAGCCACACGCAGCGGCCGGCCTCGGCCACCGGGTGCAGCAGCGGCGAGGTGAACCGCACTGCCGGCACAGCGGCGGCGCCATGCGGATGCTGCGCGTCGAGCCCGTCGGCGCTCCCGGGAGCAGCGTCCTGCCGTACCTGGGCGGCAACTCCGGCGACACTTCGCGCCATCGGGGCGTCGTCGCCCGCCGCACCGCTCTGCTGCGCCGAAACGACTCCCACCGCCGAATCGACCGCACCGCTCTGCGGCAGCGAAGCGGCATCAGCAGCAGCCATAACAGCGGCAGCGTCCTGCGACACCGAAGTAACCCCGGCCGCCGCAACAGTCGCCCCGTCCTGCGGCACCGGGTCCTCCCCCGCTCCGCAGAAGCAAACGCCCGCCGCCGGGGCACCCCCTTCGTCGGCATCGTGCGACGCCTCGCCGGGAGCCCCCCAGAGAGCGGCGCACGCCTTCAGCTCGCGAACGGCCGCATCGGCCGCCGTGATCCAGGCGTCGCCCGCCGCATGCGCCTCGGTGTCCGCTCCCGCTGGCACGGCACCCTCGCCTGCCGCCGGAAAGACCTCCTCCGGCTCGCGAAGGGCGGCGACGGCCCCGGGAGAGAGCCCCAGCCGCTCGCCGAGCGCCCGCAGCGCCGCCTCGGGCAGCGCCATCAGCGCCACCGCCTGCCCGTCGCCGGCCGGTGCGCTGCGGACCACGGCATCGCCCGCCCGGGGCGACAGCCCGGCCGCAGCCAGCAGCGCGGCGCCGTTACGCCCGTCACACAGCGCGGCGGGCACGAGCAGCGTCAGCGGAGTGAGCACCTCGACCTCCACCCAGGCAGTCCCGGTCACCCCGGCCGCCCCGCCACGCAGCGTCTCTGCGCCGACCACCGAAAAAGAGTGTCCATCCGACCCGAGCCGAATGGACACCTTATTTGCGGGTCGGGAAAGATTACTCCCAGTTACCTGCCTCATTGTTACCTGCCTCCATCGAGCCGAACTTGATGCCCGGGTAGCGGTTGAAGTTGTTCACCGCATCGTCGATCTTGTTGATGATCTCCTGACGGAACTCCAGCGTGTCGAGGAACAGACGGTAGGGGGCGCGGCACTCCACGATGGGGATCACGACCTTCGACTCGGTGGTGATGATGCCGGCCTCAAGGATGTACTGGGCCCGGTTGTCGGTGCCGGGGATGTAGCGCAGGTTACGCACGTCTTCGGCCGAGAGCTTCTTGGGCGAGAAAATCGTGTCGATCACGGCCATCTTGAACTTCTCGACGTTCTTGCGGCCCGACTTCTTCAGCATGGCCATGGCCACCGAGTCGTCCTCGTCGACGATCTTGCGCTCGAACTCGAGCGTGTCGGTGAGGATGAAGTGCTCGAGCGAGTCGAACGAGCCGGTGAAGTGCTGGTACTTCGACTTGAAGGCACGCTGCGCGGTACGGATGTCCTTGATGCGGTCGATGACCGACGCCTCGCGCGACTTGAGTTGCGCCTCGAAACGGATCGGCGTGGAGATCTGCTTGTAGATCACGTAGCAGAGCGCCACGATAACCACAGCCAGAATGATCTGAGCGATTTTCTTTACCATTTTTTTAATAAATATTTGTTGTTAATTTTGCACGAAATTAAATTTGCGCATGGTTAGTACACGTATTGCGACCCAAATTTACGCCAAAATTTGTTTCGAAACAACTCCGGGGCAAAAAAAAATCGTAGAAAAGTTGTCGGAATACCTCTCCGATAGCGATTTTTCGCGGATTTTCGTGCTGAACGGCTATGCCGGAACGGGCAAAACCACGCTCATCGCGGCGCTGGTCGGCGCACTCAAAGAGCTGGAAATCAAACCCGTGTTGCTCGCGCCCACGGGGCGCGCGGCCAAGGTGCTGGCGCAATACGCTCACGAAAAGGCCTTTACCATACACAAACGCATCTACCGCGAGCGCACGGCCGCCGACTACGAGCGGCGCTTCTCGCTCAACCTGAACACGGAGCGGGGCGCCGTATTCATCGTCGACGAGGCCTCGATGCTCTCCGACCGGCAGTCGGACGGGGCGTCCTTCGGCAGCGGCTCGCTGCTCGAGGACCTCGTGCAGTTCGTGCGCAGCGGCCGCGGGTGCCGCCTCATACTGGTGGGCGACAGCGCCCAGCTGCCGCCCGTGGGGTCGGACTTCAGCCCGGCGCTCGACCCCGTGTCGATGGAGGCCTACGGCGAGGTGGTCTACGCCACGATGGACGAGGTGGTGCGCCAGGAGGCGCAGTCGGGCATCCTCTTCAACGCCACGCTCGTGCGCTGCATGCTCGAGCGGGGCATCCACGACATCCCCCGCTTCCGCACGGACTTCCCCGACATCGAGGCGCTCTCGGGCGGCGACTTTCTGGAGCGGCTCCAGGACTGCTACGACCGCTACGGCCGCGACGAGACGATCGTCATCACGCGCTCGAACAAGCGGGCCAACCGCTACAACGAGGGCATCCGCCGCCACGTGCTGGGGGCCGAGGAGGAGATCGAGAGCGGCGACATGCTCATGGTGGTCAAGAACAACTACCACTACACCGAGCGGATCGAGAACTGCCCCGTGGGGTTCCTGGCCAACGGCGACATCGCGCGCCTGAAGCGGCTCAGACGCTTCGAGGAGTTCTACGGCTTCCGCTTCGCCGACGCCGTGCTGGAGTTCCCCGACTACGAGGGGACCGAGATCGCCTGCAAGATCCTGCTCGACACGATCGCCTCCGAGTCGCCGTCGCTCACGCGCGACGAGTCGATGCGGCTCTTCTACGAGGTGGAGAAGGACTATCTCGACATCGGCAGCAAGATCAAGCGTTTCAGGGAGATCCGCGAGAACCCCCACTTCAACGCCGTGCAGGTGAAGTTCTCCTACGCCGTGACGTGCCACAAGGCGCAGGGCGGCCAGTGGCGGGCGGTGTTCGTCGACCGCTGTCTGTTCGGCGACGAGACGATGACGCGCGACATGCTGCGGTGGCTCTACACGGCGCTGACGCGCGCCACGGACAAACTCTTTCTGGTCAACTTCGATGAAACATTCTACGAATAGCGACGCGCAGGCCGCCGTCGAGCGCCACCCGCTGCCGCCCTTCCTGCCCGAAGGGGCACGGCTACTCATGCTGGGCAGCTTCCCGCCCCAGCGCCGCCGCTGGTCGATGGAGTTCTTCTACCCCAACCTCCAGAACGACATGTGGCGCATCGTGGGGCTGCTGGCCGCGGGCGACAAGAACCACTTCCTCGCCCCGGGCGGCCGGCAGTTCGACCGCGGGCGCATCGAGGCCTTCTGCCGCGAGCGGGGCCTGGCCCTCTACGACACGGCCGAGGAGGTCGTGCGCCTGCGCGACAACGCCTCGGACAACTTCCTGCAGGTGGTGCGCCGGACCGACATCGAGGCGCTCCTGGCGCGCATCCCCCGCTGCCGGACGATCGTCGTCACGGGACAGAAGGCCGCCGACACGCTGTGCGAGGCGACCGGCTGCGCGCAGCCTCCCGTGGGCGGCTGCACGACGCTGCGGCTGGCCGGGCGGGAGATGACGCTGTGGCGCATGCCCTCCTCGTCGCGCGCCTACCCCCGGCCCGTGGAGTGGAAGGCGGAGTTCTACCGCCGCCCCTTCGTCGAGGCGGGGATCCTCGCCGGGGAGGAGACGCCGCGCCCCTGACGGAGGGCCCGCCCGATGGCGACACGGGCCCGCGAGAGAGGACCTGCCCGAGGGAGGGGGGGGGCACCCGTGAAAAGGGGCCGCCCGGGGACGACGCAGCGCCCATGCGCCGCCCCGGCGTTCGTTGCGCACGCCGCACGGATGAAATAAATCGGCCGTCATCCTTGCAGGATACGACGAAAAATTTTATCTTTGTTAGAAACGAACGTCAAAAACCCTACTCTATATGGAAAAGATCAAAGGACTGATCGACGCCCCGTTCACCCCGATGCGCCCCAACGGCGACGTCGACACGGAGCCGATCCCCGCCTATGCCGCCATGCTGGCCAAGAACGGCCTGAAGGGCGTATTCATCAACGGCTCGTCGGGCGAGGGCTACATGCTCACCGCGGAGGAGCGCATGCTGCTGGCCGAAAAGTGGATGGAGGCGGCGCCCGCCGGCTTCAAGGTGATCGTGCACGTGGGCAGCTGCTGCCTGCGCGAGAGCGAGCGTCTGGCCGCCCACGCCGCCCGGATCGGCGCCTGGGGCATCGGCGCCATGGCGCCCCCGTTCCCCAAGATCGGCCGCGTGGAGGAGCTGGCGAAGTACTGCGAGGCGATCGCGGCGGCCGCACCCACGCTCCCCTTCTACTACTACCACATCCCGGCTTTCAACGGCGCCTATCTGCCGATGGTCGAGCTGCTCGGCGCCGTCGACGGGCGCATCCCCAACTTCGCGGGCATCAAATACACCTTCGAGAGCCTCTACGAGTACAACCAGTGCCGCCTCTACGGCGGGGGCAAGTTCGACATGCTCCACGGCCAGGACGAGACGATCCTCCCCTCGCTGGCGCAGGGCGGCGCCGAGGGCGGCATCGGCGGCACGACCAACTACAACGGCCGCGAACTCACGGGCATCATCGAAGCCTGGAAGCAGGGCGACATCGAGACGGCGCGCGAGCGGCAGAACTTCTCGCAGGCCGTGATCAACGTCATCTGCAACTACCGCGGCAACATCGTGGGCGGCAAGCGCATCATGAAGCTCATAGGCCTGGACCTGGGCCCCAACCGCGTGCCGTTCCGCAACCTCACCGACGAGGAGGAGCGCTCCATGCGCGCCGAGCTGGAAGCCATCGGCTTCTTCGAGCGCTGCAACCGCCTCTGACACCCTTTCCACCCACCGCAGGACCGCTTCCCGACCCCTCGGCACGGAAGCGGTCCCGCACAATCGTACCACCCCCATGACATCCGAACAGAAAACATTCCTGCAGAGCTGCCGCGAGCAGTACCTCGGCGATCTGACGGGCGATATCATGCCCTTCTGGCTCCGGCACGGGCTCGACCGCGAGCACGGCGGCGTCTACACCTGCCTCGACCGCGAGGGCCGGCTGATGGATCCCACCAAGTCGGTCTGGTTCCAGGGCCGCTTCGGCTACATCTGCGCCGCAGCCTGCAACCGCATCGAACGGCGGACGGAGTGGCTCGCCGCTTCGAAGAGCTGCATCGACTTCATCGAGCGCCACTGCATCGACACCGACGGACACATGTTCTTCACCGTCGCGGCCGACGGGCGCCCGGTGCAGAAGCGCCGCTACGTCTTCTCGGAGTGCTTCGCCGCCGCGGCGATGGCCGAGTACGCCCTGGCCTCGGGCGACATGACCTACGCCCGCCGGGCCCTCGAGCTCTTCCACGCCACGCGGCGCATGCTCGCCACGCCGGGCTTCCTGCCCCCGAAAACCACGGTCGAGGGGCGCAGCCACTCGATCACCATGATCCTCATCAACGTGGCGCTGGTCATCCGGCAGGTGATCGACGATGCGGCGCTCGACGAGCAGATCGCCGCGTCGCTGCACGAGATCGAGCACTACCTGATGCACCCCGAATACCGCACCGTACTGGAGACGGTGGCGATGGACGGCTCGCTTATCGACACCTGCGCCGGGCGCACGATCAACCCCGGCCACTGCATCGAGACGGCGTGGTTCATCCTCGACGCCGCACGCGCCGAGCAGGACCCCGCGCGCCGCGACCACTACACGCAGATCGGCCTTCGGATCCTCGACTGGGGCTGGGAGTGGGGCTGGGACGACGCCTACGGCGGCATCATCAACTTCCGCGACTGCCGCAACTTCCCGCCGCAGGACTACTCGCAGGACATGAAGTTCTGGTGGCCGCAGTGCGAGGCGATCGTCGCCGCGCTCTACGCCTACCGCGTCTCGGGCGACGAGAAGTATCTGGAGATGCACCGCCGGGCCCACGAGTGGGCCTACGCCCATCTGCAGGACCGGGAGTGCGGCGAGTGGTACGGCTACCTGCACCGCGACGGCTCGGTGGCCCAACCGGCCAAGGGCAACATCTTCAAGGGGCCCTTCCACGTCCCGCGCATGATGATCCGCTCGAAGCTGCTGTGCGACGAAATCCTCGGCCAATAGCCATGGATGCGCGGCGACTGCGGCATGCGGCGGCACCGACGGCAGGGAAGCTGTCGGCAGCGGAGACACTACGGTCGGCGGGAAACCGACTGGCAGGAAATCCGACGGCCGGAGCATCGCCGGCGGGAAAACTGCCGTCAGCCAAAGCATCGCTGTCGGGGAAACTGCTGTCGGGGGCGCTGCTGTCGGGAGCGCTCATGCTTCTGGCGGCGGCATGCGGCACCGGGCAGCCGGCCGCCGCGTGGGAGCCGTTGCCCGCGATCGCCTCGGGCACGCCCTACGGGCTGGGGGTCTCGGCCCTCTACGCCGCCGAGGTCGACGGCGTGCTCCTCGCCGCCGGCGGGGCCAACTTCCCCGACCTACCCGCCGCCGAGGGCGGAGCCAAGCGCTGCTACGACGAGGTTTGGATGTTGCGGCCGGGCGCCGACGCCTGGCACGCGGCAGGGCGGCTGCCGAGCCCCTCGGCCTACGGGGCCGCCTATGGGCTCGGCGACCGCCTCATCATAGCCGGAGGCAGCGACGGCCGGGCCACCAGCGCCGCAGTCCTCGCGCTGCGCGTCGCGGGCGACAGCGCGACGATCGCATCCCTGCCCGACCTGCCGCTGCCCCTCGAACAGGCGGCCGCGGCGCGCGAAGGTACGACGCTCTACCTGGCGGGCGGTCTGAGCGACGGAGTCCCCTCGCGCGGCGTCTACGCCTGCGACGCGGGGGAAGACGCACCCGCCTGGCGCCTCGTCGCCGAGCTGCCCGAGCCGCTGGTGCAGCCCGTCGCCACGGCCCACCGCGGGCGGCTCTACGTCTGGGGCGGCTACGACCCCGCAACGCGCGAGGCCCGCGCCGGCGGCTACCGCTACGACCCGGCAGACGGCACCTGGCAGCCGATCGGGGGGCTGCCCGACGGCGGCACGCTGACCGGCGCCGCGGCGCTCCACCTCCCCGCGGGACGGCTCCTCGCGGCCGGAGGCGTCGACCGCGCCCTCTTCACCGAGGCCCTGCGCCTCGGGCCCGACCAGAGGGCCGACTACCTGCGCCAACCCGTCGCCTACTACCGCTTCCGCCCCGCGCTGTGGCTCTTCGACCCTGCGGCCGAACGCTGGCAGCTGCTCGCGGAGAGCCCCGCGGCGGCACGCGCCGGAGCCGCGCTCGCAGCCGCACGCGGAGGCGTCTGCCTGCTCGGGGGCGAGCTCAAGCCCGGCATCCGCACCCCCGAAAACCTCCTCCGCACCGATCTGCACGACATCTCCGCCGCCACCGACTGACCGCCCCGCTCTACCGCCCGACCAACCTACCACCACCACCCTACCGACCTACCATGAACCGAATCCAGACAAGCAAGATCTACCCCTGGGCCGTCGTGGCCCTGCTGTGGGTCGTGGCGCTGCTCAGCTACATGGACCGCCAGATGCTGGCCACCATGTGCGACGCCATGGCTCTCGACATCGCCGAGCTGCGCGACAAGCAGAACTTCGGCTTCCTGATGGCCTGCTTCCTCTACGTCTACGCACCCGTGAGCCCGCTGGCCGGCGTGCTTGCCGACCGCATCAACCGCAAGTGGCTCATCGTCGGGTCGCTGGGCGTGTGGTCGGCCGTGACGCTCGCAATGGGCCACGCCACCACCTACGAGCAGCTCTGCTGGCTGCGCGGACTGATGGGCGTAAGCGAGGCCATCTACATCCCCACGGCCCTCTCGCTCATCGCCGACTACTTCTCGGGCTCGGCGCGCAGCCTGGCCATCGGCATCCACATGACGGGCCTCTACGTGGGGCAGGCCGCGGGCGGCTTCGGCGCCCTGATCGCCTCGGAGCTCTCCTGGCAGCAGACCTTCCACTGGTGCGGCGTGGCGGGTATCGTCTACGCCTTGGTGCTCGTGGCGGCGCTGCGCGAGAAGCCGCGGCAGCGCCCCGCGCCCTCCGCCGCGCAGTCGCCCTTCAAAGGCATCCGCCGCAGCTTCGCGCTGATCTTCTCCAACGCAGCTTTCTGGACCGTGCTCTTCTTCTTCGCCGCCCTCTCGGCCCCGGGCTGGGCCACCAAGAACTGGCTGCCCGAGCTCTTCTCCTCGTCGCTCGCCCTGCCCATGGAGCAGGCCGGGCCGATCGCCACCATCACCATCGCCTTCGCCTCGCTGGTGGGCGTGCTCGTGGGCGGTCCCATGTCCGACCGCTGGGTGCGGCGCAACCTGCGGGGCCGCATCTACACGAGCGCCATCGGCCTTACGCTGATGATCCCGGCGCTGGTGCTCATGGGACTGGGCCACAGCATGACGGCCGCCGTGGCCGCGGCGCTCTGCTTCGGCATCGGCTACGGCATGTTCGACACCAACAACATGCCCATCCTCTGCCAGTTCGTACCGGCCGGGCAGCGCGCCACAGCCTACGGGGTGATGAACATGGTGGGCGTGCTGGCCGGCGCCGCCGTCACGAACCTGCTGGGCCGCTGGGCCGACAACCTGGGGCTGGTCTTCGCCCTCATGTCGGCCGTCGTGCTGCTCTCGCTGGCGCTCCAGCTCACGGTGCTGCACCCCAAGAGCGACAACATGGAGTAGGCGTCCCGCGCGCGTGCCGGCGCAAAATGCGGCTCGGGCTTGCTTTTGCGCCCGGCTTGTACTATCTTTGCCCGACCAAACGCCTATTGGCACACACACGCATACGCTATGTTTGAAAATCTAACCGATAAACTCGAACGGTCGTTCAAGATCCTCAAGGGCGAAGGCCGCATCACCGAGATCAACATCGCCGAGACGCTCAAGGAGATCCGCCGGGCGCTCATCGACGCCGACGTCAACTACAAGGTCGCCAAGACCTTCACCGACGAGGTGAAGCAGAAGGCCCTGGGACAGAACGTGCTGACGGCCGTCAAGCCGGGTCAGATGATGACCAAGATCGTGCGCGACGAGCTGGCGCAGCTCATGGGCGGCACGGCCACCGACATCCGCCTCGAGGGGACCCCCGCCGTGATCCTGATCGCCGGTCTGCAAGGCTCGGGCAAGACCACCTTCTCGGGCAAGCTGGCCGCGCTGCTCAAGGCCAAGAAGGGGCGCCGCGTGCTGCTCGTGGCGGGCGACGTCTACCGCCCGGCGGCCATCGACCAGCTCAAGGTGCTCGGCGGCCAGGTGGGCGTGGAGGTCTACACCGAGGAGGGCAACCTCGACCCGGTGTCCATCGCGCAGAACGCCGTGCGCTACGCCCGCGAGAAGGGCCACAACGCGGTGATCGTCGACACGGCGGGCCGTCTGGCCGTCGACGAGGCGATGATGCGCGAGATCACGGCCGTCAAGGCCGCCGTGAATCCCTCGGAGACCCTCTTCGTGGTCGACTCGATGACGGGTCAGGACGCCGTGAACACGGCCAAGGAGTTCAACGACCGCCTCGACTTCGACGGCGTGGTGCTCACGAAGCTCGACGGCGACACGCGCGGCGGCGCCGCCATCTCGATCCGCTCGGTGGTCGACAAACCGCTGAAGTTCATCTCCAGCGGCGAGAAGATGGACGCCCTGCAGGTCTTCCACCCCGAGCGCATGGCCGACCGCATCCTCGGCATGGGCGACGTCGTATCGCTGGTCGAGCGCGCACAGGAGCAGTTCGACGAGGAGGAGGCGCGTAAGCTCAAGAAGAAGCTGGTCAAGAACCAGTTCAACTTCAACGACTTCCTCTCGCAGATCCAGCAGGTCAAGAAGATGGGAAACCTCAAGGACCTGGCCTCGATGATCCCCGGCATGGGCAAGATGCTCAAGGGTGTGGAGATTCCCGACGACGTGTTCAAGCAGACCGAGGCGATCATCTCGTCGATGACCCCCGCCGAGCGCGAGCACCCCGAGATCATCAACGCCCGCCGCCGCGAGCGCATCGCCAAGGGCTCGGGCACGACGATGGCCGACGTCAACCGCCTGATGAAGCAGTTCGACGACACGCGCAAGATGATGAAGATGGTCGCCGGCGGCAACATGCGCATGCCCAAGATGCCGGGCGGCATGATGCGCCGCAGATAGGCCACACGTCCCGCGGCGCCACGGCCGCGAACGAAAAAACGGAACGGATCGCCCTCGCAAAAGGGGCGATCCGTTTTTTTGCGGGCGCAGCGAGCCGGCCGTCGCCGCCGGCACAGCCCGCCGCACGGACCGCGAGGCGGCGACGGCCGGCCCGGTCACGCCCGAACCCCGTGGCGGCCGAGGTCCGGGGCGGCGCCACGTCGCGGCTGCGGCACACGCGGCGCGGGCAAAAAAGCGCGGTGCGCGAGGTTTTTAGTCGAATTTGTCGTACCTTTGCGGGTAAAAAGGCAAATCATGCACAAATCGGGCTTCGTAAATATCATCGGCAACCCCAACGTCGGCAAGTCGACGCTCATGAACGCCCTCGTGGGCGAGCGGCTGTCGATCATCACCTCCAAGGCGCAGACCACGCGCCACCGCATCATGGGCATCGTCTCGGGCGACGATTTCCAGATCGTCTACTCCGACACGCCGGGCATCCTCAAGCCGTCGTACAAGCTCCAGGAGTCGATGATGAAGTTCGTCACGGGCGCCCTCGTCGACGCCGACGTGATCCTCTACGTCACCGACACGGTGGAGACGGGCGAGCGATCGGCCGAGGTGGTGGAGCGTATCGCCGCGAGCGGCATCCCCACGATCGTGGTCATCAACAAGATCGACCTGACGACCCCCGAGGCGCTCGAGCGGCTGGTCGAGCGGTGGCACGCGGCGCTGCCCGCGGCGCAGATCATCCCCGCGTCGGCCAAGGAGCAGTTCAACGTCGAGGGGCTCTTCCGCGCGATCCTCGCGCTGCTGCCCGAGGGCCCGGCTTTCTACCCCAAGGATACGCTGACGGACAAGACGCTGCGCTTCTTCGCCTCGGAGATCGTGCGCGAGAAGATCCTGCGCTTCTACGACAAGGAGATCCCCTACTGCTGCCAGATCGAGATCGAGAGCTACAAGGAGGAGCCGGCCATCGACCGCATTTCGGCCGTCATCCACGTGGCCCGCGACTCGCAGAAGGGCATCCTGATCGGCCGCCGGGGCGAGATGCTCAAGCGCGTGGGGCGCGCCGCACGCGAGGACATGGAGCAGTTCCTCGGCAAGAAGGTCTTCCTGCAGCTCTTCGTCAAGGTGAGCGAGGACTGGCGCAACGACGACCGCCGGCTGCGCCAGTTCGGCTACGAGACGGAGTAATAACCCGCCCCCGAAAAACGTTAGCAGAGAAAACGATCGTGACCACGCTTCGCAACATACTCTTCGGGCTGCTCTTCGCGGCCGCCATCGCCGGGAGCACGGCCGTGCGCGCGCAATACAACAAGGAGTACTTCTTCTGGATGGGGCGCACGTGCATGATGAACAACGACTACCAGGAGGCCATCCGCACGCTCAACACGCTGCTGCGTTTCGACGACGAGGCCTTCGAGGGCTACTTCCTGCGCGGCATCGCCAAGTACAACCTCGACGATCTGGTCGGCGCCGAGGCCGACTTCTCGACGGCCATCCGCCTCAACCCGGTCTACACGCAGGCCTACACCTACCGCGCCATCACCCGCTCGCGCCTGGGCAACTACGACGACGCGCTGCAGGACTTCCGCGAGGCGATCGACCTGCGGCCCGACCTGCCGGGGCCCTACTACAGCCGCGGCGTCACGCGCCTGCTGAACCAGCAGTTCGACGAGGCGATCGACGACTTCGACAAGTTCATCCGCCAGGAGACCAAGGTGGCCGACGCCTACATCTGCCGCGGCCTGAGCTACCTCCACCTCAAGGATACGGTGCGCGCCTACGACAACTTCTCGACAGCCATACGCACCAACCGCGAGAACCCCAACGGCTACAACCGGCGCGGCGACCTCTACTTCCGCCAGGGACGCTACGCCGAGGCCGAGGCCGACTTCGACAAGGCCGTCGCGTGCGACTCGTCCTACCTGCTCTCGTTTTTCAACCGCGCGCTGCTCTACAACGCCACGCAGCGCCCCATGCAGGCGCTCGCCGACTTCGACCGCGTGATCCGCCTCGACTCGACCAGCTCGCTCACCTACTTCAACCGCGCCATGCTGCGCACGCAGATCGGCGACTACAACCGGGCGCTGGACGACTACGACAAGGTCGCCCTCTACTCGCCGGGCAACGTGCTGGTCTACTATAACCGCGCGGGGGTCCACGCCCAGCTGGGCGACATCGAGCGGGCGATCGACGACTACTCGGAGGCCATACGCCTCTACCCCGATTTCGCCAACGCCTACATCTACCGCGGGCGGCTCAGGGCCCTCATGCGCGACCGCGAGGGTGCGCGCAGCGACCAGCGCACGGCCCAGCAGAAGATCGCCGCCTACCGCGAGCGCCTGAGCGACAGCACCTACTCGATCTACGCCGACACCACGCAACGCTTCGACCGCCTGCTGTCGTTCGACACCAAGATCGCCGGCAGCGGCTTCGACCGCGCGGCCGCCGCGGGGGGTGCGCGCGAGGAGATGCGCCTGCTGCCGCTCTTCAAGTTCACGCTCATGCGCCCCGACACGGCCCCCGCGGGCGGGCACTACACGCTGCGGCGCGTGGAGGACTTCCGCACGCGCATCGGCAACCCCCTGCTCGTGCTCTCGTGCCGCGAGAGCGACATGCAGGCCGACTCGCTCCTCGCGCTCGACAAGCGCTACGCCGAGCTCATCCGCCGCGGCGACGACGCATGGCCGCGGCTCTTCGAGCGGGCCGTGACGCAGTCGCTCGTCAAGCAATATACCAACTCGGTGAGCACCTACACCGCAGCCATCGAGCAGCTGCCGACCAACCCGTTCCTCTACCTCAACCGGTCGACCACGCGGGCCGAGATGATCGACTTCATCTCGTCGATCGACAACTCCTACCAGCGCATCACCATCGACTCGGACCCGGCCAACCGC
Organism: Rikenellaceae bacterium; assembly: GCA_902362705.1. Lineage (GTDB taxonomy): Bacteria > Bacteroidota > Bacteroidia > Bacteroidales > Rikenellaceae > Alistipes. The sequence goes on from CABIXK010000001.1 coordinate 433,848, forward strand.
CTCAACAACGCCTCGAAGCGCACCTACAGCTACGACGAGGCCATAGCCGACCTGAACAAGGCCGTGAAGCTCTTCCCCGACTTCGCCCACGCCTACTACAACCGCGCCAACCTGCGGGCCCTCTCGGGCAACCTGCCCGAAGCCTACGACGACTACACGCGGGCCATCGAGCTCAACCCCTCGTTCGCCGAGGCCTACTACAACCGCGGCGTGGTGCAGATCTTCATGAAGGACACGCGCAAGGGAGCGCTCGACATCTCGAAGGCCGGCGAACTGGGCATCGAGGAGGCCTACGAGGTGCTCAAGCGCCACGCACGCAGCGGAAACTAACTCAAACCAAACGATAATGACAACAACCCTACAGCACAAGCTCAACGACTCGGTCGTCGCACGGTGGACGGCGCTCGTCCTGGTGGCGTCGATGATGTTCTTCGCCTACATGTTCGTCGACGTGATGTCGCCGCTCAAGTCGCTCGTCGAACAGGCGCGCGGGTGGGACAGCACGACGTTCGGCACCTACGCCGCGTCGGAGTACTTCCTCAACGTCTTCGTCTTCTTCCTCATCTTCGCGGGCATCATCCTCGACAAGATGGGCATCCGCTTCACGGGCCTGCTCTCGGCCGGTCTTATGGTCGCCGGCGCGTCGATCAAGTTCGTCGGCATCTCGGAGTGGTTCCAGGCCACGGAGCTCTGCGCGTGGCTCGACAGCTGGTGGACGGCCTTCCCGGGCAGCGCCAAGATGGCGTCGCTGGGCTTCATGATCTTCGGCTGCGGCTGCGAGATGGCCGGTACGACCGTCTCGAAGGCCATCGCCAAGTGGTTCCAGGGCAAGGAGATGGCGCTGGCCATGGGCCTCGAGATGGCCATCGCCCGCCTGGGCGTCTTCGCCGTGATGTGGATCGCCCCGATGATCTCGAACCGCTACGAGCAGTCGATCGTGGCGCCGGTAGCCTTCTGCACGGCGCTGCTCATGATCGGCATGCTCTGCTACACGGTCTTCGTGTTCATGGACCGCAAGCTCGACCGGCAGCTCATCGCCGCAGGCGAGATGAAGGAGGAGAAGTCGTCGGACGAGGAGTTCCAGATCCGCGACCTGGGACGGATCTTCTCGTCGAAGATGTTCTGGCTGGTGGCGCTGCTCTGCGTGCTCTACTACTCGGCCATCTTCCCCTTCCAGCGCTACGCCCCCAACTTCCTGGAGGTGACGCTGGGCATCGACGCCGAGTCGGCCGCGCGGCTCTTCAGCTGCTTCCCCGTGCTGGCGATGATCCTCACGCCGCTGCTCGGTGCGCTGCTCGACTTCCGCGGCAAGGGAGCCACGATGCTCATGGCCGGCGCCGTTGTCATGATCGCCTGTCACCTGAGCTTCGCCTTCGTGCTGCCGATATTCCCCTCGAAGTGGCTGGCCCTGCTGCTCGTGGTGACGCTCGGCGTGTCGTTCTCGCTCGTGCCCGCGGCGCTGTGGCCCTCGGTGCCCAAGATCATCGACGAAAAGGTGCTCGGCTCGGCCTACTGCCTCATCTTCTGGATCCAGAACATCGGTCTGTGCCTCGTGCCGCTGCTCATCGGCAAGGTGCTCGACGCCACGGGCGGCTATACGGCTCCGATGGTCATCTTCTCGTCGTTCGGCGTGCTGGCCTTCATCTTCAGCTTCTATCTGAAGATCGAGGACCGCAAGAAGGGCTACGGCCTGGAGCTGCCCAACATCAAGAAGTAGGACGAAGGGGTCCTCAACGGAAACACCCGGCATTCGCAGAGCGCGAATGCCGGGTGTTTCCGTTGTCGTGGGGGGGGGGAAATTCACAATGCACAATGCATAATTCACAATTATAATAAGCCTTGCCGCTGGAAGCGGCACCCTGACCGCGCACTTCTGAAAACGGCGGAAGAAGAGGCCGTGCGTCGTTGAGCGCCCGGAGCAGGTGTGCGAAACAGCGAAGTCTTTCGTGCCTGCTCAGCGAGACGGCGCGCGGCATCCCGCCGTTTTCTGCGTGCGCGAGTTCTTTGGTTCTTTCTTTGAAGAAAGAACAAGAAATCGAGAAGTCGTAGACTTCGTCGATAGCCCGCAGCCACCCCGGGCGAAGGCCCGCAACTCTTCACAGAGTTTGCCGTCCTTCGCTGGCTGCTGCCCGAAGAGAGAGACGCAAACGTCGAAGCCTCGGGCCTCGTCCCTTTGCCGGCTCGCGCCTGCGGCGCGACCGCCCCAGCCGGCAAAGGGAACTTGTGCGCGAACGACGGTCGAAGACCAGCAGCCCACCCAATGAACAATTAAAAATGAATAATGAAAGAGGGATCCTGCCCGCCTTTCAATTTTCCATTTTCAACTTTCAATTCTCAATTTTCACTTTTGACCCGCTCGTAGAGCTCCGCCACGCGCGAGCACATCTGCTCCCACGAGAAGCGCTTGCGCTCCTCGGCGCAGCCGGCGCGCAGGCGGTCGAGCGTCTCGTCGTCCCAGATGCGGTCGATGGCGCGGGCCACCTCGCCCGCCTCGGGCTCGCAGACGAAGCCCGCGCGGTCGTCGGGTACGATCTCGGGCAGCCCGCCCACGCGCGTGACGATCATCGGCGTGCAGAACTGGTAGGCGACCTGCGTCACGCCGCTCTGCGTGGCGCTCTTGTAGGGTTGCACCACGAAGTCGGCCGCCGAGAAGTAGTACTTCACCTCGTCGTCGGGGATGAAGCGGTCGTAGAGCAGCACCTCGTCCTGCAACCCCAGCTCGGCGATCTGCCGCAGGTAGGGAGCCTTGTCGGCGTAGAACTCGCCCGCGACGATCAGCTTGCGCTCGGCCGTGCGCCCCTCACGGCGCAGGCGACCCCAGGCGTCGAGCAGCAGGTCGAGCCCCTTGTAGTCGCGCACCAGGCCGAAGAAGAGGGCGTAGCGCACCGATGGCTCCAGCCCCAGGCGCAGGCAGGCACGGCCGCGCTCGACCCGCTCGCCGAAGTGGTCGAAGAGGGGGTGGGGCGAGAAGAGCGCCGGCGCGTCGGTGTAGGCGCGCAGCTCGCGGTGGACCTGCTCCGACATATAGACGAAGCCGTCGACCGCGCGGAGGAAGTAGCGGTTGAGCGGCCGGTCGAAGAGGTGGTGCTCGTGGGGCTCCACGTTGTCGATCTGGCAGAGCAGGCGCGTGTGGCCGTTGCGGCGGGCGATGCGGGCGATCGTGCCGAAGCAGGGGGCCATGAAGGGCGTCCAGTACTTCATCAGGATGAAGTCGGGCCGCTCGCGGCGGATGCGCCGCCCCACGCGCCACCAGTTGAAGGGGTTGACCGTATGGACACAGCGCTCTATGCGGAGGTCCTGCGGCGCAGGCGTCGGGACGGTCTGGCTCTCGCCCGGGAAGAGCAGCGAGGGGTACTGGAGCGTGAAGGTGCGCACGACGACCTCGTGGCCGCGGCGGCCGAAGACGCGGGCCATCGTCTCCATGATGGCGGCCAGCCCTCCGCGGTAGGGATGGGCGGGCCCGAGCACGGTGATCTTCATACGTCGCCCCCTATTTCCAGCAGAACGAGGCGCGCACGGAGGCCGGAGCGCCGTCGGCCGCGATTTCGAAGAGCGCCGTGCGCGTCTCCTCGCACAGCTGGCACCCCACGGCGAGCGTCTGGCCGTAGCGACACTCCCTGAGGAAGTGGATGTCGATGCGCACGGGACGCTCCGACGAGGGCCACTCGACGGGCAGCGCGTCGACCATCATCTCGACATAGCGGATGGTGTTGACGTGGCGGTTGAAGTCGATGTCGCTGTAGACGACCGGGTGCGTCACCGTGAAGCCGGGCTCGACGGCGCGGATCTTGCGCGGACGCTCGGCGGGCGGCTCCTCGGCCACCACGGCGTCGGCGTGCTCGCGCCCCACCCACGACAGGTCGACGGCCGAGCGGGTGTCGAGGTCGATCATCGCCCACTGCGTGACGCAGCGGCCGAAGCAGTCGCCCGCCTCGTCCGTGAGGGTGAAGTTGCGCGTGGAGAGCAGGCGCCCGTAGTCGCTGATCCACGTCTCGAGGGCGTAGCCGGCATACTGTTCGGGGCGGCGGTCGATCTCCACGGCCATGCGCGAGAGCACCCACGAGCGGTTACCCTGCTGGATCGCGTCGGTGCCGAAGCCCTTCATGTGGGCGTCGAGCCCCGCGGCGTTGAGTATGGAGGAGAGGAGCGACGGCAGCGTCGCCCGCAGCGTGAAGTCGACCTGGTGGGGTTCGATGCGCAGATCGAAGCGTGTTTTCCGAGCCATGATTTACGAATGATTTACCGTCTGTAAAGATAGGCAATTTTTCGGTTTGCGGCGCCCGCACACGGCGGCAATCGGCGGGAAGAAGAACTATTTTATCGAAAAACGATAAATTTTGCACGAATCTCGGACTTTTTGTCTATCTTTGTTGCGGAACCCATCGCAAGACAACGACATGCAGAACAAAAAATCGCTCCTGCGCCGACTGCTGGCCATCTACGTCACCTTCTTCGTGGTGCTGGTCGTCAGCCTCGCGCACAGCCTGGCACCCAACTTCTCGCGCGGCTACGCCAAGGGAACCGCCATGGGCGACGACATCATGAAAAACTGGGTAGCGGGCACGCCCCGCCAGATCTACCTGCTCAACCGCATCCCGGTCAGCACGGAGGGCGAGGTGCTGCGCGGCGGCGCGTCCGACGACCCCGTCACGGTGCGCGGCTACGTCTCCCACCTCTCGCTCACGGTCGAGGAGCAGGCCCCGGGCCGCTCGGCCATGCAGCTGGCCTTCCGCTCGATCGGCGGCTCGCCGTGGCTCTATCTGACGGTGATGCTCGTGCCCGTATGCCTGCTGGCGATCATCGTCATGATGTTCTTCATCATCGGGTCGCTGCGCCGCTCGATCCGCGAGGAGCGGCCGCTCGGGCACCGCAACGTGGTGCTGCTGCGCGCCATCGGCGCCCTGACGATCTTCGTCGAGCTGCTGCAGGACACCTCGGCCTGGTTCATGGCCCGGCGCGCCGCGCGCCTGCTCGCCGACACGCCCTATGCGGTCGACACGCAGCTGCACGTCTCTTACTCGACCATCATCATGGGCATCCTCGTGCTCTTCGCCGCCGAGGTCTTCGCCCTGGGCCGCAACCTCAGCGAGGAGCAGCGGCTCACCATCTGACGCACTATGGAACCACTGTACGATATGAATCTACTCAAAGAAGGGGGGGGGAAAGCATGGCTATAATCATCAACATCGACGTCATGATGGCCAAGCGCAAGATTTCGCTCGGCGAGCTGGCCGAACGCGTGGAGATCACCCCCGCCAACCTCTCGATCCTCAAGAACGGCAAGGCCCGGGCCATCCGTTTCTCGACGCTCGAGGCGATCTGCCGCGAGCTCGACTGCCAGCCCGGCGACATCATCGAATACCGCCCCGGCAACGACGGCAAGTGACCGAAACCTCAACCAACAAACCCATCGAATATGAAGAGATTGCTATTGACGATCGCCGCAGCGATGACCCTCTCGTCGCTCACGGCGCAGATCGACCCCATGCAGCCCATACCGGCCGACAAGGAGGTCCGCACGGGCAAGCTGCCCAACGGCATGACCTACTACATCCGCCACAACGAGAAGCCCAAGGGGCAGGCCGACTTCTACATCCTCCACGACGTGGGGGCCATCCAGGAGAACGACCGCCAGCAGGGCCTGGCCCACTTCCTCGAGCACATGGCCTTCAACGGCACGAAGAACCTGCCGGGCAAGCAGCTGATCGAGTATCTGGAGACCGTGGGCGTGAAGTTCGGCCGCAACCTCAACGCCGGCACGAGCTGGGACCAGACCACCTACCTCATCAAGGACGTGCCCGTCGTGCGCGAGGGCGTCGTCGACTCGGCGCTGCTGATCCTCCACGACTGGTCGCACTTCATCGCCCTGCGCCCCGAGGAGATAGACTCGGAGCGCGGCGTGATCATGGAGGAGCTGCGCACGCGCGACGGCGCCTCGTGGCGCTCGACGATCAAGATGCTGCAGGCCGTGGGCCGCGGCACGAAGTACGCCGAGCGTAACCTGATCGGCTACCTCGACGGGCTGAAGGGCTTCGACCACAGCGACCTCGAGGAGTTCTACCGCACGTGGTACCGCCCCGACTACCAGGCCGTGGTCGTGGTGGGCGACATCGACGTCGACGCCGTAGAGGCCAAGATCCAGAAGCTCATGGCCGACATCCCGGCTCCGGCGGCCGACGCGCCGCAGAAGGAGACGATCACCGTGCCCGACAACGAGGAGCCGATCGTCAGCATCTACACCGACCCCGAGATGCAGGGCTCGCGCATCCAGCTCTTCATCAAGCGCCCGACCACGCCCAAGCAGATCAACGGTCTGGTCTACGGCGAGATGATCGACGTCATCTCGGCCTACATATCGACGATGGAGAACGCCCGCCTGCAGGAGATCGCCATGCGTCCCGACGCACCGTTCATCGGCGGCGGCATGACCGTGGCCGGCGGCCTGGGCGTGATTCCCACGCTCGACATCACCGCCTTCGTGGCCGTGACGCAGGACGGCAAGCTGCGCGAGGGCTTCGAGGCGATCTACGCCGAGATGGAGAAAGTGCGCCGCTACGGCTTCACGCAGGGCGAGTTCGAGCGCGCACAGGAGAACCTCATGCGCCAGTGCGAGCGCCAGTGGGCCAACCGCAACGACCGCACCAACGGCCAGTTCGTCGACGTCTACCTGGAGCACTACAAGAAGAACACCCCCATGCCCGACGCCCAGACCGAGTGGCAGCTCGACAGCATGCTCGTCAAGACGATCACGGTCGAGGCCGTGAACGCCGTGGCGCAGCAGCTCATCACCCCCACCAACCAGGTCATCGTCGTCAACGCCCCCGAGAAGGAGGGGGTCTCGAACCCCTCGGAGGCCGAACTGCTCTCGATCCGCGAGCGCGTCGCGGCCGCCGAGCTCGAGCCCTACGAGGACAACACGGTCAAGGAGCCGCTGATCCCCGCCGAGGTCGAGCTGAAGGGTTCGCCCGTGGTGGCGACGCACGAGGACGCCGCCTACGGCACCACCGAGTGGACGCTCGCCAACGGCGTGAAGGTGGTCGTGAAGCCCACGACCTACAAGGCCGACGAGGTGCAGCTCTACGTCTCGGCACCGGGCGGCCTGTCGCGCCTGAGCGACGAGGAGTTCTACACGGGCGGCATCATGCCCTCGGTCAACGTACTCTCGGGCGTGGGCAAGTTCTCGCGCACGGACCTCACCAAGCAGCTCGCAGGCAAGTCGGCGCGCGTCTCGACCTCGGCCGACGAGTATGAGAGCGCCATGAACGGCCACTGCTCGCCCAAGGATCTCGAGACGATGCTCCAGCTGCTGTGGCTCAACTTCGAGCAGCCGCGCTTCGACCGCAACGACTTCGACAACCTGATGAAAATGATCCGCGCGCAGCTCGAGAACGCCGGTTCGAACCCCGACTTCGTGGCTTCGGAGCGCTTCTCCGACGTCGCCTACGGCCACAACCCGCGCCGTCAGCAGCTCACCGTGGAGCGCCTGCAGGACATCGACTTCGACCTCCTCCCGCAGGTCTATCGCAAGCTCTACCCCTCGGCCGCCGGCTTCCGCTTCACGTTCGTGGGCAATGTCGACCTCGAGACGCTCAAGCCGCTGGTCGAGAAGTATATCGGCTCGCTGTCGGCCGACGCTGCGCCCATCGACTTCGTCGACGACAAGTGCGACCCCGTGAAGGGCATGGTCGACGACCAGTTCCGCACCCCCATGCAGCAGCCCAAGGTGTCGGTGCGCTACCTCTTCTCGGGCGAGATGCCCTACACGATCGCCGACCGCGTGGCGCTGGGCTTCCTCTCGGAGGCGCTCAACTCGCGCTACCTGGTGTCGATCCGCGAGGAGAAGGGCGGCACCTACGGCGTGCAGGTAGGCCAGCAGACGCAGCGCATCCCCTCGGAGCGCTACCTGCTGCACATCCTCTTCGACACCAACGAGGAGCTGGCCGACGAGCTGTGCGAGATCGTCATCAAGGAGATCGAGCAGATCGCGGCCGAAGGCCCCCGCAGCGAGGATGTCGAGAAGCACCGCGAGTACCTGCTCAAGAGCTGGAAGAACAACCTCGAGCAGAACGGCGGCTGGATGAACATCATCGGCCTGAAGCACGACGCCGGCCTCGACTACCTGGCCGACTACGAGCAGGCGGTGCGCACGCTCACCGACGCCGACGTGCAGGCCATGGCCCGCAAGGTACTCGCCGACGGCAACCGCGTACGCATCATGATGCGCCCCGAGGCCCAGGCCGAGTAACGACGCCTGTTCGGCGGCCGGCGCAGGTGCAGCCAATGCTGCCGGTGTTGCCGGCCGATCCGCGACCCACCGCAAAGAAGCGATCCCCGGAAGGGGGTCGCTTCTTCTGTTCGTATTCGGGGGGGGGCGGGTCCGCAGCCAGCCAAGGACCAAAACTCGAAAAGTTGCGGGCCCCCGCCGCCGGTGGCTGCGGCCCGCCGGCCCTGCGAGCCGAGAAAAAGCGAGGGGCTGCGCCGCGTTCATTGTCGCCGGTTGCCGCCCGAAAAGTCCTCCATTTTCAATTTGCAGCCCGCGGCCCGAACAGAAATCGGAAACGAAATCGGCCGCCGGGCCATTATCGATTGGATTTTCCCGAAACTTTGGCTAATTTTGCGGGGCGTGCGCTCCCCGGCCGAAGAGCCGCCGGAAGAGCCGACCGCACGCCACCGAAACACGCTATCCGCATGCGCAAGAAAACCCTCCTCTACCTCCTGCTCGCAGGCTTCGTCCTCGCCGCGGCCGCCGCGGCGACCGGCTACCTCCAGTTCAAGGGCAATGCCGTGGGCGAGCAGTACGAACTCTACGTCTCGCGCCAGGCCGACTACGACGCCGTGGTCGACTCGCTGCGCCCGCGCCTGCGCCACCGCGCGGCCTTCGACCTCTACGCCCGCCGCCTCGGTCTGGAACAGAGCTTCAAGCCGGGCCACTACGTCGTGGAGCCGGGCATGAGCGTCGTGGAGATCGTCCGCATGCTCAAGCTGGGGTTGCAGACCCCCGTGCGGGTGACGCTCCAGAACGTGCGCACGCCCGAGCAGCTCTCCGAGCGCATCGCCCGCCAGCTCGACATCGACACCGCGCAGATGCTCGGCGTGCTGCGCTCGCGCAAGGTGGCCCGCGAGATGGGCTTCACGACCCCCGAGGAGCTCTTCTCGATGTTCCTGCCCGACACCTACGAATTCTACTGGACCGCCACGCCCGAGGAGTTCATGCGCCGCATGAAGCGCGAGTACGACCGCTTCTGGAGCGCGGGGCGCGACGCCAAGCTCAAGCGCAGCGGGCTGAGCCGTCTGGAGGCCACGACGCTCGCCTCGATCGTCTACGAGGAGACGCGCAAGACCGACGAGATGCCCCGCATCGCGGGGGTCTACATCAACCGCCTCCGGCAGGGCATCCCCCTGCAGGCCGACCCCACGATCAAGTACGCCATGAAGGATTTCGGGTTGCGGCGCATCCTCTACCGCCACCTGAAATACCCCTCGCCCTACAACACCTACATCAACCGGGGCCTGCCCCCCTCGCCCATCTGCATGCCCTCGGCCGCGGCCCTCGACGCCGTGCTCGACTTCGAGCAGCACGACTATATCTTCTTCTGCGCCCGCCCCACGTTCGACGGCTACCACAACTTCGCCCGCACGCTCTCGGAGCACAACGCCAACGCCCGCGCCTATGCGGCCGAGCTCAACCGGCGCAAGATCAAATAATCCCGCACCCATGCTCATCAAGCTCCACGACAAAAACCCCTCCGAGCGCGACCTGCGGCGCATCGTCGAGGTGCTCGAGCGCGACGGCGTGGTGATCTACCCCACCGACAGCCTCTACGCCTACGGCTGCTCGCTCCGCTCGCCCCGGGCCATCGAGCGCCTGCGCCGCATCAAGGGCAAGCAGGCCGACGAGCTGGCCGTGGTCTTCGCCGACATCGCCCAGGCGGCCGAGTACTGCCGTGTGGACAACGCCGCCTACCGCCTGCTGCGGCGCAACCTCCCGGGGCCCTTCACCTTCCTCGTGCCGGCCTCGTCGCGCACGAGCGACAAAGCGCTGGGCAAGCGCCGCACAGTGGGCATGCGCATCCCCGGCCACGCCGTGGCCCGCGCGCTGGTCGAAGCGCTGGGGGCGCCGCTCCTCACCACGTCGCTGGCTCCCGATGCCGAGACGGAGTACACCACCGACCCCGAGCTGATCCACGAGCGGCTGGGCCGCACGGTCGAGGCGGTCGTCGACGGCGGGCAGGGAAGCACCGAGCCCACCACCGTGGTCGACCTCACCGGGGACGAGCCCGCGATCGTGCGCCAGGGGCGCGGCGAATTGCAATGACCGAACGAATATCAAAAATAAGAAAACCATGAACAACAATTTCTGGAACGAAGCCCTGCGCAAGGGCGTGGTGCTGGGCGGCCTGCTGGGCCTCTCGGCCGTCATCGAAAACATGATCCAGCTCTCGGGCAACGCCTCGCTCTACATGCTGCTGGTCGTGGAGTTCATCGCCGTGGCCGTGCTCCACTACTACCTGCTGCACCGTGCGGCCCGCCAGCGCGGGGCGCTCTGCACGGCCGAGGAGGGCTACCCCTTCTCGCACGCCTACGGCTACGTGATGGCCATCTCGGCCGTCGCCGGAGCCATCGTGGGCATGGTGCAGGCCGTGGTGCTGCACCTGGTGGTGGGCTACGACCGCTACATCGAGCGCACGATCGCCACGGTCACCGACCAGATCAACAGCAGCGGCGGCCTGCCCGCCTCGATGGAGGGCATGTTCGCCCAGATGCTCGGCCAGTTGCAGGCGGCCGAGGCCCCCTCGTTCCTCGCCACCTGGTGGGGCGGTTTGTGGCAGGGACTGCTCTTCGGCGTCCTGTTCGGCCTCATCATCGCCGGCATGGCTTCGCGCAGCCCCCGTCCCTTCGAATCGCACGACAATGAGTAGCCTGCCGGCCCCCGACATCTCGGTCGTCGTACCGCTCTACAACGAGGCAGAGTCGCTGCCCGAGCTCGTGGCGTGGATCGACCGCGTGGCCGCCGACAATGGGCTGAGCTACGAGGCGATACTGGTCGACGACGGCTCGTCGGACAGCTCGTGGGTGGTCATCGAGCGTCTGCGCGAAGAGTATCCCGCGCTGCGCGCCATCGGCTTCGCCCGCAACTACGGCAAGTCGGCGGCGCTCTACTGCGGCTTCGAGGCTGCGCGCGGCGAGGTGGTCTTCACCATGGACGCCGACCTGCAGGACTCGCCCGACGAGATCCCCGCCATGCGGCGCATGATCCTCGACGAGGGCTACGACCTGGTCTCGGGGTGGAAACGCACGCGCCACGACCCCATAGGCAAGCGGTGGCCCAGCAAGTTCTTCAACTGGACGGCCCGCGCCGTCTCGGGCATCCGGCTCCACGACTTCAACTGCGGTCTGAAGGCCTACCGGCTCAAGGTGGTCAAGGCCATCGAGGTCTACGGCGAGATGCACCGCTACATCCCCATCCTGGCCCGGCAGGCGGGCTTCCGCCGCATCGGCGAGAAAGCGGTCGAGCACCGCGCCCGCAAGTACGGCTGCTCGAAGTTCGGCCTCGAGCGCATGGTGAAGGGCTATCTGGACCTCATCAGCGTGTCGTTCCTCTCCCGCTTCGGCCGCTCGCCCATGTACTTCTTCGGCTCGCTGGGCACGCTCATGTTCCTCCTCGGCGGCGGCACCACGGCGTGGATCATCGCCGCCAAGCTCTGGAAGCAGGCCCACGGCCTCGCGCTGCGCCCCGTCGCCGACCAGCCGCTCTTCTACCTGGCCATCGCGGCCGTCATCCTCGGCGTGCAGCTCTTCCTGGCAGGATTCCTCGGCGAGCTGGTCAACCGGGTGTCGAGCGACCGCAACCGTTACCTGATCGACCGGCGCCTCTGAGCGCGCGGCCGGTCTTCACCTCAAAAAACCGAACAACCATGATACAACGCATCCAATCGCTCTACCTCGTGGTCATCGCGGCCCTGATGGCCACGACGATCTTCGCCCCGCTGGGCTGGTTCGCCGGCGCCGGCGAGGAGTTCACGCTCCGCGCCCTGGGGCTCGAAAACGCCGCGGGCGAGATCGTGCAGTCGACGCGCCACCTGGCGATCCTGGCCGTGGCGGCCGCCGCGCTGCCGCTGGCGATCCTCTTCCTCTACCGCCGCCGCATGCTCCAGCTGCGCCTCTGCGCCGTGGAGGCCGTGCTGCTGCTCGGCACGGCGCTCATGGAGGGCATCTACTACTTCCTCAGCTGGCGCGTCTTCTCCGGCGTGGAGTTCCACGCCCAGGGCTTCCGCCCGGCCATCGTCCTGCCGCTGGTCTGCCTGCTCTTCGTCTACCTGGCCGCCCGGGCCATCCTGCGCGACGAGGCGCTGGTCCGCGCCGCCGACCGCATCCGCTAACCCCCACCGCACTACCATGAAACGATCGTACAACCGCTCCCTCGCCGCACTGGCCGGCTACGCCTGCTGCGCGGCCCTGTTCGTCGCCTCGCTGCTCGCATGCAGCGAGAAAGGCGACCCCGCTCTCCCCCCCGCACCCGACCAGCCCGAGCAGCCCGAAAAACCCGGGCAGCCCGAGGAGCCTGCGCCCCCGACGGGCGACCTCTACGAGCAGCGCCTCGACCTGGTGTGGCCCGAGATTCCGGCCCGCCTGGCCGCCGACACCGAGCTCGTCGCCGTCGAAAACCTCGTCTACCGCACCTGCATGGGCGAGATCGGCGGTGAGGAGGTGCGCAACTACACCATCTGCTTCGACCGCACGAAGCGCGGCGGCTGGTGGGTGGCCTACCCGCTGGTCGCCAGCTACACGGGCAAGGAGAAGCGCCCCGACAAGTGGGCCTACGACCCCGAGATCGACGAAAAGTGGCAGGCGTCGCTCGTCGACTACAGCTACCCGGCCAAGGAGTACGACCGCGGGCACCAGATCCCCAACGCCGACCGCAACTGCAACGCCTCGATACAGGCCCAGACCTTCTACTGCTCCAACTCCACGCCGCAGAACAACAAGCTCAACGGCGGTGAATGGGCCCAGCTCGAGGGGCGCATCCGTAGCAGCTGGATGTGCGCCGACACGCTCTACGTGGTGACGGGCGCCGTGTGGGAGGACGACAAGACCACCCCCGACCGCGAAGGCAACGAGTGCGCCGTGCCCAGCCACTACTTCAAGGTGCTGCTGCGCACGCGCCGCGGCAACGTCCGCCGGGCGGGCGACCGCATCGGCGAGATGGATCCCTCGCAGCTCAAGGCCATCGGCTTCTGGGTGGCCAACGCCGACGGTCAGGGGAGCTTCAAGACGTGGACAGCGAGCGTCGCCGAGATCGAGCGCCGCACGGGCTTCGAGTTCTTCCCCACGGTTCCGGCCGAGGTCAAGGAGCAGCACGACAAGGCCGACTGGGGGCTCTGATGGGAGCTTTTCCGACTAAATCCATTCGAGTGCCGGTACGCTTCGCTGTGCCGGCACTTTTCGTCGCGGGCCTGCTCCTGGCCCGCCCGGCGCACACAGCGGCGCAGGAGGGGCGCCCGCCGGCCGCGCGGCTCCGGCCCGCGACGGAGCGCCCGGCACCCGGTCACGCGCTGGATACAGCCTCCGCGCCGGCGCCGCGCCCCTGCAAGATCGCCTTCTACAACGTCGAGAACCTCTTCGATACGACTGACGACCCGGCGACGCGCGACGACGCATTCACGCCCCGCGGCCGACGCCGCTGGAGCGAGGAGCGCTGCGCGGCCAAGTGCGCCCGCATCGCCCGCGTGCTGGCCGATCTCTCGGCCCGCGGGGGCGGCGAGGCCGCAGTGGTGGGATTGGCCGAGGTCGAAACCCGGGCCCTGGCCGAGCGCATCGCCGCCGACACGTCGCTGCGCGGCGCCGGTTATGCCGTCGTGCACGAGGAGTCGGCCGACGAGCGGGGCATCGACGTGGCCCTGCTCTACCGGCGCGATCGCTTCACGGCGGAGGGCCACCGTGCCGTGCCGGTCGTCGTCCCGGGCGAGCCGCGCCTGGCCACGCGCGACATCCTCACCCTCTGGGGGCGTCTCGACGGCCGCCCGTTCTTCTTCCTGGCCGCCCACTGGCCCTCGCGCCGCGGGGGCGCCGAGGCTTCGGCACACCGACGCCGCGCCGCAGGCGCAGAGATGCGCCGCATCGTCGACTCGGTGCAGCAGGCCGACCCCACGGTGTGCATCGTCGCCATGGGCGACTTCAACGACGACCCCGTCGACGCCAGTCTGACCGAGTGCCTGCGCGCTCGCGCCACGCTCCCCGCACCCGGCTCGGGCGACCTCTACAACCCCTTCTGCACCCTCTACCGCGCCGGGCGGGGCACGCTCGTCTACCGCGGCGAGTGGAACCTCTTCGACCAGATCGTCGTCTGCGAGCGGCTCGCCGCTGCTCCGGCAGGGGCGCCGCGGCTGGCCGCCGACCCGCAGACTGGTGCGCATGCCGCGATCTTCCGACCCGACTACCTCCTGCTCCGCACGGGCCCCGACCGCGGCACCCCCTTCCGCACCTACTCCGGCAACCGTTACACGGGCGGCTACAGCGACCACCTGCCCGTCTATATCCGGCTCGAATAGGGCGGCTTTTCAAGCCGGAGGCTTCGACGGTTGCGTCTCTCTTTTCGGGCCGCTGCCAGCGAAGGGCGGCAAACTCTGTGAAGAGTTGCGGGCCTTCGCCCGGGGTGGCTGCGGCCCGCGCAGCTGACGCTGCATCTGGCAACAGAGATTTTCACACCGAAGGCATCCCGCAGCCGCTCCCGACNCCCCGCCGGCTCTGCGAGCCGACGTAGCCAAAGAATGAGCCGACGGGTGAAACGAGCAGCCCTCCGTCGGGAGCGGCTGCGGGATGCCTTCGGTGTGAAAATCTCTGTTGCCAGATGCAGCGTCAGCTGCGCGGGCCGCAGCCTCCGGCGGCGGAGGCCCGCAACTCACGCTGCTCGTGCGTCCTCCGCAGGCCGCGGCCCGAATGCAAATTGAAAATGGAAAGTGGGAAATTGAAAATGAAAACTTGCCCGGCTCTGTGAGCCGGCAGCCCGTAGCCACCCCCGGCGGAGGGCTGCTCTCCTCGCCCGAAGGCTCGGCGGCACCCTCCACTGACTACGGGCAGAAAACGAGCCGCCCCATTTTCAATTTTCCATTTTCAACTTTCAATTTTCCACTTCCCATTTTCAACTCCTGCTCGCCCCGCCGCCCGTAGCCACCCCCGACAACGAAATATCGGCCGCGGAAACGAATATTTCCGCCGGGAAGTTTGCGATTCGGCAAATTTTTCCTACTTTTGTGCCCGGGTGAGTCTTATACGACCAGCTCCCACAGAATCCCCCAGGCGAGGAATCGAGCAAGGGTATGTGGTCGTAGCGGTGCGATATAAGGAGCTCACCCTTTTTTATGCCATAACGAAAGGCTGCCCGAGCTGGGCAGCCTTTCGTTCGTTCATGGCAGCGGGAAGCACCCGGCGATCAGAAGATCGACTCCTCGGTGCGCGTGGTGAGCAGCTCCAGAGCCTTCATGCCCATCACCGAGTTGCCCTTCGTGTTGAGCCGCGGGCTCCACACCGCCACCGAATACTTCTGGGGGTAGACCGCGACGATGCCGCCGCCCACGCCGCTCTTGCCGGGCAGCCCCACCAGAAAGGAGAACTCCCCCGCCTCGTCGTAGAAGCCGCACGTCTGCATGATGGCGTTGATGCGCTTGACCTGCGACGCCGTGAGGCTCACCCCGTCGAAGCGGAAAGGGGTGCGATGGTCGGCGAAGGCACCGAAGGCGCACGCCAGATCGCGGCAGCTCATCGCCACCGAACATTGCAGGAAATAGAGGCGCAGCACCCGCTCGATGTCGCCGTGCAGGTTGCCGTGGTACTTGAGCAGGTTGGCGATGGCGGCATTCAGATAGCCCTTCTCGCGCTCGGAGCGGGCCACGCGATCGTCGTAGTCGAGTGCGTCATTACCGCTCAGGGCCCGCACGAAGGAGAGGAAACGCCCCTCGGGGTCGTCGAGGTGGCGCAGCAGCACGTCGGCCAGTACGATCGCCCCGGCGTTGATGAAGGGGTTGCGCGGCACGCCCCGCTCGACCTCGAGCTGGATGAGCGAGTTGAAGGCCGTGCCCGAAGGCTCGCGCCCCACCCTGCGCCACAGCGCGTCGCCCTCGAGCCATAGGCACATGGCCAGCGAGAAGACCTTGGTGATGCTCTGGATCGAGAAGCGCGCGTCGGCACGCTCCAGACCGTATATCCGTCCGTCGATGGTGCGGATGCAGATCCCGAACTGGTCGGGGTCGACCTCCGCAAGGGCCGGGATATAGTCGGCCGCGCGCCCCTCGCGGGCGAAGGGCTCGATCTCGCGGCGGATCTCCCGCAGAATACGCTGGTAGTCGGTGCGCTCCATCAGAATACCATCTTTATGCCCACCGTCACGCGGGCCCCGAAGTCGCGATAGCCCGGGAAGAGGTAGAGGTCGCGCCCGGCCAGATTGCTCCCCTCGGCGAAGAGCTCGACGCTCTGCGACGCGCGCCATGCGAAATCGACCTTCAGGTCGAAGTCGAACGGCGCGGCGTAGGTCGACATCGTCGGAGCCTCCGCCTCGGTGCCGTCAACCGACAGTCGCTCTGTCAGGACCGTCCACTCGCGGCGGCTCTGCATCGCGACGCCGGCCCCGAACGAGATGCGTCGCCCCTCGTAGCGCAGCGCCACGTCGCCGCGGAAAGCGGGCTCGCCGTTGGCGTACTGCTCCTCGTCGTTATAGAGGTATCCGCTGCCGCCCAGCGTCAGCAGGAACCCGGTCACGGGACGATACTCCACCTCGCCGCGGAGCGATCCCACGGTCTGGCGCCCCCGCACGGGCAGGAAGTGGGCGAAATCGACCTCGGCCTCCTGCCCCCCGTCGCGGAAGAAGAGGCTGCGCGCGGCGATCCAGTAGAGGTGGTCGTCGCGGATCGAGAAGCCGGCATAGAGGCGGTAGTTGACCTTGCCGCGCCAGAGGCTGCCGCCGATACCCGCCCGGGCGTTGTAGTCGGCCGAGCTGCGGTCGCCCCACATGGGACCCGCCAGGTAGGGATTGCGGAGCGTGAGCGAGCGGAAGTCGTTGGTCTCCAGCCCGCCGTCGACCTCCACGAAGGGTCGGATGCCCGGGGCCCCGAGGTCGAAGTCGAGGCGTGCGAAGGGGAAGATATAGCTACGCCCCTCGCGCTCGCCGCCGATCTCGGTGCGGTCGTAGCAGTAGTCGGCGCCTGCCTCGAAGCGCACCACCCCGCCGTCGACGCCGTAGCGGGCGCCCGCACGGATCAGGTCGGACTGCGCGCCGTCGAGCGCCTTGCGGCCCGCATGGCGGTCGTAGGCCGCCTCCAGCGAGAGGCGGTGCTTGCCGAAGGCGCGCCCCACGCGGGCCGTGGCCCCGAAGCGGATTTCGCGCGCCGCCTCCGCATCAGCGTAGTGGTCGGAGTGGTCGAAGAAGAGGCCGCAGCGCAGCGCCACCTCGAAATTGGTACGCGAGAGGTCGTGGAAGTCGTCGCCGAAGCGCACCGCCAGGTTCGCATCGCCGTAGTCGAGCCGCCGCCCGGGATGCACGAAGGCCTGCCACAGCGCCTCCGAAGCGACGGTCGCCGCGTATCCGGCGCCGTGGCGGTGGTACATGCGGTTTTCATAGGAGAGCTCGCCCTCGAGCGTGCGGCGCCCGAAGTACTTGCCCGCGGCGGCGCCGATGCGGTTGAACATGCGCGTGGCGGTGTTCTTCTCGCCCCAGTCGTTGCACAGCTTGCCGTAGAGGCCCTCGTGGTTGACATAGCCCACCACATAGCCCGTGCCGGGGTTCTGCGTCGAGGCGTAGAAATCGAGCACCGAGTTGAGCGGATAGCCCGCGCCCGCCTTGAGGTAGAAGGGCTTCGGGCGGTTGAACTCCCAGTAGGTGACCGTCGCCGGGCGGATGGGCCGCGTGGCCAGAACGGTCGACATCGTCAGCGGCGTGATCGAATAGTCGATCTCGGGCCGCATGCGGGTGGTGTCGGTCATGTCGGGCACCATCGCCAGCTTGGTCGCGCTCTCGAGACTCGGGACGTAGGCCTTGGTCACCTCGACCTGCTTCTCGACCTGCGCCCCGGCGCTCCAGGGCAGCACCGCCGCGAGGGCGGCTATCAGAAGGATCTTTTTCATCGTCAGTTGAGTTTTTGAATCCGCTCCTTGGCCGCCTCCACGATGCCGTCGTCGGCGGGCGAGTAGCCGTCGGCGATGCTCTGGTAGGTGGCGCGGGCCTGGAACGTGTCGCCCTTGTTCACGTAGACGTCGCCCAGGACGAGGAACGCCCGGGCCAGCCAGTAGGCGCGGGGCGAGCGCTCGGAGTAGGCGAAGACGGCCTTCTCGGCGGCCTCCATGTCGCCCGCCTCGAAGAGACCCTCGATCAGGTAGTAGGCCGCGGCCGAACCCTCGGCCGTGCGGACCTCGGAGGCGAGCCCGCGGTAGAGCTGCTCGGCGGCGCCCCTGTCGCCCGCCGTGCGGAGCTGCTCGGCACGCGCGAAACGCGCCTCACGCAGCGCCGTGGCTCCGGCATCGGGCAGCGCCCCGACCTCGTCGGCCAAAGCAGCGATGCGCGCCGCGTCGCCCGTGGCGAGGGTCGCGCGCACGTAGCCCGTGGCCGCCGCCTCGCGCCCGGCGGCCGTGGGGGTCGCGTCGTAGAGCTTGCGGTAGGCTGCGGCGGCCTCGTCGTAGCGCTTGTCGGCGTAGGTCATCTCCGAGAGGTGCTCCAGCACCGTCTGCGAATAGCGGTTGGGGGCCCCGTCGGCCAGCGTGGAGAGGGTCTCGATAGCCGCCTGGCGCTCGCCCGTGCGGAGGTAGCAGTCGCTCAGGTAGTAGAGCGCATCGGTCAGGTAGGACCCCTTGGGATAGCCGCCGACGTAGTTGCGCAGCGCCTTCACGGCGGCCTCGTCGCTGCCGTCGAGGTAGAGCTTCTGCGCCGCGGCGAACGACAGCGAGTCGCGCGAGAGCTGCTTCAGGTCGCTCTCCATGCCCGCTTTGGCGGCATAGTCGAAGTAGGCGTCGACGTCGCCCTCGGATACGTAGATGTCGCGAATGCCCTGCATGGCGTCGCGCGCCTCCTGCGAGCGAGGCGCCACGGCCACGGCCTTCTGGTAGCAGGCGAGCGACTTCTGCCGGTCGCCCAGGTTGAGATAGGCCAGCCCCAGGTCGGAATAGGCTTGGGCCAGGCGCGGCGAGGAGGGGAAATCGGTGACGAAGCGCTCCAGCGCTGCGGCGCCGTCGGCATAACGCTGCCGGGCAATGAGGGTGCGCCCCAGCTCGTAGGCCGCAGCGTCGACATATGCGCCCTCGCGCGCCGCGACGATCTGCTGCAGGGCCTGCGTCTTCTCGTCGTTGCGGCCGAGGATGCCCAGCGACACGGCCCGCTTGTAACGGGCGTAGTGGGCCTCGTCGCCGCCCAGGGCGATGGCCCGGTCGTATTCGGCGATCGCCTCGTCGAAGCGGCGGTCGGCATAGCGCACGTCGCCCCGGCGGTTGAGCGCGTCGGCGCGGTAGCGGTCGCTCGCGCCGTAGAGCGAGAGGAAACGCCCGAACGCAGCGTCGGCCTCGGCCATCCGCTCGCGGGCGAAGTCGCAGTAGCCCCGGTTGTACCACGCCATGGCGTACTCGGCGCTCCGGCGCGGCGCACGCTTCAGGAAAGCGTCGTAGCGCGCCGCGGCGAGGGTGTAGTCGCCCTCGGCGAAGGAGATCTCGCCCTGCCAGAAGGCGCAGAGAGCCGTATACTTGGGGCTCGCGTCGAGCGCCGCCGACTCGGCCAGGTAGCCGCGCGCCGCGCGCAGGTCGCCCGCGGCGTAGGCCTCCAGACCGCGGTAATAGGCGATCTTCTGCAGCGCCGCGCGCAGGTCGCCGTCGGTCGAGGGCATCGCCTTGATGGCCCGATAGGCGGCGTCGTAGTCGCGCGAGTTGTAGTAGGCCGCGGCCAGCAGCGCACGGGCCTCGGCCGTGCGCGACGACGACGGATAGCGGACGATGTAGCGTTGCAGCAGGTTGATCGCTCCGTTGAAGGCCCCGTCGCCCAGCTCGTACTGCAATTTGGCGTAGTTGAACAGCGCCTCCTCGGCGATCGCCCCGTCGAAACGGTCGTCGGAGGCCATGGCGAACGACTGCATGGCCGCCCGCTTGTCGCCGGCGCGCAGGTAGCAGTCGGCCAGGTGGTAGGAGGCGTTCTGCGTGAGGGCGTCCTCGGCGCCGCACGCGCGACGCAGCCACTCCACGGCGTCGGCATAGCGGGCCGTGCGGTAGAGCGAGAAGCCCATCAGGTAGTCGGTGTCGCGGTCGGCCGCGCCCCCGGCGTCGAAGAAGGCTTGCAGGTGCTCGATCGTGCGGTTGTAGTCGTCGAGGCGGAACCACGACTCGGCCACCACACGCTCGATCTCGGCGCGCCGCTCGGGTACGGCCCGCGCGGAGAGCGCCCCGCCGCGGTCGACCACATAGCGGTAGTTGCCCTCGCGGAACTCGATCTGGAGCAGATAGTAGGGAACCACGTCGCCGTAGGCGTCGCTGCGCTCGAGCGCCAGGAAGGCCTCCTTGGCCCGCTCGGTGCGCCCCTCGGCGTAGTCGATGTAGGCCCGGTAGTAGCGGGCGTGGTCGGCATACTCGCTGTCGGAGGGCACGCGGCCGAAGTAGTCGTAGGCCGCCACGCGGTCGCCCTCGGTGAAGGAGACGTAGCCCATGCGGATGTCGTACTGCACACGGCGGCGCGGCGCGAGACGCCGGCGGTCGGTGCGCTCGAAAGCCTCGCGCGCACGCTTCATGTCGCCCGTCGAGCAGTAGTAGGAGCCCAACGAGAAGCGCACGTCGTTGGCGTAGACCGAGCCGGGATAGCGCACCTCGAAGTCGCGCAGCATCGCCTCGGCGTCGCTGTCGCCCAGTTCGACGGCGCAAGCTGCCAGATAGAAGTCGATCTGCTGGCACTCGGCCCGATCGTCGGCCGAGAGGGTCGCGCGGGCAGCCAGGAACTCGTGCCGGGCGTCGCTCCAGCGGCCGAAGCCGAACAGATCGCGGCCGCGCCCCAGCGCGGAGAGCGTCTCGGGCGTCGCACCCCGGGCGGCAAGGCCGGAGGCTGCGAACGCCACGACGCAGAGAAGTTTGGAGTATCGTCGCATATGCTGAAATTCGGTGCTGCAAATATAGCAAAAGTCATGCGCAGAAGCAAGACAAAGACTTGGTTCTGCCGAGACGAAGTATATTCGGCGGAGCCAAATAGCGAAAACAAGCGAGGGTAAATGGAAAATTGAAAGTCGAAAATTGAAAATGGGCGGATAGGCCCGCAGCCAGCGGACGGGCGCGACGAAGGCGCAGCCGACAGAGCAGCCCTCCGCCCGGGGGTAGCTGCGGGCTGCGCGGCCCGAGGCCGCATTCTGCGAAACACAAATTTTCCACTTTACATTTTCAACTTTCAGCTTCCCGCCCGCTCCGGCCATCGGGGAACGATTCTTGCCGGAGAAGAAGACATACACCGAAAAACAACCGAAACCATGATCGAAAAAGTCACCCTGCGGCTCGCCGACGACGGCACCTTCGAGCCCACGAGCGGCATCCCCTGCCAGCAGACCAACCCCAAAGCGCTGCTGCTCTACGCCGCGGCCAAGTGCGCGGCCCTCACGGCGCAGCACATCATCGCCCGCTCGCGCGTCACGCCCCGGAGTCTCCAGGTGAGCGTCTCGGGCGAGCTGTCGACCGACACCGTGCGCTCGGAGAGCCTCTTCACCTCGTTCCACTTCTTCTACGAGGCCGCGTGCGACACCGACGCCGACCAGGCGGCCGCGATCCGCGCCTTCCGCCTCACCCACGAGAAGCACTGCAGCATGGTGACGATGCTCGGCCGCATCGCCCCGGTCACCTACGAGATGACCGTCTACGGCTACGACGAGCCGAAGTGCTGATCCCGCCCCGCACGCAACGAAACGAAACCGCCCGGTCTTTCAAGGACCGGGCGGTTTCGTTCGCGCCACACCTTGTCTCGACGAGCCCCGACACGCCCCGGGCACCCGTCCCGCCCTACGGACGGGCCGTGATGCGCCGGTAGTCGGCCTCGGCGACGGCACGGTCGAAGCGCGCCTCGATGTCGTTGGTGTAGAGCTGGATCCAGCTCAGCTGCGCCTGCAGCACGTCGAGCACGGTAGTCATCCCCTCGCCGTAGGAGTAGGTGCTGATCGAGAGGTTCTCGCCCGCCACGCGCAGGTTGCGCGCCGAGGCGCCGAGACGGGCGATACTCTGCCGCAGGGCCGTCCAGCCGTCGCTCTCCTGACGCACGATGTCGTCGCGCAGCTGCTCGCTCCGCCACTCGCTCTGCCGCTGCACGGCACGGGCCGCCGCAGCCGCCCGGCGCCGCTCGCCGCCGCGAAAGAGCGGCACCGACAGCCGCACGAAGGCCACGCCGTCGAGGTAGGTACGCCCCGAGACGTTGGGCGCGGAGGGCTGCCACGCGGCCCCGGCCCCGACGCTCAGCTGGGGGTTGAACGGCGCCACGGCCGAGCGCACCCCCGCGGCCGCCTGCTCCGAGCGCAGGCGCGCGGCGGCGTAGTCGGCCCGGCGGTCGAGCACCTCGCCCGTCGCGACGCGCAGGGGCTCGGGCAGCGAATCGCGGATGCTCGCAGCCAGCGTCACGGCCGCGTCGGGAGCCTCGCCACGCAGGACGTTGAAGTCGTGCAGCGCCACGTCGGCCCGCTGCTCGGCGTTCGCCAGGCGGTACTCCGCTTCGCCGAGCCGCGTGTCGATCATCAGCACGTCGCCGCGGGCGATATAGCCCTCCTCGAAGCGGCGGTCGACGACCCGCTTGAGCGAGCGGATCACCCCGACGTACTCGCGCATCGAGGCGACGTAGAGCCGCATGGCCGAGAGGTTCCAGTAGGCGTACTCGGCGGCGTAGCGCACCTCCGAGCGCGTGAACTCCTCGTCGCTGCGCGCGGCGTCGTAGCCCAGCTCGGCGCCGTCGATGGCGGCGCCCACACCCCCGCCCCCGTAGAGGGTCTGCACCACCTGGGGGCCGAGGTCGAAGGTCCAGAGCTTGCCCCCGGCGGCGCTGCGGGTCACGGCGGTGAAGTTGCCGTCGAGCGTCAGGCGCGGCAGACGACCCGTGCGGGCGCGTCCCAGCTCCTCGGAGGCTTCGTCGCTGCGCGCGGCGGCGATCTTGAGCTGTCGGCTGTAGGCGTCGACGGCGGCACAGTAGTCGTCGAGCGCCACGGGCGCCTGTCCGGACGCCCGGAGGGCGACGAGGAGCAGCGCGAGGGTCGGAAACAGAAGACGTGTTTTCATGATTCGGAGGGTCTGATGCGATAGAATATGGCGTAGACGACCGGCAGCACCAGCACCGTGAGGAGCGTGGCGACGAGCAGACCGCCCATGATCGTGGCGGCCATGGCGCCGAACATCGAGTCGAAGAGCAGCGGCAGCATGCCCAGCACGGTAGTGCCCGAGGCCATCGCCACGGGGACAATGCGGCTGCGCGTGGCTGCGGTGAGCGCCTCGTAGGGCGGCATGCCCGCGGCGCGCAGCACGCCTATCTGCTCGACGAGCACCACGGCGTTCTTGATGTTCATGCCCACCAGTCCGAGCAGGCCGAGCAGCGAGAAGAAGTTGAAGATCTTGCCCGTCGCGGCCAGCCCCACCACCACGCCGATGAAGATCAGCGGGATCATGAGCAGGATGACCGCCGGCTCGCGGTAGTTGCGGAAGAGCAGCAGCAGCACGACGAAGATCGACACGAGCGTCAGCGGCATGTTGGCCGCCAGCGCCTCGTTGGACTCCTGCTGGCTCTCCTGCTCGCCGAAGACCTGCATGCGGTAGCCGTCGGGCAGCGGCACCTCGCGCCCGATCGCGGCGCGCAGCGTCGAGAAGAGCTCCATGGTGTTGACCCCGCGATCGGGGTCGCACTGCGCCTTCATCACCCGCTGGCGGTTGTAGCGGCGGATCGTCCCGTCGCGGAAGTCGAAGCGGAAGCCGTCGGTGACCTGCCCCACCGAGACCACCTTGCCCGCGGCGTTGAAGAGCGGCAGCGCCTGGAGGTTGGTGAGGTTGTAGCTGTCGACGTTCTCGTCGACGAGCAGGATGGGCAGCAGCTGGTCGCCCTCGCGGTACTCGCCCAGCAGATAGCCCTGCGTGGCGATGCCCAGGCCGCGGGCCAGCTGGCTGCGGCTCACCCCCGCGCGCTGGCCCTTCATCTGCGAATAGAGGGGCGTCCAGGCGGGGATGCGGTTGCCCCAGTTGTTGCGGATGTTGACGGCGCCCGGCGTGCGGGCCATCACCTCGGAGGCGAGGGCCGTGAGGCGGCGCAGCGTGTCGGCGTCGTCGCCGATGAATCCGAACTCGATGGCCGCGTCGGGCACGGGCGAGAGCTTGAAGAGCGACGAGCGCAGCCACACGTCGGGGAACTCCGCGCGCACGTAGTCGTCGAAACGCTCCTCGACGGAGGCCGTCTGCCGCTTGTCGTGCAGCTCGACGAGCAGGTTGCCGAAGTTGGGGCGCAGCGAGACGCTGCCGCTGGCCAGATAGTAGCGCGGCGGGGTCGAGCCGAGCGTCGCCGAAACGCGCGCCACCTCGGGCTGGGCCAGCAGCCACCGCTCCATGCGGGCGACGCGCTCCTCGGTCGAGCGGATGTCGTAGCCCTCGGGCAGGATGACGTCGGCGCGGAAGTAGGGCTTGTCGAGCGACGGGAAGAAGTTCTGCGGCAGCAGCCCCATCACCGCGATCGAGGCGGCGAAGAGCCCCGCGACCACCGCCACCACGACCCAGCGGCGGCGCAGCAGCAGCGCCAGCAGGCGGTCGAAGGCGCGGTAGAAGCGCGAATCGTAGGGGTCGCCCGCCGTGGCGGGGCTCCGCAGCAGCAGGTCGCCGAACAAGGGGGTCTGCGTGAGGGCCAGCACCCAGCTCAGCAGCAGCGAGAGGGCCAGCACCACGAAGAGCGGCTTGACGATCTCGGCCACCGACGACGGGGCCAGGTAGAGGGGCAGGAACGAGAAGATGCCGATGAGCGTAGCGCCGAGCAGGCTCCAGCGGGGAGCCGTGGCGCCGTCGACGAGCGCGCGCCGGCGGTCGACGCCCCGCAGCATCGCCTGTCGGGCGTTGTCCGTGACGACGATGGCGTTGTCGACCAGCATGCCCATGGCGATGATGAAGCCGGCGAGCGAAGTGCGGTTGAGCCCCTCGCCCAGCAGCTGCATGACCAGCAGCGTGCCGCCTATGGAGAAGAGGAGCGAGCTGCCGATGACCACCCCCGAGCGGAAACCCATGACCAGCATGATGACCACCACGACGATCGCCACCGACTCGGCCAGATTCACCAGAAAGGTGTCGGTGGCCTCGCGGGCGATGCGGTTCTCGGGATAGAGCGACACGAGCTCCATGCCCACGGGCATGCGCCCCAGCAGCGGCTCCAGCGCGCGCTCGATGCGCTCGCCCGTCTCCACCACGTCGGCCTCGGCCTCGGTCGAGACGCCGATGCCCACGGCCCTCCGGCCGTCGATGCGCATGAGCGTCGCGGGCGGCGTGCGGTAGCCGCGCTCCACGCGCACGATGTCTCCCAGGCGGTACTGCTTGCCCGAAGAGGAGGTGAGCAGCTGGTCGGCCAGATCGTCGAGGCTGCGGTAGGCGCCGTCCTCGAGGATGCGGATCTCCAGCTCGCCCGCGCGCTTCTCGCCGCTGCTCACCAGCGCATTCTGCTGGGCGATGGTCTGCACGATCGCCTCGGGGCGGATCGAGAAGTTGGCCAGCGAGGCCAGACTCACGTAGAGGTTCACCACGGGGGTCTGCTCGCCGAAGAGGGTCACCTTCTGCACGCCGTCGACGGTCACCAGCGCCGTCTTGATGCGCTGCGCCTCGCGCCGCAGCTCCGACCAGGTGAAGCCCTCGTCGATCGCCAGGCCGTAGTAGATGCCGTAGACGTCGCCGAAGTCGTCGGCCACGGTGATGTCGGAGGCCCCGGCCGGGAGCCGCGGGCGGATGTCGAGCGCCTTACGGCGCAGCTCGTCCCACATCTGGGGAATGGCGCGCGCCGGGGTGCCGGGGTCGAGCTCGACGAGGATCTTCGACAGCCCGTAGCGCGACTCGGAGGTGACCTTGTAGACGCCGCGCATCGACTGCACTTCGCGCTCGATGGGCTCGGTGACGAGCTGCTCGACTTCGGCCGGCGTGGCGCCCGGGTAGGAGCAGAGGAGCGAAGCGCTCTTGATGACGAAGGTCGAGTCCTCCTTCTTGCCCAGCGTGCGGAAGCCCGCCACGCCGCCCACGAGCAGCACCAGAAGGAAGAACCACACCACGCGGCGGTTGCGCAGGGAGTATTCGGAGAGATTCATGGCGTCAGTCGTTGAGTATGCGTACCTTCTCTCCCTCGCGCAGTCGGTAGACGCCCGCCGTGACGATGCGGTCGCCCGCCACTACCCCGCTGTCGATCACCACGCGGTCGCGGCCGTAGAGCTCGCCCACCGCCACGCGGCGCAGCGCGACGCTGTCGCCCGGCGCGACGGCCCAGACGTAGGTGCCGCCCTCCGCGGGGGCGTAGATGGCCGAGACGGGCAGCGAGACGGCACCCCGCACCGGGTCCTCGCTCTGCATGGTCACCACGCACGACATGCCCGGGGCGATGCGGTAGCGGGCCGTATCGACCCCCTCCACGTCGAGCGACACGGGGAAGCCCGAGCCGTCGGACGACGTGCGCACGTACTCCTTCAGGCGCGCGGGGAAGCGCACGCCGCGGTAGTTTTCGAACTCCACGCGGAAGCGCGTGGCGGGCGACGAGAGCAGCTCCAGACCGCTCTCGGGCAGGGTGAACTTGACCGTCGAGGTGTGGGGATCGACCACCCGCACGATGGGCTGGCCCGACTGCACGCGCTCGAAGTTGTCGACGTAGGTACGCTCGACCACCCCGTCGAACGGGGCGCGCAGGCGCGTCTGGTCGAGCAGGCCGCGGCTGTTCTCGTAGGCCGAGCGGGCCTGCGCCAGGCGCGTGCGGGCCGCCTCGAACTCCTGACGCGAGACGGCCTCGTGCTCCAGCAGCCGCTGCATGCGGTCGAACTGCGAGCGGGCCTGGTCGTAGGCCGAGCGGTCGGCGTCGACGGCCAGGCGCACGTCGCGCGGGTCGAGTTCGGCGAGCAGCACCCCGCGCGCGACGCGCTGGCCCTCCGAAACGGGCACGTCGAGCACCTGCCCCGCGACCTTGAAGGCGAGGGTCACGGCGCGGTCGGGGGTGGCCATGCCGGCGAAGTCCTTGTCGATGACCCCGGCATCGGAGGCCGTGGCGATCTTCACCGGACGCACCGCCGGCGCCGGCGTCGGTGCCGGCGTCGGGCCGCAGCTCACAGCAAGGAGGGCGGCCCACAGATATACGTATGCGCGCATAAGAAAGAAAGTTGACTTTGCCCGAGCCGAGTCAACTTTCGTACCACACGACGCTTCAGAACCTTACGGACGAATATCGCGACAGTTTCTTTTAGCGGCGATCACCCCGTCGTCGAGCACCACCACGCCGTTGCGCGCGCGCAGCATGGTGAGCATGGTCGAGGCGTCGATGTTGCAGCAGTCCACCGGACCCGAGCCGAAATCGTGGCTCTCGGCGCCGTAGAGCGGCTGCGGGGTGAGGCACACGACCCCGGCGCCCTCGTCGCGAGCCCGGGCCACGAGCGCGGCCATGCGGCGGCGGCAGGCGCGGGGCAGGCGGTCGGGCGACGTGACGCAGAGCATGTAGAGGCGCCCGGGGTGCGTCAGCACCCGCTCCGTAGCGTCGTTGCCCGCGGCATCGCGCAGGGCGAACTCGGCGACCGTCGGCCGCAGCGCCGGCAGCTCGTCGGTGCGCGTGTCGACCCACTCCCACCGCTCGGCGTCCTGCCACTCGGTGTCGTCGAGCGAGAACTCGCGCACGCGGCCCGTCTCCCGGTCGCGATAGACGAGCACCGTCTCGACCTCCGCCTCCGGCGCGGCCGCCGTGTCATGCTTGGCGGCCCAGATGTCGGTACCCACGCGGTAAGGCAGGAGGTCGACCAGGGGCAGGTGGCGGTAGCAGTAGACGCCCAGCGACATGGTGGCCGCGAAGAAGAGGAGCGCGAGCACCACCTCGGCGGGGCGGAAGGCGAAGATGCGGTCGGGGCGGTAGCGCCACCACACCACGGCGGCCATGGGCAGCAGCGCGAGGTTCTTCAGAAAGGTGGCCCAGGGCGAGAGCTTGATCGCCTCGCCGAAGCAGCCGCAATCCTCGACCGGCAGCAGCGTGGCGCTCAGGAGCGTCAGCGCCGTGAAGAAGAGCATGGAGGCCAGGGCGAAGATCGAGATCAGGCGGATGCGCACCTTGAAGAGCAGCATGCAGCCCATCATCATCTCGGCGCCGCACAGCCAGATCGAGAAGGCCATGCTCGCACCCGAGAGCCACTCGAGCGAGTAGATCGAGAGGTACTCGTTGATCTTCAGCGCCGTGCCCCAGGGGTCGATCACCTTGGAGAAGCCCGACACGACGAATGTCGCGGCCAGGACGAGCCGGCACACGCGGGCCAGCATCTTGAACCAGCGTTTCGTTCTCATCGGCGGGCGGGGTTTGCGGTGAGCGGCTCGATGGCGGCGACGATGCGCGCGAAGACCTCGTCGGGGGCGGCCATGGCTCCCGCCGCGTCGGCGCAGTCGACCACGCGCAGGGCGTCGTCCTCGCGCGCGGCGGAGAGGTAGACCTCGCGCACGGCGCGCTGCAGCCCGAGCGAATCCTCGTGGATGTCGCTGCCGCCGCGCAGGTAGGCGCGGTCGTCGCCCGCGCGCTGCTCGGCCAGGCGCTGCTCGGTGAACGAGAAGGGTACGTCGAGGAAGAGCGACACATCGGGGCGCGGCAGGCCGTTGAGCCCGTATTCGAGGTCGAGGATCCAGCGCGCGAGCCGCCCGCGGGCCTCCCCTGCGGGGAGCTTGGCGCACTGGTAGCCCACGTTGGAGTAGACGTAGCGGTCGAGCACCACGGCACGGCCCTCGGCGAGCCACTCGCGGATTCGGGGTGCGGCGGCGGCGCGGTCGCCCGCGAAGAGCAGCGCCACAAGATAGGGGTCGACGGCATCGACGCTGCCGAACTCGCCGCGCAGGAAGCGGGCGACGAGCTCGCCGTAGACCGGCGCGTCGAAACGGGGGAAGTGGATGTATTCGCTCGCGACGCCGCGCGCGGCCAGCCACTCCCTCAACAGACGGATCTGGGTCGACTTGCCCGCGCCGTCCAAGCCTTCGAGTACGATGAACATCGGATCGGGGTTTATTTCAGTGCCCGCCCGCGCCGCCGGTTTGCAGCCGGCGGCACGGGCTGAGCGATCATTCGTTGTCTTTCGGCGGCGCATCGCGCCGCATCCGCCCGTCAGCGGAACATGCGCACGGCGCGCGCCACGCCGTCGGCGAGCGCATCGGCCTCGGCGGGCGTGTTGTAAAGCGCGAACGAGGCGCGGCACATGCCCGCCACGCCGTAGTGGGCCATCACCGGCTCGGCGCAGTGCTGCCCCGTGCGGACGGCGATGCCCAGCTTATCGAGCACCATGCCCAGGTCGTAGGGGTGGACCCCCTCGACGTTGAACGAGACGATGGCGCACTTGTCGGCCGTCGTGCCGTAGATGCGCACCCCGTCGATCGCCCGGAGCCGCTCGGTGGCGCGGAGGAGCAGCGCCCGCTCGTGGGCCTCGACCTCCGCCACATCCAGCTCGCGCAGGAAGCGCACCGCCTCGGCCAGGCCGACGGCGCCGACGAAGTTGGCCGTGCCGGCCTCGAACTTCAGGGGCACGGGGGCATAGGTCGTGCGGCCGAACGACACCCGCTCGACCATGTCGCCGCCCCCGAGGAAGGGGGGCATGGCCTCGAGCAGCTCGCGGCGGCCCCACAGCACGCCGATGCCCGTGGGCCCGTAGAGCTTGTGGCCCGAGAAGGCGTAGAAGTCGCAGCCGAGCCGCTGCACGTCGGCCCCGCCGTGGACCACGCCCTGGCAGCCATCGACCACCACGATCGCCCCCGCGGCGTGGGCCGCCTCGACGACGGGCCGCAGATCGGGCCGCGTGCCGAGCGTGTTGGAGGCCTGCGTGACGGCCACGGCGCGCGTGCGCGAATCGATGAGCCCGGGCAGCAGGTCGAGCCGCAGGGCCCCCTCGTCGTCGAAAGGCAGCATGCGCAGCTCGGCGCCCCGCCGCTCGCAGAGCATCTGCCACGGCACGAGGTTGGAGTGGTGCTCCATCTCGCTCACGACGATGTTGTCGCCCGCCGAGACGAAGCGGTCGCCCCAGGCGTAGGCCACCGTGTTGAGGGCCGCCGTGGCGCCCGCCGTGAAGACGATCTCCTCGGGTGCCGAGGCGCCCACGAAGTCGGCCACGAGGGCCCGCGCCTCCTCGTAGCGCTCGGTCATCTCCTCCGAGAGAAGGTGGACGCCGCGGTGGATGTTGGCGTTCTGGTCGCGGTGGAGGCGGTCGATGCAGTCGATCACCCGCCGCGGCTTCTGGGCCGTGGCGCCGCTGTCGAGGTAGACGAGCGGTCGGCCGTAGACCGTGCGCGAGAGGATGGGAAACTCCGCGCGTATGTTGTCGATGTCGAACATGTCTTCCCTAATTATATATGCGCCAGCCTGGCCGCGACGGCCTCGGCGAGCGCCTCGCCCAGCGGCTCGATGCCGCAGCGGGCCACCACGTCGCCGGCAAAGCCCTCGAGCTGCAAGCGCCGGGCCTGCGCCTCGCTCAGACCGCGCTGGCGCATGTAGAGAATCGCCTCGTCGTCCATCCGCCCCACCGTGGCGCCGTGCGAGCACTTCACGTCGTCGGCGTAGATCTCCAACTGGGGTTCGGCGACGATGCGGGCCGCATCGCCCAGCACCACGTTGCGGCTCTGCTGCCGCGCATCGGTGCGCTGGGCGTCGGGGGCCACGTAGACCAGGCCGTGGAACTCGCCCACGCCGTCGGCCGCGGCCACGCCCTTGACGAGCGACTCGCTGCGGCAGTCGGCGACCCGGTGGTCGGTGCGCAGCCGCATCACGCCGTGCTCGCCCGCGCCCGCGAGGAAGAGGGCCCCCACGTCGCTCGACGCCTCGCGCCCCTCCAGGGAGATCCGCCACGAAGCATTGGCGCTCGCCAGCTCGACGGCCGTCATGCGGCAGGCGCTGCGCGCGCTCTGGCGCACGTGCAGCTCGGCGAAGGCCTCGGCGAGGAACACCTCCGCCAAATCGAGCGAGGCGCCCTCGCCCAGCGCCACCTCCAGCGACGAGACGCCCGCCGCGGTGTGGACCACGACCAGCTGCGCCGAGGCGCCGGGGGCCACCTCCACGCGGAGCTGCGCAGGATCGAACGCCGCGAAAGGACCGGCCGTCGGAGCGTCGACCGCCAGCCGCTCACCGCCCGCCGCACGCATGCGGCGGATCGTATCCAACAGGGCCTCCATTACTCCTTATGATCGTTGATGAGCCAGTCGTAGCCCTCCTTCTCGAGCTTGAGCGCGAGGGTCTTGTCGCCCGTGTGGATGATGCGCCCGCGGTAGAGCACGTGCACCACGTCGGGGACGATATAATCCAGCAGGCGCTGGTAGTGGGTGATGACCACCGTGGCGTTCTGCGCCGTGTGGAGCTTCGTCACGCCCGTGGCGACGATGCGCAGGGCGTCGATGTCGAGCCCCGAGTCGGTCTCGTCGAGCACGGCCAGGCGCGGCTCGAGCATCGCCATCTGGAAGATCTCGTTCTTCTTCTTCTCGCCGCCCGAGAAGCCCTCGTTGACGGCGCGCGACGTGAGACGGGGGTCGAGCTCCACCACGGCGCTGCGCTCGCGCATCAGGCGCAGGAACTCGGCGGCCGTGAGGGGCTCCTCGCCGCGGAAGCGACGCTGCTCGTTGACGGCCTGCTTCATGAAGTTGGCCATCGTGACGCCCGGAATCTCCACCGGGTACTGGAAGCCGAGGAAGAGCCCCAGGCGCGCCCGGTCCTCGATGGGCATCGCGAGCAGGTCTCGCCCCAGGAACTCGACCGATCCCCCGGTCACGGTGAACTTCTCGTTGCCGGCCAGCACCGACGCGAGCGTCGACTTGCCCGAGCCGTTGGGACCCATGATGGCGTGCACCTCGCCGGGCCGGACCTCGAGGTCGATGCCGCGGAGGATCTCCTTGCCGTCGACCGAGGCGTGCAGATTGGTTACTTTCAGCATATTACGATTTTCAATTTTCAACCTTCAATTTCGGAATCCTCCCGCTCGCTTCCGTTTCGGATTTCCGCTCTTCGGGGCTCCCGAAGAGCGGCAGCCCGCAGCCACCCGGCGCGGAGGGCTGCTTTCGCTCCTAAGCGTCGCTCGCATCCTCCGCCGGCTGCGGCCTGCCCGACCACAATACGAAACGGGGCGATTCCGCTCTATTTTCAATTTTCAACTTTCAACTTTCCACTCCGGAGGGCTACCCCACCGACCCCTCGAGGCTGATCGCAAGCAGCTTCTGCGCCTCGACGGCGAACTCCATCGGCAGCTTGGCCAGCACCTCGCGGGCATAGCCGTTGACGATCATCCCCACGGCGTCTTCGGTCGAGAGACCGCGCTGACGGCAGTAGAAGAGCTGGTCGTCGGAGATCTTCGAGGTCGTGGCCTCGTGCTCGACCACGGCCGAGCGGTTGCGGCAATCGATGACCGGGAAGGTGTGGGCGCCGCAGCGGTCGCCGATCAAGAGCGAGTCGCACTGCGAGTAGTTGCGGGCGTTCTCCGCCCCGCGGGCCACGCGCACCAGACCGCGGTAGGAGTTCTCGCTCCGCCCGGCCGAGATGCCTTTCGAGACGATGCGGCTGCGGGTGTTGCGGCCGATGTGGATCATCTTGGTGCCGGTATCGGCCTGCTGGAAGTGGTTGGTCATCGCCACCGAGTAGAACTCGCCCACCGATCCATCGCCCGCGAGCACGCAGCTCGGATACTTCCACGTGATGGCCGAGCCGGTCTCGACCTGCGTCCACGACAGGCGGGCACGCTCGCGGCAGAGACCGCGCTTGGTAACGAAGTTGTAGATGCCGCCCTTGCCCTCCTTGTCGCCCGGGTACCAGTTCTGCACCGTGGAGTACTTCACCTCGGCGTCCTTCTCGACGACGATCTCCACCACGGCGGCGTGCAGCTGGTTCTCGTCGCGCCGCGGAGCCGTGCACCCCTCGAGGTAGCTCACGTAGGAGCCCTCGTCGGCCACGATCAGCGTGCGCTCGAACTGCCCCGTGCCCGCGGCGTTGATGCGGAAGTAGGTCGAGAGCTCCATCGGGCAGCGCACGCCGCGCGGGATGTAGCAGAACGACCCGTCGGAGAAGACGGCGGCGTTGAGCGCCGCGTAGTAGTTGTCTGTGTAGGGCACGACGCTGCCCAGGTACTTCTTCACCAGCTCGGGGTGGTCGCGCAGCGCCTCCGAGATCGAGCAGAAGATGATGCCCCGCTCGGCCAGCGTCTCGCGGAAGGTAGTCTTCACCGACACCGAGTCCATCACGGCGTCGACGGCGACGCCCGCCAGCGCCATCTGCTCCTCGAGCGGGATGCCCAGACGGTCGAACGTGCGCTTGAGCTCGGGGTCGACCTCGTCCATCGAGCTGAGGGCCTTGCGCTGCTTGGGGGCGGCGTAGTAGATGATGTCCTGAAAATCGATCTCGGGAATGGTCAGGTGGGCCCACGCGGGCGGGGTGAGCGTCAGCCAGTGGCGGTAGGCCTTCACGCGGCGCTCTGTCATCCACTCGGGCTCGCCCTTCTTGGCCGAGATCAGCCGCACGACCTGCTCGTCGAGCCCCTTGCGGATGGTCTCCGTTTCGATCTGCGTCGTGAATCCGTATTTGTATTCCTGCCCGCCGAGGTCGTCGAGCAGCTCTTTTTCGTTTTCAGCCATTGCAAGCTTTTTATCGTACAAAGGTATAAAAATCGTCGCACATACGCAACGGCACCCCGCAAAAGCGGGGCCGAAGCGGCCGTTTTCGCAGGTGAGCCGACCGCGCCGCAGCGGAAGAAAGCGCACGATCGGCGAATTTTCGGGGTCAATATTTTGTTATTTACCGAAAAGGTTCTATATTTGCACACCTTTTCCAGCGAACACCTCGCGAAAAGGTGCCCGGAGAGATGGGTGAGTGGCTGAAACCACCGGTTTGCTAAACCGACGTACGGGGTGAACCCGTACCACGAGTTCGAATCTCGTTCTCTCCGCGACAAGCGCAAGCGCACGAAAACATCACCCCAAGGGGTGATGTTTTTTTGCAAAAAGGGGAGGGATCCGCAAATTCGTTTGCAGGTCCCTCCCCTTTTCTGCAAAACACCGGCAGGTGGGTTCGTGCGCCGGCGCTTGCGAATCGAGGAGTACGGGAGATCACGGAGCGCAGCGACGTAATCGGGTAGCGCCCGCGGCAGTGCAGAGAAAGGCGAAGCGCAGCGAGCCAATCTCGCCAGCCCTTCCACAGCAGCCAGCAGCCACCCCGGGCGGAGGGCTGCTCTCCTCGCCCGCGGGCTCGGCCGCGCCCCTCCGCCGGCTACGGTCCGATTGTGCATTATAAACCGTCGATCTCCCGCTGCAACGCCTCCAGAAAGCGTGCGGCGTGCGCCCCGTCCATCTGCGTGTGGTGGAACTGGAACGAAACGGGGAGCGTCGCCGCGAGCCACCGGCGGCGGTAGCGGCCCCAGATGAGGAATGGATTGTTGAAGATGCCGCTGTAGATGCCCACCGCCCCGTCGATCGCGCAACGGGTCAGGGCGGAAGTGCCGATGACCATGCGGTCGGAGGAGAGGTCGTGGTCGGTGCGGCTCGCCCGCACGCGCTCCGTAAGGCGCAGGTAGTCGGCGTTGAAGGCGGCCAGGTCGTCGGTGAAGGGCACGTCGCACGACGACACCCCTCCCCCGCTGTCGGCGACGATGGTGTTGACGGCCAGCGCGTCGTAGCGCATCATCCGCCGCCCCTCGGGCAGCAGAAAAAACTCCCCGATGCCGCTGGCTGCGCGACCGACACACCACAGCATCAGCATGTTGAACTTCAGTCCCTCGCGGCGGGCGCGGCGCAGGGCGCGCGTCACGCGGAGGGTGGCCATCAGCGTGACCATCGGCATGGGGGCCTCCATCCACAGATCGAAGGCCCGGGCCCGGGTGGTAGTCCGGGGATCCACTTCATATTTCATGATTCGAAGATTTGATTCGACCGCAAAGGTAGGTCGCGGCCGCCGCACCCGATAGAACGAACGGGACATTCAGAAGGGATCGGCGAACAGATCGGAGCGCACGGCGCCCGTCCGGGCCAGTGCGGCGGGCGTCATGCCCCCCAGGCGCCGGAACTCGCGGACGAAGTGCGACTGGTCGGCATACCCGCAGTCGCAGGCGATCCGCGCCCAGTCGGCCGCCCCGCCCCGGCGCTCCATGGCATGCAGCGAGAGCTGGAAGCGGACGAGCCGCGCATAGGCCTTGGGGTTCATGCCCACAACCGCGCCGAAATACCGCTCGAACTGCTTCGGCGAAAGGCAGGCACGCGACGCCAAGGAGACGACCCGGGTGCCGGGCGCGGCGAAGAGCGTCTCGACGGCCCCGCGCACGCGGTCGAAGCGGTGGGCGGCACGCGGCTCGGCGGTCAGGCGCGCGAGCAGCCACCGCTCGGCTGCGACGACCCCCTCCGACGGGTCATCGCAGGTGAGGATGCGCTCCGAGAGGGCATTCAGTCCTCTGTCCTCCAGGTCGTAGCCCGAGATCTCGCGGTTGAAGAACGACACAAGGGGCGCGTCGACGAAGCGCCCCAGCCCCCAGGGACGGAACACGACCGCCACCAGCTCGGTGCTCCCGTCGGAAAGCAGATGCGATGGGAAGTCGACCTGCCCGCTCACGGTCACGCGATCCTGCGCGCGCTCCAGCTCGGGCACCCGCAGCGGCGTGCCGCGGTGGAAGAGGAGCATCGGACACCCCGTCGGGAAGCTCCGCACGCAGGCTGCGCGCCGACTGCGGAAAGTCCAGTAGAACCTCACCCAGGGCAGCAGCGGCCCGCACGGCCGGTAAAAACGAAACTCCTCCTCCATCGCAGGGACAAAGATAGCCCGTTTGCGGCAAACGAAAAAGGCCCCGCACCGAAATGCGGGGCCCGGTCGCGCGGAGGGCGCCGATCAGAAGAGGAACTTCTCGAGCTTGAGCTCGCCGAGCGCCTCGAGTCGCGGCACGAGCGTGGTGAAGTGGGGCGCGGCCTCGTGGGCGGCAAGCGCCTTGGCGTCGCGCCACGTTTCGCAGATCATGAGCACCTCGGGGCGCGTGGCGCTCTCGAACAGGTCGTAGGCGATGCAGCCCTCGTCGGCGAGCGACGCGGCGACCAGCTCGCGGGCGGTCTGCACCAGGCGGTCGCGGTTCGACGCCGTGGTGCGGATGAAGACATTGAGTCGGATCATACAGTTCTTGTTTTGAAGTGAAGAAGTGAAGTTACATGCACGAACGCAGCACCCGCTCGGCCGCCGCGTAGTCGGGCTCCTCGGTGATCTCCGGCACGAGCTGCGCGTGGACCACCTGCCCCTCGCGGTCGACCACCACCACGGCGCGGGCCAGCAGCCCGGCCAGGGGGCCGTCGGTCATCTCCACGCCGTAGGCCTCGCCGAAGCCCTCGCGGCGGAAGTCGGAGGCGGGGACCACGCGGTCGATGCCCTCCGTGGTGCAGAAGCGGGCGTGGGCGAAGGGAAGGTCGCGCGAGACGGCCACCACCACCGTGTCGGGCAGCGAAGCGGCAAGCTTGTTGAAGCGACGCACCGACGAGGCGCAGACGCTCGTGTCGAGGCTCGGGAAGATGTTGAGCACCACGCAGCGACCCCGGAACTCGGAGAGCGTGAGCGGCGCGAGGTTGGTGCGGACAAGCCGGAAATCGGGAGCCGCGGCGCCGGCGGCGACGAACGTCCCCCGCAGCGTGACGGGCGAGCCCTTGAATGTGATTTTTGCCATAAGTCGTAGGGTTTAGATACGTATTCCCATCGCAATTTCCGCGCCGCAAATGCCGCACGTCAGAGGATTTTCATCGCGATGCGCGCGCAGGCCTCGGCATCGGCCAGGGCGTGGTGGTGGCTCCGCAGGTCGAAGCCGCAGGCGGCCGAGACGGTGTGGAGCTGGTGGTTGGGCAGCTGCCGCCCGAAGCAGCGGCGCGAGGCGCTGCACGTGCAGTGGAACTCGTAGCCGGGCCACGGCAGCCCGTAGAGCTCCAGCGCCGCACGCAGACACCCGGCGTCGAAGGGGGCGTTGTGCGCCACCAGCGGAAGACCCTCGATACGCGGTGCCACCTCGCCCCAGACGGCGGCGAAGTCGGGCGCCTCGACCGTGTCGTGGTAGGTGAGCCCGTGCACGGCGGTGGTGAAGGCGCTGTAGTAGTTGGGGCGCGGGCGGATGAGGCTGTAGAATGTGTCGACGATCTCGCCGCCTCGCACCACGACGACGCCCACCGAGCAGACGCTCGTGCGCTCGCGGTTGGCGGTTTCGAAATCGATGGCTGCGAAGTCGGTCATGGGGCAAGTGAGAAGTGAGAAGTAAAAAGTGAAAAGTGAGAAGTTGGAAGTTTCGCAATCTATTGTGAATTGCGAAGCCTCAGGCTTCGCGCAGCCCTCCGCCGGGGGTGGCTGCCGGCTCTCGGGCCGCGGCCTGCGGAGGGCGCACGAGCAGCGCGAGTTGCGGGCCTCCGGCGCCGGAGGCTGCGGCCCGCGCAGCTAAAGCTGCAATATTCATTGCCGCTGCCCGGCCCCTCAGCACGAACGCACGAACGCGGGCTTCCCTCACGTTCGTGCGTTCGTATCGGGGCGGCCGCGCCGCATAGGAGCTCACGGAGCCGAGGCCCGCTCCCCTACTCCCACTCGATGGTTGCGGGCGGTTTGGAGGAGATGTCGTAGACTACGCGGTTGACGCCGCGGACCTTGTTTATGATCTCGTTCGACACGTTGGCCAGGAACTCGTAGGGCAGGTGCACCCAGTCGGCGGTCATGCCGTCGGTGGAGGTCACGGCGCGCAGCGCCACGCAGCTCTCGTAGGTGCGCTCGTCGCCCATCACGCCCACGCTCTTCACGGGCAGCAGGATCGCACCGGCCTGCCATACCTTGTCGTAGAGGCCGGCCGCGCGCAGGCCGTCGATGTAGATCTTGTCGACGTTCTGGAGAATCTCGACCTTCTCGGGGGTGATGTCGCCCAGGATGCGGATCGCCAGACCCGGGCCCGGGAAGGGGTGGCGGCCGATGAGCTCGTCCGAAATGCCGAGCGAGCGGCCCACACGGCGCACCTCGTCCTTGAAGAGCAGGCGCAGCGGCTCGACGATGCCCAGGTGCATCTTCTCGGGAAGGCCGCCCACGTTGTGGTGCGACTTGATCGTCGCCGAGGGGCCGTTGACCGAGCACGACTCGATGACGTCGGGATAGATCGTGCCCTGGGCCAGCCACTTCACGTCGCGGATGCGCTGGGCCTCCTCGTTGAAGACCTCCACGAAGTCGCGGCCGATGATCTTGCGCTTGGTCTCGGGATCGCTCACCCCGGCCAGGTCGCCCAGGAACTTGGCGCCGGCCTTCACGCCCTTGACGTTGAGGCCCATGTTCTCGTAGGAGCGGAGCACGTCGTCGAACTCGTCCTTGCGCAGCAGCCCCGAGTCGACGAAAATGCAGTAGAGGTTGCGGCCGATGGCCCGGTGGAGCAGCACGGCAGCGACGGTCGAATCGACGCCGCCCGAGAGGCCCAGCACCACCTTGTCGTCGCCCAGCTTCTCGCGCAGCTCGCGCACTGTGGCCTCGACGAAGCTCTCCGAGGTCCACGACTGCGCGCAGCCGCAGATGCCCGCGACGAAGTTCTCGAGGAGCTTCTTGCCGTCGGTCGAGTGGTAGACCTCGGGGTGGAACTGGATGCCCCACGTGCGCTCGCCCTCGATGCGGTAGGCGGCCACGCGCACGTCCTCGGTCGAGGCGACGATGCGGTAGTTGTCGGGCACCGAGGTGATGGTGTCGCCGTGCGACATCCACACCTGCGTGGTCGAGGGAAGGTCGCGCATGAGCGGATCGGCCGCGTCGCCCACCGTGAGCATCGCGCGGCCGTACTCGCGGCTCGGCGCGGGCCGCACCTCGCCGCCGTAGGCGTGCGCCAGGTACTGCGCGCCGTAGCAGACGCCCAGCAGCGGCAGCCGGCCCTTGATCTGCTCAAGGTCGGGAGTCGGGGCCCCGGCGTCGCGGACCGACGAGGGGCTGCCCGAGAGGATCACGCCCCGCACCGAGGCGTCGAGCGCCGGAATCTTGTGGAAGGGGTGGATCTCGCAATAGACGTTCAGCTCGCGCACGCGCCGCGCGATGAGCTGCGTGTACTGCGAGCCGAAGTCGAGAATGATGATTTTTTCCTGCATGTATTCGGGTAGGATTTTACTTGTTTTTGCGGTGGAGAAACACAATGCGGACCACGAAGAGATAGCCGAACGTCACGCCCAGCACGAGGACGCGCAGCGCCGCGAGCCCCGTGCCGAGCCATGCGGCGAAGAGCGCCGCGACGAGCGCCAGCACCGCCCAATCGGCCCCGAGGATCCGCTGCCGCTTCATGGCTATCGCTCGCTCGAGTAGTTGGGCGCCTCGCTGGTGATGGTCACGTCGTGGGGATGGCTCTCCGACATGCCCGAAGCGGTGATGCGGATGAAGCGGGCGGTCTGAAGCGCCGGAATGTCCTTGGCGCCGCAGTAGCCCATGCCCGAGCGGATGCCGCCGATGAGCTGGAAGACCGTCTCGTTGAGCGTGCCCTTGAAGGGGACGCGGGCCACGATGCCTTCGGGGACGAGCTTGTTGATGTTGCCCTCGCAACCCTTCTGGAAGTAGCGGTCGGCCGAGCCGGCCTTCATGGCGTCGATCGAGCCCATGCCGCGGTAGGCCTTGAACTTGCGGCCGTTGTAGATGATCGTCTCGCCCGGAGCCTCCTCCGTGCCGGCGAACATCGAGCCCACCATCACGCAGTCGCCGCCCGCGGCCAGCGCCTTGACGATGTCGCCCGAGTAGCGCAGACCGCCGTCGGCGATCACCGGCACGCCCGAGCCCTTGGCCTCCGAGGCGGCGGCGTAGACGGCCGACAGCTGGGGCACGCCCACGCCGGCGATGATGCGCGTGGTGCAGATCGAGCCGGGGCCGATGCCCACCTTGATGCCGTCGGCACCCGCGTCGATGAGGAAGCGCGCGGCCTCGGCCGTGGCGATATTGCCCACCACGACGTCGAGCGTCGGATAGGCGGCCTTGATCTGGCGCAGGGCGCGGACGATGTTGGCCGAGTGGCCGTGGGCCGAGTCGAGCACCACGGCATCGACGCTCTCGGCGACCAGCGCCGCCACGCGGTCCATCACGTCGGGGGTGATGCCCACGCCGGCGGCCACGCGCAGGCGGCCCTTCTCGTCCTTGCAGGCGTTGGGATGGTCCTGCACCTTCGTGAGGTCCTTATAGGTGATGAGTCCCACCAGACGGCCCGCGTCGTCGACCACCGGCAGCTTCTCGATCTTGTTGTCGAGCAGCACCTCCGAGGCGTGCGCGAGTTCGGGGTTGTGGGTGGTGATGAGCCGATCGCCGGGGGTCATCACCTCGGCGATGCGGCGCGACATGTCGCGCTGGAAGCGAAGGTCGCGGTTGGTGACGATGCCCACCAGGCGGCGGTCGTCGTCCACCACGGGGATGCCGCCGATGCGGTTCTCCTTCATCATGGCCAGGGCGTCGCCCACGGTCTGCTCCTCGGAGATGGTCACCGGGTCGTAGATCATGCCGTTCTCGGCGCGCTTCACGCGGCGCACCTGGGCAGCCTGCTCGGCGATCGACATATTCTTGTGGATCACGCCGATACCTCCCTCACGCGCCAGGGCGATAGCCAGCGGCGCCTCGGTCACGGTATCCATGGCGGCGGAGACGATGGGGATGTTGAGGGCGATATTTCGCGAGAAACGGGTCTGCAGGGAGACCTCTCGCGGCAACACTTCCGAATAGGCGGGTACGAGCAGCACGTCGTCGAAGGTAAGACCTTCGGGCTGCACCCTTTCATTGATAAACGACATAAGAACGCGGATTTTTGTTGCCTGCAAAAGTAAGCATTTTCCGGGAAATAACCTAACGATCGAAGCGCGGGGCAGCGAAAAAATTTCGGATTTTTTCGGTGGGGCGAGCGGCGGGGCGGGCAGAAATGAAAAATGGAAAGTTGAAAGTTGAAAATGGGGCGGCTCGTTTTCGGCCCGTAGCCAGCGGAGGGTACCGCCGAGCCTTCGGGCGAGGAGAGCATCCCTCCGCCGGGGGTGGCTGCGGGCTGCCGGCTCACAGAGCCGGGCAAGTTTTCATTTTCAATTTTCCACTTTCCATTTGCATTCGGGCCTCCGCTGCCGGAGGCTGCGGCCCGAAACCGTCGAAGCCGTCGGCTTCGTCCCTTTGCCGGCTCGCGCCTTTGGCGCGACCGCCCCAGCCGGCAAAGGGAACTTGTGCGCGAAGGGGCGGCTTGAAAAGCCGGCAGCCCGCAGCCACCCCGGGCGAAGGCCCGCAACTCGCGCATGCTCGTGCAAGCCTTCGCTGGCTGCGGCCCGAAAAGAGAGACACGACCGTCGAAGCCCCCCGTCAACGAAAAGAGAGGCCGCAGCTGGGCCCCTCTTCTCCTCACTCTTTCGTCCCGCCGCAGCGCGGCGCGGCGCATGCGCCGTCAGTACTGCTCGCGCTCGTTGGGGAAATCGCCCTCCTTCACGTCGGCGATGTAGCGCCCCACGGCGTCGGTCATCACCGTGTGCAGGTCGGCATAGCGGCGCAGGAAGCGGGGCGAGAAGCCCTTGTTGATGCCCAGCATATCGTGGATCACCAGCACCTGCCCGTCGCAGGCGCCGCCGGCGCCGATGCCGATCGTGGGGATGTCGATCTCGGAGGTGACGCGCGCGGCCAGCGCCGCGGGGATCTTCTCGAGCACGCAGGCGAAGCAGCCGGCGTCGGCGAGCAGGCGCGCATCGTGCACGAGTTTCTCGGCCTCGGCCTCCTCCTTGGCGCGCACGGCGTAGGTGCCGAACTTGTGGATCGACTGGGGGGTCAGCCCCAGGTGGCCCATCACGGGGATTCCGGCCGAGAGGATGCGCTGCACCGACTCGAGGATCTCCTCGCCTCCCTCCATCTTCACGGCGTCGGCCTCGGTCTCCTTCATGATGCGCACGGCGGAGTCGAGCGCCACCTTGGAGTTGCCCTGGTAGGTGCCGAACGGCAGGTCGACAACCACCAGCGCGCGCTCCACGGCCCGCACGACCGAGCGGGCGTGGTAGATCATCATGTCGAGGGTGATGGGCAGCGTGGTTTCGTAGCCGGCCATCACGTTGGCGGCCGAGTCGCCCACCAGGATCACGTCGATGCCCGCGGCGTCGACGATCCGGGCCATCGAATAGTCGTAGGAGGTGAGCATGGCGATCTTCTCGCCGCGCTGCTTCATCTCCGTCAGGCGGTAGGTAGTCACCGCACGCACTTTGCTTTCTACTGACATATCGGATAAATGGTTTGTTTGGTTATCGCAACGAATGATTCCCGCCGCTACCGCATCTCGAAGAGCACCCACACGCCCTTGTGGTCGGTGGGCCACACGGCCGACCCGGGAGTCAGGAACTCGTCGGCCGTGCGCTCCTCCGCGCGGCGGCCGCGCACGACCGACCCCTGCGGCCCGTAGACCTTCGCCTCCACGGCGCGCAGCCCCTCGCCCTTGTAGTAGACGAAGTCGATGCGCTCGCGCTCGTCGGCCTCGGGGGCCCAGGTGAGCCGCTCGGGGGCGAGCGAGGCGTTGTCGGAGGGATAGGTGTGGCCGGGATGGGTCAGCGGATCGGGATGGACGGTGCGGTAGGCGTCGGCGTAGCCCGCCTCGGCCAGAAGCGTCGAGACGGTCCAGGGCACGCACACCCCCTGCCGGTCGCACAGGCCCACCGTCTCGGGGGTCCAGTCGAGGTGCGAGGGTTCGTTGAAGTCGCCGCCCAGCACCACGGCGTAGCCCTGCGCCTCGTCCTCGCGGGCCTGCCGCAGGAAGGCACGGATGGCGTCGTCGCGCCGCGAGGCGGTGTTCACGCGCAGGATCTCCTCGACCGAGGTCTCGGGCTCGATGCGCCGCCAGGTCGACCCGTCGTAGCCGCGCACGTTGTAATAGGCGCAGTCGAGGTAGTCGAGGTGGGCCGTGTAGACGGCGACCGGGCGTCCGGCGACCGACGCGGTCAGGCGGTAGATGCTCCCGTGGTCGTCGGCGAGCGGGTAGACCGTCGCCGAGTCGGCGATCGGATGGCGGCTCAGCAGCCCCGAGTCGTCGGAGAGGAACGAGTAGTAGCGCACGCCCCGCTCGGCGAGCGACCGCACGATGCGCTCCGAGAAGCGGGTGCCGCCGTAGTTGCGCACCTCGCTCAGCGTCACGAAGTCGGGTCGCAGGCGGGCGATCTCGTCGACCAGGGCGTCGTAGCCCCCCTCGACGACCGTCCCCTCCTGCCAGATGTTCCATTGCAGCACCGTGAAGCGCACGGGATCGCCGCCGCGGCACGCTGCGGCGAGGGCCGCCAGGGCGGCGAGAGCAAGAAGCAGGGTTCGTTTCATCGTTCCTTTTTATTTATCGGCGGCGCGCAGGTGCGAGAAGAGGTGCCACAACACCACCCCGCCCGCCACCGAGACGTTGATCGAGTGTTTGGTTCCCGCCTGGGGAATCTCCAGCGCGCCGTCGCAGCGGTCGACGACCTGCTGCGCCACCCCGTCGACCTCGTTGCCGAAAACGAGGGCGTAGCGGCGTCCCGGCTCGGGCCGGAAGGCGTCGAGCGCGACCGCCCCCTCGACCTGCTCCACGGCCCAGATTTCGTAGCCCGCGCGGCGCAGCTCTTCGACGCACTCCTCGGTCGAGGCGTGGTAGCTCCACGCCACCGTGAGCTCGGCCCCGAGCGCCGTCTTGTGGATGTCGCGGTTGGGCGGCGCGGCGGTGATGCCGCACAGGGCGATGCGCTCCACGGCGAAGGCGTCGCCCGTGCGGAAGAAGGCCCCCACGTTCTGCGACGAACGCACGTTGTCGAGCACCACCGCGACGGGCAGCTTGGCCATCGCGGCGAACTGGGCGGGGGTCGGACGCCCCAGCTCGTCGTTGGTTATTTTTCGCATAATCGGTCGCGGTTGGGTGTGATTGCGGGGGCAAATGTAATCAAATTTGAAATCTTTTCCCCATTTTCGGCTTTATTGCCCGGATCGCGCTCGAGAAAATGCCGACCGCCGCGCCTCCGTCCCCTCCGGGTCGCGATTTCGGCCGGGCCGAAGACAAAAAGCGAACCGGCCAGGCTCCCCCCGCTCGTTCGCGATTTTCGGCGGCACCGAAGATACTCCCGCCCGACAAAATGCAAACTGCGTTTGCTTTTGTCCTCGCTTACACGTATCTTTGTCGGTTGTTCTTTCCTTATAAGACATGAAACGAATCCTTCTCGTCCTCGCCCTCGCCGCGGGGATCCTGGTCCGCCCGGCCGCAGCACAGGAGCTGCTGGTGGGCGCCGACTTCAAGATGTACTTCGACAACAAGGAGTTCGGAGGCAACACCTTCGCCGTCCCGGGGCTCGACATCGAGTCGGGCACCGACTTCGCGGCCCGCCTCGCGGCCCGCCTGGGCGTGCGCTGGGAGGAGAAAAACAGCCTCTACTTCGGCGCCGACATGCTCCAGAACTTCGGCGAGCGGTCGTCGTCCTTCCTCTCGGAGGTCAAACCCCTGCTCTAC
The DNA here is from genome assembly GCA_902362705.1 of Rikenellaceae bacterium. Taxonomy (GTDB): domain Bacteria; phylum Bacteroidota; class Bacteroidia; order Bacteroidales; family Rikenellaceae; genus Alistipes. The sequence continues at coordinate 478,457 of CABIXK010000001.1, forward strand.
TACCAGTTCGAGACGCCCGCCGTGCGGGCCGTCGCGGGCATCTTCACGCGCGATCTGATGCACGACGACGACTACTCCACGGCCTTCTTCAGCCCGGTCGAGCGCTTCCGCCACAACCGTCTGAACGGCGTGCTGGCCTCCTACCGCGGCCAGCGCAACTCCTACGTGGAGTTCGTCTGCGACTGGGAGGGCATGTACTCGACCGTCTCGCGCGAGAAGTTCCGCATCCTGCTCTCGGGCCGCCACTACCTGAAGCACTGCTTCTACTACGGCGTCAACTACTCGATGTTCCACTTCGCCGGGCAGAAGAGCCCCACGGGCGGCGAGGAGACCGAGAACGTGGTCGACCTCCAGCTGCTGAACCCCTGCGTGGGCGTGCGCTTCAACGCCTTCTTCGACTTCGACATCAAGGTCGGCCTGTTGCAGTCGGCGCAGCGCGACCGCAGCTTCGGCCACACGTGGGAGACGCCCCGCATGGCCGAGATCGGGCTGAAGATGAGCCGCTGGGGCCTGACGCTCGACGAGCGCCTCTACCTGGGCGACAACATGCACCCCTTCTTCCACGGCCACACGCTCGAGGACGGCACGGTGCTGACCTACGGCCGCGAGCTCTACCCCGGGGAGAGCTTCTTCCGCACCACGGAGAAGGTCTACAGCCGCACGTCGCTCTCCTTCCGCCGCACCTTCTTCCACGACACGCTGAGCGTGGGCGCCGAATTCGTCGCCCACCACGACGGCACGGCCCTCGGCACGCAGCAGCTGCTCGAGGTGGGCGTCAAGCTGCTCAAGCCCGTATACAACAGCAAAAATCACAGAAAACACAGACGATAAATGGCAACCACCGAAACCACCGAAACCCGCGAGAAGTCGCTCAACTTCCTCGAGGAGATCATCGAAGAGTCCATCGCCCGCGGCGAGACGCGCATACAGACCCGCTTCCCGCCCGAGCCCAACGGCTACCTGCACATCGGCCACGCCAAGAGCATCTGCATCAACTTCGGCCTGGCCAAGAAATACGGCGGCAAGTGCAACCTGCGCTTCGACGACACCAACCCCGTGAAGGAGGATGTCGAGTACGTCGACTCGATCAAGCGCGACATCCGCTGGCTGGGCTTCGACTGGGCCGTGGAGCGCTACGCCTCCGACTACTTCGACCAGCTCTACGACTGGGCCGTCGAGCTGATCAAAAAGGGCCTGGCCTACGTCGACGACCAGACGCAGGAGCAGATCCGCGCGACGCGCGGCACGGTATCCGAGCCGGGCACGCCCTCGCCGTGGCGCGACCGCACGGCAGAGGAGAACCTCGACCTGTTCGAGCGCATGCGCCGCGGCGAATTCGCCGACGGCGAGAAGGTGCTGCGCGCCAAGATCGACATGGCGCACCCCAACATGCTCTTCCGCGACCCGATCATGTACCGCATCCTCCACGCCACGCACCACCGCACGGGCGACAAGTGGTGCATCTACCCGATGTACGACTACGCCCACGGCCAGAGTGACTCGATCGAGCGCATCACCCACTCGATCTGCACGCTGGAGTTCGACGTACACCGTCCGCTCTACGACTGGTTCATCCAGGCGCTCGACATCTTCCCGTCGCACCAGTACGAGTTCGCGCGCCTGAACCTCACCTACACCATGATGTCGAAGCGCAAGCTGCTCAAGCTGGTGCAGGAGGGGGCCGTGATGGGCTGGGACGACCCGCGCATGCCGACCGTCTGCGCCCTGCGCCGCAAGGGCTACACGCCCGCCTCGGTGCGCAACTTCGCCGAGATGGTGGGCGTCGCCAAGCGCGACAACACGATCGATCTGGGCAAGCTCGAGTACTGCGTGCGCGAAGATCTGAACAAGGTAGCCGAGCGCCGCATGGCCGTGCTCAACCCGCTCAAGGTGGTCATCACCAACTACGAGGAGGGGCGCGAGGAGCTCTTCACGGCGATCAACAACCCCGAGGACGAGGCCGCCGGCACGCGCCGTGTGCCCTTCTCGCGCGAGCTGTGGATCGAGCGCGACGACTTCATGGAGAACCCGCCCAAGAAGTTCTTCCGCCTCTGCCCCGGCGGCGAGGTGCGCCTGCGCTACGCCTACCTGATCCGCTGCGAGGAGGTGGTCAAGGACGCCGAGGGCAACATCACGGAGCTGCGCTGCACCTACGACCCCGAGTCGGGCAACGGCTCGTCGAGCGACGGCCGCCGCGTGAAGGGGGTCATCCACTGGGTCTCGGCGCCCCACGCCGTGGAGGCCGAAGTGCGTCTGTTCAACCCCCTCTTCACCAAGGAGAACCCCGACGACGTGGAGGAGGGCCAGACCTGGGAGGACAACCTCAATCCCGAGTCGATGGTCCGCGTCACGGGCTACCTCGAGCCCTCGCTGCGCGAGGTGGAGGTAGGCCGCGCCGTGCAGTTCGAGCGCGTGGGCTACTTCTGCCCCGACACCGACTCGACGGCCGAGCACCTGGTCTTCAACCGCACGGTGACGCTCAAGGATTCGTGGGCGAAGATCAACAAATAGGATGACACCGCGGCCGGAGCTCCGGCCCTACAAGACGCAGGAGGCTGCCCCGTCCGTGGGGCAGCCTCCTGCGTTCATGCGCGGTGAGAAATGATCGGCGAATCGTTTGTTTCTAAAAATTTAGTCGTATATTTGCCTGCACGAAACCGCTATCCCACCGCCATGAAAAACACGCTGATCTTCGTTCTGCTGCTCGCCGTGCTCGCCGCCACGGCCGCACTGGTCGGGACCGACCGCACGCGCACGGCCACCCTCCTGGGCCGCTTCTCCGACCGCCTGGGCGGCGTCGACTACCGATGGGCCTACCTCCGCGATGCGGCCGACGACCGCATCCTCGACTCGTGCCTCATCCTCGGCAACCGATTCACGCTCAAGGCCGATCTGACGAGCAGCCCGCACGCGTGCCGCCTCTCGATGCCCAAGCTGGGCTACGAGGCGCAGCTCGAGCTACGCCCGCGCCGCACCGTGGAGCTGACGATCGACCCCGAGCCGCTGGACCTGCAGCGCGAGGAGGCCATCCGCGAAGCGATCGAGCGGCTCGACTCCACGGGGGTGAGCCTGCCCGACAGCGTGTGGCTGGCGCTCAAGGAGCAGAAGCGACGGGAAAGAGAGGAGGCGCGATAGGCCGGCCGCACAAGAGGCCGCACGAAAAGCCGCGTCCGGCGGACGGGTAGGCGGGCAGCAGGCAAGGCAAACGGCAGAAGCAGGCTGCCGGAGCGATCTGACGGAGCGGTCTGACGGAACGGACTGACGGAGCACGACCGACGCCCCGCTCAGAGCAGGCGGCCGAAGCTCCGGCGCCCGAAGAGGTAGCGCACGAGGATCGAGCCGCGGTAGATGTGCCGCGCCTCCGCGATGCGGCTGCCGCGCACGGCGCGCCGCTTGGCGGAGAGGATGCGGTGCCAGGCGATGAAATCGCGCCAGGCGCGGAAGACGGCGCAGAAGTTGTCGCGCCGCCCCTGCGCCAGGTAGGTCAGCGCCGCCAGCAGGTCGAGCGCAGGCCGCACGACGGCCACCACGGCCCGCTGCCACGCCGGCGCGCACTTGAAGAGCATCGCCAGATTGTTGCGGTGGTTGAGCAGCACCTTGCGCGGCGTGTCGGTCGGCAGCGTGCCGCCCCCCACGTGGTAGACCACGCTGCGCGGCTCGATGCGCACGCGGTAGCCGGCCAGCTGCATGCGCCAGCAGAGGTCGATCTCCTCCATATGGGCGAAGAAGTCGGCGTCGAAGCCCCCCAGGCGGCGGAAGAGGTCAGCACGGCAGCAGAAAGCCGCGCCGCTCACCCAGAAGAGGTCGCGCGCGTCGTCGTACTGCCCGCAGTCGCGCTCCGTCGAGCGCAGGATGCGCCCGCGGCAGAAGGGATAGCCCAGAAAATCGATGTAGCCCCCCGCGGCGCCCGCATACTCGAAGCGGTCGCGTCGCTCGGTCGAGCGCAGCTTGGGCGCCACGGCCCCCACGTCGGGACAGGCGTCCAGACACTCCAGAATGGGCCGCAGCCACCCGCGCGGGGTCTCCACATCTGTATTGAGCAGCAGGAAGTAATCGGCCTCGATATGCTCCAGACCGCGGTTGTAGCCCCCGGCGAAGCCGTAGTTGGCGTCGAGCGCCACCAGCTCCACGTCGGGGAAGCGGTCGGCGAGCAGCGCACGCGAGCCGTCGGTCGAGCCGTTGTCGACGACCGCCACGCCCACCCCCTCCTCGGCGGCCGCGGCGATGACGCCCGGCAGGAAGCGGCCGAGGTACTCCTCGCCGTTCCAGTTGAGCAGCACGATCTTAGCGGTCGCCATCCGCACGCTTGTGTTTCCACCGGCGGTGGGACCAGATCCACAGCTCGGGGTGCTCGACGATCTGCGCCTCGAGCCGCCGCACATAGCGCTCGGTGATCTCGTTGGGCGCCACCTGCTCCTCGCCGTCGTAGATGCGCTCGAACCACATGCGGTAGCGGCCCCGCTGCACGCGCTCCATGCGCATGAAGTAGACGGGCAGGTGGCAGCGCAGCGCCAGCTTCTCGCCGCCGTCGAAGAAGACCGTGTCGCGGTTGAGGAAGCGGAACCAGTGGCTGTCGGGCCTGAGGGGCGGATTCTGGTCGCAGATGAGCCCCATCACCAGATTCTTGCCGTCGATGCCCTGCTCGCAGTGGCGCAGGTAGAAGCGCAGGCTCTCCTTCATCGACACGGCCGTGGCGTTCTCGTAGTTGCGCAGCCGCTGGTAGAAGCGCTCGGCAACGGGGCTGCGCAGCGGGTGGTAGACCGAGATGAGCAGCTGCGAACGCTCGTAGACGCCCCAATAGGAGCCGTACTCCCAGCAGCCGAAGTGGGCCGTCATGGCGATCCAGTCGCGGCCGCGCACCTCCCGGAGGTGCTCCTCCAGATTGCCCACGCCCACAGCCTCGCGGGCCTTCGCCTCGCTCATGTGGGCCATGTTGACCGTGTCGACCACCACCTCGGCCAGCGTGCGGTAGAAGCGGCGGCGGATGGTCCGCAGCTCGGCCTCGCTCTTCTCGGGGAACGAACCGCGCAGGTTCTCGGTCACCACGCGCCGGCGGTAGCGCAGGCAGTAGAAGAGCAGCACGAAGAGGAGGTTCTCGATGACGTAGTACTTGACCCAGTAGGGCATCACGGCCACCGCGCGGGCCAGCAGCCAGAGCAGCTCGAGGCCTATGCGCTGCACGAAGGTGAGTCGGGGACGGTTCATGCTCGGGCGGCTATCGGGGTTCGACGAAGAGTTTGACCCGCTCGACATGGGTGCGGATGCGCAGCCAGCGCTCGAGCGTCGGCCGGTCGAGCGAGTCGGCGCCCGAGGGCGAGACCACGCAGACGAGCACCGTGTCGCGCACGGCGCCGTCCGAGGCCACGGTCACGCCTTTGGTGAGCGACACGGCCCCCACGGCGGGCATCAGCGTGGCCAGCTCGCGGGCGATGTCGTCGGCGTCGTCGACCTCCGTGACGCTGTGGCGGCGCAGCTGCTCCTCCATGCGGGCAATGCGGCGGTTCTTCTCGTCGAGCAGCTCGCGGTAGCTCTGCTGCAACGACTCGACGTCGATGCGGTCGCCGCGGCTCGCCTGCCGCACGACCAGCTCGGCGCGCTCCAGCCCGAAGTGGTCGAGCTGCGCACGCGCGTTCTCCACCACGGCGTCGGGCAGCGCCTCGCCCACGAGCACCAGCTCGATCTGCGAGGGCGTATCGCCGCGGCCGTAGCGCTTGTTGCACTCCAGCACGCGCGTGTTGCGGAAGTCGAAGACCTGGGCCACGTAGCGGTCGGCGGCGCTCTCGAAGAGCGACACGCGCACCATGCGCAGGCCGATGAAGACGCTCGGTAGGAAAGTCGCGAGCGTGATGGCGACCATCAGGCGCCGCACGCTGCGCTCGCGCTCCTTGTCGAGGAACGTCAGCCGCTCGTAGCGCAGGAAGCGCACCATGAGGAAGGTGGCCAGCGCGATGAAGACCGAGTTGATGAAGAAGAGGTAGAAGGCCCCCAGGAAGAAGCGCAGCTGCCCCGTGGCCAGGCCGAAGCCCGCCGTGCAGAGGGGCGGGATGAGGGCCGTGGCGATGGCCACGCCCGGGATGACGGTCGAGGAGCGGTCCTGACGTGTCTGCGCCACGATGCCCGCCAGACCGCCGAAGAGGGCGATCAGCACGTCGTAGGTCGTGGGCGTGGTGCGCGCCAGCAGCTCGCTGCTGTTCGACGAGAGGGGCGAGATGAGGAAATAGAGGGTCGAGGTGACGATGGCCACGCTGAACATGAGCGCCAGGTTGCGCATCGACCGCTTCAGCAGGTCGAAGTCGTTGATGCCCAGCGACAGGCCCACGCCCATGATCGGGCCCATGATGGGCGAGATGAGCATGGCGCCGATGATGACGGCCGCCGAGTTGACGTTCAGACCCAGCGAGGCGATCATCGTGGCGAAGATCAGCACCCAGAGGTTGACCCCGCGGAACTCCACCCCCTTGGCGATGTTGGCCACCACTTCGTCGCGGCACGCCTTGTCCTCGTCGAGGCTGAAGCGGCCCCGCAGGAAGGCCCTCAGGCGACTGCCCCGGCGGGCGGGCCGCTCCTGTCCGGCGCCGGGCGCCTCGCGCCGGTCGGACTGTTCGGTAATGTCGGTATCGATCTGTCGTTCCATGAATCTGTTACTCTTCGGCGGGAGCCTCGCCGCCGCTGCCGCGGCGCTCCCGGGATTTGCCCTCCACGACCAGGACGAACTCGCCGCGGGGCTCGCTCGCGCGGAAACGGTCGAGCACCTCGGCGATCGTGCCGCGAAGGGTCTGTTCGAATTTCTTGGTCAGCTCGCGCGACACGGAGACGCGCCGCTCGGGGCCGAAGAGCTCGGCCAGCTGCTCGAGGCACTTCACCACGCGGTAGGGCGACTCGTAGAAGATCATCGTGCGCTCCTCGTCGGCGAGGGCCTGCAGGCGCTTGGCGCGCCCTTTCTTCTGGGGCAGAAACCCCTCGAAGCAGAAGCGGTCGCACGGAAAGCCGCTCTGCACCAGCGCCGGGATGCAGGCCGTGGCGCCGGGCAGCGTCTCGACCTCGATGCCCGCCTCCACGCAGGTGCGCACCAGCAGGAAGCCGGGGTCGGAGATGCCGGGTGTGCCGGCGTCGGAAACCAGCGCGGCGTCGCGCCCGGCTGCGATCGTCTCGGCGACGAGCTGCGCGGTGGCGTGCTCGTTGAATTTGTGGTGGGAGCGCAGCCGCTGCTCGATGCCCAGGTGCTTGAGCAGGAAGGAGGTCGTGCGCGTATCCTCGGCCAGCACGAAGTCGACGCGGCGCAGGACCTCTACCGCGCGCAGGGTGATGTCGTCGAGGTTGCCGATGGGCGTGGGTACGATATAGAGCTTCGCCATGCGTCAGGCGAATTTGCGTTCGAGCAGCTCCATGAGGAACTTGGCACCGTCGGAATTGGCGTTCCAGGCGTAGTTCTCGGCGATGTGGATCATGCAGTCGTCGAGGTTGTCGAAGCCGTCGAGCACCGCGAGCGCCGCGTCGCACGCCCCGGCGTCGCCGCCGAACAGATCGCGGACGAGCAGGAACTTGTCGTTGATGCCGATGGCCCGGCGCAGGTCGTCGACCGCCTCGCAGGCCAGCTCGTCGGCGCGGTCGCGCTGCGGAGCGAAGGTGTCGGCCAGGGTCTGCACGTCGTGGTTCACAGCCTCGCCCAGCACGGTCACCGGGGTCGCCTCGCCCACGGCACAAGGGCAGGATTCGGCTGCCGGAGCGGACTGCGACGGAGCAGCCGGGCGGGTTGCGGGCTGTGCCGCGGGAACCGGAGCGGGGTCCTGTGCAGGGGTGGGCTGCGGCGCCGGGGCCGCAACGGGTTCCGGCGCAGGAACGGGCTCGAATGCCGATTCGGATGCTGCGGCAGGCTGCGCGGGCTGAACGGGCTGTGCGGCGGGTGCAGGTGCGGATACCGGGGCGGGCTCGACCGCGGCACGGGACGCCGCCTCCGCTGCTACAACCTCGGAATCTGCCGGGGCCGCGGGCATTGCAGGCGCGGGCGCAGCGGGTGCCGCCCCGACGCCGGCAGGCGCCTCGGGAGCGGCGGGCGTCGCCGCATCGGTCATGAAATCTTCGGGAGCCGGCGCGGGCTGCACCACGGGGGGCGGCATGCGCTGCGACGGAAGCACCGGGTCGGGATCGTAGAGCGACATGATGACCCGCTGCTTGTGGCGGTGGCGCACCACCGCCTCCTCGGGACCGAAGAGGGTCGAGGTCACCGACGACGCGGTCACCGGTGCGGGAGCGGGTTCGGCCGCAGGCTCGACGACGGGAGCCGGTTCGGGTGCGGGCCCGGAAGCCGGAGCCGGCTCGGGGACGAACTCGGGCGCGGACCCGATGGCAGGCTCTGCGGCGGGGGCGGGTTCAACGGCAGGGGCGAGCTCGACGGGTGCAGGTTCGACGGCGGTGGGAGCCGCCTCCGAAACCGCCGCGGGGGCCACCGGCTCCTCGACGGCGGGAACGGGCTCCGACGCTGCCGGGACCTCCTCCACGACAACGGGCGTCGTCTCCGGCGCTGCCGGGATCACCTCCGCAACCGCAGGAACGGACGCTGCCGGCACCTCCTCCGCGACAACGGGAGCTGCATATGCGGGCTCCGCCCCGGCTGCCGGCACCTCGGCCGGCGCTTCGGCGACGGGCTCCGGCTCGGCTGCCGGCGCCTCCCACGCGGTCGCTGCGGGCCGCTCGCCGAACGACAGCCCGGCGGCCAGGCCGAGATCGACGGCGCCGAAAGACTCGGCGGCGGGCGCCGCATCGTGCGCCGGAGCGGCGAACCGCACCGCATCGTAGAGGCTCCGCAATTTGGCGAGCGCCAGGTCGCGCTCGATGGACGGTATCTCGCCGGCTGCCGACCAGCCGTCGGCCAGCTCCTGAAGGCGTCGCAATTCGCTACGCAAGGTTTCCATATCCATAATCCCGAATTTTGGTTGCGAATATACGAATAAACGAGGGCAAAAGCAAGTCTGCTCGCATTTTGCCGGGCGGGAGCGCCTCCCTGCGCAGCCGGAAAACGGCCGACGGGCCCCGTCGGCCGCCGCGGGGAAAGCGTCGCGCGGGACCGCCTACCGGCCGATCCACGTCGCCCGCTTCCACAGCCACTCCAGCGGGCCGTGGCCGTGGGTGCGCATCCACCGGCGGCAGAAGAGGTACTGAAGGAGGAAGAGCCCCGCACCGAGCGCCGCCGAGGCGGTGATGCCGAGGCGGGCGTGCATCCCCAGACCCCAATTATAGAAGATCAGCGACCCGACAACGCTCTGCGTGACGTAGTTGGTCAGGCTCATCCGCCCGTAGGGAACGAGCCGCCGCATGGCGCCGCACAGCCCCCGCGAACGGTAGTAGGCGAACAGCACGCCCGACACCAGCACGAGCATGAACGAGAAGTTGGCCAGCGACGAGGTGACGATGCGCAGCGGCGCCAGCAAGTTGGCATTGTCGATGAACCGCGGCAGCATGTTGTCGAGCCCGTAGAGGGGGAAGAAGGCGACCAGCGCCCCGGCCAGCACGCGCCCCCACAGCGGCAGACTGCGCTCGAGCAGCCACCCCCGCCGCCCGGCGAGCATGCCGAGCAGGAACAGACCGGCGGTCTGGAATATGCGCCCGTGGTCCCAGGCCCAGCCGAGGCTGGCCAGCTGCCCCTCCCAGAGGTTGACCTTCACGGTCTGCCAGAAGGTGCCGGCCGACTGCACGGCATAGGCCGCACCCCACCACTCGCGCGTGGGGACCGCGGGCGTGAGGTAGGAGGCGTCGAGCGCGGCGCGCCCCGCGTGGTAGAGCGCCACGGGCTGGAGCAGGCATACGAGGGCGAGCCAACCCACCGCGCGGTCGCTCGCGCGGCAGGCGGCCACCAGCACGAAGCCCACGAGCGAATACATCACCAGAATCTCGGCCGTGAAGAAAGCGGCGTTGAGGTTGCCGATGAGGAAGAGCAGCACGAGCCGCCAGCAGAAGCGGCCGCGGAAGTCGCGGCCCCGCATCCGCTCGTTGTCGTCCTGGATGAAGAAGCTGAAGCCGAACAGCAGCGCGAAGACGGCGTAGGCCTTGCCGCCCAGCAGGAAAAAGAGCCCGTCCCACACGGCGCGGTCCGAAAAGGAGAGCCAGGGGCTCTGCCCCGCGGTGTCGGGATAGGAGGAGAAGTTGAAGTGCTCGATGGAGTGGAGCAGCAGGATGCCCATGACGGAGAGGCCGCGCAGCACGTCGGCCACCTCCACGCGCCCGTGGCGCGGAGCAGGTGCAGGAATCGAAGCGGAGTTCATCGGCGGATCGGAATGGGTTTAGGGATTGATCCGTGCAAGATAGCCATTTTTTGCCGACCGGCAGCGCCTGCGGCGCCACAAATCGCCCGCGGCATGCGAAAACCGGGCCTGCCGGGCGGGAAATGCGTGTCATCGGGCGGACAGAGGGGAGGCGGGAAAGGCGCGAACGGAAGAGGCGGCGGGAGCGGGCGGGAGAAACGCGCCGGAGGGCCCGGGCGAACGGGAGCGGAGAGGTCCGCCGGAGGGCCCGAGCAGACAAATGCACAGCCCCGAGACGCACGTTCGGAATAGAGGCAAGCCGCCCGGCACGCACCGAAAAAGCGATGCGGGAGCGCCGGCCGACAGACCGTGCGCTCCCGCACCGGGACGGAGCGCTACCCCGCCCTACTCGGCCCACAGATGCCGGGCGTAGTTGTAGCCGCAGGCGTCGTAGAGCCGGCGCAGGCGGTCGACCCGCCGGCGGTAGTCGTCCCAGTCCTTGCGGTCGAGGCTCCACGCCGTCTCGACCAGGGCGCTCAGGCGCGGCAGCAGCATATACTGCAGGTGGTCGAAGTCGGCGATATACTCGGTCCAGAGGTTGGCCTGCACGCCGAGGATGAAGCGCCGCTCGCCGGGCGTCAGCCCTGCGCAGGGATCGAACGCGTAGACCTTATCCACGGGCAGATAGCCGCCCCACGACAGCGGCTCGCCCTCGCCCACCGCCTGCGCATGGTCGAAATAGCAGTAGGTGCCGGGCGACATGATGGCGTAGTTGCCCTGCCTGGCGGCGCGGATACCGCCCTCGGTGCCGCGCCACGACATGATGGTCGCCGTGGGAGTCACCTCGCCCTCGAGGATCTCGTCCCAGCCGATGAGCTGCTTGCCGCGGGCGTTGAGGAAGCGCTCGAGGCGCGCCGTGGAGTAGTTCTGCAACTGGCGCCAATGGGTCAGCCCTTCGCTGCGCATGCGCGCGCGGCAGTGGGGACACCCCTTCCAGTAGGTCATCGGGCACTCGTCGCCGCCGATGTGGACATAGGGCCCCGGGAAGAGCTCCGCGACCTCGGCGAGCACGTTCTCGATGAACTCGAAAGTGGTCTCCTTGCCCGGGCAGTAGACGCGGTCGTCGATGTCCCACGTCTGGCGCACCTCGTACTGCTCGCCCGTGCAGCCGAGCCACGGATAGGAGGCCAGCGCCGAGACGGCATGGCCCGGAAACTCGATCTCGGGGATCACCGTGATGAAGCGCTCTGCGGCGTAGGCCACCACGTCGCGGATCTCCTGCTGGGTGTAGAACCCGCCGTAGGGGGTCTCGTCGAAGCGGCACGTCTCGTCGTACTCGCCGCCCGGGTCGCGGCCGATGAGCGTGCGCGTGCGCACCGACCCGAACTCCGTGAGGCGGGGATACTTTCGGATCTCGATGCGCCACCCCTGGTCGTCGGTCAGGTGCCAGTGGAAGGTGTTGATCTTGTGCAGGGCGAGGATGTCGAGCAGCCGCTTCACCTCGTCGACCGTGAAGAAGTGGCGCGCGGCGTCGAGCATCACCCCGCGGTAGCGCATGCAGGGCTCGTCGACGATCGTCAGGCAGGGGATCTCCGCCCGCCGCACATCGCCTGCGCCGAAGGCCTCCGGGGGCAGCAGCTGCCGCAGCGTCTGCACGGCGTAGAAGGCCCCGGCGGGCGATCCGGCGGCAATGTCGATCCCCTCGGGGCTCACCGTCAGCGCATAGGCCTCCCCGGCCAGCGCGGTGTCGCGCCGGAGCACGACGGCGCCCGCCGCAGGGCTGTCGGCGCGTCGCAGCGGACGGCCGAAGAGCGCCTCGCCCACCTCGTCGAGCGCGCGGGCGACCGGCTCGGCACCCTCCATCCCGACGACGATCGGGCTGCGCGCCGAGAGGAGGAAGCTCCCCTCGGCGAGGCCGACCGAGGCCGGCTGCGGAATGACGGCCAGCTCGCCGTCGGCGGGCACGGTCCGGCCGCAGCCGGCCAGCCCCCACCATGCGGCGCACGCGAGCGCCGCCCTCAGAACGATGTGTCTCATCGCAAACACTCTTTTTAAGGTCAATCCAGCGCCGAGGCGCCCAGCAGCCCGACGTGGGGCGTCTGCGTGCGGCAGATGCGCAGCCGCTCGACGCTCTTACGATAGGGAAACGCCTCCAGCCGCTCGCGCATCGCCCGGCTGTAGAAGTCGAAGGCCTGGGAGATGCTGCCGCCGAAGACGATCGTCTCGGGGTCGTAGGCGTAGAGGATCAGCTCCACGAGCCGCCCCACGTGGCCGCCGAACTCGCTCCAGAGGGCGAGCGCCCCGGGATCGCCCGCGGCGGCCCGCTCGGCGGCTTCGCGCCCCGTGGTGCCGCGCCCGACGAAGAAGCGGCTCGAGCAGTAGTATTCGTAGTCGCGGTCGAGGTAGGGAATGCTGCCGATCTCGCCGGCACCCGTGTTGCGGCCGCGGTAGAGCGCGCCGTCGACCACCACGCCGGCGCCGACGCCCGTACCCAGCGCCACGCACACCGCGTCGCGCGCACCGCCCGCCTCGCCGAAGCGGCAGACGCCCAGCGCAAAGCAGTTGCAGTCGTTGTCGACGTGCACGGGGATGCCGAAGCGACGCTCGAGCAGCTCCTTGAGGTGCACCTCGCGCCACGAGGGGATGCCCACGACGTTATAGACGATGCCGCGCGCGGCATCGACCACCGAGGGCACGCCGATACCGATCGACGACACCTCCCCGGTCATGACCCGCCCGATGAGGGCGGCGATATGGTCCACGACCTCCCCCTCGGGGCGGTCGGATTTGCAGGGCTCGGCTTCGAGCCTCTCGAGGCGGCCGTCGCGCACCAGGCCGACACGCACGTTGGTGCCGCCCAGGTCCACACCGATTCTCACCTTGTGTTCCATCATTTCCTTACTTTGGTAATTTTGCCGCCGGCGAAGCGCACGCGGTCGACGATGCGGCCGTCGCGCTCGCGGATCCAGGTCTCGAACCCGCGCTCGCCCTCGCAGAGCAGCAGCAGGCGCACGCCGTGGCGGAGGTTGTTATAGGTCGTGTCGTCGCCCGAGAAACGGCCGTAGCCCAGGGCTATGCCGTTCTCTGCGACCACATAGTCGATGTCGTGGTCGTGGCCCACGAAGACGCCGACAACGTCGCCCTGCTCGACCATCGCGGCGAACATGCCCGCATTGACCGCCCCGGGGCACTCGTCCTCGGCGGCGCGGCCGACATGCGTATTCTCGGGGTTGCGCCATGCGGCGACGTACTCGGGCAGCGCGATGTGGAAGAAGGCCAGCGCAGGCAGCGGCGCACCGCCGTTGGCGGCCGTGTAGGCCGCGCTCCGCTCGCGGTACCAGGCGATCTGCCCGGGGGTGAACCAGCCGTAGCCCTCCACCCCCTCGACGGTCGAGTAGTCGTGCGAATCGAGGCAGTAGAGCAGGGCCGCCGTACCCCGGGCGCCGGGCACTTCGAGCACCAGGTCGGCCAGCTCGCCCGCCGCGTCGAGCCGGTTGAGGCTGCCGGGCGCGGAGGTCACGATGCGGGCGATCTCGGCGCGCGTGAGGTCCTGCTCGGCGTCGTGGTTGCCCAGCACGACGCAGAAGGGGGTGCGGTATTCGGCCAGCACGGCCACGAGACGCTCCCACGCCTCGCGGGCCGGACGCCCCGTCACCACGTCGCCCGTGAAGAGCACCAGATCGGGGCGCTCGGCCTCGAGCACCGCGCGCAGCTGGGCGAGGGTCTTCTCGGCCTCGGCGCGCCGGTAGGGGGTGCCCAGGTCGAGGTGGGTATCGGTCAGCTGCGCGATCTTGAGCCGGTCGTCGGGCCCGAAAGCGGGGGCCGCGACCTGCGCGCGGAGCGCTCCGGCCACCAGAAGGGCGCAGAGCAGCGAAAGAACTCTTTTCGTATTCATGACAATCTGCGTTAATCGAGTTTTACGGAGCCGCTGCGCCCGACGCGGACCGTGCGGCACTGCCCGTCGCCCCAGCGGACGACCAGATCGAACGGCACGTCGGTCACGACCTCGATCGAGGGCCGCTGCCCGGCCGTGCGGCGCGCGGCGACCTTCAGCGTCACCGAGCCTTCGGGCCCGTAGGGATAGCGCTCGATGCCGTGGGCCTCGGTGCGGGCGATGTCCCACTCGATACGCCCCTCCGAGAAGTCGGAGCGGATGCCCAGGATGTACTCGATGAAGAGAGCGATGGGCGGCAGGCCCGTCCAGCCGACGAACTCCTTGCGGGCCATGAAGCCCGGCTCGATGCGCTCGGGGGCGTAGTACTCCCAGAAGGTGCCGGTGCGCTTCCACACTTCGAACACGGCGGCGTAGTGGTTCTCGGCGATCTCGCGCGCCAGGTCGCGGAAGCCCTTGCGGCAGAGGCCGTCGACGACCATATAATTGGTGCCGGGCCACACCCCGCCCTGCCAGTAGCGGCCCAGGGGGTTGTACTTGGGGTGGTCGGCCGAGAGCGACGGCACACGATGGGGGCGGCAGAACTCCGCCGTGTCGCGCAGGTGGGCCGTCAGCAGCTCCAGCCGCTCGTCGGACAGCACGTCGGTGTGCAGCGCCCAGAAGGCGCCGATGCCCTTCGTGGCGCAGAGCGAGCCGTCGGCGTAGCGGTCGTGCAGGAAGTCGGTCTCCGTGTTCCAGAGGTGTTCGTTGACGTAGCGGCCCAGCCGCTTCATCTCGTCCTCGAGCTCCTCGATCTCCTGCCAGCGCTCGATGTGGAAGCCGATCTGCAGCAGCGAGGCGTCGACGAGCAGCTGCTGGAGGTTGGTGTCGAGCCACACCATGTGGCCGTGGGAGTAGATCGGGTTGTAGCCCGCCGGCACGCGCGGCATGTTGTCCATGCCCGTGCCCCAGCCGCTCGACCAGTAGGTGCCGTCGGGCCAGGTGCGGTTCTGCCGCCACCACTTGGCGTAGGCGCACAGCGCCGGGAAGACGCGGTGCAGGCGGTCGACGTCGCCGAACTGGCGGAAATACATCAGCTCGGCCCACGGCAGCAGGTCGGGGCCCGTCGACGTGGGATCGTAGCGCTCGAAGCAGTCCGAGCCGTCGGCGCGGATCTCGCGGCAGATGAAGCCGTCGGGGTGCTGCTTGGCGTAGAAGTTGTCGAGCGTGCGCTGGAAGGGGAAGTAGCGGTGGCCGTAGCGGGCGAACATCATCATGAAGGAGGCGTCCCACATGAAGATGTTGCCGTTGTAGGCGATGTCGAGGTAGGGCGAGACGAAGCCCGAGCCCTCCTGCGGCTGGCGGATGTTGCCCACGGCGATCTTCCAGGCGTGCCAGTACATCTCCACCTCGCGCTCGTGGCCCTGCCAGAAGGGGGCGGGCAGGATCTTCCGCGCCTCGGCGAACGGGCGCGGCTCGATGCGCTCGGGGGTCATCGTGCGGTAGGGATTCTCGGCGACGAAGACCTCCTTGACGTAGGTGTTCTTGTAGGGCAGCTCGTAGGGCCCCGAGCGCAGGTCCTGCGCCCGGAGCGTCGCCGCGGCCGCGAGCACGGCGGCGGCGAGCAATGCGATGGTCTTGCGTTGCATGACAGCGTGCGTTATTCGGTCAGCGCGCGGATGCGGCGCGCGATCTCGGTGTTGAAGTAGACGCCCGTGAAGCGGTCGGCGCCGGGGCCGTAGGCGAAGACGGGGAGCATGGAGGGGGTGTGGTCGTCGGTGACGTAGCAGCCCATGATGCGGCCGCTCTCCAGGTCGCCGTCGAGCAGCGTCAGGCCGCCCGTCTCGTGGTCGGCCGTGACCACGACGAGCGTCTGGCCGTTCCGGTCGGCGAACCTGAGCGCCTCGGCCACCGCCATGTCGAAGCTCAGCATCTCGATGATCGAGCCGGGCAGGCAGCGCGAGTGGCCCGCGTAGTCGATCTTGGCCCCTTCGACGGCGAGGAAGAAACCCTTGTCGCCGCCCTGCTCGCGCAGCTTGGCGATCGACTCGCGCGTGGCCCGGGCCAGCAGGGAGAGGTTGCCCTCCTCGGCCGCGGCGTCCATCTCGTCGTCGATGCAGATCACCTTGCCGGGACGCTCGTTGATCTTGTCGACCGAGCGGACGAAGTTATACTGCTTCGACAGCTCGCCGACGAGGTCCACGCCGTCGCGCCGGCGCTCGAACTCGCGGATGCCGCTGCCGCACAGCAGGTCGATGTGTCCGTCCAGAAGGCATCGCGTGAGCTCGTCGGAGTGATCGCGCTCGACCGAGTGGCCGTAGAAGGCCGTGGGCGTGGCGTCGGCCGCATTGCCCAGCGTGACCACGCCCACGGGGAGCCCCTTGGCGTGGAAGAAGTCGGAGAGCGACTCGCAGGGGGTGCCGTCGGCCGCCGCCGCGATGTGGCGGTTGTTGTGGCTGCGGCCCGTGGCCAGGGCGCTGCCGCCGGCCGCCGAGTCGGTGGTGAAGGCGTCGAGGGCGTTGTTCTGCTGGATGCCGATATAGTCGAAGTTGAGCAGCGTGAGGCCCTTATTGGCGTAGGCCGCGGCGGTGATCTGCGACAGACCCATGCCGTCGCCGATCAGGTAGATGACGTTCTTCACCTTGCCCCGGCCGCCGTCGTTGCGGTGCGTCGGATAGTAGATATCAATCCCTTTCGAGAGCTGGAGCTTGTCGTTCTGGAAGCCGCTGAAGTCGCGCGTGGCCTTGTCGAGCCGCTTGGTGCCCGTCACGCCCGCGGAGGCCGTGCGGCGGTCGCCGATGCGGAAGTTCTTGTTGCCGAAGTCGGCGAAGAAGGCGGCGGCGGCCTCCGGGCGGTCGGTGTTGAGGTAGTCGATGCCCAGGTCGTAGAAGGTGTAGTAGACGGTGACCCCCTCGGGTGCGTTCCAGAAGCGCACGGGCTTGCCCATGGCGTGGGCGCGGTCGATCACCTCGCGCAGGCGCTTGAGCTCCGAGGGGATGATCGACCCCTTGCCGTTCCACGACGAGTAGTTGCGGAAGTCGGTGCTCACCAGCGCCACGCGCGCGAGCTGGCCGGGCGTGTAGTCGGCGTCCCACTCCCCGTCGAAGAGGATATACTCGGGCCAGCGGCCGAAGTCGGCGGGCGCGGGGACGTTGCCCGTGATGGCGATGCGCACGGCGCGGGGGTTGACCCGCGTGTCGAAGACCTCGGGCCAGCGGCCGAGCAGCGCGACGACGGCGTCGAGCGTGGGCCGGGTGGCCGACTTGAGCTCGATCATCAGCTGCAGCGGCTCGTCGCTGTCGCGCCACGCGCGGCCGCCGTTGCGGTCGTAGAGCGCCACGAGCGGCTCGACGTAGAGCGCCTCGAAGCTCATGCGGGGGTCGAGATCCTCAGGGTCGTGGCCCACCAGCAGCTGCCCGTCGCGCAGGAAGAGGTCGGCCTCGATCGAGTAGACCTGCTGCGCGTAGGCCTGCCAGAAGGGGGCGCGGCGCGTGTAGTCGTTGTGCGAATGGATGAGGATGGGGCGCTGGGCCGCGGCCACGGAGGCGACGCAGAGGGCCGCGGCGAGCAGCAGTGCTCTGAAGTTGCGCGGTTTCATCGGTCGGCGAATTTAAGCACGGCGGTCACGGGCGCATGGTCCGAGACGTAGCCGCCGTTGAACGTGTCGGGAAGGATTTCGTAAGCGGGGACCTCGAAGTCGCGACTCACGAAGATGTAGTCGATCAGCGGACGCCGCTCCTCGGGAATCTGGCCGAAGTCGGCGAAGCTCCACGCGGCGCCCCGGCACTCGGCGGCGATGTCGCGCGCATGGCGCAGCGAGCCGTCGGAAAGGACGTGGGCGATGACCGGCGAGTCGGGGTCGGAGTTGAAGTCGCCGGTGAGGACCACCGGGCGCCCGGCGCCGAGCGTCGCGATGCGGTCGAAGAGCAGCTTCACCCCCTCGCTGCGGGCGACGCGCCCCACGTGGTCGAGGTGGGTGTCGATGAAGAAGAGCTCGCGGCCCCCCTTTTCACGCAGCACGGCCCAGGTGGCGATGCGCTCGCAGGCGCCGTCCCACCCCTTGGAGCCCGCCTCCTCGGGGTGCTCGCTGAGCCAGAAGGTGCCCGACTCGAGCAGCTCGAAGCGCTCCTTCAGATAGAAGATCGCGCAGTGCTCGCCGCCCGAGGTGCCGTCCTCACGCCCCACGCCCACCGAGCCGTAGGCGGGCAGCAGCTCGCGCAGCTGGGCGTATTGGTGCCCCAGCAGCTCCTGCGTGCCCATCACGTCGACGCCGGCGCCGGCCACCATCGCGGCGATCCGCTCGCGGCGGTACTGCCAGTTGTTCTCCCCGTCCTCGGGGTTGTCGTAACGCATGTTCATCGACATGACCTTCAGCTCGGGAGCCTCGGTCGGAGCGGCGCCGCATGCCGACAGCAGGACGGCGGCCAGAAGATAGATCGTCTTTTTCATATCGTCGTTTCGTTGGTATCTCAATCCTGGAAAAGGCAGTCGGCGGGGATGGGCTCGAAGCCCTCGCGGCCCGGAGCGCGCCAGCCCCACCGCAGCTCCTGCCCCTCGTAGTCCTCGAAGTAGAGCAGGCGGAAGCGGTGCAGGCCCGCTTCGAGCGCCACGCGGCCCGAGGCGACCACCGCGGCGTGCGAGGCGTCGTTGTCGACCACGCGGCGGCCGTCGATCTCCAGCACGCTGCCGTCGTCGCTGCGCGTCATGAACTCCCACACGCCCCGCTCGGGAATGCGGATCACGCCCTCGAACAGATAGCCGAAGTGGTCCTCGTCGGGCGCCTCGGCGATCGAGGGCTCGGCCATGGTGCCGCTGCCTGCCAGGCGGCCGCCGGCGATCTGGGCCACGCGCGAGAAGAGGCCCTGGTAGTAGCGGTAGCGCACGCCCGGCTGCGCGGCGCGGGCCGCCACGGCGGGCAGGAACACGGCCTTCTCGGCCTCGACGCGCATCTCGGCGCTCGGCGCGGCACCCTCGCGGAAGGCGCGGGCGCGGAGCGTGAGCGAGCGGTCGACGCGCAGCGGAGTCTCGTAGCGCGGCGAGCGCTCCGTGGGTTCGCTGCCGTCGAGCGTATAGCGGATCTCGGCGCCGGAGGTGAGCGAGTGCAGGTCGACATCGACGGGCTCGGTGAAGAGGCTCAGATCGGCCGTCGTATAGGGGATCGACACCTCCTCGCCCTGCGTGAGCGAGTAGGGAGCGGCCTCCGCCGTCGTGCCCCGGTCGGTGACGGGCTCGGCGGCGAGCGTGAAGCACAGCGCTCCGCCCTTCACGAGCTGCTCGTAGGTCACGTAGTTGCGGTCGATCGGCTTGCCGTCGAGCGTCACCGAGGCGATGTAGCGGTTGCGGTCGGGGCGGTTTGCCGTAATGACCAGATCGCGGCCGTTGGCCAGCCGCACGACGGCCCGCTCGAAGAGGGGCGTAGTCAGCGCGAACTCGTTCGAGCCGGGGCAGACGGGATAGAAGCCCAGCGACGAGAAGATGTACCAGGCCGACATCTGGCCGCAGTCCTCGTTGCCGATGATGCCGCCCGGCGTGGCTTCGTACATCTCGCGGAGCAGGCGGCGCGTGAGCTCCTGCGTGCGCCACGGGCGGCCGACATAATTATAGAGGTAGGCCATGTGGTGGCTGGGCTCGTTGCCGTGGGCGTACTGGCCCATGAGACCCGTGACGTCGACCAGCTCGATCTCGATGTCGGATTCGAGCGTGAAGAGGCGGTCGAGCTCCCGCACGAAAGCCTCGCGGCCGCCCAGCAGCTGCACCAGTCCGTTGACGTCGTGTGGGGCGAAGAAGCGGTACTGCCAGGGCGTGGCCTCCGTATAGTCGCGCCCCGTGTCGAACTCCTCGAAGGGCGCGGTCCAGCCGCCGTCGGCGCGACGGCCGCGGAAGAAGCCCGTGGAGCCGTCGAAGACGTTGACATAGTTGCGCGCGCGGGCGTAGTAGCGGTCGGCGATCGCCCGCTCGCCCAGCGCCTCGGCCATGCGGGCGATGCACCAGTCGTCGTAGGCGTACTCGAGCGTGCACGACACCGACTCGCGGCGGATGTTGGAGGGGATGAAGCCCTGCGCCGTGTAGTAGTCGGAGCCCTTGGCGTTGATCTGCGACGAGCGCACCGCGGCGTCGAGCGCCGCGCGGGCGTCGAAGCCGCCGATGCCCTTCATGTAGGCGTCGGCGAGGACCGAGGCGGCGTGGTAGCCGATCATGGTCTTCGTCTCGCCCGAGGCCAGGGGCCAGATCGGCAGTTCGCCAGTGCAGGCGTACATGTCCATCATGCTGCGCACCATGTCGCCCACCAGCTGCGTGTCGACCAGCGTCTGCAGGGGGTGCCAGGCGCGGAAGGTGTCCCACAGCGAGAGGGTCGAATAGTAGTTCTGCCCCATCGCCGCGCGGCCGATCGTGCCGTCGTGGCGGCGATACTGCCCGTTGACGTCGCTCTGGAGGTTGGGCGTCAGCTTGGAGTGGTACTGCGCCGTGTAGAAGATCGTGCGCTCCTCGCGCGTGCCGCCCTCGACCGTGATGTCGCCCAGCGCGTCGCGCCAGCGGGCCACGGCCTGGGCGAGCACGGCGTCGAAGTCGAGCTCGGGGACCTCCACGCCGCCGTTCATGCGGGCGTTCTCCACGCTCACCGACGAGAGCGCGACGGCCGCCGTGAGCTGCCGCACCGAGCCGTCGAACGTGAGCACGGCCTGCCGGTCGCCCAGCAGCTCGACCGAGGCGAAGGGCTCGGAGAAGCGGGCCGAGAAGTAGACGTAGTGGTCGGGCACCCACCCCTGCGTGCGGCGCATGCCGCAGAGCTCGTCGCCCGAGGTCTGCACCAGGGAGCGCTGGTCGACGGTCTCGTCGGTGATCGTGTGCATCAGGTCGACGACGATGCGGCGCGGGCCCTCGCCCGTGAAGGTGTAGCGGTGCACGCCCGTGCGGGGCGCGGCGGTCAGCTCGACGCGGATCCCCTCCTCGGGCAGATCGACGGCGTAGTAACCGCACGAGGCGCGCTCGTCGTCGTGCGAGAAGGCGTAGGGGCGGTGGCGGAACTCGCCGTCGCGCGCCACGTCGTCGCTCGTGGAGGGATAGAAGAGGATGTCGGCCAGGTCGGCGCACCCGGTGCCGCTCAGGTGGGTGTGCGAGAAGCCGTCGAGCGTGCGGTCGTCGTAGTGGTAACCGGCGCAGGCGTCCCAGTTGCCCGAGCGCGTGTCGGGGCTGAGCTGGACCATGCCGAAGGGGGTGGTGGCGCCGGGATAGGTGTGGCCATGGAAGCCCGTGCCGATCATCGGATCGACGCAGTCGACGGGCTCCTGCGGGGCGGTGGCGCAGGCTGCCGCGATGAGGCCCAGCGCCGGGATGAGGTGTTTGCTGAAAATCATATCGGAATCGGAAACTGTTTTCGGATCGGGGCGATCGTCGTCCGGGCGATCAAAGATAGCGATTTTGTCGGGAACCGGGGCGGGAAAGGGCCGCGGAAAAGTTCGTGCTACCAGCGATCGGCTCCTCGGAGCGGATCGGTCGCAGACGAAGGTCCTCGGGCGGACCTGCGGCCCGGATGCGGGGACAAAACGCTGTCGTTCGACACGGAACGGCGCACGCCGTCGGGCGAAAGATTATTTTCGCGAAGACGGACGCCCTTTCGGGCATCCGTCCTGCGAAAACAAATCGGGGATTCATCAGTTGGGCTGCTTCCACAGACCGCCGGCCTTGACGATCTCCTGCGAAGGATAGGGGAAGACGAGGCAGCTCTCCTTCCAGGTGCGGGTGGCGCCGTCGCCCACGGGCCAGATCTCCCTGACGGTGCACTGCGTGTCGGGGTCGCTGGCATCGGCGGGCACATGGCCGCGCGTGCGCTTGCCCAGGATCGCGGCGGTGGTGTACTCGTCCGCAATATTCGTCAGACGCGACCAGCGCTTGAGGTCCATGAAGCGGTCGGTGAACTCGAAGGCCAGCTCGCAGCGGCGCTCGTGCATCACGTCCTCCATCTTCACCTGTCCCTCGGTGTAGAGGTCGCCCAGGCCGGCGCGCTTGGTCAGGCGGTTGAGCTCCTTGGCGGCGCCCGGCTTGCCGGTCATCACCAGCGCCTCGGCCTTGAAGAGCACCATCTCGGCGTGGCGCAGCAGCGACAGGCAGAGGTCGGTCGTGGGATAGTCGCCGTTGGTCGAGATGTGGGGGTTCGAGGCGGCCGTGGCACCGGCGTCGAGCACGCCGTCCTTGAACACCTCGTTACCGTAGGTGAAGGGCTCCATGTACTTGGCGATCGAGTAGCCCGACAGCACGTTGTCGCCGTTCTCGGTATAACGGAAGTTCTCGTGACCGAAGTAGGTGAAGTAGTTGATCGCGGGCTGGTAACCCACCAGGTTGAGCTGGAGGCGACGGTCGCCCGGGTTCTTCATGTACTCCTCGTAGAGGTCGTGCGTGGGTTTGATCGAACCCCAGCCGTTGTAGTAGCCCCAGCCGGTGTTGCGCAGGCAGACGCCGGTGAACTCGCTGCCGCTCGGGTTCGAGCCGCCGGTCGAGTGGACCGAGAAGATGTACTCCTGCGAGTAGTTGTTGGCGATCTTGAAGGGGTCGGCGCAGTCGGCCAGCAGGTCGCGGTGCCCCTCGGTCTCGATCCGGTCGACCAGCGCGGGAATCTCCTCCCACTTCGATGCGTCCCAGAAGGCCCAGTAGGCGTAGACCTTGACCATCAGGGCCCAGGCGGCCGCCTTGTGGGCGCGGCCGTAGTCGGCCTGCGTGTAGGTCTCGAAGAAGGGCAGGCGCTCGGCGGCCTTCTTCAGATCGTCGACGATCATCTCGTAGTTCTTCACCACGCTCTCCTGCTGCTTGAAGATCTGGTTGTTCCAGCCGCCCTCGAAGCTCTCCCACGGCTCGTAGGGCACGCCCAGTTTGTCGGTACCGTGACGGTAGGCCACGTGGAAGTGATAGAAGGCGCGCATGAAGTAGGCCTCGCCCAGGACGCGCTTCTCGATGGCCGAGAGGTTGTTCTCGCCCTTCTGCAACAGCGACTGGATGACCCACTGCGCATTGGCCATATAGGTGTAGAGGTTGTTCCAGGCGGACGAGATCCAGCTGTGCTCGGCGTTGAAGTTGAGCGATTCGAGGTTGAAGTCGCGCGACTTGGTGAAGACGATGTCGTCGGCGGCACCCTGCTCCCAGAAGAGGTCGCGGCCCCACATGGCGTCGGTCGGACGGGCGATGCCCCAGTAAACGGCGTCGATGGCGTCGAGCGCATCCTTATCCGTCGCGAAGAAACCGTTCTGCGTCGGATAACCCTCGGGCACCACGTCGAGGAATTCGCCGCAGGACATCGTCAACGATGCCGAGACGAGCGCGACCAGTGCAAATATCTTTCTTTTCATTGCTTTCGTAGTTTTTAGGTGAGAATTAGTAAGTCAGCTGTACACCGAACGAGTAGACGCGCGGAATGGGATACTTGCCGCCGTCGAAGCCCCAGCCGCCGACCTCGGGGTCGATACCCGAGTAGCC
Organism: Rikenellaceae bacterium; assembly: GCA_902362705.1. GTDB lineage: Bacteria > Bacteroidota > Bacteroidia > Bacteroidales > Rikenellaceae > Alistipes. The sequence continues at coordinate 502,031 of CABIXK010000001.1, forward strand.
GGTGATCGTGCAGAGGTTCTCGGCGCTGAAGTATACCGACAGCGAGCTGTTGCGCTTGTCGAAGTGGCGCGAGCGACGCAGCAGACGCGACAGGTCGTAGGCTACCGAAATGTTCTTGATACGCAGGTAGGAGGCATCCTCGAGGTACCAGTCCGAAGAGGTCATGAAGTTGTTGTTGGGATCGGCCGAGTTGATGCGCGGGATGTTCGAATTGCGGTTCTCGGGCGACCAGGCGTCGAGGATCTCCACCGAGCGGTTGAAGTTCTTGTTGGCCTCGTTCAGGTAGGCGAACTTGGTGGCGTTGAAGGCCTTCGAACGGGCGGCACCCTGGAGCATCATGCTGAACGAAAGGTCCTTCCAGGTGAAGCCGGCCGACAGGGCGAAGGTCACCTTCGGCATGTAGCTGCCCAGGTACTGGCGGTCGTCGTCGTCGATGTCGCCGTCGCCGTCGTAGTCGACGAACTTCAGGTCGCCGGCCTTGGCGTTGGGCTGGATGCGGTTGCCGTTCTTGTCGACGTAGGCGGCGGCCTCCTCGTCGCTCTGGAAGATACCGTCGGTCTTCACGAGCCAGAACGAGTAGAGCGGCTGGCCCTCGGCCGAGCGGTAGAAGTTCTGCAGCTGCTGGAAACGGCTGTTGTAGGCCCACACGGCCTTCGTGCCGTCCTCGTTGGTCACGCCGATGTCCGAAACCCAGTTCTTCAGGATCGAGAAGTTACCGCTGACGAAGTAGCTCCAGTTCTTGTTGACCTGCTCTTTCCACGAAGCCGAGAACTCGACGCCGCGGTTGCGGATCTCGCCCAGGTTGACCGTCGGGGCGCCCAGACCCATGGCGTTGGGCCAGCCCGAGGTCTGCGACTGGATCAGGTCGTAGGTGCGCTTCATGAAGAAGTCGGCCGACATCGAGAGGCGTCCGCGGAACATGTCGAGATCCAGACCCAGGTCGGTCTGCTCGGAGGTCTCCCAGGTGAGGTTGTAGTTGCGGGCGACGGGATAGACGCGGTTGCCGTTGGTCGAGGCGTTGATCTGCCCCGGACGGTTGCCCTGGCTGTAGACGCCCAGCGTGGCGGCGCCGTAGGCGTAGCCGATCGAACCGAGGTTGCCGATGCGGCCCCACGATGCGCGCAGCTTGAGCAGCGACACGACGTCGTTCTTGGGGAAGAAGGGCTCGCTCGAAATCTTCCAGCCGCCGGTTACCGAGGGGAAGTCGGCGCTCTTGCGGCCCTGGGGCAGACGACCGGCATAGTCGCGGCGCCACGAAGCGGTCACGAAATAACGATCGTCGAAGCTGTACGACAGACGGGCCACCAGGGCGACGTTGTTGTCGGGAGCGTCGTAGCTGTCGGTCGGATCCATGTACTCGGTAGCCTGGTTGAGGTACTGGTACATCTCGCTCTCGTTCTGGAAGCCGGTGGCCTCGACCGAGAACGAGCGGCCGCGCTGCTTGCTGGCGGTGGTACCCATCAGGGCGCCCACGGTGTGCTTGCCGAAGGTGTTGTCGTAGGTCAGCACGTTCTCGGTCTCCCAGTACCAGAAGTCGGAGGTGCTGTACTGCAGGCGGTTGGTCAGGTCGGGCTTACCCGGCTCGGTACGCATCGGATCGAAGCGCTTGTAGAAAAGGTCCTCGTTGCGGTAGGTGAAGCGGCTGTTGAACTTCAGACCCGGAAGGATGTTGGCGATGGTCAGGTTGGTCGTCGACGAGATCTTCTGACGCTTGTTCTGCTCGGTGTGGCCCTTGAGGATGCGCAGCGGGCTGATCAGGTCGCCGAAGATGCCCGAGAGGTTGGGATCGAGCTCCGACACGCCGCCGAACGAACCGTCGTCGTAGTAGGGACGGGCGCTGCGGGGGAACATCATGGCGTTGAGGATCACACCTTGCTCGCCGCTGTCGGTGTTCGTGCCGCGCTGCTTGTTGTTGGTGTACATGAAGTCCTCCGAGATGGTGATCCAGTCGTTGAGCTTGTAGCTGCCGTTGTAGCGGACGCTGGTGGTCTTGTTGAAGGTGCTCTGGAGCGTACCCTCCTCGTTGTTGTAGTTGAACGACACACGGTTGGCGAAGCGCTCCGTACCGCCCTGCACCGAAACCTGGTGGCGCTGGTAGAGGGCCGTGCGGAAGATCTCGCCGATCCAGTCGGTCTGGGTGTGCAGCTCGGGCAGGTTCCACTCCGAGGGGAGCGAGGCGCCGTTGACGGCCAGCGACTGGCGACGGACCTCGCGCTGCTGCTCGAAGGTGAGCGACTGCGGCAGGTTGGCGGCCTTGCGCACGCCGTAGTTGCCTTCGTAGGTGATCGAGGGCTCGCCGGCCTTGGCCTTCTTGGTCGTCACGAGGATAACGCCGGCGGCACCCGACTGGGCGCCGTAGATGGCGGCCGAGGCGGCATCCTTCAGCACGACGATCGACTCGATGTCGTTCATGTTGAGCGGAGCGCCCGGAACGCCGTCGACCACCCACAGCACGCTCTCGCCCGACTGCGATCCGACACCGCGGACCGTCACCGAGGGAGTCGCCGTCGGGTCGCCGCCCTGGGCGACGATCGTCACGCCCGGCATCTGACCCTGGAGCATGCTCTCGGTCGAGGTCACCGGACGGGCCTTGTTGCCCTCCACGTTGTCGAGCACGCCCACCGAGGTCGACAGGTCGGCCTTACGCGCGGCGGCACCGAAACCGAGGACCACGACATCCTCCAGCATGGTGGCGTCCTCCTCGAGCACGATGTCGAGGTGGGTCGTAGCCGACGATACGGGGATCGCCTGGCTCTTGTAGCCGATGAACGACACCTCGAGGGTGCCCTGCTTGCCCGGGACGTTGACCGAGAAGGCGCCCGACGCGTCGGTCGAAGCACCCGAAGTCGTCCCCCGGACGATCACGCTGGCGCCGACTACCGCTCCGTTCTTGTCGGACACGGTACCCGAAACCTTGAAACTCTGTGCGAACAAGCTCATAGGCACCGCGAGCAGTACCACGAGCAGCACACTTAAAGTTTGGCTGATTCTTTTCATTGCATTTGTTTTTAATAGTAAATTAGGTGTTGTTTCGTCTCTCTCTGCGCCGGCGGGCCCTGCCCCCCGGATCGTCAATCGGTTCTGGCTTTTTCTCTCGCGGATCGTGTTTTTAGTTTTTCAATTATTTAAGAATATTTCTAATATTTCATAAAAATACACCATATCCCGACAACGCAAAATTAAACCGGGCGCTGAGGCAGGGAGGGGCGATTCGCGCCTTTATATCCTCACATCGCGCAAAGTATGCGATTCAGCCCGCGGGCTACGTCCGAGCGCCCGTCAGTCGGGGACACAGGACAGAGCAACGTGCCCAGCGAGATCCCGCACCGAGCGCCCGCCCGACGGCCGGAGGCCCGTAAAACAGGGCGATGAGGGGAAAGCTGCGGCGGATTTCGCCGAAGAGAAAAAAAAGCGTATCTTTGACTCGCAGAAGACACTCCCCCACCCCGCCATGGCACGCGTCATCTTCCTCACCGACTTCTCCGAAGCCTACGCACGAGGGCTTCTGACGGGCATCGCCCGCTACGCCAAGGAACAGCAGCAGGGCTGGAGCCTCATCCGCCTGCCGCTCTCGATACGCGAGAAGTCGGGCATCGAGGCGGTGGTCGAGTGGGCGCTGAAGATGCGGGCCGACGCCGTGATCGGCCAGTTCTACAACACCGACAACGTGGAGCTCTTCCGCCGCAACGGCATCATCGCCATAGCCCAGGACTTCAAACGCCGCTTCGCCTCCATACCCAACATCACGGCGCCCCACGCCACCGCAGGGCGGATCTGCGCCGACTACTTCCTCAAGAAAGGCTTCCGCCACTTCGCCTTCTACGGCACGCACGACATCGAGTGGGTCGACGAGCGGCGCATCGGCTTCCGCGACGCCATCCGCGCGGCCAACGCCTCCTACACCTTCTCCGAGCTGCTCAACCGCACGGGCAACGACCTCTGGTACTACGACTCGTCGCAGCTCGCCTCGTGGCTCGAGTCGCTGCCCAAGCCCGTGGCGATCATGGCCTGCGACGACAACCACGCCTACCACATCACCGAGGCGTGCCACCAGGCCGAGGGGGGGGGTAAACGGCTGCGCATACCCGACGACATCGCCGTGGTGGGGGTCGACAACGACGAGACGATCTGCCGCCTCTCGCAGCCCAACCTCTCGTCGCTCAACCAGGCCGTGGAGCAGGCGGGCTACGACGTGGCGCGCCTGATCGACCGCATGCTCCAACAGCCCGACGCCCCGTGGGAGGATGTGATGGTGATGCCGCAGCACGTCACCTCGCGCCAGTCGACCGACATCTATGCCCACAACGACCTCTACATCGCCGAGGTGCTCAAATACATCTACGAGAACATCAACCAAAAGATCTCGGTCGACGACCTGGTGGCGCTCGTGCCGCTGTCGCGGCGCCTGCTGGAGACCCGTTTCAAGCGCGAGATGGGCACCTCGATCTACGACTACATCATCCGCCTGCGCATCGAAAAGGTGATGCAGCAGCTGCGCGAGGGGGCCAGCGTCTCGGAGGCGGCCGCCGACCTGGGCTTCTCCGACATCAAGAACCTCTCGCGCATATTCCGCCAGATCGAGGGCATCACCCCCTCGGAGTACCGGCTCCGATACGGGGTGAAAAAGTGAGCGGGAGCAAGCAAGCATCCGTATCTCGGCATGCGCCGAGGACGCCGTCTACAAGTTCTACGCATACAGCTGCGAAAATATCGCCCTGACCAAGGGTACGCCCGAATTCGCCACGACAGGCGCAGATGCCGGCACATTCAAGATTACCGATTTCGTTTGCAACAAAGACCACCAGCACGACCTGATTTATGCGGAGTCGGGATCCATTACCGGAAAGGAGACGGGCAATACGGCTGTTCCTTTCAGCTTCAAGCATCTGCTTTCGCGTGTGAAAGCTTCGTTCAAAAGCGGATTCGACCCCGATTTCACCATCGAGATTTCCGAGGTGGAATTACACAATGTCTATGACAAGGCGGATTTCTCGTCCAAGTCGGGAGCGTGGAGCAACCAGTCGCGTACGATAGAGTACAATATCGCCAGCAGCGAGTGGACGATGGTGCCTCTGAATATCGAAGGAGCGGATAACGTAATTCAAGCTGCGAAACCGGCCGAAGGCGGAAGCGAGGCGGTCGCTGCCAAGGAGCTCACCACCCAGGCAGGCTATGTACTTCCGGTCGCCTACTCCTCGAACAACGTCACGCTGAGTTTCAAGATTACCGTCAAACAGGGTACGGACATCATAAAGAGCGATTACGTAAAGGGCAACCTTCAGCCCACGTGGGCGATCGCGACGTCCTATACGTACAATATTACCGTAAACGGCAGCGCCGCCGGAGTGGAAAAGATCGAATTTTCCGTCGATGCCAGCAACGGCATTCAGGATTGGACCGAATCCCCGGGAACGGATTTCAATGTCGGCAGCTAACCGAAAAAGTCGACAATGCTCAAACGAAACGGGAGCCAGGCAAGATGCCTGGCTCCCGTTTTTCATATGCCCGCTCGACCGACTCTTTCACTGCTGCCCGCCTACCGGCAGATCGATCTCCTCATCATTGCCCCAACCATCGAGATCCACGTCGAAACCGGAGTCGCTGGAGCTTTCGTCGTCTTCGATACGCAATCCCGAAACATGGATCGCGCCGCCACGGGGTTGTCCGGCAAGCTGGTCGGTAACATCGAACACGAACTCCTTGACCTTGCCGTTGACGAGTTTCACCTCCAATTGCAGCGTTTGACGCCCGGAAACACGCGCGGACGCAGCGCTCTCCGGATAGCCCGGCACGCCGAACGAGGGAACCGACGCACGAACATGCTGTCCGGTCGGGTCGCAGTCATAAAGCAGTGTAGCTCCGCCCCGAGGAGTGGCACCGTCGTGCAGGAGAATCGCCTCCGCCATCCCGGCCAGCGCTCCGCGCGCGAGGGAGACCCGGTTGCCTCCGTATTCGAATTCGTAAGTTATTTCATAGACATGCACCAACCTGTTCATTTCGAAGGAAAGATCGAGCCTTTCGTGAGAACCGACATCGGGCAATGCCTCGATATAGGCCGAGTAAAGAATATCCGGCGGATTGACGGCCGACTCGTCGGAATGCAGCTTGCGGATAGTGGCCGAAGCGGGCCGATCCGCCGGGGTGGAGGTGGCGTATGCGGTGGTAGGCGACGAAAGATCGAAAAGACGGATGTTTTCCGTATCGTTGTTATATAGCAGTAACGACCGCGCCTTCCCGCTTCCGAAGCTCACATTGCCCCCTTCGGGCGAGATGAAATTTTCGGTAGGCCCGCTTGAATCGTCGCCATAGACCAGCATGGTCACGCCTTCGGGAAAGGCCGGTCCCCCAGGGGATGTATCGGGCCATCGGAAACAGACCTTGGCCTCGCCGAAGTGATTGTAGCAGAGATCCTCACGACACGAGACAACCGCCGAAAGCGAAATCAGCAGAACGACGGCCAGAGCAAGCTGCCGGCAGGGCTGAAAACATGTAGGACAATCGTGTTTCATTCTCTTGCTCCCGCCCTCTTTTTATCGCGACAGGCCCTCTTTCCCAGCAACCACACGAGCGACAGCTTTAATCGCAGCGGTCCGTAGAAATTCAAATTCTGCGTACGTACATACAAATGATGCCCCTCGTAGGGAATATACTCTTTGTAGCGCGTCATCATCCAGCCTCCGCCGCCCTCAGCCTCGATGGCAAAACGTCTGCCCACGGGCCACAGATAGCCGATGCTTATCCCCGCGAGCACACCTTCGCCGCGGTACCCCTTCCTGCCGTTTTCGAAGTCATACAATCCGGCTCCCGCAAAAGCCCCCGTATAGAACCCTTTCCGCAGGCTTCCTCTTCGGAACCAGCGGCGGACGGCAACGCTTGTCACAGCCAATTGGTAGCATTTGTGTTCTTCGCGCCTCTTCCACCACGCGAGATTCCCCTCCACACCCATCGACCAACGGCTGCCGAGCCGCCACTCCAACTCGATGGAGGGCAACAGCGCTGCGGCATACAGCAGATTGGTCTTCAGGGCTATGCGGGGCGCCATGCACCCTCCGTCCGCAATACGGGGACGAGGCATCCGATCCATCATCCGATCTGTCGGCATGGCAGGCGTTTTCATCTGCGAAAAGGCCGTATCGATCATTTTGTCCGCTTGCAGACTTTCAAACACGAGCGGCTTATCCTCTTTCGAAACGGACTCGTTTTCCGGTCTTTTCACGTACAGCTCCACGACTGCATAATGCAACCCGGCGAAAAAGTTCTGTCTCAGCCATCTGTACGTCTGCCCTCCCTTCAACGCCATGATCCTTTGCTTGCGGCTACCGGAAACATTGCCGTGGGTGTCGACTACCCACACCGGAGTGTAATCTATGATGTCGAGTACTTCCCTGCGTCCCGGCACATGATGATCCGAGGCAATCAGGCGTCTGAGCCTATCCCAGGCGATCCCGCACGGATCGCTGTCGATCAGGTCGGGATCTACCCCGGCGTTGGATACAATGTAGTCGGCGACAGACTGGCAGCGATCGGCGCTGAGTCGGAGATTGACCGTACTCACTCCATCGGGGGAGGTATATGCACGCACCAATACCCGGTCCAGATTTCCGTTGTCGGCACATCGGCGCACTTTATCAGTAAAAGCCTGCAAAGCGCGACCGTTCGAGATCGGGCTTATTCGGCTGCTTCCCGGCTGAAAAAGGATTTGTACTGAATCTGCAACGATCTGCGACATTGCCATGCCCACGGTGCAGGTATTCAACAACAAGAGTACAATCAACTTTTTCATCGTTTTGGAAAGATAGCCTGCAAAAATAGGGAAATATCAGCAACCTTGCAAGCCGTGGAATCTGTGTGTCCGCATCCGTTAGCGGCGAAGCATCCTTCGCCCGAGATACTCCCGCCCGGCAAAATGCAAGCACGCTTGCTTTTGCCCTCTCCGACTTTCCGTATCTTTGGCTGCGCCCAAGATACTCCCGCTCGGCAAAATGCAAGCACGCTTGCTTTTGCCCTCGCTTATTCGTATCTTTGCCCTCTCCGCGGTACGCAAGCCGCGGCAAGGACCACACAAACCAACGATACATGGCACTTCAATGCGGCATCGTCGGGCTGCCCAACGTGGGCAAGTCGACGCTTTTCAACTGCCTGTCCAACGCCAAGGCGCAGGCGGCCAACTTCCCTTTCTGCACCATCGAGCCCAACGTGGGCGTCATCACCGTACCCGACAAGCGGCTCATCCGCCTGGCCGAGATCGACCGCCCCAAGCGCGTCATCCCCACGACGATCGAGATCGTCGACATCGCCGGTCTGGTCAAGGGGGCCTCGAAGGGGGAGGGTCTGGGCAACAAGTTCCTGGGCAACATCCGCAACACGCATGCGATCATCCACGTGCTGCGCTGCTTCGACAACGGCAACATCACCCACGTCGACGGGTCGATCGACCCGGTGCGCGACAAGGGCATCATCGACACCGAGTTGCAGCTCAAGGACCTCGAGACCGTCGAAAACCGTCTGGCCAAGACGCAGAAGGCGGCCACGTCGGGCGGCGACAAGCAGGCCAAGCGCGCCGTGGAGCTGCTCCTGCAGTACAAGGCGCTGCTCGAGCAGGGGAAAAGCGCCCGCACGCTCGAACTCGACAAGGAGGACCGCAAGCTGGTCGCCGACCTCAATCTGCTGACCGACAAGCCGGTGCTCTACGTCTGCAACGTCGACGAGCGAAGCGCCGCCACGGGCAACGCCTACACCGAGGCCGTGCGTGCGGCGATCGCCGACGAGCGGGCCGAGATGCTCGTCATCGCGGCGGCGACCGAGGCCGACATCGCCGAGCTCGAAAGCTACGAGGAGCGGCAGCTGTTCCTCGACGACCTGGGGCTCGAGGAGTCGGGCGTCGAGCGGCTCATCAAGTCGGCCTACCGGCTGCTCAACCTCGAGACGTTCTTCACCACGGGCGCCGACGAGTCGCGCGCCTGGACCTACGTGCGCGGCATGAAGGCACCGCAGACGGCGGGCGTCATCCACACCGACTTCGAGCGGGGATTCATCCGCGCCGAGGTCATCAAATATGCCGACTACGTGGAGCTCGGATCGGAGAAGGCGTGCCGCGACGCGGGCAAGCTCTCGATCGAAGGCAAGGAGTACGTCGTCCAGGACGGCGACATCATGCACTTCCTCTTCAACGTCTGACACCCTTTAAAATCATAGAGAGATGAAAAATTCGAAGTACCTCCTGCTGGGCCTCGCGGCCGTCGTCTGCGCCGTCGTGCTGGGCCGCGCCTACACCTACAAGTACCGCGCACAGGATACCGTGGTCGTCACGGGTCTGGGCGAGACGGAGTTCACGTCGGACCTGATCGTCTGGTCGGGCACGCTCACCGCCGAGGCGCAGAACGTCGCCGCCGGCTACGCCGAGATCGAGGCGAGCAAGCGGAAGGTGCAGGAGTACCTCGCCGCAAAGGGCGTGGCAGTCGAGAACGTCGTCTTCGAGTTCGTCAATGTCGACAAGCAGTACGCCCCGGTCTACAACGCCAACGGCAGCTGGGCCGGCCAGCGCTTCACGGGCTACCAGCTGCGCCAGCGCTTTACGGTGGAGTCGACCGACGTGGAGCGGGTCGAGACCGTCTCGCGCGAGATCTCGTCGCTCATCGCCCAGGGGGTCTCGATCGAGGCCTACGCCCCCGACTACTACTATACGAAGCTCGACGACGTGAAGATGGGCCTCATCGAGAAGGCCTCGGCCGACGCGCGGCTGCGCGCCGAGAAGATCGCCGCCAACGCCGGCACGAAGATCGGCAAGGTGGCCTCGGCACGCATGGGCGTGTTCCAGATCACGGGCGCCAACTCCAACGAGGAGTTCTCGGCCGGCGGGTCGTTCAACACCTCGTCGCGCATGAAGAAGGCGCGCATCACCATGCGCATCGAGTACCGCGTAAAGTAGCCGCGCGATGAGCTGGAGGGAACAGCTGCCCGCCGTCCTGACCTCGCGGTGGACCGAGCGGGCCTACATGGTCGTCATCGTCGGCTGTCTGGCCTCGCGCACCGACGCGGGACGCCGCGCGGCACTGGTGCTCTGCGCCCTGCTCTGCGCGGGAATCCTCCTCGCGACGCTTCCCGCCCTGCTGCGGCTCCGCCGCGCGACACGCGACTGGCCCGACACGCCCGAGGGGCGCGAGCACGCCCGTCGGACAGCGCAGCGGCTGGAAAAAGAGAACAAAAACAAAATCGAACTGTAAGATAAATGGAAAGACCCGTTCGCGTGCGTTTCGCACCCAGCCCCACGGGCCCGCTGCACATCGGCGGGGTCCGCACGGCACTCTACAACTACCTCTTCGCCCGCCGCCACGGGGGCACGATGATCCTCCGCATCGAGGATACCGACTCGCAGCGCTTCGTGCCCGGTGCCGAGCAGTACATTCTGGAGTCGCTCCGCTGGTGCGGCATCGAGATCGACGAGGGCGTCGGCGCGGGCGGCCCCCACGCACCCTACCGCCAGAGCGAGCGGCGCGAGATCTACCTCCGCTACGCCACGCAGCTGGTCGAGGCGGGCTGGGCCTACTATGCCTTCGACACGGCCGAGGAGCTCGACGCCCTGCGCCGCGAAGCCGAGGCGCGCGGCGAGGCCTTCGCCTACAACTACGCCGTGCGCGAGCGGCTGGCCACCTCGCTGGCCCTGCCGGCCGAGGAGGTGCGCACGCGCATCGAGCGCGGCGAGCAGTGGGTCATCCGCTTCAAGATGCCCGAGAACGAGGTGGTCGCCATGGACGACCTGATCCGTGGCCACGTGGAGGTCAACACCTCGACGCTCGACGACAAGGTGCTCTACAAGTCGGCCGACGCGCTGCCCACCTACCACCTCGCCAACATCGTCGACGACCACCTGATGGAGGTCTCGCACGTCATCCGCGGCGAGGAGTGGCTCCCCTCGCTGCCGCTCCACTACCTGCTCTACCGCGCCTTCGGCTGGGAGGCATCGCAGCCCGAGTTCGCCCATCTGCCCCTGCTGCTCAAGCCCACGGGCGGGGGCAAGCTCTCCAAGCGCGACGGCGACAAGATGGGCTTCCCCGTCTTCCCGCTCTTCTGGCAGTCGCCCGCGACGGGCGAGACCTCGCGCGGCTACCGCGAGGACGGCTACCTGCCCGAGGCCTTCATCAACATGCTGGCGCTGCTGGGCTGGAACCCCGGCACCGAGCAGGAGCTCTTCACGATGCAGGAGCTCATCGACGCCTTCTCGCTCGACCGCGTGTCGAAGTCGGGCGCCCGCTTCCAGCCCGAAAAGGCCCGCTGGTTTAACGCCCAGTACCTCCACCGGCTCACCGACGCCGAGCTGGCCGCAATCTGCCAGCCCGTCCTGCGCGCGCACGGCATCGAGGTCGCGGACGAGGTGGCAGGCCGCGCCGCAGGCATCATGAAGGAGCGCGCACAGCTCACGACCGAGCTGTGGGACCTCACCTCCTATTTCTTCGTGGCGCCCGAGGCCTACGAGGAGAAGCAGGCCAAGAAGTACTGGAAGGGGCAGAACCCCGCGATCCTGCGCGAGCTGCGCGAGGTGCTCGCCTCGATCGACGACTTCTCGCTGGAGAACACCGAGCGCATCGTGCGCGCGTGGATCGAGGAGAAGGGCTACGGCATGGGCCAGGTGATGAACACGCTGCGTCTGGCGCTCGTAGGCGCCGGCAAGGGCCCGGGCATGTACGACGTGACGGCCTTCATCGGCCGCGAAGAGTGTCTGAACCGCATCGACCGCCTTTTCGCGACGCTGCAACCCGCGGAGTAACCCGAGGGGGGGGGCCGGCGCCGGATGGTCCGAACCGGGGCGCAGCCTGCGGGGCACGCGACAGCGGGCCTCCGCCGGGGGGAGCTGCGGCCCGCCGGCTCTGCGAGCCGATCGCAGAGAAGCCATCTTCGGCGGCTTGCGCCGGAGGCGCGACCTCCGCAGCCGCCGAAGATGCGACGCCTCGGGCCTCGACCGCTGCGGATAACCCCACCCCGGCACAGAACAACCGAACAACCTTAAAACCTACTGATATGGTACAGATCGAACAACACGTGTGGGGCGCGACGCCCGAAGGCGAGGCCATCATCCTCTACACGCTGCGCAACGACCGGGGCGCCGAGGTGCGGATCAGCAACTTCGGTGCGACGATCGTCTCGGCGACGATGCCCGACCGCGAGGGGCGCATGGCCGACGTGGTGCTGGGCTACGCCCGCCCCGAGAGCTACTTCCACGACGGCCCGGCCGCCGGCAAGAGCGTGGGCCGCTGCGCCAACCGCATCGCGCTGGGGCGCATGACCATCGACGGCAAGGCCTACCAGCTGGAGATCAACAACGGCCAGAACCACCTCCACGGCGGCACGAAGAACTTCGCCAACCGCGTGTGGGAGAGCCGCGTGGAGACCAACCGCGTGGTGATGACGCTCCTCTCGGAGGACGGCGACCAGGGCTACCCCGGCGAGCTGACGGTAGAGGCCGTCTTCGACTTCGACGACGACAATGCGCTGGAACTCACCTACCGCGCACGCACCGACCGCACCACGGTGGTCAATCTGACCAACCACGTCTACTTCAACCTGGCGGGCGAAGCCTCGGGCGACATCCTCGACCACGAGCTGCAGCTCCACTCGTCGCAGGTGCCCGAGATGAACGAATACCAGATCCCCACGGGCCGGATGCTCGACGTGGAGGGCACGCCGCAGGACTTCCGCACGTTCCGCGCATTCCGCCCCGGCATCGACGCCGCGTTCAACCGCATCCGCGACTTCCGCGGCTACGACCATCCCTTCGCCATCGACGGCTGGAAGCCCGGCATCCTGGGCGAGGCGGGCACGCTGCGCGACCCGAAGTCGGGCCGCACGGTCACGGTGCTCACCTCGCAGCCCAGCGTGATGATCTACACGGGCAACTGGCTCGCCGGATCGCCCGAGACCAAGTCGGGCGGCCGCTACGAGGACCACGCGGGCGTGGCCATCGAGTGCCAGAACTTCCCCGACGCCGTCAACCGGCCCGAGTTCCCCTCGCCGCTGCTCCACCCGGGCGAGACCTACTGCCAGAAGATCGTCTTCCGCTTCGGCACCTGCTGACGCGCCGGCGCAGCGCAAAAAAAGAGATTCCGACCTCGTCACGAGGCCGGAATCTCTTTTTTCATACGAGGCCGGGCGCCCCCCCCTCAGAGGGCTACCGGCACGCTCCGCCCGGCGCGGCACACGACCGTCAGCGGGGTCTCGTCGCCGGGCAGCACCACCTCGACCGTGCAGTCGTGCTCGGCGCGCAGCGCCGCCTCCACGACGCGACCCTCGGCCCAGCGGCAGTCGACCTCCACGCCGCCGCGGGCCCGCAGGCCGCGGAACGAGCCGCTCTTCCACGCTGCGGGCAGCGCGGGCAGCAGCTCGATGCAGCCGTCGTGGCTCTGCAGCAGCATCTCGGCGATGCCGGCCGCGCCGCCGAAGTTGCCGTCGATCTGGAAGGGCGGATGGGCGCAGAAGAGGTTGGGATAGGTGCCCGCACCGCCGCCGCTGTAGGTCGGCGTGCCGTCGGCCGCGCGGTCGACGGTGTAGGCCGGGTGGAGCAGGCTCGCGAGCAGCTTGGCCGCGCGGTCGCCGTCGCCCAGGCGGGCCCAGAAGCAGATCTTCCACGCGCGCGACCACCCCGTGCCCTCGTCGCCGCGGCGGTCGAGCGTCGCGCGGCACGCCTCGAGCAGCTCCGGCGTGCGGCGGCGCGTCAGCTGCGTGCCGGGATAGAGGCCGAACAGATGCGACACGTGGCGGTGGTGGATGTCCATCTCATCGTAGTCGCGGAGCCACTCGAGCAGGTAGCCGCCTCGCTCGCTCACCTGCTCGGGCGGCAGGCGCAGGGCCGCCTCGCGCAGCCGCGCGGCGAAGGCGGCGTCGGTGTCAAGCGTCGCGGCAGCCTCGTCGACGGCGCCGAACAGCTCGCGCAGGATCTGCGCGTCCATCGTCGAGCCCATGCAGACGAAGGTGATCTCGTCGCGGCTCTCGTCGTAGTAGCCGTTCTCGGGCGACGAGGTGGGCGCCGTGACCAGATAGCCGTGGTCGGGCTCCTCGACGAGGTTCTCGAGGAAGAACTCCGCGGCGCCCCGCAGCACGGGATAGACGCGCCGCAGGTAGGCCGTGTCGGGGTGGAAGCGGTACTGCTCCCAGAGGTGGAGGGCCAGCCAGGCGCCTCCCGTGTTCGTGGCGCCCCACGACGGATTCTCCGAGGGGGCCGTGAAGTTCCAGCCGTTGGCCAGCACGTGGGCGCACCACCCCTTCGTGCCGTAGAAGTCGCGCGCCGTGCGCTCGCCCGAGGGGACCATCCGCTCGACGTAGTCGACCAGCGGCAGCTGCAGCTCGCCCAGATTGCCCGGACCGGTGATCCAGTGGTTCATCTCCACGTTGATGTTGGTGTGGTAGTCGCCGCGCCACGGCGTGCGGCAGTCGACCGTGTTGGCCCACAGTCCCTGGAGGTTGGGCGGCAGCATCCCCTCGCGCGCGGAGGAGATCATGAGGTAGCGGCCGAACTGCATGTAGAGGGCTGCCAGCGCGGGATCGTCGGCGCCCGAGCCGTAGCGGGCCAGCCGCACGTCGGTGGGCACGCCGGAGGTCGCAGGGCCCAGGTCGAGGGCCACGCGGTCGAACAGGCGCCGGTGGTCGGCCGTGTGGGCCCGGCGCTGCTCGTCGAAGTCGCCCGCGAGCGCCTTGTCGAGCAGCTCCCCGACGCGCTCGGCAAGGTCCCCGGGAGTGCGGCCGGCCAGGCGGTCGAAGTAGTCGGTGGCCGACGATACGTAGATCACCGCCTCGTCGGCACCCTCCACCGAGAGCACCCCGTCGGCTGCCGTGACCTCGCCGCCGCGCGTGCGCACTGCCGCCTCGGAGCGGAAGCGGACGCCCTCCGCGCCCTCGCGGCCGCTCGGAAGCTGCCCGCGCATCACCAGGCGGTCGCCCGCCGCTTCGGTCTCGGCGCACGAGGGGCGCGAGAGCGTCATGCGGAACGTGAGGGCGCCGCGCTGCGACGCGCGGAGGCGGATGGCCACCACGTCGTCGGTGCGCGAGACGAAGCAGTCGCGCTGGTAGGCGACGCCGCCCGCCTCGAAGCGGGTCCAGGCCGTGGCGTCGGAGATGTTCAGGCCGCGCCCGTAACGGGCGAGACCCACGGTGTCGAGCGCGAAGTCGAAGTCGAGGCGCCCCAGCATCTCGTAGCTGCCGTAGGCCGCCTCGGCCGAGCCGCCGCCGCTGCACACGAAGTGGCGGTACATCATCCGCTGCGCCTCGAGGTTGCGCCCCGCCAGCAGCAGCTCGCGGATGCGGGGCAGGTAGTCGAGCGCCTCGGGGTTGGCCGTGGGTTGCTCGGAGCCGCTCCAGCAGGTGATGTCGTTGAGCACGAAGTGCTCGTGCAGGATGCCGCCGTCGGGCATGGCGCCCAGGCGGCCGTTGCCCAGGGGCAGAGTCTCCTCCCAGTGCGCAGCGGGGCGGTCGTACCACAAGGTCAGCGGCTCGCTCTGCGGGCCGTCGCAGGCCACGCCGAACAGCAGCGCCGCGGCGAGCAGGTGGATGCGTTTCATCGGTCGAATGGTTATAATTTCGTTAAAGATACGGAAAGTCGAGCGCAGAAACAAGCGGTAGCTTGGTTATGCCGAGACGGAGTATCTTGGGCGTAGCCAAAGATACGGAAAAAAGCGGAAACGCCGCACGTTTCCGCTCTGTTTTCGCCCCCTCGGGGCATTTCGCCGCCGCCCGTCAGCCGCGGGCTGCGCGCCGGCGCACGAGCGCGAGGTAAAGCAGCAGCACGATGTTCATCACCAGCGCATAGACGATAGCCGGGATGGCCATCCGCTCGCAGGCGAAGACCAGGGGCGACGAGGCGACGGCAATGGCCTGGGCGGCGTTCTGCATCCCCACCTCGATGACGATCGTGCGGCGCACGGCGCTGCCCAGACCGAAGAGGCGCGCCAGGAGCGCCCCGGCGCCCGTCGCCGCGAGGATCAGCGTCGCGGAGGCGGCGCCCAGCAGTGCGAAGTTGTCCACGATCGTCTGCGCATACTGCACGAAGAAGAGCCCTGCCAGAAGCATCAGCGCCGGGAAGGCGATGCGCCCCACGGCGCGATAGACCCGCTGCGCCGCGCGGGGCCGCCAGCGGCGGAAGGCCGTGCCGCAGGCCATCGGCAGGAACAGCAGCACGATGTTCTGCACGACGAGGCGCCCGACCGGAAGCTCGATCTCCGCACCGGCGTAGAGCGAGACCCAGTGCGCCGCGAAGGCCATCAGGGCCGGCAGCGTGAAGAGGGTGACGAGGCTGCTCAGAGCCGTGAGCGTCACCGAGAGGGCCACGTCGCCGCGCGAGAGCATGGTGAAGACGTTCGACGAGCTCCCGCCCGGGCAGCAGGCCACGAGCATGAGGCCCAGGAACCACACGGGCTCGAGATCGAAGAGCGCCGCGACGCCGAAGGCCGCGGCGGGCAGCACCGCGAGCTGGCCGATGAGGCCCGCGGCCACCGCGCGGGGCGACCGGGCGACGCGCAGGAACGCGCGGCCGTCGAGCTCAATGCCCAGCTGGAACATCAGCACGACGAGGATGGGGAGTACGATCCAGACGGTATTCATTGTCGAAAGCGTGGTTGAACGGCGCGAAGATACGCAATAAATCGCCGCCGCGCAACACGCCGCCGGGCGGAACGCCTGCGCGCCCCGCCCGGAACAGCTCGCCGGAGAGCCCCTACTCGAGGTTCTCGCGCAGGAAGGCCTCGATGCGGTCGAAGGGGATGGCCCGCAGGTTATCGTAGAGGTCGGTGTGGTTGGCCCCGGGGACGATCAGGAGCTCCTTGCCCTCGCCCCGCAGGCGGGCGAAGGCGGCCTCGCTGAAGTAGCGCGAATGGGCCTTCTCGCCGTGGACGAGCAGCACGGCGCTGCGGATCTCGCCCGCGTAGGCCAGGATCGGCGCATTGAGGAATGCGAGCGCCGAGGTGCGGTTCCAACCCTCGTTGGAGTTGAGCGACCGCACGTGGTAGCCGCGCGGGGTCTTGTAGTAGGCGTGGTAATCCCTGACGAACTGCGGCGCATCGTCGGGCAGCGGGTCCACAACCCCGCCGGCGCGGGCGTAGTCGCCGCGACGGAAGTCCTCCGTGCGCTGGGCGGCCAGCTGCCGGCGCAGGGCATGGCGCGCGTCATCCGAGTCGCCGGCGTCGAAGTAGCCGTTGGCCGTGCAGCGGCTGATGTCGTACATCGTCGAGGCTACGGTGGCCCGGATGCGCGTGTCGACGGCCGCGGCGTTGAGCGCGAAACCGCCCCAGCCGCAGATGCCGACGATGGCGATCCGCCCGGGATCGGCCCCCTCGAACGTCGAGAGGAAGTCGACCGCCGCCGAGAAATCCTCGGTGGCGAAGTCGGGCGAGGCCACGTTGCGCGGCTCGCCGCCGCTCTCGCCCGTGAACGAGGGGTCGAAGGCCAGGGCCAGGAAACCCCGCTCGGCGAGGGTCTGGGCATAGAGCCCCGACGCCTGCTCCTTGACCGCTCCGAAAGGGCCCGAGACGGCCACGGCGGGCAGCGGCCCCGCGGCGTCGCGGGGCGTGTAGAGGTCGGCCGCCAGCGTGATGCCGAAGCGGTTGCGGAAGGTGATTTTGGTGTGTCGGACCTTGTCGCTCTGCGGGAAGGTCTTGTCCCAGTCGCGGGTCAGTCGGAGTGTCTGCATCTGCGTGTCGTCGGTTTGTCGGTTCATGCAGCCGGCCGCCGCCAGTCCGGCCAGAAGAAGTGCGGCGATTGTTTTCGTTTTCATGCGCTTCACGTGTGGTTTATTCTATGGCGCGACCCGCGGCGTAGGCCTCCGCGAGGGCGGGATGGCCGGCCGTCTCGCCCGGAGCCTCGACCCCTCCGGCGAAGATCGTCCCCGCCAGACGGGCCCGCGCGAAGCAGTCGATCCACCCGGTGAGGCCCGCGACGGCCCGCACGGGGGTCTCGGGCTCGTCCTCGGCCGCAGCCGTGAGCATGTAGATGTCGCGGAAGCGGTAGTCGGAGCCGTAGAGCGGGTTGGCGCGGTCGAGCAGCGTCTTGAGCTGGCCGCTCATTTCGTAATAGTAGATCGGCGTGGCGAAGGCGATCGCGTCGGCGTCGTGCATCTTCGCAACGATGGCGGGCGCGTCGTCGGCGATGACGCAGCGCCGGGTGCGCTGGCAGGCCAGGCAGCCGCGGCAGAAGCCGAGTTCCTTGTCGCGCAGCGCGATCTTTTCGACCTGGTGCCCCGCATCGGCGGCGCCGCGCGCGAAGGCGTCGGCCAGCGCCTCGGAGTTGCTGCCGGGCCGGAGGCTCGACGAGATGACCAGTACTTTTTTCATAGCATGGATATTTTACGGGTTCTCATTTCCGAGTGCAAAATTACGCGAAAAGCCCCGCAGCGACGTTGCTGTGGGGCTCAAAGAGCTTTGCCGAAAAGGTCAGCGCCGGGGCCGCTATGCGAAAAGGGCCGAGGGCGAGACGCCGTAGTGGCGCTTGAAAGCGGTCGAGAAGTGGGAAGCGTTCTTGAAACCCACCTCGGCATAGACGTCGACCACCTTGCATCCGCCCTCCTTCATGCGCGCGTATGCCTCCTCCAGCCGCCGGCGGACGAGCCACTTCCCGGGCGTCAGGTCGCTGATCTTGCGGAAGTCCCGCTTGAAGGTGGCCAGGCTGCGCCCCGTGTAGTGGGCCAGCTCCTCCATCGTGAACTCGCACATGTAGTTCTCCTCCAGAAACTCCAGAATGTCGATCTTCCAGGGCTGGTTGAAGTCGAAGAGCAGGGGCCCGAACCGCTCGTCGATGTGCAGCAGGGCCAGCAGCCCCTCCTGCATCTTCAACTGCATGAAGTCGCCGCGGGGCTTCACCTCGGGGTCGAAATAGGGAGTCATCGACCCGAAGAGGCTCGCCAGCTCGGCCGTCGCGGGGAGCTTCATCACCCGCGCCTCGAGCTTCGGCGTCGCGGGCGCCACGTCGCGCTGCCCGAAGAGGGCGTACATCCGCCGCAGGAACGCGCGCGTGAAAGAGAGGAAGATGCCGCAGTAGCGCTCGCCGTCGCAGGGGCGCTTATGGAAGGTGACGTGGTGGTCGCGCGGGATGAAGACGCACTCGCCCTTGCCCACGCGGATCCGCTCGCGGCCGTTGTCGAGCACCATCTCGCCCGAGCGGACGTAGTTGAGGGCATAGTCGCGGGAGCGGTGCGCGCAGGGCTCCTCGTCGTCGTAGATGAAGCTGAAAAACACGTCGTTGTAGTTGAACAGAAGCTTCATCGGTTCCTGTCGTCGCATCGGCTGGCGGTCCATGGGTCGGGGGTTTTGTGCAGGCAAAGATAGGAAAACAACCGGCACGTCCGCCCGCAGGGCACAAAAAAACGAGCCTCCTTATCGGAGACTCGTCGTCGAAGTAGCGGGAGAGAGACTTGAACTCTCGACCTCATGATTATGAATCATGCGCTCTAACCAGCTGAGCTATCCCGCCATTGCTGAAAGCGAGTGCAAAGATAAGCGAAAAATTCGATCGTGCAAAATATTTTCGATAAAAATCGGCAAAAATCCGCAGAAAAGGCCCCTGGCACCGATTTTGACCCCCTGCGGGCAAACCCTTCGACGCATGCCTCTGAAAAAAATCACACGCGAACGGCTCACCCGCATCCTCGGGTCGGTCAACGTCGCGGGCGGTCTGGTGCTGCTCGCCGCCATGTCGCGCGAAATCCTCGGCGGGAACCACGCCCGCTTCTCCGACCTCTACCTCCACGTCCAGCTCATCGTCTGCTCGCTCTTTCTGGCCGACTTCGTCGTCCGCTGGATGGCAGCAGAGCGGCGCGGGCGCTTCTTCGCGCGCCACTGCCTCTTCCTCATCATCTCGATCCCCTACCTCAACCTGATCGAGTGGAGCGGCATCGAGCTCCCGCGCGAGGCGGCCATGCTCATCGGGCTGATGCCGCTCGTGCGACTCTTCCTGGCCTTCTACATCGTCATCCGCTGGCTCGCGGGCGACCGGGTGCGCAAGCTGCTGGCGGCCTACGTGCTCACCGTGGCGCTCTTCACCTACCTCTCGGCGCTGGTCTTCTACGACTACGAGGCGGGGGTCAACCCCCGTCTGCACGGCTTCGGCGACGCGGTGTGGCGGGCCTGGATGAACGTCACCACCGTGGGGGCCGAGATCTTCCCCGTCACGACCGTAGGCAAGGTCTTCAGCGTGCTGCTCCCGTCGCTGGGCATGCTCTTCTTCCCCATCTTCACCACCTACGTGCTGCAGGAGTACGCACCACGAAAAAAGGAATCCGACCGGCAGTGATCGGATTCCTTCGCTTGCGGGCTGCGGCGCAGCCTACAGCTGCTTCTTCTCGCGCAGCAGGTCGCGGATCTCGGCGAGCAGCTGCTCCTCCTTCGAGGGGGCGGGAGCGGGTGCCGGGGCGGGCGCCGCGGTCTTCTTCCTGGCCATGCGGTTCATGAGCTTCACCATCAGGAAGACGCAGAATGCCAGGATCGTGAAGTCGATGCACTGCTGGATGAAGGCGCCGTAGTTCCAGTAGACCGGCTCGGCAGCCTCAGGGGTGACGATCACCCCGTCGACACCGCCCACCATGTCGCCCACGCGCTGCACGGCGTTGGACGAGACGTCGCGCATGCGGCTGATGTCCACGCGCAGCTTCGAGAAGTCGGTGTTGCCCAGCAGCGCGCCGATCGGCGGCATGATGATGTCGTTGACCAGCGAGGTGACGATCTTGCCGAACGCGCCGCCGATGATGACGCCGACAGCCATATCCATCACATTGCCCTTGAGGGCGAACTCCTTGAATTCCTTGAAAAATGCCATAACTGTAAAGGTGTATGCGGTTAATATTTTGCAAAAATAGTTTTTTTTCTTAATTTCGACGGAATAAACCCGATTCGACTATGGATTTCAGAATAGGACACGGCTACGACGTGCATGCGCTGGCCGAAGGGCTGCCCCTCGTGCTGGGCGGCGTCGCGATTCCCCACACCCACGGTCTGGTGGCCCACTCCGACGGCGACGTGGCAATCCACGCCGTGTGCGACGCGCTGCTGGGCGCCGCGGCGCTGGGCGACATCGGGCAGCACTTCCCCGACACGTCGGCCGACTTCGCCGGCATCGACTCGAAGATCCTGCTGCGCAGGGTCGCCGAGCTGCTCGGCGAGCACGGCTACCGCATCGGCAACGTCGACTGCACGATCCGCATGCAGCGCCCCAAGCTGCGCCCCCACATCGACGCCATGCGCGCGGCGATGGCCGGTGCGATGGGAATCGACGCCGACCGCGTGTCGGTTAAGGCGACCACCACCGAGCGCCTCGGCTTCGAAGGGCGCGAAGAGGGGGTATCGGTCTCGGCCGTGGCGCTGATCTATCGGTAGCGCCCGGACAAGCGCGCTGCCCCATCGGACCGTCCGGCCCCATCAGCTCGCTCCGGCCGTCGGCACCGCATCGCGGCCCGCGACACACCTTGCCGTGGCGGCATCGCACAGCCGCGCCATCGCGACATCGCACAGCCACATCGTCTCGCCGCGCCGTCTCGCCACCCCGCCGCTTCGTCGCCCCGCCGCATTTCGCAAAAGAGCCTCCGCCCCTCTTGCGGGCCGGAGGCTTTTGTCGTGCGGCGGCAGTGCCCGTTAGTAGATGCGGGTGATGTTGCCGTTGTACTGCACGGGGCTGTACCAGGGGTTGGTAATCGTCAGCACGGCTCCGCCGGTGCGGGAGTATACCTCCAGGGTGAAGGTGTAATCCGAGCCCGAGTAGAGGCTGCTCTTGAAGGTGACGATCCATCCCTCGCTGGTCTGCTCGGTGACGTAGTTCTCCACGCTCGAGACGGTGTAGTTGAGCATCGTCACGTGGTAGGGCGGCACGTAGCCCTTGATGTAGGGGAGGCAGATCTCGACCGTACCGTCCCATACCTGGAGGTCGAAGTGGGGATTGAGGATCTGACGCATCTGACCGGCCGGCTGGCGCTGCATGGTCTGGGGCGAGAACTTGAAGTTACGCGACAGGATGGTCGAATCCATCGACTGCTCGAACTCGGCGATGCGCTGCGCGCGGCGCTTCTCGCGGATCTCGCGACGCTCCTGCTTGGGCGTCAGGTTCTGTTTCTGACCGATCACGGTGGCGGCTGCCAGACACAGCAGCATGCCTGCAAGAATTACGGATAGCTTTTTCATGGCTCATAAAGAATTGATTTCGACCGTGAAAAAGCAAACGCGGTGCCGAAAAGGGTCAGAGGCCCATTTGTGCCAGAAAAGCGCCCGTATGGCTCTCCGCACAGCGCGCCACCTCGTGCGGCGTGCCCGCCGCCACGATGCGCCCGCCCGCGGCGCCCCCCTCGGGACCGATGTCGATCAGGTGGTCGGCCACCTTCACCACGTCGAGGTTGTGCTCGATCACCACCACCGTATTGCCGCGGTCGACGAGCTTGTTGAGCACCTCGAGCAGCATGCGGATGTCCTCGAAGTGGAGCCCCGTGGTGGGCTCGTCGAGCAGGTAGAGCGTGCGTCCCGTGTCGCGCTTCGAGAGCTCGGCCGCGAGCTTGATGCGCTGGCTCTCGCCGCCCGAGAGGGTCGTGCAGGGCTGCCCGAGCGTGAGGTAGCCGAGCCCCACCTCCTGGATGGCGCGCAACTTCTGCGCGATCGGGGGGATGGCGTCGAAGAACTCCACGGCCATGTTGACCGTCATGTTGAGCACCTCGTCGATGTTGCGCCCCTTGTAGCGCACCTCGAGCGTTTCGCGGTTGTAGCGGTGGCCGCCGCACGCCTTGCAGCGCACGTAGACGTCGGGCAGGAAGTTCATCTCGATGGTCTGCACCCCCGCGCCGCGGCACTCCTCGCAGCGGCCGCCCTTGACGTTGAACGAGAAGCGGCCCGCCTTGAAGCCGCGGATCTGGGCGTCGGGCGTCATCTCGAAGAGCTTGCGGATGTCGGCGAAGACATTGGAGTAGGTCGCCGGATTGGAGCGCGGCGAGCGGCCGATGGGCGACTGGTCGACGACCACCAGCTTGTCGATGTGCTCGATCCCCTCCACCGAGTCGTAATCCAGCGGCCGGTCGAACGAGCGGTAGAGCGCCCGGCTGAGGATGGGGCGCAGCGTGGCGTTGACGAGCGTCGACTTGCCCGAGCCGCTGACGCCCGTCACACAGATGAGCTTGCCCAGGGGGAACTCGGCCGTGACCTCCTTGAGGTTGTTGCCCCGCGCGCCGCGGATCACCAGCCGCTCGCCCGATCCCGCGCGCAGCTGCGCCGGGATCTCGATCCGCCGGCGGCCCGTGAGGTAGTCGGCCGTGATGGTCGGGGCCTGCACGATCTGGTCGAACGTGCCCGCGGCGACGATCCGCCCGCCGCGCCGGCCCGCCTTGGGCCCCACGTCGACGATGAAGTCGGCCGCGCGCATCATCTCCTCGTCGTGTTCGACCACGATCACCGAGTTGCCCGCGTCGCGCAGCTCCTCGAGGCTGCGGATCAGGCGCCGGTTGTCGCGCTGGTGCAGCCCGATCGAGGGCTCGTCGAGGATGTAGAGCACGTTGACGAGCTTCGAGCCGATCTGCGTGGCCAGGCGGATGCGCTGGCTCTCGCCGCCCGAGAGGGTGCGCGAGGCGCGCGCGAGGGTCAGGTAGCCCAGCCCCACGTCGACCAGGAAGCCGACGCGCTCGCGGATCTCCTTGAGGATCTCCTGCGCGATGCGCCGCTCCTTGTCGGTCATCGCCTCCTCGGCATGGGCGGCCCAGGCGGCGAACTCCTCGATCGAGAGGGCAGAGACGTCGGCGATGCTCTTGCCGCCGATGCGGAACTGCAGGGCCTCGCGCCTAAGACGCGTGCCGCCGCAGACCGAGCAGGTGCGGTGGAGCAGGAACTGCTCGCGCCACTTGCGCCCCTTGGCCGAGTCGTCGTCCTCGTCGCCGCGGCCGATCCACTCGGCCACCCCCTCCCACTGCACGAACTGGTTGCCGCCCGAGGTGGCGAACTGCGAGAGGTCGACGGCCAGCGGCTCCGTATCGCCGTAGAGCAGGGCGTTGAGCGCCGCCTCCGAGAAGCTCTCCAGCGGATCGTCGAGTGTGAAGTCGTGGCGCCGGCCCAGCATCTCGAGCATGGCGAAGAGCAGGTTGTTGCGGTACTTGCCCAGGGGCTCCACGGCCCCCTGGCGCAGCGAGAGCGAGCGGTCGGGGATGATCTTCGCAGGGTCGAAGACCGCCTCCTCGCCCAAGCCGTTGCAGTGGGGACAGGCCCCCTTGGGCGAGTTGAACGAGAAGGTGTGGGGCGCCGGATCCTCGAAGGCCACCCCGGTCGAGGGGCACATCAGGTGGCGCGAGTAGAAGCGCTGCTGGTCGGTGCCGTAGTCGTAGACAGCCATCGTGCCCTTGCCCTGGCGCATCGCCTCGCGCAGCGAGGTCATGATGCGGTCCGAGGCCTCCGGCGCCACCTGCAGGCGGTCGACCACCAGGTCGATCGTGTGCACCTTGTAGCGGTCGAGGCGCATGCCCGACGAGATCTCGCGGATCTCGCCGTCGATGCGGGCGTAGAGGTAGCCCTTCCGGGCCAGCGACTCGAACAGCTCGCGGTAGTGGCCCTTGCGCCCCTTCACCACGGGGGCCATGAGCGCGATGCGCCGCCCGGCGAACCCCTCGGCGATCAGCGAGGCGATGCGCTCGTCGGTGTAGTGCACCATCTCCTCGCCCGTGACGGGCGAATAGGCGCGCGACGCACGGGCGTAGAGCAGACGCAGGAAGTCGTTGATCTCGGTCACGGTGCCCACCGTCGAGCGGGGGTTCTTGTTGGTGGTCTTCTGCTCGATGGCCACCACGGGGCTCAGGCCCGTGATCTTGTCCACGTCGGGACGCTCCATCGCCCCCACGAACTGGCGGGCGTAGGTCGAGAGGGTCTCCATGTAGCGGCGCTGCCCCTCGGCATAGATCGTGTCGAAGGCCAGCGACGACTTGCCCGACCCCGAAAGGCCGGTGATGACCACCAGCTTGCGGCGGGGAATCTCCACGTCGACGTTCTTGAGGTTGTGGACCCGGGCGCCGAGTATCTTGATCGTATCTTCTTTCATCGCACTTATAACGTCGCCGCGGCCGGTTTATTGGGCCGCCCGGGCGAATCATGCAAAGATACGAAAAGTCGAGCGCAGAAGCAAACCATAAGGTTTGTTTCTGCCGAGACTGAGTATCTTCGACGAAATCAAAGATACGTATAAGCAAGGGCAAAAGTAAGCTGTGTTGCGAATTGAAAATGGAAAGTGGAAAATGGAAAATGAGGGAGGGGACCTTTGTTGCGGCAGGCCGTAGCCGGCGAAGCGGCGGCGCGTGAAACGTGCAACCCTCCGCTCGCCGTGGCTACGGGCTGCCGGCTTTTCACGGGCAGCAGCTTGCGGAGCCCGAACGAGCAAGAGCGAGTTGCGGGCCTCCGCTGCCGGAGGCTGCGGCCCGCCGGCCTTCGGCCGCCCTTTCGCCCACAAGCTCCCTTTGCCGGGGCTTCGACGGTTGCGTCTCTCTTTTCGGGCAGCAGCCAGCGAAGGGCAAATCGAAAAAACGGGCACCCGAAGGTGCCCGCCGTCCCGGAATCGGTTCCCGGTCAGAAAGTCAGAAAGTGTATCGCAGGCCCACCTGCAGGCGGTTCCACCCCGCATCGAGCACGAATTCGCCGTCGCCCCAGCAGCCGCCCGAGCGGCGGAAGGCGGGCGAACCGCTGTAGCCCAGGTAGAGGTAGCGCGCCTGCAGGCTCAGCCGCCGTGTCAGGGCGCAGGACCCGCCCAGCGTGAAGCCCGCCTCGGCGTAGTCGTCGCACACCTTGCGGGGGCCGCTGCCGTCCATCTGCTCGTCGGGCGCGAACGTATAGGTCGCCTGCCCCTCGACGAAGAGCGAGAACCGGCGCTTGCCGAGCATGCGGTACTGCCCTATCGCCCCCACACTCTTGAAACCGCCCTCCATAAGATCGCCCGCCGTCTCGAACGACGCCCGAAGACCTACGGCCCAGCGGTCTGTCAGCCGGTAGCCCACCGTCGGGGTGAAAATGCCGTAGCCGTCCAGAGGCGCTCCGTAGCCGAAATCCATCTCCACGAAAACGCCCCGCTCCTTCACTTGCGCCGCGGCCGTCGCGATGCCGCACACGGCCAGAACAAACAAAAAGAACATTTTAGTTTTCATCATGCGTCCCGTTTAAAAAGTGTATCGCAGGCCCACCTGCAGGCGGTTCCATCCCGCATCGAGCACGAATTCGCCGTCGCCCCAGCAGCCGCCCGAGCGGCGGTAGTCGGGCGAATCGCTGTAACCCAGATAGAGGTAGCGGGCCGTCACGGCAAGCCCTTTCCAGATCCGGCACGAAGCCCCGAAGGTCACGCCCGCTTCGGAATAACCGTCCGACTGCGGCAGAGTGGGATCCGCATCCGCGGCCATATCCTTCGCAAAAAACAACGAGCCTTGTCCTTCGGCGAACAACTCGAAGCGCGGCCGGTTGAAAAATCGGTATTGGACGAAGGCGCCGGGTACTGTATACGGACGATCGACCTCGCATTGCAGCCGCAGACCCACCGACCAATTCCCCGCAAACCTATAGCCGAGCACCGGGGCCACAACGGCATAGCCTCCACGGGATCGGCCGTATCCGAAATTCAGCTCCGCAAAAACGCCGCGCTCCTTCTCCTGCGCAATCGCCGGTACGATACCGACCAAAGCGACTATGCTCAATAAAATCTTCTTCATATTCAAAATTATTATTTGACAGGATATATGTTGATCACGTCGTCGAAGCTGCGCGTCTCGGCCTCGGAGAAGAGCGGCTCGCGCGTCGTGTTGTAGGCCTCCCACATGGCGCGGCAGCGCAGACGCACGCTGTCGGGAAGCTCCGCGGCACGCTCGATCACCGCCTGCTGCTCGGCAAGCCACACCGAGACGCCCGTCTTGTCGATGCTCTCCACGTCGAAACGCCCCTCGTCGCTGAAGGCCAGCACCGGCATGTAGTCTTTCGTCGCCGACACCACCACGAAACCGCGGTCGCCGCGGTAGTTGACCACGTAGCACAACGCGTCGCCCGACTGCGAGCGCAGCGTGTGGACCGATTCGATCTCCCGCTCGCCGGCTCGCGTCGCCTCATCGGCCCCGAACAGCGCCGCCACGCTCCGCACCGCCGCCTCGCTCACCTCCTCGCTGCGGTCGGGGACCGTGACATACGCCACCGGCACCTCGGGCATCTCCGGCGATTCGGCCGGCGCGACCTGCTCGGGCGAAGAGCAGGAGACGAGCCACGTGGCGAACCATGCCGCAATCGCAAAAAGAGAAAATCTTTTCATAGGCACAGATATTAGGTTGAATTCACCTCGAATATAAGACTATTTTTCGGATATTTCCAAAAACAAGCCGGATTATTCATAAAAAAATCCACCGGCCGCCCTGCGCCGCACCCCACCGGTCATAAAAAACGGCCGCGCTACCCCTCCAAACGGAAGCCGTCGGCATCGCGCCACGCCGGGAAGCGCGCACGGAAGGCCTCCAGCGCTTCGCGGTCCCACGTGGCCGTCAGGGTCTGCACGCCGCACCTCGCCTCGGCCGTCGTCTCGCCGCGAAAATCGACGAGCGCCGAGTCGCCCGCATAGACGATCCCGGGGTCCGCGCCCGCGCGGTTGACCGCCGCCACGTAGCACTGGTTCTCGATGGCGCGGGCCCGCACGAGGGTCCGCCACGCCGCGCGCCGCGGGGCCGGCCAGGCGGCGCAGCAGACGATGGCGTCGTAGTCGCCCCGGCAGCGGCTCCACACCGGGAAGCGCAGGTCGTAGCAGACCAGCAGCAGCAGGCGCCAGCCGCGGTAATGCACCACACGCCGCTCGCTGCCCGGGGCGTAGGCCGCAGCCTCGCCGCCCGGGCGGAACAGATGGCGCTTGTCGTACCACTCGGCCTCGCCCGAGGGGCGGACGAAGTACATGCGGTTGCGCAGCGTGCCGTCGGCCTCGCGCACGGCGACGCTGCCGGCGATCGCCCGGCCGTAGCGGAGGGCCCAGCCGCGCAGCGCACCGGCCACCGGCCCGCCCTCGGGCTCGGCCGC
Source organism: Rikenellaceae bacterium (assembly GCA_902362705.1). Classification (GTDB taxonomy): domain Bacteria; phylum Bacteroidota; class Bacteroidia; order Bacteroidales; family Rikenellaceae; genus Alistipes. Next base: position 530,032 of record CABIXK010000001.1, read on the forward strand.
GGCGGCCGCGACGTCGAACCCCGTGGCGAAGAGTTCGGGAAGCACGACCAGATCGGCCGCAGCGGCCGCGACAAGCGGCTCCGCGCGGCGCAGGTTGCCGATAGGATCGCGCCACGCGGCCTCGGTCTGACAGAGGGATACACGAAGATTCATGCTCTAAAAATAGCGATTATTCCGCAAAAAACGTTATCTTTATCCTCAAAAACCGAATACAGCCGACATGAAACGACTCCGCATCCTCGGCTGCGCGGCACTCCTGGCCGGAGCCGCCGCATGCAGCGACCCCGCACCACGCACCACGGGCATCATCCCCGCGCCGCGCGAGACGACCTGGCTCGAGGGCTCCTTCGCCCTCCCCGCGACGCTCCGCTACACCACGCAGTTCGAGCCGGCCGACGCCGCCGAACTCGAAACCTGGGCCGCAGGCCGCTTCGACCTGCACCCGGCCGCCGCCGAGGCCGAGGCGCAGCTGCGCCTCGTGCAGGACCCCGCCGTCGCCGCCGAGGGCTACCGCCTACGCGTCGACCGCCGGGGGATCGAGATCGCCGCAGCCGACGCCGCGGGCATCTTCTACGGCATGCAGTCGCTGCTGGAGATGGCCGACCGCTTCGGCGGGCGCATCCCCGCGGTGGAGATCGCCGACGCCCCGCGCTTCGCCTGGCGCGGCCTGATGTTCGACGTCTCGCGCCACTTCCGCACGAAGGAGTTCGTCATGAAGCAGCTCGACCTGATGGCCCGCCACAAGCTCAACCGCATGCACTGGCACCTGACCGACGCCGCGGGCTGGCGCATCGCGATCGACCGCTATCCCGAGCTCACGGAGATCGCCGCCTGGCGCCCCTACCCCGACTGGGCCGCATGGAGCCGGGGCGGCGCCCGCTACTGCCGGCGCGACGACCCCGAGGCGCACGGCGGTTTCTACACCAAGGACGACATCCGCGAGGTGGTGGAGTATGCCCGCCAGCGCCACATCGAGGTGATCCCCGAGATCGAGATGCCGAGCCACAGCGAGGAGGTGCTGGCCGTCTACCCGGCCCTCTCGTGCACGGGCGAGCCCTACACCTCGTCGGACTTCTGCGTGGGCAGCGAGGCGACGTTCGAGTTCCTCGAAAACGTGCTCGACGAGGTGATCGGGCTCTTCCCCTCGGAGTATGTCCACATCGGCGGCGACGAGGCGCCCAAGACCCACTGGCGCACCTGCCCCAAGTGCCGGGAGCGCATGCGCCGCGAGGGATTGAAGGATGTCGACGAGTTGCAGAGCTACCTCGTGCGCCGCATCGAGCGCTACCTGAACGCCCGAGGCCGCCGACTGATCGGCTGGGACGAGATCCTCGAGGGCGGTCTGGCGCCCGACGCCACGGTCATGTCGTGGCGCGGCGTCGAGGGAGGCATCGCCGCAGCCCGCAGCGGCCACCAGGCCGTCATGACGCCGGGCAGCCACTGCTACCTCGACCACTGCCAGGACGACCCCTCGGTCGAGCCCCCCTCGGCCGCTTCGTTCGTCTCGCTGGCCGACGTCTACGGCTACGACCCGGCGCCCGACTCGCTGGGCACCGACGTGCAGCGCATGATCCTGGGCGTGCAGGGCAATCTCTGGTGCGAGCACGTGGTGACCGACGACCACTTCGAGCACATGCTCTGGCCGCGCGGTCTGGCCATCGCCGAGGTTGGCTGGAGCGACCGGGAGAAGATGGACTACGACGACTTCCACGCCCGCGTGCTCGACGCCGTGGAGCGGATGCGCGGGGCGGGCTACCACCCCTTCGACCAGAAGAGCGCCGTGGGCAGCCGCCCCGAATCGCGCGAGGCGGTCGAGTGCCTCTCCACCGGGAAGCCTGTCACTTACCTCACGGCCTACAACGCGGGCTATGCCGCCGCGGGCGACGCCACGATGACCGACGGCCTGCGCGGCGGCTGGAAGTTCGGCGACAAGCGCTGGCAGGGGTGGCTCAACCGCGACGTCGACCTGGTGGTCGACCTGGGCGAGCGGCAGACGATCGCCTACGTGGGCGTCGACTTCATCCAGGCCCCCGCCGCCGAGATCTACATGCCCGGCAGCGTCGAGCTATCCCTCTCGGACGACAACGAGCACTTCACGGCGCTGGCGACCGTAGCGGTCGACGAGACCCTCGACCCGCGCAAGAC
>CABIXK010000001.1:532460-534368 GCA_902362705.1 Rikenellaceae bacterium
GGGCGCAGCTCATGCACTTCATCCGGCAGCTGCTGTCGACGCGGATGGCCCGATACCCCTCGGGCAGCCGCCCCGCGCGGGGCGACACCCACGACGAGAGGGTTCCCATCGGGCAGAACGAGCACCACGTGCGCGGGGCGTAGACGAACGAGAGGAGGACGCCCACCGCGGTCGTCACGAGGATGATCGTCCAGAAGACACGCCCCATGGCCTCCCAGTCGCCCCACGCGCGGTACATCTGCACGCCGAACATCGCGAAGATGAAGCAGACCATGAAGAGCCGGAAGCCGAACGTGCGCACGAAGCGCGGAATGGGCCGGTGGGGCGAGTAGCGCGACAGAAGCCGGTCGTAGAGGCTGCCGCGCGGGCAGGCGTTGCCGCACCACCAGCGCCCGCGGCGCACGGCGAAGGCCACCGGCGCGACCATGCACACCAGCGCGAGCAGGCCCACGACGGGGAAGAAGTAGCCGACGACCAGATACGCCGCCAGGATCCAGTAGAGGGAGGCGCCCCGCACCTCCAGATGTCGATGAAATCGTTTCGAAGCCATAGTTTCTGCGTTTGTCGGAGACAAAGGTAGCTGCTTTGCGATCGACGAACGAATATTTATCGCTATCTTCGCATCGAAAAAATCTATCATCATGACCCTGCAACAGCTCCGCTACCTGATCTCCATAGACCGCCACCGCAGCTTCGCGCGGGCTGCCGAAGCGCTCGGGATCACCCAGCCCACGCTGAGCGCCATGCTCCTCAAGCTGGAGGAGGAGCTCGACGTGCGCATCTTCGAGCGCACCAACCGCAGCGTCGAGCCCACGGCGGCGGGCGCGCGCATCATCCGCCAGGCCGAGCGCGCCGTGGCCGAGGCGGAGCGCATCGCCGAGCTGGTGGCCGAGCAGAAGGGCGAGGTGGCGGGGGCGCTGTCGCTGGCCGTGGCCCCCACCGTGGCCCCCTACCTGCTCCCGCAGTTCATCGAGCACTACGTGCGGGAGTACCCGCAGGTCGACCTCTCGATCCGCGAGCTCAAGGCGGGCGACATGCTCGACGCCCTGCAACGCGGGCAGGCCGACGCGGGCATCGCCCTGGCGGGCAACGGCCGGCCGGGCACGCTCGAGATCCCGCTCTACACGGAGCGGTTCCTGGTATACCTCTCCGAGAGCTGCTCGCGCCGCCACGCCCGCTTCCGCCCCGAGATGCTCGAACACGAGCAGATGTGGATCATGCAGGAGGCCCAATGCCTGCGCGAGAGCGCCTTCAGCTTCTGCAAGGCACGCGGCAGGGGGCGCCGCATCTACGAGGCGGGGTCGATCGAGACGCTCATCCGCATCGTCGACCGCAACGGCGGCTACACCATCATCCCCGAGATGCATCTTCCGCTGCTCACGGCGCAGCAGCTTGCCAATGTCCGCCCGATCGAGGGCGACTACCTCTCGCAGCGCCGCATCGCGCTCTACCTGCGCGACGACTGCATCCGCGAGCGTATGCTCAACACCGTCACCGACACGCTGCTGCGCTTCATGCCCCGCACGATGATGGAGGAGCGGATCGCGCGGTTCGGCATCCGGCTCTGAATTTCAGGAGAGAGGCTGTGCGGCGGCGTGCTTGTCCGGCTTGACGGGGCGGCGGGGTATCGCGCAAGATCTCGCGCAGGACAGCATTCGAGGCGCGCAGGCGGAGCAGGTGTCAGGCCATCGTTCATTGCAGCTTTAGCTGCGCAGCCCGTAGCCACGGCAGGCGGAGGGCTGCTCTGTCGGCGACGCCTCCCGAGCACCTCCGCTGGCTACGGGCTGAAAATAAATAGGCCTCTGCCGCGCAGCGGCACGAAAGACTCCGCACTATCGGTCGCAGCGGGGTTGTCCCAAGCGAAGGCCGAGCGTTGAAAAACGGGGCCGGTTTGCTTGCAAACCCGCG
>CABIXK010000002.1:0-206731 GCA_902362705.1 Rikenellaceae bacterium
CCTCCGCCGCCGGTGGCTGCGGCCCGCACGACCCTGCGGGTCGAGAAGTAAGAAGCAAGGGGCAGGCCTACGGCTTCGCCAGAATCAAAACCAAGGTTTTGGCAGCCCGCAGCCACGGCGGGCGAAGGGCCGAAAACGGTCAAAACGAACCGTTCTGTTGATAAAATGCCGAAAACTTCGGCCGCCGGGCGGTATCTCGGAGGCCGAAACCGCCTAATTTTGCGTTCGATAAACCGCGGTGCGCCCGCCCGGGCCGCCTCCTTCGGGAGCGGACCGTCGCCCGGCACCCCCTAACGACACGCTCGCTATGGCGGAAACGAAACCCTTCGGCTTCGACATACACTTCGACGAGGCGACGGCCCAGGGCCACTATGCCAACCTGGCGATCATCGCCCACTCCACCTCGGAGTTCATCCTCGACTTCGCCACCGTGCTGCCCGGCGTCGAGAAGGCCCACGTGAAGAGCCGCATCATCCTCACCCCCGAGAACGCCAAACGGCTGCTGCGTCTGCTGCAGGACAACATCGTGCGCTACGAGAGCCAGATGGGCAAGATCGAGACCCCCACGGCCTCGCCCTTCGCCGGCCCGGGCTCGAAGATGGGCGAGGCGTAGGCCATCGCCGGCAGCCGCGGCCCCGCGGCCTCCGCGAGCGCCCGAGGCGGCAGAAAAGCAGAAAAGAGGCGTGCGGACCCAGCGGCCCGCACGATCGGTCGTATGGCAAGACGAAAAAAGGAGCCCTCGCGGGCTCCTTTTCCGTTATTCGGCCTCCAGCGCCGCGGCGATCGCTTCGGCGATCCGTTCCGCCTCGCCCGCGGCGGCTCCCAGCGAGCCGTAGACGATCGTCCCGTCGCGTCCGATGACGAACGAGCGGGGGATGCTCTGGGTGGCGTACAGACCGTGAATCGTCTTGTCGGGGTCCATCGCCGCGAGCTCTTTCAGGTAGGCGTAGGCCGTCCCTTTCTCCGAAGCGAAGAACTTGTCGAGGCTCTGCGGCGTGTCGGTGTAGGCCACCGGGAGGAAGAGAAAATCGGCCCGGTCGCGGAAGCGGTCGAGCACCTCGGCCGGCAGCGCCTCGGGGGCCAGCTCCTTCAGGCAGGGGCCGCACCACGTGGCCCAGAAGGTGAGCAGCACCACCTTGCCGCGGTGGTCGGCGAGCGAAACCTCGCCGCCCGCATAGCACGCCGCCGTGAAGTCGGCCGCCCGGTCGCCCTCCTTGAGCAGCGTCGTCTCGTCGTAGACCTTGCGGATGGCGCGGGCCAGCCGCTCCTCGAACGGCAGATCCGTGTCGCCCGTCAGGTCGAGCTCCCCCGGCTGCCGCTTCGCCGCGGGCTCGGAAGCGTCGCCCTCCTTGCGGGCCTCTTTCCGCTCCCGGGCGGCGGGCTGCACCTCCGGCTTGAGCGTCACGCGGAAGACCTTCGTCCCGCCCTCCTCGGCGACATCCATCTTCGCCACCCGGTTCATGGGCAGCGTGCGGAACTCCTCGGCCGTGACCTCGCGGCCGTCGACGTAGTACTTGCCCTGCTGGGCATAGGCTGCCAGCGCTACGGCGATCGCCGCGAGCAGCATCAGAAATCGTTTCATGATCGGATCGGATTGGTTGCAGGAACAAATATAAACTATTTTTTCTTCACACACAACTAAATTCAATAGTTTGCTATACGAAAAAGCGACCCGCCCTCTGCGGAAGGCGGGTTCGCTTCGGTGAAAAGGCTACGTTCAGAGCACCTCGGCGACCACGTAGGTGCTGCCGCCCACGAAGATCATGTCGGCGGGCGACGCCAGCTCGCGGGCGCGGGCCAGGGCCGCGGCCACGTCGGCCACCGCCTCGCCCCCGAGGCCGTAGATGGCCCCCTTGGCCGCCAGCTCGTCGGCCGGGAGCGCGCGGGCGCCCTGCGCCTGGGTGAAGATGTAGTAGGCCTCGCGCGGCAGGCTGGGCAGGATGTGCGCGAGGTCCTTGTCGCGGGCGAAGCCCACGACGCAGAAGAGCCGCTCGCAGGGGGTGGCCTTCAGCTGCTCGGCCACGCAGGCCACGCCCTGGGGGTTGTGGCCCGAATCGCACACCACCAGCGGCGCCTCGCCCAGCCGCTGCCAGCGGCCCCGCAGCCCCGTGTGGGCCGCGGCGTGGCGCACGCCCTCGACGAAGGCGCGGCGCGAGATGGTCAGCGGCGTCTCCTCGTGGAGCAGGTCGGCGGCCGCGGCGGCCGTCACGACATTGTGGCGCTGATAGGTGCCCGCCAGGTCGAGATCCAGATCGAACGAACGTCCGTCGCGCGAGCGGCGCAGGCGGAAGCGCTGCCCCCCGGCCGTGGCCTCCTGCCCCTCGCAGGCGAACTCGTGCTGGGCGTAGACCACGCGCGACTTGACCGCGGCGGCCGCCTGCTCGATGACCGCGTCGTAGCGCGTGTCGCTCTGGCCCACCAGCACGGGGATGCTCTTCTTGACGATGCCCGCCTTCTCGGCGGCGATCTTGGGCAGCGTGTCGCCCAGCAGCGCCGTGTGCTCCAGCCCCACGTTGGTGATGACGCTCAGCACGGGCACGATGATGTTGGTGGCGTCGAGCCGGCCGCCCAGCCCCGTCTCGATGACGGCCACCTCCACGTCGCTCTGCGCGAAGTAGTCGAAGGCCAGCGCGGCGGTCATCTCGAAGAACGAGAGCTCGAGCTCCCGCATCTTCTCGCGGTGCTTGTCGACGAAGTTCACCACCTTCTGCTTGGGGATCATCTCGCCGTCGACGCGGATGCGCTCGCGGAAATCGGTCAGGTGGGGCGAGGTGAAGAGCCCCGTGCGGTAGCCCGCCTGCTGGAGCACCGACGCGAGGATGTGCGACACGGAGCCCTTGCCGTTGGTGCCTGCCACGTGGATGGTGAAGAAGTTGCGCTGGGGGTTGCCCAGGTGTTTCGAAAAGGCGGCGACCCGCTCCAGTCCCGGCTTGTAGGCCGTGGCGCCCTGCGTTTCGAACACGGGCAGCGAGTTGAAGAGAAATTCGAGGGTCTGGGTGTAATTCATATCGGAGGGGGTATTTTAAGGTACGAGGTGGTTGCGCCGCCGCACGCGGTAAGCCACGAAGTAGAGCAGCGAGAGCAGCAGCACGAAGCGGGCCGCGCGCCCCACGTAGTCGCCGTGGCGCGTGTAGAAGGTCATGCGCGAAGAGAGCGGCACACGGGCCGTAATGACGCCCCGCTCCTGCCAGCCCAGCGTCGCGCCCACGTCGCCGCGGGGCGAGATGAAGCCCGAGCGCCCCGTGTTGGCCGAGCGGACCACGGCGCGGCGGTGCTCGACGGCCCGCAGGCGCGAGATCGAGAAGAGGTGGCGGTAGCCGGGCGTGTCGCGCCACCAGCCGTCGTTCGAGACGATGGCCAGCAGCTCGGCGCCGCCCCGCACGAAGCTCCCCATGAAGTCGCCGTAGAGCCCCTCGTAGCAGATAGCGGGGGCCATGGCGACGCCCGCGTGGGTGAACGTCACGGCGCCCTCGCCGCGGCCGATCTGCCCCAGCACGCCCCCCAGGTCGACGACCAGGAAACGGAGCGCGCGGAAGATCCACGTGGGGGTGTTCTCCACGCCGATCACCAGGCGGCACTTGCGGTGGATCTGCACGCGGGCGGTGGTGTCGATGCCGAGCGCCGCGTTGAAGATGTCGCAGTAGAGCCCGCCGCGCAGGGGACGGGCCGTCTCGCTGGCCGAAGCGTCGGGGTAGATGCGCAGCGTGTTGGCGCCGGCGACCAGCAGCGCGCCCGGGCAGCGGCTGCGCAGCGTGTCGCGCAGCTCGTCGATGAACGCCCCCTCGGGCACGGGCTCGCGGTAGAAGCCCGGCAGCGAGGTCTCGGGCAGCAGCACGAACTGCGCGTCGGCGGGGACGCCGGTCAAGAGGTCGGCGATGTTGCGCTCCTGCCAGGCGTTGTCGTCGGAGAACTTGTCGTAGCAGTCGACGTTGGGCTGCAGGGCGCTCACCGTGCACATCGGGCCCGGCAACCCGGCCCGCCGCCCCTCGCGCACCCACAGCGCGAGCGATGCGGCCAAGGGGAGCACGATGGCCGCAGCGGCCACCGCCCGGCGGCGCACGCTGCGGCTGCGCCACGCCTCGAAGAGCAGGAGGTTGCAGACGAGGACCCACAGCGAACCGCCGAAGACACCCGTGTATTCGTACCACTGCACGGCCCACACGTCGTGCGAGAAGCCGTTGCCCAAGACGAGCCACGGCCACGAGAAGTCGCCCGCGGTGTACCAGTATTCGGTGGTGATCCAGGCGGCGACGAGCACGGTCGAGGCCAGCGCCCTGGGCGCCCGCTTCGAGACCGTGTGGAACAGCATGAAGGCGAAGAGGTTGAGCGACGCGGAGACCAGCGTCGCGGCGACGGGCCCTACGGGCGTGGCGTACCCGATCCACCACACGGTGGCGGCGTTCCACAGCACGAAGACGAGCGCCGCCCACCCCAGCATGCCCCACCAGCCGCGGCGCGTGGCTGGCTGCACCGACTCGATCCACAGCAGCGGGACGAGGGCCACGGGCAGCGTGAGCCCCGTCCCCGAGAGCCAGGCGGGCGAGAGGAGCGCGACGGAGAGCGCGACGGCAGCGAATTTACGGAGCATTCGGAAGCGGATTTACGAGCGCAAAAGTAGTCAATCCGAGCCGAAAAACAAACCGTTCGGAGATGAAAATGCGGCGCAGGGTCCGACCTGCGCCGCAACGGGTGCGAAGATACCCTGCGCGGCCGCCTACCGCGCCGCGTAGACCACCTTCTTGGTCTCGAAGAAGGGCTCGTCGAAAAACTCCGCGATGTCGAAGAGCTGCCAGCGCATGCCCGTGAGGGCCAGCTCCTCCGCAAGGTCGCCCCCCTTGAGGTAGAGGATGCCGTCGTCGAGCGTGCCGTGACGCCCCCGCTCGATGCGGTTCCACACCCACTCCACGAATGCCGGCATGGCCGTGACGGCCCGCGAGACGACATAGTGGTAGCGCTCGGGCAGCGTCTCGACGCGCGCACAGCGGGGCGTGAGGTTGCTCAGGCCCAAACCCTCGGCCACCCCCTCGACCACCGAGATCTTCTTGCGGATGGAGTCGACGGCGGTGAAGCGGGCCCCGGGAAAGAGGATCGCCAGCGGCACCGACGGGAAGCCGCCGCCGCACCCCACGTCGAGGATGCGGGCCCCGTCGTCGAAGCGGCACACGCGGGCGATGGCCAGCGAGTGGAGCACGTGGCGCAGGTAGAGCTGATCGAAATCCTTGCGCGAGACGACGTTGATGCGCGCATTCCACGCGGCGTAGAGGTCGTAGAGGGCTGCGAAGCGCTCGCGCTGCTCGGCCGTGAGGTCGGGGAAATATTTCAGTATCAGTTCCATACCCCCTCTTTTCGCTCGGCGATGCGCTGCATCTTCGCGCGGAACTTGTCGGCGGGCATCGCACCCCCGAAGGTGAGCACCAGCCGCCCCCGGGCGTCGAAGACCAGATAGGCGGGGATGCTGCGCACGGAGTAGCGGCGCTTGAGCTCCTTGCCGTCGGGATCCTTGTCGATGTCGTACTTCACGGCCACGTAGTGGGCGTTCATGCAGTCGCCCACCTCCTGCCGGGGGAAGACCGCGCGCGTCATCTGCTGGCAGGGGCCGCACCACGATGCGTAGAGGTCGACGAAGAGCAGCTTCTCCTCGGCGGCGGCGCGCTCGAGCGCCTGCTTGAAGGCGAGGTCGGCGAAACGGGTCTGCGCCGAGGCGGCTGCGGCGCCGCAAAGGGCCAGCAGCGCGATCAGAACGATTTTTTTCATGGTATCCTCAATTTTCAATGCTCAATTTTCAACTTTCCACTTTCAAATTCCGGGCCGTCAGCTCCGCTCCCCCTCGGCGATCAGGCGGCACATGCGCTCGCGGGCGCGGTGGATCTGCGTCTTGACCGTGCCGAGCGGCAGCGAGAGCTTGACGGCGATCTCCTCGTAGGAGTACTCGTCGAAGAAGCGCATCTCGACCAGCCGCCGGTAGCGGGGCGGCAGCTGCGAGAGGTAGTACTCGATCTGCGAGCGGCGCTGGAGGTTGATGACGCTCTCCTCGGGGGTCGGGGCGCCCGACGCGGGCGCGGCGAAGCGCTCGTCGATGGGCTGCTCCTCCTGCCGGCGCCGCACGTAGTCGATGAAGGTGTTGCGGGCGATGGTGTAGATCCACTGCCCGAAGGTGTAGTCGGGACGGTAGCGGTTGAGGTTGATGTAGACCTTGATGAAGGTCTCCTGCAGCAGGTCGTCGGCGTCGTCCGACCCGCACAGCCGCTGCACGAACAGCCGCCGGATGGCGTCGCGGTAGCGGTCGAACAGATAGGCGAAGGCCGCGTCGTCGCCCGCGAGCACCAGCTCCACGAGCCGTCGGTCGTCGGCTACGATGTAGTCGTCTATCTCCATACGCGGTCGTCGCGACGCATGAGCCGCAGCCGCAGCAGCAGGGCCCAGAGGGGTTCCAGAAGGTCGTAGAAGAGGTAGGGGCCGGCCATGCCCTCCTCGCCCAGGCGGCGGGCGATGCGGCGCACCTGCCACGCCACGGCGGCGTAGCGCACCGCGAGCAGCACGCCGGCGCCGATCTTCAGCTCGAGGGGCAGCACCGCCAGGGCGCACGCGGCCGAGGCGAAGAAGAGCGTGCGCGAGAGCAGCTCCCGCTCGATGCCGGAGCGCACGCGCTGCGGGTAGAAGCGGTACGACGAACCGTAGTAGCGCAGCTGGCTCATCCACCAGCCCATGCCGCCCCACGTCTTCTCGCGCAGCGTGGCGCGAGGCGAGAGGATGACGCTCACGTTGTCGGGGTTCATGACCCGCTGCAGGAAGAGGTCGTCCTCGCCGATGTTCATGTTGAGGTGGGTGAAGCCGTTGGCGCCGAAGTAGATGCTCTTGGTGAAGCCGAAGTTGTGCAGCGTGCCGCGGTAGGGACGCCCCTGCACGGCGCGGGCGATCCAGTCGACGGAGTGCATCATGCGCCAGGCGCGCATGAGGTAATTGGCAGCCCCCTTCCCGCGCTCGACGCCGCAGTAGCCCAGCACGATCTCGCCACGCCGGAACCCCTTGGCCATGAGCGAAAGCCAGCGGTCGGTCTGCGGGCATGCGTCGGTCGAGGTGAAGACCATGCACTCGTAGTGGGCCGACTTGATGCCCACGTTGAGGGCCATCTTGCGCGAGATGGGGAAGCGGGGGTCGAGCTTGATCTTGGTGGTCGTGACCTGGGGGAAGGAGGCCTTCAGGCGCGCCAGGTCCTCGTAGAAGTCGCCGTCCTGCCCCACGTAGACGATCACCACCTCGAAGTCGGGGTAGCTCTGCGCGAGGATCAGCGGCAGCCGCTCCTCGACGAAGCCGTAGTCCTCCGAGAACATCGGCACGACGACCGACACGGGGGGCTCGGCGTCGAGCACCGCCGCACGACGGTCGTTCTTATAGCCCGGGATGCGGCCGCAGACGAACACGTAGTGGTAGAGCTGCACGCCCAGCAGCAGGAGCAGCACCCCCGCGAGGGCCGCACCCTCCCAGCCGTAGGCGGCGAGAATCGAGTCGAAGATATACATAGGACGGAAATATGGATGCAAAGATATAATAATATTCAGATTTCAGAATTATTTTCCCTATTTTTGCCGGATAATATGAGTATGACATTCACCCTGCAACACAAGGATCCGGCGTCGCGGGCGCGCGCCGGCGAGTTCACCACCGACCACGGCACGGTGCGCACCCCGATCTTCATGCCCGTGGGCACGGCCGCCACGGTCAAGGGGCTCTTCCACCGCGACGTGAAGGAGGAGGCCCGCGCGCAGATCATCCTGGCCAACACCTACCATCTCTACATGCGTCCGGGCATGGAGATCATCGAGCGGGCCGGGGGCGTGCACCGCTTCTCGACCTGGGAGGGGCCCATGCTCACCGACAGCGGCGGATTCCAGGTCTTCTCGCTCGCGGCGTGCCGCAAACTGAAGGAGGAGGGGTGCCACTTCCGCTCCCACATCGACGGGTCGAAGCACCTGTTCACCCCCGAGAGCGTCATCGACACCGAGCGCATGATCGGCGCCGACATCATGATGGCCTTCGACGAGTGCCCGCCGGGCGACGCGCCGCGCGACTACGCCGCCAAGTCGCTCGCCCTGACCGAGCGGTGGCTCGACCGCTGCTTCGAGCAGTACCACCGCACCGCCCCGAAATACGGCCACTACCAGTCGCTCTTCCCCATCGTGCAGGGGTGCACCTACCCCGACCTGAGGGCCCGCGCGGCGGAGAACGTCAAGCGGTACGACGCCGACGGCTACGCCATCGGCGGCCTGGCCGTGGGCGAACCTACGGACGTGATGTACGAGATGATCGAGGTGGTCGACGCCATCCTGCCCGAAGACCGGCCCCGCTACCTGATGGGGGTGGGCACGCCGGTCAACATCCTCGAGGGGATCGCCCGCGGCGTGGATATGTTCGACTGCGTGATGCCCACGCGCAACGGCCGCAACGGCCAGCTATTCACGGCCGAGGGGATCATCAACATCCGCAACAGGAAGTGGGAGGACGACTTCTCGCCCATCGACCCCGAGGGCACGGCCTTCGTCGACACGCTCTACTCGAAGGCCTACCTGCACCACCTCTGCGCCTGCGGCGAGATGCTGGCCGCCGAGATCGCCTCGCTGCACAACATCGCCTTCTACATCCGCCTGACCCAGGCCGCCCGCGAGCACATCCTCGCCGGCGACTTCGCGGCGTGGAAGGAGGAGATGGTCGTCAAACTGGCCCGACGACTGTAAAAACCGCAGAACAAGACAAAAACAGATCGATATGAAGACGAGAACCACCATTCTGATTTGTGCGTGCGCCGCCCTGACGGCCCTCTCGTGCGCCGAGCGCCCCACCGCGGCCGAAGACGACGTGCTGGGCGTGTGGGCCGATGCCGACAGCGAACTGCTGCGCACGGAGCGCTTCGCCCTGCTCTTCGAGCGCTGCGACACGCTGCTGACGGCGACCCTCCACCGGCTCGACCCCGACACCGCGCTGCTGGGACGGGTCGTGTTCGGTCCCCGCGGCATCGTCGGGCAGCAGCTCGGAGCCTCCCCGGCATGCGGGTTCGACCCCGGCAAGCGGCTCCCCTCGGGCGAGCTGCGCCTGCTCGTCGACGGGCGGGAGCGGCAGCTGCGGCGCATCGAACGCATCGTCCCGACGGCCCCCTACGAGATGCTGCGGGCCGAGTCGGGCGAGGTGGGAAGCTGCCTGCAACAGTGGACCTCGGGCGCGAGCATCGGAGTCGACGATGAGGCCGTTCAGTTCGAGGCAGGCACCAACCGCCACAGCTACATGTTCCTCCTCTCGCCCGCGATGGTCTACTGCCGGGCCGCGCGGATGCGCTACGGCGACCGGGGCGCCCTCTTCGCCCAGAATATCCGCCTGATGGCCAACTCCAACACGGGCGAGTACACCGCCGAGATGGCCGACGACAACGCCGCAGTGAGCGGCGCGCCGCTACACATCGACGAGGCGAAGTTCCGGCCCGACCAGTGCACCTTCGACGCCGACGGCATCTACTGGTCGTTCATCGGCTTCGACGGCGAGACGATCCTGCTCAACGGCTGCGGGGAGACCTACCGTTTCGACCGGCCGGAAACGAAGGCGGGGCCCGACGAGTGGTTCGCCTTCGAAAAGTATTGACGACGCCCCCACCGACCGCAGCATGAAAGTGAAGTTCCCCGGGTTCAAGATCCTGGACCGCTACATACTGGGCAAGTTCCTATCGACCTATTTCTTCGCCATCGCGATGATCATCGTCGTGGTGGTGATCTTCGACTACGTGGAGCACATCGACGACTTCACGGAGCTCAAGGCGCCGCTGAAAGCGATCCTGTTCGACTATTATCTGAACTTCATCCCCTTCTTCGTCAACCAGTTCAGCGGTCTGTTCACCTTCATCGCCTGCATCTTCTTCACCTCGAAGATGGCCTACCAGACCGAGATCGTGGCCATGCTGTCGGGGGGCATGTCGTTCCGGCGGCTCATGTGGCCCTACTTCCTCGGCGCCGCGATCATAGGCTCGCTGTCGCTCTTCCTCAACCTCTGGCTGATCCCCCTCTCGCAGCGGTCGATCGTCGACTTCGAGCAGCACTACGTCAAGCGCCGCATGAACGCCCAGTACGACCGCCACATCTACCGCCAGATCGAGCCCGGCGTCTTCGCCTACATCCGCGAGTACCGCGACGCCGACCACCAGGCCCGCTTCTTCGCCCTGGAGCACTACGACGGCGGCACGATGACCCGCTCGCTCGAGGCCGCCGACGCCACCTTCAACCCCGAGACCAAGCGCTGGACGGCGCCCCGCTACACGCAGCGCACCTTCGACCCGACGGGCCTGGAGCGCTTCGAGCAGTTCCGCAACCTCGACACGCTCATCAACCTCGAGGTGACCGAGCTGGGGCGCATCAACGAGCTGATCCAGACCATGAACATCTCGCAGCTCAACGAGTTCCTCGGCCAGCAGCGCGCCAAGGGCTCCGACTCGATCAACCTGATCGAGGTCGAGCGCCACGCCCGCTACGCCTACCCGCTCTCGACCTTCATCCTCACGCTCATCGGCGTCTCGCTCTCGTCGCGCAAGGTGCGCGGCGGCACGGGGCTGCACATCGGCATCGGCACGGGCCTCTGCTTCTCCTACATCCTCTTCATCCGCTTCTTCCAGGAGTTCGCCAAGAGCGGCTCGCTGCCCCCCGGGCTGGCCGTGTGGCTGCCCAACATCATCTACCTCTTCATCGCCGTCTACCTCTACCGGAAGGCGCCGAAGTAACCCAAAAAAACGCTCCGACACAATGGAAACGATCATCGCCTACTGGCGGCGCCTGCGCCGCAACCGGCTGGCCTGGAACCTCACGCTGATCGCCGCGATCCTCGTGGGGCTGACCCTCGCGGCGCACCTGACCATGCAGGTGGCCACGCGCCACGGCGCACGGCGCACCGTGCCCGACTTCTCGGGCATCCGCTTCGACGACGCGCAGCGCATCGCGCGCGAGCGCTCGCTCGAGCTGCACATCAACGACTCGTTGTTCGTGCCGGCCTACGACGGCGGCATCGTCCTCGACCAGCTGCCCGAGGGAGGCACCGAGGTGAAGCCCGGGCGCACGGTCTACGTCACGATCAACTCCTTCCGCCAGAAGATGGTGGAGGTGCCCTACGTGGCGGGCCGCTCGCTGCGCCAGGCCAAGAACATGCTCGAGATCGCCGGACTGCAGATCGAGCAGCTCGTCTACCGCCCCGACATCGCCACCAACTACGTGCTCGAGGAGGCCTACGACGGCCGGAAGATCTCCGCCTCGACCCGCCTGGAGGCCGAGATGGGCTCGGGCGTCACGCTCTACGTAGGCGTGGAGAGCGGCCACGCGGGCACCGTCGTGCCGCAGACGGTGGGGCTGCCGCTGCACGAGGCCCGCAGCCGGCTGTGGGAGCAGGGGCTCAACATCGGGCGCGTGCTCTTCGACGAGGGGATCAACCTCCTGAACCAGAAGGAGGCGCGCGTCTACCTGCAATCGCCCTCGGGCGAGCGGTCGGCCGCGCTCGGATCGAAGGTCGACCTGCGCCTGACGCTCGACCGCAAGAAGCTTTCGGACCACCGCACGACGGCCGAGAAGCAGGCCCGCAAGAGCGCCCGGGAGCGCGTCACCGCCGAGCGCGAGCGCGCCGACTCGCTCGAACGGGCCCATGCCGGGCACCCCGCACCGGCCGGTGGCGCCACGAACAACGACGAATTTTTCGACCGATGACCGACGACCGCCATATCGACGACGAGCTGCCGGCCGACGGACTGCCGGGCCTCGCGGAGGATACCGACGAAGAGACCGAAGAGGCGGGGCTCTACGAGCACTTCGCCATCACGGCCGACCGGGGGCAGTCGCCGCTGCGCCTCGACAAGTTCCTGGTGGCGCACATGGAGCGCTGCTCGCGCAACCGCATCCAGGCGGCGGCCGACAGCGGCAACATCCTCGTGAACGACCGCCCCGCCAAGTCCAACTACAAGGTCAAGCCGCTGGACCGCATCCGCCTGGTCATGCCGTGGCCCAAGGCCGAGTACGAGATCGTCGCCGAGGACATCCCGCTCGACATCCGCTACGAGGACGACGACCTGCTGCTGGTCGATAAGGCCGCCGGCATGGTGGTCCACCCCGGCGTGGGCAACCACTGCGGCACGCTGGTCAACGCCCTGACCTTCCACCTTCGGAACCTGCCCATGTTCCGCGAGGGGAACACCCGCGCGGGGCTCGTGCACCGCATCGACAAGAACACCTCGGGGCTGCTGGTGGTGGCCAAGAACGAGGAGGCCCACGCGCGGCTGGCCCGGCAGTTCTTCGACCACTCGATCCAGCGCCGCTACGTGGCCCTGGTGTGGGGCAACTTCGACGAGGACGAGGGGACGATCACCGGCAACATCGGCCGCTCGCCCCACGACCGCCAGAAGATGTATGTCTTCGCCGACGGCGAGCAGGGCAAGCACGCCGTCACGCACTGGCGCGTGCTCCGGCGCTACGGCTACGTGACGCTCGTCGAGTGCCGCCTCGAGACGGGCCGCACCCACCAGATCCGCGTCCACATGGCCTGGCAGGGCCACCCGCTCTTCAACGACGAGCGCTACGGCGGCGACCGCATCCTGCGCGGCACGACCTTCGCCAAGTACCGCCAGTTCGTCGAGAACTGCTTCGCCGCCATGCCCCGCCACGCGCTCCACGCGCGGCTGCTGGGCTTCGTGCACCCCCGCACGGGCGAGAACGTACTGTTCGAGACGGAGCTGCCCGACGACTTCCGTGCGCTGCTCGAGCGCTGGGACAACTACGTCGCGGCGGGCAAGGTCGAAACCGATGATTGACGCCATGTTCCTGCCTACGACCATAAAGGAGGTCCGCGAACGCGGATGGGACTCGCTGGACGTCATCCTCTTCACCGGCGACGCCTACATCGACCACCCGGCCTTCGGCGCGGCGGTCGTGGGGCGGCTCATCGAGGCCGAGGGGTGCCGCGTGGCGATCGTTCCGCAGCCCAACTGGCGCGACGACCTGCGCGACTTCACCAAGCTGGGCGCCCCGCGCCTCTTCTTCGGCGTCACGGCCGGGGCGATGGATTCGATGGTCAACCACTACACGGCCAACCTGCGCCTGCGCCACGACGACGCCTACACGCCCGGCGGCCGTGCGGGCTTCCGCCCCGACCGCGCGGTGGAGGTCTACACGCAGATCCTCAAGCGCCTCTATCCCCACGTGCCGGTGGTCGTGGGCGGCATCGAGGCGTCGCTGCGCCGCCTGGCGCACTACGACTACTGGAGCGACGCGCTGCGCCCGTCGATCCTCGCCACGTCGGGCGCCGACCTGCTGATGTACGGCATGGGCGAGAAGGTGGTGGGCGAGGTGGTGCGCGCCTTCTCGAACGGCTACAACGCCAAGCTGCTGCGGCGACTGAAGCAGGTGGCCTTCCTCGCCGACCGCGCCTACGTCGAACGGCTCGACCCCGCCGACACGATCCGTCTGAACAGCTACGAACGCTGCACGGAGGACAAGCGCGCCTTCGGTGCCAACTTCGTCGAGGAGGAGACGCTGAGCAACCTTCTGGAGCCCCGCGCGACGCTCGTCGAGCCTACGGGCGACCGCTACGTGGTGGTCACGCCGCCCCACGCCGTGCCGACGACCGAGGAGCTCGACCGCGCGTTCGACCTCCCCTACGAGCGGGCGCCCCACCCGCGCTACCGCGGCAAGGGGGCCATCCCGGCGTGGGAGATGATCAAACACTCGGTCAACATCCACCGCGGCTGCTTCGGCGGCTGCGCGTTCTGCACCATCTCGGCCCACCAGGGCAAGTTCGTCCACTCGCGCAGCGAGCGGTCGATCCTCGCCGAGGTGGAGCGCATCACGCAGATGCCCGACTTCCGGGGCTACCTCTCCGACGTCGGGGCCCCCTCGGCCAACATGTACCGCATGGGCGGGCGCGACAAGGGACTCTGCGCCCGCTGCCGCCGCCCCTCGTGCCTCCACCCGCGCATGTGCCCCAACCTCGACAACGACCACGGGCCGCTGATGGCCCTCTACGAGCGGATCCGCGCCGTCAAGGGGGTGAAGAAAGCCTTCGTCGGCAGCGGCATCCGCTACGATCTGTTCGACGGGCGGCCCTACCTCGAAACGGTCGTCAGACACCACACCTCGGGGCGGCTCAAGGTGGCCCCCGAGCACACCGAGGAGGAGGTGCTGCGCCTGATGCGCAAGCCCCCGTTCGCGCTCTTCGAGCGGCTCAACGACGACTTCGCTCGCATCTGCCGCCGCGAGGGGCTGCGCTACCAGCTCATCCCCTACTTCATCTCGTCGCACCCGGGCTGCACCGAGCGCGACATGCGGTCGCTCTCGGAAAAGGTGCTCGGGCGGCTCCACTTCACGCTGGAGCAGGTGCAGGACCTCACCCCCACGCCGATGACCCTCTCGTCGGTGATGTTCCACACGGGCGAGAACCCCTACACGGGCGAGCGGGTCTACGTGGCCCGCACGCAGGAGGAGAAGCGGCGGCAGAAGGGGTATTTCTTCGCCTCGCGGCCCGCGGAGAGGGCCGCAGCGGGGCAAAGAGGGCAGCAGGGGCAGCCGGAAGGCGGCCCGAAGGGGCGCGGGGGATTCGGTCCGAAGAGACGGCCGGACGGCAGCCCGAAAGGTCGCGCGGGATTCGGTCCCAAAGGCGGGATGGACACGGCACGGAAGGGAGGTCCGGGCGGAGCGGCTTCCGCGCACGGCGGCACGCATCTATCGGACCCCGCGCACAACGATCCGCGCGAATCGTTCCGCCGCAAACCCCACACGAAGAAGACCGGCCGATAAGGGCCGGTCTTTTCTTTGGGGCTGTCCGAAGACGGCCCTATGGGCCGCGCAGCCCGCAGCCACCCCGGGCAGAGGGCTGCTCTCCTCGCCCGAAGGCTCGGCGGCATCCTCCGCTGGCTGCGGGCCGCAAACGGACCGGCGGCGCTGCCCAGACCCGACAAACCCGGCCCGACACCGCGGCAAGCCCGCCCGAACATAGCCCCCGCCCGCAACGCTAATCCACGGGCAGATGCTCCTCGACGGCGCGGCGCAGATGGTCGCGGTCGAGGTGGGTATAGATCTCGGTGGTGAGGATGCTCTCGTGACCCAGCATCTCCTGCACCTGGCGGATGCTGGCACCCCCCTCGACGAGGTGCGTGGCGAACGAGTGGCGGAAGGTGTGGGGGCTCAGCCGCTTGTCGATGCCGGCCCGCTCGGCGGCCTGGCGCAGCAGCGTGAAGACCATCACGCGCGTGAGGCGTCCGCCGCGGTTGTTGAGAAAGAGGATGTCGCACGCGGTCGAGGCGCTGGGCCGCACCTCCAGGTAACGCCCCACGCGGTCGCGGGCCCGGGCGCTGACGGGCACCAGCCGCTGCTTGTCGCCCTTGCCCACCACGCGCAGGCAGCCCTCGCCGAAGAAGAGGTCCTGCAGGCGCAGCCCCGTGAGCTCCGACACGCGCAGCCCGCACGAGTAGAGGAGCTCCAGCATGGCGCTGTCGCGCAGCCCCTTGGTGGTGGAGGTGTCGACGGCGGCGATGATGCGGTCGATCTCCTCCACGGTGAGCACGTCGGGGAGCTTGCGCCCCGCCTTGGGCGCCGAGACGAACTCGGCGGGCGACGCGTCGATGCGCTCCTCGAGCAGCATGAAGTTGAAGAAGCTGCGCACGCCGCTCAGCTGCCGCGCCTGCGAGCTCTTGTCGCGCCCGCGCTCGTAGAGCCACTCGAGATAGCGCTCGACCATCTCGCGCTCGACCTTGCGCGGCGCCACGTCCCACTGTCGGAGCACGAAGTGGGCGAACTGCGCCAGGTCGCGCATGTAGGCCTCCACGGTGTTGTCGGCGAGCCCCTTTTCGAGGCGGATATAGGTGCGGTAGCGGCGCCCGATCTCAGCCCATTTTTTGGTGTTTTCAGCCATCGCGCAGGGTCTTTTCCGAAGATTATCCGTAACTTTGCGGCAACAAATATAGGCATTATTTTACATAATATAGCATGGACTACGTCGCACTCCACGTCGCCTGCACCGATTCGGAGCAGGCCGAGATTCTGACCGCCTGGCTCTCCGACCTCCCCTTCGAGAGCTTCGAAACCACCCCCGACGAGCTCGTGGCCTACCTCCCGGCCCCCCATCTGGAGGCCTGCCGCGCCCGGATCGACGCGCTTCTCGCGCGCGAGGGGCTCGCGGGACGCTACGAGCGGATCGACGCCCGCAACTGGAATGCGGCGTGGGAGAGCGACTACCCGCGCGTGGAGGTCGAGGGTCGGCTGGTGATCCGCGCACCGTTCCACGCCCCGGCGACGGACGCAGCGACGGAGGTGGTCGTGCAGCCCCGCATGTCGTTCGGCACGGGGCACCACGCCACCACGTGGCTCATGGCGCGCGAGGTGCTCGACATGGGGGTCGCCGGACTGCGGGGGCTCGACATGGGCAGCGGCACGGGCGTGCTGGCCATCACGGCGGCCAAGTGCGGCGCGGCGCACGTCGACGCGGTGGACATCGACGAGTGGGCCGACGAGAGCTGCCGCGAGAGCGTGGCCATGAACGGCGTCGGGGAGCGCGTGGAGCCCCTGCTGGGCGACATCGACCGGGTGGCCGGGCGCCGCTACGACTTCATCCTGGCCAACATCAACCGCAACATCCTCACGGCCCACATGCCCGCCTATGCCGCGGCGCTCACGGAGGGCGGCAGGCTGGCCATGAGCGGCTTCCTGGAGGAGGACGTGCCCGCCGTCGTCGCGGCGGCCCGCGCCGAGGGGCTCGACCACGTCGCCACGCGGCAGCGCGACGGATGGATGCTCGTGCTGGCGAGAAAACCATGGCAGGCGTAAGGAGCTACAAGGGGCGCGGCGTGGTGCTCCACACGCTCAAATACGGCGACTCGTCGATGGTCGCCTACCTGCTCACCGACGTGGGCGGGCGCCGCAGCTTCATGGTGCAGGGGGTGCGCAGCCGCAGCGGGCGCGGCTCGAAGCTGGCGCTCTTCCAGCCGATGTTCCCCCTCGAGTTCGAGGGGCTGGAGCCCTCTTCGGCGCAGCAGATGCACCGCTTCCGCGAGACGCGGAGCGCCTGGGCGCTGCAAGGCATCCCGTTCGACATCCGCAAATCGACCATGGCGCTCTTTATGGCAGAGGTTTTGTATCGGTTGGTGCGGGAGAGCGAGCCCAACGAGGCGCTGTTCGACTTCGTGTGGGGATCGGTCGGGGCGCTCGACGCCATGCAGGAGGGGGTGGCCAACTTCCACCTCTGGTTCCTGGCCAACCTCTGCCGTCTGATGGGCTTCAGCCCCGGCAACGGCTATGCGTCGGGCGACTGGTTCGACGTGCGCGAGGGACTCTACGTCGCCGCACGGCCCACGCACACTTCGGTCCTCTCGCAGCAGAACGCACGCACACTCAACGACCTGATAGAGTGCGACGTGAGCCTGCTGGCCGAGATCGGGCTGAACCGCACGCAGCGCACCGAGTTCCTCGACGCCATGCTCTCCTACCTGGGGTACCACCTCGACGCCGTGGCGGCCGTGCAGTCGGTCCGCATCCTGCGCGAGGTGTTCTGACGCCCCGGGACCGGAACCCTTTAAAGGAGCGTGGAGCCATGAAACCCCTGATTCTCTTTGCAACCCTCCTGCTGGCGGCCGCCGCGGCCACGCAGGAACCGGGCGCGCGCACGCTCTCCTTCCCCGCCCGCTGACGGGCCCCCACCGCAAGACAAGACACGACACACCGCACGGCACACCGCCGCGCGGGTGTCGTCGTGCGCGCCGGCCGCTACCGGAACTCCATGGTGAAGGTGACCCGCCCGGGCGCGTTGGCGGTCAGGTGCAGGCGCCCCTCGTGCAGCTGCATGATGCGCCGCGAGACGCTCAGGCCGATGCCCGAGCCGTCGGTCTTGGTGGTGAAGAAGGGGGTGAAGATGTTCTCGGCCGTCTCGGGCGGGATGGCCTCGCCGTTGTTGGTGATCTCTATGAGGATGTTCTCCTCGGCGTCGATGCGCGCCCGCACCGCGATGCGAGGATCGGGGCGCCCCGCCACCGCCTCGCAGGCGTTCTTGAGCAGGTTGACCGCCACCTGCCCCGCCAGGCGGGGATCGGCGTAGAGGAGCATGTCGGCCGGCTCGACGCACACCTCCGTGCGGATGTCCCGAGGCACGGCGAGCGCCACGGCCTGCGCGATCCAGGGGGCCGCCTCGAAGGGCTCGCGCCGCGGCTCGGGGATCTTGGTGAAGCGGCGGAAGTTCTCGACGAACGACATGAGCCGCCGCCCCGTGGCGCCGATGGTGTCGAGCCCCTGACGGAGGTCGTCGTCGAGGGGCTTCTCCATGCGCAGCAGGGTCTCGCTGATCGAGGTGACGGGAGCCAGCGAGTTCATGATCTCGTGGGTGAGGATGCGCGTCAGGCGGCTCCACGTCTCGACCTGCGTGGCGCTGATCTCGCTGTCGATGTCGGCGACGGCCACCACCCGCAGGCGCTTGCCGTCGAGCTCGACCTCCGAGCAGCCGAACGTGAGGACCGTCTCGCCCAGTTCGTTGCGGCACGTCGCGCGGCGCCGCCCGCCGGGCAGGATGTCGCGCAGCACGGCGTGGGCCTCGGCCGCCGAGGCCTGCGTCTGGCGGATGTGGGTCAGGCGCGAGAGGCCGAAGATGCGCAGCGCCTCGCCGTTGACCTGGTAGACGTTGCCCGCGCCGTCGAGCGTCAGCAGCCCCGTGCGGGCGTGCTCCATGATGAGCTGGTAGTAGCGCTCGCGCTCCTCGGCGCGGCGCTTGGCCCGCGAGAGGATCTCGCGGATGCGGTTGAGCGAGGCGTTGAGCAGGCGGTCGTCGTCGCGCACGGCCGTCTCGCTGAAGCGGAAGGTGTAGTCGTCGCTCTCCACGGCGTTGAACATGAAGCGCACGCGCCCCACCACGTCGCGATAGAGCCCCACCAGCCGCACGAAGGCCCACAGGGCGAGCGGGAGCAGCACCACCGACAGCGGGTACCGCCCGCGCGCGAAGCTCCACCCCAGCCCCGCCGAGGCGAGGCCGAAGAGCGCGGCGACGGCCCACGCCCCGCGGCCCGATACGTGCTGCCGGGTCATAATCCATAGCGTTTGATCTTGTTGTAGAGGGTCTGCCGCGTGATGCCCAGCTGCTGGGCCACGGCCGAGAGGTTGCCCCCGTGGCGGCCTATGGCCTCGACGATCATGCGGCGCTCCATCTCCTCGAGCGTCGAGGCGGCCGACGTGCCGCCCGCGGCGGGGCGCAGCAGCAGCTCGGCCGGGGCGATGCGCGCCCCGTCGGCCAGGATCACGGCTTTCTCCACCGTGTGCTGCAGCTCGCGGATATTGCCCGCCCAGGCGTGCTCCTCCATCTGCCGCTCGGCCTCCGCATCGAAGCCTTCGAGGGGCTTGTGGTACTTGGCGGCGTAGCGCTCCAGGAAGCGGCGGGCCAGCGGCACGATGTCCTCGCGGCGCCGGCGCAGCGGCGGCAGGTCGATGTGGATGGTGTTGATGCGGTAGAGCAGGTCCTCGCGGAAGCTCCCCTCGGCCACCATCCCGAACAGATCGCAATTGGTCGCCGAGACGAGGCGGATGTCGACCTCGACCGGGACGTTGCTCCCCAGGCGCACGATGCGGCCGCTCTGGATGGCCGTGAGCAGCTTCGACTGCAAGTGGAGGGGCAGGTTGCCGATCTCGTCGAGGAAGAGCGTGCCCCGGTGGGCCACCTCGAACTTGCCCGTGCGGTCGGCGCGCGCGTCGGTGAAGGCCCCCTTGACGTGGCCGAAGAGCTCGCTCTCGAACAGCGTCTCGGGCACCGCCCCCACGTCGACGGGCACCATCAGCTCGCCCGCGCGCACCGAGCGGCGGTGGATCTCGCGCGCCAGCATCTCCTTGCCCGTGCCGTTCTCGCCCGTGATGAGCACGTGGGCGTCGGTCGCGGCCACCTTCTCCACGATCTCGCGCACGCGCGCCATCGCGGCACTCGCGCCCCAGAACATCGGCTCCTCGGGGGTCAGGCAGCGCCGCACCTCGCGCAGCTGCTTCACCTCGCGTTCCGACCGCGCCAGGTCGCAGGCGTTGCGCAGCGAGGCGATGAGGCGGTCGTTGTCCCACGGCTTGACCACGAAGTCGACGGCCCCGTCGCGCATGGCCCTCACGGCCAGGTCGACGTCGGCATAGGCGGTGAAGAGCACCACCTTGGCGTCGGGCCTCAGACGGCGGATCTCCCGCAGCCAGTAGATGCCCTCGTTGCCGGTGTTGACGCCGGCCGAGAAGTTCATGTCGAGCAGCACCGCGTCGACGGGCTCCTCGCGCAGGGCCGCCGCCAGGCGGTTGGGCGAGGGGAGCGTGACCACGCGCGCGAAGTGACGTTCGAGCAGCAGGCGCAGCGCCGCGAGGATGCTGCGGTTGTCGTCGACGATGAGGAGGGAGCCTTCCTTAGCCATGTTTTTCCGATGGGTTGACGGTGCTAAAATAGCCATAAAAGGCGAGAAAGCCCGCCGCGCGTCCACAAAATTTACACGGGTGTCAAAAATCTTTACATTACCCCCCCCCTTAAAAATCGCAATATTCTACCCATCAATCAGTTGCATGTTTTGGCACGCGATTGGCTATTTTCCGCCACGCAAAGCAACCCACCCGAAAATCATGAAGAAACAGCTGTTTTTACTCTGCGCGCTGTCTGTTTTTTGGACAACGGCGACCGCCCAGAGCCCCGCGGCCGGCGGAGCGCCCCTCACGCTCGACGACTGCATGGCCTACGCCGTCGAGCACAGCCACGACGTGGCGCAGCAGGACCTCGCCAACGCCAACTACCGTCAGGACTACATCGAGTCGGTGGCCTCGCTCGTCCCGTCGCTGGGCGGTTCGGCGGGCGCCTCGACCAGCTTCGGCCGCGCCGCCGACCCCGAGACCAACACCTACACCAACACCTCGTCGTTCAACCACTCCTACGGCGTCTCGGGCAGCATGGTCCTCTTCGCCGGCTGGAGCGGCATCAACACCATGCGCGCCGCCCGCGTCATGCGGCTGATGGGCATCGAGGAGCTGCAGCGCATACGCGACGAGGTGGCCCTGCGCACCATGGAGGCCTACATCGACGCGGTATACTACGCCGAGGCGGCGCGCCTGGCGCGCGAGCAGCTCGCCGCGAGCACGGCCCAGGCCGAGAAGGGGCGCCGCCAGCTCGAGCTGGGGCTCAAGAGCGCCGCCGACGTGGCCGAGCTCGAGGCCCGGCAGGCGTCGGACGACTACCTCGTCACGCAGCAGGAGAACAACCTCGAGCTGGCGCGCATCACCCTCGCCGAGCGGATGAACTGGCCCGCCGACCGCCCCCTGCAGATCGACACCCGCATCCGCATCGACGACCCTGCCGTCATGGACCCCTATGCCGACGTGCTGGCCTACGCCCTCGACCACCATCCCAAGGCGGAGGTCGCCGCCTATGAAGAGCGGCAGAGCCGCCTGCGTCTGGCCGCGACCCGCGGACGCCAGTACCCCTCGCTGAGCGTCGGCGGCGGCTTCTCGACCAACTTCTTCAAGAACATCGAGGACTGGTCGCTCTACGCCTCCTACGCCGACCAGCTGCGCGACAACCGCAGCCACTACTTCTCGGCACAGCTCTCCGTGCCCATCTTCGGCGGGCTGGCCCGCCGCACGGCGGTCAACCGCGCGCGCAACAACTACCGCATGGCCCAGCAGCGCCGCCAGCAGACGCTGCGCCAGATAGAGAGCGAGGTGGCGCAGGCCTACCAGCAGATGCAGGGCACGGGCAAGGAGCTGGTGCAGGCCACGCGCAAGTCGTCGGCCGCCGAGCTGGCCTACCGCGCCGCCGAGGCCAAGTACGACCGGGGCATGATCTCGACCTTCGACCTGCAGACGGCCTCCAACAACCTGCTGCAGGCCCGCTCCGAGCGGCTGCGCGCCCGCCTGCAGTATATCGTCAAGACGCGCCTGGTGGAGTACTACAACGGCCGCCCCCTGATCCGTCAACAATAAAAAACGAACAGATATGGACATCCGAATCGAAAAGAAAAAAGGGTGGCGGGCGCTGCTCACCACCAAGCGCGGCATCCCCTACCTGGCCGGTGCGCTCTTCCTCGTCTTCGTCGCCTGGCTCGTGCTGCGCGACCACTCCTCGACGCTGCGCATCGACGCACGCACGATCTCGACCGGCACCGTCGCGCGGGGCGAGTTCAACGACTACATCCGCATCTCGGGCCAGGTGCTGCCCATCACCACCGTGCAGCTCAGCCCCCTCGAGTCGGGCATCGTCGAGCGTCTGGTGGTCGAGGAGGGCACCTCGGTCAAGAAGGGCGACGTGCTGGTCGAGCTGAGCAACACCTCCCTCACGCTCGAGATCCTCAACAGCGAGGCCGAGCTGGCCGAGAAGCAGAACATCCTGCGCAACACACTCATCTCCATGGAGCAGGAGAAGCTCACGCTGCGCCAGAACAAGGCGCAGCTCGACTTCGACGTGGCGCGCAAGCGGCGCACCTACGAGCAGAACGACGCCCTCTACCGCTCGCAGCTGATCGCCCGCGAGGAGTGGCTGCAGGCCAAGGAGGAGTACGAGCTGGCCGAGAAGCAGCGCGAGCTCAACATCGAGCGCCAGCGCCAGGATTCGCTCTACCGCTCGGTGCAGATCGAGCAGATGGAGGACAACCTCGACAACATGAAGCGCAACATGCAGCTCATCCGCGAGCGCATCGGCAACCTCGCCGTCAAGTCGCCCATCGACGGCGAGGTGGGCCTGCTGGACGTGGTGCTGGGCCAGTCGGTATCGACGGGCATGAAGATCGGCCAGATCAACGACCTGCGCGACTACAAGATCGAGGCGCAGATCGACGAGAGCTACATCGACCGCGTGCGCGCGGGCCTGGAGGCAAGCTTCGAGCGCCAGGACAGCAGCTACACGGCGCGCCTGCGCAAGGTCTACCCCGAGGTGCGCAACGGCCAGTTCCGCGCCGACTTCAACTTCACGGGGGCGCGCCCGGCCAACATCCGCAGCGGCCAGACCTACTACCTCCACCTGCAGCTGGGACAGCCCACCGAGGCGATCATCATCCCGCGCGGCTCGTTCTACCAGACCACCGGCGGCGCATGGATCTACGTGATCGACCCCGACGGCGGCCGCGCCTACAAGCGTCCGATCCGCATCGGACGGCAGAATCCCCAGTACTACGAGGTCGTCGAGGGGCTCGAACCGGGCGAGCGCGTGATCGTCTCGGGATATGAAAACTACGGCGGCAACGACGTGTTGATCCTCAACCAGTAGCATCTGCCGAAAACACGATCCGCCCGATCAAGACAGAATAAAACACAACCCCATACGTCATGTTCCGCCAACTCGACTTCCGCTCCTACTTCACCTTCCTGAGCCGCAACCGGCTCTACACGATCGTCAACCTCTTCGGGTTGTCGGTCTCGCTCATGTTCGTCATCCTGATCGCCGACTACACGCTGCGCCAGTTCACCGTCGACAACTTCCACGCGAAGGCCGACCGCATCCGCATCGTCGGCAACGAAAACCACCTCATGTCGGGCTACTACCTCCAGAAATACCTCACGGACCGCTACCCAGAGATCGAGGCGACGTGCGGCATCACCGTCGGGGGCTGGAACACGGCCGACACCGAGGCGGTCGAGGCGGGGCAGGAGCGCGCCCACGCGCGGCTGCTCTTCGCCGACTCGACCTTCTTCCGCATCTTCGACTACGAGCTCAAGGCCGGCGACCGGCAGCAGGCGCTCGCCGCGCGCGACAACGCCGTGCTCACCGAGTCGTTCGCCCGGCGCCTGTTCGGCTCGTTCAACCCGCTGGGGCAGACCCTCCGCCTGCCCGACGCCGAGGAGACCTACACCGTCTCGGGCGTCGTGCGCGACTTCGACCGCACGATCCTCCCCGAGTGCGACATGATCGTGCGCGGCGAGCGGGCCACCGAGCGCAACCCGTCGATCGACGAGCGGATGAGCAACTGCGCCTCGAGCATCACCTTCGCGCTCGTGCGCGAAGGGGCCGACCTCGAGGCCAAGCTCCCCGACATGGCCGACTACTTCAGGGAGTTCTACTGGCCCTACCAGGGCAACGTCTACCGGCAGGCGACCCTCACGCCGCTGCGCGAGGCCTACTTCTCGCCCCGCGCCAAGCATTCGCCGCTACGGAGCGGCAGCTGGTCGTTCGTGATGATCCTCTTCGGCGTGGGGGCCGTGATCCTCGCCTTCGCCGTGGTGAACTATATCAACCTCACGGTGGCGCAGTCGGGATTCCGCGCCAAGGAGATGGCCACGCGCCGCCTGGCCGGGGCCTCGCAGGGCGAGGTCGTCGCGAAGCTCATCCTCGAGTCGACGCTCCTCTGCGCCACGGCCTTCCTCGTGGCGCTCACGCTGGCCGAGGCAGCGGCCCCCTACGCCTCCGAACTGGTCGAGGCGCGGATCGCCGTGTGGGCCGACATCACCCCCGCGGTGGCGCTCTGCTACGCGGCGGGCATCCTCCTGCTGGGCTTCGTCTCGGGCATCGTGCCCGCCGCGACGCTGGCCCGGTTCAAGCCCATCGACATCGTGCGCGGAGCGCTGCGCCGCCGCACCAAGATGGTCTACAGCCGCGTGCTGATCGCCGCGCAGAACGTCATCACCGTGGCGCTGCTCGCCTCGTCGATCGCCATCTGGCTCCAGATCCGCCACCTGATCGACGCCCCGCTGGGCTACCATACCGCCGACATCCTCGAGGTCGACACCCCGGGGCTGCACAACTACGCCAACGTCCGCCGCTTCCGCGACGAGCTGCGCCGCCTGCCCGCGGTCGAGGCCGTGGCCCTCTGCTGCGGCACGCCCCACAACGGCGGCAACAACAACACGATGCAGTACGGCCCCGACCGCATGGTCTCGTTCCAGACGCTCATCGGCGACTCGGTCTACTTCCGCATGCTGGGCATCGAACGCCTGGCCGACCACCGCGTGCCCGACGCCTGGTTCATGAACGAGCAGGCGCTGCGCGCACTGGAGATCGACGCCGGGGCGACCCACGTCAACATGGGACACGACTACTCGCAGCGCATGGTGATCGGGGGCGTCGTGCGCGACTTCCAGGTGCGCTCGGCCCTCGACGGTCCGCAGGCCGTGCGGATGCTCGACGTGGGCGACTTCGACCGCTGGTGGCAGCCCGACGCCGAGGGCGGGATGACCTACACGGGCCGCTACCCGTGGAGCATTCTGGTCAAGACGCGCGGCGACCAGCGCGCGGCCTACGAGGCGATCGGGCGGATCTACGCCGAGATCGCCCCCGAGAGCGACTTCTCGGCCGCCTACCTCGAGCAGCAGATCGAGAACGACTACCGCGAGCAGCGGCGCACGCTGCGCATCGTGGGCATCTTCACGGCCGTGGCCCTGCTCATCTCGGCGCTGGGGCTGGTGGCCATGTCGACCTACCACATCCGCCAGAAGGAGCAGGAGGTGGCCGTGCGCAAGGTCTTCGGCGCGACGCGCGGCGAGGTGCTGCGCCGCCTGGTGGCGGGCTTCATGCGCCTGGTGGGCGTCGCCTTCCTCATCGCCTGCCCCGTAGCATGGTGGGGCCTCGACCGCTGGCTCGAGGATTACACGGTGCGCATCGCCCTCTCGCCGCTCATCTTCCTCGCCGCAGGGCTCTTCGCCGCGGGCGTGGCCCTTCTGGCGGTCTTCTGGCAGAGCGACCGCGCCGCCCGCGCCAACCCCATCGACGCGATCAAGAACTGACGCCCGACGCCGAAAACCGACCCATCAGCAACCCCAAACACCCGCCCACCATGGAAAACCTCCGTTTCGCCCTCCGGTACCTCGCCAAGCCGCGCGGCGGCAACCTCACGCGACTGCTCTCGCTCGCGCTGGGGCTCACCGTGGCGCTGCTCGTCTTCTCCTACGTCGAGTATACGCTCACCTACGACCGCTTCTTCCCCCACCGCGAGCGGATCTACCAGCTCTGGACTCAGTCGAAGACGGGCATGAGCAGCAGCATGATGGCCCCCGTGGCCCCGGCGCTGGCCGCGGAGCTGCCGCAGGTGGAGGCCGCCACGCGCCTGCGCGCCGGCTTCCGCTACCAGCTCTACCGCGACGGCGAGCCCTTCGACTGCTCGTTCGCGGCCGTCGACACCTGCTTCTTCGACGTGGTCGACTTCGGCGTGGTGCGCGGCGATCGGAAGCAGCTGACGGGCAGCGACCGCATCATGCTCTCCGAGTCGTTCGCCCGCACCCTCTTCGGCGACCGCGACCCGATGGGCGAGCAGGTGATGATGAAGAACCAGAACCCGATGACCGTCGTGGGCATCTTCCGCGACATCCCGCGCAACAACTCCGTGGGGCGGTTCAACGCGCTGGTGCCGCTCGAATACATCGGCGGAAGCTACTACATGGGCTGGGGCGGCGGCGACTCGTTCCCCACCTACCTCAAGCTGCGCGAGGGGACCGACATCGCCGAGGTGGAGGCCCAGATGGCCGCTTTCGACCGCCGCCACGGCCTGGCGGAATACAATGAGCAGTGGAACGCGCGCTACATCTTCGTGCCCATCGTCCGCGCGTCGAAGACCGACTCGCCCGTGGTGCAGGTGGCGTGGATCCTCTCGGGTCTGGCGCTGCTCATCCTCTTCGTGGCGGCGATGAACTACGTGCTGATCTCCGTCTCTGCCCTCGTCGACCGGGCCCGCACCGTGGCCATGCTGCGCTGCCACGGCGCCCGCCGCAGCGACGTGGCGGCCATCTTCCTGTGGGAGACGCTGCTGCTCACGGCCGCGGCGCTCCTCGCCGCGGGGCTGCTCATCTGGGGCTTCCAGGAGCAGATCGGGGCGCTGATGGGCGTGCCGGCGGGCGAGCTCTTCGCCCCCTCGCGCATATGGGTGCCCGCCGCGGTGTTGCTCGCGACGCTGCTCGCCGCCGGCATCCTCCCGGCCGCGGCCTTCGCTTCGGTACCCCTCACCACGGTCTTCCGCGGCGCGGCCGCCGGACGCCGCGGGTGGAAGCGCACGCTGCTGCTGGCGCAGGTCGCCGGGGTGGCCTTCGCGCTGACGCTGCTCGCCGTCTTCACGCTCCAGGTGCGCCACCTGCGCCACGGCGACATGGGCTTCGACGTCGAGCGCACGGTGAGCGTGCGGCCCCTGGGCTCGCGCACGGCGTTCCGCAACATGGCCGAGGCGCTGGCCGCGCTGCCCGAGGCCGAAGCCGCGGGCACGACCAGCTCGCTGCCCGTGTGGGGCTACAGCGGCCAGCCCTGCTTCGACGAGACGACCCACGAGATGCTCTTCGGCTGCCGGATCGCGTGGATCGACGAATACTACCTCGACGCCGTGGGCATGCGGATCGTCGCCGGGCGCAACCTCACCCCGCGCAGCACGGCGGACGAGGCGCTGGTCAACGAGCGCTACTGCGCCCTGCGCGGCTGGACGGCCGAGGAGGCCGTCGACCGCACGGTCCACTCCTCGGGCGAAGCCTCCGACCCGTGGCCCCACCGCATCGTGGGCGTCGTGCGCGACTTCCGCACCGACGTCGAGAGCGGCGAGGTGCTGCCCGTGCTGCTGGCCTCGCTCGACGAGCTCATGCCGGAGCGCCCCGGTCAGATGTACGGCGGCTCGTCGATCTGCGTAACGCTCCGCGAGCTCTCGCCCGAGGCGATCGACGCCGTGCGCAAGAAGATCGAGGAGTGGCCCTCGACCGACAACCACGCCGTGGTGCTGCTCGGCGAGGCGCTCGACGGGCGGCTGGAGACGGTCGTCCGCCTGCGCCGCATCACCTCCGTCACGGGGCTCGTGGTGCTCGCGATCGCGCTGGTGGGGCTCATGGGCTACCTGGGCGACGAGACGCGCCGACGCCGGCGCGAGGTGGCCGTGCGCAAGGTCAACGGCGCCACCGGGAGCGACATCCTCCGCCTGTTCGCCCGCGACCTGACGCTCGCCCTGCTGCCGGCCGTCGCGGCGGGCATCGCCGCGGCCTGGTGGGCCTCGACGGCCGTGCTCGAGCGCTTCGCCAGCCGCATCCCGCTCGCATGGTGGATCTTCGCCGCGACGGCCGCGGTCATCCTCTCGGTGGCCGCCGCACTGGTCATCGTCCGCACGCGCCGCATCGTCGCCGCCGACCCCGTGCGGATGATCCAGACCGAATCGTAGAAAAAAGCATAAGACCATGAAAATAGTACTCCGCAACTTCCTCTCGACGCTCCGCCGCTACAAGGCCTCGTCGGCGCTCAACATCGTCGGACTGACGATCGCTTTCACGGCCTTCTACGTCCTGCTCGTGCAGGCGTGGTGGGAGCTGGGCTACAACCGCTCGCTGCCCGACGCCGAACGCATCTACCTGATCGAAACCGAGGACTGGCACACGCCCGGCCGCTGGTCGTCGTGGCTCAACCGCCCCGTGCCCGAGCACGTCATCGCCTCGACGGCCGACGTCGAGACGGGCGGCTGCATGTGGGGCGGCTTCGGCGAGTCGACCGTCTGGCGGCAGAACGCCACCCGCACGGGCTACGACAAGGTCGCCGCCTCGTCGGGTCAGATCTCGCTGCCGTTCGTCGACGTCTTCGCGTTCCGCTCCGTGGCGGGCGACGTCCACGACATCCGCAAGCCCGGGAGCGCCATCGTCTCGCGCCGCACGGCCGAGCGGCTGGGCGTGGGCATAGGCGACCCGGTGTGGGTCGACGTCGAGGCGCCGACGGCCGAGAACGCACGCGAGGTGGTGGCCCTCTTCGAGGACTTCCCCGACAACTCGCTGCTGGCCGAGTGCCAGATCGCCGTCGACCTGGGCGACACATACCTCGACAACGGCTCGGAGTGGAGCTTCAACTACTTCGTCAAGCTGCGCCCGGGCGCCGACGCGCACACCTTCGAGCAGCGCTGGATCGAGGTGATCCGCGAGATGATCCGCGAGCAACAGGGCCCCGCCGCCGACGAGGAAGAGACCTACGTGCCCGGCATCCGCCTCTCGCCGGTGGAGGCGCTCTACTTCGAGAGCGACTCGCAGGTGCCGTGCCGCCAGGGCTCGAAGGCCACGACCTACTCGCTGCTCGGCATCGCCGCGCTGGTGATCGTGCTGGCGTTCGTCAACTTCGTCAACTTCTTCTTCGCGCTGGTGCCCGTGCGCATCCGCTCGGTCAACACCTACAAGGTCTTCGGCGCACCGACCGCGGCCCTGCGTTTCGGCTTCGTCTTCGAGGCCGTGGGGCTGGTGGTGCTCTCGCTCGCGGCGGCGTGGTACGCCGTCTTCCTGCTCCGGGGCAGCGAGCTGGCCTCCTACATCGCCTGCACGCTCCGCGTGGGCGACAACCTACCCGTGGCCGCCGCGGTGGTCGCGACGGCGCTCACGATGGCCCTGGCGGCGAGCCTCTACCCGGCATGGTACATCACCTCGTTCGCCCCGGCGATGGTGGTCAAGGGATCGTTCGGCGGCACGCGCAGCGGACGCCGTCTGCGCACGGCGCTCATCGGCTTCCAGTTCTTCATCGCCACGGCGCTGATCGTCGGCACGGGCTTCATCCGCCTCCAACACAGCTACATGATGCACTACGACATGGGCTTCGACCGCAAAAACCTCATGGCCGTCTACCTGCCCGGTTCGGCGGCCAACCGCTACACGGCCCTTCGGCAGACGCTCGTGGGCGACCCCCGCGTGGAGGAGGTCACGGGCGCCGCCAGCCGCATGGTCTCGGTGGGCCGCATGGGGTGGGGCCGGCAGTTCAAGGGCGAGCGGGTCTCGTTCCAGACCTACGTGGTGCAGTGGAACTTCCTCCGCACGCTGGGTATCGACATCGTCGACGGGCGCGACTTCTCGGAGGAGGACGCGCGCAAGGAGCTGGGCACGCTAATCGTCAACCGCACGGCCGCGCAGAAGTACGGCATCGCCGTGGGCGACCGCATCAACGGCTTCGTCAGCCCCGACGAGCCCTTCGTGGGCATCTGCGCCGACTTCAACTTCCAGCCGCTGCAATACGACGTGCAGCCCTTCGCCTTCTACGTGCTGCCCGCCTCCATGTCGCAGAATTACGATCGCGCGGGACAGGTGGCCTACATCCGCTACCGCCCGGGCACCGACCTGGAGTCGCTGGCCGAATACGTGCGCGGCTGCGTGGCCGCACTCGACGGCCGCATCGAGCCGGGCGAGCTCGTCGTGCGCACGTTCGACGAGGAGCTCGGCCGCGAATACGAGACCGAGCGCAGGCTCTCGGTCATCGTGGGGCTCTTCACGCTGCTGGCCGTGGCCATCGCCCTGATGGGGGTCTTCGGCATCGTGCTCTTCGAGACGCAGCACCGTCGGCGCGAGATCGCCGTGCGCAAGGTCATGGGGGCCACGACCGGGGAGATCCTCCGCATGTTCAACCGCCGCTACCTGGCCATGGCCGCCGTCTGCTTCGCGGCTGCGGTGCCCGTGAGCGTGTGGGCCGTGGGGCGGTGGCTCTCGCAGTTCGCCTACCGCACGCCCCTCGTCTGGTGGGTCTTTGCCGCAGCGCTGGCCGCCGTGGCGGGCATCACGACGCTGACGGTCACCCTCCGCTCGTGGCACGCCGCCAACGAAAACCCCGCCGACTGCGTGAAATCGGAATAAAACAACCTCACAGCCATGAAAATCGCATTCAAGAACTTCCTCACCACGCTCCGGCGTTACAAGGCCTCGTCGCTTCTGAACGTCGCGGGGCTGACGATGGCCTTCACGGCCTTCTACGTCATCATGGTGCAGGTATGGTGGGAGCTGGGATACAACCGCTCCATACCCGACGCCGAGCGCATCTATCTGGTCGCCCCCAGCGATTTCTGGGACACGGACGGCTCTACCTTCACCTCGCAGTCGCCCCGCCCCAGCTGCGAGCGGCTCGTCGAGCGGTCGCCCGAGATCGAGGCGGGCGGCCCGCTCCGCGCCTGGTTCAACACACAGCCCGCCTGGGTCATGCGCAACGGCGACTACGTGCGCATGAAGCTCAAGGTCATCACCGCCTCGACCGGCTTCATCGAGACCATGCGCGCCACCGCCGCGGCGGGCGACCTCACGGACTTCGTGCGCCCCAACACGCTGCTGCTCGCCCGCTCGGAGGCCGAGCGCATGGGCGTGGGCGTGGGCGACGCGGTCTGGCTGGCCGACAACCCCTTCAGAGCAGCCGAGGTGCGGCCCGACAGGCAGTACGAAGTGGTCGGCATCTACGACGACTTCCCCGCCAACAGCGGCCTGGCCGAAATCGAGGCGATGGTCGACATCGGCGACGACGGAATGAACGAACCCAACACCTGGAACGACACCTTCTTCGTGCGGCTGCGCGAGGGCACCGACCCCGCAGCGATCGCCCGCCGCTGGAGCGAGATCAACGCCGAGGTGCAGGCCGCGTGGGCGGCGAAGATGCGTCCGCTGTGGATCGAACAATACGGCCAGGAGGAGATCGACAGCTGGGACAATGACGACGACCAGACCGGCTGCCGCCTCATGCCGCTCTCGGAGCTCTACTTCGAGCGCGCGCTCGAGAGCTCCCACTGGAACCCCGGCTCGCGCCCGACGACCCTCTCGCTGCTGGCCGTGGCGCTGCTGGTGGTCGCGATCGCCCTGATCAACTTCGTCAACTTCTTCTTCGCGCTGACGCCCGCGCGCCTGCGCACCGTCAACATCTTCAAGGTTTTCGGAGCCCCCACCGCGTCGCTGCGCTTCAGCTTCCTCTTCGAGGCCGCGGGCTTCGTCCTGGTCTCGCTCCTCCTCTCGTGGTACGTCGCCTCCGCATTGCGGTCGACCCTCCTGGCCGAATACATATCGACGTCGCTCGCGCTGACCGATAACCTCGACGTGCTGCTCCTGGAGACGGGCGTGGCCCTCGCGGCGGCCCTCGCGGCGGGAATCTACCCGGCGTGGTACATCACCTCGTTCAACCCGGCGCTGGCGGCCAAGGGGTCGTTCGCCGGATCGCGCGGCGGGCGCCGCCTGCGCACGACGCTCGTCGCCGTGCAGTACGTCGTCTCGATCGTGCTGATCGTCTTCACCTTCTTCTGCTACGCCCAGCACCGCTTCGAGCGCAGATTCGACCTGGGATTCGAGCGCGAGCAGGTGCTGACCTTCGACGCCCCGCGCAAGATCGCCGCACAACCGCAGAGCTACGAGGCGCTCGTCTCGCGCCTCGCGGCCGACCCCCGCATCGAAGGAGTGACCGCCTCGCAGTCGCCCTTCGTCTCCGACGCCTCCACGGTCTGGGGCCGCAAGTGGAAAGGCGAGGAGGTGGACGTGCACGTGCGCATGGTACGGCCCAACTTCCCGGAGGTGATGCGTATCCCCATGCTCGAAGGAGGGCTCCGGCCCGAGCACGGGCGGGATTCGATCTACCACGCCATCGTCCCCCGCTCGGTAGCCGACCGTTTCGACTTCCGCCCGGGCGAGATCGTCGACAACTACATCTCGATCGCCGGCATCTCGGGCGACCTCCAGTTCCGGCCGCTGCAATACGAGACCAAACCGCTGATGATGATCGCCGACAACAAGGCGACACGGATCGTCTACCTGCGCATCGCGCCGGGGAGCGACATCGAGGATGTGTGCGACGGCATCCGGCGGGCCATCGGCGAGGTCGACCCCGACAACAAGGCGCCCGATATCCGCTTCATGAACGAGCAGATCGACGACCTCTACGAAAAGGAGAACCGCCTTATGACCGTCATCGCCCTCTTCGCGCTGCTGGCCGTGGTGATCGCCCTGATGGGGGTCTTCGGGCTGGTGCTCTTCGAGACGCAGTACCGCCGCCGCGAGATCGCCGTGCGCAAGGTTATGGGCGCCACCACCGACGAGATCCTCGCGATGTTCAACCGCCGCTACGTCGTCATCACGCTCGTCTGCTTCGCCGTCGCTGCGCCGGCGGCCTGGTGGGGCGTCGAACGGTGGCTCTCGGGCTTCGCCTACCGCGTGCCCGTCTCGCCGTGGATCTTCCTCGCGGCGCTGGCCGCCGTGCTGGCCGTCACGGTGGCGACGGTGACGCTGCGCAGCCTCTCGGCCGCCCGCTCGAACCCCGCCGACGCCGTGAAATCGGAATAACGCAACGAAAAATATCACAAACATCCAAACACCTACATCCTATGTCAATGCTTAAGATCGAGAACCTCAAGAAGGTTTTCCGCACCGAAGAGATCGAGACCATCGCCCTGAACGGCGTGTCGTTCGAAGTCAACCAGGGCGAGTTCGTCGCCATCATGGGCCCCTCGGGCTGCGGCAAGTCGACGCTGCTCAATATCCTGGGGCTGCTGGACAACCCCACCGAGGGGAGCTACCGCCTGCTCGACCAGGAGGTCGCCTCGTTCCGCGAGAAGGACCGCACGAAGTTCCGCAAGGGCAACATCGGCTTCGTCTTCCAGTCGTTCAACCTCATCGACGAGCTCAACGTCTTCGAGAACGTCGAGCTGCCGCTCATCTACATGCGCGTGAAGGCCTCGGAGCGCAAGAAGCGCGTCAATGAGATCCTCAGCCGCATGAACATCTCGCACCGCGCCGAGCACTTCCCCCAGCAGCTCTCGGGCGGTCAGCAGCAGCGCGTGGCCATCGCCCGCGCCGTGGTCTCCAACCCCAAGCTGATCCTGGCCGACGAGCCCACGGGTAACCTCGACTCGAAGAACGGCCGCGAGGTGATGGAGATGCTCTCGGAGCTCAACCGCGAGGGGACGACCGTCATCATGGTGACCCACTCGCAGCACGACTCGACCTACGCCCACCGCGTGCTCCATCTGTTCGACGGCGAGCTGGTGAAGGACCTCACCAACAAGATGTAGGGCCCGCGCAACCCGACACGAGGGGGCCCCGCCGCGGCGGGGCCCCCTTTTTAGGTATTTAGTGGTATTGCGGCGGCGGTTCCGAATCGCGATCTTTGCGGTTCAAACCGACGACACATGAAACGGATACTCTCAACCATCATCCTGTGCGGCGCCGCGCTGGCCGTCGCCGCACAGCCGCACGAGCCGGCAGCACCGCTCGCCGCCCGCGTCGACAGCCTCTCGGCCGAGGTCGCGGCGCTGCGCACCGAGAGCGGCACGTGGCAGAAGATCGTCGCCCGCCTGCCCCGCATCTCGGGTTACGTGCAGACGGGATTCGACTACGCCACCGACGCCTCGGAGTTCCGTCTCAGGCGCGTGCGCCTCAACCTGCAGGGCGACATCCTGCGCGACCGCATCCTCTACCGCGCCCAGTTCGAGCTGGCGGCTCCGCGCATCGTCGACGCCTACATCGAGTACCGCCCCTTCGCACAGCTCAACTTCAAGCTGGGGCAGTACAAGATCCCCTTCTCGATCGAGAACACCGACTATGCGCCGCTCAAGTTCGAGCTGATCGAGTACCCGATGGCGCTGCAACGCATGATGGGACTCTCGGAGCGGATCGGCGACAAGAGCCTGAGCGCCACAGGGCGCGAGATGGGCCTGACGCTCTACGGCGGCTTTCTCCAACGCGACGGCCGCCGCCTGGTGAGCTACGACGTGAGCATCTTCAACGGCGCGGGCATCAACACACGCGACAACAACCGCTCGAAAGACGTCGCCGTGCGCCTCACGCTGCGCCCCCTGGCCGGCATGCAGCTCTCGGGCTCCTACTACCGGGGCGAGTTCGGTCCGGAGTATCTGCTGCGCGAGCGCTACGGCGCCGGAGTGTGCTACGACCGCGGGGCGGTGGTCCTGCGCGGCGAGTGGGTGGGCGGACGCACCGGCACCCCCTCGGTCGACGGAGGCCCCACGGGGCGCTTCCGCAGCTCGGGATGGTATGCGCTGGGCGGCTGGCGCCCCCACGCCCACTGGACCCTCGTGGCGCGCTACGACACGCTGCTGGCCGACACCTCCGCGCACGCCTCGCGCCAGACCAACTACACCGCGGGCCTCACGTGGCAGCCGCTCAAGTGGCTGCGCGGCCAGCTCAACTACACCTACGAAGACTACAAGATCTCGGCGGCCGAGAACCGCCACGTCGGCTCGCTGCTGCTCTCGGCCATATTCTAACACCCCAAAACCATGAAACAACTCTTCGAAAAACTCCGCGTCGAAGACTGGACGGCCGTGTGGATGGCCCTGCCGCTGCTCGCGCTGGCGATCCTCTGCCCCGAGCGCATCCCCAACGTACCCTCGACCCTCGTGGGCGAGGTGGCCTGGTACAACATCGCCCTGCTCTTCGGCATCGTGCTGGCGGTGCTCTACGCCGGCTGCGCCGTCATGCGCCGCCCGCTGCGGGGCATGCTCCCCTCGCTGGTGGCTGTCTTCGCACTCTCGCTGCTCGCGCAGGTGGTGGCCAAGATCCCCGTGGTGAAGGCCTACGGCTTCGAGTCGGTCTTCTTCTCGGTGATCTTCGGTCTGGCCGTGCGCAACCTCTGGCACGTGCCCCAGTGGATGAAGCCCGCCATCCAGGGCGAGTTCTTCATCAAGATCGGCGTGGTCTGCCTCGGCGCCACGATCCTCTTCAGCGACGTCATGAAGTCGGGCATCTTCGGTCTGGTGCAGGCCTGCCTGGTGGTGGCCGTGGTCTGGATGTTCGCCTTCCGCACGGCGCGCCGCATGGGCGTCGACGAGCGCTCGGCCATGATCCTCTCGAGCGGCGTCTCGATCTGCGGCGTCTCGGCCTGCATCACCGCGGCCCGCGTGGCCGGGGGCGACGACCGCAAGCTGTCGTACATCGTCTCGCTGGTGCTCATCGTCGTGGTGCCGATGATCTACCTCATGCCGTGGCTCGCAGGGCTCGTCCTGCCCCGCATGTTCGAGCCCGCGGT
This sequence comes from Rikenellaceae bacterium, assembly GCA_902362705.1. GTDB lineage: Bacteria > Bacteroidota > Bacteroidia > Bacteroidales > Rikenellaceae > Alistipes. The sequence goes on from CABIXK010000002.1 coordinate 35,671, forward strand.
GGCGCAGGAGGTGGCCGGCGCCTGGATCGGCGGCACGATCGACACCACGTCGGGCGTGGTCGCATCGAGCGAGATGGTGGGCCGCGAAGCGCTGTCGCACGCCGTCATCATCAAGGGGGCGCAGAACGTGCTGATCGGCGTGGTGGCCTTCTTCATCGCACTCTACCTCTCGGCGCGCAGCGAGGGCGGCCGCACGCAGCGCCCGTCGCTGGGCGTGGTGTGGGAGAAGTTCCCCAAGTTCATCATCGGATTCGTGGGGGCCTCGCTCCTGTTCAGCCTCATGCAGTCGGGCGGCCTGCTCACGGCCGACGCCAAGGGCAAGCTCATGGAGCCCGCCGTAGCCAAGATGTTCTCCACGCTCTTCTTCTCGCTGGCTTTCGTCTGCATCGGCCTCGACACGCGGCTCAAGGACATCGTATCGAAGGAGAACCGCAACCTGCTGCGGGCCTTCCTCGCGGCGCAGACCTTCAACATCGTCGTGACGTTCGCGATCGCCTGCTGCCTGTTCGGGCTGCTCAAGCCGATGTGGGCCTAAAAGAGCTATGCAGGACTGAAAAAGGGCGTGTGTCGAAATGAAAATTCGGCACACGCCCTTTAAGGTGCGTCAGAATGAGCAAGATGCAAGGCGTCGAGGGTGAGGGCAAGGGAGTTTACGCTACGTAAATGACCGAGCCCGAAGCCCGACGACAACGCAGCAGGTTGCCATTATGACACACCGTAGGGTTACTCCTCGTCGTCGTAGTAGAGTTCGTCCATCAGACCGTCCAGCTCGCGGCGCTCCTTCTTGGTCGGGCGCCCCGTGCCGCGCTCGCGGAAGACGAAGACGGTCTCGCGCGGGACGTTGAGTTTGTCGCGCTCCTCCTGCGGGGTGATGTCGAGGCAGTAGGCCGCGACGTTCTTGGCCGGCTGGCGGCTCGACACAAGGTCGAGAATCTTATAAGTGAAGACCACCTGCTGGCGGCGCACGGCCACCACGTCGCCCACCTTCGCGTCGCGCGAGGGCTTGGCGTAGGCGCCGTTGACCGTCACCTTGTTGTTGCGGATCGCGTCCGCGGCGTCGCTCCGGGTCTTGAAGATGCGCACGGCCCAGAGGTATTTGTCCAGTCTGACTTCCATAGTCGGGTCTCTTTTAACGTTCGTAAAGCGTCTCGCTGCGGGGCGTGTCGTGCGACTGCTCGTCGTTCTGACGGCTCACGCTGAGGATCATGCCCAGGGCGATGGTGGTGAAGAGGGTCGACGATCCGCCGCGCGAGATGAGCGGCAGCGTCTGCCCCGTCTCGGGGATGAGGTTGACCGTCACCATGATGTGGAGCAGCGCCTGGCACGTGATCAGCAGCGCGAGCCCCAGCACCAGCAGCCCCGGGAAGGCGGTGCCGCAGCGGCGGAAGATCTCGATGGCCCGGAAGAAAATCCACAGATAGAGCATCAGCAGCCCCACGGCCAGCAGCAGGCCGTACTCCTCGACGAAGAAGGCGTAGGCGTAGTCGCTCTCGGGGTGGATCATCTCCACGCGGATGTCGCTCTGGCCGGGGCCCTTGCCCAGCACGCCGCCGTTGTAGATGGCGATCATCGAGCGCTCGGTGTCGGTCAGGTGCTCGATGGGCTTGTCGGTCTGGCTGCGGGTCCAGAGGTGGATCCAGGTAGCGACGCGCCCCTCGGCCGTCTCGCTGCGCCCGAGGTTGAGGGTCATGATGACGAAGATGCCCGCGACGGCCAGCCCCAGGAGCTTCATGAGCTCGCCCAGCCGCACGCGCCCGATGAGCATCATCACCCACGAGGCCATGAAGACCAGCACGGCCGACGAGGTGTGGGCCGGAAAGATCACGCCGCACGAGATGACCACCGGCATGAGGACGGGCCACGTGCCCTCGCGCCAGATGCGCCGCTGCTCGCGCGAGGTGCGCCAGGTCCAGAAGCGCAGCGAGGGGACGATGCGGATCTTGTCGATCTTCGACTGCCGGCCCGCCAGCTGCTGGGCCAGCAGCAGCACGGTGGCGATCTTCAACGCCTCCGAAGGCTGGAACTGGAAGGGACCCAGCGGGATCCAGCGCGCGGCGTCGTTGGTCTTGGCGCCGATGAAGTAGACGGCGATGGTGAGCAGCACCGACAGCGCGTAGGCCGGGCGGGCGAAGTAGCCGTAGATGCGGCAGTTGATCTTCTGCACGGCGACCAGCGCGATGAGGCTGGCGATGAGGATGGCGATCTGCTGGCGCAGGAAGTGGGCCGTGGTGCGGGCCGTGTGGGCGTCGTAGGCCATCTTGGCAGTCGACGAGTAGACCACCAGCACCGAGACCACGGCCAGCACGGCCACGATGATCCACAGCACGCGGTCGCCCGTGAAGAAGCGCCGCGCGCCGGGGGCGTCGGCGGAGGAGGCTCCCGATGCGGCGGCAGAGGAGGCGGTGCCGGCTCCCGCAGCGCCCGCGGCTCCGGCCGGGCCCTCGGCGCGCTCTGCGGCGGGACGGCGCGCACGCACGCGGCGCGGGGCGTCGGCCCCGTCGCCGTCGTGCCACGGAGCCCCGGCGTCGGGGCGCTCCCCGGAGGGTCGGATCACTCTGTCAGGCATGCTCGGCGACCCAATCCTTGAAGCACCGGCCCCGGTGCTCGTAGTTCCTGAACAGATCGAACGAGGCGCAGGCGGGCGAGAGCAGCACGGCGTCGCCCGCGCGGGCGGCGCGCCGGGCCGCGGCCATCGCCTCGTCGAACGATCCGCACGAGATCACCTCGGGGACCACGCCCGTAAATTCGCCGACGAGCTTGGCGTTGTCGAGCCCCATGCAGACGAGCGTATGCACCTTCTCGCGGGCGAAAGCCTTCAGCGGCTCGTAGTCGTTGCCCTTGTCGGTACCGCCGGCAATCCACACCACGGGGCGCTTCATGCTCTCCAGGGCGTACCACACCGAGTCGACGTTGGTGGCCTTCGAGTCGTTGATCCAGAGCACGCCGCCGCGCTCGGCCACCGGCTCGAGCCGGTGCTCCACGGGGTCGAAGCCGCAGATCGAGCGGCGCACCTGCGCGGGGTCGACCCCCGCGGCCAGCGCGGCCAGCGCCGCGGCCATGGCGTTGTAGGCGTTGTGCAGGCCTCCGATGCGCATCTCGGCCGTGTCGATCTCGACCGAGGCGCCGCCCGCCGCCGCGGTGAAGCGCCCGTCGCGCAGCAGGGCGCCCTCCGCCCCGCCGCCGCGCTGCGCCGTGTTGCGCGCCGCGAAGGGGAGCTGCCGCATGCGGAGGTCGCAGCCGGGCAGCTGCCGCAGGATCACCTCGTCGTCGCCCGAGTAGACGAACCAGTCGCCGGGGGTCATGTTGCGCACGATGCGCATCTTCGAGTCCACGTAGTTCTGGAAGCAGTGGTCGTAGCGGTCGAGGTGGTCGGGCGTGATGTTCGTCAGCACGCCGACATGAGCGCGGAAGTCGTACATGCCGTCGAGCTGGAACGAGCTCAGCTCCAGCACATACCAGTCGTAGCTACCCGTGGCCACGGAGTAGGCGAAGCTCTCGCCGATGTTGCCGCCCAGCGCCACGTTCAGCCCCGCGTCGCGCAGGATCTTGTAGATGAGCGACGTGGTGGTCGTCTTGCCGTTCGACCCGGTGATGCAGATGCACTTCGCGCCGTCGAGGTAGCGGCCCGCGAACTCCATCTCGGAGATGACGGGGATGCCGCGCTCGCGCAGGCGCCGCACGACGGGCGCCGAGTCGGGAATGCCGGGGGACTTGATCGCCTCCGAGGCCTCGAGGATCAGCTCCTCGGAGTGGCCCCCCTCCTCGTAGGGGACCTCCCACTCGTCGAGCCGGGCCTTGTAGCGGTCGGCGATGCGGCCGGCGTCCGACAGCAGGACGTCGAAGCCTTTTTTCTTGGCGAGGATCGCGGAGCCGTAGCCGCTGATGCCGCCGCCCAATACGACGATTTTCTTCATCGTGAACAGATTTTGTTTTTCCATCTAAAACCGCGGCCCTCGGGCCGCGCAGCCCGCAGCCACCCCCGGCGGAGGGCTGCCCTGCTCGCCCGAAGGCTCGGGGCATCCTCCGCTGGCTGCGGGACCTATCCTATCGGATCTTCAGCGTCACGAGCGTCATCGCCGCCAGCAGCAGCGAGATGATCCAGAAGCGCAGGACGATCTTCGTCTCGAAGATCTCCTTCTTCTGGAAGTGGTGGTGCAGGGGCGACATGAGCAGGATGCGCCGCCCCTCGCCGTATTTGCGCTTGGTATACTTGAAGTAGCTCACCTGGACCATCACCGAGACGCTCTCGGCCAGGAAGACGCCGCACAACAGCGGCAGCAGCAGCTCCTTGCGGATGCAGAGGGCGAAGACGGCGATGACGCCGCCGATCGTCAGCGACCCCGTGTCGCCCATGAAGATCTGCGCCGGGAAGGAGTTGTACCACAGGAAGCCCACCAGGGCACCCATCATCGCCGCGGCGAAGACCATCAGCTCGCCCGCGTCGGGGATGTACATGATGTTGAGGTAGTCGGCGTAGACGATGTGGCCCGAGAGGTAGGCCAGCGCGCCGAGCACGGCCACGATCGGCACCGAGACGCCCGTGGTCAGGCCGTCGAGGCCGTCCGTGAGGTTGGCGCCGTTCGAGACGGCCGTGACCACGAAGATCGCCACCAGCACGTAGAGCAGCCACGTGGCCGGGCCGCTGCCGCCCGTCAGGCGGCCGTAGTCGAACTCGTTGTTCTTGATGAAGGGGATGGTGGTCTGCGTGGTCTTGCAGCTCTCGGTGGCCACCACCACGTGGCGCTGCGCCATGCCCAGCACCTCGCCCGAGGCGTCGACGTACTGCGTCTCGACGGGCTGCGTGGTCTTCTCGCACACGACGATCTGGGGCGAGAGCCACATCGTCGTGCCGACGATCATGCCCAGGCCCACCTGCCCCACGACCTTGAAACGCCCCTTGAGCCCCTCCTTCTTGTGGCGGAAGACCTTGATGTAGTCGTCCAGCCCGCCGATGAAGCCCAGCCAGAGGGTCGAGACGATCATCAGCTGGACATAGACGTTGTCCAGCCGCCCGAAGAGCAGGATCGGCACGAGGATCGCCAGGAGGATGATGACGCCGCCCATCGTCGGCGTACCGCGCTTCTGCAGCTGGCCCTCGAGGCCCAGATCGCGGATCTCCTCGCCGATCTGGCGGCGGCGCAGGAAGTCGATGATCGAGCGGCCGAAGATGATGGCGATGAGCAGCGCCACGATGATGGCCGCCGCCGCGCGGAACGAAATGTACTGGAACATACCCGAGCCGGGGAGGTCCCACACGCGGTCGAGGTAACGGAAAAGGTGGTAAAGCATCTCTTAAACTCTCAATTCATGATTCTCAATTCACAATCGGGGCGCGCTATGCGCGGTGCGTGGCGTCGAAGGCGCGGCGGAGCTCCTCGCGGTCATCGAAATGGCGCTTCTCGTCGCCCACGATCTGGTAGGTCTCGTGCCCCTTGCCCGCCACAAGCAGGATGTCGCCCGGGCGGGCCAGCATCGCGGCCGTGCGGATCGCCTCGGCGCGGTCGACGATGCGCAGGCAGCGCACCGCGGGGTCGAGCGGCGCGGTCATCTCGTCGAGGATCGCCGCGGGGTCCTCGTGGCGCGGGTTGTCGGAGGTGAAGACCGCCGTGGAGGCGTATCGGACGGCGATGGCCGCCATCTCGGGCCGCTTGGTGCGGTCGCGGTCGCCGCCGCAGCCGCACACCACCACCAGCTGCTGGCCGGGGCGACGCAGCTCCTCGATCGTGCGCAGCACGTTCTCCAGCGCGTCGGGCGTGTGGGCATAGTCGACCACCGCCGTGGTGCCGTCGTCGGCGCGGAGCACCTGGAAGCGCCCGTCGACCGGGCGCAGGGCGCTCAGGGCCCGCAACGTCTCCTCGGCGCCGAAGCCCAGCAGGCGCGCCGCGCCGTAGACCGCCGCGAGATTGGAGGCGTTGAAGCGCCCCGGCAGGTGGGTCCACACCTCGCGCCCGTCCAGACGCAGCAGCATGCCGTCGAGGTGGGTCTCGACGATGCGGCAGCGGAAGTCGGCCGCACTGCGCAGCGAATAGCTTCTCACCTCGGCCGCGGTATTCTGCACCATCACGCCGCCGTTGCGGTCGTCGAGGTTGACCAGCGCGAAGGCCTCGCGCGGCAGCGTGTCGAAGAAGGCCTTCTTGGCGCGCAGATAGGCGGCGAAGGTCTTGTGGTAGTCGAGGTGGTCGTGCGTGAGGTTGGTGAAGAGCCCCCCGGCGAAGCGGAGGCCCCGCGTGCGGCGCTGGACGATGGCGTGCGACGAGCACTCCATGAAGCAGTAGGCGCACCCGGCGTCGACCATCTCGCGCATCATGGCGTTCAGGCGGATGGCGTCGGGCGTGGTGTGGGTAGCCTCGACGGTGCGCGAACCCACGCGGTAGACCACCGTGGAGACTAGCCCGGCTTCGTAGCCCAGGGCCCGGACCAGCTCGTAGAGCAGCGTGGCGACGGTGGTCTTGCCGTTGGTGCCCGTGACCCCCACCAGCCGCAGCTCGCGGCTCGGGTGGTCGTAGAAGGCGGCGGCCATGTCGGCCATCGCCGCCTCGGTGTCGGCGACGCGGAGGTAGCAGACCCCCGGATCGGGGTGTTCGGGCAGCCGCTCGCACACCACGGCCGCGGCCCCGGCGGCCACGGCCTGGGGGATGTAGTCGTGGCCGTCGCTGCGCGTGCCCGCGACGGCGAAGAAGCAGTCGCCCGCCGCCACCGCACGCGAGTCGTAGGTCAGGCGGCGGACCGCGGCGCCGGCAGCGCCCAGGCGTTGCAGCACCTCGGTCGAGCGGGAGAGGAAGTCGATGGTTTTCATATCTCGGTTCGTTCTATTTCAATACGATGTGCACCACGGCGCCCCGGCGGATGCGCGCCCCGGCGGCGATGCTCTGCGAGGTCACGGCGCCGCGCCCCGCGAAGCTCACCCTCAGGCCGCGGCTCTCCAGCACGAAGAGGGCGTCCTTGAGCCCCATGCCCCGCACGTCGGGCATGCGGTCGGCCTCGTCGGGCAGCGAGACGATCCGCACGCGCGAGGCGCTGTCGATCTTCACGCGGCCCCACCCCCGGCGGCGGTCGTAGTCGACATCGGGCGAGAACTTGCCGGCGATGCGGCGCACCTGGGCGATATCGCCCCCCTTGATCCGCTCGGGGTAGCAGTGGCGCCCCGTGCGCGCCGCGCGGGCCGACCAGTCGGAGCCCCGGGCGTAGAGGTAGTCGACCATGCGCTTGACGACGGGACCCGCCAGCGGGCCGCCGTAGTAGGCCTTGCCGGCCTGCGCGCGCGTCTCGATGGTGGTGAGGACCGTATAGCGGGGGTTGTCGGCCGGGAAGTAGGCCACCATGGTGCCCAGATAGTGACGCCCCTCGCGGCTGCGGGCGTCGGTGATCTGCGCCGTGCCGGTCTTGGCCGCCACGCGCAGGCGCAGCGTGTCGCGGAAAAAGGCGCTGGCCGTACCCTCGGTGCAGACCGCCTGCAGGCACTCGTGCACGGTGCGCAGCGTCGCGCGCGAGCAGATCTCGTCGCGGATCGTGCGCGTGCGGAAGCGCTCCTCCGTGCGGCCGTTGCGGCGCAACTCGCGCACCAGAACGGGCGAGATCATCCGCCCGCCGTTGGCGATGGCGTTGTAGAGGGTGATGGTCTGGATGGGGGCCAGCCGCACGCGGTAGCCGTAGGCCATCTTGACCAGCATCACCCCGGGGTCGGGAGCCTTCCAGTCGGAGGTCACCTGCGGCGCCCGCTCGCCGAAGCGCTCGAGGCCCACGGTCTCGCCCAGGGCCAGCCGCTCGTGGAGGAAGTTGCTGTAGTCGAACTTCTTGCCCGTCTTGCCGTAGAGGTCCCACATCGCCTTGGCGAAGTAGACGTTCGACGACGAGGCGGTCGCGCGGCGGAAGTCGATGGCCCGGTCGCCGCGGTGCGAGTCGCGGATGTTGCGGGCCGGGCCGATGGTCACCGGGTCGCCGTTGTGGGTCTCGTAGACGGTACCGACGGGCATGCGCGCATCCTCGAGCAGCGTGAGCATGGTCGCCAGCTTGAAGGTCGAGCCGGGCTCCATGCTGCGCCCCAGGGCGTAGTTCTCGCGCTCGGCGTAGGTGCCGTCGGCGTTGCGGCCCAGGTTGGCCAGGGCCAGGATCTCGCCCGTGGAAACCTCCATGACGATCGTCGTGCCCCACGTGGCATTCTGGGCCGTGAGCTGGCGGCGTAGCGCCTTGTCGGCCACGTCCTGCAGGTCGAGGTCGAGCGTCGTGACCACGTCCATGCCGTCCAACGGGTCCTCGTGGTCGCCGCCCGGCACGCGGCCGTAGAAGCCGCGGGCGATACGCTGGCGCTGGGCGCGCCCGTCGCGCCCGGCCAGCTCCTCGCGGTAGCTGTCCTCGATGCCGTAGTTGCCGCGGTCGCCCGTCAGGCCGATGGTGCGGCGCGCCAGCTCGCCCTGGGGGTAGATGCGCTGGTCGCGCTCGACAAGGCGGTAGACCATGCCCATGTTCCAGTTGAGCAGCGGGTAGCGCCGCAGCCGCTCCCACTCGGCGTAGTCGACCTCGCGCGGGAAGAGCGGCACGGGGGTGTGGTCGCGCAGCGTGTCGTAGATGCGGCGCCGCTCATACTCCTCGCCCCGCAGGCGGTTCAGGATCCGCGCGAAGAAGCCCTCGGCGCGCAGCACCGAGGTGTCGCGGCCGTTGACGAGCCGGTAGCGGCGGTCGTGCTCGCGGCGCATGAAGCGGCTGTATTCGGCCGCCGGGCGGTCGCCGAAGAAGGCCGAGAGGAGCTTGGCCAGCGAGTCGGCCTGCTCGTGGAACGTCCTGAGCGAATCGAGACCCTCCGAGGCGAAGTCGAAGGCCACCTGGTAGCGGAAGATGGAGGTGGCCAGCGGCTCGCCGTCGCGCGAGAGGATGTTGCCCCGCTGGGCGGGGATGGTCTCCTCGGTGAAGATGCGGCCGGCCAGGCGGCGGGCGTTGTAGGCTACCTCGCCGCTGAAGAGCTGCACCCACACCAGGCGCCCGAGCACGAGGGCCCCCGCCGCCATGAAGAGCAGGTAGAGGAGCCGCACGCGCAGCAGGATGTCGCTTTTGATCTTCGAGGGTTCGCGTTTCATGGCTTAACGGTCGATCACTTCGCCCGGCGAGAGGGGGTCGTAGAGGGGGATGCCGCGGGCGGCCAGCGCCTCGACCACGGCCGAGTGGGTCGTCGTGCGGTAGCGCTGCTCCTCGAGACGGATCGAGCGCTCGCGCAGGATCTGCACCTCGCGTTCGAGGCGCGAATATTTGCGGTCGAGGTGCAGCGACCAGAACATCACCACGATGCTCAGGAAGAACATGCCCGCCACGACCAGCAGGTAGGAGTAGTGGCGCGAGACCTCCTCGCGCACGAGGATCGTGCCCGAGACCAGCTGCCAGAAGGTGCTCGAGCGGCGGCGGCGCTCGCGACGCTCGGCCTCGGCAGCCTCCTCGCGTTCGGCCTCGGCAGCCTCCTCGTCGTGGCGGATGTCCTCCTCGGCCTCGCCCCGCTCCATGCGCAGCACCTCGCGCCGCACGCGGCGGGCGAACTCCTCGTCCTGCGCGCGGCGGGCCTCCTCTTCGGGGGTCACCGGATCGAATTCGTGGTCACGCAACATATCCCTACGGCACGTTTCAAAGTTTCACTCCGCCCCGCAGCTTGGCCGAGCGCGAGCGGGGGTTGCGCGCGATCTCCTCCCCGGACGGCACCACGGCCTTGCGCGTGAGCAGCTCGAAGGGGAGCGACGCGCGGCCGAAGAAGTCCTTCTCGACCGCGCCGGCGAAGTTGCCGCTGCGCAGGAAGTTCTTGACCAGACGGTCCTCGAGCGAGTGGTAGGAGATCACCGACAGGCGGCCCCCCGGGCGCAGCACCCGCAGGCTCTGCTCCAGAGCCATCCGGAGCGCCTCCATCTCGCCGTTGACCTCGATGCGCAGCGCCTGGAAGAGCTTGGTGAGGAACTTCGACTCGTCGCGCCGCGGCGTGCAGGGGGCCACGGCCTCCACGAGCTGCGCCGTGGTGAGGATCGGCGCAGCCTGCCGCGCCCGCACGATGCAGTTGGCCGCCTTCCACGGGGTCTCGACCTCGCCCCAGTCGCCCAGGATGCGCGTCAGCTCCCCGGACGGGAGGGTGTTGACCAGGTCGGCGGCCGTGCGGCGCGCGCGGCGGTTCATGCGCATGTCGAGCGGCGCCTCGCCGCGGAACGAGAAGCCCCGCTCCACGGCGTCGAAGTGGTGCGACGAGACGCCCAGGTCGGCCAGGATGCCGTCGACCTGCCCGACGCCGCGCAGGCGCAGCGCCCCGCGCAGGAAGCGGAAGTTGCTCTCCACGTAGTGGAAGCGACTGTCGTCGGGGCGGTTGTCGCGCGTATCGCTGTCCTGGTCGAAGGCGTAAAGACGCCCCTCGGGGCCCAGCTCCTGCAGGATGCGGCGCGAGTGGCCGCCGCCGCCGAACGTGAGGTCGACGTAGGTGCCCCCCGGCACGATGCCGAGCAGCGCGACGCTCTCTTCGAGCAGCACGGGAGTGTGGTATTGCGACATGGGCGTTGCGAATGGTCAGTTTGGGGTCAAAGTTAGGCAAAATTTCGAAAAAGAATGCCTATCTTTGTATGTTAAATTTTCGCTCTATGCCCCGAATAGACATCGGCGCCGTCGTGGCTGCAAAAGCGCCCCGGCTCGCGCGCTGGATCCCCCGCCCGGCGATCGAATGGCTCCGCCGCACGGTCCACGAGAAGGAGATCAACCACATACTGGCCAACTACTGGGAGCTGCCGCCGCAGGAGTTCATCCGCGCCTGCTTCCGCGAGTGGGGAGTGAGCTACTCGATGGAGGGGCTCGAGCGGCTCGACCCGGCCGGGCGCTACCTCTTCGTGGCCAACCACCCCTTCGGCGGCATGGACGGCATGATGCTCGCCGACGAGCTGATCGGCCGCTTCGGCGACGCGCGGGTGGTGGTCAACGACCTGCTCATGCACGTCGAGCCCCTGCGTCCGCTGTGGCTGCCCGTCAACAAGCACGGGGCGCAATGCGCCGCCTACGCCCGCCGCATGGAGGAGGCCTTCGCGGGCGACGTGCCCGTGCTCACCTTCCCCGCGGGACTCTGCTCGCGCCGCGAGGGGGGCACGGTGAGCGACACGCCCTGGCGGACCAACTTCCTGAAAAAGGCCGCCGCCGCGCAGCGCACCATCGTGCCCGTGTTCGTCGAGGGGCGCCTCTCCGACTTCTTCTACCGCCTCGCATCGCTGCGCAAGCGCGCGGGGCTGAAATTCAACATCGAGATGCTGTGGTTGGTCGACGAAATGTTCGCCCAGCGGGGCCGCAGTTTCCGCCTGGTGGCCGGCGAACCCATTCCGCCCGACCGGCTGCGGGCCGCGGGATCGCTGCGCGAGCAGGCCGACTACGTGCGTAAAAAGACCTATTCGCTCGAAAAAAAGATCGCCGGGCAGCGAAAAGCGGCTGAAAAATAGTACATTTGTCGCCGCTATGGAAATTCGACCCATCATCGCCCCCGTCGACCGCGCGCTGCTCGAAGCCGAGCTCACGCCCGCACGCCGGGCCCGCACGACCAAGCGCGGCGGCAACGAGATATACCTCTTCCGTGCGGCCGAGTGCCCGGCCCTCATGCGCGAGGTGGGGCGCCTGCGCGAGGAGGCCTTCCGCGGCGCCGGAGGCGGCACGGGTCTCGAGCTCGACATCGACGCCGAGGATCTGGCGCCCGACGGCTACTGCCAGCTGGTGGTGTGGGACCCCGCCGCGCGCGAGATCGTGGGCGGCTACCGCTTCATCGTCTGCGCATCGGAGCACCCCGCCCACCTCTCGACCGAGCACTACTTCCGCTTCAGCGACCGCTTCCGCCGCGAATACCTCCCCTACACCATCGAGCTGGGGCGCTCGTTCGTGCAGCACGCCTACCAGGCGCGCCGCAACCCCAAGAGCCTCTATGCGCTCGACAACCTGTGGGACGGCCTGGGGGCGCTGATCGTCCTCAACCCCGGAGTGCGCTATCTGTTCGGCAAGGTGACCATGTACACCACCTACAAGGCCGTGGCGCGCAACGCCCTCATCTGGTTCCTGCGCCGCTACTTCCCCGACCGCGAGCGGCTGGTGGAGGGGATCCATCCCCTGCCGCTCGATCTGGACGACCCCTACTACGAGGAGCTCTTCACCGGCGCCGACTACCAGGAGAACTACCGCATACTGATCCGCAAGATCCGCGAGTTCAACGAGAACATCCCGCCGCTGATCAACGCCTATATGAACCTCTCGCCCACGATGCGGGTCTTCGACACGGTGTTGAACCCCGACTTCGGCGGCGTGGAGGAGACGGGTATCCTCCTCACGATCGCCGACATCTACCCCGAGAAGCGCGAGCGCTACACCCGCTGGGAGGGGTGGCGCATAGGGCTGATATTCCGCCGGGCGCTCTTCCGCCGCATGGTCGAGGACGGCCTGGCCCGTCTGGCCGACGCCCGCGAGCGGGCGCGCGAACGGAGAAGGCGGCGGACGGAACGCCGCTGACGGAGCGGGGCGGGCGGACAGAACGCAGCCCGCAAGGCGCGGCCGGCGGAGTACAGTGGACAGAGCGCTGCCCGCAAGGCACGGCCGGCGGAGCGCGGCGGACAACAGAGCAGGGCGGCCGGAGCGCGTCCGACGAAACAGCCCGCCAGAACACATTCGACGCAGCACAGCAGCGCACGAAAGACGGGAGGGTCGCCCAAGGGCGACCCTCCCGTCTCATTCGATAGTCCGGCCCTGCCGGCCCCCTATTTCTTGTTGAAGAAGTTCATGGTCTGCGCGCAGCCCACCGCAGCGAACGAGCGGATGGCGTCGCCGAAGAGCTTCAACCGCTCGGGCATCGCCGCGCGCTCCTCGTCGGTCCAGCGACCCAGCACGTAGTCGACCTGGTGGCCGCGCGGGAAGTCGCCGCCCACGCCGAAGCGCATGCGGGCGTACTCCTCGGTGCCGAGCAGCTCGGCGATGTTCTTCAGTCCGTTGTGGCCCCCGGCGCTCCCCTTCGGACGCAGCCGCAGCGTGCCGAACGGCAGGGCGATGTCGTCGGAGACGACCAGCAGGTGCTCCAGCGGCACCTTCGTCGCATCCATCCAGTAGCGGACCGCCTTGCCCGAGAGGTTCATATAGGTCGAGGGCTTGAGCAGCACGAGCGTGCGCCCCTTCCACCGCACCTCGGCCACGTCGCCGTAGCGCGCCGTGGTAAAAACAGCGTTGGACGCCCCGGCCAGGGCGTCCAACACGTCGAACCCGATGTTGTGACGGGTATCGGCATACTCGGCGCCGATGTTGCCCAGTCCAACGATGAGGTATTTCATTTGCCGCAGAGGGGATTACTTGCCCTGCTCGGCGCCGCGCGAAGCACGCGTCACGCGCACGGCGCAGACGGCCGTCGTAGCGGGGGTCACGAACTTGAGGTTCTCGACGCTCAGGTCGCCGACGAAGATCGTCTTGCCGACGCCCAGCTCCGTCACGTCTACGACCACCTCGTCGGGCAGGTTCTCCACCAGGGCGCTCACGACCACCTTGCGGGCCGACAGCACGAGCTTACCGCCCACCTTCACACCGGCGGCGTTACCCGTCAGACGCACGGGAACGGCGATCGACACGGGCTTGCCCGCAGCGATGCGGTAGAAGTCGAGGTGGAGGATCTCCTCACGCACGGGGTGGAACTGCGCCTCGCGAAGCACGGCCTGCACCTTCTCGCCCTCGAAGTCGAACTCGACGATGTAGGAGTTGGGGGTGTAGATCAGGGGCTTGATCTCGCGGGGATCGACCGAGAAATTGACGGTCTCGCCGTTGCCGCACATGATGCACGGAATGAAGCCCTCGCGGCGCACGGCCTTGGCGGCCTTCTTGCCGAACTCGGCACGCTTGACGGCCTTTACGGATACGGTTTTCATAGTAAAGAATTGTTTTTTTAAATTGTTACCAGCGGCGGTTCTCCATGCGCCCTCGCAGGACGCACTCCACATCCGCCTGTCGGGCGACAAAGATAGGGCAAAATATCGGGAATTAAAAACGAAGCGCAGAAAATCGGCGCCCCGCAACGAAAAGCGCCCGGAGCACGCGGCTCCGGGCGCATGGATGAAGCAGCCGCGCCTACCAGATGACGACGCGCTCCTGCTCGGGCATGAACATCGCCCCGTCGACGATGCCGAACGCATCGTAGAACGACTGGAGGTTGCGCACCGTGGCATTGACGCGCCACTTGCCCAGCGAGTGGACGTCGAGCTTGGTCAGGCGGGCGATCTCCTCGTCGCGGATGTTCTGCCCCCAGAGCGTGGCGTAGGCCAGGTAGAAGCGCTGGTCGGCCGTGAAGCCGTCGATCGGGGCGGGCGTGCTGTCGCCCAGCGCGTTGTGGAGCGCCGTCCAGGCCACGCGCAGACCGCCCTGGTCGGCGATGTTCTCGCCCAGCGAGAGCGAGCCGTCGGCGTGCAGCGCCGGCTGGCCGTCGCGCGCGGGCAGCACCTCGATAGCGTCGAACTGCTTGACCAGAATGTCGGTCTTGGCCTTGAAAGCCTCCGAGTCGGCCTCGGTCCACCAGTTGTTCATGTTGCCGTCCTTGTCGAACTGGCGGCCCTGGTCGTCGAAGCCGTGGGTCATCTCGTGGCCGATCACCACGCCGATGGCGCCGTAGTTGACCGCGTCGTCGGCATCGGGGTTGTAGAAGGGCGGCTGGAGAATGGCGGCCGGGAAGCAGATCTCGTTGGTCGTGGGGTTGTAGTAGGCGTTGACCGTCTGGGGCGACATGTGCCACTCGGCCTTGTCGACCGGCTTGCCCAGCTCGGAGAGGTTGTCGGCCGTGTACCAGCGGTTCGCCTCGACGATGTTCTCCCAGTAGCTCTTCGAGGGGTCGATGCGGAGCGACGAGTAGTCCTTCCACGTGTCGGGGTAACCGATCTTGACGGTGAACGACGCCAGCTTCTCCTGAGCCCGGGCCTTCGTCTCATCGGACATCCAGTCGAGGGCGGCGATGTGCTCGCCGAGCGCCGTCTGGAGGTTGGCCACCAGCGCCAGCATGCGCTCCTTGTCCTTGGCGGGGAAGTAGCGGGCCACGTACATCTCGCCCACGGCCTCCGAGAGGGTGCCGTTGGGCACGGCCATGGCACGCTTCCAGCGGGGACGCATCTCCTGCTGGCCGGCCATCGTGCGACCGAAGAGGTCGAACGACGCCTGCTGGAAATCGTCGCTCAGATACGACGTGGCGGCGTCGATGTAGTGCGCCGCGAGGTAGTAGCGCAGCTCGTCGAGGGGCAGCGTGCGGAGCAGCTCATTGGCGTTGTCGAGCGCCGAGGGGGTGGCGACGATGATGCGGTCGAAGTCGCCCAGGCCCAGCGCCTCGCGGTAGGAGGCCCAGTCGACGGCGTCGTAGCGGCGCTCGAAGTCGGCACGCGACATGGGATTGTACTGGGCCACGATGTTGCGCAGCTCGACATTGGACCACATCTTCTCGGCCAGCTTCGTCTCCACGGCCGTCGTCTTCTCGACGGCGGCGGCGACCTCCGCCTCCCCGAGGCCCGCGAGCGCGAAGATGCGGCCCAGGTAGGTCTTGTAGGCCTCGCGGATCGAGGCGTTCTCCTCATCGAGGTAGTAGTCGCGGTTGCCCATCAGAAGGCCCGACTGCGAGATGTAGAGGGCGTTGCGGTCGCTGTTCATCAGGTCGGCCTCGACGCCCACGCCGAAGAAGGGGTTGCAGACCGAGGCGTGGAGACCGCCGATGGCGCGGCCCAGCTCGCCGCGGTCGGCCACGGCGAGCAGCGCGCGCACACCCTCGGCGATGGGGGCGGCGCCCTCGGCGTTCAGACGCACCGAGTCGAGGCCCATCTTGTAGAGATCGGAGATCTTCTGCTCGACCGAGCCCGGCTCGGCCTGCATGTCGGCCATCTGCGCGAAGAGCTCGTTGATGCGGATCTCGTTGTTCTCGCGCAGCACGTCGAAAGAGCCGTAGCGCGAGAACTCGGGCTTGAGCGGGTTGCGGGCCTGCCAGCCGCCCGTGGCGTACTGGTAGAAGTCCTCGTTGGGGGCGACCGACAGATCGAAGTTGGCCGGGTCGATGGCCGGGGTCTTGGCGTTATGCTGGCAGGCTGCCATACAGATCACGGAGGCAAGGGTGAAAATGCGTTTCATGGGGTTTGTCGTTTAAAAGAAGAAGAGAGCCACCCGGCAGGCGGCTCTCTTCGGATGTCGGTTAGTCGCGGATGGCATCGACGCCGGGCAGGGTGCCGAACTCGATGTACTCGAGCAGCGCACCGCCGCCCGTGGAGATGTAGGAGACCTGGTCGGCCAGGCCGAACTTGTTGACGCAGGCCACCGAGTCGCCGCCGCCGATGAGCGAGTAGGCGCCGTTCTTCGTGGCCTCGGCGATGGCGAGGGCCACCTCCTTCGAGCCCGTGGCGAACTTGTCGATCTCGAAGACGCCCACGGGACCGTTCCAGAGGATGGTCTTGCAGCCCAGGATGTGCTCGCGGAAGGCCTTCTTGCCCTCGTCGGCGATGTCGACGCCCTCCCACTCGTCGGGGATGTTGCCCACGGGAGCCGTCGAGGTGTTGGCCTCGGCCGAGAAGTCGTCGGCGATGAGCGCGTCGGGTGACATGACCAGCTGCACGCCCTTCTGCTTGGCCAGCTCGAGGATCTCCAGCGCTACGGGGAACATCTCGGGCTCGCAGATCGACTTGCCGACCTTGCCGCCCTGCGCTGCGGCGAAGGTGTAGGTCATACCGCCGCCGATGATGATCGAATCGACCTTCTCGATCAGGGCCTTGATGACGCCGATCTTCGACGAGACCTTCGAACCGCCGACGATGGCGCAGAAGGGATGGGCCGGAGCCTCCATGAGCGACGAGATGGCCTTGACCTCCTTCTCCATCAGGTAGCCGAACATCTTATCCTCGAAGTGCTTGGCGATCAGATAGGTAGAAGCGTGCTTGCGGTGCGCCGTACCGAAAGCGTCGTTGATGTAGCAGTCGGCATACGAGGCCAGCCTGGCGACGAACTCCTTCTGCGGACCCTCCTTCAGCGCCTTCTTGGCGGCGTCCTTCTCCTCCTTGGTGGCCTCCTCGGCCAGACCGCGGGGCTTGCCCTCCTCCTCGGCGTAGAAGCGCAGGTTCTCGAGCAGAACCACCTCGCCGGGCTTGATGTTCTTGCACATTTCGGCGGCCTTCTCGCCCATGCAGTCGCCGGCGAAGGCGACCTTCACGCCCAGGTTCTTCTCGATGGCGGGGATGATCTGCTCGAGCGAGTACTTGGGATCGGGGTTCTTCTTCGGACGGCCCATGTGCGACATCAGGACGACGGCGCCGCCCTCGGCCAGCACCTTCTTCACCGTCGGCATGGCGGCGCGGATACGGGTGTCGTCGGTTACCTGTCCCTCGGCGTTGACGGGCACGTTGAAGTCCACGCGGATGATCGCGCGCTTGCCTTTGAAATCGTAGTTGTCGATCGAAATCATAGCTTTTGGTTTTTGATTATGTCGTTGTGTTCGTTTCTATTGCCCGCAAATTTACAAAATAATTCGACACACCGGCGCTCCGAGGGCGGAAAACGCACGCCGCGGGGGCGATTTCGCGGGCGGAGGGGCGGAACGGGAGGGAGGACCGGCCGGGACGAGGCGACGGTGGGGAAGCGGCGGGAAGGAGAGGGGGAGGGTTGCTGGGGCGGGCGACCCGGGGCAGGAGGAGGGTGCCGGCCGTGGCAGGAGGAGAGGAGGCGGGGAGAAGACGGGAGGCGCGGGGCGGGGAGGAGCAGCGGAAAGGACGGATGGGGAGGCGGCAGAGAGAGGAAGCGCGGGGCAGCGGGCAGACGAGGAGAGGGCGCGGAACCGGGGAACGGCGGGAGGACCGGGAGGGCCCGTGCCGAAGACCTACAGCAGGCGGATGCGCGAGCTATCGGTCAGGCGCATGGAGGCGTAGTCGAGCCCCGAGAGGAGGACCCACACGCCGCCCGCATCGGGCCGGGGGAGAGCCGCCAGCAGCTCGGCGAGGGGCCGCTCGCGCCGGGCGCGCAGCCACTCGAAGGCGCCCCGCCAGTCGGACGGGAAGCCGGCGACGAGCACCCCGGCATAGAACTCCGTGAAGGGCTCGCGGTCGGGGGTTTCGCAGCGGGCGCACGAAAGCAGCGACCCGTCGGCGGAGAGTTCGACCAGAGGGTCGCGGCTCAGGCGCCCGTCGCGCCAGAGCCAGTTAGAGGCTATCCGCCGCGGCGGCACGGAGGAACTCATCGGCGAAGATACGCACGTTCAACTGCAGCAGGTAGAGGCTGTCGACCGCCTGCGCGGCGGGCGGTATGCGGATCACCTCGATGTCGGAGAAGCGGATCGAGGGGCGCCGGGGCGGGGCGGTGAAGCGCAGCAGGTCGATGTGCAGCCGGCGGTGGGTCGAGTCGGCGTTGAAGGTGCGGCGGAAGCGCTCGGGGCGCCCCGGGCGAAGGGTCTGGTAGTAGACCGAGCTGCGGGCGCCGCGCTCGTTCTCGAGCCAGAACTCCGAGCGCATCGAGCGGCCGTTGGCGTCGAGCGAATCTATCTCGTAGCGGTAGGCGACGCGGTACTCGCCCGGCTCGACGTCGAAGACCAGGCGCGTGCGCGCCGTGTCGGCCGGCGACGAGACGCGGAGGAGCGAGTCGGCGAGCAGCGTGCGGGTGAAGGTGCGCTGCGCCACGCGGTCGATCGTGTCGAGCACGGCCACCTCGCCCTCGTAGCGGAGTCCCTCCTCCTCGAGCAGGTCGATGGCCCGCTCGACCACATCCGAGAGACGGGCGCTCTTGCGGCGCGAGAAGGTGCCGATCGTGTGCTCGACGTCGGCGGCCGTGTAGCCGTAGCGGGCGAAGAGGGGTTCGTAGATGCGCAGCGAGTCGCGTCGCGCGCGCGCGTCGTTGGCGTAGGCGTTGGAGAGGTAGGCGTCGCGGAAGATCAGCGCCAGCTCGTCGTCGGGGATGACCGTCGGACGGTGGCACGAGGCGGCGGCGAGCGCCGCCAGAAGCCCTGCGGCGAGGATGCTCGGGATGCGTTTCATCGGATGGCGTGCTTTTTCACCATGCTGCGCACGGTGAAGTGGGACAGAACGAGGGCTACCGCCGCGAAGGCTGCGAGGACGGCCGCGAGGTCGCCCGGGCGGAACTCCACGGGGTAGCTGGAGGTGAGGAACGAGTCGGCGGGCAGCTCGATGAGGCCCAGGTGCTGCTGCGCGAGGCTGGCCCCCACGCCCAGCAGGGTGCCCAGGAGCGCCCCCCAGGCGCAGATCAGGAGCCCCTCCGCGCGGAAGACCGCCCGGACGAGCGCCGTGTCGGCCCCCAGTGCGCGGAGCGTCGCGATGTCGCGCCGCTTCTCGACGACGAGCATCACCAGCGCCCCGACCACCGAGAACGAGGCGACGACGAGCACCAGCAGCCCGATGCAGAAGATGCCCCACTTCTCGTAGGTCATGATGCGGTAGAACGACGCGCGCAGCTCCGCGCGGGTGGCCACGCGGAAGCCGTCGCCCGCGGCGGCGGCCACGGCGCGCCTGGCGACCGCGGCGTCGGTGCCCGGGGCGAGGCGGAGGACCAGCGCCGAGGCCCGGCCCTCGCGGTCGAAGAGCTCCTGCGCCAGCGCCAGCGGGGCGAGCAGGTAGCGGCGCTCGGTGTCGAGGTCGAGCGAGAAGAAGCCCCCTGCGGCGACCCGCTCGCGCGAGTAGTTGGCCACGGGCAGCAGCGACGAGAAGCCGCCGCGCCGCACGGCGTAGAGGTCGACCGGCTCGTCGGCGCGGCGGATGCCCAGCTGGCCGGCCAGCGCCGCGCCCAGGATGAGGCGGGGGTCGCCGTCGCGCCCCGCGCCCGAACCCCGGAGGGCGCCGTCGAGGGGCAGCACGTCGAAATAGGCGGCGTCGACCCCGCGCACGACGACTGCGGCCTGGCGCCCCTCGTGGTCGGCCAGCGCACTCTGCTCGAGCAGGAACGACAGCGCCTCGACGCCCGGCGTGCGGGCCACGGCCGCCGTGTCGAGCGACGCGCAGGCGAAGCTCTGCCCCTCGGCGGGGGTGATCGTCAGGTCGGCGTCGAAGGCCGAATACATCGACCGCACGAGGCTCTCGAAGCCGTTGAAGACCGACAGCAGCACGATCATCGCCGCGACGGGCATGGCCACGGCCACGACGCTCACCCCCGAGATGAGGTTGACCACCGACCGCGAGTCGGGCGAGAAGAGGTAGCGGCGGGCGACGAAACGGGCGAACACGGGGGCGGTTAATTGTTGAGCGCGCGGTCGATGCCCTCGATGTATTCGAGCGAATCGTCGAGGAAGAACTGAAGCTCGGGGATGCTCTTGATCTGGTTGCGGATGCGCTGGCCCAGGGCCCGGCGGACGAACCAGTTGTTTTTCTCGAGCGCCCGCATCACCTCGGCGTTGCGGTCGAAGGGAAAGACGCTGACATAGATCTTGGCGTAGGCGAAGTCGGGCGAGACGCGCACCGAGGTGACCGTGACGAGCGAGCCTCCGACGATCGGGGCGCCCTCCTTCTGAAGGATCTCGGCCACGTCCTTGCGGATCTGCATGGCGATCTTCTGCTGACGGGTTGTTTCCATAGTAGTCTAATGCGAATGGGTATGGGTGAAGTCGTATTTGAATGTCTCCTGCCGCCGGGCGCGCCGGGGGCGCGGCTTCCACGTCTCGAAGCCCTCGCGGTTGAAGCGGAAGCTCAGACCGGCGCCGATCGAGAGGTTGTCGAGCGGCGAGCGCATGGGGGTGGCGTAGAAGGGGTTTTCGGGGCCGTCGAGGCCGTTGTCGGCGTAGCGGTTGCGGTTGCGCACGATGTCGGAGAGGCCGAAGCAGTAGCGCGCGCGGAAGTTGATCTCGAAGCGCCCCAGGAGGAACGCCACGCCGCCGCCCCCAGCCAGACCGTAGCCCCAGCGGTTGTCGCGCGCGAGCTTGAAGGGGTAGTCGCCGCGCCAGGCAGCATCGCCCCGCTCGCGCGCCGCCTCGTTCTCGTAGGTCGACGAGAGCTGGCAGGAGAAGGTGGCCGCCGCCTCGAGGTAGACCCTCACGCGGTTGCGCAGCATGTAGAAGTGGGGCTGCCAGACGATGGGCAGCACCACCGAATTGATGCGCCGCGTATAATAGAGGTAGTCGGCCGGGTCGTCGACCTGCGCCGTGTTGGTGGCGAAGGAGAAGCCCTGCTGGAGGAACTCCAGGTCGACGCCGAAGCCGCCGATGAAGCGCTGGCGGCCGTAGTAGCGCCACGTGAGGCCGCCCGAGTAGGTGCCCCACAAGGCCCGCTTCTCGACCGTGGGATCGAGGCGGCCGCTCGCCATGCCGTAGCCGGCGACGAAGCCCAGCGTGTGCTGCGCCGCGGCGCCCTGCCACGTGAGTAGGGCGGCCGTGGCCGCCAGGAGCGTTTTCAGGATCGTTCGCATCGCGTTATCTGAATCGGTTGAACATGTTGCCCGCGGAGTTCATCGAGTTGTCGATGCGGTCGCGGTCCTCGCGGTCGCGGCGGTCGCGGTCGCGACGCCCCTTGTCGCCCTCGCGGGCCCGCTTGGCCTCCTCGCGCCGCAGGCGCTGCGCCTCGCGCTCGTCGAGCAGCCGCGCAAGCGACTGCATGGTCACGGGGGCGAAGATGCGCCGCATGTCCATGGTGAACTCGACCTCCCAGTTGGCCTTGGCGGCGAAGGTGTCGACGCCCTCGTCGCTCACGTAGATCTCGGTGCGCTCGGGCTGGCGCCGCTCCACGAGCGAGCCCGTGTCCCAGCGGCCGTTGCCGTTGAGGTCCTCGATGGCGCGGAAGCGGATCTCGCCCGCCGGGACGTAGCGGAAGAGGACTTCGCCCGTCGTCACGTCGCGCCGCTCCTGCTTCACCGCGCCGCTGCCGTCGAGCAGCTGGATGATGTAGCGGGCCCCGGGGTCGCGCCCCTCGACGCGGATGCGCACCGTGGCGAACTTCTCGGGGTCGGCGACCGTATAGCGGCCCACGATCGAGTCGTTGGAGTGCCCGGCGATGTCGGTGAGCGCCCCCGCCGGAACGGTCAGCGTGTACTGCCCGCCCAGGCGCCACGGCGCCCGGATGCGCCAGCGGCGCAGCTGCGCCGTGTCGCGCACCAGCCCCACCGGCAGGTCCTCGATCGAGCCGTCGTCGAGCGTGCGCGTGAGCAGCAGACGCGCCGAGTCGATCTCGCGCAGCGGGTAGTCGAACTCCACCGAGAGGCTCTCCTCGGGGTTGACCTCGCCCTGGAGCGGCAGGCGGAAGCCGAAGGGGTTGGGACGCGCGGGTTCGTGCCACTCCTCGCCCGCCTCCTCGGCCTTGCGGCGCTCGCGTTCGAGCTTCTCGCGCTCGCGCTCCTCCTCCTTCGACTCGATCTTACGCCAGGAGAGGGCCAGCGGCTCGGTGACGGGTTGCAGGCGGTTGAGCGTATCGTGCTTGTGGTAGGTGATGCGCCCGCGGATGGTGTCGGGGAGCTGCTCGGGGGGAAGGTCGAACCACAGCGCCACCGTGTCGCGCCCGACGGTCTGGGGGTCGCGGATGACCCGCTCGGCAGGGATGCCGTCGAAGATGAGCTCCTCGATCCGCGGGTGCGCGGCGCCAAAGTAGAGGAGGGCCTTGTGCTGCAGGGGCCGCTCGCTGGCCGAGAGCAGCTGGCGGCGGAAGGCCCGGTCGGTGAACATGCGCAGGTAGAGCTGCGGCTCGGCCGAGACGTAGCGGCGCAGCGAGTCGTACCAGATGGCGAAGTCGGGCATGCGCGCGGGGTTGCAGGTGCTGTCGAGGAAGCCCACCTGGTCGACGCCCGGGTCGTAGAGCTGGTTGTCGTTCTTATCCTCGACGGCATAGACGCGGTAGTCGACGGGCTTGAGGTTCTGGGCGATGAAGATGCCGTTGGTCTCGGCGCGCGCGATGGCCGAGGGGCGATGCTTGAAGAGCGTCGAGTCGTAGCCCGGGCCCAGGGCCGTGGAGTCGGGCGGGAAGAACCAGATGAAGCTCTTCGACACCGAGTCGGAGCGGTAGCTGTCGGCCGTATAGCCCGAGAGGACCATCGAGTCGACGGTGGGGCCGGTCGAGAAGACGTAGCGCATGGAGTAGAGGGGGTTGCCCTCGTTGTTGTCGCGGATGGCGCTGCCGAAGTTGAGCGAGTAGGTGGTGTTCTCGTCGAGCGTGTCGCGCAGCTGGACGACGATGCCGCGGCCGCGCAGCGTCACCAGCGGCTTCTTGCGCATGGCCGGCGAGGTGAAGAACTCCTTCTGCTGGTCCTTGAGCTGCACGAACTCGTCGAACTCGATGTAGATCTTCCCGTGGCCCGCGGTGGGGCAATTGACCGAAAAGTTGTCGGGCGTGAGGCCGACGATCACCGGGGGCAGCGTGTCGCGCGGCCCGCCCGTGGGGGTCATCATGGTGGCGCAGCGGCTCAGGAAGGCCGGGACGAAGAGCAGCAGCACGGCCGCGCGCAGCAGCCGCGCGGGGGCGGTGCGAAGGGGGCTGG
Source organism: Rikenellaceae bacterium (assembly GCA_902362705.1). GTDB lineage: Bacteria > Bacteroidota > Bacteroidia > Bacteroidales > Rikenellaceae > Alistipes. Next base: position 59,086 of record CABIXK010000002.1, read on the forward strand.
TCGTGCTCATCGCTGCGGAGTTTGCGCCGCCTCGGCGGCAGGTCGGAACGCTTCGTCGACCACGCGCCAGCCGTCGTCGACATAGAGGTATTCGCCGCGCCAGGGGCGGAAGACCACGGGCATCGTGAGCGGCTCGCCGGCGAGCCCGACGTCGAAGCGGCGGTAGGCGTAGCGCTCGGCCGTGCGGTCGACCACGACGACCATGAGCGGCGTGGAGGAGACGGTCATGCGGTAGGCATCACCGTCGGGATAGGCGGTGAAGTTGGGGGCGTCGCGCCGCTGGTCGGGGTCGCCCTTGGAGGTGATCACGCCGCCCAGCGCGTCCTGGTAGGAGGCCACGCGCCAGAAGGTGGTGTCGGCGGCGTAGGCGTAGGCGCGCACGGCCGACGCGGAGACGGCCATCGGCACCTCCCCGGCGCCCTCCTCCGCCTGCACGAAAGGCACGACGCGGCAGTCGAGCTCCACGGGCGGGGCGTAGAAGTCGTTGCGGAAGATCCAGTTGCCCTCCTTGTACTCGCGCCCCTCGCGGTAGGGCTTGAACGAGAGCGTGACGTAAATTGCCGGCAGGTTGTCGGGCATCTCAAACTGGGTGAAGGCGTAGAGCCGGTCGGCGGGGTCGACGGCCAGAAGGAGCTGCGTGGGCAGCGCGAGGTGCATGGCCAGGCGCCCGGCCAGGGGCTCGTCGGCGAGCGCCTCGGCCCGCACGTAGGGGGCTTCGATGCGCACCGAAGGGTCGGTGCGCGAGGTCAGCACGCCCGCCAGCGCGTCGTCGTAGGAGGCGACGGTCCAGGCCGCCGTGTCGGCGTCGAAGGCGTAGGCCAGCGCCCCCTCGACGGGGCGCAGCACGTCGCCCGAGGTGGACTGCACGAGCGGCTTGAGCACGTAGTCGGTCTTGCGCAGCACCGACTTGGAGCAGCCGGCGGCGACGGCGGCCGCGAGCAGGAGGTACAGGATTCGGAGTTTCAAGTGACGGATCGTTTTTAGTTTTTCATGGCGCGCAGCGCTTCGAGCATCTCGCCGACGCTCCGCCCCGTGAGCGGATGGCGCCGGGTGCGGGCGATCTCGGCGAGCGGCACCAGGGCGAACTCCCGCTCGGAAAGGCGCGGGTGGGGCACCGTGAGGCGCTCGGTGGCGATCGCCTCGTCGTCGTAGAAGAGAATGTCGATGTCGATGGCCCGCGAGGTGTAGGCCGCGCCCGTGGCGGCACGCTCGACCTGCTCGGCCGCGCGGTTGCGGCCCAGCTCGCGCTCGATGGCCTGGCAGGCGTCGAGCACCTCCTCGGGGCCGAGGTCGGTCGACACCTCGAGCGCCTGGTTGCAGAAGCGCTCCGCAGCCTCGAAGCCCCACGGATCGCTCTCGTAGCGGTGGGAGCACCGCATGACCGCCCCCACGCGGGCGTTGATGAGTTGTTGGGCCGCCTGAAGCGTCCGCTTCACGTCGCCGGTGTTGCCTCCGGCCAGCAGGAATACACGTGCCATAACGTCAGAGATGTTTGATCATTTTGCTCACCGAGAGGGCAAAATGGGTGAATACGATGATGGGATTGCCGTTCTGCCGGAGCTGCGCCATGGCCGCCTCGATCTCGGCCACGAGCGGCTCGATGTTCTGCGACCCGACGAACGGCGCGAACTTCGAGCAGAAGGCCAGCTCCTCGCCCCACAGATAGCCGATGCGCCCCAGCCCGGCGTGGAGCATGTAGCTCTCGCGCAGCAGGCGCGCGGCGTCGACGAGCAGGGAGTGCTGATGCTCGCGCGAGAGCTGCGCGGCCTCCTCGGCCCAGCCGATCAGTTCAAGATGCTTATCGTTGTAGCTCAGGCGCATGAGCGAGCGGAAGAGCTCGAAATTCTCGCGCCGCAGGGCATTGTCGGCCCCCGCGGCCAGGCGCCGCAGCTCGAGCACGTCGCCCCCGGCCAGGCGGGCCAGGCCGTGGGCCTCGGCCGCATCGGCGATGCCCAGCCGCCGGGCTTCGGCCTCAAGCACCCCGGGCTCGAGGCGCGGCACCGTGACCTCCTGCGTGCGAGAGAGGATCGTGGGCAGCAGGCGGTCGGGACGCTCCGCCACGAGGATGAAGAGCGTGCGCTCCCAGGGCTCCTCGAGGATCTTCAGGATCTTGTTGGAGGCCTCCTCGTTCATCGTCTCGGGCAGCCACACCAGCATGGTCTTGTAGTCGGCCTCGAAGCTCTTGAACGAGAGCTTGCGGATGATGCCGTCGGCCTCGCGGGCCGAGATCATCCCCTTGAGCGTCTTGCCCAGGTCCAACCGCTCGAACCAATCCTGAGCCGAGAAGTAGCCGCCCCGCTCGGCGAAGAGCGAGCGGAAGAGGGGCAGGAAGGCGTCGCTGAGCACCGCCTCGCCCGACTTCTTGCCCTGCTTGTTGACCGGGAAGACCAGGTGCAGGTCGGGGTGGGCCAGGTCGGCGATCTGGCGGCAGTCGGGACACTCGCCGCACGAGTCGCCGTCGTGGCGGCGGCGGCAGCAGAGGTACTGCACGTAGGCCACGGCGAGCGCTAGGGCCCCCGTGCCCGCAGCCCCCGCGAAGAGCTGGGCGTGGCTCACCCGCCCGGCGTCGACCGACTGCACCAGGCGCCGCTTGAGCTCGTCCTGTCCTATGATGTCAGCGAAGCGCATGCCGGGCTAATTTTCGATGATCTCCACCCCGAGGATGCGGATGTCGTCGAGCGGGCGGGCCATCGCGTCGGTCGCCGCGCGCTGGATCGCCTCCACCACCTCCAGCCCCTCCGTGACGCGGCCGAAGACGGTATACTGCCCGTCGAGGTGGGGCGTGCCGCCCACGGTGCGGTAGAGCGCCCTGAGCGAGTCGGGGATGGCGGCCGCGCCGTGCGTCGCGGCGGAGACGTACTCCTGCACGCGGTCGAGCTGCGCGTCGTCCATCGTGCGGCCCCAGACGATGTAGAACTGGCTCGACGACGACTCGCGCCGCGGATTGGCATCGTCGCCCTCGCGCGCGGCGGCCAGAGCGCCCCGCGTATGGGCCAGCGCCGGGTAGACGATCTCGGCCGGGAGCGTGTAGCCCGCGTCGCCCTCGCCGAGCGGCTGCCCGGCCGGGGCATGGCGCGAGAGGGGGTCGCCGCCCTGGATCATGAACTCCCCGATCACGCGGTGGAAGAGCAGCGAGTCGAAGAAGCCCTCGCGGGCGAGCTTCACGAAGTTGTCGCGGTGGCGCGGCGTGCGCCCGTCGAGCACGAGGCGGATATCGCCCGCCGAGGTGCGCAGCAGCGCCTCGACGTCGGCACTATCGGCTGCCGCCGGGGCGGGGCGGTGGCCGCAGGCCGCGAAGGCCAGGGGGAGGAGCAGCGCCGCGGCTGCCCGGAGAAAGAGTCGTTTCATCGCTATTTACGTTTCAAGGCGGCACGCACCAGCGCCCCGACGTCGATCCGCTCGCGGCGGACGACGTAGGCCAGGTAGGCCGCGAACATCACACAATCGAAGGCGTAGCCCACGGCGGCGCACCCCGCGACGCGCAGCACACCCTCGCAGAGGAAGAAGACCGCGAGAGCCGCGGCCGCATACTCGCCGATGCGCGGCCAGTCGTAGGGGGTGGGGAAGCAGCGGCGGTTGAGCCACCAGCTGACGGCCACCATCGTCGCCTCGCTCGCCAGGCGGGCCCAGGCGGCGCCGTAGTAGCCCCACGCGCGGATCGCCGCGGGACCGAAGAGGAGCATCGCCGCGAGGCCCGCGCCCGTGACGACGATGGCCAGCGAGGTGCGCTCCTCGCGCTTGTACCAGAACGAGAGGTTGAGCCACACGCCCGCCAGCACGTTGGCCCCCAGCACCACGGGCAGGATGAAGATCCCCTCGCGGAAGTCGCGCCCCACGATCAGGGCGAACGCGTCGCGGAAGAGGGCGATGCAGAGGAAGATGGCCATCGAGGCGATGACGTAGTATTTGAGCGCCGCGGCGTTCATCGCCACGAAGTCCTCCTTGCGGAAGTTCGAAAGGAAGAAGGGCTCGGCGGCAAGGCGGTACATCTGGTAGAAGAGCATCATCACCACGGCGATCTTGGTGATGGCGCCGTAGACGCCCAGCTGGGCCATGGCCGTGGCCTCGGGGACGAGGTACTTGATGAGCTGGCGGTCGAGGAACTCGTTGGCCGTGCCGGCCAGGCCGCCCACGAGCAGCGGCAGCGAGTAGGCGAAGACGGCCCGCAGCAGGGCGCCGTCGATGCGCGGCAGCGTGCGGTCGACCGTCGCGAGGATCGCCGCCCACGTGACCGCGCTGGCCGCGAGGTTGGCCACGAAGACCCACCCCACGCCGAACTCCGAGGCGAAGAGCCCCGCGGCGCCGAAGGCGACGGCCAGCGCCACGTTCAGCACCACGTTCATCGCCTTGAGCCCCACGAAAAGCAGCGAACGGCCCTGCTCGCGCAGCCGCGAGAAGGGGATGCACGAGGCGACGTCGAAGAGCACGATGGCCGCCACCCACACCACGTATTCGGGGTGGGCGACGTAGGCCTCGCCCATGGCGCGGGCCACGCCGCCGCGCAGCGCCGCGACGGCCGCGAAGAAGAGCAGCGCGGCGAGCGACGTGGCGCCCCACGTAGTGGCGAACAGCCGCCGCTTGGCCGCCCGGGCGTCGCCCCCCGCAGCGTCGGCACGGGCCGAGAAACGGAAGTAGCTCGACTCCATGCCCATGGTCAGCAGCGTGAGCGCCAGCGGGATGAGGGCGTAGACGTCGGTGACGATGCCGTAGGTCTCGGGGCCAAACACACGGGTATAGTAGGGCGTGAGCAGGTAGCTCAGGAACCTCACCACGATGGTGCTGATGCCGTAGACGGCCGTCTGTTTCGCCAGTTTTTCGAGCATAATCAGGGCAAAGATACGAATAAGCCGAGCGAAAAAAGCAAGCTCGCTTGCATTTTTTCCGAGGCGCAGTATCTTGGACGAAGTCAAAGAATACGAATAAGCGAGAGCAAAAGCAAATTTATTTGCATTTTGCCGAGGCGACGTATCCTGGACGAAGTCAAAGATAAACGAATAAGCCGAACACAAAACCGAAAGCGAACCCGAACCGGCGCTTTCGATTCCGCCGCGCAGAGGCGAAAAGGCCCGAATACGACGATCCGGCCGAAATTTATTTTTTACTGGCCCGGAATACCCGATAAGTTTTTATATATTTGCACGATGAACCACTAATCCCGCGTGCCTATGTAAATAACCCCATTCAACATCTTTCGATCTTCTCGTACCGGTTTCGCACGAAAAGCGTCGGTACATACATATAAAAGCGTTATTTTTATTCTGGTCGCTAAAACTTCCACTTTTTTAAGACCCCAAAGAATAAAGTTTGACGCTCACGTGTTTCACGTGGGCTTTATTCTGTTATTTGGGGTGTGGGTTGTGGAAGACCTTAGCGACCGAAGACAAAATATTGTCCCACGTTTTTTATATGTTTTGTTTCAGTGTAAATATTCGCCAGGGACAGGCACAAATATTTGACAATAATGAAAGTAAAACATCTCTTCATCGTAAGCTCCGTTCTTCTGGCCGCCGTCTCGCTCGTCTCCTGCGGCGCATCGAAAAAAAGTCTGAGACGGAGCAATCAGGCATTGGCGCAGGCCGTGCAGGCGGCGGCAATGAAAGAAACCGCCGAGGCGGCAAGGCTCTACTCCGACACCTCGATTCCGAAAGGCGAGGCGCGCAGGAGCGTCAGCCGCGACACGCCCGGACAGACCGCGCTCGAAAAGACCATCATCCGCTGGGCGATCGATTCCGATCCGCAGGGCGCACGGGTCTTCTACCGGGTGCTGTCGAGTATTCCCGCCGTGGTGAAGAACACGAACGAGACCTATCTGATGACCACGCCCTACGAGGAGACCCGCGCCTTCAACATCCTGGGGCTTACCTACGAAAACTCCCGGGACGTGCAGATCGAGATCAAGGTCGTCAAAAACGGTTACGAAGCGCAGGTCAAGCGGTTCAACGTCCGTCAGGCCATCGACCAGCAGGAGATCAGCAGCTTCTTCATGCTGGTTCCCAAGGAGTCGAATTAGGCTCCTAATCACACAGAAAATCCCGAATCGCCCGGCGGCGGTTCGGGATTTTACGTCGGGGGGGGGCCGGGAAGAATCGCGGCCGGAGCGGACGGCGCGCATCCCGCACGAGGGGCGCTACAGCCACTTGCGGTAGCGGAAGTACCACATGGTGAGCCCCGAGCAGAAGAGCATGAGGAAGATGGCGAAGATGTAGCCCACGGGCACGGTCCAGCCGTTGGGGAGCACCCACGCCCACTCCAGCTCGGGCATCACGCGGAAGTTCATGCCGTAGATCGAGGCGATGAGCGTGGCCGGGAGGAAGATCACCGCCGCCACCGAGAAGATCTTGACGATCTCGTTCTGCTCGATGTTGATGAGACCCAGCGCCGCGTCCTGGATGTAGTCCAGACGCTGGAAGCTGAAGTCGGCGTGGTTGATGAGCGAATTGACGTCCTTGATCATCAGCTGCAGGCGCGGATAGATGTCGTTGGGGAAGCGCTCCGAGCGGAGTATGCCCGAGAGCACCCGCTGGCGGTCGAATATGTTCTCGCGCAGCAACATGGTGCTCTCCTGCAGGGCGCTGATGCGGTGCAGCACCTGCTTGTCGATCGCGTCCTCGGAGTTGATCGCCTTAGAGAGCGAGGCGACCTGCTTGGCCACCAGCTCCACCATGTCGGCGTCGTAGTCGATGCGCACCTCGAGCAGCGAGATGAAGAGGTGGTAGCCGGTCGAATAGCTGCGGTAGTTCATCTGCAGGCGCTTCTCCGTCTCGCGGAAGGTGCGCGACTCGGTGGTGCGCACCGAGACCAGCACGCCCTCGTTGGAGATGATGAACGAGACGGGCTCGACGACGAACGAGTCGCCCGTGGGCACGAAGAAGTTGGAGTTGGAGATGATGGCGTTCTCGTTCTCGGAGTACTTCGACGTCGACTCGATCTCCTCGACCTGCTGCTGGGTCTGGAGACCGATCTCCATGAAGCTCTCGACCGCCTTCTGCTCCTTGATCGTGGGCAGCATCATGTCGATCCACAGGATATCGTCGTAGCCCAGCTCGTCGAAGAGCCGCGTGTCGGCGTTGCGGATGATCTTGTTGTACTGCTTGAGGTAGATGGTAATCATGGGCGTGCGCTCTCTGTTAAGTTCTGGAATCCGTGGGCGGAGAGAGGCGGACGCTGCGGTCCGCTAACCCCTTCAGCCGGGATTGGCGCGCGGCGCGGTCTTCAACCCCGCGTCCCAGAACTTCTCGAGCGCACGGCGCTTCTCGATGTCGAAGATGCAGTCGAGGCGCGTCAGGTAGCCGTAGGCGTCGTAGGGCCGGTCGGCATAGCCGTAGGCGACCACCGCCTCGTAGATGCGCTCCACGCCGTCGGTGAGCGCCCGGCGGAAAGCCTCCTCCGTCGCCGCGTCGACCCCCTCGCGGGCCACCCACAGGGCGTAGACGAAGGGGGCGTCGGAGGCGAGCAGCGGCGCGAGGGGCGCCTCGTCGCCGTAGAAATAGTCGAGCACGGGGGCCTCAGGCTCGCACTCGGCCAGCACGCGGATCATCAGCGCCGACGGGGCCGCGATGCAGTAGTCGGTGACCGGCCGCGCCCCGGCGAGCGACGGCACGACGTGGGCGGGCACCAGGGCGAAATCGGCTTCACCCCGGCGGAATCGGTCTATGACGGCAGGAAAATCGGACAGGAAGAGTTCGGCCCGCAGCTCATCTGCGTGCGCAACCCCATAGAGGAAGGGTATCGTATCGAGATACGGCACTGCGGCTATACGGGTTACTGTGGCCATCGTCCATGGAGATTCGAAAATTGGGTCCGATGGACAAAGATACGTCAAAATTCGCGATTTTTTCCACAATTCATGGAAAAAGTGCGCCGGGCTCTTGACAAGGGGGTATCGCGGGTCGTATATTTGTCCCGTCGATGAACAACTGCCCGATCGCCGAGGACGGGTTATCAACATCGGTCGCAGGTTGTTTCTCAACCATATAGCGACACCCATCAACATCTTTCGACATTTTATCGACGGCTTTGTCGACAAACACGGGGCTGCGCCGGGCCGGCGGGAAAGTCCGATCGAAAAGCTGCAAAAATCGAAGCCTCCGGCTTCGTCTCTTTGCCGGCTCGCGCCTCTGGCGCGACCGCCCCGGCCGGCAAAGAGAAATCATGCGCGAAACTCCGATTCGAAAAGCCGGCGAGCAGCAACAGCAAAGAATAGAACCCGGCTTTTAGCCGGGCGGGCCGCAGCCAGCGGAGGCGCGATCGAGGCGCAGCCGACGGAGCAGCCCTCCGCCCGGGGTGGCTGCGGGCTGCCGGCCTCCGGCCGCCTTTCGCACGCAAACTCCCTTTGACCGACTCGTTCAATCCGCCGCCTCTCGGCCCAAGGGCCGGCGGGCCGCAGCCTCCGGCGGCGGAGGCCCGCACGTCGCCCAAGGCTCATGCGCCCTCCGCAGGCTGCGCCCAAACAGAATCGAAAACCGGCGCACAGGCCATTATCCCACTATCAATTGCAGCGCCAGCTGCGCAGCCCCCCCCCGAGCTGCGGCCCCGAACAGATCTTGAAAACAAAGGCAGTACGCAGCCGGCGAGGGGCGGCGCGTGCAACGAGCAGCCCTCCGCCCGGGGTGGCTGCGGGCTGCCGGCTCTACGAGCCGCCGTTCGACGAGCACGATCTTCGATCTTCAACTTCTCACTTTTTACTTTTCACTTCTTACTTCTTTCCGATGGCACTCTTCACCCGAACACCCCTCTCGGGGGCACCGCTCGGCGGCCCGATACGCTACGCCGTCGCGGGCAGCGAGCCCCAGACCTTCGACCTGCGCCTCTACGAGGCCGACACCCGCACACCGCTCGGAGCGCGCCGCTTCGCCGTCGTGGCCGCCTTCGAGTGCGACGTGGCGCCCCTGCTGCGCCGGGCCGTGCGCTTCACCCCCACGACCGGCCCCACGGGGCTGCGCGAGGCCACGGGCCGCACGATCGCCGTCGTCGCCGAGGCCGCAGGATCGGTCGACGCTCCCGTCGCGGCCTCCGCGCGCACCTTCCTCCCCACGGCCCGCGCGACCGAGGCCCCGGCGCTGCTGGGCCCCATGCCGCGCGAACGGCTCCTCGCCCCGGGCGAGTGCGACGAGCTGACGCTGCTGCACGACGGCGCCCTCGTCGTCACCGTCGTCGCCACGGGCGGCGGAGCGGAGCGCGTGCGCACCTACCGCACGGCGACGGGCGGGCTCAGCCTCTTCCGCCTCGCGGCCGACGACTTCCCGGGGGCCGAGCGCATAGAGGTCGACGCCGGGGCGTGCGGCCGCGTGGGCTACACCCTCCTGCCGGCGCCGGAGGGGTCGCAGCGGCTGGCGTGGCGCACGGCCGAGGGGTCGATCGAGCACTACACCTTCCCCACGGTGGTGTGCGAGACGCTCACGGTCGCGAAGCGCCGCGCCCGGGGCGCCGAGGGGCACGTAGCCGTCGCGACGGGGCGCGAGCGGCGCCTGCATCTGCGCTCGGCCTGCGAGGGGAGGGCCGCGACCGAGGCCCTGGCCGGGCTGCTGGAGGCGTGCGAGGCGTGGAGCTGCGCGGGGGAGGAGTACCGTCCCGTCGATATCGTCACCGACAGGGCGACGCTCCACCGCCACGGCGCGCTCGGCACGCTCGAGGTCGAGATCCGTTTCACCCGCGAAGAGCCGCTGCCATGGAGCTGACGATCGACGGCCTGCGCTGCGACCTTGCGGCACCGTGCGCCGTGCCGGGTTACGACTTCGCCGCGGCGGCCTCGCCCGACGCCTGCCGCACGGGGCGCACGCTCACGCTCGAGCTGCCGGCCACGCCGCGCAACGACGACGCCCTGCGCCGGGCGCGCGACCCGCACGCGGCTGCACACTTCAACGCCGCGACGCACCGCGCCGAGCTGCGCGAGGAGGGGGCCCTGCTGCTGGCCGGCGGGGTGCGCCTGCTCCAGACGACGGAGGAGGGCTACCGCATCGAGATCCGCGAAGGGGGCGCCGGGTGGGTCCGCGAGGCGGCGCGGCGCGATCTGGCGGAGCTGGGCTTCGACCTCAGCATGCGGCTCGACCCCACGACCATCTGCCGGAGCTGGACCGAAACGGGGCCGGTGAAGTTCTTCCCCGTGGTGCGCGACGCCTGGCCCGCGGGCAACTCCCCGCAGGACCTGCTGCCCGACGAGCGGATGCTCTCGACCGACGACTACCACCCCTTCTTCCATGTCGCCACGCTCACCGAGCGCATCTTCGCCGAGGCGGGCTACGCCGTGCGCAGCCGCTTCTTCGCCTCGGAACTCTTCCGCTCGCTCTACCTGAGCGGCAGCTACGGCCGCCGCGACACGGCGGCGATCGAGGCGCGCATGGGATTCCGCGCCCGGCGCACGGCGGCAGCGACGGCCGAGGCCGACGACGCGGGGCGGGTCGCGGCCGATCCCAAGGCGCTGGCCCACACGGTGGGCAACCTGGTCGACACGGCCTCGACGGGGGCCGTCGACGCCGACGGCGAGCCCATCGACGGGCTCTACAACCACGGGGGATGCCTCGCGACAAGGGACGGCGCCCTGCGCTTCACCCCCACGGCCGAGGTCGACGTGGGATTCGAGTATGCGCTGCGCTACACCACCGAACACCGCATCCTCGATCGCACGCGCCTCGGCGGCTTCGACACGATCTACCTCGGTCCGGGGTCGGAGGCGAGCTGCCCGCTGGCCAACCGCTATGTCGACCGCCGCACGGCCGTCGCCCCGGGGCGCAGCTACCGCGCCATCGTCTTCGACCACGCGCCGGGGGCCCGCTACCGCCTGCGCTACACCCGCAACGGCACGGCGGGGGTGCTCTGGGCCGAGTTCTCGGAGCGCACGGCGCGCGTCGAGACCCCCGCCGCGGGGACGGTGGCGGCACCCGCGCTGGAGGTGCTCGCCGGGGGCGCGTGGCAGCCCTACGGGGGCGACTGGGCCCTCTACGACGGGCATGTGGAGGAGCGGGGCACGACGACGGTGGCCGTGACGCTGCGCAGCGCCGCCCGCCGCGCGGGACCGACCTCGCCCGTGCGCTTCGACCTCGTCTACTTCGGCGGCGCCGAGCCGGGGATGCGCCTCACGCTCCACAAGGAGTGCGCGCTGCGCCCCACCTTCCACGGCCGCCCGGGCTTCGGGGCGACGGTCGCCTTCGCCGACATGCTGCGCGGCGGCATCCGCCAGGGGGAGCTGCTCGCGGCGCTGGCCCACCTGTTCAACCTGCGCTTCGCAACCGACCGAGAGCGCCGCACGGTGCGCATCGAGCCGCGCGACATGTTCTACGATGCGGGCGAGGCGGACTGGAGCGACCGCACCGACTTCGCCCACCCCGTGCGCCGGCGGATGCTCGCCCCCGACCACGCCGAGCGGCGCACGTGGTGCTACGCGGCGGGCGACGGGCCCGTCCGTCGCCTCGAGGCGGAGGAGGGGCGGCGCTTCGGGGCCTGGAGCCGCACGGCCGCGAGCCTGGCCTCGAAGGAGGGGGAGGAGGTGGCGCGCAACCCCCTCTTCGCACCCTCGCTCACCGAGGCGGGGCGCTACGCCAACGCCCCCTCGGCACGGCTGCTCGCGGTGGGCGACCGCGACGACGACACCGGCGGCGATCCCTTCGACCCGCCGCGCCTGGTCTGCTTCGCGGGCCTCCACCCCCTGCCGCCCGACGAGCGATGGGGCCACCCCTGGGGCCAGGCATCCTACCCGCTCGCGGCGTTCCACTTCGCGGGCAGCGAGTGGGCCGAACCCTTCACCCTGGGGTTCGACAACCGCGACGGCGTGGAGGGGCTGCACCGCTTCCGCGACCGGCAGGCCGACGAGGAGGACCTGGGCGAGGAGATCGACCTCAGGCTGCAGATGGCGCCCCACGAGTTCGAGGCGCTGCGCGACCCCGACGCGGCGGCCGGGCTCCGCTCCGTATGGCGTATCGACACGGGGGAGGGGCTCGTGCGGGCCGTCGTGGAGCGGGTGGGGGAGTACGACCCGGCCCGGGGGTCGGTGCGCTGCCTGCTGCGCCGCCTCGCACAAGACCCCGAAACCCCATGACCAGGCGCGAAGAGAGGCTGGCCGCACGGCTGGCCGCGACGCTCGACGGCACCCTCACCGTCGCCGCCGCACGGCATCTGATGGCCCAGGGGCTGCTCGACACGCGGGCCTGCGAGCGGCGCATCGCCCGCCGGCGGATGGACGAGCTCGCCAGCGGAGGATGCCCCCGCTGCGGGGCGATGTATGCCGTGGCCGAGGAGCTGGGGTGCTCCTACGCCAAGGTGAAGACCCTCTATTACGAATCCTTTCAAAAAGACCAACCATGAAACCGACAATCCGAATCACCGACCGGGCCGAAAAGTGCCTGATCGAAATCGAAGGCACGATCGGCGTACCCGAGGCATGGCAGTTCGAGGAGCCCGAGGCACGCGTGGCCACCTACGAGACCTTCCGCGAGACGCTGCGCCGCATCGCCGCCGTCGAGGCGCGCGAGATCGAGGTCGAGATCCGCTCGACGGGCGGCGACGTGAACGACGCGCTGCTCATCCACGACGCCCTGCGCTCGCTCGGCGGCCGCGTCACGACCCGCTGCCACGGCTACACCGCCTCGGCCGCGACGCTCATCGCCCAGGCAGCCTCCGAGGGGTGCCGCGAGATCGCCCCCAGCGCCCTCTACCTGATCCACCGCGCCGCCTGCGCCACCGAGGGCAACGCCGCCGAGCTGGCGGCGACGGTCGACCTGCTGCGCCGCACCGACGAGCGCATCGCCGCGGTCTACGCCGACCGCTCGGGGCGCCCGGCCGCCGACTTCGAGCGCCTGATGGGCGAGAACAACGGCGCAGGGCGGTGGCTCTCGCCCGCCGAGGCAGTGGCCGCGGGGCTCGCCGACCGCATCGCGGGCGAAGAGGGGGCTTGCGCAGAGAAGCCGAAGGCCTCCGGGGAGCGGCCGCGGGCGATCGACAGCCTGCGCGCAGGGTGGCAGCGCCTCATAAAGCAGCTCCGCGCCGCGCCCGACGAGCTGCCGCCCGCAGTGCAGCACAACGTGCTGCATCCCGACCCGGCGACCGACACACCGCCCGCCGCCGACGCCCTCGCAGCGGCCGCAGCCGAGCGGGCCCGCAGCGCCGCGGAGCCGACGCGCACCCTGCCCCGCGAGGATCCCCCGCTGGTCGACAACCTCCTCTCGGCCAACCAGCGCGCCTATGCCGAGGACGCCAAGCGGTTCAGAAGCTGAAAGTGAGAAGTATCAAGTAAAAAGTAGATGGCGGCTTCTGGCCGCGCGGACCGCAGCCGGCGAAAGGCGGCACGAGCGGCGCGAGTTGCGGGCCTTCGCCGGGAGTGGCTGCGGCCCGCGCAGCTGGCGCTGCATGATCCGGCAAAGACTACCGAAGCCGTCGGCGCGGAGGGCTGCCTCATTTCCAATTCTCAGCTTTTCACTTCTCACTTTTTTCTTTTCAGTTTATTACACAACCAACCCTAAAAACCTCAAAGACATGAGTTACCTCGAAAACGCCAAGCAGTACACCGGCTCCGATCTGGAGACCATCTTCTTCCGCCCGATGCTCACGGGCGCCTCGGCCCAGGATCTGGGCGTGAGGGTCCTCTACAACCTCCCCGCACCCACCACCGTGCAGCTGTGGGACGGCCAGCGCAACATCCTCCAGAAGTACGACGCCGCAGGGTGGACGGGCGGCGCCGCGGCGGCCAAATACCAGAAGACGATCGCCCTGAAGCGCGTGAAGGCCGAACTGGGCTTCTCGGCCGCCGACTACTTCTCGCTCGTCTACGAGCGCATCGCCGCCAGCGCCGACGTCAACATGGACGACCTCTCGGGCACGGTGCTCGAGCAGGCCGAGACCACCCTCTTCCGCCAGGCCGTGGCCGAGAACATCCGCGCCACGATGTGGGTGGGCGACACGTCGGCCGCGTCGGGCTACAACACCTTCGACGGCTTCCTGAAGGCCGTGGAGGAGTTCGCCGCCGACGAGCAGATCCACACCACCACCTACACGGCCGCCGAGCTCGACGATCCGCAGCGCACCGTGGAGCTCTTCGACAACCTGTGGCAGAACGCCGACGGCCGCCTCCAGGACCTGCGCGCCGAGGGGCAGCTGGCCTTCTTCGTCACCTCGGACCTCTACTACCTCTACGAGAAGTATCTCGACGCGAAGGGCGCCGACGCCGCCTATGCCGACGCGATCAACGGCCGGCCGGCGCTCGCCTACCACGGCATCCCCATAGTCGACGTACGCCTGGGCAAGTACCTCCCGGGGACCGCGTTCAACCAGTCGTTCTGCATGCTCACCGACCGCCGCAACCTCGTGCTGGCGGTCAACACCTCCGACTTCCCCGGCAACGAGGTGCGCATGTGGTACAACCCCGACGAGATGGAGAACCGCCAGCGCGCCCTCTTCATGGCGGGCTGCGACGTGCTCGACGAGGCGCTCGTCTGCTACGCCTACCGCCAGTAAACCCACCTTTTTTCTCCGCCGCCGCCCGGGAGCGAGGGGTGCACCCTCGCTCCGGCGGTCCGGCGACGGAGCAACCGACCCGACACCGCCATGACATCCGACAAACGACACCGCACGGCCATAGCCGTGACCGACCGCACAGACCCCTACCTGCGCCTCGCCGCCACGACGGTGAGCAGCGACCGCATCTGGCGCTGGGGCGACGACAACCTCTTCCCCGCGGCCCTGGCCCTGATGGCCCGCCGCTCGACCACCCACCGCCGCATCATCAACGACAAGGCGGACTACATCGCCGGCAAGGGCTTCACGTGCGACGAGCGGCTGCCGCGCCTGGGGGCCTTCGTCCGCCGCGCCAACGGCCGGGGCGAGAGCCTGCGCCGCATCCTCTCGAAGCTCGCCTTCGACAAGGCGCTCTTCGGCAACGCCTTTCTGGAGGTGGTGACCGACCCGGCGCACTCCTACCTCTCGCTCTACCACCAGGACGCCTCGCGCTGCCGCGTGGCCCGCGACTCGGAGCACATCGTGCTGCACCACGACTGGGCGGCCTTCGACCCCAAGCAGGCGCGGACGCTGCCCCTCTACCCGCGCTTCGAGCGACAGGCCGACGGCACGCTGCGCGCGGCGATCCACTACAAGGACTACGAACCCTCGTTCGAGCACTACGGCGTGCCGCCCTACATCGCCGGGTTCGGGGTCTCGGCCATCGCCTACAAGACCGACCGCTGGAACATCGCCCGCCTCGACAACTCGTTCCAGCTCTCGGGCGTGATGATGCTCGACGCCGAGGTCGAGAGCGACGAGGAGGCCGACCGCATCGTGCGCCTGGCCGAGCGCAAGTTCGCGGGCAACCCCGGGCAGGTGATGTTCCTGCTGCGCACGGGCAGCGAACAGAGCGACGACCGGTCGCGCTTCATCCCCATCGACTCCCGCGCCGAAGGCGACTGGAAGGCGCTGCACGAGCAGGCCGTGGCCGACATCGTGGTGGCCCACTCGTGGTTCCGCACGCTCAGCGGCCTGGACTACGCCGCAGGGTTCAGCGCCGAGCGCATCCTCCACGAATACGAGGTGGCGCTCAACACCGTAATCCTGGCCGAGCAGGCCGAGCTCACGGAGCCCATACGCGCCGTCATCTCGTCGGTGCTGGGGGTCGACGCCTCGTCGCTGGCCGTGGTCAACCGCCCGCCCACACGCTCGAAACCCATCTACATGAAGGTGTGGGAGGCGCGCAAGGCCGACGGCCTCGACTACGACCCCGACGACCCGCGCCAGCAGCAGTTCCTCTCCGAGATCACCAAATACAACATACGGAGCATCGACTGAGGCCGAAGCCACCATTCGTCATAGCGCCGGCTGCGCAGCCCGGAGCCACCTCGGGCGAAGGGCTGTCGGCTTTTGACCGTCAGTCGGCAAAGGGACGAAGCCAAAGGCTTCGCAATTCATACTTCCATTCGCCGCCCCATTCCCAACTTTTCACTTTCTACTTTTTACTTCTCACCTTTCACTTCCATGAAAACCCTCATCTCCCCCACCCGGGTGCTGACGCTCGCCTTCGGCGACGGCGAGCAGCTGCCCGCGGGCTCCGTCACGGCGGCCGACATCGCCGCCGCCGAGGAGCGCTACCTCGTCCCCGTCGTCGGGCGGGCGCTCCACGAGCGGCTGCTCGCGGGCCTCTACCCCGAACTTACGGCCGACTACCTGGCCGCACCCCTGGCCCTCTTCACGCGGGCGGCGATCCAGCCGCGCCTCGACCTGCGCACGGGCCGCTGCGGCTCGACGGTCGCCGCACCCGACGGCTCCGAACCCGCCGACACCCCCACGCGCCGCCGCCTGGTGCAGAGCCTACGCAGCGAAGCCCGCACGCTGCTGCGCCGGGCCTCGCGCCACCTGCGGACCGAGAACCGCCGCTACCCCGAGTACGTCGCCACGGACGACATCATCAGCCGCTGCACCACCGATGGAGGCCTCGTACAGACTCTTTAGCGGCATGGCGGCCGGAGCTGCCGCCCTGGTCGCACCCGCCGCACCGCTCGTCGCATGCACGGCGGGGTGCATCGCCGTCGACTTCGCCGCGGGGATCGCCGCCTCGCGCACGACGGCACGGCGCGC
Source organism: Rikenellaceae bacterium (assembly GCA_902362705.1). Lineage (GTDB taxonomy): Bacteria > Bacteroidota > Bacteroidia > Bacteroidales > Rikenellaceae > Alistipes. The sequence continues at coordinate 75,634 of CABIXK010000002.1, forward strand.
GGGCCGCCGCTGGTACTTCGAGAGCTGCGAGGCGTGGCGCACGGTGCAGAAGCTCGCCCTGGCCTCGACGGCGATCGTCATGGCCGCGGTGCTCGACGGCTGCATGGAGGGGATCGTGCGCCTCGAGCTGGCGCGCCTGTTCGCCGGCTTCACCTGCGGCGTGGAGCTGTGGTCGTTTCTCGAAAACGCCTGCGAGATCTCCGACGCCCCGCTCTTCCGCTACCTGCGCCGCTACGCCCGGCGCCGCATCCGACAGGAGGTGGAGCGATGAGCCGGGGTCTGCGCAACCGCAACCCGGGCAACATCCGCCGCTCGGGGGTGCGCTACAAAGGGGAGGTACGCCCGTCGACCGACCCCGCGTTCAAGCAGTTCGGGTCGATGGCGCTGGGCTATCGCGCCATATTCGTGCTGCTCGACACCTACCGCCGCCGCTACGGTCTGGACACGGTGCGGGGCATGATCTCGCGCTGGGCCCCGCCCTCGGAGAACGACACGGAGGCCTACATCGGCGCCGTGTGCCGGCAGACGGGGCTCGCGCCCGACCGGCGGATAGATACGCGCGACGCCGCGACGATGATCCCCCTCGCGGCGGCCATCTCGCGCGTGGAGAACGGGCGGCGGGCCGTCGAGGCGGAGGTCAGGGCGGGCTGGGAGCTCTTCGCCGGAGAGGAGGGGTGAAAAAGCACGCTTTCGGACGCCCGAACATTTTATTTTCGCGCCCGTTTTCGCTATATTTGTAAACGTAAAGCGCCGCCGCCATGTCCCTCGACCGCCTCTTCGACCGCCTCGGACGCATGCCGTTCGTGAAGATCGCGCTGCTCTTCGCGGCGGGCATCGCCTTGGCCGACGCCTTCGTCTGGCCCCTGTGGTTCACCGCAGGGGCCTTCGTCGTGTCGGGCGCTCTGGCGCTGCTCTTCCGCTCGCAGAGCGCCGCCACGGTGCTGCTCATGGCCGCGGGCGCAGGGGCCGCGCAGCTGCACGAGCGGCCGCCGACCGCACCGCGCGGCGTGCATACCCTCTTCGAACTGCATGTCGACGAGGCGGTCTTCCGGCGCGAAGGCTACACCGCGGCCGAAGCGACCCTCGCCGCATGGCGCGACCCCGCATCGGGCCGCTGGCACCCCTCGGGCGACCGCGTGCGGCTCTACGCCGACTCGACCCTCGCGCTCGCGGGCGGCGAGCGCATCCGCTGCCGGGGCGTCGTGCGGCCCCTCGCGGGCGGGGAGCGCTACCGCCGGCAAATGACCCGCCGGGGCGTGGTCGGGAGCCTCCGCCTGGGGCAGCGGCAGATCCTCGGGCAGCTGCCCGCCGCGCGCGGATCGCTCCACCGCCGGGCCGTGGAGCGCATCGGGCGGCTGGGCCTCGGGGACGAGGCGGACGCCGTGGTGCGCGCCATGACCGCGGGCGACCGCAGCCGCATCCCCGCGGAGCTGCGCGAGGCCTACGCACGCAGCGGCCTGGCCCACCTGCTGGCCCTCTCGGGGCTTCACACGGGCATCCTTTTCGTCGCGGTCAACGCCGCGCTGTGGTGGCTGCCTCTGGTGCGCTACGGCCACCGCTGGCGCAACCTGCTGGCCGTGGCGGCGGTGTGGACGTTCGTCGCGGCAGCGGGCTTCCCGGCGAGCGCCGTGCGGGCCGCGGCGATGTGCACGCTGCTGCAGACGGCGCTGGCCACCTCGTCGGAGTACGACGGCCTCAACGCGCTGGGCACCGCGGCCTTCGGCATGCTGCTCTGGAATCCGGCATGGCTCCACGACGTGGGATTCCGCCTCTCGGTGGCGGCCGTGGCGGGGATCCTCGCCTGGGGCGTGCCCCTCGCGCGGAGACTCCGCACCGGCCGGCGGTGGATCGACGCGCCGGTCGCCTCCCTCGTCGTCAGCGCCGCCGCGACGCTTGCCACGGCACCCCTCGTGGCCCACGCCTTCGGGCGCATACCCCTCGCGGGCATCGTCGTCACCCCCGCGGCGCTCCTGCCCGCGGGCGCCGTGGTCGCCTGCGGCGCGCTGTGGCTCCTCCTGCCGCTGCCGCCCCTGGCCTGGCTGCTGCGCCCCGCGGCCGCACTCTCGGTCGCGGTGCTCGACACGCTCTGCCGCACGGCCGCCGCATGGCCCGGCGCGGCCGTCGAGCGAAGCCTCACGGACCGCGGCGTCGCCCTCACCTACCTCCTTTTCGCCCTCGCCACGGCGGCCGCATGGTGCGTCGAGCCGAAAAAAAGCGTACATTTGCCCTCGTGACGACACCCGAAGAATATGCCCTGCTGCTCACCGACGAGGTGCGCCGCGCCGTGGAGCAGCATCGCGGGCGCGACCCGCTGGAGGTGGCGCTCGACCGCCGCGTGCCCCACGCCCGCACCGTCGCCACGCAGCTCAAGTACCTCGCCCGCGCCGCCCGCAAGCTCCCGACGTTCGCGGCGGCGGGGTGCATCCTCCCGCCGCGCGCCTTCGAGCAGGCGTCGAGCGAGGCGTGCGCGCTCCACAAGCCCCTCGCGGGCGACTCGGTGCTCGACCTCACGTGCGGCCTGGGGGTCGACGCATGGGCCCTCGCGCGCCGCTTCGGCCGCGTGGTGGCACTCGAGCGCGACGCGGGGCTGGCGGCCGTCGTCCGCGAGAACTTCCGGCGCCTGGGGGTCGACAACGTGGAGGTCGTCGCCGCGTCGGCCGAGGAGTACCTGGCCTCCTGCCGCGAGCGGTTCGACTGGGTCTACGCCGACCCCGACCGCCGCTCGGCCGCGGGACGCAAGCTCGTGCGGCTGGAGGAGTGCTCGCCCGACATCCGGGCGCTGCTGCCCCGCATCCGGGCCGCGGCGCCGCGCCTCTGCCTGAAGAACTCGCCGCTGTTCGACGTCGACGAGGCGCTGCGGCTCTTCCCCGCGAGCCGCGTCGAGACGGTCTCGCTCGGCGACGAATGCAAGGAGGTGCTCGTGTGCGACGACGGCTCGGGGCCGCTCCTGACGGCCACGGCGCTGGGCCTCGGCTCCTTCTCGGCGGCGCCCGACGCCCCGCAGCCGCCCGACCGGAGCCCGTTCAGCCCGGAGCGGTACCGCTATCTGGTCGTCCCCGACGTGGCGTTGCAGAAGGCGCGCCTGGTACGGCGCCACCTCCGCCCCGCGGGGGTCGATGCGCCGAGCGAGAACGGCTACGGCTTCGCCGCCGAGGCGCCGCACGGCATCCTGGGCCGCACGCTGCCCATCGCCCGCATCGAGCCCTACGACCCCAAGCGCCTCAAACGCGAGATGAAGGGGCTCGGCGCCGAGATCCTCAAACGCGACTTCCCGCTCGACGCGACCGAGATCGCCCGCCGCCTGGGCCTGCACGCCGGCGACGACCTCCGCCTGGCCTTCACGCGCATCGACGGGCGGATGTGGATGGTGGTTCTGGAGCGGTGATGACGAAAATCTTTATTCAATCGAGAAATATGCAACCTATAAACTTGAAATTCAACACGGAATATCTCTCCATCCCAGAGGGATTCGAATGGAATGATATTCCCGGATTCGCAATCGTCACCGGCGTCAACGGAGCAGGCAAGACACAGATGCTCAATGCCATGCAGGGTGCAGATGCCGCAGACATATCGCTTTCGCACAAAGACGGAACAGAGGCCAAACTAATTCTGGCCGCCGACATCAACCAATTCCTGAATCTCGAAGGTTTGATTCAATATAAAAACGGAGCAACCAATCGGTTTGTACGAAAAGAAGAATTAAATCGTCAAAATCATGGTTTTTTCAACTATATAGAACAACTGCGACAACAAATTGCGAATATACCTCAAGAAAATAAGATTGAAATTGCAAGATTAAAAAGCGAAATCGAACAATACAAAAGCTATATTCGTAATAACAAGGCCGAACTAAAATCGCTTTTCATTTACATATACGAAGAAGAGCTGAAACGAATCTTCCAGGCTTCGGGAAAAAATATCGACGAGCTGTCCGACACCGAAATCCGCGAATACGCCAACCCTTATTTCAATTCATTGACCGAAGTCGATGACTTCACCCGATTCATCCAGCAGGAAGAGGAGGAGCGGAATAGTCGGTATGTTAAATTGGCCAAAGAATCCCGTGAAGCCGAAATCGCGCAAGTGCGTAATGCGGAAAGAGCCTTCGAGACGATCAACCGCTTGTTTCGCAAATACGATTTCAACTATTTCGAGATGCTCGATCCGTTCCCTTCGGACGGAACCCGCAAAGGCGAGGTGGTCTTTCAAGGGAAAAAGGGTGAGATCGTAGCATACGACGCATTGTCTTCGGGAGAACAGATGATCGTCAAATTCATCATCTGGGCAATACGGATGGACATTCGGGGCAATCGCATCAACACGATGCTCCTGGACGAACCCGATGCGCATCTGCATCCCTCCATGTGCAAAATGATGGTCGAGATTCTCGGCGAAATTTCCCAGCCCAAAGAGATGGGTGGCAGCGATATTCGAGTCATCATCACGACCCACTCGCCCTCGACCGTCGCGTTCGCTCCGAAAAGCGCATTATTCGTGATGGAAAAAGATGCGGCCAACAGAAAGATCATCCGGCAAACGACGACGGAAGAGGCCGAGGAGATTCTGAGCGAAGGGCTGTTCACCTACGACAAAGCGATGAAACAGTTCTCGCTGGCCGCCGCTTCGGACAAAAACAACATTCTTTTCGTCGAAGGGAAAACCGACGTCAACCATCTGAACAAGGCGATGGATATTTTGGGTTATAATCTGGATCTGGACATCGTCGACATGCACGATGCGGGGTCGCTCGCAAACTTCATCAAATCGACTCCCGCCAAATTGTTCGCAGGGAAGAAACTCATCGCATTGTTCGACTGCGACAGAGAAGGGAAATCAGCATATAACGACATTAAAGGAAACAGTAAAATCATCCCTGACGTAAAACAGGTGACAGCAACCCAGTGCGAAAACAAATCCTTCGCACTCACCATACAACCCCCTGCAACATTAAGCCCTTATTGTCCCATCGAATTTCTGTATCCGTTCGAATATCTCGAAAAGAACGGAATGCTCGAAAAACGCAATTTCAAGGAGTATAAAGAGATTTTCAAATGTCATGATCTTGCGGATGACAAACTAATAACCGAAGAGTACGAAAAAGAATCTGGGCTCCGTCCTTACAAAGTCCTCGACGCTAAAAAGAATACATTTTCGGAAAACATCAAGAGTGAAACAGATAAGAATCTATTTACGTCCTTTACCGCAACAATAGACCTTATCAAACGAATAATCGAACTTTGATCCCATAGAGACACCAAAACAGAACGCCGTTGTAGCAATCTACAACGGTGTTTTGAGGTCTGAAGCGGACGCCATAAAAATTAATTGATATTAATCTGTATTTATCTTATTTAATTTGTATTTCAGTATATTATGTGAATATTTTATTAATTGCGAGGTCTGGAAATTTTAGAAAATTTCGTTGATGTATGACAAATGTATTACAAAAATAGCTACATTTGCAACGGATAATATCGATGATTATGGCAACCTTTTGTTATCGCATTCGCTCGACGCAGAAAAACAAGCTGGTCAAGGTTCAAATACTGTTTACGGTCGGGCGTGGAAACCAATTCTACGTTGACAGTCAGTATTTGGTTTTGACTGATGCGTGGGATAGTAAGCGACAAGCTGTTAAAAGCCGCTATGCCTTTACGGATGATTTCACCGAGCAGCAGGGGCGGGAATTGATGAAGAATCTGTCGGAGCTGCGCAGTTTCATCCTCGGCGAAATGGCGAAAGACCCGGAACATGCGATGACGAAAACGAAGCTGGAAAAGATTGTTTACAGCTTCCACCATCCGCGCAGCGCATCCGGCGGCCGCGGCATACGTAGCAGAGAATCGCTGACCGACTACATGGCCCGTTATACGCGCGAAATGGAGGCCGGCACAAGGCTCAATATCCACAAACTGCGCTACGGAGCATCGACGATCAAGAACTACAAGGGTTTCATCGTTCAGTTCGACGAGTTCTGCAAGGCGAAGCGGAAGCGATTCGATTTCGGCGATATCAACCTGAAATTCTACGACGATTTCGTGGCGTGGTTTACAGCGAAGGATTACTCGATCAATACCATCGGCCGACACGTCAAGGAGCTGAAAATCATCATGCGAGCTGCGCGCGAAGAGGGGCTGCACGACAATGGCTTGATTGAGAGCCGCAAATTCCGTGTACTGACCGCCGATGTCGAGAATATCTATCTGACCGAATCGGAGATTCGAGCTATTGCCGACCTTGATTTGTCACACAATAAGCACAAGGATATTGCCCGTGATATATTCTTGGTCGGTTGCTATACGGCACAGCGATTCAGCGACTACTCGACTATCAACGAGGGCAATATCCGCACGTTGGAAAGCGGGCAGCGGGTAATCGACCTCAAGCAGCAGAAAACAGGCAATCACGTCGTCATCCCCATTCGGCCCGAATTGCAGGCGATACTGGACAAGTACGAAAACCGGCTGCCGAAATCCTACGAGCAGAAAGTAAACAAATTCATCAAGGAGGTTGCCCGCGAGGCAGGTATCACGGAGAAAATCGAAGTGTCATACGTCGAAAACGGGGAAAAGAAGACGCATCTGGTCGATAAATGCGACTTGGTAAAGACCCACACGGCACGCCGCAGCGGAGCAACGAACATGTATCTGGCGGGCATTCCGACCATCGCCATCATGAAAATCACGGGTCACAAGACTGAAAAGGAGTTCATGAAGTACATCAAGATTACGGAGGAGCAGACCGCAATGGAGTTGATGAATCATCCGTATTTCAGCGGCAGGTAATTCGAAATGCTACCGCCGTAAAATTTACCGCGGTAACAAAATGTCAAACAAATTCCGGCATGGACCGGTTGCTGCTCCTATTATTCGCGAATAAATTGTAGCTTTACAGAAAATTAGAAATATATGACGGTTGAGGAACTGACAAACATACTCGATTCATTACTGAATCTACCTGCGGAAACGGAGGTGGTAGAGTTTAAGAGAGCCGAACGCAATTTTGACGACAGAGATTTGGGACAATACTTCTCGGCATTGAGCAACGAAGCCAATCTGAAAGGCATGTCGCGCGCATGGCTGGTTTTCGGCGTGGAGAACCGCACGCACGATGTTGTCGGAAGCCAATATAAGAATAGCCGTCCGGCGCTCGATGCAATGAAGAAAAAGATTGCCGATCAGACTACGGGTCGGCATACGTTCGTCGAGATACATGAATTGCGGTACAAGAACGGCAAAAGAGTTGTGATGTTCGAAATACCGCCCGCCCCGCAAGGTATTCCGATCGATTATCAGGGCCATTATTACGGCCGTGACGGAGAATCCTTGCAGGCGTTGAGTATGGACAAAATCGAGAGAATAAGAAATCAAGCCAAATTGAAAGATTGGAGTGCGGAAATAATCGAAGACGCTTCATTGGAAGACTTGGATTCGGCGGCTATTAGCAAGGCAAGAGAGCTATACACGAACGCCCATAAGGACAAGGCCGACGAGATTGCATCGTGGGACGACACGACTTTTCTGAACAAGGCGAAAATCACGATTCGGGGCAAGATCACCAATACGGCCATCGTATTGCTCGGCAAAGAGGAAAGCGAGCATCTGATCTCTCCGGCAGTCGCCAAAATCAAATGGATTCTGCGCGGACAGGACAATATCGAGCGCGATTACATGATTGCCTCCTGCCCGTTCATTTTGGCCGTCGACAGAATATACGACAAGATTCGTAATCTGAAATACCGCTACATCAATCCGGAGCACAAGACGCTCTTCCCCGAAGAGATCGACACCTATGAACCGTATGTCATCCGCGAGGCATTGAACAACGCCATCGCCCATCAGGATTATACGCTTGGCGGTCAGATCAACGTGGTGGAATACGACGACAAACTGGTGTTCTCGAACAAAGGCTCGTTCATTCCGGGCAATATCGAACGGGTGCTTATCAGCGATGCTCCCGAGGAGCGATACAGAAATCAATTTTTGGTAGCGGCCATGGTCGGTTTGAAAATGGTCGATACGATCGGCAGCGGCATCCGTAAGATGTACAACTACCAAAGACAGAGACTGTTCCCTCTGCCGGATTACAATTTGGCCAGCAATCGCGTCGAAGTTACCATAACGGGTAAAATTCTCGATATGAACTACGCCAATATTCTGGCGGGAAATACCGATTTGAATCTGCTCGATATCGAATTGCTGAACCGCGTGCAGCTGGGGAAACCGTTATCCGATGACGAGATCGTCCGATTGAGAAGCAAACATTTGATTGAAGGCCGCAAGCCCAAAGTCTATATTGCGAAACATATCGCCCAAAAAGTAGGACAAAAAATAGAGTATTCGGAGCATAAAGGACTCGGAAATAAGAGTTGCGAAGAGTTTTTGATAACGGCATTGCGCGATCACAAATCATTGTCGCGCAAAGAAATAGACAAGCTACTATGGAATCTCCTTTCCGACCTGCTTAATGACAGACAGAAAAAAGATAAGATTACGAATCTTTTGGCAAAATTAAAGAGGCAGGGCAAGATAAGAAACGAATCGCAAGGCCCGAATTCTGATTGGTTTATTGTTTAATTTTTACACGCTTTTACACGCTTTTTTACATGCTTATTTCTTTTTACGTTTCGTTTATATGCTGTGTATTAGTCGGTTAAAAGCGTGTAAAAATGTTTAGGTAGAGAGAAAATATACCCCCCCCTAAAAAATATAGATAATGCCTCGTCGTCGCAAAATAGAAATCAAAGCTTCCGAACTGGCGTGCTTCGACACGCTGGTCGAGGAACTACGCTCCCGACCGGAGTTTGCAGACTTCGACCCGGCAAGTTTGCGCGTGTGGGCATACGAGGATTACGAACCGACAATCCGAAATATTGCGCGGGTTATCCGTCATTTCGATTATTGGCTGGCAGCGCATCGAAACGAAATGTTTCTCACGACACATTTGGGCAGCAGGCTGTTCTGCAAGAAGGGTTTGGCCGAGGCTTTGGGTGTTGCGCGTCCGACGCTCGACCGGTGGATTGCGAACGGCTGGCTGGAAGAATGTACCGTGTGCGCGTTTTCGAATGGCGAAAGAAGTTATTCGGCGGACGCGGTGCGCAAAGTATTGGAAAAATTAAGATAAAACACGGAAAATAGGTTTGTTTCGGAGGGCGGCTTTAATCGAGTCCGCCCTCTTTTATTTTGTCGAAACAATCACTTTACACACTGCGGCCAAAATGAGAAGAAGAAGCAATTCGACGCAATCCGTACAGGGGAAAATCCGGGATCGTCAGCCGGCTGTCCGCTTATGTCCGCTTATGTCATCCAAGTGTCACTATTCTGTAACACAATTACTTATTTCGGATAAGTTTGATAAATGATTTTCTTTGCGGCATCAAACCGAATGAACCATGGCAAAGGAAATCTATCTGAATGGCATGACTGCCGACCAACTCTCGGAGATGATTCGGGAGTCCCTGCGCGACGAGCTGCAACAGCTGCGTCCCGTACAACCGAAAACCGACACGAAGTATCTCACGCGGCACGAAACCGCCCGTCGTTTGCGCATCTCGCTCGTGACGCTCACCGACTGGGTGAATCGCGGTAAAATCTGCGCCCACAAAATCGGCGGGCGTGTTCTGTTTCGCGACAGCGATGTCGAAGCAGCCCTGAATCGAATCGTTCCCATTAAATAATTCAGTGAAAGAATAAATATTTCTCTTTTCACTGAACATAGATATTGTTATGAAAACGATTCAAGCTATCAAACGTATTTCGATTAGGGCCTACCTTGCCGAACGGGGTTTGCGCCCGACCAAAGACAATCCGCGATATGGCCTTTATCGTTCACCATTGCGCAAAGAACATACGCCAAGTTTCAAGGTGGACTACGTGCAGAACTTATGGTATGATTTCGGGCTGGGTGCGGGCGGTTCGATTATCGACCTCGTGATGCGATTGGAACGGTGCGATTTTGCGCAAACCGTCCGGTTCCTCGGCAGCGGTGAGAGAAGCCCGATAGCCGTTCCCGTGTCGTCGTCGGTTCCGCCGACCGTTCCCACGCTCCGCTTGCTTTCCGATATCCCGCTCCGTTATCCGGCGCTGGTTGGCTATCTTTCCTCGCGGGGAATCGATCCGATAATCGCATCGGCCTGCTGTCGGGAAGTACATTACGCCGTTAGCGGACGCAACTATTTCGCTGTCGGATTCCGCAACGATGCCGGCGGCTGGGAGTTGCGTTCGGAACGCTTCAAAGGCTGTGTATCCCCAAAACACATTACGACAATCGACAACCATTCCGATACCGTCGTCGCATTCGAGGGATTTATGGATTTCCTCTCCTATCTTTCGATGAAGCCGGACGAATGGCCGCACATCGACGTTGCGGTGCTGAACTCAGTCGTCCGTCTTCCGAAAGCGATTCCGTTTCTTGACCGGCATGCAACGATTCATGCGTTCTTCGATAACGACGACGCGGGGCGTAAAGCCACGGCCGATTTGAAACGGCTATGCCCGAATAGCACCGTCATTGACCAGTCGCATCTTTATCGGGAGCATAAGGATTTGAACGAATATTGGCATGCGAAACAGCATCGGCAACAGTCTCGACCGCATTTTGCTACCAAACGCAAGTGGGGTATGAAAATGTAGTAAGGCAAGTTTGTGTTTTTGTCAGCCAAAAACTCGCCTTGCAGCTCTCATCCCGATGGTCTAACCTCTAAATATCGAATCCATGAAACACGCCAAACATACGGGCGGACGGCCGCCGCTGGGCAAGGCCCGAAAACAGGAATATCGCATCACCCTCCGTCTCGACACGGAGCATAAACTACGCTTGCAAGCATTGGCCCGTGCTGCCGGACGGCCGCGTACGGAAGTCCTCCGCCAGCTGATTGCCGCCGGTCGTGTTCGCGAACGTCTGCGCCGCGAACATCTCGACTTCATGTCCCAACTCAAAGGCATGGCCCGCAACCTGAACCAACTAACCCGTCTTGCCCATGCAAAAGGATTTACGGGTATAGTGTCCCGTCATGCGACTATTGTGGCAAGTATTGAGGGCTTGTTAAGGAATCTTCGCGATGATCGGTAAAATCATCGCAGGGTCGTCATTCGCCGGAACGGTCGGCTATGTAATGAAAGAACAATCGCGAATATTAGCAGCCGAGGGCGTAACCCCGCCGAATGTTCGGGAGATGGTACAAGACTTCAAAGACCAAACATTACTGAATCCGCGTTTGAGAAATGCTGTTGGGCATATCTCCCTTTCGTTTTCATCGAAAGATGCGCCGCGCATGACCGATGCGTTGATGACACAGATTGCCCAAGAGTATATGCAGCGCATGGGAATTACCGATACGCAATACCTGCTGGTGCGTCATCTCGACCAGCCGCATCCGCACTGCCATCTGGTCTATAATCGGGTAGGGAATGACGGGCAAACCATTTCGGATAAGAACATTAAAATCCGCAATGCGAAAGTCTGTCGGGCATTGACCGAGAAATACGGGCTGTATCTTGCGCCGGGCAAAGAATCGGTACGCAGGGAACGCCTGCGGGAAACCGACAAAACCAAATACGAAATATATGACGCAATTAAAACGAGTTTGCCGGATTGCGGCAGTTGGAATAATTTAGAGCATCGGCTGAAAGAGCGAGGTATTAGTATGCGCTACAAGTATTGCGGTTCGACCAATCAAAAGCAAGGAGTATTGTTCAGCAAGAATGGCTTCGAGTTTTCAGGCTCGAAGATAGACCGACAATTCAGTTATTCAAAGTTGAATCGACACTTTACGCAGGCACAGCAACAAACCCAGTATCGGGCGATGCTTGCAACGGGATTCCATACGGCCATAGGAAATTATAGGTCGGCATACACCGACCTATTCGGCAATACAGGCGGAAGCGGGAATAAGGGGCAGGTGGATGCCGATTCGATAAACTTCGGCGGTAATATCGGGGCATTGCCGCTACCGCCCAACGATTCGCCTATTGGATTGTCGGCAGCTCAACTCCAACGCAAACCCGGCGAAAGTCCAGAAGAACATATCGCCCGCATTACGGCACTGCTCAATAGTGTCGCTGAGACAATAGCGGTAGCAGCAATGGAGCGGAAACGCAAATTGCGAGACCGAAAAGTGAACCAGCCCAAAATGAAATTATAACCCTAAAACAAGCAACTATGAAAGAAGATAATATGATGTCTTACGAAATGTACGAAGATTTCAAGGAGACGATGGTTAAAACCATCAAAACCGAACTGTCGGCGAAGAATAATCAACCGGCCGATACGGATTTGCCGCAACTCATACACTCGGAACACAAACATAGCAGAGAAGCGATAGCCCAGCTTGCCGGACGCTTAGAAAGCATCGAGCAAAGCAATATAAAGACCAAAGCTGGGATAGATCGCCTACAAGCATCTGTCGAAGGAATTGAAATCCCCGCCGAATTGCCGCCGAGAATCGTGCAGCACAAAATATCGCTTGCCATCGAATCGAAAGGAGTATTCTGGACGATGATAGGCATGATGACGGCAATCGTCCTGCTGTGTACAATGCTGTATTGGACTGCGAAACCGAACTACGACCGCATCGACAATGACCTGAAATACCGCTACCTCAAAATGAAAGGCGAAGCGACGCCCGAACGCATTGCCGAACTGGAAGAACTATTCGAACTGAACCGAGATAACAGCAAGATCCGTCAGATGAAAAAAGACGTGGAGGAATACGAACAAGCAATTCGACAAAGAATAGCTCTTGAGGAGCAGACAAGATTAAAAATAGAGCAAGCTCGAAAACTCGATGAAGAAGCCGACAGAATCAGAGGGAAGTAATGATTTCCCTCTTTTTTATTATAGCTAAAAATTACATATCTTTATGCGAAATATGTTTTATATCGAACGATGGATATATGAACAGAATAAAACAAGTACTTGAAGAAAAAGGCATTAAACAGACTTGGCTGGCCGAAAAACTCGGCAAGAGCTTCAGCATGGTAAATGCCTATGCATGCAATCGGCGTCAGCCGAATCTGGAACTGCTATTCGAAATAGCAAAAATTCTTCAGGTAGACCCGAAGGAGTTGATCGGTAATAAATAGTAAAGAATATATGCCTACACTGACTTGGATAGGAAAAGATAAGGTTGTGAATCATCATCACGAGGTGCTGTATCGGGTACTGGAACACAAGTACGGATTTCGGGCGGAGAATGACGGCGACCGAACGCCGACGAACAGCGGCAACAAGATTATACACGGCGATAATTTGGAGGCCCTGAAATCGCTGCTGCCGGAGTATGAAGGTCGCGTGAAGTGCATCTATATCGATCCGCCGTACAATACGGGCAACGAAAAGTGGGTTTACAACGACAATGTGAACGACCCGAAAATCAAGAAGTGGCTGGGCGAGGTCGTAGGCAAGCAGGGCGAGGATTTGAGCCGTCATGACAAGTGGCTCTGCATGATGTATCCGCGCCTGAAATTGCTACACAAGTTATTGGCGGAGGATGGGGCTATTTTTATTTCGATTGACGACAATGAACTCGCAAATATGAAACTGCTGTGCGATGAAATTTTCGGAGTAAATAACTTTATCGACATATTCTCTTGGGTCAAAACAGAAACACCCGCCAACCTATCTTATAAAACAAAAAAGTCAATCGAGTACATTGTATGCTATCAAAGAAATCGAAACGATATTAAATTCCAAGGTCTTGAAAAAGAAAGCAAAAGCAGTAATGGATTAATGAACCAAACCAACGCTCTTAAAGAGTTGATTTTCCCTGAAAATTTGGTAGATACTGGTCTTGCAGATGGAATCTATACGGCTGGCTCATATGGAACAGATAGCTATGATATTACATTATTGGATGATGTTGAAGTAAAAAATGGGATTTTTACGACACCTATTCGTTTATTAGGTAAATTCAAATGGTCGCAATCGAATTTAGATAAAGAGATTGCAAATGGAACCCGTATTTCTATTAGAACCAAAGCATTTTCGCCATCTTATGAAAAAGCCGCCTATGAACCCGAAGTACCGTGGAATATGATTAACCGCAGTTTTGGGGTCGATACGAATGAAGTTGCATCCACTATTCTAACAACTATATTCGGCAAAAAAGTATTCGATTTTCCAAAACCAGCGACATTGATTTCATATCTTATTAATTTCGTGTGCGGCACTGACGATATTATCCTCGACTCCTTTGCCGGTTCGGGAACGACGGCCCATGCGGTGCTGAATCTGAACAAAAAGGACGATGGCAACCGCAAATTTATCCTTGTGGAGATGGAGGATTATGCCGAAAGCATCACAGCCGAGCGGGTGCGTCGGGTCATGCGTGGTTATGGCGAAGGTAAGAACGCAACAGTCGGTACGGGCGGGGCGTTCGATTACTACGAATTGGGAGAACCGATGTTCGACGACGAGAAAAACCTTAACGAAAACATCGGTGAGGAGAAGATTCGCGAATACATCTACTACACCGAGACCAAACGGCATTTGGAGCGCAAGCGCACCGAAGTGTCGAAATACCTGTTGGACACCCATAACGCCACGGGTTACTATTTCTTCTATGAACGCGACCGTCTGACGACGCTCGGAGTGGATACGCTGCATATAGTAACGGAACGGGCCGAGCAGTATGTCATCTACGCCGATGTCTGCACGCTGTCGAAAGAGGACATGGCGGCGAAAAACATCATCTTCAAGAAAATCCCGCGCGACATCAAACGATTTTAGACTATGGAACTCAAACAATATCAACGCGAAGTAATCGCCGACCTCGAACGCTTTCTCGAACAATTGGAGAAGGACGAACGGCTGGACGTGGCATTCAATAATTTTTGGAGCGCCAAAGGCGTGTCGCTGGCATCGCTCGACCACGCCTACTTGCGTCCTTACGACAATAGCGTGACGAGCGTGCCCCACGTGACGGTAAAGGTTCCGACAGCTGGCGGCAAGACCTTTATCGCCTGTAATGCGTTACGGACGATTTTCGAGAAGCAGCCGACGGAGAAGCCGAAAGTCGTAGCGTGGTTCGTACCCTCCGACACGATTCTGAAACAGACCTACAAAAATCTCAACGACCCGTCGCACCCCTACCGCCAGAAGATCGACAGTCATTTCGGAAATGCGGTGCGCGTGGTCGACAAGGAGTCGGCGTTGTTCGGGCATGGCATCAGTCCGACTGAAATTCGCGAACAGCTGACAATTTTCGTATTGAGCGTGCAGTCGTTCGCAGCTAACAACAAGGACGGGCGGCGTGTCTACCGCGAAAACGAGAATCTGGCGGAGTATGCCAAACTATACGACACGATGACCAAGCGTGTGGAGGGGTCTGACGAGACGGGATTGATTCAGGTGCTGTCGTATCTGAATCCGGTCGTCATCATCGACGAAAGCCACAACTTCGAGGCGGCGCTGCGTGTGGATATGCTCAAAGCGATCAACCCGTGTTTCATCCTCGACCTGACGGCGACACCCCGCAAGAAGAGCAACATCATCAGTTTCGTGGATGCCATGAAACTCAAACGGGCCAACATGGTGAAGCTGCCGGTCATCGTCTACAACCACCGTTCGACCTCCGACGTCATAACGAGCGCCATCAACCTGCAACGCAGCTTGGAGCAGAAAGCCATTGCGCTGGAAGCCGACGGCGGACGCTACATCCGCCCCATCGTGCTGCTTCAGGCCCAACCGAAAACGGCCGACGACAACATTACATTCGACAAGATAAAGAAGCAACTGACCGATATCGGGATTCCCGAAGAGCAGATCAAAATCAAGACGGCAAACAAAGATGAAATCAAAAATACCGACTTGTTGTCCCGCGACTGCCCGGTGCGCTATATCATTACGGTCAATGCGTTGAAAGAGGGGTGGGATTGCCCGTTCGCCTATATTCTTGCGTCGCTGGCCAACAAGTCATCACGCGTGGATGTCGAGCAGATTCTCGGCCGTGTGCTGCGACTACCTTATACGACCAAGCACCGGGACGATTTGCTGAACCTCTCCTATGTCTTTACCTCGTCGGACGATTTTCGCGCGACAATCGAGAACATCATCGACAGCCTGAACCGTGCCGGATTCAGTAAGAAAGACTATCGGGTGGCCGAAGTTGTCCCAGCCGAAGCACAGCCGCAACCGAACAACTCAATCGGGCTATTCGACAATCCCGAAGAACAGCCGAAAGAACCCGCTGTCCCGACAGCTGGAGAGACGGACGATTTACCGGAAATAGACTCCGAAGCGATTAAGGAAGCCATCAGCAATCCGATGCCCCGAACAACCTCTGAACTGGAAACTTTTGCACGGCAGGAGAGCGAGAACTACGACAAACAAATGGAAGTTGCCGCCAAACACGACGACGGCATACCCAATGACCTGAAAGATATGGTAGACCAATATCCGATAAAGGAATTTTTCAGAGAGGAAGCGGCGAAAATCGTTCTTCCGATATTCGTCAAGCGCGTAAATCAAGGCTCGATATTCGAGGAGGAAGGAGCATATGTCCAGTTGGAGAAATCGATGCTGAACGAAGGTTTCGATCTGGACAAACAAGACCACAACATCGACTTCACACGGGCGGATGTCGAGGCCGTGCGAGTCGATCTGGCGAAAGTCGGCAACGACGAATACCGCCCCGAACGATTCAATCTGTCAAGCAAACAGCTGGCAGTAATTAAGGAACATTTCATCTCTTTGCCGCCCGAAGCGAAGAAAGAGCAGCTGGCGGCAGCGATTGCCAAAAACATCCGGTTCGACGAAATCGCCGAACCGCAAATCGCCCGCTATATCAAGGACGCAATCAAGGATTTCGATTCCGGGCAGATTGCCGATTTATATACATACGAACCTCAAACTACGGCAGCCATACGCAACAAGATCGGCGAACTGCTGGGCAAACATCAGAAAGAGGTATTCAAAAAATGGCTCGACACGGGACAGATCAAATGCGAACCGCGCTACAAACTGCCTGAAACGATGACTTTGCGTACCATCTCAAAAGGGTTGTCGAAGGGGTTGTACACCGAAGAGGGCGACATGAACGATTGGGAGTATAAGGTCATAAATGCCGTAGCGGCCCTCGAAAACGTCTTGTTCTGGCATCGGAACCCCGAACGGGGCGTGGGATTCGGCATAAGCGGTTATATCAACCACTATCCCGACTTCATCGTGCGGCTCAAAAGCGGCATGACGGTTCTCCTCGAAACCAAGGGCGATCAATTGGATAATTCCGATAGCCGCAACAAGGTGGAACTCGGAACTACTTGGGCGAACAAAGCCGGTGAACAATATCGCTATTTCATGGTCTTCGACAAACAGCAGATGGAGGGAGCGATTACTGTCGGGGAATTGTTGGAAAGACTAAAAGAAATGTAATCAACTATTATCCTAAATTTTTCATCTATGTCTTGGATTGGAGAGATCAAAGAACTACCATCTCTATTAAGAGAATATAAAAGTATTTGGAGAACCAAATTATTTATCATATGTATAATCATCGCAGAACTAATAATATACCGAGCATGCATATATAGTGAAATTAAAGAACTTAATTTTCATTATATTGAGTTTTGGCTACCGGCTATATTTATCCTCTTCACATATGCGATATGGCTTATAGTTTCACAACGTCTTTTCTTCAGAGATAGTTGGAAAGTACTATGCTGGGGAACTATTTACATTGTGGGCGTTTCTTTATTTCCGCTTTGGATATATCCAAACTACTTGCAAACATCGACATACAATATTCCTTATATCCATATTTGGGGAGCTATCATTATCGCATTAGTATTATGGTTTATATTAAAACAAGTTAAACATAAATTCTTTCAAGATACTCGTTTGATTATTGCATTTACTGTAACATGCGATAAAAGCAATATTGAGAATCGTATTAGAGAGTCTATCGACCATACCATTCTCAATATAGAAAATAAATTTGATAGCATTAAAATCATCGTACCACCATTCGGATTTAAGCCTAAATTGAAAGACTGCGAACGTTATATCAAACGTCATATAACGCAGGCAGACGCACTTATATACGCACGACTTATGGATGGAACCGAAGATGGGAACTTAGGATATATTTTCACTGAATTCACATCTCGTGTTAATGAGAATAGGCATGCGAATTTAAATAGCCATAACAACTCATTTTTAAACACCATCTTGGAACAGCAACGTTTATCAAAAGAATGGAATACAGTCAATATTTCCAAGACGGATGCTCTTAGCAAACTAAAAGTTGCAGAAAATTTAGAAGGCATGCTACTAATGTATTGTAGTGCTTTGTATATGTTCAAGAATGATTATACAACAGCACTCCCTGTTGCCAAACGAATGTATAACATTGAAGGAACAAACCGCCACTCTATCATATCACGCACTGCGGCCAATCTACTTAGTTTTGCATATCTGGCATCAGCGTTAAAATTGGAACATGAGCAGCACGATTTTGACGCAGCATACAACAATATTTTAGAATGTCGTCGCTTATTCCCGATTTTAACAAGAGATATTAATTATCTTAAATCAATGGCAAGATTGTCTTTCTATCGAAAAGACATTAAAGCATCCAAAAGTTATACTAAAGAATTTAGAAAAATAGAAGGCGATACATGGGGTTATAATTTGAATATGGGCTTTTATGCTCTCTATGAAAATAAGGTGGATGAATGGATTGTGTGCTATAAGCGACTGATGAGATTTCGCCCAACCAAACAGGAGGTAAACTTCGCAATAGAGTTTTTAGAGTACGAATTACAACATTCAAATAGAGACCAATATTCCTTGCTTCTAAATTGCGCCATTACCTATCTTACTATGTATGTCAATCCAACAAAAGCAAAACGCGCTATAAAAAAATTAACTAAAGATAACAGCAAGGATTGTATAATGCCCAAGATAGAGAAACTATTCAGTACTGTAAATAGTAACAACAAAATATTACTTACCTGTAATTAATCATCTAAAATCAACAACCTCTTTAACATATTACACAAGTTGTACCGTGTAATATGAGACTACAGGAAATGCGAATCAATAAACCGCATTTCACCGAAATAACCGCATAGACTTATTTCATACCTTTGTAAAATAGAGATTTAAACCATAATCACAAACACTATGAGAAACGATTCAATAAACGAAAATAAAAGCGAGCAAAGAGGTTGCATCATCAAAATATTGCCCTTTGCTATTGTAGTGACAATTATCTTTGTTATCCTTTGGGGTGTCGGACTTATCCGTTTTGAAAGCACGTCTGAAACTACAGAACAGGAAAATTCGGCGGAAGAAGTTATCACAACATCTTCATCTGATTTCAAAGTAGCTGAAAATGAGTGGATAGCGCTCCAAAAGGAGGTAAAGCGATTGCGCAGCGAAGTAAACCAGCTGAAGCAAGGTAACACGAAGCCTGCCGTAACTCACCAAGCCACTTCCACCCAACAAACTACGGCGACATCTACCACATCAGTTAGTTCAAGAGATATTACGCTCGCCAATTATTCGCATGACTGGGTTCGCTCCGAGGCGACTGTCGCTTTCAAAAACAATACAGACCGCACCATTTCAAGTGTCACCGGACGCATGATTTATTACGATATAAGTAACAATATGCTCGACTATCAAGATTTTACGAAGTCTGTCACGATCGAACCGGGAATGGTAAAAAGTATCACATTGAAAGGGTACGGATATAGGGACAATTATGCTTATTATAAGAATGGTGCAGTTCCGACAAATCCCGACCGCAAATACAAGGTAAAATTCGAGTTGAAATCTTACAAACTAAAATGATAGGCACGATTTTACAAACATACAGTGTGGTTGTCGACCCGCTTGTATGGGAAGTATTGCTAATTATTTTGGGGATTGCGGCCGCACTTGGATTAACGTATCTCTTACGTATACACATCGCATATCGAATGGCGAAGAACAGACACCGAGATCCCTTAGGCTGGGTACTTTTGTCATTCTTTTTCTCGCCATTGCTTGCTTGGATAATCCTGCTTATTGTCGGGGATAACATACCCTCTCATTAAATACGAAAAGCTTATCGGAGAGAAAATAATTTGGACTGAATAAATATCGCCAACAAACCGACGACACTAACCCCGTATGCTCGATACCTCGCAGAATCTTATCGTTATCAACGGTTGCATCCGCACCGCCCAAATCGAGAGCTGCCGATACGAAGCGCCCAACAGGTATTACATCGTATTCGCCGGCAACCCGAAAGAATATGTCTATTGGGTGGATAAGGTGTTGTGGCTGAAGAATCCGGAATCGCTCAACCCTGCGGTTTATCAGTTGGCCCACAATGGGCGCCGATTAACGAATATCTCGGCAATATTCAGGTTTCGCGACTATACACAAACTTATTGGCTTGTCCGGTTCGAGAACGGCACGGAGAAAAGCTACAAAGGCTCTGATTTGCAAGTAACCGGTTCGTGTTTGGCCGATCCTGCATCCAATAATAGCTTCCAGTACCTACAGCAAGTCGCTGCGGCCAATGCCCTATCGGGCGATGACGGAACAGCACTGCTGGCCAAACAATACGACAAAGTACGGTTTGTATCGGACGAAACAGTATTAGCTACCTACCTCAATCCCCGTCTTTTCAAACTTAAAACCTATGCGAAACGGCGATTAATCTATCCGTTCGGTAGCAATGCGAGCCAGCTAAAAGCCGTGCAAAAGGCTTTCGAGCATTCGGTCAGCGTCATTCAAGGCCCTCCCGGAACCGGCAAGACACAGACGATTTTGAACATCATCGCCAACATTCTCGTTGCCGGAAAAACGGTACTGGTCGTCTCGAACAACAACTCGGCGACCGATAACGTGCTGGAAAAACTCATCAAATACGAGTTCGGCTTTCTCGCCGCACCGCTCGGCAATTCGGACAACAAACAGCGATTTATCGAAAGTCAAGAGAAGGAAAAACAATATCCGCAGGCACTTGCATCTTGGCATACTGCCGAGGCAAATCGTCCCGAATTTCTCGAACGGATCGATCTGCAGATCGAATTACTGAACAGACTGTTCGCCAAGCAAGAACGACTTGCCATCGCCAAACAAGAGTTGCAGGCTTTAGAAACAGAGCAACGCCATTTCGAGCGAGAAATCGAAACTCTCGATTACAAAATCGCCTTGCGGAAAACCGGCAATATTCCCCGTCTGACCCGATTGTGGTTCGACTTGCAACAATTCGCCGAAGATGCAGCTCTCCGTTCTGGCTTTTTCGGCAATATGCGTGTAAAATTCCGTTGGATTGCTATTCGACTTCGCAGCCGACAGCTGCTCAAAGGGTTATCGCGTGGTTTCTTCCAGCGCGACTTATCTGCTATCATATCAGACTTGCAAACAGCTATTTACAATGCACGCCTCAAAGCATTGCGCACCGAAATTGCGGAATTGGAAGCATATATTACATCGCAGAATGCAGAGGAACAGACAAAGCATCTTTCCGAATGGTCGATGCTGTATCTGAAAAATGCACTCTACCGCAAGTACGGAGTCGACCACCCCAAACCGATATTCTTATCCTCCGACCTCTATTTCAAGGCCCAGGAGGTGTTGAACGAATATCCAGTCGTGTTAAGTACAACGTTTTCTGCCCGCAGCTGTCTATCGCCCGAAACGATATACGATTATGTCATCATGGACGAAGCGTCGCAAGTGTCGGTCGAAACTGGCGCACTGGCACTTTCATGTGCCAGAAACGCCGTTATCGTCGGCGACTCCATGCAGCTGCCGAATGTCGTCACACCGGAAGCACGGCTCAAACTCGACGAAATAGCCGAACAATTTACCATTCCCAAATCCTACGACTGCGCCCGCAACAGTTTTCTGGAATCCGTCTGCCGCACGATTCCCAGCGTTCCGCAAACCCTGCTGAAAGAACACTATCGTTGTCATCCGAAAATCATCGACTTTTGTAACCGAAAATTCTACGGCGGTAACCTCGTTATCATGACCCGCGACAACGGCGAACCCGATGTCGTTTGCGCCATTAAAACGGTCGAGGGCAATCACAATCACCACCATGTGAATCAACGCGAAATCGACGTCATCCGCAAGGAAGTGCTTCCGACGCTTTCGTACGAAGCCGAAGATATCGGTATCATAGCTCCTTACAACGCACAAGTCGATGCGTTGCAGCAACAAATCGGATCTCCGGTCGACATTGCAACAGTACATAAATTCCAAGGCCGAGAAAAGGATGCAATCGTCATGAGCACCGTCGAGAATCAAATTTCCGACTTCGTCGACGATCCCAATCTGCTGAATGTCGCCGTTTCGCGGGCTAAACAGAAATTCTGCCTTGTCGTAACCGGTAACAAGCAGCAAAAAAGCGGTAACATCAGCGACCTGCTGGCTTACATCGAGTACAACAATTTCACAGTTACCGAAAGCAAAATCCGTTCGATCTTCGACTACCTCTACAAGCAATACACCGAGGCTCGAATGGCTTATCTGACCACACGCAAACGGATTTCAGAATACGATTCCGAAAACCTGACCTATGCCTTAATCGAGGATATTCTACGCAACAATGCAGCCATGCGCCACTTCGATGTTGTGTGCCATCTGCCTTTGCGGATGTTGATTCGAGATTTTTCGCTGCTCGACGACGTCGAACGCAGGTATGCAGGAAACGGCCTTACGCACCTCGATTTTCTGATTTACAACAAGGTCGGCAAACAACCCGTGCTCGCCATCGAAACCGACGGTTTTTCTTATCATCAAGAAGGTTCCCGGCAAAAGGAACGAGACGAAATGAAAGATCGCATATTGGCACTCTACGGCATTCCCTGCGAACGCCTGTCGACCGCCGAAAGCGACGAACGGGAACGTATCGAAATCCGGCTGAAAGAGATTCTACATATCGATTACATCCTGCCGGGAAAATAATTCTATCGTTTAATTTTGTACGGCCGTATTACAAATGTATGACAAATCAAAAAGAAAACCGCGTTGTAGTTATCTACAACGCGGTTTTGGTGAGGTCTGAAGCGGATTCGAACCGCTGTACAAGGTTTTGCAGACCTTTGCCTAGCCACTCGGCCATCAGACCCTGTCGCCCAACGGGATGCACGACCCGCAGAAGCGGGGTTCGAGCTGTCGGGAGTGCAAATATACGAACATTTCCCGATTCTGCAAAAAATCCGCCCCACTTTTATGCTTCGCGGGACATTCTTCGCCCTGCCGGCGGCTTATTCGCCCCCGGCAGGGCCGACATACGATGAAAAACACTATCTTTACGTCGTCGGGAGCGAACGCCGAACCGGGTGCCGGGTACGCAAGCCGCGCACAGACCGCACGGGCCGCGCGCAACACCGCAACAAACCGCACGCGGACCGAGCAGAACCGAGCAAGACCGTAGGAGCCGGCCGACCGCACGCAGGCCCGCAAGCAAGCGCACAAGCCGGCAGCGCGCCCGACACACACGACATCCACCGATCATGACCGTCGAAGACATCGCCCTGACGCTGATTCCGGGGCTCGGAGTGAAGGGGTGCGCGCATCTGCTGGAGCAGTTCGGCGACGCCCGCAGCATCTTCGCCGCCACGGCCGACGAGCTGGCGGGGCGGGCCGAGCTGCGCGCGGATCTGGCGCAGCGCATCGTGCGGCGCGAGGGGATGGCCGCGGCCGAGCGCGAGATCGCCCGCTGCCGCCGCTACGGCATCCGCGCCGTCGCCTCGACCGACCCGG
Organism: Rikenellaceae bacterium; assembly: GCA_902362705.1. Taxonomy (GTDB): domain Bacteria; phylum Bacteroidota; class Bacteroidia; order Bacteroidales; family Rikenellaceae; genus Alistipes. Next base: position 99,349 of record CABIXK010000002.1, read on the forward strand.
ACTACCCGCCCCTGCTGCGCGAGATCCCCGACTACCCCCACGTACTATACATAAAAGGGGCGGCCGAGGCGTTGGCGAACCGCTGCCTGGCCATGGTGGGGACGCGCGAGGCGACCCCCTACGGACAGACGGTGTGCAACCGCCTCGTGGAGGGGCTGGCGCAGCGCATCGACGACCTGACCGTCGTCAGCGGCCTGGCCTTCGGGATCGACGCCGCGGCCCACCGCGCGGCCCTGGCCCACGGTGCGCGCACGGTGGCCGTGCTGCCCAACTACCTGCCCGACGTGGTGCCGGCGCAGCACAGCGACCTGGCGCGCGACATCCTCGATCGGGGAGGCGCCCTGGTTTCGGAGCTCCACTCGGCCACGCGTCTCAACGGCACGGCCTACCTGGCCCGCAACCGCCTGATCGCCGGGCTGAGCGCGGGGTGTCTGGTCGTGGAATCGCCCGCCAGCGGGGGCTCGCTCGTCACGGCGCACCACGCCGACGGCTACTTCCGCCCGGTGATGGCGGTGCCGGGACGGACTACCGACCGCGCCTCGTCGGGTACCAACCACCTCATACGCAGCCACAAGGCGCAGCTGGTGCTCACGGCGCAGGACATCCTCGACGAACTGGGGTGGGAGGGCCGCGCGGAGGCCGCGCCGGCAGACGCGCAGCCCCGCCTGACACACGACGAGCGACGCCTGCTCGACTGCTTCCGCCACGGCGACCCGCTCTCGGAGGAGGCGCTGCAACGCCTCGCCGGCTTCGACCCCGGGACGCTCGCCACGCTGCTCGTCGGCCTGGAGCTGGCCGGGTGCGTGCGCCAGCTGCCGGGCAACCGCTACATCAAATCGTAATCGCATGTACCTCACCGACACACACTCCCACCTCTACGACCCGGCCTTCGACGACGACCGCGACGCCTGCCTCGAGCGCGCCGCCGCGGCGGGGGTCGGCCGGCTGCTGCAGCCGGCGATCGACTCCGAAAGCCACGCGCGGCTGTTCGACCTCTGCCGGCGCGAGCCGGGGCGCTGCATCCCCATGATGGGGCTCCACCCCACGTCGATCAACGACAACCCCCGCTGGCGCGACGAGCTGGCGCTGGTCGAGCAGTACCTCCGCCGCCCGCCCGAGGGGATCGCGCGCTTCTGCGCCGTGGGCGAGATCGGTCTCGACTTCCACTGGTCGGCCGACTTCAAGCGGGAGCAGATCGAAGCCTTCCGCCGCCAGTGCCTGCTGGCCGCGGAGCTCGGGCTGCCCGTGGCCGTGCACACGCGCGACGCCTGGCCCGAGATGATCGCCCTCGTCGAAGAGCTGCGCGGCACGGGGGTGCGGGGCGTCTTCCACGCCTTCGCCGACACGGCAGAGAACTACCGGCGGCTGCGCGCCGCGGGCGACTTCCTCTTCGGCATCGGCGGCGTGGTGACCTTCCGCAAGAGCGCGCTGGCCGAGACGGTGCGCGAAATGGAGCTCGACGACCTGGTGGTGGAGACCGACTGCCCCTACCTCACGCCGGCGCCCCACCGCGGCGAGCGCAACGAGTCGGCCTACGTGCGGCTGGTGTGCGAGAAGATCGCCGAGCTGAAGGGGCTCGCACCCGACCAGGTGGCCGCCGCCACGACGGCCAACGCCGAGCGGATGTTCGGGAGGTGACGAGGGGCGGGCGCCGGGCGCAGCCGACGGAGCGATGGATAATAGTCCGGCAGCCAACGCTCCATTCGTCCTCGGGCAGCAGCCCGCGCGGCTGGCGCCGCCCATATCGCGCACAATCTCCCGTTGCCGGCCGGGACGCCTTTGTTGCGGCAGTCCGTAGCCGGCGAAAGGGCGCGCGAGCAGCGAGCAGCCCTTCGCCCGGGAGCGGCTGCGGGCTGCCGGCCTTTGGCCGATATTTCGGGTGAGATCTTCTACCATTATAGCATCAGCTGCGCGGGCCGCAGCCTCCGGCGGCGGAGGTCCGCAACGCGCGCCGCTCGCGCCCCCTCCGCAGGCTGCCGCCCGAGGAGGATTGAAAATTGAGAATGGAAAGTTGAAAATAGAAACAGCCCCTCCGACGGCCGCCGACCGTAAACGACCGAAAGCCCCGACTCCCGGCCGGACACCGAATTGCGGATTACGCGGCGCGGGAGCTTCCATTTTTCGAAATCTTATCCTAACTTTGTATTCGCAACCCGAACAGCGCAAGATGGAACCTCTCAAACCTTCGATTCTGATCCTCTACACCGGCGGCACGATCGGCATGCAGACCGACCCTGCCACCGGCGCCCTCGTCCCCTTCGACTTCAACGGCATCTACGAGGAGTTTCCCTCGCTGCGGCGGCTCCGCGTGGAGATCGACGTGATGACGCTCTCGCCGATCATCGACTCGTCGAACGTCTCGCCCGCCAACTGGCTGGAGCTCGCGCGCCTGATCCGCGACAACTACGACCGCTACGACGGCTTCGTGGTGCTGCACGGCACCGACACGATGTCCTACACCGCCTCGGCCATGAGCTTCCTGCTGGAAAACCTCGCCAAGCCGGTGGTCTTCACCGGCAGCCAGATCCCCATCGGCGTGCTGCGCACCGACGGGCGCGAGAACCTCATCACGGCCATCGAGATCGCCGGCTCGCGCACCGACGGCCGGCCCACCGTGCCCGAGGTGTCGCTCTACTTCCAGAACCGCCTCTTCCGCGCCAACCGCACCTCGAAGCGGAGCGCCGAGGCGCTGAGCGCCTTCCGCTCCTACAACTACCCCCCGCTGGCCGAGGTGGGGGTCAACATCGCCTACAACCATGCGGCCGTGCTGCGGCCCGAGCGGTGGGACGAGCCCCTGCGCATCGCCGAGCGGCTCGCCGACGGCATCGCCGTGGTGAAGCTCTTCCCGGGGCTCGACGAGCGCACGCTGCGCGCCATGCTCGCGGCGCCGGGGCTGCGCGCCGTGGTGCTCGAGACCTACGGCTCGGGCAACGCCCCCACGAGCGAGTGGTTCCTCCGCACGCTCGAGGAGGCCATAGCGCGCGGCGTGGTGGTGGTCGACATCACGCAGTGCGGCAGCGGCCGGGTGGCGATGGAGCTCTACGAGACGGGGCTGCGGCTGCAACGCATCGGCGTGGTGAGCGGCTACGACATGACCACCGAGGCGGCCGCGACCAAGCTGATGTACGTGCTGGGGCGCGAGTCGTCGGCCGAGCGCGTGCGGGCGCTGCTGGGCCGGCCCCTGCGCGGAGAATTTACCCTCTGTGGCGTTGCACGGAACGAAAATTTTTTCTATATTTCGCAACGATAACGCCCTGTAACGAAGCGCCGCATGCGGCGAGCGGCGGGGCATACGAAGTTACAAACGACTGACCCACCGCCACTTGAGGCGGCGCAGTACGCTTTCCGCGATCGCTCCTCCTCGCGGGCCGCACCCGTCGCGGAACGGCGGGCAGACGGCGCCGGAGGGCCGAACGGAGGGCGGCGGCGAGAAAAAAAGCGAAACAAAAAAGGTTTTTTTTGAGAAAAAACGGACCCGACGACAAGAACCGAAAACACTACAATAACACAACTAATCTTAATTTATCAAACACAGCTATGAAAAAATTCTTTATGATTTCGGCTGCCCTGCTCGCAACGGGCGCCGCATTCGCGCAGGAAGCTGCCGCTGAGACCGCTGTCGCAGGCGATAGCATGCACCGCGTCCTGATGCAGAAGTTCCTCGAGGGCGGCTGGGAGTGGATGCTTCCGGTGCTCCTCTGCCTGGTGATCGGTCTGGCCGTAGCCATCGAGCGCATCCTCTATCTGTCGCTGTCGACGATCAACACCAAGAAGTTCATCGCCAAGGTCGAGGAGGCCCTGAAGAACGGCGGTATCAACGCTGCCAAGGAGGTTTGCCGCAACGAGCGCGGTCCCATCGCTTCGATCTACTGGCAGGGTCTGGACCGCTACGAGCAGGGTCTGGATTCGGTCGAGAAGGCCGTCGTTTCCTACGGTTCGGTTCAGACGGGCCAGATGGAGTCGGGTCTTTCGTGGATCGGTCTGTTCATCGCCCTCTCGCCGATGCTCGGCTTCATGGGTACGGTCGTAGGTATGATCGGCGCATTCGACGCCATCCAGGCTGCCGGTGACATCAGCCCGACGCTCGTGGCCGGCGGTATCAAGGTCGCCCTGCTGACGACCCTCATGGGTCTGATCGCTGCGGTTATTCTCCAGCTGTTCTACAACTATATCGTTTCGAAGATCGACTCGCTCGTAAACGATATGGAGGATTCGTCCATCACGCTGATGGATATCCTGACCTCCTACAGCAAGAAATAATCCGCACGAACGTTCTAAATCATTGAAACGAAAATGAAAAAAGCATTAAATATTTTGCTGGGCGTTCTGATGGCGATCACCGCGGCACTGCTCGTGTACGCGCTCGTATCGCCCCATCCGGAGAACCCCGCAGACTTCGATCCGTCGGTCAACCTGAACCTGATGTGGGGCTACGCCCTCTTCGTGTTCGCGATTGCCGTTGCGATCTTCTGCGCCCTCTTCGGAATGATCAAGAACCCGGCAGGCATCAAGGGGACCATCGTCTCCCTGGCGCTGATCATCGTCATCGTCGGCGTATCGTACTTCTACGCCGCCGGCCACACGGTGAACATCGTCGACCTGCAGAGCAATGGTTTCTTCGCACACGGTGAAACCGTAGTTACCGAAACGAGCATCCTCGTAACCTATGTCGCGTTCGTCGCCGCCTTCATCACGGCCGTCGTAACCGAGATCTGGGGTGCTCTCAAATAAAGCGAATCAATGTCAACGGATAAAAGAAAAGTACAGGAAATCAATGCCGGCTCGATGGCCGATATCGCCTTCCTGCTGCTCATCTTCTTCCTGGTGGCTACTACCATGAACGTCGACACCGGCCTAGTGCGCATGCTCCCGCCGCTGGCTCCTGAGAATCAGAAGCAGGAGGACGTCAAGGTGAAGGAACGCAACCTGTTCCTCGTACTCGTATCGGGTAACGGTAGCATCATGGCAGGAACGTCGGGCAACCAGGAGGTGATCGACCTCCGTCTGCTGAAGGACCGCACGAAAGAGTTCATTCTCAACCCGATGGACGACGAGACTCTGCCGGAGAAGACCGAGAAGGAATTCGATCTGCCCGACGGCAGCAAGTGGGTATACCCCGTGAGCGAAGGCATCGTTTCGCTGCAAACGACCCGAGACACCAACTACCAGGATTACATCAAGGTGCAGAACGAGCTCACGCGCGCCTTCAACGAGGTGCGCGACGAGGTCTCGATGCGCAAGTTCAACGCGAAGTTCGCCGAACTTCCCGAGGAGCAGCGCGACGTGGTGGCCAAGGCGATCCAGGTACGTATCTCGGAGGCAGAACCGCGTGTAATCAAAAAGTAAGAAGAACGTTATGGCAGTAATGAAAAAGAAGGGCAACAAAGGTTTGCCCCCTATCTCGACCGCATCGCTTCCTGACGTGATCTTCATGATCCTCTTCTTCTTCATGGTCTCGACGACCATGCGCGATCAGGAACTGCTGGTTCGTTACAAGCTCCCCGAGGCGACCGAGGTGCAGAAGCTCGAGAAGAAATCGCTCGTCAGCTACATCCACATCGGTCAGCCGTCGCTGGCCATGCAGGCCAAGTTCGGTACGGCGCCCAAGGTACAGCTCAACGACTCGTACAAGACGACCAAGGACATTCTGGACTTCGTGGCCGCCGAGCGCGACAAGCTCAACGAGATGGACCGCGCCTCGATGACGATCTGTCTGAAGGCCGACGGCATGACCAAGATGGGTATCATCACCGACGTGAAGCAGGAGCTGCGCCGCGCCAACGCGCTGAAACTCTCCTACGCCGCTTCGAAGTCGATGGGTTACTAACCCCGAAGTCGGGCTCTTATCGAAAAGAGCGGATCCGTTGCGGATCCGCTCTTTTTCGTTTTACCTCCGAAAGAGCCCCTCACGACGCGCGAACGGCCCCGGACGAGGTTTTATCGTGCGCAGCGACGCAGGGCGTAAAACGCGACGATAAGCAGCAGCGTCGCCGTCTCGGAGAGCGGCATGGCGAGCCAGATCCCCGAAGTCGACAGCCACCGCGGCAACAGCACGAAGCTCGGCACCAGGAGCAGGCAGCCGCGCAGCAGGGCGAAGACCGTCGCCGGGCGTACCCGCTCCAGACTCTGATAATAGCCCACGGCCGCCAGATTGACGACGAAGGGGACGAAACCCGCGGCGAAAAGCGGGAATCCGGCGATCGCCAGCTGCGCCGCGGCATTGTCGGCCGGGAGGAAGAGCCCCACGAGCTGGCGGGGGCACAGGAGGAAGGCCGCAGCGACCACGGCACCGCATCCTACCGCCGTCGCGAGGGCGATGCGTCCGGCGGCACGCACGCGCCGGCGGTCGCCCGCGCCGAAGTTGTAGCTGATGATCGGCTGGGCCGACTGGGCGACGGCGTTCCCGATCATGAAGACGAAGGGCGTGTAGTAGCAGGCAATGCCGAAGGCCCCCACTCCGTCGTCGCCGAGGTAGCGCATGAAGACCTGGTTGCCCGTGAACATCAGCACGGACATCGTCGCCTCGCCCAGCAGGGCCGACGAGCCGATACGGCACTGGTAGCCGACGTTGCGCAGCGAGAGGCGCAGACTCTTGCGGCTCCACTTGAGCCGGCAGAAGCGCAGCGTCCGGGCCCCCAGCGCGAGGTAGAGCACGACGATGGCTCCGCCCGCGACGGTGGCGATCATCGTGGCGAAGGCGGCCCCGCGCACGCCCATGCCGAGCGGGAAGACGAACCACCAGTCGAGCACGACGTTGATCGCGGCCGACACGACGCTGCACCACATGGCCAGCCGCGGCGCCCCATCGAGCCGGATGACGAAGAGCCCCACGGCCGTCCACAGTTGGAAGAGCAGCGCCGGTGCGTACCACACCATATACTCCGCGACGAGCGGCAGGAGGTGGTCCGATGCGCCCAGCAGGCGGGAGATCGGACGCGGCGCGGCGAGCATCGCCAGCATCGGAAGCGCCGCGGCGAGCGTCACGAAGAGAAAGGCCTGCGTGACGTTGAGCCGCGCGGCCCGCACCTTGCGCTGCGCCAGGTGAATCGAGGCCACCACCGAGCAGCCGATGCCCGCCATGAGGCCGATGCCCGTGAAGACCAGCATCGGCGCATAGCAGATGTTGATGGCAGCGATCCCGTCGCTGCCCACGCCGCGGCCGACGAAGATGCCGTCGACGACCGTCACGGCCGAAATACTCACCATCCCCAGCAGCGTGGGGACGAAATAGCGGCGGAAGAGGGTAGCTACCTTCAGCCGCCCCAGATCGATCGCATCGCGTTGCATAACAATTCGTGTTTTCAGGATTCAACGGATGAAAAAAGCCGGATAAGCGATTGGTTTTACCCAGTCATCTTATCCGGCATGGCTTGCCCTCCGATGAGGATTACAAAACACGTTGCGTTTCCGTGGCGCAAAGATACGAATAAGCGAGGGCAAAAGCAAGCTCGCCTGCATTTTGCCGAACGGGAGTATCTTCGACTTCGTTCGACGGGCGCGAAAGCCTGTCGGGAAAAGCGCCTCTCCGGCTGCTGCGGGGGTCGCGCCCGAGGCGCGAGCCGCCGAAGAGCGTCCCGCCTTCGAGGCGGGACGGTACGGCGACGACGGGTCGAAGCACAAACCGGAACGGCAACCTCTGCGCAGAATTGCGTCTAAAGCCGGCGGGCCGCAGCCTCCCGGCGGAGGGAAGCACCCCCGCCCGAAGGCGCGCCGGTGCCCTCCGCAGCCCCGCACCGCCAAGCCTCCGCTCCGCCAGACGGAAACGGCCTCCTCCGCAAGCGGAAGAGGCCGTTTCGCGGCGTTTCGGGCCGCGATCAATACTTGTAGCGCACCCACTTGAGGAGCTCCTTGAACGAGGGCTTCTTGCCGTACATGAAGATACCCACGCGGTAGATCTTGGCAGCGAACCACACCATCGCCACGAACGAGGCGTAGAGGAGCGCCAGCGACAGGGCCACCTCCCACCAGGGGATGCCGTAGGGGACGCGGGCCATCATGACGATGGGCGAGGTGAAGGGGATCATCGAGCACCAGAAGGCCAGCGGAGAGTTGGGGTCCTTGATGACGGTCATCATGACGATCAGCGCCAGGATGATCGGCAGCGTGATGGGCAGCTGGAACTGCTGCGTGTCCTGCACGTTGTCGACGGCCGAACCCACGGCGGCGAACATGGCCGAATAGAGCAGGTAGCCGCCGAAGACGAAGAGCACGAGGCAGCCGAAGAGCTTGGCGATGTAGGCCGTGTCGGTGACGGCGGCCACGGCCTGCAGCATGTCGGGATTGACGCCCGCCAGCGCCGTGGCATCGGGCATCCCCTGCTGCATGGCCTGCGCTCCGGCCAGCACCTCCTCCGGGAGGAGCATGGGCATGACGAAAGAGCCCAGCACCACGATCAGCACGCCCCAGATGAGCACCTGCACGACGGCGACGGCCGCCACGCCGAGGATCTTGCCCAGCATGAGCTGGAAGGGGCGCACCGAGGAGACCATCACCTCCAGCACGCGGTTCTGCTTCTCCTCGATGACCGACTGCATGACCATGGCGCCGTACATGAGCAGGAACATATAGAGGATCATGCCGAGGATGAAGCCGGCGGCCGTGGCGACCGCCGACGAGCCGGCCTGCGTCTCCTCCTCCTGCGACTTGTCGTTGCGGAAGGTCTGCATCGTGACGCTGGTCGCCACCTCGTCGAGGATCTGCTGGAGGTTGTCGATGTCGTAGGCCTTGAGCTTCTCCGCCTCGAGGATGCGCTCGATGCGGCCGGTGATCGACAGCTCGAGCGAGAGCGACGAGGAGGAGTTGGCGTAGAGCTTCACGGCCGAGGGGTCGGCGAGGATGTCGGCGCCGATCCACAGCACGCCGAACAGACCCTCGGTCTGCTTGCGCGCCTCCTCGACCGGCATGTCGACGATGCGGAAGCTGAGCTCCTCGTCGTCCTCGAGCTGCGGGGCCACGAGGCCGCTCTGGTCGACCACGGCGATGGTCTTCTCCTCGCCGCGCGAGAACTGCATGACGAGCGCCGGAGCGGCCATCAGAAGCAGCATCAGCAGGGGCATGAGCAGCGTGGAGATGATGAAGGACTTCTTGCGCACGCGTTCGTTGAACTCGCGCTGGATTATGATGGATACGTTGGACATGGTTGTAGGGGTTTATGCGTTATCCGATTGTTGTTTGCGCTCCACGCCGACGCGGTGGAGCAGGAAGAGCCCGGCGACGAGCACCATCCGGGCCGCCGTGCGGGAGAGCAGGCCGTCGCCGGTATGGCCGGCCTGCGCCACCCGCCGTTTCAAGCTCTTGCGCCGTGTCATTTCGCTGCGGCTCAGAGCGTGCCCGCTACGGCGCGGATGAAGATGTCGTTCATCGAGGGGATGATCTCGCGGAACGAGCGCAGCTCGACGGCCTCGTTGGCCGCGGCGATGACGGTGCGCACTGCGCCGTCGTCGGCCACGTGGAGCTTGAGCGCGCGATAGACCGACTCGCTCTCGGAGCCCTCGAGGATCTCGCAGCGCCCCTCGATCGCGCGGCGCAGCGCCGCCTCCTCGCCCCGGAAGTGGAGCTCGAAGATGTTCGAACCGTGGCGGCGGCGGATCTCGTCGACGTTGCCCGAGAGGATGTTGTGCGACTTGTCGATCAGTGTGATGTGGTCGCAGATCTCCTCGACCGACGACATGTTGTGGGTCGAGAAGATGATCGTCGACCCCTTGTCGCGCAGCGCCATGATCTCCTCCTTCAAGAGGTTGGCATTGATCGGGTCGAAGCCCGAGAAGGGCTCGTCGAAGATCAGCAGCTCGGGCTCGTGCAGCACCGTGACGATGAACTGCACCTTCTGGGCCATGCCCTTCGAGAGCTCCTCGACCTTCTTATCCCACCACCCCTCGATGCCGAACTTCTCGAACCACCGCTTGAGCCGCGCGACCGCCTCGCGGCGCGGGAGCCCCTTCAGGCGGGCGAAGAAGAGGGCCTGCTCGCCCACTTTCATCTTCTTGTAGAGGCCGCGCTCCTCCGGGAGGTAGCCGATGCGGTATACGTCGTCGGGGGCGATCTCGCGGCCGGCCATCAGCACGCGGCCCGAGTCGGGCGCCGTGATGCGGTTGATGATGCGGATCAGCGTGGTCTTGCCGGCGCCGTTGGGGCCCAGCAGACCGTAGACCGAACCCTTCGGAATGGAGAGCGATACGTCGTCGAGCGCCTTATGTCCGGCGTACTGTTTCGTAACGTGCTCGACAGTAAGTAAATCCATATTCGATGCTGTTTTTGGTTGCGATTGGTTACGGGACAAATATACGTATTTTGTTTGAATATCAAAAAATATTTATTGAAAATCGATAAAACAACAAACAGCGGGGGAAGATGCCGCTTTCAATTCGTATTCGGGCGCGGCCTGCGGAGGGCAGGCACGAGCCGGGCGACGCGCGGGCCTCCCGCCCCGCCTCCCCCGATTATGAATTGAAAAAGCAGCCGCACCCCGGCGCCGGATCTCCGGCCCGAAGTGCGGCTGCGAAAGCAAACGCGGCGCCCGCCTACTCCTCGATGAAGTCGATGTTGATCGGACGCTGGAACACCTCCTGCATCGAGAGGATGGTCTCGGTGGCCGAGACGCCCGGGATGCGGAGGATGCCCTCGAAGATCGTGCGCATGAGGTGCTCGTTGTCGACGCAGTAGAGCTTGACCATCAGCGAGCCCTTGCCCGTGATGAAGTGGGCCTCGACGATCTCGGGGACCTCGCGCAGGTGCTCCATCGTGGGGGTGAGCAGCTGGGGGTCCTTGAGCGTGACGTTGACATAGGCGCAGACGTCGAAGCCCATCGTCTTGGGGTCGACCACCAGGCGGCTGCCCTGGATCACGCCGGCCTCCTGGAGCTTGCGGATGCGCTGGTGGATGGCCGCGCCCGAGATTCCGCACTCGCGCGCGATCTCGAGAAACGGCATGCGTGCGTTTCCGATCAGGTATTTGAGAATCTTGCGATCGATCGCATCGAGCGAGGTACGGGACATGGCTGCGGATGGTTTATTTGATGACGTTCAACTCCTTGCCCACCTTGGTGAAGGCGGCGATGCAGCGGTCGAGCTGCTCGGTGGTGTGGCCTGCCGACACCTGCACGCGGATGCGGGCCTGGCCCTTCGGCACCACGGGGTAGTAGAAGCCCGTGACGAAGACGCCCTCCTCCTGGAGCTTGGCGGCGAACTCCTGCGAGAGCTTGGCGTCGTAGAGCATCACGGCGCAGATGGCCGACTGCGTGGGCTTGATGTCGAAGCCGGCGGCCATCATGCCCGCGCGGAAGTGCTCGACGTTGGCCACCAGACGGTCGTGGATGGCGTCGCTCTCGCCGAGCATCCTGAACATCTCGATCGAGGCGCCCACGACGGCGGGGGGCAGCGAGTTGGAGAAGAGGTAGGGGCGCGAACGCTGGCGCAGCATGTCGATGATCTCGCGACGACCCGTGGTGAAGCCGCCCACGGCGCCGCCGAAGGCCTTGCCCAGCGTGCCGGTGAGGATGTCGACCTGACCGCGCAGGTCGTAAAGCTCGGTGATGCCGCGGCCGGTCTTGCCCAGCACGCCGGCCGAGTGGCACTCGTCGACCATCACCAGCGCGTCGTACTTCTCGGCCAGGGCGCAGATCTTGTCGAGCGGCGCGGCGTTGCCGTCCATCGAGAAGACGCCGTCGGTGACGATGATGCGGAAGCGCTGGGCCTGCGCCTTCTTGAGGCACTCCTCCAGCTCGGCCATGTCGGCGTTGGCGTAGCGGTAGCGCACGGCCTTGCACAGACGCACGCCGTCGATGATCGAGGCGTGGTTGAGCGCGTCGGAGATGATGGCGTCCTGGTCGGTGAGCAGCGGCTCGAAGACGCCGCCGTTGGCGTCGAAGCAGGCGGCGTAGAGGATCGTGTCCTCGGTGCCGAAGTAGTCGGAGATGGCCTGCTCGAGCTGCTTGTGGATGTCCTGGCAGCCGCAGATGAAGCGCACCGACGACATGCCGAAGCCGCGGGCGTCCATCGCCTGCTTGGCGGCCTCCACCAGACGCGGATTGTCCGACAGGCCGAGGTAGTTGTTGGCGCAGAAGTTGAGTACCTTGCGGCCAGCCACCTCGATCTCGGCGCGCTGGGGCGACTCGATCACGCGCTCGGTTTTGTAGAGCCCTGCGGCCTTGATCTCGGCCAGTTCGTTCTGAAGATGTTGCTTGATTTTACCGTACATAAGCTTATTGGGTTTGTCGATAGTCGTCGATCGGATAACAAAGTGTTAGCAAATATACGTTTTTTTTCGAAAACGAACGCACGGGCGGCCCTTTTTTCGCCCCGGGAGGTTACGATCCGTCATCCGACGGTGCACGCTGCGGGGCGCCGCCGGAGAAAAAAGCGGCGCCGGAAGCGCAAATCGGGGCGCTTTTTTGCAGCGGAATCGCGAATTTTCGCTACATTTGTAACTAAAGATTCGTATAACAAACCCATTCCTATCATGAAAAAACCGTCCGTATTGGTCAGCGGAGGCGCCGGATACATCGGCTCCCACACCGCTGTGGAACTCATCGCCGCCGGCTACGACGTGGTGATCGTCGACAACCTTTCGAACAGCGACATCGCCGCCGTCGAGGGCGTGCGCCGCATCACGGGGGCCGAGATCCCCTTCGTGGAGGTGGACTGCTGCGACCGCACGGCCCTGCGCCGCGTGTTCGAGACCTACGACTTCGACTCGGTGATCCACTTCGCCGCCTCGAAAGCCGTGGGCGAGTCGGTGCAGAAGCCGTTGGAATACTACACCAACAACCTCACCTCGTTCATGAACATCATCGCCCTGATGCGCGAGTTCGGACGCCACAACATCGTCTTCTCGTCGTCGTGCACCGTCTACGGCGAACCCGACAAGCAGCCCGTCACCGAGCAGACGCCCCGCAAGCCGGCCACCTCGCCCTACGGCAACACCAAGCAGATGTGCGAGGACATCCTGCGCGACTCGATCGCCGCCTACGAGGGGCTGAAGGGCATCGCCCTGCGCTACTTCAACCCCATCGGCGCCCATCCGTCGGCCCAGATCGGCGAGCTGCCCCGCGGCGTGCCCCAGAACCTGGTGCCCTACATCACGCAGACGGCCGCCGGCGTACGCGAGTGCCTCTCGGTCTTCGGCGACGACTACCCGACGGCCGACGGCTCGTGCATCCGCGACTATATCGACGTCACGGACCTGGCGCGCGCCCACGTGGCCGCCATCGGCCGCATGGCCGGCGACAAGAACAAGGAGCGCTACGAGATCTTCAACGTCGGCACGGGCCGCGGGGTCTCGGTGCTCGAGCTGGTCACCCGCTTCGAGCAGGTCAACGGCGTGAAGGTCAACCACAAGATCGCGCCGCGCCGCGAGGGCGACATCATCGCCATCTGGGCCGACCCGACGCTGGCCAACGAGGAGCTGGGCTGGCAGGCCACCCGCACCCTCGACGAGACGCTCGCCTCGGCATGGGCCTGGGAAAAGCACCTGCGCGACATGGAGTAGCCGCGCCGCGTGTTCGTCGCAGCCGCACTTCGGGCCAAATCTCCGGCGCGAGGTGCGGCTGCTTCGTCAATGCACGATTCATAATGCACGATTCATAATCGAAGGACTTTCCGTTCAGCACGGAGCCAGCGGAGGCGCGACCGAGGCGCAGCCGACGGAGCAGCCCGCCGCCCGGGGGTGGCTGCGGGCTGCCGACAAAGAAAGCCTGTCTGCAAAAAAAGCGGCCGAAGGCCGGCGGGCCGCAGCCACCGGCGGCGAAGGCCCGCAACTCGCCAACGAGTTTGCGCCCTTCGCTGGCTGCCGCCCGAAAAACCGGGTCGCGCAACCCGCCCCGCCTCATTCTCCGCTTTCAACTCTCCATTTTCAATTTTTTCAGAAGCCCCGTTTAACTTCCGGCCCCGCTGAACGTCTTACATACGAACGACGATGACTACGACCCCCGACATAACCCCGGCCCTGGTGGAGGCGCTCCGCGACGCGGCGCGACGCAACGAGGCCTTCGACCGCCTCACGGCGGCGATGCTGCGCCCCCTCTACTGGCACATCCGGCGGCTGGTGGTGGTGCACGAGGATGCGCAGGATGCCTGCCAGGAGTGCTTCGTGAAGGCCTACGACGGCTTGGAGGCCTTCCGGGGCGGCGCCGACGAGCTGCGCGCCTGGCTCTACCGCATCGCCACCCGCGCGGCGCTCACGCTGCTGCGCCGGCGTCGGCGCAGCCTCTTCGCCTCGCTCGACGAGGTGGGGCGCGAGCTGGCCGTGCGGGTGGCCGACGAGGCGGGGCCCGACGCCGACCGGGCGCTGGTCCGCCTGCACGAGGCGGTGCTCGAACTGCCGCTCAAGCAGCGCCTGGTCTTCAACCTGCGCTACTTCGACGACCTGCCCTACGCCGCCATCGCCCGCATCCTCGGAGAGCGGGAGCAGACGCTGAAGGTCAACTACCACTACGCCGTCGAAAAACTGAAAACGAAACTCGCAAACCATGAATGAACCGTCACGTACCGACCGCCGGATGCCCTATCCCGAGGTCGACTTCGAAGCCCTGCACGAGCGCATCCGCCGCGCCACCGTGCAGCGACCCATCCCCGGGCGCACTCCCGCGCTGCGCCGCACGCTGCTCATCGCCACGGCGTCGGCCGCCGCGGCCGTGCTCGTCGCCGGAGGGCTCTTCCTGGCCGCAGAGCGGCACCCCGACGCCGCGCCCGCCGACCTCGACGCGCTGCTGGCCACGGCCCCCTCGGAGGTGCTCCGCGACGCAGCGGCGACCAACTACGACGACATACTCTACGACCAGCAACTCTAAAAACCCCGATACCCATGAAACGACTCCTCATTCTCATCTGCGCCCTGGGGCTGGCAGCCTCGGCGCCGGCCGCGCCGCGCACCGCCGCGATGCGGCAGGCCGTGGCCGACGTCCGCACGGCCATCGACCGCGCCGAGCACCTCGCCCTGGAGCGGCAATCGCTCGAAGAGCTCCACGCCGCGGCCCGCGAGCAGGTGGTGCGCGAGCTCAAGCTCACGCGCGAGCAGCGCAAGCGCTTCGACCCGCTCTACGACGCCTACCGCCGGGCGCTGGCCGAGGCCGTGAAGGCCGTGAAGGCCGAGCCGACCGACGCCGCGACGGGCGACGAGGCGACGCAGCGCCGCCGCCTGAAGGACAAACTGGAGAACATCGCGGCCACGGCCGAGGTCAAGCGCGACTACGTCGACCGCTTCGCCGAGGTGCTGACGGCCGAGCAGATCCGCCGCCTCTACAACACCGAGGGGCAGATCGCCACCAGCATCAAGCGCGCGACGGGCGGCAAGCACTCCTCGCGCGAGGTGGTACGCATCAAGGGCAAAGGGCTCCGGGCGACCCAGGAGTGGGGCGCCGCGGGCGAATACACGGGCATCGTCGCCCCCTCCTACTTCCGCATCACGGTGAGCCCCTCGGCCCGCACGATCACCGTCACGGCCGACCAGCGGCTGATCGACTACCTCTCACTGGAGCGCACCGACGGGGTGCTGCGCTTCCGCCGCAACGCCGAGATTCGCGCCGAGGGCGCCGACATCGCGGTCGACGTCACCGTGCCGGCGTCGAAGGCGCTGCGGTCGCTCACGGCCGGCTCCTACGGCTCGATCGACTGCCCCGTGGCGCTCCGCGGCGCGACGGCCGAGGTCTCGGTGCAGAGCTACGGCCGCGTGAAAGCCGACCTGGCCCCCGCGGGGCGGGCGACCGTGAATGTCAGCTCCTACGGCAAGTTCGAGGGGACGGTGACGTGCGACGCGTGCGAATACAAGCTGTCGAGCAACGGTTCGGCCACGGGGGCCGTCGCCTGCCGCACGCAGGGATCGATGACGATCGGCAGCTACGCCCGCTTCTCCGACCCAGTGAAGGCGCCCGCGCTGGGGCTCTCGGTGGCCAGCTGCGCCTCGATGAGCGGCGCGCTGGAGTGCGAACAGCTGCGCCTCACGGTGTCGAGCTACGCCAAGGTAGACGGAGCGATCCGGGCCGTCGACGCCGAGGCGACCCTCTCGAGCAACGCCTCGCTGCACGGCGACGTGAAGTGTCGCACGCTCACGCTCGGGCTCTCGAGCTACGCCAAGTTCACCGGGTCGGCCGAGTGCCGCGAGCTGCGGCTGACCGTGCAGAGCAGCGCATCGTTCGACGCGAAGCTCGCCGCCGAGCGCTTCGAGGCGTTCGTAGGCTCCTACGGCAAGGCGCGCATACAAGGCGATGCGGACGTGGCGAAAGGGGCGGTGAAGCTCGCGTCGAACGCCACCTTCTCGGCCCCCTCGCTGCGGGTCGCCGACTACACGATCGACGCCCGGAGCCACTATTCGAAGGCCGACGTGTGGTGCTCGGGAACGCTGCGCATCGAAACCTCGACCACGGCGCAGGTGACCTACGACGGCCCCTGCCGCGTGGAGGCCATGCCGGGCAACGTGCGGCGCAAGTAGGCGCAGGCTGGCACAAGTCGACGCCCTCGACGAACGAAAAGAAGCGAACCCGGCGGGGTTCGCTTCTCTTTGTTTTACAAATTGAAAATGGAAAGTTGAAAGTTGAAAATGACGGATTTCCGGACCGCAGCCAGCGGAGGGGCGAAGGAGACGCAGCCGACGGAGCAGCCCTCCGCCCGGGGTGGCTGCGGGCTGCCAGTCTCCGACTGTCATTTGCATTTTCGGGCGGCAGCCTGCGGAGGACGCACGAGTTTCGGCGAAGTGCGGGCCTCCGCCGCCGGAGGCTGCGGCCCGCCGGCCTATGGCCGCCGTTTCACACGCGAACACCCTTTGCCTGCCCCGCCTCACTTTTTACTTTATTACTTCTGACTTTAGTAGAACGTTCCCCGCGGCGCGAAGATGGGGTAGCCGAAGTTGAAGGTGAGGTACATGTTCTTCCAGTTGCGCAGGTCGTACTTGGTGAGGGCCAGGCTCACCGGGCCGATGGCCGTGTGGTAGACGAACGACGCCTCGGCGATGTAGTGCATGCGGTGGTCGACCGGCTCCGAAAGGGCCTCGGGCACGAAGTCGCGGCGGGCGCGGTACATGGCGTAGAAGCCCGTGCGGAAGAAGAAGTTGGGCGTGAAGTCGAACGTGGGCATGATGCCGCCCGCCACGAAGCGCCGCGAATGGTAGTCGGGCATGTAGATCATGCGGGCGTGGGGGATGGGGGCGTAGGAGGGCATGGAGAGCAGCGTGGAGCTCTCGGTGTCGAAGCGCGGATGGTCGGTGATGACCGCGTCGACGTTGAAGCCCAGCGAGAACCACGAGCAGGAGGGCAGGTCGAAGTATTTGTCCCACGTGAAGCGGGCGCCGAGCCAGCTGCGCGTATCGCGCAGGAGGAAGGGGCCGCCCTGCGCCTGCCGCCGCTTGTCGCGCCCGGCGACCCACACGGCCGAGAGCCTGATGTCGGAGCCCCGGCGCGGGTATAGGAATTTGTCGAGCGTGTTGCGGGCGATCTCGGCCTTGGCGGCGAAGAAGGTGAAGCGCGAGTGGTCGGTCTCGTCGACCAGGTGGCGATCCGAATCGTAGTGGTAGTTGACGTGGCCCGCGTTGGCCCGCACCAGGAAGCAGCCGCGCCGCGAGACGGGCATGCCGGCCCCCGCCGAGAAGAAGAGGTCGCCGGTCTTGATCTGCTGGGTGTTGTCCACGCGCGAGAGGCGCCCGAAAGCGCCGTGGCGGAAGTTGCTCACCGAGAAGTTGAACGAATAGTCGACGAAGAGCGGCGCCCGCATGTAGAAGTCGGTGCGGCCGCCCAGCGTGCCCCACGTGTAGAGGGGTCCGAGGTAGAGGTCGGCGCCCAGCTTGTGCATCACGTGGCCGATGGTCTGGTAGCTGAAGCCCAGGTAGGCCTGGTTGAAGGCCGTGGAGGAGATGTTGCCGCCGATCATCAGGCGGAAGGTGGGCTTGATGGCGAAGCGCGCGTCGAAGCGGTATCGGCCCGAGAGCGAGTCGTAGCGCACGTGGGGGAAGTCCATGGTGAAGTCGCCGCTCGAGAGCACCGCGAAGATGTTGTCGCGCAGCTCGCCGAAGGGCATCTCGCGCTGCCGCCCGGGGGTGCGGCGGTCGACCTGCACGAAGTCGCGCATGTAGGCCTGCGGCGCCTCGGCGAGCCCCTCGAAGCGGTAGTCGTCGAACCGCAGCGCGGGGCAGCGGGCGCGGAAGGCCTCGCGGCGCGCCGCCACGTCGGCCGGCAGGCGCCGCTCGCGCACGCGGGCGAGCAGCTGCGGCATCGCCTCCATCGCGTCGTCGTAGCCCGCCTGCATCACCTCCTCGGCGCTGTCGAAGTCGAGCATGTTGACCTCCACGGCGCGGCCGATGCGCACGCTGCGGTCGGCGGGCAGGTCGTAGTCGGTCTGCTGCATGGCCAGCAGGAAGGCCTGGTCGAGCAGGCTGTTGTCCTCGTGGGGCGGGGTGTTGCCCGTGGTGCAGATCGACCCGACGATCAGGTCGGGCCGGAACGTGCGGTCGAGCACCTGCCAGGGGAAGTTGTCGAAGATGCCGCCGTCGTAGAGCAGCATCGAATCGCGGGTCACGGGCTTGAATACCAGAGGAATCGACATGGAGGCGCGCACGGCCTCCTGCAACGCCCCGCGCCGCAGCACCACCGGCGCGCGGGAGTTCATGTCGCTGGCCACGCAGAAGAAGGGGACCATCAGGCGGTCGAAGTCGTCGCCCGCGGCGGCCGAGGCGGGGGCGAACAGGTCGATCAGTGCCATGTCGATCTGCGTCGAGGAGACCAGGCTGGTCGGGGCGCGGAACTTGCGCCGCGGGTTGTTCAGGTCGAAGCGGAAGCTGACGAACGAGGGGTTGCTGCCGATCTGCCGGTAGTAGGAGCCGTAGCGGTTGGGGTCCAGACGCCCCGAGACCCACTCGCGGACCACCCCCGAGGAGACGATGCGCCGCATCTCGGCCGGAGAGTAGCCGGCGGCGTACATCGCCGCGATGATCGACCCCATGGAGGTACCGGCCACGTAGTCGATCGGGATGCCGCTCTCTTCGAGCGCCTGCAGAACGCCGATGTGGTAGAGCCCCTTCGCCCCGCCGCCGCTCATGACCACCCCCACGCGCTCGGCCCGGGCCGGAGCGGCGAGGAGCAGCAGCAGGAGAATCGAGGCGATTTGACGTAACATACCGAAAATTTTTCCTAACTTTGCACGTTATAACAGCGCCTTCAAAAGTAGACAAAAACGACAAACAATCAAAATATGACCGAAAAAATCAATGAACTCCTCCGATGTGTCGAGGAGTTCGAACCCCGGACCGCAGCCGAAGTCGAGGAGTTCCGCATCCGCATGACGGGCAAGAAGGGCGAACTGAACGCCCTGATGGAGGAGTTCCGCACGGTAGCTCCCGAGCTCAAGCGCGAGGTAGGTCAGCAGCTCAACCGTCTCAAGACGGCCGCCACGGAGCGCATCGCCGCCCTGCGCGAACGCATGGCCGACGCGGCCGACGGGCAGAGCGCCCCGCAGGAGGACCTGACCCGCCCCGGATCGGCCGACGAGCTCGGATCGCGCCACCCCATCTCGCTGGTGAAGAACCAGATCGTGGAGGTCTTCGCGCGCCTGGGCTACACGGTGGCCGACGGCCCCGAGATCGAGGACGACTGGCACGTCTTCTCGGCACTCAACTTCCCGCCCGAGCACCCGGCGCGCGACATGCAGGACACCTTCTTCGTGGAGAAGAACCCCGACGTGCTGCTGCGCACCCACACCTCGTCGATCCAGGTGCGGACGATGGAGCGCCAGAAGCCGCCCATCCGCGTCATCTGCCCCGGCCGCGTCTTCCGCAACGAGGCGATCTCCTACCGCGCCCACTGCATCTTCCACCAGATCGAGGGCCTCTACATCGACGAGGGGGTCTCGTTCGCCGACATGAAGCAGTCGCTGCTCTGCTTCGCCAAGGAGATCTTCGGCGAGCAGGCCGCGATCCGCATGCGCCCGTCGTACTTCCCCTTCACCGAGCCGTCGGCCGAGGTCGACGTCTCGTGCAACCTCTGCGGCGGCAAGGGATGCGCCGTGTGCAAGGGCACGGGGTGGCTGGAGATCATGGGCTGCGGCATGGTAGACCCCAACGTTCTTAAAGCCAACGGCATCGACCCCGAGAAGTATTCGGGATTCGCCTTCGGCATGGGCATCGAGCGCATCGCCATGCTCAAGTACGGCGTGAAGGACCTGCGCCTCTACTTCGAGAACGACGTGCGGTTCCTCCACCAGTTCGAAGAGGCGCTCTGACCATGAGACGCACGGTGGCGACACTGCTCCTCGGGGCGCTCTTCGCCTCGGCCTTCGCCGCAGGGCGGGGCGGGGCGGCAGCGGGTGCGCACGCGGACCGGCCTGCGGATAATACTGCGGGCATGCCGGCCGGTGCGGCAGCGGGTATGCCCGCCGACACGCTGCGCAGCGCCGACTGCTACCTGGAGGGCATCCGCCTCAAGTGCATCGACGGCGACACGACGCAGGCCGAGCGGCTCTTCGACGAGGCCGTGCGCCGCGACTCGACCTATGCGCCGGCGCTCTTCGAGCTGGCGCGCATACGCATCGACGGCGGGCGCAGGGGGGCCTCGGAGTATGCCCGCCGCGCCTGGCGGCAGGACACGACCGACAAGTGGTACCTGCGCATCTACGGCCAGGCGCTGCTCTCCGACGGTCGCTTCGGCGAGGCGCTGGGGGTCTACCGCCGCCTGGTGCGCACCGACGGCAACGACCCCGACAACTACCGCCTGCTGGCGGCCCTCTACGAGCAGGACGGGCAGCCCTATGCCGCCGTGGTGACGCTCGACTCGGCCGACGTGCGCTTCGGTCGCATCCCCTATCTGGGGGCGATGAAGCGGCGCCTGCTGCTCTCCACGCGCCAGTACGACCGGGCGCTGGAGGAGGTGCGCCGCGCCATAGGCGAAGCGCCGCACGACCCGGCCCACCGCTGCGCCCTGGGCGACATCTACGCCGCGCGGGGCGACGACTCGCTGGCAGTGGCGGCCTACGGCGAGGCGCTGAAGATCGACTCGACCGACATCCGCGCGCTCATGTCGCTCTCCGACTTCTACGGCGAGCGCCGCAACTACCGCGCGCAGCTCGGGACCTCGCAGCGCCTCTTCGCCAACGAACGCGTGCCCCTCGAGGCGAAGATCCGCCTCTTCGAACGCTACACGGCCGACGTGCGCTTCTACCGCGAATACTGGCCCCAGATCGACGCCCTGGCCGCGACGCTCGCCATACGCCACCCCGACGAGGGGCGCGCAACGGAGCTCTACGCCCGCCACCTGACGGCCTCGGGCGAGCTCGAGCAGGCACTGGCCCTCTACAAGATCCTGACGCGCCGCGAGCGGCCCGACGCCGAGAGCTTCCGCCACGTGATCGACATCGAAAGCTACATGCAGCACCCCGACTCGGTGGACCGCTACGTCGACCGGGCGCTGGAGCTCTTCCCCGAGATGCCAGAGTTCCACCTCTCGAAGGGACACGTGCTGCTCTACATGAAGCAACCCGCGAAGGCCGCGAAGGCCTACCGACGCTCGCTGCGCTACGCCGCGGGCGACTCGCTGCGCGGCGTGGTGTGGGGGCTCATCGGCGATGCCCTGCACCAGCAGGTCGAGGCGGCCGATTCGACCTACGAGGCACGGGCCGTGGAGACGCCGGGCGGGATTCCGCGCCGCGCCATGAAGCGCGCCTACGAGGCCTACGACCGCAGCCTGGAGCTGCACCCCGACAATGCGGCGACGCTCAACAACTACGCCTACTTCCTCTCGCTCGAGGGCCGCGACCTGGAGCGGGCGCTGAAGATGGCCGAGCGTGCCACCGAACTCACCGAAGGCAACAACGCCACCTACCTCGACACCCACGCCTGGGTGCTCTTCCGCATGGGCCGCACGGCCGAGGCGAAGCGGCTCCAGCAGCAGGCGGTGGTCATCGACGGGCAGCGGAGCCCCGGGCTGCTCGTCCACATGGGCGACATCCTCGAGGCGCTGGGCGAGCGGACGATGGCCCGCTTCTGGTGGCGCAAGGCGGCCGAGAACGGCTACGACGCCGAGGCCATAGCCCGCCGCTTCGAACGCAGCCGCGCAGCCGAAGCGGCGCAAAAGAACGACTAAGGAGATGATGAAAACAGTGACGACAGCCCTCGCGCTGCTGCTGCTCGCTGCCGCCGCTCCGGCGCAGGACCGCCGCATCGAGGAGCAGCGGCGCGCGATCCAGGCCCTCGAAAAGAAGATCGCCGACCAGGAGCGCGAGATCTCGAAGCTCCAGAAGGGCCGCGCGGCCAGCGAGGAGCGCGCACGCCGCCTCTCGCGACAGATCGCCGACCGCAGCCAGCTGCTGGAGGCCACCGAGCGCAAGGCCGAGGACCTGCGCGACGAGATGACGCGCACGGACAGCGTGGCCGGGGGGCTCTCGCGCCGCCTCGACCGCGCGCGGGCCCAGTATGCCTCGATGGCGCGCGAAGCCTACCGCAACTACCGCAACAACAACTTCGTGACCTATCTTTTCGCCTCGCGCGACTTCGCCGACGCGGCGCGGCGCATCGCCACGCTGCGCGAGATGGCCGCCCTGCGCGAGCGCAAGATGACCGAGATCGCCGAGCTGAGCGGGCAGGTGCGGGCCGAGCAGGAGAAGCTCGCCCAGCGCCACCGGGCCCTCGACTCGGTGATGCAGCGCGCCGCCTCGCAGCGCGAGAAGCTGCAACGCGACGCCGCGGCCGCCAAGGCCGACATCCGCAACCTCTCGCAGAAGGAGCGCACGGCCCTGCAACGCAAGACGCAGCAGGAGCAGCAGCTCGACGCCGCGATCGCCGCCCTGCGCAAGCTCACGAAGGGCAACAAGGAGGGCGCCTCCTTCTCGTCGAAGACCTCGGGGCTGCGCCTGCCGGTGGTGGGCGGGCGCGTGAAGCGCTACAAGGAGAACATGGCCGAGATCGTGGGGCAGAAGGGGTCGCGCGTGATCTCGATCTACGAAGGCAAGGTGGTCGAGATCAAGCGCAACCGCATCACGGGAAAATACGACGTTTTCGTGGCCCACGGCGAGTACATTACCTCCTATGCCAACCTGGGGACGATCGCCGTGGAAAAGGGGCAGAAAATAGCCAAGAACGGGACGCTGGGCACCATCGGCATGTCGCTCGACAATACGACGATGAAGACCGAGTACAAGCTCGTATTCGGCATCTACGCCCCCGACCCCGCCCGCAAGATGAAGGCGGAGAACTGCTTCAAGAAGTAAAAAGTAATAAGTAAAAAGTGAGAAGTAAAAAGTGAGAAGCGAGGCGGGGCAGGCAAAGGGTGTTCGCGTATGAAACGACGGCCATAGGCCGGCAGCCCGCAGCCACCCCCGGCGGAGGGCTGCTCTGTCGGCTGCGCCTCGATCGCCCCCTCCGCTGGCTGCGGGCCGAAAAAAAAGTGCTCCATTTTCAACTTTCAATTCTCAATTTTCAACTTTCAACTCACAACGCATGGCCGTAAGATACTACACCGACGACTGCTCCTACCGCCTGCCGCAGAAGCGGCTGACGGCCGCCTGGCTGCGCGACGCGGCGGCAGAGGAGGGCTACGCGCTGGGCGATGTCAACTACATCTTCTGCTCGGCCGCCCGGCTGCTGGAGATGAACCGCCAGTTCCTGGGGCACGACTACTTCACCGACGTCATCACGTTCGACTACAGCGACCGCAAGGGCACGCGCACGGTGTCGGGCGACATCTTCATCGACGTGGAGACGGTGGCCGACAACGCGCGCCGGTACGGCGCCACGACGCTCGGCGAGATGCGCCGCGTGGTGGTGCACGGGCTGCTGCACCTCTGCGGCCAGAAGGACAAGACGCCCCGCGCCAACGCGCAGATGCACCGCAAGGAGGACAAGTACCTCGCCCGCTGGGAGCAGATGGGCAAGTAAATCGCGGCGGCCGATGAAAACGCATCCGAAGGCCCTTCTGGCGCTCTGGATCGCAGCGGGCGGCATGATCCCCGCGGCCGGGGCGAACGGGCCCGAAACGGCCGCTTACACCCCGCAGACGGGCGATGCGGCGACGACCGGGGCGGCGACTGCGGCGGCAAGGGGCGAGATGACCCGGATAACGCTCGCCGAACTGCCGGCGGTCGACACGCTCTACTGCCGCCGGGGTCCTTTCACCGAGCACGACACGCTCTTTCTCTATCGCTACGCCGCCATCGTCGACGGCCGATTCCGGGACTATTGCGACGTCTTCGTCGAGCGCGGACTCGATTCGCACCTCCGGCGGCAGCTGCTGGACGCGGTCTCGCCCGACGGGGAGGAGAACCGCCGCACGCTGGCGGAGCTGCTCGGCGCCCTGCGCCGCGCCTATCCGGGGCCGCTGCCGCGCCACGAGTGCGGGATCGCGCACACTTGGCTGTCAGCCGTCCGCGCGGAGGGGACATACTACATCGACGGGCGGGAGCAGTATCCGATCCACAT
The DNA here is from genome assembly GCA_902362705.1 of Rikenellaceae bacterium. GTDB lineage: Bacteria > Bacteroidota > Bacteroidia > Bacteroidales > Rikenellaceae > Alistipes. The sequence goes on from CABIXK010000002.1 coordinate 123,730, forward strand.
CGTCGATTCGCTGCTGATCGAGCATACGCAGGAGGGCCCCTGGCCCTCGCTGCTCGACAGCTTCGAGCGGGTGGGGGAGGGGCATTACCGCTTCGCCACGCGACGCATCGCCCCCGAACGCACCTGCCGATACGACCTCTACATCATCGACCCCGAGCGCGGGATCGCCCTGCTGGAAGAGCACACCGCCGCAGAACCCCTGTACCGGCTGCTGGTGTCGGCCCGCAAGGCTGGCCTGCTCGACCTGCTCGTCTGGCGCAGCGCAGAGATGCCGGCAGGCAACGAGATCCGCCGGGTCGGAGCCGAGGAGTTCCGCCGGTGGGTAGAAACCTTCCATTCGAAACAGAAACCGAACAAATGATACTCGACTACGACATCATCGTCATCGGCGGCGGACACGCCGGCTGCGAGGCGGCTTCGGCGGCCGCACGGCTCGGCTCGCGCACGCTGCTCGTGACGATGGACATGGAGAAGATGGCCGCCATGTCGTGCAACCCGGCCGTCGGAGGAGTAGCCAAAGGGCAGATAGTCAGAGAAATAGACGCATTGGGCGGTCAGATGGGCCGCATTACGGACCTCACGACCGTCCAATTCCGCATGCTCAACCGCTCGAAGGGGGCGGCGATGTGGAGCCCGCGCGCGCAGTGCGACAAGCACCGCTTCTCGCAGGAGTGGCGCCGCACGCTGGAGTGCACCGACAACCTCTACATATGGCAGGATGCGGCGACGGAACTTCTCTTCGGCGGGGAGGGCGAGGGGCTGCGGATCCGCGGCGTCCGCACCCGCATGGGGGTGGAGTTCGCATGCCGGGCCGCGGTGGTCACCGCCGGCACCTTCCTCGAGGGACGCATGCACTGCGGCGATGCGAGCGCCGAGGGGGGACGCGCCGGAGAGGCGGCGTCGCACGGTCTGACGGCCTCGCTCTGCGCCGTGGGCTTCGAGAGCGGCCGCATGAAGACCGGCACGCCCGCGCGCCTCGACGGCCGCACCATCGACTTCGCGCGCCTGGAGCCCCAGTACGGCGACGCCGCGCCGGCCAAATTCTCCTTCTCGGACCAGACGCACCCCGTGGCCGAGCAGCTGCCCTGCTACTCTGTCTACACCACGCCCGAGGTGCACGCCACGCTGCGCGGCGGCTTCGACCGCTCGCCACTCTTCAACGGCACCATACGCGGCATCGGACCGCGCTACTGCCCCTCGATCGAGGACAAGCTGCGCACGTTCGCCGACAAGGAGCAGCACCAGCTCTTCCTGGAGCCCGAGGGACGCACGACGCACGAATACTACCTCAACGGCTTCTCGTCGTCGCTGCCCTGGGAGGTGCAGCTGGAGGCGCTGCACGGCATCGCCGGACTGGAAAACGTACACGTATACCGCCCGGGATACGCCATAGAGTACGACTACTTCCCGCCCACACAGCTGCGCCACTCGCTCGAAACCAAGCTCGTCCGGGGGCTCTTCTTCGCCGGGCAGATCAACGGCACCACCGGCTACGAAGAGGCCGCGGCGCAGGGGCTCATGGCCGGCATCAACGCCCACCGCACGCGAGTGGGGGAGGAGCCCGTGGTGCTGCGGCGCGACGAGGCCTACATCGGCGTGTTGATCGACGACCTGGTGACCAAGGGGGTCGACGAGCCCTACCGCATGTTCACCTCGCGCGCCGAATACCGCATTTTGCTGCGGCAGGACAATGCCGACTTGCGATTGACGCCGATCGGACGCAAAATCGGGCTCGTCGGCGACGAAAGATACGCCCGATTCGAAGAAAAAAAATCGCTCGTAGAATCGCTCGTGGCCTTCGCCCGCGGGACGAGCGTCAAAGCAGCCGAAATAAACGACTATCTGAAATCGGTCGGATCGGAGCCGCTGACGCAGGGCCGCAAGCTCTACGACCTGCTGATGCGCAACCAGGTGACGTTCGAATCGCTGCGGGCGGCGCTGCCCCGACTGGCTCGCTTCATCGACGAGCAGGGCATCGGAGCCGAGGCGATCGAGGAGGCGGAGATCCAGATCAAATACAAAGGATACATCGAGCGCGAAAAATTCATCGCCGACAAGCTGCGGCGGCTCGAAAATATCGCCATTCCCGCCGATTTCGACTACCACGCCATGCAGTCGCTGACGATCGAGGCACGACAGAAGCTCGACCGCATCCGCCCCGCGACCATCGGCCAAGCATCGCGCATCCCCGGCGTATCGCCTGCCGACGTCAACGTGCTGCTAGTGAAATTCGGTAGGTAGACCCGACCGGCACACGGATGTTCCACGTGGAACACGGTAAAGAAAAGAGCCCTGCGAGATTCGCAGGGCTCTTGCTTTATACAGCAGATAGATCAGATCAGAGAACCACCGTCGTCCAGCCATGGGTATCCTCGGCACGGCCGTACTGAATATCCTGGAGACCCGCGTAGAGACGCATACTCTGCGCGCCTACCTCCTGCCCATAATCATAGCGGACACCGGTCTGCATGTCGAAGATCGTCCCAATGGGAGAGATCACAGCCGCCGTGCCGCAGGCGCCGCACTCTTCGAAGGTGGTGAGCTCCTCTACCGGCACCTCGCGCTCCTCGACCTTCATGCCGAAATCGGCAGCCAGCTGGCGCAGGCTCATGTTGGTGATCGAGGGGAGGATGGAGGGCGACTTGGGGGTGACGTAGGTATTGTTCTTGATACCGAAGAAGTTTGCCGCGCCGCACTCCTCAATATACTTATGCTCCTTGGCATCGAGATAGAGTACATTGGAGTAGCCCAGCTCGTGGGCATGGTGGCCCGAGTAGATGCTGGCCGCATAGTTACCGCCCACCTTCACGTCGCCTGTTCCACGTGGAGCAGCGCGGTCCTGCTCGCGATCCAAAGCGACCTTAATCGGCTTGATCCCCTCCTTGAAATAGGCACCTACGGGGCTGCAATAGATGATGAGCATCGCCTCGTCGGAGGGCTTGACACCCAGACCCACCTTGGTGCCGAACATCACGGGGCGCAGATAGAGCGAGGCACCGGTGCCGTAGGGAGGGACGTGGCGCTCGTTGCGGCGCACGACCTCCTTGCACCCCTCGACGATCATCTCCATCGTGGGCACGGGCAGGCACAGACGCTCGGCCGACGCGCGCAGACGGCGGGCATTGTCCCCGACGCGGAACAGACGCACCTTGCCGTCGACGCCGCGGAAAGCCTTGAGCCCCTCGAAGAGCTCGAGCCCGTAGTGCAGGCACGAGGCCGACATGTGCATGCGGATGTACTCGTCCTCGGTGACCTCCATCTCGCTCCATTTGCCGTCTTTATAGTAAAAACGGACATTCCAATCGGTTTTGTAGTAGTCGAAACCCAGGGCTCCCCAATCTACCTGATTCATGATCGTATGTTTTATAAGGTTGTTCGTATTATCCCACCACTGCGCCGTTGGTGCAGGGTTCGCCGGGCGAGAGCAGCCGCAGCTTGCCCGAGGCATCCTCGGCCATGAGGATCATGCCCCGCGAAAGGATGCCCTTAAGCTCGCGCGGCTCGAGGTTGACCAGCACCAGCACCTGGCGCCCCACCAGCTCCTCGGGGGTGAAGTGCTCGGCAATGCCCGAGACGATCTCGCGGCGGTCGATACCCGTGTCGACGGTCAGCTTCAGCAGCTTCTTGGTCTTGGCGACCTTCTCGGCCGAGAGGATCGTCGAGACGCGGATATCCATCTTCTGGAACTCGTCAAATATACAGCTATCTTTCTGCTGTTCAATATTTTGCGCAGCTTCAGCAGCCTCGTTGGCCGCCTTCGTGGCAGCCAACTTGTCCAGCTGACGCTGGATCGCCTCGTCGTCGATCTTCTCGAAGAGCAGCTCGGCACGGCCGATGCGGTGACCGGCGGCGACCAGATCGGTGGCGCCCAGACGTTCCCACGAAAATTTCTCCGCAGCGAGCATGCGCAGGATCTTCGCGGCCGAGAAGGGCATGAAAGGCTCGATGGCGATGGCCGTGTTGGCCGTGATCTGGAGCGCCACGTAGAGGATGGTCTCCACGCGCGCCGGGTCGCTCTTGATGACCTTCCACGGCTCGGTGTCGGCCAGATACTTGTTGCCGATGCGGGCGACGTTCATGGCCTCCTTGAGCGCCTCGCGGAAGTGGTAGCCCTCGATGTCGGCCTCGAGCGACGCCTTGACGGCGGCCACCTCGGCGAGCGTCTCGCGGTCGTAGTCGGTCAGCGCGCCGCAGGCGGGAACCACGCCCCCGAAGTATTTTTCGGTGAGCACCAGCGCCCGGTTGACGAAGTTGCCCAGCACGGCCACCAACTCGTTGTTGTTGCGCGCCTGGTAGTCCTTCCACGTGAAGTCGTTGTCCTTGGTCTCGGGCGCATTGGCGCAGAGCACGTAGCGCAGCACGTCCTCCTTGCCGGGGAACTCCTCGAGATACTCGTGCAGCCAGACGGCCCAGTTGCGCGAGGTGGAGATCTTGTCGCCCTCCAGATTGAGGAACTCGTTGGCCGGTACGTTCTCTGGCAGGATGTAGCCGCCGTGCGCCTTGAGCATCGAAGGGAAGACGATGCAGTGGAAGACGATGTTGTCCTTGCCGATGAAGTGGACCATCTTGGTGTCGCCGGACTTCCAGTACTGCTCCCAGTCGGGTGTAAAATCCTTGGTAGCAGATATATAACCGATCGGGGCATCGAACCACACGTAGAGCACCTTGCCCTCGGCGCCCTCCACCGGCACGGGGATGCCCCAGTCGAGGTCGCGGCTCACGGCGCGCGGCTGGAGGCCGCCGTCGAGCCAGCTCTTGCACTGGCCGTAGACGTTGGACTTCCACTCCTTGTGGCCGTCGAGGATCCACTCGCGCAGGAACGCCTCGTAGTCGTTCAGCGGCAGGTACCAGTGCTTGGTCTCGCGCTTGACGGGCACCGAGCCCGACACGGCGCTGCGGGGGTCGACCAGCTCGTCGGGCGAGAGCGTCGAGCCGCACTTCTCGCACTGGTCGCCGTAGGCGCGGTCGTTGCCGCACTTGGGGCAGGTGCCGACGATGTAGCGGTCGGCCAGGAACGTCTGCGCCTCCTCGTCGTAGTACTGCTCGGAGGTGCGCTCGATGAACTTGCCCTCGTCATAGAGCTTGCGGAAGAACTCCGAGGCCGTGGCGGCGTGGGTCGGCGACGAGGTGCGCGAGTAGATGTCGAACGACATGCCCAGCCCCTCGAACGACTTGCGGATAATCTCGTGGTAGCGGTCGACGACCTGCTGGGGGGTGATGCCCTCCTTGCGCGCCTTGATGGTGATGGGCACGCCGTGCTCGTCCGATCCGCAGACCGAGACGACGTCGCACCCCTTCAGACGCAGGTAGCGCGTGTAGATGTCGGAGGGTATGTAGACTCCCGCCAGGTGGCCGATGTGGACCGGGCCGTTGGCATAGGGGAGGGCCGAAGTGACCAGGTAACGTTTGTACGCTTTTGCCATGGGTAAAATCTTTGTAAATTCAGCCAAAATTACGAATTTTTCGGCGAAAAGGAAAGCGAAAGGCGATATTTCGGTTGCGGATCGCCACGGACGCGAAAAAGGCGCGGCCCCTAAGGGGTCGCGCCTCTGCGTCGTAAAAGCCCGGAAGCGGGGTTAGCGTACGATGTCGAGCTCGTCGATGAGCCAGCGGGCCCCGGCGAACTTGTCGATCGTGAAGAGCACGTAGCGGATGTCGACGGCGATCGTGCGCTGCAGCTCGGGCTCGAAAGCCACGTCGCCCGACATGGCCTCCCAGTTGCCGTCGAACGCAAGGCCGATCAATTCACCCTTGGCATTGAGCACCGGCGATCCGGAGTTGCCGCCGGTGATGTCGCAGTCGGCAAGGAAGCAGGTCACCAGCTCGCCCCGCTCGTTGGCGTAGGGACCGAAGTCGCGCGCGGCGTAGAGCTCCTTGAGGCGCTCGGGCACGTAGAACTCGGCGGGATTCTTCGGATCCTCCTTCTCCATGACGCCCTTCAAAGTCGTATAGTAGTTATACTCCACGCCGTCGGCAGGCTCGTAGGGGAGCACGCGGCCGTAGGTGAGGCGCAGCGTGAAGTTGGCGTCCGACGCCCACGCCTTCTCGGGGTGCTGGAGCATCAGACCGGCGACATACTTGCGGCGTCCCTCGGCGAAGGGGGCCGAGTAGGCGCCCGCCTCCTTGCCCAGCTCCTGGTAGAGCTTCACCACCGACTGCACCACGGGAACGACGGGGTCGGCAGCGGCCTTTTCGGCCGAATAGTCAGCCAGGAGCCCCTTCATCTTCTCCTCGGAGGTGAAGGCCGAGTTGTCGTAGATGTAGTCGACATAGGCGTCGATGTCGCCGCCGAACCGCTTGTCGACGATCTCGGCGTAGAACGACGGGAGCACCTTCATATTTTCGCGGGCGATGCGCATCATGCGCTTGGCCACCTTACGGTCGGTCTCGGGGCTGTAGTCCTTGTACCATTTGCCCATGCGGGCCATCACCTCGTCAGCGTCTACCTCCTCCGCGAGGCCGTCGCCCCGGATGACACCCATGGCGGGACGGAGCAGCTCGATGCCGCCCAGGAAGGCCTCCGAGATGTACTGCATGGCGGCGCGGCTGTCGCTGCGCCCCTCGACGGCGCTCTTCACCTTCGCGAGGGCGTCGACGTAGCCCTCTTCGGGCAGCGTGTTGGCCTCGGCCCACGCCTGGAACGAGGCCTCCTGGGCCTGCTTGCGCTCCTTGACCTTCAGTTTCTTGATGCCGCGCGACATGCCGATCGAGTTCTTCCAGTAGTTGGACGACCCGGCGTACTTCGAGGCGTACTGGATGCGCACCTTGTCGCTCGCGAGCATGTCCTTCCAGAGAATCTCCTGCCGCTCGCCGCGGATGAAGATGCGCTGCGGGTTCGATACCTCCAGCATGTCGGCCAGCTCGTAGGAGGTGGCGTAGCGCTGCGTGGAGCCGGGGAAGCCCATGATCATGGCGAAGTCGTTCTCCTTGACACCGGCCAGCGAGACCTTGAGGTACTTGTCGGCGCGATAGGGGCGGTTTTCGGGCGAGTAGTCGGCCGGCTTGTTGTCGGGTCCGGCATAGACGCGGAAGACTGAGAAATCGCCCGTATGGCGCGGCCACATCCAGTTGTCGGTGTCGCCGCCGAACTTGCCGATCGACTGCGGGGGCGTACCCACCAGGCGGATGTCGGTGAAGACCTCCATGACGAACGAGAAGTACTGGTTACCCTCGAAGAAGGGGCGCACCGAGACCGTCATGCCCGGGTTCTCGGCCTCGAGCCGCTCGGTGAGCGCCTTGACGTTCTCGCGCACGATCGCGGTGTACTCCTCCTGCCCGGCCGTCGAGGGGACGTTGCCCAGGATGTCGGCCGTGACGTCGGCGATCTTGCGGATGAAGGTCACGCGCAGACCCGGAGCGGGGAGCTCCCCGGCGTTGTTCTGCGCCCAGAAGCCGTACTTGAGGTAGTCGTGCTCGACCGACGAGAGCGACTGGATGGCGCCGAAACCGCAGTGGTGGTTGGTGAAGAGCAGCCCCTCGGGCGAGACGATCTCGCCCGTGCAGCCGCCGCCGAAGATGACGATGGCGTCCTTGAGGGCCGACTTGTTGAGGCTGTAGATCTGCTCGGCCGACAGCTTGCAGCCGCGGGCCTTCATGTCCTTGATATTCATCTTCTGAAGGTAGGGCAGCAGCCACATTCCTTCGTCGGCGGCGGCCGTAAGCGCCACGCAGGCGGCCGCAAGGGTCAATAGGAGTTTTTTCATGGGTATATTAAGTTAAATCCTTTTTTCAATTTTCAACTTTCAATTTTCAATTCAGCGTATGGCGATCATATTGCGGATCGACCGCTCGGCCGCACGACGCGTCTCTTCGTCGAGCACGATCTCCGGGGCGCCGTTCTCGAGGCAGGCGACGATGTTCTCCAACGTCACCATCTTCATGTAATTGCAGTTGTTGCAGCCGCACGAGGGGTCGTCGGGGGGCGCGGGGATGAAGTGCTTCGAAGGGTAGCGCTTGCGCATCTCGGTGAGGATGCCCGACTCGGTGACCACGATGAAGGTGTCGGCGTCGCTCCGCCCGCAGTAGTCGAGGATCGCCGCCGTGGAGCCCGTGAAGTCGGCCGCCTCGACGATGTAGGCGCGGCACTCGGGGTGGGCCACCACCTTCGCCTCGGGGTGCTGGCGCTTGAGCTCCAGCAGCTTTTCGAGCGAGAACTCCTCGTGGACGTGGCAGGCGCCGTTCCAGATCACCATATCGTCGCGCCCGGTGAGCTTCTTTATATAGGAGCCCAGGTTGCGGTCGGGCCCGAAGAGGATCGGCTGCTCGCGGGGGATCGATTCGACGACGCGCAGGGCGTTGGACGAGGTGCAGCAGATGTCCGTCAGCGCCTTCACGCCCACCGTCGTGTTAACATAGGAGACCACCGTGTAGCCCGGGTGCTGCGCCTTGAAGGCGGCGAAAGCGGCCGCGTCGCACGACTCGGCCAGCGAGCAGCCCGCCTCGGGGCATGGGATGAGCACCCGCTTGTCGGGGCAGAGCACCTTGGCCGTCTCGGCCATGAAGTGGACGCCGGCGAAGAGGATCGTCGAGGCGTCGACGCCCTGCGCCTCGACCGACAGGGCCAGCGAGTCGCCCAGAAAGTCGGCCACCTCCTGCACCTCGGGCGAGGTGTAGTAGTGGGCCAGGATCACGGCGTTCTTTTCGCGCTTGAGCTCCTCGATTCGGCGGCGCAGCGCGGCGGAGTTTTCAACCATGTTTGTTTTTATTTTTTATTCCTTTATTAAATTTAAATAAAAATAGAATAAGAATAATAGCTGTCGATAGTGTCGATAAGAAGATTTGGAAAATCGTTATCGACAGCGAGGTAAAAAGCGTGTCGACGGCTTATTCTTCTTGGGTGGGTCTGTTTCAGTGGGTTATGCGGGTTATGAACAATTGTGGATAAGGTGTATCATCTTGTCGACAGCCATTTTTTGTGAACAGGGCGGACCCGGCCGTATGTCGCAAACGGTGCCATAAAAAGGGAAAACTTTTTTTGGCGGTACGGAAAAGCCGTATATACCGCGCCCCGGACGATAAGTGCAACCTCTTTTCGCATGAAGTTTTCAAGAGTTTTGCAGGCGGTTATCGACATGTTTTTGCGGGGTTATTGACCGTTTGTCATCACTTTTTCAACCGTTTTTTCGGCGATCGCGCGGTACCATTCGCCCACGCGAGGGTCGATGCCGGCGGCCGGACGGCCATCGTCGGCGCTCTCCATGATCGACTGCACGATGGGGATCTCGCCCAGGAACGCCACGCCGCACTCCTCGGCGTAGCGGCGCGCACCGCCCCGGCCGAAGAGGTAGTAGCGGGCCTCGGGCAGCTCCTCGGGGGTGAACCAGGCCATGTTCTCGACGATGCCGGCGATGGGGATCGCCACATTCTCGTTGCGGAACATCTCCACGCCGCGCACCACGTCGGCCACGGCCACTTGCTGGGGCGTGGAGACGATCACCGCGGCGTCGATCTTCAGCTCGCCGATGATCGACAGGTGGATGTCGCCCGTGCCGGGAGGCAGGTCGACGAGCAGGAAGTCGAGCGCGCCCCACTGCGTCTGGTGGATCATCTGCTTGAGCGCGTTGACCGCCATGGCGCCGCGCCAGAGCAGCGCGTCGGTGGGGCGGATGAAGAAGCCGATCGACATGAGCAGGATCTCCATCGAGCGGGCGGGGACGATGCGGTCCTGGTCGCCCTCGCGCACGGCGTCGGGCACGTAGCCCTCCACGCCGAACATGCGGGGCTGCGAGGGGCCGTAGATATCGGCGTCGAGCACCCCCACCCGGTAGCCCATGTCGCGCAGGGCGACGGCGAGGTTGGCCGTGACGGTCGACTTGCCCACGCCCCCCTTGCCGCTCGCCACGGCGATGACGCGGGCGATGGAACCCGTCGAGGTCAGCGTCTTGGGCTCGGGGCGGGGCGGGGCGCCGCCCTCCTTGACCACTACCAGCACTTCGGTCGAGGGGAGCTCGCGGCGGAGCGTCTCTTCCACGGTGTTCTTGATCTTTATGGCGAAGGGGTCGCGCGCCTTGGCGAAGCGCAGCACGACGGTGGCCTTGCCGGCCGCCGCCGCGACGTGCTCGACGAATCCGCTCTGCACGAGATCCTTGCCCGTCTCGGGGTGGAGGATCTCAGAGAGCAGCGATTGAATACGATTTTCCATGAGGCGTGAGTCTTGATTATAAATAGGTCTTTGTGCAAAGATAGGGATTATTTCGAAGTTCTTGCATCGTATTTTGTTTTATATTATCGAAAAACGATAAATATTATTTGTTTTTCGTGGATATTGGCTATCTTTGTACTTGGAAACCTTTTTTAAAGAGATAAGACATGAATTTCATCAAAACTTTTCTAGCCGGGCTGCTCGCCTTCTTCGTGGGGATGTGCCTGGTGGTGGTGTTCTGGATCGCCGTGATCGCGGGGCTCATGGGCTCGATGGAGAAGAGCGTGAGTGTGCCGGCCAAGGCCATTCTGAAGATTGACCTGGCGGAGGGGATCTCCGACGCTCCCGTCTCCGACCCGATGGCGGGATTCGACCCCGCGACGCTGCGTTTCTCCCACAGCCTCTCGCTCATGGAGGCGCTGCGGGCCCTCGAGGCCGCGGCCGACGACGAGCGCATACAGGGCATCTACCTGCGTCTGAACGGCGGCGGCGGAGTCGGTGGCGCAGCCGTGATGGAGGAGCTGCGCGAAGCGATCGCTGCGTTCCGCGAGAGCGGCAAGTTCGTCGTTTCGTACAACGAGACCTACTCGCAGGGGGCCTACTACCTCGCCTCGGCCGCCGACAAGATCTACATGCAGCCCGAGGGGGGCATGGACTGGGTGGGCATGTCGTCGCAGCTGATGTTCTACAAGGGGCTGCTCGATAAGCTCGATCTGAAGGTCGAGGTGTTCCGCCCGACCGTGTGCCGCTACAAGAGCGCCGTGGAGCCCTACATCCTCACCCGCATGTCGGACGAGAACCGCCGCCAGATGCAGGAGCTCGTCGACTCGATGTGGGCGACGCTCTCGGGCGACGTGTGCGAGGCCCGCGGCATCGACCCGGCCGAGATGAAGCGCCTGACCGACAATCTCCAGGTCGTGCTGCCCGAGGATGCGCTCGCGCACGGCTTCGTCGACGGGCTCGTCTACGAGGACCAGATGGACGATATCTTCGTCGAGCTGGGGGCCGAGAAAGAGAGTGACGACTACGCCTTCGTCACGCTGGGCGACTACGCCTCGCAGGTCACCGTGCCGCTGCGCGGCATCGATGCCGGGAGCGTCGCGGTGGTCTATGCCGACGGCGAGATCGTCGACGGCGAGGGGAGCGGCAAGATCTACGGCAACACGCTGGCCCGCACCCTGCGCGAGCAGCGCGAGGACGACAAGGTGAAGGCCGTGGTGGTGCGCGTCAACTCGCCGGGCGGCAGCGCCCTGGCTTCGGACATCATCTGGCGCGAGATGGAACTGCTGCGCGCCGAGAAACCCGTGGTCGTGTCGATGGGCTCCTACGCGGCCAGCGGCGGCTACTATATCTCCTGCCCGGCCGACGTGGTGCTGGCCGACCGGCTCACGCTGACCGGCTCGATCGGGGTGTTCGGCATGTACCTCTACACGCCCGACGCGCTGAAGAACAAGCTGGGCATCACGCTCGACGGCGTGAAGTCGAACGCCTCGGCCGACATGGGTACCATGGCGCCCCTCACCCCCGCCCAGCGCGCCTCGATCATGCGCGGCGTGGACAAGGTCTACGAGACCTTCACGGGCAAGGTGGCCGCAGGGCGCAACCTGCCCGTCGAGCGGGTGCTGGAGATCGCCGGCGGCCGCGTGTGGTCGGGCACCGAGGCCAAGCGGATCGGTCTTATCGACGACTTCGGCGGTCTGAAGGCGGCCGTCGCCGTGGCTGCCGACAAGGCCGGGCTGGGCGACGACTACCGCGTGGTGGAGGCCGTCGACGAGCCCTCGGGCATGGCCGCCTTCTTCGCCTCGCTCGACGCCCGCGTGCGCGCCGCCTTCGCCCGGCCGGAGCTCGACGGCGTGATGGAGGAGTACGCCGCCGTGAAGGAGGCCCTCTCGCAGCGCGGCGTGGTGATGTATTGTCCCTACAAGGTGGGGCTGGAGTAAGCCACGTCGCATGGAAAAGCAGCGGCAGGACTTTTCGGTCCTGCCGCTGCTCTTTTTTTGAACGGATCATTCGCCGCTCCGCCTCCTGAGCGTTCGGAGCCTGCGGCCTATTTCGGCCACCTGCCTTTCGCCCAGCGGATAGCAGGCGATGAAGAGCACCGAGAGGGCGGTACCCGCCGCGGGCAACAGACTCATCATGGCGCGTATGCCGTTTTGCACCTCGCTGGCCTGTGCTGCGTTGGCTTCGAAGCCGTAGTGGCCCAAGAGCCATCCTGTGAGCGCTCCGCCGAGGCTCCACCCGAACTTCTGCGACATCGACGAGGAGGAGAATACCAGCCCCGTGGCGCGGCGTCCGGTCCGTAGCTCGGAGAAGTCCACGATATCGGCATACATCGACCACAGCAGTGGAAAGACGCTTCCGGCGCACATGCTGATGAGTACCTGTAGCGTCATGATCGCCCACACGTCGCGGCATCCGGGTAGCCAAAATAGCAGGTTCAGCACCAGTGCTGCAGCCATGGCCCCGAGGTAGGTCCGTTTCTTCCCGATGCGGTTGGCTACGGGCGTCACGAACAGGATGCCCGCGATGTTCGCCGCCTGCCCCAGCACCAGAAAGAGCGTGGTGAGCGAAAGGGTCGTGTTGGCGATGTCGGCCGAAGACTCCGCCGCGACGTAGTATTTGAAGTAGTAGACCGCCGCGCCGTCGCGTATCGAGTTGAAGATCTGCGCCGCGATGCCCGCTCCGAGCAGAATCCACCACGGACGGTTGTTCGCCAGATCCTTCAGGTCGTCGCGCAGGGAGTTGCGCTCTTCGCGGATGGGGCGCACCCGTTCGCGCGTCCAGGAGTAGGTGCAGAAGAAGAACGCGACGGCGACTACCGCCAGCACGGCGGTTGCCGACTGCCACCCCTGCTGCGGATCGCCGCCGCGGCCGAACCACGCGACGAGCGGTTCGATGAAGAGCAGCGCCAGGATACTTCCGCCGAAGGCGAAGAGCATGCGATATGAGGAGAGTGCGGTGCGGCTCTTGGGATCGTCGGAGATCACCCCCAGCAGCGAGGCGTAGGGGACGTTGACCAGCGAGTAGATCATCATCATGGCGCCGTAGGTGGCGTAGGCCCATACGAGTTTGCCCGTCGGACCGAATGCCGGCGTCGAGAAGGTGAGCACGCCCGCCAGGCCGAACGGCACGGCGCCCCAGAGCAGGTAGGGGCGGAACTTGCCACGGCGGCTGCGCGTGCGGTCGGCCAGCACGCCCACCACGGGGTCGGCGAGCGAGTCCCAGATGCGCGTTATGAGGAACATGGTGCCTACGGCCGCGGCGGGCAGCCCGAAGATGTCGGTGTAGAAGAACAGAAGGTAGGATCCGAAGAGCTTCCAGAACATCGACGAAGCGGCGTCGCCGAGGCCGTATCCTATCTTTTCGCGGAGTCCGATCGTTTGGTTCATGATGCGGGGGATTGTAGAGGTTCGGAGGGGCGGAATATGCGTCTGTCGCCGTAGGTTCGGTCGGACGCGGGTAGCAGGAGTATCCGTTTCATCGCTCTATTCGGTTACGTTCATCGGGGCCGTTCGGTCGTGGCGGTAGGCTTTGCGGCGGTAGGCCAGCGTATAGTGGGCATCCATTTCGGGATGACCTTCGACCGAGAGTTCTACGTGGAACCGATCCGTATCCCATGCCGGCAGGCGCACCCGTGCTGCCGGTCCCGCGATGTTGCATCCGGCCTCGGCGGCGGGACTCTCCCAGCGGAGCATCTGCACCGGCGACGCGTCGCCGCGCAGCGTCGCCCGCACGACGAACGGGCCGACCCCGTGCGGCAGGTCGTTGAGTATCCACAGATCGCAGGAGAACAGATCGCCCTCCTCCCAGTCGAAATGGCCGAACCGGGCGCTGGCGCAGAGCGGGCGGCAGGCGAGGCGCACCTCTTCGAGTGCGGGTTTGGCGATCGACGGATAGACCACCAGCGAATTGTTGGCCGCCGCGGGCCAGGGTTCGTCGAAGCACCAGTTGAGCGCCATGGCGCAGTAGGGTTTCTGCCGGCGCGCCTCCTCGAAGATGGCCTTGTAGCCCTCGCCCTGCAGGAGCGAGCTCTGGGAGATGAGTTCGTCGAGCGTTTCGGCCGGGCGGAAGTAGCGCTCGAGCGTCGGTTGCGCGAGCCAGGTCGCAGGGTCGCCGTCCCAGGCGCCGAAGGCGTGGTGCTCCTCCCAAGCCGTTCCGGGCTGCGGAGGAAAGAGCTCCTCTTGGGGGATGATCCGCTCGAGCGCTTCGCGCGGCGCGATGCCGGGGATTCCGAACTCGGTGTAGGCCGTGAAGCGGCTTTCGTTCATCAGCTGGAAGACGTCGCGCCCCTCCCAGTAGAAGAGGTAGTGGCCGTGGGCCATGCCGTTGAGGGGCGACGTGGCGTTGAAGGGGATCTCGGGCGAGAGCCGGTAGCACACGGCATTCAGCAGGCGCAGGGGCAGCGACTGATCGGTCATGCCCGACCAGCTGTTGAAGAGCTCGTTGCCGCCGCACCAGATCGCCAGCGAAGGGTGGCGGCGCAGGCGGCGGACGATGGCGCAGGCTTCGCGTTCGAGCACCGCGAGGTACTCCGGCGCGTCGGGATAGCAGTTGCAGGCGAGCGGGAACTCCTGCCACACCAGTATGCCCATGGCATCGCAGCAGTCGAAGAAAGAGTCCTTGTTGACGATGCCGCCGCCCCACGAGCGCAGGATGTTGAAGTTGGTCCGCACGGCTGTCGTTACGAGCTCTTCGTAGCGTTGGGCCGTCACCAGTCCCGGAAAGAGTTCGGGGCATACCCAGTTCGAGCCTTTGGCGAAGATCCGGCGTCCGTTCAGCTCGATCTGCGCCGGGGCGGCGCTGCGCGTCTTGGGGAAGCCCTTGGGCTCGCTCCACGCCCCCTCGTTCATCACCAGGCGCACGCGGCGGAAGCCCACGCACTCCTCGGCGCGTTCCGTTTCGCTCCCGTCGGGTCCGACGAGCCGGTAGCGCGACGTGTAGAGCACCGGATCGCCGTGGTCGTGCGTCCACCACAGACGGGGGTGTTCGAGGCGTGTCGCGAGCGGCTCACCGACGGCTCCTTCGGCCCGGGCGACGCATCGGCCCTCGGGGTCGAACAGCTCCCAGCGGCCGACGAAGCCCTCCGAAGCCGCCCCTTCGCTTTCGACCAGGATGTCGGCCCCGCCGAGGTCGTCGTCGAGCGTGTAGCGCACGCATACGTCCGTGAGGTGCGCCCGGCGGCGGCGCTGCAATCCCGTGTCGTCCCAGATGCCCAGCGGAACCAGGCGCGGGTGCCAGTCCCAGCCGTAGCCCACGGCGGGTTTCACGACGTGGGAGGCCTGCGTGCGGTCGGTCGGTTCGGCGTGGCGCTTCGGCACGGGATATACGACCACTTCGAGCCGGTTGTGCGGCGCGAGATGCGGCGTGAGGTCGGCCTCCACGGGTGCGAACATTCCTTCGCCCTCGGTGAGCGTCAGACCGTTGAGGCGTACCTCGTAGCGGTAGTCGATACCCTTCGACACGAACCAGAGCCGCTCGTCGTCGGCCAGTGCGGGGCTTTCGAATTCGGCGCGGTAGGTGAAGTAGCGATCCTCCAGCCACGCGAGCATCCGATAGTTGTCGGCCCGGTTCCAGTCGGGGTAGCCTTCGGCGCGGGCGATGTCGGCCTGCACGGCGCCGGGCACCGTCGCCGGAACGAAGCGTCGGGGTGCGGCTGTGCGGTCGGCGGCGTGGCCCACGACCCAGGAGAGGGGTTGCAGCGGGTGGTTGCGGATCATCGCGAGAGGGGGTATTCGTTGCACAGCAGGTATTCGGCCCTCTGATCTTCGTCGATCTGCGGGTAGCGTCCCAGAGGTTCGTGGAAGCGGTTGTCTGCGGCATCGTCGTTGACCGTCGAAACCTCGCCCGCCAGGCAGTCGCCCCCTTCGGCCCAGAAGGTGTGGTAGAGGTAGGGCTCGAACGTGATGCTCTGCCCGGGGTGCAGGCGGAAGGTCTCCCCGGCGGCGAGGGTCCGCCGTTCGCCGTCGATCGAGACGGCGCAGGGGGCATCGGTCATCCGCTCCTCGCCGTCGGCCTGCCAGATCTTCATGCACAGATCGCCCCCTCCGCGGTTGATGATGTCCTCCATCTTGTGCCAGTGGAAGTGGATCGGGGTTCTCTGCCCTTCGCGGACGATCATGATCTTTTCGCAGTAGGGTTTGCGGTCGCGTGCCGGATTGCCGTTGCGGATCGTGAAGAGGGTGAGCCCCTCTTCGGCGAAGCGCCCCTTGCCGAAGTCGGTCACGTCCCATCCCAGGGCGTTGTCGCGGATCTCGCGGCACTCGTCGCCGCATTTTTCCCACTCCTGAGGCGTGCGGGTTGCCCATGCGGGGAGCATGAAACGGTGTTTGTCGAGAAATTCGAGCGCCTCGCGTACGGCGCGGTTTATTTCGGATCTTTTCATGGGTTCGGATAGTTTTCCCGGATGAATGTTTCGATTCGGTCGAGTGTGGGGGCGCCGCCCGTGCTGGTGGCGCTGAAGAGGTTGAAGCGGGCCGCAGCGTTGGCCATGCGGAGCGCGCGGTCGAGCGGCAGCTCCTCGTGCAGCGCGTAGAGCATCCCGGCGCAGAAGGCGTCGCCTGCTCCCACGGCGGATACGATGTCGCTCGTGGCGACCGGGATCGAGGGGCAGAAGCACTCCCCTCCGTCGCGCTGCAGGGCGTAGCCCCCTTCGGGGAAGTGAATGGCGCAGAGGCGTCCCACGCCGCGGTCGACGAGTGCGGCGGCGGCCGTGCGGACCCGGTCGCGGAGCAGTTCGCCTGCGGCCGTGCGGAGCTCCGCGCCGCATATGGCGCCGGCCTCGACCTCGTTGACGATCAGATAGTCGATGTAGGGCAGGCAGGGCTCCACGATGCGGCGGAAGCGGTCGCCCTCCTCCGAGACGACGTCCACGGAGGTTTCGTAGCCGCTCCTTTGCAGCTCCCGCAGCACGCGGGCCGCCACGACGCCGTATTCGGGGTCGGGCCGGTCCAGCTCGTCGAGCAGCAGCAGGTAGCCCAGGTGGAAGATGCGCGCGGGGCTCCGCATGGCCAGCACGCGGGCCGCGTCGAGCCGCGCATTGGCGCCGCGGAAGTGGAAGAAGGTGCGCGTGGCTGCTCCCGAGCTTTCGGACATGACGTCGGTATAGGAGGTCGCCGCGTCGTCGAGCACCATCATGTGCCGGCGGTCGATGCCGTGGCGGTCGATCTCGCGCAATACGTAGTCGCCGAATGCGTCGCGGCCGATGCAGCCGCCCGCGTAGAGGGGCAGCCCCGCATCGAGACGTGCCAGATTGACCAGAACGTTGTGGGCGCAGCCGCCGAGGCCCGTCTCCACGCGTTCGATCGTCGTGAGGTTGCCCGCCGAGGGGTAGCGCCCGATCATCTTCACGCTGTCGACCAGCCAGCTGCCGGCCGATATGATTCCTCTCCTCTTCATGGCGGTCAGGCTTTTCCGTCGCTTTCGAAGAGGCGGATGTGATAGGCCACGCTGCGGCGCGACGCCTCGATCGCGCAGCGTTTGATGCCGATGTAGTCGGGTGCGGCGTCGGTTGCGAGGTAGCGCTCGGTCTGTTCGGTTGCGGCCACCTGGAGTGCCGTGGCGACGTTGATTTTGCAGATGCCGTTTCGGATCGAGGCCTTGAAGTCGGCTTCGCTCGTTCCGCTGCCGCCGTGCAGTACGAGCGGGGTGCGGTTGCGGGCGTTGATCTCGGCCAGGCGCGCGATGTTGAGCTGCGGGGTGGCGATGTAGCGGCCGTGGAGGTTGCCGATGGCTATGGCCAGCGCGTCGACCTCGGTCTCGGCCAGGAAGCGCGCCGACTCCTCGACGTCGGTGAAGATGTCGGCCGCGGAGCTGTCGCCCGTGCCTTCGCCGCCGAAGCCCGTGTCGCCCACGCGCCCCAGCTCGGCTTCGACATCGACCCCGGCGGCGTGGGCCAGGCGGGCGATGAGTGCGCTCCGGGCGATGTTCTCCTCGAGCGGCAGGGCCGCGCCGTCGAACATCACGGAGTTGAAGCCCGCACGGATGGCGCGGATGCAGGTCTCGATGCTGCGGCCGTGGTCGAGATGTACGGCGACCGGGACCGTAGCCTCGTGCGCGGCGCGGAGAAATAGGGGGGCCATCCACTCCATGGGGGCCTCGGGAAACTGCACTTCGGCCAGCTGGAGGATGATCGGGGCGCGCAGCTCTTCGGCCGCGGAGAGGGCCCCCATGACATGTTCGAGGCTCAGACAGTTGAACGCCCCCACGGCGTAGTGCCGCAGGTGGGCGTCGCGTATTATTTCACGGAAGGGTGTCAGCATGGTTCATCGGTTTTAGGTTCGTTGCCGGGAGGTTGGCTACCGTCCCGGCGGGGTGTGAAAAAAGGGCCGGAAAATGTGAAATTCTGTCAATTCAAAGGTAGGGCCTGTCGGAGGTTTATTCCGATGAAATATCCGCCGATGACTATATTATTTTGACATAATATCTCTGTGCGCGGTTAATAACGGACAAGTGTCAATTATTAAACATCTTTCAAAATTGCTTCAGAGACCATTCCTGCGCGGGTGGCTGCTTTTTACTCGTGTAAATATTGTTATTATTTGTCAATATTTCATCATAATCCTGCTTTCGCTTGTATTATATTTGTAATAGTCGATTCGGTCTCTTTTCTAACGCTTATGGATCGACTTACCTATTATATTATACCGGCCGACCGAATGTGAAATCATAAAACCTACTAACCTGTTCCCAAGAAAATGAAACGAAAACTATTCATGTTGTTGATACCCCTGTTGTGGTGCGCGGCCGATTTGTCGGCGCAGCGCACGACGGTCGGGGGAGTCGTGACGGGCAGTCCCGACGGAGCTCCCGTCGCAGGTGCGTCGGTCGTAGTGAAGGGCTCTTTGCGGGGTACGACCACCGATGCCTCCGGTGCCTTCCGGATCGCGGCTGCGGCCGACGAGACGCTCGTCGTCTCGTTCCTCGGCTACAAGCCGCAGGAGGTTGCGGTGGCGGGGCGCACGGCCGTCGACATCCGGCTCGAAGAGGATGCCGAGCTGGTCGACGAAGTGGTGGTGATCGGCTACGGCACGATGCGCAAGAGCGACCTCACGGGCAGCGTCGCGACGGTCAGGGCCTCGGATGTCACGCAGGTTTCGTCCGGCTCGATCGACAAGCTGCTGCAGGGCCGCGTGGCGGGTCTTACGGTGATCGACAATTCGAACGACAGCCCGCAGGGCGGCGTGACGGTGCGTGTGCGCGGCATCAGTTCGATCAACGGGTCGAATGCGCCGCTGGTCGTCGTCGACGGAGTGCCCATGGGCGACGCCGGCAACCTGACGAGCGTCAATCCGGCGATCGTCGAGTCGATCGAGGTGCTGAAGGACGCCTCGGCCACGGCGATCTACGGTTCGCGCGGCGCCAACGGCGTCATCATGGTGACGACCAAATCGGGCCAGCGGGTCCAAAACAACGTCTGGTTCTCGGCCAAGGTGGGCGTAGGCGTCTTCAGCGACCAGCTCGACTATTGGCGCGATCCCGTGCTGATGGCGCGTCTGGAGAACGAATCCTACGAAAACGGCGGCGCCGAGGGCCCCTATACGGGCAAGATCTGGGCGGACGGCACCTACTATCCCTCCATCTCGGAGATCGAGAGCGGCGCGTGGCCCTACCGCACGCGGTGGGCCGACCATGTGTTCCGTACCTCCGTGACGCAGGACTACAGCGTCGGCGTCGAGGGGAGCGGCAAGAACAACCGCTACTACGTGAGTCTGGGCTACTACGACGGCGAGGGCATGCAGCACAACGACGACTACGAGAAGTATACGGTGGACATGTCCTACGACCACAAGGTCGCCCGCGACGTTTCGCTGAAGACCAAGGCGGGCTTCGTGCGCGGTTTCCGCACCTATAACAACGGCACGAGCTATGGCGTCAACCCCCTTTGGCCCGTCTACAACGGCGACGGCTCCTACTTCCGCAGCAACCCGAAGGACTACGGCAATCCCGTGATGATCAACCGCGAGGTGAACCGCGGGTCGGACGACATGACGGGCTATGCGCTGGTCAAGGCCGACTGGACGATTCTCCCCGGCCTGACCTTCGCCGCCTCGGGCAACGTGCGTGCCGAGCAGAGCCGCTCGTCCTACTTCAATCCGCCGCTCTATACGCTTCAGGGCGACAACTACAACGGCGAAGGTGGCAACAGCGAGTCGACCTACGTCAATCTGGCGTGCGACGCCTACCTGACCTGGAACAGGACCTTCGGCGACCACGCCCTGTCGGCCATGGCCGGAACCGGCTACGAGAACAGCGTGAGCCGCGGATCGACGATCACCGGGCGCGGCTTCACCAATGCCGCGCTCAAGGACGAGGTGGTCTCCGGCGCCGACAAGGTGATCACCTCGACGTCGCGCAGCCAGGAGATGCTCGCTTCGGCCTTCACGCGACTGAACTACGCCTATAAGAACCGCTACCTATTCACCTTCACGGCGCGCGCCGACGGTGCCTCGAAGTTCGCCGAGGGGCATCGCTGGGGCTTCTTTCCCTCGGGTGCCGTAAGCTGGAAGATGGAGGAGGAGCCCTGGATACGGCAACTCGACTTCTTCGACCAGTTGAAGCTACGCGCCAGCTACGGCGTGTCGGGCAACCAGGGCATTCTGCCCTACCAGACCTTCGAGAGGTTCGGTTACGACTACTACTGGTGCGACGGCCGGGAGTACCGCGCCTACGGCATCGGCTATCAGGACGGCCGGCAGGGTCTGGGCGACCGCTTCGTGACCTATGCCGGTATGGCCAACCACGAGCTTACGTGGGAGAAAACCGCGCAGATGGACATCGGCCTCGACCTCTCGATCTTCAGGGGGCGCCTCTCGCTGACGTTCGACTATTACGTCAAGCGCACCACCGATCTGCTGCGCAAGCAGTATCTGGCCCCCAGTACGGGTTTCGACACGGTGTGGGTCAACGACGGCGAGATCCGCAACGAGGGCTTCGAGATCGCACTGACGGGCCGCATCGTCTCCACCCCCGACTGGAACTTCACGGCCACGGGCATCTTCAGCCGCAACCGCAACAAGGTGGTGGCGATCGGCACGGCCGAAAATTCGGGCGCCACGGTCGACGCCAACGGCATCTGCTACACGCAGTACGGCGGCGGTGTCTACAGCGACGCCTTCCTCAACGTGCTGGCCATCGGCTACCCCGTCAATTCGTTCTACGGATACATGGTCAACGGTATCATCCAGACGCCGCAGGGCGACGGGTCGAGCCCCAACACCCGTCCGGGCGAGTTGAATTACGTGGGTCTGAATCCCGACGGCACGCTCGATCCCTCGCGGCGCACGATCATCGGCGATCCCAATCCCGACTTCACGGCCAGCCTCAATCTCTCGCTGTCGCACCGCTGCGGCATCGACCTTTCGGTGATGATGTACGGCGTCTACGGCAACGACATCTTCTCGGCGCGCAAGCTCGATGCGCCGGCCCTGAGGGCCGGCCGCTGGACGCCGGAGCATCCGAACAACGAGCGTCCGAGTCTGCGCTACAACCGCCAGTACCACGCCTCGTCGTGGTCGGTCGAGGACGGTTCGTTCCTGCGCATCTCGAACATCACGCTGGGATATACGCTTCCGCCCGAAAAGGTCAGAGGGATCAAGCATATGCGCCTGTATGTCAGCGTCAGCAATCCTTTCACCTTCTCGAAGGTGAGCGAGTACGACCCCGAAGTGGGTGAGAACGGTATCGGCGGCGTGCCCTATCCCCGCGTCTCGACGATCACCTGCGGCGCCGAGTTCAAATTCTAACGTTTACCATCCATGAAACGTATCTTTCACTGCATATTGCTGCTCGCGGCAGCCGCGGGGCTCGGTTCGTGCCTCGACGAAGTGCCCTACGGCACCTATTCGAACAAGACCTTCTACAATACGGAGGCCGATGCCGAATCGGCATTGATGTACGCCTATACGCCCCTGAACTATATCGAGTACTGCGCCCGTTTCCTCTTTTTCCTGGGCGACGTGCCGACCAACCAGTACAAGTCCTACGGCAAGGCCGACGAGAGCCCCCTTTTCCAGTGGGACATCACCCCGACGAGCGATGAGGCGATCTACTTCTTCAAGTCGGCCTATGTGAGTCTGGCCCGCACCAACTCGGTGCTCGACAACGTGGCGCGTATGTCGGACATCTCCGCTTCGGCGCGCCGCCGGATCCTGGGCGAGGCCCATTTCCTGCGCGCCTTCAACCACTTCATGCTGGTCATCAACTACGGCAGCGTACCCATCCGCCGGCAGACCGTGTCGAGCGTGACGGACTCGTTCCGCGATTTCGCGCCGATCGCCGACGTCTACGCATTCGTCATCGACGAGCTGGAGACGGCCATCGGAATGCTTTCGGTCGGCAAGCGGCAGGGGCGTGCCGACAAGGTGGCCGCGCAGGCTCTGCTGGCCCGCGTCTACCTCTACATGGCCTCGGCCAAAGCCTCGGGCGCCCCGGGCTACGAGTGGGTGGAGGATGCCGATGCCGCCTATGCGCTGGCGGCCCGGTACGCCTCGGCCGTGCTCAACGACCAGACGGCCTACCGGCTCGATCCCGATCTGGGCAATGTCTACGACACGGAGCACCAGGCCGACGGCGTGGAACACATCTTCATGACCTCGATGAACCGCGAGGCGAGCGGCATGGAGGGCACCTATTCGCAGCTGCCGCAGATGTTCGTCATCCAGACCGGCAATGTGGTCTGGATCTCCGAGTCGATCGCGGCCCAGGGCGGAGGTGTGCGCGTGAGGAAGTTCGTCGACTACGAGTCGGGGTTCCAGGCGATGCGCGTCGACAACGAGTTCCGAGATACCTACGACGATGCCGACCTGCGCAAACAGCTCATGGTGACGACGATCTACAACGAGGACGGCTCGGTGCTGGCCACCTACGACCCGTCGAACCTGACCAGCAGCGACAACGTGAAGAACAAGTTCTTCTATCCCTTCTGCCGCAAGTACACCGATGCGCAGTCGAATGCCAACCGCACGTCGGCCAACTGTTATTTGATCCGTTTTGCCGAAGTGGCACTTACCTATGCCGAGGCCGCGGGCCCTACTGAAGAGGGATATCGCTGGGTCGATGCCGTGCGCAACCGTGCGGGGCTGGGCGATCTGCCGCGGGGGCTTTCGCTCGCCGAGTTCCGCGAGGCGGTGATCGCCGAGCGCGTGAAGGAGCTGGCATTCGAGGGGCACGGCATCTACGATCTGCGCCGTCTGAACCGTGTCGATGCCGCACACATCACCAACAAGACCTTCAAGCCCGCCTACGCCTACTTCTATCCGGCGCCGCAGCGCGAGATGGACCTCAACCCCCAGAAATAAACCGACACAAACCGACACAAACCGACCAGAACATGAAACGATTGAACAGATACATCCTTTCGGCAGTGTTGCTGCTGGCGGCGTTCGCCACCGCGTGCAGCGAGGATACGACCGACCCGGCCAACCCCTACGAGGGAGATTTCGCGCTTCGGTCGCAGGCCGAAGTCGATGCCTTTACGGCGCGCGGCAGCGTCAACCGTCTGATGATCGAGGGCGAGGGGATCACCGACCTCTCGTCGCTCGACGTCGCGGCCGTCGGCACGCTCACGATCCGCAATACGGGCATTGCGGAGCTCGTGCTGCCCCATGTCACTTCGGTCGCCACGCTGCTGGAGATCGAGGGCAACGCCGCGCTCGCCTCGTTGGGCGAGATGGGGCTGCGTTTCTCGATCGGTGACATACGCATCGAGAACAACCCCGTGCTCACCGACATCGGCGGCCTGATGGGGCTCAAGAAGATGACCGGGCGCCTTTTTGTCCAGGACAATGCGGCCCTGGGCGAGGACAAGCCCGACCAGCCGGACGAATACGGCTTCAACGTCATTCGCTATCTGATCTCCAATGCGGTGCTGGCCGCCGACCGGGTGATCCTTTCGAACAACCATCCGCTGGCTGCGACCGACCCATCGCTGATCGGCCAGGGCGGCGAGACGGGCGGCGTATACAGCTATACGGTGAAATCCGATGCCGAAGCCGCGGCGCTGAGCCTCAGCGGCAAGGAGGTGAAGAACCTGACGATCGAGGGCGCCCAGGTCACCGATAACGGTATGGCGGCGCTGGCTTCGAAGATCGAGGTCGTGCAGGGCACGCTGACGATCGACGGCGCTGCGATCAAGACCACCGAGACCTTCTTCGGCAAGGTCGACTGCCGCGGTGGCATCGTGCTGCGCAACATCGTGACCTACGACGAGGCGGGCGGCAACCGATTCTTCAACATCAACGGATTTAAGGACATCACCTGCATCCACGGCGATTTCATCCTCGAGAACATTCCCTATCTGACCCACTGGGGCGCGGGCAACGGCTTTGCGCAGATCACCGACGTGGAGGGAGATATGACCGTGCGCGACTGCGGCATGCAGCAGATGGCCTTCGCCTCGCTGACCCGCGTGGGCGGCACGCTGACGATCGACCACAATTGCATCGAGCTCTATACGGGCTTTTTCTGGAACCTGGCGACGCGCCTCGAAGAGATCGGCGGCAGCTTCGTCCTGACCGGCAACGATCATGTCAACGGACTGGGCGGCTTCGAGAAGATCCGCTCGATCGGCGGCGATGTGACGATCGCAGGCAACGGCACCGACCCGAGCGCCGGAGGCATTCCCTACGAGACCTGTCCCGGGCAGGTGGGCTTCGATCTGGTCGCGGGCTGGATCGCGAGCGGTGTCGTCCGTCAGGGTGCCGTCGTCGATTGCCGCTATGCCGATGGTACGCCGGTCGACTTCTCGGATATTCCCGAGCCGGATCCCTACAAGAGCTACACGATCTCGTCGCGCGACGAGCTGCTGGCCTTCGCGCCGCAGGATGGCTCGGCCGAGCGCGAGACGGTGCGCGACCTGACGATTCTCGATCCTCAGGGCACGATGTCGGACAACGACCTCTCGTTCGTCAAGACCCGTGTCGACAAGGTGCTGGGCGACTTCACCCTCGTGGGCTCGACGCTCACCTCCACCGAGCAGCTCTTCCTCAACGACGGGTTCGCGGTCGAGGGCGGTATCGTCTTCCGCGACTGCGCGCAGCTGTTCAACCTCAACGGTATGAAGTCGATGACGGCCATCGGCGGCGACCTGGTGTTCGAGAACTGTCCGAAGATCGCCACCAACTGGGGTGCGGGCAATGCCCTGTCGCAGATCGAGCACGTTGGTGGCAGCGTGCGTCTGACGGGCGTGGCGGAGCCCATGGCGGGCGTGACGTTCCTCTCCCTGAAGAGCGTGGGCGGCGACTTCGAGGTGCGCGGCTGCAACGGCAGCTTCTGGAACTTCGATGTCATGCCGCTCCGAGAGATCGGCGGCAGCCTGGTACTCGCGGACAATGCCAACCTCAACGGGCTGGGCGGCTTCGCACAGCTCGAGCGGGTGGGCGGCGACGTGACCGTTGCGGGCAACGGCGCCTCGGCGGGTTATATTCCCGTCGCGTCGACCGACAACCAAGTGGGGCTCGAAC
This sequence comes from Rikenellaceae bacterium, assembly GCA_902362705.1. Taxonomy (GTDB): domain Bacteria; phylum Bacteroidota; class Bacteroidia; order Bacteroidales; family Rikenellaceae; genus Alistipes. Next base: position 149,329 of record CABIXK010000002.1, read on the forward strand.
TGCTGGGGCGGCTCTACCGTGCGGGCGTCTTCTCCGAAGGAGCAGTCTTTACGATCGAATCGAACGGTATGAGCTATTCGATCGACTCCCTCTGATCCGAAATAATCGCTCACCCGGGGCGGCACACCGCCCCGGGTGAGCCAAAACAGCGAAACCATGAAAACTTTCCGAACGATACTTTGCGCCGCGGCGTTGGCGCTCGTGGCCGCGGGCTGCGAAAAGGAGTGGGACCGCAGCGAGTGGCCCGAGATCCCCGTCCGTCCCGATCCCGTGCCCAACACGGGCGATTACGCCTTCTCCGGGGGCGCCATCTCCGAGGAGGTGCTGCATAATTATCTCTCGCGCGCCATCACGCAGACCGAGTTTCTCAACACGGCCCGCACGACGACCGACGGCGTATACGGCACCCCCGACGACGAGCGCATGCTGCTCAACACGGGCGCCAAGTTCATCGGCCGCGCGCTCTACCAGTGGGGCCACGAGGAGCACTTCCTCGACGAGGGGTGGTTCGCCGAGGCGCGGGCGAAGGTCGACCGCATGCACGCCTCCGATCCCGATCTGCTCTTCCAGGCGGCCTTGTTCGAGATCGTCACCGCGAAGGTCGACGACATCCCCGTTCCCGCATGGGTCTTCGAGGCCTTCGGCAAGGCGCCCGAGCAGCGTAATTTCCGTTTCGACGCGATCCGCAACGAGTCGAACATCATGGTGGGGCAGTGGGGCGATGGCACGTGCGTTCCCGACATGCAGCGCGAAGAGACACAGATGTGGTTCTATTATATGGGCGTGAAGTACATGGAGGCGGGCTGCGAGGCCTTCCACATGGGTCAGGTGATGCTCATGGCCTCGATGGGCGATGCGGCCAACGGCTATGCCGGCTACCGCAACCTGCTCGGGAAGCTTCGTGAGGCGGCGCGTACCCGGGCGCTGCGCGGCACGGCGATCTTCGACGCACACCTCTCCAACGGCGGCATCGTCGTGGAGGGCGAGCTGCTCTTCGACTTCGTATCCTTCCCGCTGCGGGCCAAGGAGATCGTGGGCGAGCAGATGAAGGCCAAGCTCGAGAAGGGCTATCTCGACTCGGTGATCGGCTATACGCGGGGCGGCCGCACGCCGAGCGGCTGGTCGACCGACCGCGTGCCCTACATCCTGGAGTTCGACAACTTCGGGTCGAGCAGCCATCCGGGCGCCTACAACTGGGACGACAATTTCGTGTGGGGCTACGACGAGATTTCGTGGTTCAGCCGTCTGGACGGGGAGTATGCCTGCCAGTGGCTGGAGTATGCGGTCGACTACATGCGCAGCGTGGACCCCGCGGGTTATATCCAGATGCCCGGCTGCCGTGTGGCGGTCGATGGCCCCGAGCACTTCTATCGCTGCAATACCGCCAGCGAGGCGACCCCCACGGGGCGTTCGACCGAGGAGACGATCAAGCGGTTGTGGAAAAACGAATAACGCCCGATCCCATGAAACGACTGCTCTATTCCGCTCTTCTGCTGCTCGCCTCGTGCGGCAGTGCGGCCGAAGATCCCTACCGCTTCGACGGCGCGATCACGCAGCCCGTTCTGGAGCGCTATCTGTCGCGTGCCGTCACCATGTCGGAGTTCCTGACCGTCGACCCCTTCTGCAACGATGGGACCTATCCCGACAAGGAGGCCGACGTGGAGCTGATCCGAAGCACGGGCGCCAAGTTTATCGGCCGCGCGATCTACCGCTGGGGCGACGAGCCGGCGCTGGCCGATCCCGCATTCTGGTCGGGCGCCAGGGCGTTGATCGACCGGGTGCACGCCTTCGATCCTGATGTCATTTTCCAGGCCGCGACCTTCGAGGCGGTCTACCGCACGGTGAACGAGATAGAGGTTCCCGCGTGGACGTTCGAGGCGCTGGGCCTGCCGGTCGAGAAGCGCCGTTTCGACTACGCCTCGATGCTCAACCGCGAGGGCATCTACGTCGATCTGTGGGGGCCGGGCGGCAGCGTGCCGGATATTACGCAGGTCGAGACGCAGTTGTGGCTGATGTACCTCATCGGCTCCTACGTCGATATAGGCTGCGAGGCGGTGCATCTGGGGCAGGTGTGGCTGATGGGCATGAACGACAGCGGATGGCAGACCTGGGACAGCTTCCTTCGGAAGGTCCGCGCCTGGGTCGGGCAGCGTGCGCGCCGCCATTTCGTCCTTTTCGATGCCCACGCCGGCAGCCGCGGCATGCTGGTGGGCGAGCGGAGCCTGCTCGACTTCAACTCCTTCCCGCTGCGGATCAAGGAGGTGGCGGGGAGGCCCATGGAGTGCGTGCTCGAAGCGGACCACCTCGATGCCCTCTACGGCAAGAGCCCCGCATGCGTGGTCCCGAGCGGCTGGCACTGCGATGGGCTGCCCTATCTGGTCGAGTTCGACAACTTCGGCGTGAGCGACCACCCGGGCGAGGCGAACCTTGCGGACCACTACGTGTGGGGCTACGACGAGATCACCTGGTTCTACATGCTCGATGTCGCGGCCCGGCGCGCCTGGCTGCGCTACGCCTACGAATGGCTGCGCGCGCACGATCCGCACGGACACCTCGAGATGCCCGGCGCGCGCGTGGTTTCCGTGGGCGGCGGTGCGCAGGTTTTCCTCTGCCGCGCCGTGGCGCCGAGCGAGCGGATCCCCTACGGCATGGCGATCGACGGTGTGATCGCCGAGCTGTGGCGCGAGTAGGCGGCGGTTTCGGAGCATCGCCCCGGGGCGTCATCCGTTCCGGGGCGATGCGCCGGCGGCTACTGCTGCCGCACGACCGACGCCTTGAAGGCCTGTCGGTACTCGCTCGGTGTGGTGCCCGTGCGCTTGCGGAAGACGCGGTTGAAGTTGGAGATGTTGTTGAAGCCGCACGAGTAGCAGATCTCCGAGATCGTCTGCTCGGTTTCGATGATCATCTGCGCCGCACGGTCGATGCGGAAGCCGCTGAGGTAGTCCCAGAAGTTGTGGCGGGTGCGTGTCTTGAAGAAGCGGCTCACAGACGAGGGCGACATCCCCACGAGGCGCCCGATGTCCTCCAGCGCGATCTTGTGCCGGTAGTTCTGTTCGACGAACTGCACGATGCGGTTGATGCGGCGGCTGTGCGAGAAGCTGTGTTCGGTGTTCTGAAGCCCTATAGGCTCGATCGTCGCACGGTCGACCGAGGCCAGGTAGTTGAGGATCTCCAGAAAGAGCAGCGTCGCTTCGAACCCCTCGGTGCGGGGGAGGCGCAGCAGCCTGTCGCGCAGCGCAGTGGCAGTCTCTGCCGAGAACTTGAGTCCGGGGGCGGGCTGCGTCAGCAGGTCGCGGATCGGGTGCATCTGGTCCGTATCGAAGATGCCCCACTCGGGCAGCGTGCACGGAAACTGCACGACTACCACCTCGCACCGCGTATCGCCGCTCTCGTCGCTGCGTTTGTAGCAGTGCAGCGTGTCGGGGTTCACCAGCACCAGATCGTGCTCGGTGAACTCCTCCGAAAGGTTGCCCAGAATGCGTTTGCCCCGCACGTTGAGCGTGAGATTCAGCTCGTAGTCTTTGTGGAAGTGCAGCGGGAAATCCATCTGGTTGTCGGGCCAGTAGTTGGCGATGAACAGGTCGTGCTTGCCCAGCGGGGTGATCTCTTTGAGGATGTATTTCATGGGGATGTGCTTGCCGCGCTTCGCTTTACGCAAAAATAGGATTTTTCGCCCTTTTTTTGCTATTTTCAGACAAAAATTTCGTTCGATGATGACTCGTCCGACAATCCGTACCGCATCCGGGCTCTGGCTTGCCCTCTGCGGCCTTTGCGCGGCCTGCTCGCCGGAGCCGGTGGGCCGCTATGTCGATCCCAATATCGGCGGCGTGGCGCCGCTGCTGACCACCGTCGCGCCGCAGGTGCACCGGCCGCACGCCATGGTGCGCATCTATCCCGTGACCGAGCCGGGGCTGGAGGACCGCTACCTTTCCGACCGCATCTACGGCGTGGCGCTCAACATGCCGCGCTACCGCCAGGGCGTCGCGGGGAGCGTGATGCCCACGGCGGGGCCTCTGACCTTCGACCGCGACAGCTCCTCGTCGTGGTACGACCATGCGCTGGAGGAGCTCCACCCCTGGTCGCACCGCGTGTGGCTGGAGGATTTCGCCGTTTCGGCCGAGTGGACCACCACCTGCCGGACGGCGCTCTACGCTTTCGACTTCACCGATCCGTGGCGCGATGCGAACGTCCTCTTCCGCCTGACGGCGCCGGGCCAGGTGCGCGTCGAGGAGCGCCGCATCGTCGCGGGGTGGGAGCAGGTGGACTATGCCCGGCAATACTTCTACGCCGTGGCCGATCGTCCCTTCGCGCGGGCGGGCACCGCCTCGCAGGGTGTGCTCTCGGAGGCGGCGTCGGCATCGGGCCCCGGTGTGGGGGCGTGGCTCTCGTCGCCCGGGGGCGGCGGGCCGGTCGTTTTCCGTGTCGGCATCTCCTTCATCAGCGAGGAGCAGGCGCGGGCCAACCTCGAGGCCGAGTGTGCGGCGCTGTCGTTCGGCGAGGCTAAGGAGCGGAGCCGCGCCGTGTGGGAGGAGTCCCTGGGCCGCATCCGCGTCGAGGGCGGCACGGAGCGCGAGCGGCGGATCTTCTATACGTCGCTCTATCGCACCGAGGAGCGCATGGTTGACTACTCGGAGGGCGGGCGCTATTACAGCGGCTTCGACCGCCGCGTGCACGAGGACGAGCGCCCCTTCTGCTGCGACGACTGGGCCTGGGATACCTACCGTAACCTCCATGCGCTGGGGCTGCTTCTCGACCCTGCCCGCAAGGCCGACGAGCTGCAGTCGTATGTCCGCATGTACGAGCAGTGGGGCTGGGTCCCGCAGTTCCCCCAGCTCACGGAGTGGGGCGGCGACTGGTTCGAAGGGGGCGGTCCCGACTGGCACGGCGAGCCGATGATCGGCAACCATGTCGCCTCGATCGCCGCCGAGGCGATCCGCAAGGGGGTCGTCGATTTCGATGTGGAGAGGCTCTACGAAGGGCTGCGGAAGAATGCACTGGAAGGGACCCTGATTCCCTGGCGCGCGGGGACTGCGCGCGAGCCCGACCGCTTCTATGCCGAGTGCGGCTACTTTCCGGCGCTGGCGCCCGGCCAGGCGGAGCCCTACGACTATATCGATCACGGCTGGGAGAAGCGTCAGGCCGTCTCGGTGACGCTCGAGCAGAGCTACGACGACTGGTGTCTGGCGCAGATCGCCCGCTACCTGGGGCGCGACGACGATTATCGGCTGCTGATGCGCCGCTCGCGCAACTATCTGAACCTTTGGAATCCCGCAATCGGGTATTTCGCCCCGAAGGACGAACGCGGCGCATGGATCGAGCCTTTCGATCCGCAGCTCTGTGACGGCTACGGTGCCCGCAGCTATTTTGCCGAAGTCAACGCCTGCGTGCACGTTTTCCACGTGCAGCACGACATCGAGCGGCTCGTCGCCCTCATGGGCGGCCCCGAAGCCTTCGTGCGGCGGATCGATGCGGCCTACAACGAGGGGGCTGCGATCGGGAAGTGGCGTTTCATGGGGCGTATGCCCGATGCCACGGGGCTGCAGGGGATGATTCCCGCGGGCAACGAGCCTGCGTTTCACATTCCGTGGCTCTATAACTACGCCGGCGCGGCGTGGAAGACCCAGCACCGCGTGCGGCAGGTCGCCGATCTGTGGTTCGACGACCGCCCTACGGGTCTGAGCGGCGACGAGGATGGCGGCGCGTTGGCGGCCTGGTATGTTTTCGCGGCCATGGGCTTCTATCCGGTCAATCCCGTCTCGGGCGAGTATGCTCTGAGTGCGCCCGTTTTCGAGCGGGTGGAGCTGGCGCTGCCCGGCGGCCGGAGCTTCGTCATCGAGGCCCCCGGGGCGTCAAAGCGCAACAAGTATATCCGCGAGGCGCGTCTCGAAGGGCGCAGGCTCGACCGTCCGTTCCTCACCCACGAGCAGATCGTCGCGGGCGGCACGCTGTCGCTGTCGCTCTGCGACCGCCCCTGTCCCGAGGCCTTCGGTCGGTAGCGGGGCGTTTTGCGCGCGGCGGGGGATGCGGTCGCGCGGCGAACGGGAAGGGGAGTTTCGGCCGAAACTCCTCCTCCCTTTTTCGCCTTTCGGAGGCGTTTTTCGCCCCCGGGCGCGGCGGTTTCGGGTTTTATCAATATCTTTGCCCTATATGGCAGTAATCAGATTGACCAAAGAGTTCTCGTTCGAGGCGGCGCACGCCCTGGACGGATACGACGGGCCGTGCCGCGAGATACACGGCCACTCCTATCGCCTCTTCGTCACGGTGAAGGGGCGCCCGTCGGCGTGCGACGACGACCCCAAGTGCGGCATGGTGATGGATTTCGGCGTGCTGAAGCGCATCGTCGCCGACGAGATCGTCTCGCGCCTCGACCACGCTTTCGTGCTGCGGCGCGGCGCGGAGAACGACGCGCTGTGCGCAGCCCTCGAAGGGCGCTTCTCCAATATCGTCCGGGTCGACTACCAGCCCACGTGCGAGAACATGCTGGAGGATTTCGCCCGGCGCATCGCCGCGCGCCTGCCCCAGGGGGTGGCGCTCCACGCCCTGCGTCTGCACGAGACGGCGACCTCCTATGCCGAATGGCTGGCCGAAGACAATTAGACGACCTATGAAGAAACTGTTTCTGGTCGACGCCTATGCGTTGATGTTCAAATACTACTACGCCTTCCTGGGACGCCCGATGCGCAACCGCGCGGGGATGAACACCTCGGTGGTGTTCGGCTTCGTGAAGTTCCTGCGCGACATCCTCAAGCGCGAGCGGCCCGACCTGCTGGGCGTGGCGTTCGATCCCAAGGGGGGCAGCTTCCGCCGCGAGATCTACCCCGAGTACAAGGCCAACCGCGCGGAGACGCCCGAGGACATCGTCCTATCGGTACCCTACGTCAAGCGGGTGCTGGAGGCGATGTGCATCCCCGTGCTGGAGGTCGAGGGCTACGAGGCCGACGACGTGATCGGCACCCTCTCGCAGAAGGGGGTCGAGGCGGGCTACGAGGTCTTCATGGTGACCCCCGACAAGGACTACGGCCAGCTGGTGCGCGACCACTGCAAGATCTACAAGCAGAAGGGGGCCGACGGCTCGATCGAGATCGTCGACCGCGAGGCGATACGCCTCAAATACGGCATCGACGACCCGACGCTGGTGCGCGACATCCTGGCCCTGTGGGGAGATGCGTCGGACAACATCCCCGGCGTGCCGGGCATCGGCGAAAAGAGCGCCTGCAAGCTGGTGGGCGAGTGGGGCACGGTGGAGAACATCCTCGACCACGCGGCCGAGATCCGCGGCAAGCAGGGCGAGAAGATCGCTGCGTGGGGCGACCGCCTGCGGCTGGCCAAGCGGCTGACGACCATCTGCCTCGACGTGCCGATCTCGTTCCGCGCGGAGGAGCTCACGGTGTGCGAGCCGCGCATCGACGCGCTGCGCGCCCTCTTCGCCGAGCTCGACTTCCGCGCCTTCCTGGGCGATCTGGCCAACCTGGCGCCCGCCGAGGCGGAGAGCGACGCGCCCCGCCAGGAGGCGCAGACCCAGCTGGCGGAGATGGCCCGCGCCAAGTCGGCGGCTGCCAAGAAGGCCGCTCTGGCCGGGCAGGGCGATCTGTTCGCCGCGCCCGCGGCGGCCGCGGAGCCGTCGGAGGCCGTTGCCGACCTTTCGGAGCTGCCGGCCGAGGAGGAGCCGGAGCCGCTGCGGACGGCCCAGACCACCCCGCACGACTATCGTCTGGTCGAGAGCGCCGCCGAGCTGGAGCGGGTGGTGGCCGAGGTTGCGCGCTGCGAGGAGTTCTGCTTCGACACCGAGACCACGGGCTTCGATCTCTTCCGCGACCGCATCGTGGGGCTGTCGCTCGCCGTCGAGCCCCATGCGGCGTGGTACGTACCGTTCCCCGTGGAGCAGCAGGCCGAGTACGCCGCGATCCTCCGCCCGCTCTTCGAGAACGAGTCGACGGCCAAGATCGGCCAGAACATGAAGTTCGACATCGGGGTGCTGCACCGCCTGGGGATCGAGGTGCGGGGACCCAAGTACGACACGATGATCCTCCACTACCTGATCGATCCCGAGTCGCGCCACAACATGAACGCTCTGGCCGAGCGCTACCTCAACTACAAGCCCATCGAGATCGAGACCCTCATCGGCAAGGGGGCGCGGCAGCTGACCATGGACATGGTGGGGGCCGAGCGGGTGAAGGAGTATGCGGCCGAGGATGCCGACATCACGTTGCAGCTCAAGCGGGCGCTCTGGCCCGAGGTGGAGCGGCTGGGGCTCGCGGGCCTCTACTTCGAGATCGAGGAGCCGATGATCGCCGTGCTGGCCGCGATCGAGCGCACGGGCGTGCGCATCGACTCGGCGGCGCTCAACGAATATGCCGTGGAGCTGAGCGGCAAGCTCGCCCGGCTCGAGGCCGAGGTGCGGGCCGAGGCGGGCGAACCGAACCTCAACATCAACTCCACGCGCCAGCTGGGCGAGGTGCTCTTCGCCCGCATGCGCATCGCCGAGAAGCCCAAGATGACGCGCACGAAGCAGTTCTGCACCGACGAGGAGTACCTCCAGACCTTCGCCCGCAAGCACCGCATCGTCGACCTCATACTCGAGTACCGCGGGGTGAAGAAGCTGCTGTCGACCTACGTCGAGGCGCTGCCCCAGCTGGTCAACCCCGCCACGGGGCGTATCCATACCTCCTTCAACCAGGCCGTGACGGCCACCGGGCGCCTCTCGTCGGCCAACCCCAACCTGCAGAACATCCCCGTGCGCGACGAGCTGGGGCGCCGCATCCGCGAGGCCTTCATCCCCTCGGACGACGACCACGTGCTGCTCTCGGCCGACTACAGCCAGGTCGAGCTGCGGCTGATGGCCCACCTCTCGGGCGACGAGGCGCTCATCGCCGCCTTCGCTCACGGCGAGGACGTCCACGCCTCGACGGCCGCGCGTCTGTTCGGCAAGCCGATCGGGGAGGTGACCTCCGAAGAGCGGCGGCGGGCCAAGACGGCCAACTTCGGCATCATCTACGGCATCTCGGCCTTCGGGCTGAGCCAGCGGCTGGAGATCCCGCGCAAGGAGGCCAAGGAGCTCATCGACGGTTACTTCGCGTCGTATCCCAAGGTGAGGGAGTATATGGAGCGTGTGGTCGAGGAGGCGCGCACGAAGGGCTACGTGTCGACGATCTTCGGCCGCCGCCGCTACTTGAACGACATCGCCTCGCGCAATGCCGTGGCGCGCGGTCTGGCCGAGCGCAACGCCGTGAACGCCCCCATCCAGGGCTCGGCGGCCGACATCATGAAGATCGCCATGATCGCCGTGGCGCGCCGCTTCGCCGAGGAGGGGATCCGCTCGCGGGTGATCCTCCAGGTCCACGACGAACTGGTCGTCGACACGCTGCGCGGCGAGCAGGAGCGGGTGGCGCAGATCGTCACCGAGTGCATGGAGCAGGCGGCGCAGCTGAGCGTGCGCCTCGCGGTCGACTACGGCGTGGGCAGCAACTGGCTGGAGGCGCACTGACGCTTTGTCGGACCGCAATGAAAGAGCGACCGGCCTCCTCGGGGAAGCCGGTCGTTTTTCGTTGCGGTCGGGGCGCTGCTACGGCAGCAGCTCGTCGCGGAGGCCGTCGATGTCGGGCACGGCCTGCCAGAGCGTGCCGTCGTCGGTGTAGTAGAGTTCGTACTCCTGCGCTCCGCGCTCGACATCGAGTGCATGGAGCGTGCCCCGGACGTGGTGGAGTATGCGCTCGACGTCGTCGATGCGCCAGGAGGCGTAGTCGCCCGTCTCGAAAGCTGTGCGCACCGCTTCGGGAAGCGCCGTGTAGTGGCTCTCCGTCTCGGTCATGTACCACTTGCCCGCGTTGTCGAACCACGCTTCGGTGTCGCTTCCCGCGTCGTCGAATTCGGCGACGAGGTAGGAGGCGCGCCGCTCCCATTCGACGTCGACGGCCCGGGGGAACATCCCGGTGAAAGTGTGTCGTACTGCGTCGGGAGGCGTTATTGCGTCGTCGTCGCTGCATGCGGTCGCACCGGCGAAAAGAGCCAGCGCCAATAGTCGGATCATCGTTTGTTTCATCGTGCGGTCGTTTTGTCGGTTTTCGAATTTGCAAATATTGTGCCGGGTTTACCGGTAGCGGTGCGAGATGAGGGTCATGAACTCCTCGCGCGTGCGGTGGTCGGAGAGGAAGATGCCGGTGAAGGCCGAGGTGGTGGTGGCCGACTGCTGCTTCTCGATGCCGCGCATCTGCATGCACATGTGGCTCGCTTCGATCACCACGGCCACGCCCATCGGCGAGAGCGCCTCCTGGATGCAGTCGCGGATCTGCACCGTCAGCCGCTCCTGCACCTGCAGCCGGCGGGCGAAGCTCTCCACCACGCGGGCGATCTTCGAGAGGCCCGTGATGCGGCCGTCGGGGATGTAGGCCACGTGGGCCTTGCCGTAGAAGGGGAGCATGTGGTGCTCGCACATCGAGTAGAGCTCGATGTCCTTGACGAGCACCATCTGCTTGTACTCCTCGCGGAACATCGCCGAGCGGAGGATGGCGAGCGGATCCTCGTCGTAGCCCTTCGTGAGGAACGACATCGCCTTGGCGACCCGCTCGGGGGTCTTCACGAGCCCCTCGCGTGCGGGGTCCTCGCCCACGAGGCGCAGGATGGCCTCGTAGTGGTGCTTGAGCTGCTCGACGGTCGCGGCGTCGAAGCGCTCCTCTTTGGTATAGGTGGGGTGTTGCATGGCTCTATTTTTCGGTTGCGTGGAGGAATGCCGCCACCTGCCGCACGGCGCGCCCGCGGTGCGACGTGGCGTTCTTCTCGTCGGCGGTCATCTGGGCGAAGGTGCGGTCGAAGCCCTCGGGCCGGAACAGCGGGTCGTAGCCGAACCCTTCGTCGCCCGTCTCGTGTTCGATGATGCGCCCCCGGACGATCCCCTCGAAGAGGTGCTCCTCGCCGCCGAGGATCAGTGCGATGACCGTGCGGAAGCGGGCCCGGCGGTTTTGCTTGCCCGCGAGGTTCTGCAGCAGCAGGCGGTTGTTGGCCGCGAAGTCGTGGCCGTCGGTGGCGTAGCGCGCCGAGCGGACCCCCGGGGCGCCGTCGAGCGCCTCGACCTCGAGCCCCGTGTCGTCGGCGAAGCAGTCGAGGCCGGTGCGGGCGTGGAGGTAGCGCGCCTTCTGGAGTGCGTTGCCCTCGAGCGTGGGCTGCGTCTCGGGGATCTCCTCCGTGACGCCGCAGTCGCGGGGCGTGAGCAGCTCGAACGCGTCGCCCAGCACGGCCTGCACCTCGGAGAGCTTGTGGGCGTTGTTGGTGGCGAAAAGGATCTTCATGGGGGCAAAGGTAGGCAAAATTCGGGAGAAACGCTTCGCTTTCACGAGGATTTGCCGCTGTTGCCGAAGCCCTGCGCCGCGCAGAGGGCCGCGACGAGCTCGTCGCCTCGGTATTGCCGGCAGAGGGTGCCGCCTGCCAGGACGTGCAGTTCGTCGGCCATGTCGGCGAGCGTCAGCGGGCGGCGCGTGGCGACTATGAGGGTCGTGCCGCGGGGGCGCTCGGCCAGGAGCAGCCGCCGGGCTGTGCGCCGGGCCGCGGCGTCGAACCCCTCGACCGGCTCGTCGAGCAGTACCACGGCGGGGCTGCGGAGCAGGGCCGCGACGAGCGCGAGCTGCCGCCGGCGGGCGGGGCTCCACCCCTCGACGGGGGTGTCGAGCGGCAGGTCGAACGCGCCGAGCAGCGCCGTCTTGCCCGCGCCGGCGGGACCCGCGAGCAGGTGCAGGGCCCCCTCGGCGAGGTGCATCGTCACGCCGTCGACGAGCGTGCGGTCGTCGGTGCGGAGGGTGAGCGCGTCAATCGTAATCATAAAGATAGCGGTCGAGGTTGCGTTCGGCGGCGAGGGCGTAGGTCACCGTGAGCCACAGCGTCAGGGGCAGCAGGGGCGGCAGGAGCACGCCCGCCGCGCCCCACCGCTCGGCCTGCGACGCGCCTGCCGAGGGGCTGCACGGGTCGTAGCGGGCGTACTTGGCCAGCACGGCATAGGCCAGCGCCAGCGCCGCGAGGGGCGCCCAGGCGGCGGCGATCCAGGCCGTGCGGGGGTGGAAAACCGCGGCCACGAGGGCTGCGGGGAGCGTGAGGGCGAAGTAGTTGCGCCAGGCGGCGAGGATCTTGCGGGTGAGCAGGCGCGAGGCGCCCATGCGGGGGAGGGCCAGCAGCGCCGGGTCTTCGTGGCGGCGGTAGAGGCCGCGGCAGGCGACAGCGGCCAGCAGCAGCGCCCCGAAGGGGAGGTAGGGCACGGGGGTGCAGAGCAGCAGCGCGGCGGCGACGGATGCCGCGGCGGCGCGATGGCGGCGCAGGGCGCCGGTCCACTCGGGCGAGTAGCCCAGGAGGCGGAGGAGCGAGGGGCGGGTCATGTCGCTAACGCACCACTTCGAGGCGGTCCAGCCGCTCGTCGAGGTCGATCTTGTCGATGATCGTGCGCACGAGCATGTCGATGTCGCTCCCCTCGGAGTAGTCGGCCGGGCAGACGTGGTTGACGCGGTTGTCGTGGATGAGCGATGCCATCTCCTTGCGGGCCCCCTTCTGGTCGGGGTTGTAGACGGCAATCGAGTGGCCGCCGAAGTTCTTCACCAGCCGCATGCAGGGGATGTCGGTGGTGCCGTCGCCGACGTAGATCATCCGCCGGAAGGGCACGGCGCGCTCCTGCTCGGGGATGTAGCGGTTGACCTCCTTGGAGTCGAAGACCGACTCGACGCCCTTGTTGATCTTGAAGATGAACTGCGTCTTGTTGGTGTAGTTGACCGCCACGGCGGGCCAGTAGGCGATGCCGTCGACGTCGTAGAGAAACGAGCAGGCGTAGATCTTGCGGAACTCGTGGGCGATCTCCGTCCCCTCGATGATCTCCTTCAGCCCCGATGAGTTGATGTAGTGGAGGATGCGGATACCCTTCCGGGCGCCGTAGGCGTTGATGCGCGAGAACCACTCCCCGACGCCGCGGAAGAGCGTCACGCGGCGTCCCGACTCCTGGAACGCCTCGCGGCGCAGCGACAGCCCCTTCGACTTGGCGGCCTGGATCATGCGGGCCATGTAGGTGAGCACCATGTCGGCGTCTTGCTCCTCGGCCAGCGAGTTGGCTTCCGACCAGAACTCCTTGTTGCTCTTGCCCACGGCGGGGATGAAGTCGTACTCCTGCATGTTGCCCGGAGAGAGGGTGCCGTCGAAGTCGTAGATCAGCGCGATGGTGAAGCGGGGTTCCATAGTTTGGGGAGGTTTGTATCCTCAAAAATAGCTTTTTTTATTTATATTTGCAAAAAACATACGCTTATGGAGTTCAAGGAGGTGATCGCACGGCGACGCAGCGTGCGTAAGTTCGACACGGCGCGGATGGTGGAGGGCGACAAGATCGAGCGGCTGCTCGCCGCGGCGCTCGCGGCCCCCTCGTCGCGCAACAGCCGCTCGACCCGCCTGGCGGTGGTCGACGACCGCGCGACGATCGACCGCATGGCCGCCATGCGCGATTACGGCGCGGCGTTTCTCACGGGGGCGCCGCTGGCTATCGTCGTGGCGGGCGACCGCACGGCGAGCGATCTGTGGGAGGTCAACGCCTCGATCGCGGCCACGATTCTGCAACTGACGGCCGTGGACGAGGGGCTCGCCTCGTGCTGGGTCCATGTGGCCGGCCGCCCGCGGCTGAAGGACGACCCCGAGGGGGAGACGGCCGCCGACTATCTGCGCGGCCTGCTGCCGTTAGGCGAGGGGTGGGAGCCGTTGTGCGTGGTGGCGTTGGGCTACTCCGACTACGTGCCCAAGCCGCTGCCCGAGGCCGACGACACCGCGCGCGTGGTGTGGGCGGGGCGCTGAGCCGTGTGCTTGCCGCGGGGCGCTGAAGCCTCCGTGTGCCGCCGGCATGTCGGCCGGCTCGAGCCGCTGCCGCACCCAACGACAAGGGGCCCCGATCGTTCGGGGCCCCTTCTGTTATGCAGGTCAGAGGGGGAAGAGCTCCAACTGGTCCTTTTCGTGGTTGAACGAGAGGCGGTGGTGGGGCGTCAGGCCGTGGCGGCGGATGGCCAGGCGGTGTTCGCGCGTGGGGTAGCCCTTGTTGCGGAGCCAGCCATAGTGGGGGAACTTGGCGTCGAGGCGCTCCATCCACTCGTCGCGGTGGGTCTTGGCCAGCACCGAGGCCGCGGCGATGTCGGCGTACTTGCCGTCGCCCTTGACGATGCAGCGGTAGGGGATCGCGAGCTCGGTGCGGAAGCGGTTGCCGTCGATCACCAGCAGCTCGGGCGCCGGGTCGAGGCGCGCGGCCGCGAGCGACATCCCCTCGAACGAGGCGTTGAGGATGTTGATCTCGTCGATGCGCTCCGGCGCGACCGCCTCCACGGCCCACGCCACCGCCTCGCGCTCGATGAGCGCGCGCAGCCGGTCGCGGTTGCGGGCCGTCATCTGCTTGGAGTCGTTGAGCAGCGGGTCGCGGAAGTCGGGCGGCAGGATCACCGCCGCGGCGAAGACCGGCCCGGCGAGGCATCCGCGCCCCGCCTCGTCGCACCCCGCCTCGCGCAGGTCGTACTGGTATTGTGTTTCGAGCATGGAACAAAGTTAGCGAAAAATCCGGAACTCCCTGCTGGGGGAGCTCCGGATTCGGTTCGTGGTGCGGGGCCTTCCTACTCGATGATCACCGTGCGGTTGAGCTTGGGATCGGAGAAGAGGTTGTTGGTGTCGCCCTCGGCCTTCTTGACCAGGCGCTCGGCCGGTACGCCGTACTTCTTGACCAGCATGTCGTAGACGTACTGGATGCGCTGCTCGCTCAGGCGCTGGTTGACGGCTGCCGAGCCGGTGGCCTTGTCGGCCGAGCCGATCAGCGTGAAGGTCTTGTTCTTGTCGGCCTTCATCGAGTTCTGTACGTAGAAGTCGAGGTTGACCAGCTGCTGCTTGTCGAGCGTCGCCTTGCCCAGGCCGAAGAAGAGGGCCACGGGGGCGGGGGTGGTGTTCTCCACGACGGTGGTCACCACTTCGGGCTTGCGGTTGCGCAGGGCGGCGTTCTGGTCGGCCAGGCGCACGTTGGCCTTGTCCAGGGCGATCTTGTCGCGCTCGAGGGCGGCGATACGGTCGACGTAGGCCGAGTAGTCGGGAGCCTGCACGCGCTTGAAGCCGCGGCGGTTGAGCTTGAAGCTCAGACCTACGGTCACCGAGGTCATGCCCTCGAAGCTGCTGCCGCGGGCCACGCCGTCGAGGCGTTGGTTGACGAACATCTGGCGTCCTTCGAGCGTCAGGTCGACGACCTCGCCCAGGCGGAACGTGTTGAGGATGCCCACGTGGGCGGCCAGCTCGTTGCGGTGCGTGTCGTTTCCGTAGGTGCGGGCCCAGCCGAAGCCGACGGTGGGGATGATGTTCCAGATGCGGGTCTCCTTATAGCCGCTGATGGCGTTGGAGAGGTTCCACAGCACGTCGGCGTGGAGGTAGGAGATGCCGAACTTCTCGCGGTAGATGCCCTCGCCGATGTAGTTCTTCAGGTAGGGAGCCCCTGCCGTGCCCCAGCCCTTGGCGTTCAGGCCCGAGTAGCCCAGGCGCAGACCCACGCTCGGGGTGAGCCATTTACCCACGTAGATGTCGAGGGCTGCGGCCATGCGCTCGCTCGCCGAGCCGTAGGAGTCGTTCTCGCCCTGGTAGATGTTCACGCCGCCTGCGGCGCCGAGGAAGATGTTGTCGAAGAAGCGGTTGGTTTCGTAGGGACCGCGTACGATGCGGTTCTGGGCATCGCGGTTGCCGTTCTCCTGTGCGAAGGCGCCGAGGCTGCACGTCGCTGCCAGCGCGAAGGCCAGCATGAGTTTGGAAAGATGTTTCATGGTTCGAAAGGTTTTTAGTGAAAACTAGCTGCTCGGTGTCGTGCAATCCGAGTGCCAAACTCGTCGCGCGCGCGTTTTGGCTTGAGCCGCGGGGCGCCTTGTCGCTTTTTTGCGTACCTTTGCGGTGTAAGTAAACCTCCCGCCGATGAAATCCGACATTGCCCGCCAGCCGCTCGTGCCGGCCTTTCTCACGCTGCTCGTTCTGGGGGGCGCGACCGCCTGGAGCTTCGCCTTCGCCGATACGTCGGCCGCCGTCGTGGCCGCCGATCCGGCCGTCGGGGGGCTGGTGCTCGACATGCCCGCCCGCGTGGTGGTCGACTTTCAGGCCGCGCGGCCCGGATGGGCGCGCCTGCTGGCCACGCTGGCCTTCATGCTCGCGGCCCTGGCCACGGGGCGCATGACCCTGCGCCACGGCCTCTACGGAGTGAGCACCTGCCTGGCCGTGCCGCTGGCGGGGCTCTTCATGCTGGGGCTCCTGCAGGGGGCCGGGTCGCTCGCCGTGACCACGGGGGCGCTGCTGCTGGCCTACTCGACCAAGAACTTCGCCCGCTCGTTCCGCAACGGCTACGCCTTCGACGCCCTGCTGCGCGGCGGCGGCTACCTGGGTCTGCTCGTGGTGCTCTTCCCGGCCACGCTGCCCCTTGCGGCGCTGCTCCCGTTCGCCTGCCTGCTCTTCCGCCGTACGCTGCGCGAGGCTGCCGTGGCGCTCTTCGGCGCCGTGCTGCCGCTGCTCCTCTTCGCCTACGTCAACTGGGGGGCCGGGGGGCGCTTCGCCGCGCCGTTCGAGGCGCTGGGCGGGGTCTTCGTCGGCGACTATCTGGCGGCGCTGCGGGGGATGTCGTTGGCCGCATGGTTCTTCGCCGCCTTTCTGGCGCTGCTCGACGCGGCGGCCGTGGCGGCGCTGTTGCGCAACCTCTACGGCGTGGGGACGCAGCCGCGCTTCATTCTCGTGTATAATATAGGTGTGCTGGCGCTCGTCGTGCTGCTCTTCGCGGGACCCGCCGCCTCGCCGGCTCTGCTGCCTCTGGCCGCCGTGCCGTCGGCCGTGCTCGCGCCGGTTCTCTTCGTGAGGGTGCGCCCGGCGCTGGCGACGCTCCTCTACGCCGTTTCGTTCGCTTTGGCGGCCCTCCACGTCGCCTTACAATACGCTATTTAGTCCAAAACGTAGCGCAATTGGATTTTTGGGCGTTTTTGTTTACTTTGATGCCAATTTTAATTGCACGGGGATAAACCTTTAATTGTACTTTTGATCCCGAACAAGTAACACAGCCAGTTGTTCGGACAGAAACTTAAACGAAAGTACAATTACGATGAAGAATTTGATGAACGTATCGGCTCTGCCGAAGGTCGTGAAGTATGTCGAGACGCAGCATCACGGGATTCAGTCGCAGTCTCTTTCGCGCTACGCAATCGGTTACATCCTCCGGGGCACCAAGCATATCTACGACGGTGACAAGCGTCAGACCCTCACGAAGGGCGACCTGTTCTATCTGGGTATCGGCCACCACTACGAGGAGAACGTGCCCGAGGCCGGACAGCCCTTCGAGCAGATCCTCTTCTACTACACCCCGTCGGACCTGCAGCGTATTCTGATCCACCTGAACATCACCTACGGGCTCAACATCACCAACGAGCACTCGTGCGAGAACTGCCGCAACCGCGCCCACATCGCCATGCCCGCCTGGAGCGCCGTGCGCAACTTCTTCATCGGCACCAACAGCTATCTGCGCGACGGCGAGATCCGCCGCGACGAGACGGCCGAGAACATCAAGATGACCGAGCTGATCTACCTGATCGCCTCGCACGAGGGGTGCTGCCTGAAGAGCAAGCTGCTGAGCAACGTCGACTCGACGAAGGAGAACTTCGAGCAGACGATCTACGACAATATATTCAAGGACGTGTCGATCGAGGACCTCGCACGCCTGACCCACCGCTCGCTCACGTCGTTCAAGAAGGAGTTCCGCCGCTACTTCCAGATGCCGCCCCACAAGTGGTATATCCGCCAGCGGCTCATGCACTCGCGGCTGCTGCTCATCTCGACCTCGAAGTCGATCTCGGAGATCGGCGTGGAGTGCATGTTCCCCAACACGTCGCACTTCATCAAGCTCTTCAAGAAGGAGTACCAGATGACGCCGGCTGCCTACCGCAACCGCCACATCGCCACCCTCGTGACGGGCGCGCCCGCCGCCGTGCGCGAGACCGAGGAGGTGCGCGAGGCACTCTGATCGCCGGGGCCCGGCCGGGCGTTTCGGCCGGGCGCATCGGTCGGGGTTGCCGGGCTTGGCCGGGGCATCGGTCGGTCGGCTTGTCGGGAGTCTGCCGGGCGGTCAGCCGGGTGTTCGGGCCGGGGGCTGCCGGGTCTTCCGGCCGGTCTCTGCCGGAGCGCTGGCCGCCAGCGGAGGGCCCGTGCGAGGGCGCCGGGCGAGGATAAATGTGGGGGAATATTTGGATTTTAGCGAAAAGGAGGTTATCTTTGTTCTACAAGGCGGGAGCGATCCCGCACTCATTAACCTAACTAACCTAACCGGAGAGGTCTGCTGTCGCAAGACGGCGGACCTCTTTTTTCGTGCCGCGCGGAGGGGGTGTTGCCGTGCGGGGTGGAGGCCGGGCGGTTGTAGCGGCGTGGGGCTGCTGCCGCGCGGAGAGAGGGTGCATGGGGGCTCCGGCGGCGCCCGCCTTCGCGCCCCGGAGCGCTCCGAAAAGGGCGATCGGGCCCGAAATCGGGACTGCCGGCCTCTCGCGGCCCTGTGGCGACGATTTCATACATTAAATGGGCTTTCGCGAGGAATTTCCGATCTTTTTTGCTATTTTTGCGTCAATTGGGAAAAAAGCGAACTTAAATGCCGAAGTTGCATGACAGGGGAGATGTCCTGAAAAAACCCGACTGGTTGAAGATCCGCCTCCACCGTTCCGACGAGTTCGCGCGCGTGCGTAAAATCGTCGAGGAGCGGGGGTTGCATACGATATGCAGCAGCGGGAAGTGCCCCAACCAGGCCGAGTGCTGGAGCCGCCGCACGGCGACCTTCATGATTCTGGGCGAGATATGCACGCGGGGGTGCCGCTTCTGCGCCACCCGCACGGGCCGACCCCTCGCGCCCGATGCCGACGAGCCGCAGAAGGTGGCCGAGAGCATCGCGCTGATGGGGCTGCGCTACGCCGTCATCACCTCCGTCACGCGCGACGACCTGCCCGACGGCGGTGCCGCCCATTGGGCCGCGACCGTCGAGGCCATCCGCCGCCGCAATCCCGACACGGTCATCGAACTGCTCATTCCCGACCTCGACGCACGGCCCGAGCTGCTGGATACGGTCCTCGCCTCGGCGCCCGACATCGTGGGCCACAATATCGAAACGGTCGAGCGCCTCACCCCCGCGCTGCGCTCCCGGGCCAGGTACCGCACCAGCCTCGAGACGCTGCGCTACCTCGGCGAGCGGGGCGCCGTGACCAAGAGCGGCATGATGGTGGGCCTGGGCGAGAGCGACGAGGAGGTGCTGCGCACCCTCGCGGACCTGCGCGGCGCGGGCGTCGGCATCGTCACCCTCGGGCAGTATCTGCGCCCCACGCTGGAGCACTATCCCGTGGCGGCCTACGTCGCGCCCGAGAAGTTCGAGCAGTACCGCCGGCAGGCGCTGGAGATGGGCTTCTCCTACTGCGCCAGCGCGCCGCTGGTCCGCTCGTCGTATCGGGCCGAGGAGGCGCTGCTGAGCGCCAAAAACCCGCAGCGATGAGGGTCGGCTGCCGCGACCTGGGGCGCATGGACTATGCCGCCGCCTGGGAGTTGCAGCGGCAGCTCTTCGACGCGATGGTCGCCCGCAAGGCCGCGTGCCGCGGCGCCGGGAGGCCGGAGAGGGCCGGGGCTGTCGGAAGTCCGACGGCGGCCGGAGGGCCGGAGAGAATCGGAGCGGTCGAAAGTCCGGAGGCGGCGGGATGCGCTCCTGCCGCCGGGGCGGCCGACGATGCGGGGGAGATCCTGCTCGTCGAGCACGATCCGGTCTACACGCTCGGCAAGAGCGGCCGCGAGGAGAACCTGCTGGTCGATCCCGCGCGCCTCGAGGCGCTGGGCGCCCGCTTCTACCGCATCGACCGCGGGGGCGACGTCACTTTCCACGGGCCGGGGCAGATCGTGGGCTACCCGATCCTCGATCTGGAGCGGCTGGGCCTGGGGCTGCGCGACTACATCGCGGCGCTCGAGGAGGCGGTGATCCGCACGGTGGCCCGCTACGGCATCGAGGCGGGCCGCATCGCCGGGGCTTCGGGGGTGTGGATCGACGACGGGCGGAGCGTCCCGCGCAAGATCTGCGCAATAGGAGTGCGATCGTCGCGTTATATAACCATGCACGGCTTCGCGCTCAACGTGTCGACCGATTTGTCGTGGTTCGGCCGCATCAACCCCTGCGGCTTCGCCGACCGGGGTGTCGCCTCGATCGAGCGGGAGACGGGCCGCCGGGTGGCGATGGGCGAGGTGAAGCTGCTGCTCGTCGACTGCCTGGGAGAGGCGCTCGGCGTGCGGATCGAGCCGGCGGATGCCGGCGGCGACCAGCGAAAAAGTAAGTAATGTCGAAATATATAAATAACAGATCGTATGCCTACACGAAAGCGTTGGGCAGTCAAACCGCAGGGCGATTCCGAGGCGGTGGCGAAGCTCGCTGCCGCCCTCAGACTATCGCCCGTGCTGGCGAACCTGCTCGTTCAGAGAGGCATAGACAATGTAGAGAAGGCGGAGAAGTTCTTTAGGCCGAGCCTCGCCGACCTGCACGATCCTTTCCTGATGAAGGATATGGACCGGGCGGTCGAGCGCGTGGCGCGTGCCGTGAGCGAGCAGGAGAAGATCATGATCTACGGCGACTACGACGTCGACGGCTGTACGGCCGTGGCGCTGGTCTACAAGTTCCTGCGGCAGATCGGGCACAAGAACCTGATGTTCTACATCCCCGACCGCTACACCGAGGGCTACGGAATCTCGGTCAAGGGTATCGACCTGGCGGCCCGCAAGGGCGTCGGGCTGATCATCGCCCTCGACTGCGGTATCAAGGCCACCGAGAAGATTGTCTATGCGAAGCAGAAGGGCGTGGATTTCATCATCTGCGACCACCACCTCCCGGCCGAGGAGATCCCTCAGGCCGTAGCCGTCCTCGACCCCAAGCGGGTCGACTGCTCCTACCCGTTCGACGAACTGTCGGGCTGCGGCGTGGGATTCAAACTGGTGCAGGCCTACGCCCAGCGCCACGGCATCGCCTTCGAGGAGATCCTCCACCTGTTGGACCTCCTGGTGGTGAGCATCGCCTCGGACATCGTGCCGCTGGTGGGCGAGAACCGCATCCTGGCCTACTTCGGACTGAAGATGCTCAACCGCGAACCCTCCAAGGGGCTGCTGTCGATCATCAAGATCTGCGGGCTGGACAAGCACAACATCACCATCGACGACATCGTCTTCAAGATCGGCCCGCGCATCAACGCCGCCGGGCGCATGCGCATGGACGAGAACGACGAGAACGCCTCGCCCTCGGGCGGGCACGCCGCCGTGGAGCTGCTCATCGAGGGCAACGAGTCGGTGGCCGCCGAGTTCGGCAACGTGATCGACGCCTACAACCGCGACCGCAAGTCGATCGACCGTTCGGTGACGCAGGAGGCCCACGACTACATCGAGCGCAACCCCGAGCTGAAGAGCCTCAAGAGCACGGTGATCTACAACCCCCGCTGGATGAAGGGCATCGTGGGCATCGTCGCCTCGCGCCTGATCGAGACCTACTACCGCCCGACGGTGGTGCTGACGATGAGCAACGGATTCGTGACGGGCTCGGCCCGCTCGGTGCCGGGCTTCGACCTCTACCAGGCCGTGGAGTCGTGCTCGGACCTGCTCGAGAACTTCGGCGGACACATGTACGCCGCGGGCATGACCATGCGGCCCGAGAACGTCGAGGAGTTCATGCGGCGCTTCAACGCCTATGTCGAGGAGAACATCGACCCGCAGTCGCTCGTGCCGCAGGTCGACATCGACAGCGAGCTGCTCTTCTCGGACATCACGCCCCGCTTCCGCGCCGACCTGAACCGCTTCCAGCCCTTCGGACCGGGCAACGCCTCGCCCGTCTTCGCCACCTACGGGGTGAGCAACCACGGCGACGCCAAGCTGGTGGGCATGGAGTGCGAGCACCTGCGCATGGACCTCATGCAGCGGCAGAAGCCCAACACGACGATCCAGTCGATCGCCTTCCAGCAGCCCACCCACTACGAGTGGGTCAAGTCGGGCCGGCCGATCGACGTCTGCTACCAGATCGTCGAGAACCACTACCGCGGCACCGTCACCACGCAGCTGCGCATCAAGGACATCAAGCCCGTGATGAAGTAGCGCGCGCGGCGCGCCGACGCGAAAAAGGGATTCCCCGAGGAGGGGAATCCCTTTTTTCGTGCGGGAGGGGTTCGTGCGGCCGGTGCGTTTCGTGGCCGGGGTTGTTTCGCGGCCGAGATCGTTTCGCGCCTGGTGTGTTTCGCGGTCGGGTCGTCTCGCCTCCGTGTTTCGTTGGCCCTGCGGGCCGGTCCGAGCGACGGACCGTCCGACGCCGGCAGCAGCTCCCGGCTGCCCCCGTCCGCCCCCGTCAGCGCGAGGCGGCGAGCGACGAGGGGGTGACCCCCTTCGCGTCGCGGGCCCAGTCGCCGCGCGCGCGGAGCACCTGCTCGACGATGTCGCGCACGGCGCCGTGGCCGCCCCGGAACTCCGAGACGTAGCGCGCCGCCTCGACGACCTCGGCCGCGGCGTCGGCCGGGCAGACCGGGATGCCCACCTCGCGCATGCACTCCAGGTCGGGGATGTCGTCGCCCATGTAGACCACGCGCTGAGGGTCGAGCCCCTCGCGGGCGAAGAAGTCGCGCAGGGTGGCGATCTTGTCCATGCAGTCGAGGTGGTACTCGCGAATCCCGAGCATGCGCAGGCGGTTTTCGAGCGTGCGGCCGCGGCCGCCCGAGATGATGCAGACCTTGTAGCCGATCTTCACGGCGTAGGCCAGGGCGTAGCCGTCCTTGGCGTCGTAGCGGCGGATGAAGTCGCCGTCGTGGGTGGGGATGATGCCGCCGTCGGTCATCACGCCGTCGACGTCGAAGACGAACGCTTCGACGTCGGCTATCGCTTCCTTGAAGTTTGCCATATGCTTTCGCTTATCGTGGTGTAGAGTGTTTGCAGCTCGTCGTCGAGCAGCTCCAGGTGGCGCTGCTGCGTCTGGAGGTCGCCCCGCACGGCGGGTCCCGTCTGCACGTCGGCCGCCGCGGGGGCGTCGAGGGCCTTGGCCGCGGTCTCGGCCATGAGCGGGCGCAGCAGGTCGACGGGGAGCCCCGCCCGCTCCATCGTCCGCTCGCCCAGGGCGAACATGTGGTTGGCGAAGTTCGACACGAAGACCCCCGCCAGGTGGATCCGCTCGCGCAGCGCCGAGTCGGCGCCGAGCACCCGCCGCGAGAGGAGGCGCGCCACGGCCTCGAGTTCGGCGGCCGTCTCGTCGTCGCCGGCCTCGATGAAGAGGGGGATGGCGGAGAAGTCGACTGCGCGGCCGCGGGTGAAGGTCTGCAACGGATAGAAGACCCCGCGGCGGGCGATGCGCGCGGGCAGGGCGTCGAGCGGCACGCAGCCGGCCGTGTGGGCCACGACGGCTGCCGGTGGGAAGAGCAGCGACGCGGCCACCTCGCCCACGGCGCGGTCGCTCACGGCGATCAGATAGAGGTCGGCCTCGGCCAAGTGCGCCGGGTCGCCGCACCACTCGGTGGCGGCCAGACGCGCCACCTCTCCTCCCCGCTGCGGGTTGCGGGCGTAGAGCTGCACGAGCCGCAGCTGCGGCGTGCGGGCGACGGCCTGCGCCAGCGCCTCGGCCAGGTTGCCGCTGCCTATGACGACGATTCGTTTCATAAGAGGTCGGTGATTCGGAGGGCCTCCTCGCCCGAGCGGATGCACTTGCGCATGCGGCCGATCTCGAGGTTGACGCGCTCCAGTTCGGGGGTCGCGGGGAGGGTGAAGCACCCCTCGCCCGCGCGGTCGATGGCCTCGAACAGGTCGCAGACTTTCATCGAGGCTATGTCGTAGGCCGGGACGTAGGCGCTCTCCGATGCCGTGCCCGGGGCGGCGACCGCGAGCAGCTGTCCCGCCTCGGTGAGGCGGTAGAGGACGTCGTTGACGATGCGCGTGGGCAGCTCGAGCCGCTCGCGGATCGCCTCGGCCGAGGCGGCGCCCCCGGCGTCGCGGAAGCGGCGCACGACCACGAGCATGACGGCCAGCATTACGCGGCGGCGCTGGTCGTGGCTGATGAGCAGCGATTCGCGCTCCTCGGCGAAGCGCGCGATGTTCTGGTAGGCGAACGAGAGCTCGCCGCCGAAGAGGAGGATCTCCCACGAGGTCTGCATCCACACCAGCAGCAGCGGCAGGGCCGCGAAACTGCCGTAGATGGCGTTGTAGGAGGTCATCCACCGCTGGAGGTAGACGTAGCCCCACTGGAAGAGCAGGAAGAGCGTGCCCGCGACCATGCCGGCCATCAAGGCGCTGCCGAGGCGTACGCGGGCGTTGGGGATGATCAGGTAGAGGAGCGTGAACATGGTCCAGATCACGGCCAGCGACGCCAGGCGCGTGAGCAGGGGGTAGATGCCCGGGCTGTCGAAGGGCAGCAGGTCGCGCAGGTAGCCTCCCAGTGCGTTGGCCGCCACCCACAGCACCGGCACGATCATCACCACGGCGATGTAGTCGGCCCACTTGCGGGCCATGCTGCGCGACGACTTGACCTCCCAGATGTTGTCGAAGGCGCTCTCGATCGACCCGAAGACGCGGATCACGGCCCAGAAGAGCGTGGTGAGCGCCACGGCTGCCACCACGCCTCCGCGCGTGCGGGCCAGGGCGTTCTCGGCGAAGCGGATGAGGTTGTCGACGATCTCGGGGTTGCGCGGGAAGAGGCCGTAGAGGTCGTCGACCAGACCGTCGGTGAGGCCGAAGCCCTTGATTACGGCGAAGACCACCGCCACGATGGGCACGAGCGACATGAGCGTGTAGAAGGTCAGCGCCGCCGAGCGGACGATCGTGCCGTGGTCGCGCAGGCCGCGGGCCGTGTAGAAGAGCAGACGGTACTGCTCGACGAGCCAGCGCACGACGGGGTTGCGCCACTCGCTCAGGTCGCGGCGGAACACCGTGTCGGTGAAGAAGGTTACGAGGCGTCGGAACAGCATGTCGGGAGTTTCTGCAAAGATAGTGCAAGGCGAGGGCAAAACCAAGCGCAGCCTGGGTTTTGCCGAGGCGCCGCCTATCTAAGCGGCAGCTTGTCTGCCGCAAAGAGTGCAAGGCGAGAAGCCGACCAAATAAATTTGGTCGGCCGAGCCGCCGCCTATCTAAGGCGCAGCCAAAGATCGTGCAAGGCGCACGGGACGGGCGGTTTCGCCGGGAGGGTCGGCCGAGCCGCCGCCTATCTAAGCGGCAGCCCCTCCCGCCCTCTACTCCTCCTCCGCCCGGCGCAGGAACTCCTCGGGCAGGCGGGGCATGGCTCCGGCCCGGGTGCAGACCCATGCCGAGACATCGACGGCCAGGGCATGGGCCGCGCGGAGCGTCCGGCCGCGGAGCAGGGCCGCCGTGAAGGAGGCCGTGAACGAGTCGCCGGCGCCCACCGTGTCGACCACCTTGACCCTGGGGGTGGCCAGGTACGACGCATCGTCGGTCGTGACGACGTGGCTGCCGCGCGCGCCGCACGTCAGCACCACCGCGCGCAGGCCGTAGCGGGCCGCGAGCTCCCGGCAGCGCGCCTCGGCGCCGCCCGCGCTCAGGCGCAGCATGGGCGTGAGCACCTCCAGCTCCTCGTCGTTGATCTTCAGCAGGTCGCAGCGGCCGAGCGAGGCGGCGAGGGTCTGCTCGTCGTAGAAGTGCTGCCGCAGGTTGATGTCGAAGATCCGCCAGCGGTCGGCCGTGCGGGGCATGGCGTCGAGAAACCGTCCGATCGTGGCGCGCGATACGGGGTGGCGCTGCGCCAGCGAGCCGAAGCAGACCGCGCGGGCCGCGCCGGCGAGCGCCTCGAGCCGCGGGGTGAAGGGGATGCGGTCCCAGGCAACCTCTGCCGGGAACTCGTAGCGGGGTACCCCTTCCGCGTCGAGTTCGATGCCGACCGAGCCGGTGGGGTAGGGCACGCGCTCGATCGCCGTTTCGAGGCCGAGGCGGCCGAACTCCTCCAGCATCCGATTGCCCGCGGGGTCGTCGCCCACGGCGCTGACGATGCGGGCCGGGAGGCCGAACTGCGCGGCGTGGTAGGCGAAGTTGGCGGGGGCGCCGCCCGGCTTGGGCCCCTCGGGCAGCAGGTCCCAGAGGGCCTCGCCCATGCCGATGACGTAGGTAGGTTGCATGACGGAGACGTGTTTATTCCGCTTCCAGAATATAGACGGCGCTGTCGTAGAGCCGTTGCAGGGGCGGATTGATCCCCTCGTGGCGCAGGTAGGCCCCGGTGAGGGTCTCGCCGTCGAACCAGCAGCGCGGTCGGTCGACGTTGAGCTCGCGCACGGTGTAGCGCGTCTCGTCGTCGAGCCCCCGCAGGCGGAACTGCGGCACGGGTGTGTGGCCCCGGTAGCGGATGCAGTAGGCCAGGAAGACGGCGCGCCGCTTGTCTTTGGACACATAGAGCGTGCCGAAAGTGCCCGACGGATCGTAGGGCGAGCCGATGCGGTAGAGGTCGCCCTCCTCCACCAGGTCGCGGAACTCCTTGTAGGAGGCGATGGCGCGGCGGGCGAACGCACGCTCCGAGTCGCTCATCTGCCGCGGCTGGAGCTCCATGCCGAGGCGCCCGGCCGAGGCCATGTCGAAGCGGAACTTGAGGGGGATGACGTTGCCGCTCTGGTGGTTGGGCGAGGCCGAGACATGGGCGCCCATGACCGCTGCGGGGTAGAAGAGCGAGGTGCCGTACTGGATGCGCGAGCGGGAGAGGGCCTCCGTGTCGTCGCTCGTCCATACCTCGTCGAAGTACTTCAGTGCGCCGTAGTCGACACGTCCGCCGCCCGACGAGCAGGCCTGGATCAGCACGTCGGGATATTTGGCGCGGATGCGCTCCATGACGCGATAGAGCCCCTCGGCGTAGTCGACCCAGAAGTTCGACTGCCGGTCGGCGGGCAGATAGGCCGACCCGACGCTCTCGGCGTGGCGGTTGGCGTCCCACTTGATGTAGTCGATCTTCTTGGAGAGGGCGAGCGTGTGGTCGAAGACCCCGAAGACGAAATCCTGCACCTCGGGATTCGACAGGTCGAGCAGCCACTGGTGGCGGATCAGCGGCGCCTCGCGCCCCTCGGCGCGCACCACCCACTCGGGATGGCGCTCGGCCAGCTCGCTCTGCGGGTTGACCATCTCGGGCTCGATCCAGATGCCGAACTTCAGCCCCTGCCGGTGGGCGTAGGAGGCGATGCGGTCGATGCCGCCGGGCAGCTTCGCGCGGTTGACCTCCCAGTCGCCCAGCCCCGCGCGGTCGTGGTTGCGCGGGTACTTGTTGCCGAACCAGCCGTCGTCGAGCACGAACATCTCGAGCCCCATGGCCGCCGCGTCGTCGATCATGCCGCGCAGCGTCGCCTCGTCGAAGTCGAAGTAGGCCCCCTCCCAGCTGTTGAGCAGCGTGGGCACGTGGCCCCGGTCCCCGCCGCGGATGCCGTAGCGGCGGGCCCAGTCGTGGAGGTTGCGCGAGGCGCCGCCCGCGCCGCAGTCGCTGAAGGTGTAGATCATCTCGGGCGTGGTGAGCGTGCGGCCCGCGTCGAGCACATACTCCGAGGCGTCGGGGTTGGCGCCCGCGAGGATGGTCAGCACGTCGTATTCGTCCACCGAGAAGTCGATGCGGTAGTTGCCGCTCCAGGCCAGCGCGCCGGCGATCACCTCGCCGTGCTCCTCGTCGAAGCGGTCGGTGTCGAGCGAGAGCATGAAGGCGGGGTTCTCGGAGTGGGTCGCCTTGACCAGCTTGCGCGTCGAGATGCTGTGGGTGCCGTGGCCCAGGGGCAGGTGCTCGATCTGCGCCTCGTCGGCCCAGCCGCCGCGCAGCTGCGTGAGCAGGTAGCTGCCGTAGCCGTGGAGCGAGAGCGCCGACGAGTAGAAGGCGTGCAGCGTCACGGGCCCCTGCTGGCGGTTGGTGATGCGGCTGCGTGTGGCGATGACGTTCTCGCGGCGATAGGCCGTGAAGAGCAGCTCGACCTCCAGCGGCCGCACGGGGTCCGCGAGGCGGACGACGGTCCGCTCGACGTCGGCGTCGGCTGACGGCAGCGTCTCATGCGAGACGTAGCGCAGCTCGGTGTTCAGGTCGCCGTCGGCGTGGGTCGCGCGCAGGGCCGGGAGGCGGAAGTTGCGGCCTCCCATCGCGGGGTAGATCTCCTCGCCGGCGCCGTGGTCCGGGCGGCGGTGGGTGGAGTAGGCGGCCAGGGGGGCCGCGTCGTCGATGCGGCCGCCGAAGTGGCGCATATGTACCCTGCCGTCGCGCTCGACGCAGAGGATGAGCGAGACCCG
Organism: Rikenellaceae bacterium; assembly: GCA_902362705.1. Taxonomy (GTDB): domain Bacteria; phylum Bacteroidota; class Bacteroidia; order Bacteroidales; family Rikenellaceae; genus Alistipes. The sequence continues at coordinate 177,586 of CABIXK010000002.1, forward strand.
GTCGGTGTTCACGGAGATGATCTCGGGCGCGCGGTCGGCGCCGGTGGCTCCCGCGGCGGCGCACATGGCGGCGAGGAGCGTCAGAAGCAGTTTTTTCATGGTCGGAATCGGTTTGCGTAGCGTCCGCAGACAAAGATAACGGAAAAATCGTTACTTTTGGCAAAACCTTACGATGAAACGGACCAAAGAGATATTCACCTTCCGCGACGCGCAGAAGCAGACCGGCCCCGTGGCCTTCATGACGATGCTCAAGCCGGCCGGCTCGGCCTGCAACCTCGACTGCACCTACTGCTACTACCTCGACAAGGCGGCGCAGTACGGCGGGCGCGAGGCGGTGATGAGCGACGAGCTGCTGGAGCTCTATGTGCGGCAGTACATCGAGGCCAACGACGTGCCGACGGTGCAGTTCTGCTGGCACGGGGGCGAGCCCCTGCTGCTGGGCATCGACTTCTACGCCCGGGCGATGGAGCTGCAGCGCAAATACGCCGGCGGCAAGCGCATCGAGAACACGTTGCAGACCAACGGCACGCTGGTCAACGAGCGGTGGTGCGAGCTCTTCGCCGCCAACAACTTTCTGGTGGGGCTCTCGCTCGACGGCCCCGAGGATATACACGACGCATTCCGCCTGACGAAGGGCGGCCGGCCCACTTTCTCCCGCGTCATGCGCACGGTGGAGCTCTTCCGCAGCGGCGGGGTGGAGTACAACACGCTGAGCGTGGTCAACCGCCTCTCGGAGGGGCGCGGGGCGGAGATCTACCGCTTCTTCCGCGACACGGTCCGCAGCCGCTACATGCAGTTCCTGCCCGCCGTGGAGCACGTGGTCGATGTCGAGGGGTTCCACCGTCCGATGATCGTCTCGCCCGAGAGGGAGGGGGCGCGCCTGGCCGAGTGGTCGGTCACGGCCGGGGGCTACGGGGAGTTTCTCTGCGACGTGTTCGACCAGTGGGTCGTCGGCGACGTGGGGCAGACCTTCGTGCAGCTGTTCGATGCCACGCTGGCCCAGTGGTGCGGCGTCGAGCCGGGGGTCTGCTCGATGGGCGAGACGTGCGGCGACGCGCTGGTGGTGGAGCACAACGGCGACGTCTACTCGTGCGACCACTTCGTCTACCCCGAGCACTGCCTGGGCAACATCCGCGAGACCCCGCTCGCCGAGATCTACCGCTCGGCGCGTCGCCGCGACTTCGGGCTGGCCAAGCGCAACGCCCTGCCGGCCGAGTGTCTGGCGTGCCGCTACTATTTCGCCTGCCGGGGCGAGTGCCCCAAGCACCGCTTCGAGACGGGGGCCGACGGCTGCCGCAAGAACTCGCTCTGCGCGGGGCTCATGCGCTACTTCCGCCACGCCGAGCCCTACATGGATCATATGCGCGACCTGCTCGCGCGCCAGCAGTCGCCCGCGTGGGTCATCCCCTTCGCGCGCAAGCGGATGGGATTCATTTAATTAAGTTAAGTGATTAAGTAAAAAGTGAGAAGTAGGGGGCGGGCGCCTGAAAGCCGTCCCGCAAAGCTGCCCCGGAATGAAAAACCGGCCGCTTCCCCGTTCGGGGGAAGCGGCCGGTGCGTTTGCAGGCCCTGTAAGCCGGGTTCTGTTCCCGGGCCGAAGCCCGGGCCCCTGTCATTTATCTAGGACGACGGTCTCCCGCCGCCTCGAGCAACCTACCCCCCGGCATCGGGCGAGCAACCCTTGACTGCCGGTATACACGGTCTTGCAACCCACGGGACGTACGGCCGGTCGACATCGCTGCCTCCGCGGTGGGCTCTTACCCCGCCTTTTCACCCTTACCCGGCCGGAATGCGCATTCCCGCCGGGCGGTCGTTCTCTGTTACGCTCCCATGCCCTCGCGGACATCAAGTCGTTAGCTTGCGTGGTGCTCTGCGTTGCCCGGACTTTCCTCCCCCGGATCGCTCCGGCGGCGACAGAGCGGGCCTGCGGCGCAAAGGTAGTGAAAAGCCCCCGATTACGACGCCTCCCGGGCCGAATTTTTTCGCCGGGCGGCGCGGCGCCTGCCCGTTGGGTGCGAAAAGCCGTCCGCCGGACGGGCGCTTCCCTGCCAAGTGGCGTTTCCCTGCCGGGGGGGACGCTCCCCGGGCGCTCCCCGGGGCCGGCTACTCCTGCCGCTCTTCGCGAAAGATGTTGAGGTGGGCCAACAGCGGGTTGCGGCGGTCGAGCACCGCGAACTCGAGCAGCAGTAACAGCAGTGCCGCGGCCACGAGCCACTGGTACTGTTCGTTGAACTCCTCGAAGCGGAGCGTCGAGAGCTCCGAACGCTCCATCTCGTTGATGCTCCTGACGATCTGGTCCAGGCCGATCGACTGCTTGGTGGCTCGGACGTAGGCGCCGCCGGTCGTCTCGGCGATCTCGACGAGCATCTCCTCGTTGAGCTTCGAGACGACCATGTCGCCCTTCTCGTCGCGGATGAACTCGCCGTCGATGCGGATGGGTGCACCCTCGGGGGTGCCGATGCCTATGGTGTAGATGCGGATGCCCTGCTCGGCGGCGCGGCGCGCCACGGCCACCGCGTCGTCGTCGTGGTTCTCGCCGTCGGTGATGAGCACCGCCACGCGGCTGCGCCCCTCGCCGCCCTCGCCCGAGAAGGCGAGCAGCGCCTGCTCGAGCGCCTTGCCCACGGCCGTGCCCTGCACCGTGGCCTGCGAGGGGTCGATGCGCCGCGCGAAGGCCTTGGCCATGCGGTAGTCGGAGGTCACGGGCAGCAGCACGCGCGGCTCGCCGGCGAAGACGATCAGCCCCACGCGCTCCTGGCGCATGCCGTCGAAGAGGCGGTCGATGGCGTATTTGGTGCGGTCGAGGCGGTTGGGCTCGAAGTCCTCGGCCAGCATCGAGTTGGAGATGTCGACCACGAGCATCATCTCGACCCCCTGCGTCTTCTCCTCGCGGAGCTTCGACCCGAACTGGGGCCGTGCGGCGGCCAGCGCGAGCAGCGCGAGCGCCGCGTCGAATAGGATGAAGCGCAGCCAGAGGCGCCCCGCGGAGCGCTCGGGCATCAGCGCGCGGAGCGTCCCGGGCCGGCCGAAGCGGGCCAGGCGCACGCGGCGGCGGTGCATCGACCACCAGAAGAGCAGCAGCGCCGCCGGTACGAGGCAGAGCAGCCAGAGGTATTGGGGATGGGCGAATCGGAACATCGTTCTCAGGGTATGCGTTTCAGAAGGAGGGTCGAGAGGAGCAGCTCGGCCGCCAGCAGCGCGAGGGCCGCGAGCAGCCATGCGAGGAAGAGTTCGTGGTAGGAGAGGTGCTCGGTGACCTCCACGCGGCTCTTCTCGAGCCGGTTGATCTCGTCGTAGATGGCTTGCAGCTTCGACTTGTCGGTGGCGCGGAAGTAGCGGCCGCCGGTCATGGAGGCGATCTGCTCCAGCGTCTTCTCGTCGATCTCGACCTTCTGCTGCACGAAGGTGATCTGGCCGAACATGTCGACGGCGGGGTAGGGGGCCATGCCCTCCGAGCCCACGCCGATCGTGTAGACGCGGATGCCCTGCGCCGCGGCGATCTCGGCGGCCATCAGCGGGGCGATCTCGCCCCGGTTGCTCACGCCGTCCGTGAGCAGGATGACCACCTTCGACTTGGCGTCGCTCTCGCGCAGGCGGTTGATGGCCGTGGCCAGTCCGTTGCCGATGGCCGTGCCGTCCTCGATAAGACCGCTGCGGATGCGCGCCAGGAGCGTCTGCAACGTCCCCTGGTCGGTGGTCAGCGGGCTCTGCGTGAACGACTCGCCGGCGAAGACCACCAGACCGATGCGGTCGCCGTAGCGGTCGGCGATGAACGAGGCGGCGACCTCCTTGGCCGCCGTGAGGCGGTCGGGCTTGAAGTCGCGGGCGAGCATCGAGCCCGAGACGTCGATCGACAGCACGATGTCGATGCCCTCGGTCGAGGTGGTGGAGTGCTCCTCGACCTGCTGCGGGCGGGCCAGCGCCACGACGATGCAGGCGAAGGCGGCCGAGCGCAGCACGAAGGGGAGGTGGCGCAGGTAGTAGCGCACGCTGCGCGGCGCGCGGGCCACGCCCTCGATCGACGAGATGCGCAGCGCCGCGCCGCCCCGCAGCGTCCGCCACACGTAGTAGGCGGTCATCGGCGCCAGCAGTGCCAGCAGCCAGAGTAGATGGGGTGAATGGAAGTGCATGTTATATTACCAATTTTTCTTGCCGCGCACGACGACGCCCTGCTTCTCCTTGAGCTTCTCCTGCGTGCGGTCCTCCTGCGCCTGTATGGCGTCGAGCATCTGCTGCTGCTCCTGCTCCGAGAGCCCCGAGGGGCGGCTCTGCCCCTCGCCCTGCTGCGGCTTGCCCTCGCCCTGCTCCGGCTGCCGGGGCTCCTCGCCCTGCCGATCCTGCTTGTCGGGGTCGCCCTGCTGCGGGTCGTTCTGCCCGTCGCCCTGCCGGTCCTGGTTCTGGTCCTGGTCCTGGTTCTGGTTCTGGTCCTGGTTCTGGTCCTGCTGGTCGTCGTTGCCGCCGCCGTTCTGCTGCTGGTCTTCGAGCAGCTTCTTGGTGTAGGCGTAGTTGTACTTGGCCTCCATGTCGGCGGGAGCGAGGCGCAGCGACTGCTTGTAGCTCTCGAGCGCCTCCTTGTATTTCTGTTGCGAGAACTGCGCGTTGCCCAGGTTGTAGAAGGCCTCGGCCCGCTCGTCGTCGGTGCGCAGCGTGTCGGCCGCGGCGCGCGCGAGGGTCTGCTCCGACTGGTCGAAGCGCTCGGCGCGGCACAGGGCATTGCCCAGATCGTAGGTCGCCTCGAACGAGCCGGGGGCGGCCTTCAGCGCCCGCTCGTAGCGCTCGATGGCGCGCGCATAGTCGCCGCGGGCGTAGGAGCGGTTGCCCCGGCGCACGAGCCCCCGTTCGGGCAGCTGCTGGGCGCCCGCCTCGGCGGCGACGAAGAGCAGCAGGATATATGGGAAGAGTCTGTACATGGCTAACGGTCGTTTTCCATCTTCTCCTCGAGGGTCGCCGGATCGGGGTCCGCCGGCTTGGTCTCCTCGACGAAGTAGTAGCACTTGAGGTAGTCGGCCTCGTTCTCCTCGGCCTCGGGCGTCGCCTTGGCGAACTTCACCAGATCGGCGTTGCGCAGGATCGCGCCCAGGTCGCGGCGCGCCTTGTCGGGCAGCTCCGTATCGCGCAGGGCGGCGACGATCTCGTCGGAGGTCATCTCCATGGCGCCGATCTCCCAGCGGGCGGCGATGTAGGTGCGCAGGATGTCCGTGAGGCCCGAGTAGTAGAGCTTGTGGCGGTTGTTCTGCCAGAGCTTCTGGTGGTGGAGCGCCTCGAGGGCCCGGATGGCCGCCACGTGGGGCGGCAGGGGCGGCGCGGGACGGAACAGGTCGCCCAGCCGCCTGCCGCGCGCGGCCAGCCAGCGCCTGAGGGCCCACGCCGCGGCGGCGAGCAGCGCGAGCGCCGCGAGGCCCCACGCCACATAGCCCCGGATCTCGGCGAAGCGGAACGGCAGCGTGCGCTGCCCCTTCAGGTCGAAGATCGAGTGGGAGGTCGAGTCGATCCGGAACGTCCCCACCTCCAGCAGCAGCGAGTCGCCCACCTGGAGCGTGTCGAGGATGTTCTTGTCGGCGTAGAGCACCTGCGCGCGCCCCAGGTTGAAGCGCCCCTCCTCGAAGGCGGCCAGACGGTAGCGCTTGGCCAGGCGCAGGCGGCGCCCGTCGCGCTCGAGCGTGTCGACGGGCGGCAGGGCCACCACCTCGAAGCCGCTCCCGGCGGGGGGCTCGAAGGTGGGGAACTCGACCACCTGCACCAGGTCCTTCTCGACCTCGATGACCAGGTCGAAGCGGTCGCCGATGCCGATACTGTCGGGTTCGAGGCGCGAAGTCGTGCAGGGCGTCTCCTGCGCCCGGGCGAGGGGCGCGCAGAGCAGGAGCGCCAGCAGAAGCGTGCGTTTCATCGTTGCTTGAAGAGTTTGATGAGTTCGGCCACGTAGTCCTCTTGCGTGTCGACCGTGGCCGTGTCGATGCGGTGGCGGCGCAGCAGGCCCTCGATCTCGTCGGAGCGGCGGCGCCACGCCGCGGCGTAGTGGTCGCGCACGGCGCGCGACGAGGTGTCGACCCACGCCTTGCGGCCCGTCTCGGCGTCCTGCATCTCGACGATGCCCACGTCGGGCAGCTCCGCCTCGCGGGGGTCGCAGACGCGGATGCCCACCAGGTCGTGGCGGCTGCCGGCGATCTTGAGCGCGTCCTCCAGCGCCTCGCCGTCGTGCGGCGCATCGAGGAAGTCCGAGAGGATGAAGGTCGTGCAGCGCTTCTTGTTGACGTTCGTGAGGAAGCGCACCGGCTCAGACAGACGCGTGCCCGTCGATCGGGGGCGGAAGCCCACCAGCTCGCGGATGATGGCCAGGATGTGGCTGCGTCCCTTCTTCGGGGGGATGAACTTCTCCACGCGGTCCGAGAAGAAGATGCAGCCCACCTTGTCGTTGTTCTGCGAGGCGGAGAAGGCCAGCACGGCGGCGATCTCGGTGATCACGTGCTGCTTGGTGTGCTCGGTCGAGCCGAAGGTGCGCGAGGCCGAGACGTCGACCAGCAGCATCGTCGTCAGCTCGCGCTCCTCCTCGTAGATCTTGATGTGGGGCTTGCACGAGCGGGCCGTGACGTTCCAGTCGATGTCGCGCACGTCGTCGCCCGCGCGGTACTCCCTCACTTCGGAAAACGACATGCCGCGCCCGCGGAAGGCCGTGTGGTACTTGCCGGCGAAGATCTCGTTCGACAGACCGCGGGTCTTGATCTCGATCTTGCGGACGCGCTTCAGAATATCGTTCTCGGTCTGCGCCATCGTTAGGGCACGATTACGTTGTTGAGGATGTCGGTGATGATCTCCTCCGAGGTGATGTTCTCGGCCTCGGCTTCGTAGGTGAGGCCGATGCGGTGGCGCAGCACGTCGTGGCACACGGCGCGCACGTCCTCGGGGATCACGTAGCCGCGGCGGCGGATGAAGGCGTAGGCGCGCGCGGCCTTGGCCAGCGAGATCGACGCGCGGGGCGAACCGCCGTAGGCGATCAGCGGCTGGAGCTTCTGGAGGTTGTACTCGGCCGGTTCGCGCGTGGCGAAGATGATGTCGATGATGTACTTCTCGATCTTCTCGTCCATGTAGACGTCCTCGACAACCTTGCGCGCCTTGACGATGTCCTCGGGCGAGATGACCTTGGCCGCTTCGGGCATGCCGGCTCCCGAGAGGTTCATGCGCACGATGTCGCGCTCCTCCTGCTTCTTGGGGTAGGAGATCTTGGCCTTGAGCATGAAGCGGTCGACCTGCGCCTCGGGCAGCGGGTAGGTGCCCTCCTGCTCCAGGGGGTTCTGCGTGGCCAGCACCAGGAAGGGCTGCGGCAGCGGGTAGGTCTCGTCGCCGATGGTCACCTGCCGCTCCTGCATCGCCTCGAGCAGGGCCGACTGCACCTTGGCCGGCGAACGGTTGATCTCGTCGGCCAGCACGAAGTTGGCGAAGACGGGGCCCTTCTTGACGACGAACTCCTCGCTGCGCTGCGAGTAGATCAGCGTGCCCACGAGGTCGGCCGGCAGCAGGTCGGGCGTGAACTGAATGCGCGAGAAGCAGGCGTCGACGGCCTTTGCCAGCGTGGTGATGGCCAGCGTCTTGGCCAGACCCGGCACACCTTCGAGCAGGATGTGGCCGTTGGACAGCAGGCCGATCAGCAGCGTGTCGACCAGGTGGCTCTGGCCCACGATGACCTTGCCCATTTCGTTGCGCAGCGTGTCGACGAATACCGATTCGCGCTCGATGCGCTCGTTGAGTTCCTTGATGTTGATGACTTCGCTCATTATGGTTGGGTTTTTGTCTTCTATATGTTTTTTCTAACGGTTGCGGGGTCTTCCTTATTGCAAATGTAACAATTTTTTCGGATTGTGCGCGCTCCGGCCCGTTTTGCCGCGGGGCGGGGCGTTTCCGGGCCGCAGCCTCCGGGCGGCGAAGGCCCGCGATTCCTGGCGGAATATGCTTGCCTTCGCCGGCTGCGGCCCGAGAGCCTCCCGCCCCTCGGTTTTCAATTTTCCGCTTCCGATCATCCGTTCCTCGTGAATTGTGCACTATCTTTGCGTCCATGATGGAATCTCCGATACTCAAAGGCCTCAACCCCGCCCAGCGCGACGCGGTGGTCAACTACGAATCGCCGTCGCTCATCATCGCCGGCGCCGGTTCGGGCAAGACGCGCGTGCTCACTTCGCGCATCGCCTACATGATCGAACAGGGGGTGGCCCCCTTCAACATTCTGGCGCTCACCTTCACCAACAAGGCCGCCGAGCAGATGCGCGAGCGCATCGGGCAGATGATTCCCGACAACCGCAGCCGCTACATCCGCATGGGCACCTTCCACTCGGTCTTCTCGCGCATCCTGCGCGAAAACGCCGAGCGCATCGGCTTTCCCGAGTCGTTCACCATCTACGAGCCGTCGGACGTCAAGAACCTGCTGAAGACGATCGTGCGCGAGCTGAACCTCGCCGACGAGAAGTACAAGCCCAATGTGCTGGCCTCGCGCATCTCCTACGCCAAGAACAGCCTCGTGACGCCGGGCGCCTACCTGGCCAATTCGGTCTACGCCACCGAGGACCGCCGCGCCCAGATCCCCGAGTTCGGCAACATCTACAACCTCTACTGCCAGCGCTGCAAGCGCAACGGGGCGATGGACTTCGACGACCTGCTGTTGCAGACCAACATCCTGCTGCGCGACGCGCCGGAGGTGCTCGCCCGCTATCAGGAGCAGTTCCGGTATATTCTGGTCGACGAGTACCAGGACACCAACTACGCCCAGTATGTCATCATCCGCCGCCTCTCGCAGACCCATTCGCGCGTCTGCGTGGTGGGCGACGACGCGCAGTCGATCTACTCGTTCCGCGGGGCGAAGATCGAGAACATCCTCTCGTTCCGCAAGGACTTCCCCTCGGCGATGGTCTTCAAGCTGGAGCAGAACTACCGCTCGACGCGCACGATCGTCGAGGCGGCCAACTCGGTGATCGTGCGCAACTCGAAGCGCATGGAGAAGCACTGCTTCTCGGAGGGGGCCGTGGGCGAGAAGATCCGCGTGATGAAGGCCTACACCGACCGTGAGGAGGCCGAGATGGTCGTTTCGGACCTGCGCGACAAGGTGCGCGCGGCGGGCGCACCGTGGTCGGAGGCGGTGATCCTCTACCGCACCAACAACCAGTCGCTCGTGCTGGAGGACAACCTGCGCCGGCGCGGCGTCCCCTACCGCATCTACAAGGGCTCGTCGTTCTACGACCACAAGGAGATCAAGGATCTGCTGGCCTACATCCGTCTGGTGGTCAACCCGCGCGACGACGAGGCCTTCAAGCGCATCGTCAACTACCCGGCGCGCGGCATCGGCGACACGACCGTCTCGCGCATCGCCGCTTTGGCCGCCGGGCGCGGGGTGTCGATGTGGGAGGCGGTCGACGCCCTGGTGGCCGAGCCCGCGGCCGACGCCGTGCAGCGGGCCATCGTGCGCAAGGTCGCCGAGTTCGTGGCCATGATCCGCTCTCTGTCGCAGGCCCGCACCGAGAAGGGGGTCTACGAGTTCGGTCTGGAGATCGCCTCGCGCTCGGGCATGCTGGCCGCCTTCCGCGCCGAGAACACCCCCGAGGCTACCTCGGCGCTCGACAACATCGAGGAGCTGCTCAACTCCATGCAGCTGTTCAAGGAGCAGCGCGACGCCGAGATCCGCAGCGGCGAGCGGCAGGCCGACGAGGAGGCTTCGGTCGAGGAGTGGCTGCAGAGCGTGATGCTCATGACCGACATGGACAAGGACGACGGCGAGGACCGCGACAAGGTGACGCTGATGACCGTGCACTCGGCCAAGGGGCTCGAATACGAATATGTCTATATCGTGGGTCTGGAGGAGAACCTCTTCCCCTCGCAGCGCGCCGCCGAGACGGCCGACGGACTGGAGGAGGAGCGGCGTCTGTTCTACGTGGCCCTCACGCGCGCGAAAGTCGCGGCGACGCTCTCCTACGCCGAGACGCGCTTCAAGTGGGGCAACATGGAGTTCTCGCGCCCGAGCTGCTTCCTGCGCGAGATCGACCCCAAATACCTCGACGCGGAGGCGGAGTGCGCCGACGAGCGGCCGCAGGCGCTGCGCGGCGAGCGCCCGGGTGCGGGCGGCTCGGCCATCGAGGAGCTGCGCCGCCGCTTCGACTACCGCTTCCAGCAGCAGCGGCAGGAGGGGGGCGCCGCGGGACGCGCGGGGGGCAGCTACACGGCGGGCGCCGGGCGCTTCGGCGGTGAGCGATCGGGCGGCGGGAGCCGCTTCGGGGGCGAGCGCGGGGGTGGTGCGGGCCGCTTCGGCGGCCGGCCCTCCGACGGCGAGTCGGGACCCGTGCAGCGCTTCAGGCGTGCGGCGGAGGCTCCCGGCGGGCAGTCGCGGCAGGGTGTCGCCTCCCGGCCCCGCGCGGGTGCGCCCGATCCGGCGCTCGTGGCGCCGCCCCGCCCCTCGACCGAGGGGATGCGCCGCCTGGGTGCGCGTCCGGCCGAAGGCGTCGCCGCTGCCGGTGCCGCAGGGGTGCCGCAGGGCGTGGCGGGCGACTACGCCGTGGGGCAGCGGGTCGAGCACCCCAAATTCGGCGCCGGCACCATCCTCCGCATCGAGACCCTCGCCGCCGACCACAAGCTGGTGGTCGACTTCGGCACCTACGGCGAGAAGACCCTCCTGGCGAAGTTCGCCAAGCTGACCAAGCTGGGCAATTGAAAATGGAAAATTGAGAGTTGAAAATGATCGTTCAGCGGAAAACCCGGGAGTTTGCGGTGCGCGTCGTTCGCTTTTGCCGCCATTTGCAGGACGAGCGGCGGGAGTATGTCCTCGGACAGCAGCTTCTGAAAAGCGGCACCTCCATCGGGGCCAACGTCGCCGAGTCGGCCAATGCACAGAGCGGCAAGGATTTTCTGTCCAAGATGAATATTGCGCTGAAAGAGGCGACGGAAACCAAATACTGGTTGGATATTCTGTTCGAATCGGAGACGATCTCCCGGCAGGAGTACGATCCGCTCTATGCCGATGCGTGCGAGATCGAACGACTGCTGACGGCGATCGTCAAGACTACCCGCAATAAGTTGGAGTCGAATGAATGACTCTTCGATATTTTCACTTTTAATTTTCCACCTTTATTTTCCATTTTCAACTTTCCATTTTCAACTTTCCGAATCATGACTTTAAAGCAGCGTTACGACGGCATCATCGCCTGGTTTTCGGAGCATATGCCGGTGGCCGAGAGCGAGCTGCGCTACGAGAATCCCTACCAGCTGCTCGTGGCGGTGATCCTCTCGGCGCAGTGCACCGACAAGCGGGTCAACATGACCACGCCGGCGCTCTTCGAGGCCTTCCCGACCCCCTACGACATGGCCGCGGCGGGTGCCGAGGGGATCTACCCTTATATCAAGAGCATCTCCTATCCCAACAACAAGGCGCGCAACCTCGCGGGCATGGCGCGCATGCTCTGCGACGAGTTCGGGGGCGAGGTGCCCTCGGACCTCGACCGCATGCAGCGGCTGCCGGGCGTCGGGCGCAAGACGGCCAACGTGCTGGGGGCGGTGCTCTGGCAGCGGGAGGTGATGCCGGTCGACACGCACGTCTTCCGCGTCTCGGAGCGCATCGGGCTGACGACCCGCTCGAAAACCCCCTTGCAGACCGAGCGGACGCTCGAGCGCCACATCCCGGGCCACCTGCTGCCCGTCGCCCACCACTGGCTGATCCTCCACGGCCGCTACGTCTGCACGGCGCGCGCGCCCAAATGCGACGCGTGCGGCATCGCGACGTGGTGCCGGATGTTCGCCGCCGAGAAAAAAGAGCGATGATAGCGTGCGTTTCGAATTAAAACGCTATATTTACGGCAAACACTCTAATCCGTAACTCTATGAAGAATTTTTTACGCGGGGGGGGGATCCTCGCACTCCTGGCGGCCGTCGTGTTGGGCGCGGCGTCGTGCGGCAGCGATCCCGATGTGCAGCCGACGGCAGGTGTGACCGAGCAGCACTGGAAGCAGATCGAGCAGATCGCGGGCGGGGCGGTCGAGAAGACCTACGCCTTCACGGCAGCCGGAGCTTGGACGGCCCGCAGCACGGCCTCGTGGGCCGTGGTGAAGAGCGAGTCGGGCCAGGCGGGGCGGTCGGAGCTGCGCGTCGAGGCGGCCGAAAACACTTCGGGTGCCGAGCGTTCGGCCACCATCACCGTGCAGGTCAAGGGCTACGGCCCCTCGTCGTTCATCCTCAAGCAGCAGTCGCTGACGACCGCCTCGAAGGATAACGAGACGCTCGACCGCTGGATGTTCGACTACATGAAGACCCACTACCTCTGGAACGAGGCCGTGGCGAAGCTCACGCCCGACTATACGCTCGACTACAAGGATTTCCTGCGCAAGGTGCTCGTCGACGTCGCCGCCCAGGGCGACGTGAACCACGACGACGGCCACTGGAGCGTCGACAATGCGGGCCAGAGCGTGCGCCAGTCGTTCTACACCAACATCCAGCGCTACCCGAAGGCCACGCGCGGCACGCGCGAGACGGCCGACGGCTTCGGCATCGACTACATCGTCTACGGCAGCTTCGTCGACGGGTCGGGCAATCCCACCGGCGAACTTTTCTTCATCGTGCTGGCCGTGGCCCCCGGGTCTCCGGCAGACAAGGCGGGCGTACGGCGCGGCGACTACATCGTCAAGGTCGCCGGGCGCGCCATCACCCCGACGACCCTCGAAGCCGACTGGGGGCTGCTCATGTCGCAGACCTCGGCCGCCACGGCGACCTTCTCGCCGGGCGTGCTGAGCGGCAACGGACTGGGCGTCGGCGATCCCAAGACGCTGACGCGCGCCACCTACGACGACAATCCCGTGTGGCTGGCCAAGACCTTCGACTCGCCGGCCGGCAAGGTGGGATACCTCTGGTACAACGCCTTCAACCTCAACTACGACGACGAGCTGATCGCGGCCGTCGGCCGGCTCAAGGCCGAGGGGGCGAAGGAGCTGATCCTCGACCTGCGCTACAACGGCGGCGGCCACGTGGTTTCGAGCGTCGTGCTCGGCACGCTCGTGGCGGGCGACGCCAAGAAGGGGCAGGTCTATGCCAACACCACCTACAATGCCGACCGCATGGCCGCGGGCGAGAAGGCGGCGGTCTACAGCCTGGGCAGCTCGATCGTCAAGTACGGCGGCGCCAACGGCAACGACGCCCGGTACGAGCCGATCGCGACGGCCCTCGCCTCGTCGCTCGGCCTCCAGACGGTCTACGTGCTGGGCACCTCCAACACGGCCTCGGCCAGCGAGCTGGTCATCAACGGTCTGCGGGGCGTCGACATCGAGGTGCGCCTGATCGGCGGCCGCACCAACGGCAAGAACGTGGGCATGGAGCCCATTGTCAGGGAGCTGGGCGACTGGGAGTACGACTTCAGCCCCGTGACCTTCTACTCGGTCAACGCCAAGGGATTCAAGGACTACAGCGACGGCTTCGCGCCCGATGCGGCGCTCGACGAGCTCTCCGGCGACATCTATCCGATGGGCGACGAGCGCGACCCGCTGATCGCCTCGGCGCTGCGGTGGATCGGGGGACAGAACCCCGCATCGGCGGCCCTCACGCGCGCCGACGGGCGCGAGCTCATCGCGCTGCCGCGCCCGGCTCGACGGCTCGACGGCATGATCGCGCTGCCTCTCGAATAGGGGAGCGCTGCCCGAGCGAAACTGGGGCGACACCTGCGGGTGCCGCCCCCTTTTGTGGGGGCGTGCGGGCGAAATCCGAAAAAAATGCCTATCTTGTGGCAGAATTCGACGAATTACGATTAACCGATAACCATAGTTTATGAAAAAATTACTGACCGTTTTTGCCGCCGCCGCGCTCTTCGGCGGCGTGGCTTCGGCCCAGGAGGCCGAGTTCGATCTGGGCTCCCAGCGCTCCGAGTCGCAGCACGTGCTGAAGATTCCCGGGGAGCGGATCGACCACCAGGGCCTTGCGATCAACCCCACGCCCCACGCCATCGCCGTCGATCCGGCAGGCCGCCTCGACATATCGGCGGGCGTGGCGGTGAAGGATCGCCAGGGCCGCTTCTCGGCCGACCTCGATTTCCTCACCCTCGCTCCCAAAGGGGTGGCGCTGACGATCGACTTCGGTGCGAAGCTCGCCGCCAAGGCCGGCGTCGAGGCTCTCTCGGGCGCCTATAAGCTCTCGGTGGGCAAGCGGGGGATCGCGATCACGGGCTACGACGAGCGGGGCGCCTTCTACGGCCTGCAGACGCTGCGCCAGATCGTCGCCAGCCCCGCGGCCCGCACCGGCCTGCCCTACGTGGAGATCGCCGACTATCCCGACCTGCGCTACCGCGGCGTGGTGGAGGGCTTCTACGGCAACCCCTGGTCGCACGAGGTGCGCCTGTCGCTGATCGACCTCTACGGCCGTCTGAAGATGAACAGCTACCTCTACGGCCCCAAGGACGACCCCTACCACAGCTGCCCCAACTGGCGCCTGCCCTATCCCGAGGATGAGGCGCGGCAGCTCAAGGAGCTCGTGGAGGCGTGCCGCCGCAACCGCGTCGACTTCGTGTGGGCGATCCACCCGGGACAGGACATCAAGTGGAACGAGGAGGACTACGGCAATCTGGTGCGCAAGTTCAACCTGATGTACGACCTGGGCGTGCGCGCCTTCGCCATCTTCTTCGACGACATCTCGGGCGAGGGCACCAACCCCGAGCGTCAGACCGAGCTGCTCAACCGCCTCGACCGCGACTTCGTCAAGGCGAAGGGCGACGTGGCGTCGCTCGTCGTCTGCCCGACCGACTACACCCGTCTGTGGGCCAACCCCACGCCGCAGGGCAGCCTGGTCGTCTACGGCAAGACGCTCGACCCGTCGATCGAGGTCTTCTGGACGGGCGACGTGGTGTGCAGCGACCTCACGCGCGAGACGCTCGACTGGGTCAACTCGCGCATCAAGCGCCCGGCGTTCTACTGGTGGAACTTCCCCGTGACCGACTACGCGCGCCACATCCTGATGATGGGCCCCGTCTACGGCCTCGAGACCTCGCTCACGGCCGACGATCTGTGCGGCCTGGTGAGCAATCCCATGGAGCACGGCGAGGCATCGAAGATCGCCCTCTACAGCGTGGCCGACTACACCTGGAACATCGCCGCCTACAACCCCATCGACAGCTGGGAGCGCGCCTTCGACTACCTGGCGCCCGAGGTGCGCGACGCCCTGCGTACCTTCTCCATCCACAGCTGCGACACGGAGACGGGCTACCGCCGCGACGAGTCGTGGGAGACCGAGACCTTCCATGCCGATAACTACACCGACGCCCAGTACGCCGCCCTCGTGGCCGAGTTCGCCCGCATCGAGCGCGTGCCCGCGACGCTGGAGCGCGGCTGCGCCAACCGCGCGCTGCTGGCCGAGCTGCGCCCGTGGCTCGTCGAGTTCGGCAAGCTGGGCGAGCGCGGCCGCCGGGCCCTGGAGCTCATCAAGATCCGCGAGGCGGGCGACGACGCCACCTTCTGGGCCGGCTACGTGGCCAACCGCATGACGGCGGAGGATCGGGCCGCCTACAACGCCCACAAGTCGGGCACGTTGCGCCTGCAACCCTTCTACGAGAACGCCATGGACGACCTGGTGCGCGGCTTCTACCGCTCGCTCACGGGCGACGAGCCCATGGCCTGCCGCGGCATCGGCTCGTTCCGCACCGCCTCGTCGACCCAGTCGAAGCTCATGTTCGACAACGACGACAAGACCTTCTACACCTCGGGCAACGCCCAGAAGACGGGTGACTGGATCGGCGCCGACCTGGGCACGGTGCGCGACGTGCGCGAGGTGGTGATCCTCCAGGGCCGCAACTCGACGGACGACGTAGACTACTTCGACCATGCCGTCGTGGAGTGCTCCGAGACGGGCCGCGAGTGGACGGTGCTGTGCGACGATCTGGAGAAGCAGTACGAGATCCGCTGGACGGGCGAGCCGGTCAAGGCGCGCTACGTGCGTCTGCGCAAGCTGCCTTCGGAGAAGCGCAACTGGGCTGCCGTGCGCACCTTCGCCGTCAACCCGGTCAAGACCGAGACGCTCGGCTTCGCCCTGGAGGCCGACGCGCCGGCCGATGCGCTGCGCGCGTTCGACGGCAACCCCATGACGACCTGCATGCTCGACGGCCGCATGGCCTTCGAGGTGCCCGCGGGCGTGGGGCGCTATACGCTGCTGCTGGGCGCCGTGGGCGAGCCGGTGCGCGTCGTGCAGCTCGCCGCCGACGGCACGCCGCTGGCCGAGAGCCGCTGCGTGGATCCCTTTACCGCGATCGAGGTGGCCGAGGGCGCCGCGCGCATCGCCCTCGAGGGCGCCGTCGAGATCTTCGAGATCCTTCCCGCGGCGCGCAAGTAGCCTGCCGCCGCGACGCTTTCGGGGCCGCCTTCTTCCGGAGGGCGGCCCCGATTCGTTGTGCCGTGCGGACGTTTCGGGCCGATCTTGGCGGGCGAACTTGTTTCTGCGCGCGACTTTTCGTATCTTTGCAGTTCAAACCGCCCGCTATGACGCTATCCGCAGAACACATCGAACGATTGCGCGCGCTGCTCGCACCTGCAGCCCGCCGCATCGTGCTGCTCGCCCACACCAATCCCGACGGCGACGCCGTAGGCTCGTCGCTCGCCTGGGCCGGGGCGCTGCGTGCCCTCGGACACCAGGTCACCTGCATCGTCCCCAACAAATACCCCTACTTCCTCGACTGGATGCCCGGCATCGACGAGGTGGTCGTCTTCAAGAACGACACGGAGGGGCGCGCCGCGCAGGCGATCGCCGCGGCCGACCTCATCTTCTGCCTCGACTTCAACGCCCTCTCGCGGCTGGAGATCATGAGCGACGCCCTGCACGCCAACACCGCCGCGCAGCGCGTGCTGATCGACCACCACCTCTCGCCCGCCGAGGAGTTCGACCTGGCCTTCTCGCACCCCGACGCCTCGTCGACCTGCTTCATCGTCTACTCGCTCATCGAGGCGCTGTGGGGCACCGACGTCATCACGCGCGAGATGGCCGAGGCGCTCTACGTGGGTATGATGACCGACACGGGCAACTTCGCCTTCTCGCACCTCACGCCCGAGCTCTTCCGCGCCGTGGCCGTGCTCATCGAGCGCGGCATCAGCATCCAGGAGATCCACGACAGCGTCTACAACGCCTACACGGAGGACCGCGCGCGGCTGTTCGGCTATGTCATCAACCGCAAGATGGAGCTCGTCGAGGGGGGCACGGTGGCCTACATGTCGCTCAAGGAGAGCGAGATGCGCCGCTTCGCATTCCAGCAGGGCGACAGCGAGGGGTTCGTCAACTACCCGCTGTCGATCAAGAAGATGAAGATGTCGGCGATGCTGCTCGCCCACCGCAAATTCATCCGCGTGTCGCTGCGCTCGCGCGGCGATGTCGACGTCAACCTCTTCGCCCGCTGCTACTTCGAGGGGGGCGGCCACCGCAACGCCGCGGGCGGCAAGTCGTTCGACACGATGGAACGCACGATCGAGCGCTTCGTCGCCGCCGTGCGCGAGTTCGCCGCCGAGGGGCACCTCGGATAACCTTTTCGCAACCAGACAGATCGTTATGTTCAAGGAAAACAGGGGCGAGGTGCTGCACGGCATTCTGCTCATCGTGCTCTTCTCGTTCTCGGCGTTCTACATCGCCGGATTCGACTTCGTCAGGCGGCTGTCGCTCAGCCCGCTCATCGTGGGCATCGTGCTGGGCATGCTCTACGCCAACAGCCTGCGCAACAAGCTGCCCGAGACGTGGGTGCCGGGCATCCGCTTCTGCTCGAAGACGCTGCTGCGCCTGGGCGTCGTGCTCTACGGCTTCCGCCTCACGTTCCAGCAGGTGGCCGAGATCGGCCCCACGGCCGTGGCGGTCGACGCCGTCGTCGTCGCCGGGACGCTCGCGCTGGGCCTCGTGCTGGGCCGGCTGCTGCGCCTCGACTCCGAGACGGCCCTCATGACCTCGACCGGCAGCGCCATCTGCGGCGCCGCGGCCGTGCTGGGCGCCGAGCCGGTGGTGCGCTGCGAGGCCCACAAGACCGCCGTGGCCGTGTCGACGGTGGTCCTCTTCGGCACGCTCTCCATGTTCCTCTACCCGGTGATGTACCGCGCCGGGTGGCTCGACGGCCTCTCGCCGCAGGCGCTGGCCGTCTACGTCGGCGCGACGCTCCACGAGGTGGCCCACGTGGTGGGGGCGGGCGACGCCGTCGACGCCGCCGGGGGCGACATCGCCGCTGCGGCGACGATCGCCAAGATGATCCGCGTGATGATGCTCGCCCCGGTGCTGGTGGCGATGAGCTTCGTGCTGGCGCGCCGCCGCAAGGGCGTCCCCGAGGCCGGCGGCGGGAAGATCGCGATTCCGTGGTTCGCCTTCTGGTTCGTGGCCGTCATCGGCCTCAACTCGCTGCTCGAGAGCGCCTCGTTCATCCCTGCCGACGCGCTGCGCGCCGTCGTGGGGGCGATCAACGACTTCGACACCTTCCTGCTGACGATGGCCATGACGGCACTCGGCGCCGAGACCAGCGCCGACAAGTTCCGGCAGGCGGGCGCCAAGCCCTTCCTCTTGGCCGGCGGGCTCTTCGTATGGCTGGTCGTCGGGGGCTACTTCCTCGCCCGCTGGATTTGTTGATCGCGTATCCCGCCGGGTTCGGGCGCTGCCGCTCCTGCGGCTACGGCCGGGGCCCGGGCGCCGCGTCGTGCTCCGAGTAGCGGAGCACGTGTTCCCTCACGAAGTCCGCGAAACGGCGGACTTCGTCGTGCGTGAGCCTCGCCGGGCGGCTCAGCGGCAGGAGCGCGTGGGGCTCGAAGGGGCGGCTGTAGGAGGGGTGGAGGTAGTCGCAGGGGTTCTCGACGAAGCCCAGACGGGCGTAGAAGTCGCGGCGCCGGCGGGTGGGCACGTCGACGGGCGGCTCGATCTCCAGAATCACGGGCGCGGGATCGGCGGCGCAGAAGGCCTCCAGGGCCCGCGTGCCGAGGTTGCGGCCCCGCATCGCGGGGTCGAAGGCGAGGTACTCGATGTAGCGGAAGCCCTCGCCCCGCCAGTGGTAGAGGATGCCGACGATGCGTCCGTCGAGGCGGATGGCGTCGGCCGTGAAGCGGGGATCGGCCAGTGCGGCGTCGTAGTCGGCGTCGGCGCGCCGTTCGCAGCGCGGGAAGCTCTCCTCGTAGATGCGCCGGGCCTCGGCCCAGCCGCTCTCGGAGCGCGACCGCAAGGGGGTGAATCGGAGTTCCATGGGGCGATTTTCGGACCAAGATAGGCAATTTCCGCCGCCCGTGCAAGGGACCGCGGCTCCGTCGGGCGAAGGGAAAAAGGGGCAGGGGCTTTTAATTCTCGCCGAAAATGAATATCTTGCAGGGATAAAACGCCGATAAGATGAAACAACGATTGGTCGCACTCGATGTCCTGCGGGGCCTGACGGTCGGGGGGATGATCCTGGTCAACACCCCCGGCACGTGGAACTACGTCTATGCTCCGCTGCGCCACGCGGTGTGGAACGGACTGACGCCCGCCGACCTGGTTTTCCCCTTCTTCCTCTTCATGATGGGCATGTCGATGTATCTCTCGCTGCGCCGCACGGGCTTCCGCCTCGACCGCCCGCTGCTGGGGCGCATCGTGCGGCGCACGGCGGCGATCTACCTCATCGGCACGGCCATCTACGCTCTGGCGACCTTTCTCGGGGCGCTGCGCGGTGCGGCGGCCGACCCCGCCGCGGCGAGCCCTTGGAGCGAGGCCTTCGCCGCGCTCGCTCGCGTGCGGCTGACGGGGGTGCTGCAGCGTCTGGCCTTCGCCTACGGCATCGGCGCGGTGCTGGCCACCACGCTCCGCTACCGCACGCTGGTGTGGATCATCGGCCTGCTGCTGGCCCTCTACGGGGCGATCCTGCTCGCGGGCGACGGCTTCGTCTACGGCCCCGAGAACATCCTCTCGCGCGTCGACGTGGCCTGCTTCGGCGCCGAGCGCATCTATTGGGACAACGGCGTCGACCCCGAGGGGCTGCTGGGGCTCATCCCCTCCGTCGCCCACCTGCTGCTGGGCTTCTGCGCCGGGCGCCTCTGCCTCGAGGGCGGGGCGATGGAGGAGCGGCTGAACCGCCTCTTCGTCTTCGGCGCGCTGCTCCTCTTCGGCGGCCTGCTGCTCCACTACGGCCTGCCGCTCAACAAGAAGGTGTGGTCGCCCTCGTTCGTGCTCGCCACGAGCGGCTTCGCGTCGCTGCTGCTCGCCCTGCTGGTGTGGGCCATCGACGTGCGGGGCCGCTTCCGCCGCACGGCGGCCTTCGAGGTGTTCGGTGTCAATCCCCTCTTCTGCTACGTCTTCAGCGAGGTGGCGGCCATACTCCTCGTCTCGCTGCCCGTCGGCGGGCCGAGCGCCGCCCGCAGGCTCTACGGCGCGCTGGCCGCTCTCATGGGCGACGGCTACGCGGCGTCGCTCCTCTACGGGCTGCTCTTCACGGCCTTCTGCTGGGGTGTGGGCTACGCGCTCTACCGCCGGCGCATCTGCATCCGCATCTGAGCCCTGTTTCGGATAATTTCGCTATATTTGATCTCGGAAACGAACGACACACAACATAAATCACACAATCAGATGAAACCTACGTTATTCGTACTGGCTGCGGGTATGGGTTCGCGCTACGGCGGACTGAAGCAGCTCGACGGTCTGGGCCCCAACGGCGAGACCATCATGGATTATTCGATCTTCGACGCCATCCGCGGCGGCTTCGGCAAGGTCGTCTTCGTCATCCGCAAGGATTTCGAGCAGGACTTCCGCGAGAAGGTCCTCTCGAAGTACGAGAACCACATCCCCGTGGAGGTGGTCTTCCAGTCGATCGACGACCTGCCCGAGGGCTTCACCCGCCCCGAAGAGCGCGTCAAGCCGTGGGGTACCAACCACGCCGTGCTGATGGGCAAGGAGGTCATCAAGGAACCCTTCGCCGTCATCAACGCCGACGACTTCTACGGTCGCGACGGCTTCCGCGTGCTGGGCGAGTGGCTGTCGAAGGCCGACGGTCGCGACGCCTACTGCATGGTGGGCTACCGCGTGGGCAACACCCTCTCGGAGAGCGGTACGGTGGCGCGCGGCATCTGCCAGACCAACGCTGAGGGCTACCTCACGGGCGTGGTCGAGCGCACCGACATCGTCCGCATCGACGGCAAGATCACCTTCACGGGCGACGACGGCCGGCCGGAGACGACGGCCGAGACTACTCCCGTGTCGATGAACATGTGGGGCTTCACCCCCGACTACTTCGCCTACTCGGAGGAGCACTTCCGCAAGTTCCTCGCTGAGAACATCTCCAAGCCGAAGGCCGAGTTCTTCATCCCGCTCGTAGTCAACGATCTGATCGTGAGCGGCAAGGCCACGGTCGAGGTGCTCGACACGACGGCCAAGTGGTTCGGCGTGACCTACGCCGCCGACCGCCAGGGCGTCGTCGACAAGATCCGCGCCCTCATCGACGCCGGCGAATACCCCGAGAAGCTTTGGTAGGAGCCTGCCTTACTGTCATGCGCACCGCCCGCAGCCGTCATCCGGCTGCGGGCGGTTTCGTTCGGTGGGGTGGCGCTCCGGGCCCGGGCGACGGACCCGGCTGCGGGGCTGCCCGGGGGAGGTGTCGCGGGCGTCGGGGGATGCGCCGAAGGCAGGATGCCGAAAAAAACCGCGCCCGACTTTCGTCAGACGCGGTTTGCTGTGCCCAGGACAATATTCGAAAACGGCAATTTCGGGAGTATTCGGAATATGTTGAAAATAGGGCGTTTATTGATATATTGCAAAGGTAATCAATAATTTGTAATTCTCGACATTATTGCGTAACATTGCAAGGAATTTCAACGTGTGGTGCAACGGTGGTGCAAATTTTATAACTTGCACCACGGAATAAAGTTTTTGCAAGATGGCATCGGTTACGGCTTTCATACGGGTATCGAGAAAACGCATAGATCGGGCGAACATTCGCTTCCGTCTGCGGGATGGTCGGAATATTCAGTTGTTCCACGCCTCCGAGTTGGAGATCAATCCTTCGGACTGGGATGCGACCAGGCAGGAGATCAAGGCAAAGGTGCTTTACGATGCGGAGAAGCGGGCCGCCTTCAACCGGGCCGTGGCCGACCGCAAGAACATGATGCTGGAGATATACAACGCTGCGACGGTCAAAGAGAATTTGACATCCGACTGGCTGGAATTGGAAATCGACAAACGTCTGCACCCTGAAAAGTATATCGTCGAGGAACACCGGCAAACGTTCTTTGAGGCTTACGAAGAGTTTGTCGAGAAACGCAAGTTATCGGACTGGCGGGTGCGGGCCATTCGGGTTGTGATCCGTGCGTTGAGGCGCTATGAACTCTATGCCTGCCGGATGGTGGATAGCCGCTTTGTACTCGACTTCGACACGGTAACGCCGCTTGTGCTGCGGGACTTCGAGGAGTTTCTGCGCAACGAACATACCTTTTGCGGGCAGTATCCCGATATTTACGAGGCGGTACCCGAAAGCCGGACGCCTCAACCGAGAGGGCAGAATACGATCAACGGCATCCTCACCAAGCTGCGCACGTTCTTCATCTGGGCGAACGACGTAGGCAAGACGACGAACAACCCGTTTCGGAACTATGCTGTCGAGGAATGCGTTTACGGCACGCCCTTTTACATTTCAATAGAAGAGCGCAACAAGATTTACCGCACGAACCTCGCCCGGCATCCGCAACTGTCCACGCAGCGGGATATTTTCGTGTTCCAATGCCTGATCGGCTGCCGTGTGGGCGACCTCTACAAACTGACACGGGACAACCTGATCGGCGGGGCGGTCGAGTATATTCCTCGTAAGACGAAGGACGGCCATCCGGTAACGGTGCGAGTTCCCCTCAACACGATAGCCCGTGAAATACTGGACCGCTATGCCGGTTATGTCGGGCCTGGGCTACTCCCTCTGATTGCCGAACAGCAGTATAACCGGGCCATCAAACGGATATTCCTTGCTGCCGGGTTGAGGCGCAAGGTTACGATACTGAACCCGCTAACCCGAGAGGCAGAGCAACGGCCGATTTGGGAGGTAGCCTCGTCGCACCTCGCCCGCCGGGCATTTGTCGGCAACCTCTACAAGCAAGTAAAGGACCCGAATTTGGTCGGAGCGTTGAGCGGTCACAAGGAGGGCAGCCGGGCATTCGCCCGCTATCGGGACATCGACGAGGAGATGAAAACGGAACTGGTTAAAATGTTGGAGTAAATAATAAGGGCTATGAAATTGATGGTCAAGACCGACAAGTGCGTCGAACTGTTGAAAGAGATACAGCTTGGATTACGTCTTTATTGTTTCAATATTCATTGTAGCGATAAGTTCGCAGGAATTATAAAAGAAGCTGACAACAAAGGCGAAGCCATTAGGCAATACTACAAGGATAAATCGGGTAAAGATAGATTCTTAACCGATGAAGAGGCAATTCAAAGCGTGTTCGACAAAGATGACATTTTTTGTCGTTTGGCCTTTCTCAAAGCATTAACTTTTTATGTGCTTTCTCCAATGGTCAAAATTGCCGATAAACATCAGCAGCTTGAGTACGTAAAAGTTTGTACAGTTCGAGACCCATACGCCGCTGTTATTCTGGATACCGTAGAATCATTCGGGGAACCTATCTATGTTAAAGATTTAGAAGACGAATTTATGGAGGTTTGCCCGGATATGGATAGTATCGGAAAATACTTGTCACTTGCGTTGTCAAAGTATGACGAAGTAAAATTACCTTGCAGAAAGAAACGGTACTCGATGGATGATTTGGTTTTCGGCGATAATGGGTATTCCCGCCACATCCGAAAAGCAGAATCCATAGGACTAATTACCAAAGAGGAGGCAGAAACGATATTGGTATCTATATGGCAGGTAATTGATCGGGCTAACACAATCTTTGACTGGATTGCGGAAATGTATGCTAAAATTGAATCGTTAATACCGTCCAATGGTTCTTATAATGCGAATGTTCAAGCGGCCCCAGATGCACAAAGTGCCCATTTCTCCGTCAATAAATCCTATGATGAAATGCAGCGGATATTGACTGCTTTACAGCAACAGGGGTTTGTTTCTAACGACACAGACGTTAGTACGTTCTATTATCGAATGACAGGACAAGGTACACCAACGAGCAATAAAATAGAATGGATAAAGAAAGGGAAGAAGCAGAAAAACACTATAAGTAAGCGGGGGCTGGTATATTTTATCGAGGCATTTACGGGTGGTAGCGTGAACAAGGCTCGGGATTGCACCGACAAAATAGACAATATATTTGGGTTGTCATTATCTTCCTCAACAATCAATAGCACTGCGGTTTGTGAATATAAGACGGAATTGGACCGTATTTTACAAGGAGAATAAAATCTATACGGGACTATTTGCACGCTGAAACCTGCATTGTGCGTACTTTGCAATGGGACTAACGGGACTATCCTGTTAGTCCCGTATTGTTTACGTACACTTGACTACCGACTTTTGCAATGTCCGATAGCGAATGATTCACGGCGTTCGCTGGATCCGTCGAACAAGCGCACCCCGTGAAGTGTAGCGGAAGGGCGGAACTCCATAAAACGAATAAAAATTATGGAGGCAAATTTAATCGAACTGGCAAAGGCTTGTCCCGAAGCTATTATCTCGGTCAAGGTCGGCGATCTGATCGAGGCGAACGAAGCTCTTGTTGCAAAGACGAAGGAGCAGTTGGAGCAAATCATTACCGACCAATCCGTAGAGACCTATCCCAGCCGGGAGAAGGTGGCGGAATTGCTGGACGTCGATTTATCGACCCTTTGGCGGTGGGCGAAACGTGGATTGCTTGTGCCTGTCGAAGTCGGCGGGAAGCGTCGCTATAAGATGTCGGATGTACGTCGGATGCTCAACAACGGGAGGGCTGCGCTATGAAAAAGAGAAAAGCGGCCGTAGCCGCCCCTATAAGTACATACAAAGATAGCCATAATTCCGCACTTATCCAAGCCGACACGCAGAAAGTCCGCAAGGCCATCGTTCTCGAAATGCTCAAGGAGGGTATGCAGGCCACGGCCATGGGGCTGAATGTGATGCTCGGAGCCAACGACGCCCGGCGTTGGATGACCGAGGTACGGAGAAAGACGCAGGATTATATCGTTAAAACCTATCCTTTGCGGGACCGTCGGGTCGTCTATCGGTTGGTGCAGGTTCCGGCGGAACCAACTCTTTTCAGCGGGCAGGAGGACGCCGATCATGAATAAGCCCCGCTATCGGAAGCCGCAAGCGGTGAAAGACCTTGAACAGCTGGCCCTCGAACATTTCCGCCGGGAGCATCCCAATTTCCCCGAATACGCCATCGCTCCGCAATCCTACCGGGACGACACGGCAAACGGGCTGACCCGCTGCGTGGTCGATTTCATCCGCTACAACGGCGGGCAGGCCGAACGTATCAATACTACGGGAATGCCCGAACAGCGGGGCGGGCGGATCGTATGGCGCAAATCCAACACCACGAAAGGCAGCGCAGACATATCGGCCACGATTGCGGGTCGCTCGGTGAAAATCGAGGTGAAGATCGGCCCAGACCGTCAGAGCGAAACGCAACGCTGTTACCAGGCTGACATCGAGCGGGCCGGCGGGCTGTACTTCATAGCCAAAGATTTCACATCGTTCGTCGAGTGGTACGATGCTAACTTCAGACGGGTATAGTTATGGAGACACTCGAAACCGTCAAGCTGTCGAAGCAGCAGGAGTTGGCCCGTTACCGTCAGCGGCCCGAGGCGAAGTCCTACATCGTCAAGAAACTCGGGGAGCAGATCGAAGCGCTGGAGAACTGCGTGGACCTCAACGACAGCGGCGTAGACAATCAGTTGCTGATCTTGTTGCGTGACACGATATGGAAAGCTCTGAATGTCGAGAATCGGGACGATGCGCTGATTATAGGCATGAGGCTGACATCCAATCCCGAAATCAAGCGTATCGGATTGGCCGATTTAATCTATACCACAAAGTTAGACGACCCGCAGAAAGGGTTGTATGAGCTGCTGGAGATAGGGAAGTGTGACCGCCGAGGTATTGCCGCCCACGACAAGGATGCCGTCCCGAGTGCCAGGTATGCTTTCGATTTGATTCTCGAGGGTATCGATAACTTCAAAATGTAGCGTCATGGGATTCGTAGATGATTGCATTATGGGCAGACCGGCGCAAGATCCGAAATTCGACCTCTCGTCGCTTATTATCGACCTGTCGAAACAACTCCCCGACCCGCAGCCGATCGTGCGTCTATGGGGAAATTTGATAGCGTCCCGTGGCAATGTGTCTGCCGTGGTAGGCTTGGCCAAGAGCCGAAAGACCTTTCTGACCGCCGCTGTGGCTTCGGGCTTCCTCTCTTCGTCCGATTTTCTCGGCTTCGATACGCCCGCTACGGGTAAGGTGGTCTATATCGACACGGAGCAGTCGAGGGCGCACGTTCACAAGGTGGCTCGGCGGATTCTGCGCAGTATCGGTTTGCCGACCAATCGCAACCACGATCCGCTCGTCGTGGCGGCCTTGCGAGAGCTGACACCCGACCGGCGCAAGGAGGCTACGGGGGAGATTCTGCGTCGGTACAAGCCTGACCTGCTGATCCTCGACGGTGTGGCCGACCTCTGCAACGACCCGAACGACCTGCACGAATCGGAAGCGCTGACATGCGAGTTGATGCGTTGGAGCAGCGAATACGAGAATCATATCCTCTGCGTGCTGCACACCAATCCCGGCGGCGACAAAGCACGTGGCCACCTCGGCTCGGCGCTGTTGCGCAAGTCGGAGACGGTCATGCTCGTGAAAGCCGACGGCGACACCTCGGTCGTCGCTCCCCAGTACTGCCGCAACGAGCCGTTCACGGAGTTCGCCTTTCGTATCAATGCTGAGGTATTGCCCGAGCTATGCAGTATTCCCGCATCTCAACCGAAAGAGGATGTATTCGCCGAGATCATGGAGACGGGAAAAGTTTATGCGCACTCGGAGCTGGTGGAATTGATTCGTGAAAAATTGAACGTAAAGGAAAGCGGCGCCAAGATGAAGATTTCCCGAGCAGCCAAAGCCGGAATAATCGTCAAGAATCAGGTTGGCGGGTACTATCTTCCGGGGTCGCAAGTCGAGGTGTCACAATCCGAGTTGCATGATGAACCGTTCTAAATATCTATGTCTCGTTATGGCCTTGTGGGTGGAGGGTCACAGTCACAACCCCTTATATAGGGGTGTGACTTTGTGACCCCACACGCCCCAAACGGTATGAAACGATACGGAGATAGAAATAACTTATTCTAAAACACAAAAAACTATGAAGACAAAAACACCCGCCGTGTCGCAGATGACCGGCAATTTCAAAAAGGCCTATTGCCGCACAATCGAGTTCCAAAACGAAGCAGGAACAGATACCCTACTGGAGGTCTCTCCGAGTTGCAGCTTCGACGGCCGACAATGGCATATTCATGACGACGAAATCCGGCTGTCGATCCATGATGTCGGGTGCTACGACGACCGGACCGGCCAATGGGAAGACAACCCCGATGTGATGAGTTCCGTCGACGGTGTGTCGTGGCTTACCTTCACACCGCACGAAGCTCGCCAACTCGCCAGGGAACTATTGCGGTTTGCCGGCAAGTGCCGCACGGCTGCGGAGATCGACCGATCCGACCCCGAATTGCTGGAAAGACTTGCCGAGAGTGAGCGGCATATCCGGGAAGTATGGGCCGAGGCCGAGAATGAGGATACAAACACCCCAAAAATGGGGTAATTATTCCGTTTATAGTGGGTCGATATTATCTCTACCTTTCGACTGATAAATCAGCTGTTAGCGTACAAAACTTAAAGTGTAGTTATAGAATAGTTGATTTTTTGTATCCGTTTCGTGGTTATCATTTACGTACACTCGTGTTTAGCGAATGTGTTACGAAACAGATGGATGCGAACGAAAAACGGTAAATATCGGCTCGCTTGTAGTTGTTAATAATAGCTTTTTAACTATGGCAAGAAAACGCAAAAGATTACGCAAACATAAGGACGGACGATTCAGCCCTCGCAAAGTATTGGACGACGGTCATTGGATGCCCTTATCTTTTTCTGAAAAAGTATTTGCGGCTTTGACCTGGCTCGGGTTCACGAATGCGGAGGCGTGGGGCGTACTCAATCCGCTGTCCGAAGCCTCGCCCAACAGCAAGGCGGTCATGGCCGGGCGAATGGCGTGCAGCTATAGCGTGAAGGCCTACATCGAAGTACTGAACCGATACCAGTCCGACAAAATGCTTACTTTCAAAGGATTCAAAGGGTACGGGGCGGATTATGACGAAGAGTAAACCACAAAAAATTATTAGACCAATGACACGCACAAACAAACTCACATTGCATTTTTATATGAACGGAAAGGATGGAGGAGAGATTGAAGTTTCTCTCGCTTATGGCAGTTGTCGATATTACGGAGGCCGTACTACCATATGCAACTCACGAAAGTTTTTCGACCAATTTAACCCAGACGGAACTTTAAAAACAGAACTACCCTTTGAAAAGACAGGACTTGTGCCTGATTGCTTGGAAATTATCCGTAAATCCGTATTGGACGGCATGAACGAAAGGTTAAAGAAAGGCCAGGATATAGACGACACAGCTTTTGAGCAGGAGATGGACAAGGCTGTAGAAAAGATGTGGATTTATAAATCGGCGTGGATTGCAGGGCGAAATTCTATCGCTCGATATACCGACAGCCGAAAGATCATTTAGTCTGCGTCTGCCGAATTTTCGGCACACCCGTACACTCGTTGTGCGGGTGTTTTGTTTCATGATTGTAAAATGCCTGAATATGGCATACTTGCGCAATTACACCGTAATGAGGGCCTATCAAAGCCATTGACAAAAGCAAGAGATGTTCCCGAACTGGGAATCCCCGTTACGGAATTTTGACACATCGGTGGCCGAGGCCGGAATCCCGGCCACGGGCCGGCCGCTCGTATGTTTCTTGCGTATTATGCGATATTCGGCTATTAGTTTGGCCGACAATTTACATACACGGAATTTTGCGTATACAGAGCGGAGGACAGAAAAAGGGAGTCGTAATTTGCGACACCCTTTTACAACCCAGCCTCAACGTTGTTACGCCTCGTAACCCTCGTAGTAGTACGATTGTTCGATGCCCTTGAAAATGATTTCCCGGTCGTCGGTGCGATCCGTCAGCGACGGCAGGAGCAGTGCCCGCAATTCAAGGTC
>CABIXK010000002.1:207038-320204 GCA_902362705.1 Rikenellaceae bacterium
CCTTGCCCGCAAAGTCGTACAACCCGCCGAACAATGCAGCGTGAATGCGGCAAAGTCCGGCGACGGTCCCGACCTCGATACGGTCTATTTCGCCCGACTCGAACAGCCTGCGTGCCTGCTCCAGGCTCTTTGCGTCTATTTGATCCGTTTTCTTTCCCATAACATTTTTATTCGTGGTCAGGCTATCAGCACATCGAGATACTGCCGCAGCGAATCTGCTTCCGCTTCTGCGACAAATTTTCGGAACGGCACGGGATCGGTATGCGATGCTTCCAAGGCAGTATAATACAGACGGCGAACATCATCCGATCCTTTGAGGTTTACGAGCATATAGCCGCTCCGAAGCAGGTACAGGTTCATCAGCAGACGGGCCGTGCGTCCGTTGCCGTCGATAAACGGATGGATGCGGACCAATACCTCGTGCAGATAAGCCGCAATCAAAACGGGATGTACCTTCTGTGCCTCCATTTCGGCAAACTTCGACATAAAAACCTGCATTTGCTCGGCCAATAAATAGGGCTGCGGGGGCGTGTGGGCGCTGCCGCTGATTCTTACCGGGACAGTCCGATAACGTCCCGCATTCTCCCGGTCTAAGCCGTGCAATACGAGGGCGTGAATCTCTTTTATCGTATGCTCCGAAATCACGACGTCGCTTTTGGCAAAGTCTCGAATGTAATCGATCGCCTCGGCGTGGTTGATCGCTTCGAGGTGCTCCCGCATCGACTTCCCCGATATGGTCAGTCCCTCGTTTACCACCAGTTCGGTCTCTTGCAGCGTCAATGTATTGCCCTCGATACGGTTGCTTTCGTAGGTGTATTCTATGTTAAACGCCTCCTCGATCTTCTTCAATGCCTCGGCGGGCAGTGGACGCAATGAGGAGAGACGGGCACGCAAAGCGTCGATTTCCGCTAACTGCTGTTTCAGTTCTTCCATATCGTAATACCTCTCTCAAAAATGATGAAAAAAATTTTCAAGGTCGCACCCGCCAGCTTGCGCTGGACGAATGCCCTACCCCCGGGCCCCCTTGTCGGTTTGTGTGGTAAATTTTAAGGGGTTATTCGGCTTTAATAGTAATCAGCTTTCCGCAATGCGGGCAGGTAATCGTACCCTCTTTCGGAGCCTCGAAGAGTTCCGAGGGGCTAACATCCAGGGCAGTTGCTATGCGGCCTAACAAATCCAAAGACGGCAAAGTTTTACCGTTAGCAACATTCGACATATTAGGTTGAGTTATTCCCACCAATTCTGCAAGTTTGGTGATAGATACCCCCTTTTCTTTGCTTATTTCCTTTATTCTTAACAGCATAATCCTTTTGTTTGAAATTTATATCGTATGCAAATATAGTCATTATTATCTACAACGATATAAAAACAATAAAATATTCTGTAAAATGATATGAATTATTTGGAAATTATATTTTATTACAGTATATTTGCATTGTAGTAATAACGTAATACGATATAAATCATGACTACCGCCACACACACCGAGCTGATGCAGATCGCCAAACAGGCCGCTGAGTACATTACGAAGCTGAACGGCGAAAACGAGACTTTCGAGATCGAGGGCGACACCCTGACCGCAGTAATCGCCTACACGGCCGAGATCGGCGAAGATGACGGCGACCGCTACACTGCCCCGAGCTGGTGGGTTAAGCGAGAAGAGGCAAAGGTCGTAGCAGTCTATAACGAGGACGGCGACGATACCGAGGCCGCCGAATGGTTGAAGAAGATGCTGAACTAACACGAATATAAATCGGGGCGGCCTCAACCGCCGCCCACTAAAAACAACTTACGACCATGGCTATTTTAATTGCTGTTATCTGCTTTTTCGCCTGGGGTGGCCAGGCACTCAAGGACGGTGCAAGAATCAAGTAAAACAACGTAAAACGGAATACTATGAAAGGACAAGAACTATCGAAAGTAATGCGCCGGGCGTGGCAGATCGCCCGGGTCACGGGCAAGGCGTTCGCCGTGGCTCTATCGAAGTCGTGGCAGCTCTACCGGCTGATCAAGCAGATGCGGGCCGGTGTAGTTCGATTCGCCTACGAAAAGGCCGACGGCACGCTGCGCAAGGCAATCGGCACACTCAAAGACACAACGCTACTGGTCAAGGGCACGGGCCGCCCCGATGACGGGCGCACGGTCAGATACTACGACGTCGAGGCCAACGGCTGGCGCTCGTTCAAGGTCGAGAATTTCGTAACCGCATATTAGCAGCTCTCTCAACTTCTGCGAACAAGGTTGCAACACACCGAGACACGATACCCCCGGCGGTAATCCGACCGCCGGGGTGGAGGAGAGACTGGCAAACAATCAATAATCCAATAAAACAACGATACAATGGCGTCACAATCAACAACGGGCAAAACGGCCCAATCTGAAATGACCACCTCAGAGGCGTATATGCGCACCGTGAACAAGATCAGCGGCAACACCCGTAACTGGCTCGTCATTATGGGAGCTGTCCAAGACCTCCGGGATGCGATGCTGCATGAACTGGAGGGGACCTATTCCCCTGGTGTCCCCAACCGGAAAGAGAAGTTCGACGAGTTCCAGGCGGTAATGGATACGGTCAAACGGTTCGTCATATCGGAAATGGGATCGTCCATCTATGCACGAATGTTAGGAGAGGAGGGCACGATATGAGTGCACGAATATACGAGCTTTCATTTGACGGCTATCGGCTGGGGTTGTTCCCCTCCGAGGCCGAGGCACGACAGCAGGCCGGATATATGCCAAAGGGCAGCTACACTATTCGGGAATGGGGTGTAGATGGCGAATACCTCACGTTTGACCCTACGATGAATGCAGTGTATGAATTTAGCAGCTGACGAAGAATAGACAATAGACTACGAACTCTCGGCGCTGACGAGTGGTGCAAATGTGGTGCAAAATAGAAATAAGAAATCGCAACCGATTGACAATCAGCTGCGATTTTCTTTTTCAGTGCCCAGGACAAGACTCGAACTTGCACGAACTAATGTTCACTACCCCCTCAAAGTAGCGTGTCTACCAATTTCACCACCTGGGCGGACACTCCCTATGTGTTTTCGGGAGTGCAAATGTAGTCACGATTTTCGTTTTTTCAAAATTTTCGGCCGAAAAAACGGCAAAAAAATCGGGAGACGGCCTCCGAGCCCGCTGCGGCGGGGCGCCGTCTCCCGAAAAACGGTTGTCGCAAAAGGCGCTTATCGCAGCGTCATCTCGTCGATGAGGTAGCCCGCGCCGCCGATGCGGTCGATCGTGAAGAGCACGTAGCGGATGTCGACGGCGATGTTGCGGCAGATCGTGGGGTCGAAGACGATGTCGCTCATCGTCGAGCGCCACGTGCGGTCGAAGTTGATGCCCACCAGCTCGCCCCGCGCGTTGAGGATCGGCGAACCGGAGTTGCCGCCCGTGGTCTGGTTGGTGGCCAGGAAGCAGACGGGCACCGTCCGCCGTCCGTCGATCTCCGTGGCCCAGCGGCCGTACTCCTTCGAGGCGTGCAGGTCGCGCAGCGCCTGCGGGATGTCGTAGTCGTAAATGGCGGGGTTGTCCTTGGCGATGATGCCGTCGAGGGTGGTCTGCGGCTTGTGGTACTCGCCGTCGGCATATTCGTAGCCGGCCACCGAGCCGTAGGCCACGCGCAGCGTGAGGTTGGCGTCGGGGAAGAAGGCGCGCTCGGTGTCCCACTCCATCAAGCCGCGCAGGTAGCGCGTGTAGAGCTCGCTCAGGCGGCGGCTGTTGAGGTTGCGCAGGGCCTGCGTTCCCAGCTCGTCGGCGATGCGGCGCTGCTCGCGCTTCATGCCGGCGCGCAGGCGGTCGATCGTCGTGGTGTCGCTGCCGCTCCAGACCCCCTCGAACACGCGGTCGGCGTAGGCCTCCGGCGACCCGTCCTCGGCGACGCCCTGGTCGAACTCGTCGATGCGGTAGGCCGCGGGGCAGCGCTCGGCGTACTGGCCGAAGACGAAGCGGAAGAGCGCACGCTCGGTCCCCTCGAGGCGCGCGAAGTAGTCGGCCGCGCGCTCCTCGGCCGAGTAGCGGGCCGGCAGCGTGGCCAGGGTCTCCGCTGTGATCTCGCGTGCGAAGTAGGGATCGGCGATGCGGGCGTACTCGGCCTTGAGCAGCGCGAGCACGTCGGCGTACTCCTCCTTGTCGGCGGCCCAGGCGGCGAAGCGACGCTCGTAGTCGCACTTGGCCTCGTAGGCCTTCATGCGGCGGATGCCCAGCACCTCGCCCTGCCACTTCTTCCAGGCGTTGGCGATCGAGGCGTGGCGGGCGGCGTAGTGGATGCGCAGCGCGGGGTCGCTCTCCTGCGCGGCGCCGATGAGCTCCAGACGGCCCGTGCGGATGGCGATCTTCGCCGGGTCGGAGCGCTCGGCGATGTAGGCCACGGCGTCGGAGAGGATATACTCCTGGGTGTTGCCCGGGAAGCCGTAGATCATGGTGAAGTCGCCCTCGCCGATGCCGCGCGTGGAGATGGTGAAGTGGCGGCGCGGACGGTAGGGCACGTTGTCGGGCGAGTAGGCCGCGGGCTTGTTCTCCTTCGAGGCGTAGATGCGGAAGACCGAGAAGTCGCCCGTGTGGCGGGGCCAGATCCAGTTGTCGGTGTCGCCGCCGAACTTGCCGATCGACGAGGGGGGAGCCCCCACCAGGCGCACGTCGTCGAACTGCTCGTAAACGAACAGGAACTGCTGGTTGCCGTAGTACATCTGCTCGATCGAGGCCTTGTAGCCCACGCCCTCGGCCCGTGCCGCGGCGAGGATCTCGTCGGCCTTCTCGCCCGCCGCGAGGCGGTCGGTCACCTCCTCCATGCGCACGAGGATGCGCACGTTGAGCCGTTCGTTGGGCAGCTCCTCGGCGCGCGAGCGGGCCCAGAAGCCGTGGGTGAGGTAGTCGTGCCCGACGGTCGAGTGGTCGGCGATGGCGCCGTAGCCGCAGTGGTGGTTGGTAAGCAGCAGACCCTCTTCGGAGACGATCTCGCCCGTGCAGCCGCCGCCGAAGAGCACCACGGCGTCCTTCATCGAGGCGCGGTTGATCGAGTAGATGTCGTCGGCCGTGAGGCGGAATCCTTTGGCGCGCATGTCCTTGATGCGCGACGAGATGAGGCTCGGGAGCCACATGCCTTCGTCGGCCGCTGCGGGCAGGGCGCAGAGGGCGACGAGCAGGGTGATGAGTAGTTTTTTCATATCGGTTTTTGGGTTTTCGGTTTCGTGGGTCAGCGGTCGAGGAAGCGGTCCAGTTCGACGTAGACGCGCTGGATCGGGAGCCCCATGACGTTGTAGAACGAGCCGTCGATGCGCTCGATGGCGGCGTAGCCGATCCACTCCTGGATGCCGTACGACCCGGCCTTGTCGTAGGGGCGGCAGGTGTCGACGTAGTAGGCGATCTCCTCGTCGGCGAGGGGACGGAAATGCACCTCGCTGCGGGCGCCGAAAGTGCGGGTGCGCTCCGGCGAGCGGAGCGTGACGCCCGTTACGACCGTGTGGCTGCGCCCCGAGAGGCGGCGCAGCATCCGCACGGCGTCGTCGCGGTCGCAGGGCTTGCCCAGCACCTCGCCGTCGGCGATGACCACCGTGTCGGCCGTGAGCAGGATGTCGCCTGCGGCCAGCGGCTCGGGGTAGGCCGCACTCTTGAGGTGCGAGAGGTAGAGGGGCACCTCCTCGGCGGGCGTGCCGGCGGGGTAGCGCTCCTCGCAGTCGTATCGGGGTGCGATGGCGTGGGGCAGGCCGCAGCTGGCGATCAGCTCGCGGCGGCGCGGCGACTGCGACGCGAGCAGCAGGCGGTAGGGGGCGAGTTTTTCGTGTAGAAGCATGGTCGTCTTGCGGTTATCGGATGTCGAAACGGAGCAGTTCGCGCCCCTCGAGCGTGGCGCGCAGCGTGTCGCCCGGTTGCACGGGTCCGACGCCCGCGGGGGTGCCGGTGAAGAGCAGGTCGCCCATGCGCAGGGTCGTGTAGCGCGACACGGCGGCGATGAGGCGGTCGACGGTGAAGAGCATTTGGGCCGTGTCGCCTCTCTGGCGCGTCTGCCCGTTGACCTCCAGCGCGAAACGCAGGCGCTGCACGTCGCCGCCCAGCTCCGCGAGCGGCACGAACGCAGGGGCGACGGCCGCCGAGTGGTCGAAGGCCTTGGCGCGCTCCCACGGCAGCCCCTCGGCGATCGCCTGCCGCTGCAGGTCGCGGGCCGTGAAGTCGATGCCCAGCCCCACCTCCTCGTAGTAGCGGTGGGCGAAGCGCTCCGAGATGGCGCGCCCCACGCGGCAGATGCGCACCACCAGCTCGCATTCGTAGTGGACCTCTTCGGTGAACGAGGGGATGTAGAAGGGGTCGTTGTTGCGCAGCAGCGCCGTGTCGGGCTTGAGGAACCAGATCGGCTCGGCACCCTCGCGGGCGAGCCCCGTGGCGTGGTGCAGCTCCTCGGCGTGGGCTGCGTAGTTGCGGCCTATGCAGATAATCTTCATCGTCTTTTCGATTTCAGAGGGCATCTTCCGCCCTGCCTTGTTCTCCGCGAAAGGGAAATATACGGGTATGTCCCTTCCGCGTCGGACTTCGTTATGTCGAAACCTGCCTCTCCGAAATCGGAAAGCGGGTCTTTGCGGCGGGCATCTTCCGCTCCGCCTCGTCCTTCGCTGAATCTACGGGCTGCGCCTCCGCCGGCTACGGGCGGCCGCGATCTTATTTCGTCGCCCGCAGCTCCCCGACCATGCGCTGCGCGAAGCGGTCGCTGGCGCCGGCGCCGCCGATCACGGTGCGCAGCTCGGCGAAGTCGGCGAGCATCCGCTCGCGCCCGGCGCCGCCCCGGAGGATCGCCCGCAGCGCGTGCTCGGCCCGCTCCACGCGGAGGTCCGACTGGATGATCTCGGCCACCGCCTCGCGACCGAGGTTGAGGTTGACGAGCGACACCCAGGGCACCTTGAGCACGTAGGGGCGCAGCCACACCTGCAGCCGCAGCGTGCGGTAGACCACCACCTCGGGCGTGCCGATGAGCGCCGTCTCGAGCGTCGCGGTGCCCGACGTGACCACGGCAGCCTCGGCCGCGGCGAGCGTCTCGTAGGTCTGGTCCGTCACCAGGCTCAGGTCGCTGCCGGCCATGTGGCGCTCGTAGTAGGCCCGTTCGATCCAGGGCACCCCCGTGACGACGAACTGCCGGTCGGGGAAGCGCTGCGCGAGGCGCGCCATCAGGGGCAGGTTGTCGCGGATCTCGGCCCGCCGGCTGCCCGCCACCAGCGCCACGATCGGCCGGCCGTCGAGTCCGTGTCGGCGGCGGAACTCCTCCGGGGCGGGGAGCGTCGAGCGCCGCGCCTCGATGGCGTCGACCAGAGGGTTGCCCTCGAAAAGGGGCTCGATGCCGTGGCGCGGGAAGTAGCCGCACTCGAAGGGGAAGATGACGAACAGGCGGTCGACGTAGCGGCGGATCGCCCGCACGCGCCCCTCGCGCCAGGCCCACACCTTCGGGGCGATATAATAGAAGGTGCGGATGCCGTGTTCGTGGGCCCAGCGGGCCATCTTCATGTTGAAGCCGGGGTAGTCCACCAGGATCAGCACGTCGGGAGCGAAGGCCTCGACGTCGGCCCGGCATTCGCGGATCTGCCGCCGGATCGTGCGGAGGTTGCAGAGCACCTGCACGATGCCGAAGAACGAGGTCTCGCGGTAGTGTTTGGCCAGGCTCCCGGCCCCGGCTTCGGCGGCCATCTTGTCGCCGCCCCAGAAGCGGAACCGCGCCTCGGGGTCGGCGCGCCGCAACCCCCGGATGAGGTTCGCGCCGTGCAGATCGCCCGAGGGCTCGCCGGCTATCAGGTAGTATTTCATGGCAACAAAATTAACGATTCCCAGCCCTCCGGCAAAACATTTCGCCCGATAAATTGCGTATTTCGGGCCGGTGCGCTATCTTTGTCTGCCGGCCGCACGTCGCGGCCCGAACAAAAATTTCCGATCCATGCGATCCGACCGATTTCTCCTGCTGGGCGGCCTGGCTGCTGCCGCCGCCACGGGATGCGCCCGCGCTCCGCGCCCCGCGCAGCCGATGAACATCCTCTATATCATGACCGACGACCACACGGCCCAGATGATGAGCTGCTACGATCGTCGCTACGCCTCGACGCCCAACCTCGACCGCATCGCCGCCGACGGCGTGCGCTTCACGCAGAGCTTCGTGGCCAACTCGCTCAGCGGCCCCAGCCGCGCCTGCATGATCACGGGCAAGCACTCCCACGCCAACGGCTACACCGACAACACCATCTGCGCCGCCTTCGACGGCTCGCAGACGACCTTCCCCAAGCTCCTCCAGGGTGCCGGATACGAGACGGCGCTCATCGGCAAGTGGCACCTGGGCAGTGTTCCCACGGGCTTCGACCACTGGGAGATCGTACCCGGACAGGGCGACTACTACAACCCCAATTTCATCCTCCAGACGGGCGATACGGTGCGCGTGGAGGGGTACCTGACCAACCTGATTACCGACAAGAGCATCGAGTGGCTCGAAGAGCAGCGCGACCCCGGGAAACCCTTCTGCCTCCTGGTTCACCACAAGGCGCAGCACCGCAACTGGATGGCCGACACGTGCAACCTGGCCCTCTACGAGGACCGCGAGTTCGAGCTGCCCGCCACCTTCTTCGACGACTACGAGGGGCGCCCGGCCGCCGCAGCGCAGGAGATGTCGATCGCCTCGGACCACGACATGGACGTCGTCTACGACCTGAAGATGTGGCGCGAGGACCAGCACACGCGCCTGCGTCCGACCTACGAGGCGATCGTCGGCCGCATGAACCCCGACCAGCGTGCTGCGTGGGAGGCCTTCTATGGGCCGATCCGCGAGGAGTTCTTCGCCCTCGATCCGCAGGGCCGCGAGCGCGCGCAGTGGAAATATACGCGCTACATGCGCGACTATCTGAAGACGCTCAAGTCGCTCGACGACCAGGTGGGCCGCCTGCTCGACTACCTCGACGAAAAGGGGCTTGCGGAGAATACGCTGGTGGTCTACACCTCCGACCAGGGCTTCTACATGGGCGAGCACGGCTGGTTCGACAAGCGCTTCATGTACGAGGAGTCGATGCGCACGCCGCTGGTGATGCGTCTGCCGGGCGGCGTGAAGGGCGACATCGACGCCCTGGTGCAGAACATCGACTACGCCCCCACGTTCCTCGAGCTGGCGGGCGTGGAGGTGCCCGAGGAGATTCACGGCCGCTCGCTGCTGCCCATGCTGCGGGGCGAGCGTCCGGCCGACTGGCGCCGCTCGCTCTACTACCACTTCTACGAATACCCGGCCGAGCACATGGTCAAGCGCCACTACGGCGTGCGCGACGAGCGGTGGAAGCTCATCCACTTCTACAACGACATCGACCACTGGGAGCTCTACGACCTGCAGAACGACCCCAGCGAACTGCACAACCTCTACGGCAAGCCCGAGTACGCCGTTGAGCAGCAGCGCCTCCGCAAGGAGCTGGTGCGTCTGCAGGAGCAGTACGGCGACCGCACGGGTCTGGAGATGAACCGCCTGGGCGAGGCCGAGTAGCCTCCGCCGGCAATGCTAAAGCGCGGCCCCCGACAGGGAGCCGCGCTTTAGCATTTGGCCGTTATTCATTTTCCATTTTCAACTTTCCATTTTCAATTCTCCTCGATCAGATCGGGCCTCAGCAGCCGCGTGCGCTCCCACGCCTGCTCCTCCTGCCACTGGGCGATGCGGGCGAAGTTGCCCGAGAGCAGCACCTCGGGCACGCGCCAGCCGCGGAACTCGGCCGGGCGGGTGTAGACGGGCGGGGCGAGCAGGTTGTCCTGGAACGAGTCGGTCAGCGCCGACGACTCGTCGCCGATGGCTCCCGGGATGACGCGCACCACCGAGTCGGCGATGATGCAGGCGGCCAGCTCGCCGCCCGTGAGCACGTAGTCGCCGATCGAGATTTCGCGCGTTACGAGGTGCTCGCGGATGCGGTGGTCGATGCCCTTGTAGTGGCCGCAGAGGATGATGATGTTCTCGAGCGTCGAGAGGCGGTTGGCCTCGTGCTGGTCGTAGCGGATGCCGTCGGGCGAGGTGTAGATCACCTCGTCGTAGCGGCGTTCCGACTGGAGCTGCTCGATGAGCTCGAAGACCGGCTCGCACTTCATGACCATCCCCGCCTCGCCGCCGAAGGGGTAGTCGTCGGTGGTCTTCCGCTTGTCGTGGGCCCAGTCGTGGAGGTTGTGCACGACGATCTGGACGAGCCCCTTCTCCTGCGCCCGCTTGAGTATCGACTCGTTGAGGGGCGAGGTCACGAGTTCGGGAACGACGGTGATGATGTCTATGCGCATCGCAGAAAGTTGAAAATTGAAAATGGAAAATTGAAAATGGGGTCAGGGGCGGAAGATGATGTCCTTGTCGCCGGTGTCGTCGAGCGGCACCTCGCGCCCGCGGTCGAGCGTGTAGCCGCGGTAGCCGAGCGCCGCGAAGAGGCCGACGATGCGCGGGCGGTTCTCGCCGCCCGTTTCGATGAGCACCGTGGGGCGGAAGCGCTCCAGCAGGGGCCGCATCTCCTCCATCACCACCGTCTCGTAGCCCTCGATGTCGCATTTGATGAAGTCGAGGCGCCCGAGCTGCGCGAAGAGCTCGCTGCCGCGCCGCATCTCGGCCGTGAAGGTCGTGGCGCCGGTGGCGGCCGTGTCGCTCACGGCGTTGCGCCCCGTGCCCAGATAGCCCGTCTCGCGCACCGAGTCGTTGGCCATCACCACGGGCCGGTTTTCGGTGCCGAGGGCGAAGGGGAGGATCTCCGTGTTGGGGCAGCGGCGCAGGTTGCGGCTCAGCACGCGGCGGATCGGGGCCACGGGCTCCACGGCGTAGACCCTCCCCTCGGGGCCCGCCAGGCGGGCGAGCGGCCGGGCGTAGTAGCCCAGGTTGGCGCCGATGTCGATGCACACGTCGCCCCGCCGCACCAGCTGCGGCAGGTGGTAGACATACTCCGTGGCCGGGGCGTAACGTCCCAGCCCCAGCCGCCGGTAGAGGAAGAACAGCCCGCTCACGACGCGGAGATAGTTTTCCAGCGAGAGGGTCCGGTAGAGCAGTTTGTGGAGAAGCCGGTCCACGTCAGTTGCGGTAGTTGACTTCGTCGTTGAGCACCTCCACGACAAAGGGGTTGTACATCGTCTCGTGACCGATCGTGGTCTCGGGGCCGTGGCCGGGGTATACGCGCACCTCGTCGCCCAGGGGAATGAGCTGCTCGAGGATCGAGCGCATGATCCACGAGTAGTCGCCCCCGGGCAGGTCCGTGCGGCCGATCGACTCGCGGAAGAGCGTGTCGCCCGTGAAGAGCGCCTTCGACTGCGGCTCGTAGAGCGCCACGTGGCCCGGCGTGTGGCCCGGGGTGGGGATGACGCGCAGCGCCG
This sequence comes from Rikenellaceae bacterium, assembly GCA_902362705.1. Classification (GTDB taxonomy): domain Bacteria; phylum Bacteroidota; class Bacteroidia; order Bacteroidales; family Rikenellaceae; genus Alistipes. The sequence continues at coordinate 218,370 of CABIXK010000002.1, forward strand.
TATGGCCAAAGCGCACCTCCTCCATCGTGTCGAGGTCGAGGTCGGTGGGGGGCATGGCGCCGATCTTCACGCCGAAGACCGAGCCGCTCGTCCGGGCGTTGTCGACCAGGAAGCGGTCCTTGCCCGAGAGGGCGAAGGGGATGCCGTAGCGCTCGCGCAGGTGCTGCACGCCCAGCGTGTGGTCGAAGTGGCCGTGGGTGTTCACCGCGGCGACGGGGCGCAGCCCGTGGTCGGCGATGAAGCGGTCGAGGGCGGCGTTCTCGCGCGCGTCGGAGTTGCCGGCGTCGATGACGACGCACTCCAGCGTGTCGTCCCAGACGACGTAGGTGTTCTCCTGGATGGGGTTGAACGTGAGGCAGGCGATCTTCATGCGGAAAGTGTTTGACGGTGTAAAGATAGCGATTTTTGCCGGATTTTACCTACCTTTACTCCGCCGAAGGCGCGCTGGGGCGGTAAAATGCCGCTCCGGCCGGGCGCTTCGGAGCGAACGCTTCTCGTCTTGTTATGATGAATATCTGCTTCTGGATGCGGCGGACGGCGGCCCTGGCCGTCGCCTCGCTGCTCGTCGGCTGCTCGCTGCTCAAGGTCACCGTCTCGTCGGGCGATCCGCTGCCGCGCGAGCAGACCGCGGCGCGCATGCTCACGCGCGGCTTCTACTACGATCTTTCGGGCGAGGTGGCCCGGGCGGCCGACTCGATCGGCGCCGCGTCGGCCGACGCGGGGGTGCGCCTGGCCGCCGTGCAGTGGAAGATCCGCGCCTCGCGCGCGGCCGTCACGGCCGCCATGCAGGGCAACCCCGACGTGGCGATGGCCGACATGTGGATCCTCTGCCGGAGGATGAACGCCTCCTTCGCCGCGCGTCCCGACTCGCTGCTCTTCGGCGCGCAGAGCCCCGTGGCCCGCGCCGCGGCCGCGCGGCTCGAGCGGCGGGCCGCGCGGCTGGCCCGGCAGGCCCTCCCGGGCGGCCGCTACGAGCTGATGGAGGAGTTCGTGGCCGGCTACGTGGCGGCCCATCCCGCGGCGCCGGTCGACGGCAACGACAATACGCTGCTGGCCTGGATCGAGTTCCTGCGCGAGCGCGGCGTCGAGCCCGACTACTCCACGGGGTCGATCGCCGAGGTGCTCTCCGACATCAACGACCGCGTGAGCGGCCAGACGCAGCAGATCGCCAACACGGTGGGGTGGACCAAGGAGATGATCGACATCCGCCTGGGGCAGGACAGCACCCGCTCGCAGCTCGGCGCGCGCCTCGACTCGCTCGAGCGCCATTTCGGGCGCGTGGTGGTCGTGGCCGAGCACCTGCCCGAGGTCTCCGAGCGGCTGCTCACCGAGATCAACGAGCAGGCGGCGCAGCTCATGGAGACGATGAACGCCTCGGTCGACAACGCCTTCTTCGGTCTGGAGCGGCAGCGGCGCGAGCTGCAGCAGTATGTCTCCGACGAGCGCGAGGCGCTCATCGGGCAGCTCCACGAGGCGGGCGGCGACCTGCTGCGCACGGCCCTCGACGCCCTGCCGGCGCTGGTCGGGCGCATCGTCTTCTGGCTCGTCGTCGCCTTCCTGGTCATCGTCGGCGGCCCCTTCGCGCTGGGATTCTGGCTCGGGGGCGTGCGGCAGCGGGCCCGCGACCGGGCCGACGGCGGGCGGCGGTCCTGATCCTCTCCGGAATAGTCCGACACCTACCCGAATACCTATGAAGAAAATCCTCCTTCTCTGCGGCCTGCTGTGCGGCGCGGCGTGGGCCGCCTCCGCCGCCTGCCCCTCCGGCACCCCGGGACCCGAGCTCCGCCCCGAGGGTGCGGCCGGAAAGATCTACGACTATTTCGCGGCCTCGCTGGAGGGGCGCGCCGGCGCCTTCGCCGAGTCGGCCCGCTTCGACGCCGATCGGGCCGACGCCGTCGCGGCGGAGGTCTGGGAGCTCTGGAAGCGGGCCGTGGAGGCCGCCGACACGGTCCGCCTGCCGCGGCTGGCTGCTCATGCCGATGTGCGGCGCTGGGACGACGTGTCGGGCCCCGACGGTTCGTGGAGCCTGCCCGACGGCGCGATGGACTATCTCTACGCCTCGAAGGGCGACCGGCCCGGGGCGGGCTATCCGCTCTTCGTCCACCTCCACGGCTCGGGCGACGCCCTGCCGGAGTGGCGGGCCGGGCTGGCGTGGTGCCACACCTATGCCGACGCGCCGTCGGCCTACTTCATCCCGCGGAGTCCCCGCGGCGGCACCGGCTGCCGCTGGTTCCCGCCCTCGCGCCAGCTGGCCTGGGAGCGCCTGATGCGCCAGGCGTTCGTCGCCGGCGAGGTCGACCCCGCGCGCCTCTATTTCATCGGCATCTCCGAGGGTGGTTACGGCAGCCAGCGCCTGGCGTCGTTCTACGCCGACTACCTGGCCGGCGCCGGTCCGACGGCCGGGGGCGAGCAGCTCTTCAACGCGCCGCCCGAGAACTGCGCCCACGTGGCCTTCTGCCTCCAGACCGGCGCCGAGGACACGATGTACGGCCGCTCGCGCCTCACGCCGCGGGCCGCCGCCGAGTGGGCGGCGCTCGCGAAGGCCCATCCGGGGCTCTACGTCCACAAGATCGACCTGCAGCCGGGCCGGGGGCACGGCTGCGACTACACGGTGACGACGCCCTGGCTCGGGCGGTATCTCCGCACCCCCGCGCCGAAGTATTTCTACTGGGAGCGCTTCGGCATGGGCGACGCGCTGGGCGAGCCCCGCCGCTACCGCGAGGGATTCTACAACCTCCGCGTCGTGGAGCCCTCCGACGACGGCTCCGATCCGCTGGTGCGCACCTGCTACGAGATGACGGTCGGCGACGACAATACGATCGACCTGCGGGTGCGCGTCGTGCGCGTCGCCCCCTGCGAGGCCGTGTCGGAGGATGGCTGGACGATGGATATCGGCGTGCGGAAGAGCTACGCCGAGGCCTCGAAGGGGCGCGTTAGGATCTACCTCGACAGCCGTCTGGTCGACCTCTCGAAGCCCGTCGCGGTGCGCGTCAACGGCCGCGAGCGCTTCCGCGGCAGGGTCGAGCCGGAGCTGCGCCACCTGGTGGAGAGCTGTGCGCTCTTCTTCGACCCGCTGCGCCTCTTCCCCGCGGCCGTCGAGGTCGACATCCGGTAGCGGCGCTCCGCGGGCCGGCTCTTTTTGTGCGTCGGCGGGTGGAAAATCGCCCCGAATGAACTACCTTTGCCGAAAATCAACGGAAAACCTATGGCAAGAAAGAAAGCCAACTATCCGCTCATCGAAGGGCTGGAGATAACGACCCTCGCCGCCGAGGGCAAGGCGATGGGGCGGTGGAACGATGTGGTGGTCTTCGTGCCGATGACCGTCCCGGGCGACGTGGTCGACGTGCAGATCCGTCTGAAGCGCCGCCGCTTCATGGAGGGCTACGTGGTGCGCTACGTCGAGCGTTCGCCGCTGCGCACCGAGCCTTTCTGCGCCCACTTCGGCGTCTGCGGCGGCTGCAAGTGGCAGAACCTGCCCTACGACGAACAGCTGCGCCAGAAGAGGGAGCAGGTGCGCGACCAGCTCGCGCGCATCGGCAAGATCGAGCTGCCCGAGATCGCCCCGTGTCTGGGCTCGGCCGAGACGCAGTTCTACCGCAACAAGCTGGAGTTCACCTTCGCCGACCGCCGCTGGCTCACGCAGGAGGAGGTGGCCTCGGGGGCGCCGCTCGATGCCGCGCCCGCCGCGGGCTTCCACATCCCCGGCATGTTCGACAAGGTGCTCGACATCGACCGCTGCTGGCTGCAGCCCGAGCCGTCGAACGAGATCCGCCTCTTCGTCAAGCGCTTCTGCCTCGACCGCGGCTACACGTTCCATAACGCCCGCGAGCACCGGGGCCTGATGCGCAACATGATCGTGCGCACGGCCTCGACGGGCGAGGTGATGGTCGTGGTGGTGTTCGGCGCCGACGACCGCGAGCGCATCGCGGCGCTGCTCGACGCCCTGGCCGAGCGCTTCCCCTCCGTAACGTCGCTCTTCTACGTGGTCAACGAGAAGATGAACGACTCGGTCGGCGACCTCGAGCCGGTGCTCTGGCGCGGCAAGGACCACATCATGGAGCAGATGGAGGGCCTGCGCTTCAAGGTGGGGCCCAAGTCGTTCTACCAGACCAACTCCGGGCAGGCCTACGAGCTCTACAAGGTGGCCCGCGACTTCGCCGATCTGAAGCCGGGCGAGACCCTCTACGACCTCTACACCGGCACGGGCACCATCGCCAACTTCTGCGCCTCGCGCTGCGCTAAGGTGGTGGGCGTCGAGTACGTGCCCGAGGCGATCGAGGATGCGCGGATCAACTCCCAGATCAACGGCATCGCGAACACGCTCTTCTACGCCGGCGACATGAAGCAGGTGCTCGACGACGCCTTCGTCGTCGCCAACGGCCGCCCCGACGTCATCATCCTCGATCCGCCGCGCGCGGGCGTGGACGAGCCGGTCATCGAGGTCATCCTGCGCGCCGCGCCCGAGCGCATCGTCTACGTGAGCTGCAACCCCTCGACGCAGGCCCGCGACCTGGCGCTCCTCGACGCCGCCTACCGCGTCGAGGCGGTGCAGCCGGTCGACATGTTCCCCCACACCCACCACGTGGAGAACGTTGTGAAGCTCGTGCGGCGTTCGGAGCAGGAGCGGTAGGGGCGGGGACAATAAAAGTCCCGCCGCCGCGTTCTATGCGAAAACGGAGCGCGGCGGTGCAGTATCGGCTTCGCCGCGGCGTTTACCCCGAAGAACACCAAAAAAACGAACGTGATGAAACGGATTATTCTTATGGCCGCCGTGGCGCTGATGGCGCTGCCCGTGGCGGCGCAGACTGTGGGGGAGGCCTTCCCCAGCTACATTCAGGTCAACGGCCGGGCCGAAAAGGAGATCGCCCCCGACGAGTTCTATCTCTCGGTCGTGATCGACGAGCGCGACTCGAAGGGCAAGCTCTCCGTCGAGTCGCAGCAGCGCGACATGATCGCCGCGCTCCGTCGGCTGGGCGTCGACGTGGAAAAGCAGCTCAAGGTGGCCAACCTCTCGAGCGAGTTTTTCCGCAAGAAGAGCTCCGTGGCGACGGCCAAGTACCAGCTGCAGCTGGGCTCGGCGGCCGAAGTGGCGCGTGCCTGGCAGGCGCTCGACGAGCTGGGCATCTCCAACGTCTCGATACTCAAGGTCTCCCACTCGCAGCTCGACCGGCTGAAGGAGGAGGTGCGCGTGGAGGCGATGCGCAACGCCCGCGACAACGCCCGCACGCTGGCCGAGGCGGTGGGGCAGCGCATCGGCAAGTGCTTCTACGTCTACGACTCGAACAACGACGTCATGCCCGCCTACTACAACAATTCGATGGTCATGCGCTCGAAGGCCTCGTTCGACAGTGCCGAGGGTGCCGCCGAGGAGGAGCCGGCGCTCGACTTCAAGACCATCAAGCTGCAGTACGGCGTGCAGGCCAAGTTCGTGCTGGAGTAGCGCAGCGCGCCGGCCGCGGTGCCGCCCGCAATGCCGCGTCCGCAGTGACGTGTCCGCAATGCCGCATCCCCGGCGCCGCATCCCCGGCGCCGCATCCCCGGGGCCGTGTCCCCGGGGCCGTGTCCCCGGGGCCGTGTTCCCGGGGCGGGTGCCGCCCGGGCGCTCCGCCGAGAACCCGCCGCGCGGCGCACATGGAAAACGAATCCTTGCGGGGATTCGTTTTTTTGTCTACATTTGTTGGATAAAAAGGAGTTCGCATGAAAACCCGACACACTTTCGATTACGATCACTACGATTCGCTCGCCGACCTTTCGGAGGCCGACCGCGAGCTGGTCGCCCAGGCCGAGCGGGCCACCGCCTCGGCCCACGCCCCCTACTCGCACTTTTGCGTGGGGGCCGCCGTGCGGCTGCGCAGCGGGCGGGTGCTCCGCGGCAGCAACGTCGAGAGCGAGGTATTCCCCGCGGGGCTCTGCGCCGAGCGGTCGCTGCTCTTCTACGTGGCCTCGAACTTCGCCGACGACCCGGTCGAGACGCTGGCCATCGCCTCCCGCCCGTCGGAGCGCGAGTGCTACCCCTGCGGGCAGTGCCGTCAGGCGCTCGTCGACTTCGAGCGGCGCCAGGGGTCGCCCATGCGCGTGGTCATGAGCGGCGGAGGCACGGCGTCGGCCGTCGCGTCGGCCGCGCTGCTGCTCCCCTTCACCTTCATCCTCTGACCCATGTTCTCCCCCGAAGACATCCTCTACGAAGACAACCACCTCATGGTGGTCAACAAGCATTGCGGCGACCTGGTGCAGCCCGATCCGTCGGGCGGGAGCGCCCTCGAAGACCAGGTGAAGGCCTACATCAAGGCGCGCGACGCCAAGCCCGGCGCCGTATTTCTGGGCGTCGTCCACCGCATAGACCGCCCCGTGTCGGGCGCGGTGCTCTTCGCCAAGACCTCCAAGGCGCTCGCCCGCCTCAACGAGATGATCCGCGAGGGGCGCATCCGCAAGACCTACTGGGCGCTGACCGAGCAGCGTCCCGACCCCGCCGAGGGGGAGCTGCGCCACTGGATCGTGCGCGACGCCAAGAGCAACCGCTCGCGCGCCTGCGACGCCCCGAAGGCCGACGGCAAGGAGGCCCGCCTGCGCTACGCCGTGTGCGGCGCCGGCACCCGCTATACGCTCGTCGAGGTCGGGCTCATCACGGGGCGCCACCACCAGATCCGCGCCCAGCTCGCGAAGATCGGCTGCCCGATCCGCGGCGACCTGAAATACGGCGCCCGGCGTTCGCAGCCCGGGGGCGGCATCTCGCTCCACTCGCGGCGCGTCGAGCTGGAGCATCCCGTGCGGCGCGAGCCGATCGTGGTCGAGGCCCCCGTGCCCGCGGGCGACAACCTGTGGGCCTATTTCGAAGAGTCGCAGCACTGACGCCATGAGACTGCTGATACAACGCGTGAGCGAGGCTTCGGTCTCGGTGGGCGGCGAGCTGCGTGCCTCGATCGGGCCGGGGCTCCTGGTGCTGGTGGGCGTGGGCCACGACGACGGCGAGGAGGACATCGAGTATCTGGCCGGCAAGCTCGTGCGGCTGCGCGTCTTCGACGACGAGGCGGGGGTGATGAACCGCGACCTGGGCCAGGCGGGCGGCGAGGCGCTCGTCGTGAGCCAGTTCACGCTTATGGCCTCGACGCGCAAGGGCAACCGGCCCTCCTACGTCGCTGCGGCCCCCGGGGCCGTCTCGCGCCCGCTCTACGAGCGCTTCGCGGCGCGCGTGGGCGAGCTGCTGGGCCGCGAGGTCGCCACGGGCATCTTCGGCGCCGACATGCAGGTCGCGCTGGTCAACGACGGCCCGGTGACGATCTGGATCGACTCCCGCAACCGCGAATGATCTACCCCTGGGGCGATACGCGCCGCTTCCACTCGTGTGCGGCCCACTTCAGGCGTCTGTTCGGCTGTCGGGTGCAGAAGCTCTCGGTCGACGCCGGCTTCTCGTGCCCCAACCGCGACGGCACGCTCGGCCGGGGCGGCTGCACCTTCTGCGACAACAGCGCCTTCACACCGTCGTACTGCCGCTCGGGGCTGAGCGTCGCGCGGCAGATCGACGAGGGGATCGCCTTCCACCGCCGCCGCTACCGCACCGCGTCGCGCTACCTGGTCTACTTCCAGTCCTTCTCCAACACCCATGCGCCTCTGGAGCGGCTCCGGGCCCTCTACGACGAGGCGCTTGCCCGCCCCGAGGTCGCGGGCATCGTCGTGGGCACGCGCCCCGACTGCGTCGACGAGCGCAAGCTCGACTACTTCGCCCGCCTGGCGCGCGAGCGTTACGTGGCCATCGAGTACGGCATCGAGTCGACGTCGGACGCCACGCTGCGCGCCGTGAACCGGGGCCACGACTTCGCCGCGGCGCGCCGCGCCGTGGAGCTCACCGCCGAGCGGGGCATCGCCGCGGGCGGCCACTTCATCCTGGGCCTTCCGGGCGAGAGCGACGACGATCTGGTGGCGCAGACCGAGGCGATCGATGCGCTGCCGCTCACCTCGGTCAAGTTCCACCAGTTGCAGCTCTTCCGCGGCACGCCGCTGGCGGCGGAATATGCGGCCGACCCCGCGCGGTTCCGCTTCTGGACGCTCGACGAGTACCTCGACCTGTTCGTCCGCATCCTGCGGCGGCTGCGTCCCTCGCTCGTCGTCGAGCGCTTCGCCTCCGAGACGCCGCCCCGCTTCCGCTGCGGCCCCGACTGGGGTGCGGTGCGCAACGAAGGGCTGTGGCAGATGCTCGAAAAAAGATTGGAGGCGCTCGATGCGCATCAAGGCGATTTTTTTCTATCTTTGTCTTCGGATAATCCGCAGAATCCTTCAACGCCATGAAAACCCCCACTTCGCAGAGCCTGACGGGCTTCGTCAAGGAGTACTTCCTGATGGCCGTCGGCATGATGTTCTACTCGTTCGGATGGATCGGCTGCATCCTTCCCGCCGGCGGTACCGGCGGCGGCGCGGCCGGCCTTTCGCTGGTCATGTGCAACGCCATGTCCGCTCTGTTCGGCTTCGACGTGCAGATCGGCACGATGGTCTTCATCGTCAATTCGATCCTGCTGGTCATCGGCGGCTTCATCGTGGGGTGGAACTTCGGCGTGAAGACCGTCTACTGCATCGTCGTCATCTCGCTGAGCATGAACTTCTGGCAGTCGGTGCTCCCTGCGGGCGACTTCCTCCACCTCGACCGTCTGCTGTCGGTCATTCTGGGCGGTCTGCTGGCCGGCATCGGCGTGGCGATGAGCTTCATGCAGGGCGGATCGACGGGCGGCGTCGACATCGTGGCGATGATCATCAACAAATACCGCACGATCTCCTACGGCAAGATCGTCATCTGCGCCGACTTCCTCATCATCGGCTCGGCCATGCTCGTGGGCTACAAGATCGACACGGTGATCTACGGCTACGTCATGACGGCCGTCTTCGGCTACTCGGTCGACATGATCATGGCCGGCAACCAGCAGTCGAACCAGGTGATGATCGTCACGCGCGACTACGAGGGTATGGCTTCGGCCATCGCCGAGAACGTCCACCGCGGCGTGACGCTCATCGACTCGGAGGGGTGGTACTCGAAGGAGCGCTCGAAGATCGTCATGGTCGTCTGCCTCAAGCGCGAGACATCCATGCTGCTCAAGTTCGTCAAGCGGGTCGACCCCGAGGCCTTCATCACCGTGGGCTCGGTCATGGGGGTCTACGGCAAGGGCTTCCAGGCCATCTCCAAGGTGTGATGCCGCGCTACGCCGACATCGTCCTGCCGCTCGCGCAACCCGCCTACACGTTCGCCGTCCCCGAGGGGATGGCGCTCGCCGAGGGGCAGGCTGTCGCGGTGCAGTTCGGTGCGCGCCGCTTCTATACGGGCATCGTGTGGCGGATCCACGACCGCCGGCCCGATTTCAAAACCGTCAAACCCATCCGGCGCGTCCTCTACGACGCGCCGCTTCTCACCGCCCCCCAGCGGGCGCTGTGGGAGTGGATCGCCTCCTACTACATGTGTCGCGAGGGCGAGGTGATGCGCTGCGCGCTGCCCGCCCTGATGAAGCCTTCGGGCGACAGCGAGGAGGTGTTCGCCTCCGACGAGTTCCGGCCGCGCACCGAGTGCTACGTCTCGTTGGCGCCCGAGCTGCGCGACGAGGAGGCGTTCGACGCCGCCTGCGAGCGGCTGGAGCGGCGGGCGCCCCGGCAGTATGCCGCGCTGGTGGAGGTGGCCTCGGCCGGGGGCGGGGCGCGCATCGCCGCGGGCGAGGTGGCGCGCCGCCTGCTGCATGCCGACGCGGCGGTGCTGCACGCGCTCGCCCGCAAGGGGCTCGTGCGCCTGGCCGAGCACGAGCGGACGGTGGAGCGGGGCGGCTCGTCGTTCCTCCTGCCCGAGCTCTCGCCCGCCCAGCTGCGGGCGCTCGGGGAGCTGCGCAGCCAGTTCGACGGCGGCCGCGCGACGGCGCTGCTGCACGGGGTCACGGGCTCGGGCAAGACCGAGATCTACATCCATCTGGCGGCCGAGGTGCTCGCGCGCGGCGGCGACGTGCTGCTGCTGGTGCCCGAGATCGCCCTCACGGCGCAGCTCATCGCCCGCATGGAGCGCATCTTCGGCAGCCGCGTCACGGCCTACCACTCGCGCCTCACGCCCCGCCGCCGCACGGAGACCTACCTGCGCCTCAATCGCTCCGAGGGGGGCGAGTTCGTGGTGGGGGTGCGCTCGTCGATATTCCTGCCGCTCAAGCGCCTGCAACTCATCATCGTCGACGAGGAGCACGACGCCAGCTACAAGCAGGCCGACCCCGCGCCGCGCTACAACGCCCGCGACTGCGCCTCGGTCATGGCCCGCCTCATGGGCTGCCGCGCGCTGCTGGGCAGCGCCACCCCGTCGCTCGAGACATGGCTCAACGCCCGCACGGGCAAATACGGTCTGGCGCTCCTGCGGGAGCGCTACGGCGCGGCGCGGCCCCCCGCGCTCTTCCTCTCCGATACGCTGCGCGCGGCCAAGCGGGGCGAGCGGCAGGGCCACTTCAACAAGCTGCTGCTCGACAAGATCGGGCAGACGCTCGATCGCGGCGGGCAGGCGATGCTCTTCCAGAACCGCCGCGGCTTCGCCCCCTACGTCTCCTGCACCGAGTGCGGCTGGACGGCCCGCTGCCCGTCGTGCAACGTCACGCTCACCTACCACAAGGGGCGCGGCGAGCTGGTGTGCCACTACTGCGGCCACACCGAGCCGGTGCCGGCCAAGTGTCCGTCGTGCCGCGTGACCGACGCGGTGCCGATGGGCTTCGGCACCGAGAAGATCGTCGAGCAGGTCGCCTCCCTCTTCCCCGAGGCCCGCGTGGCGCGTCTCGACCGCGACAGCGCCACCTCCGAGCGCGCCTTCTCGGCCACGGTGGCTGACTTCGCCGAGCGGCGCACCGACATCCTGGTCGGCACGCAGATGATCGCCAAGGGGTTCGACTTCGAAGGGGTGTCGCTCGTGGGGGTGCTCAACGCCGACAACCTGCTCCACAACCCCGACTTCCGCGCCGCCGAGCGGGCTTTCCAGCTCCTCACGCAGGTGGCGGGGCGCGCCGGGCGGCGCGACGACGCGGGCGAGGTGGTGATCCAGACCTCCGACCCGTCGCACCGGGTGCTGCGCCAGGTGCTCGAGGGCGACTACGAGGCGATGGCCTGCGCCGAGCTGGCCGAGCGCGAAGCCTTCTTCTACCCGCCCTACGCCCGTCTGACGGCCCTCACGCTGCGCCACCGCGATCCCGAGTTGGTGCGGCGCGCCGTCGGCGAGCTTGCCCGGCGGCTGCGCGAGCGCTTCGGCCGCCGCGTGCTGGGCCCCATCGCCCCGCCCGTCGACCGCATCCGCGGCGAGTGGCTCGCCTGTCTGCTGCTGAAGGTCGAGAGCGGCGCTTCGTCAGCGCGCGCCCGCGAGCTGCTGGGCGCCGAGCTGCGGCGTCTGGCGGTCGATCCTGCGTTCAAAACCGTCACCGTCGTCTGCGATGTCGATCCTCAGTGAGCTGTGGCGCGACCTCTCCGCGCTCCTCTTTCCGCCGCGCTGCGCCGTCTGCGGCGAGCCGCTGGCGGCGGGCGAGCGAACGGTCTGCACCCTCTGCCGCGCCACGGCGCCCCTGACGGGCTACTGGCGCGAGGCCGACAACCCCCTCTTCCGCAAGTGCCGGGGGCTGGTGCCCGTCTGCCGCGCCTCGGCCTACCTCTTCTTCGTGCGCGGCAGCGGCTGGCGGCGCATGATCCACGGCTTCAAGTACCGCGGCGCGTGGCGCCCGGCCCGCACGGTGGGGGAGTGGTACGGCGCTTCGCTCCGCGAGGGCGGGCTGCACGACGACGTCGACGCGGTGGTGCCCTTGCCGCTGCACCCCCTCAAGCGTTGCCTGAGGGGCTACAACCAGGCCGAGTACATCGCCGAGGGGATCGCCGCGCAGCTGGGCGTCGGGCTGTTGCGCGGGTGCGTCGTGCGGCGCCGCAACACCCCCAGCCAGGCGCTCCGCCCGCGGCGCGAGCGGGCCGGCAACGTCGCGGGGGCCTTCGCCGTCGTGCGCCCCGAGCGCCTGGCCGGGCGCCACGTGCTGCTGGTCGACGACGTGGTGACCACCGGCTCGACGCTGCTCTCGTGCGCCGAGTCGATCCTCGCCGCCGTGCCCGACTGCCGCGTGAGCATCGCCGCGCTGGCCGTCTCGCGTCGCGAGCTGGGGGAGGAGGGGTAGTTCTGTCAACTGGTTAAGTGAGAAGTAAAAAGTAAAAAGTTGAAAAGCGAGGGGGTGGGGCGCGGGTGACGGCTGGAGGCCCGCACTTCGCTCTCGCTCGTTCGCACCTCCGCAGGCTGCTGCCCGAAACCGAATTGAAAGCGTGCGGGGGCAGACCGTAGCCAGCGATGGGCGGCGCGTGGAACGTGCAGCCCTTCGCCTGGGGGTGGCTACGGGCTGCCGGCTTTTCAAGCCGCCCCAGCCGGCAAAGAGACGAAGCCCGCAGGCTTCGCAATTTATAATTGTCCTGTGGGGTATAAACTCTTGTTGCAGAATTTTCCATTTTCAATTTTCAACTTTCCATTTTTTGATATATCGGCGCGAATCCGTACTTTTGGAGTTCGAAACCGAACGCAGATCATGGCAAAAGAGTATACCCCCTCCTCCCGCAACCGCGAGGCCTTCGAGGCGCTGACCGAGACGGCCGGCAACGTGCCGCCCCAGGCCGTCGAGCTCGAAGAGGCCGTGCTGGGAGCCCTGATGCTCGAGAAGGACAGCATCATCGCCGTCCAGGAGTTCGTCACCCCCGAGTCGTTCTACACCGAGGAGCACCGCCTGATCTACAAGGCGATCGAGGAGCTGTCGATGGAGCTCAAGCCCATCGACCTCTACACGGTGACCGAGCGTCTGAAGGCCAAGAAGGAGCTCAAGAAGGTGGGCGGCGCGTCCTACCTGGCGCAGCTGACGCAGAAGGTCGGCTCGGCGGCCAACGTCGAGTTCCACGCCAAGATCATCGCACAGAAATATGTCCAGCGCGAGCTCATCCGCTCGGCCACCGAGATCCAGCGCCGCTCCTACGACGAGTCGACCGACGTGACGGAGCTCATCGGCTATGCCGAGGGCGAGATCTTCAAGGTCGCCGAGGGGCACGTCAAGCGCTCGGTGCAGGTGTCGAAGGACATCCTGGCGCGGGCGCTGCTCCAGATCGAGGAGGCGTCGAAGAACACGAGCGCCTTCAACGGCGTGCCCTCGGGCTTCATGGCCGTCGACCGCGTGACGCTGGGCTGGCAGCTGTCGGACCTGATCATCATCGCCGCCCGCCCCTCGATGGGTAAGACCGCCTTCGTGCTCTCGATGGCCCGCAACATGGCCGTCGACCACGAGCAGGGGGTGGCCTTCTTCTCGCTCGAGATGTCGGCCGTGCAGCTGATGATGCGTCTGATCATCGCCGAGACGGGCCTCTCGGGCAACGACGTCAAGTCGGGCCGCCTGACCCCCGAGCAGTGGCGCCACCTCGAGTCGGCCACCAAGCCGCTGGGCGCCGCGCCGCTCTACATCGACGATACGCCGGCTCTCTCGGTCTTCGAGTTCCGCTCGAAGGCCCGACGGCTCAAGATCCACAACGATATCAAGATCATCGTGATCGACTACCTCCAGCTGATGACCGGCAACCAGGACTCCAAGGGCAACCGCGAGCAGGAGGTGGCCTTCATCTCGCGCACGCTCAAGGCCATCGCCAAGGAGCTCAACGTGCCGGTGATCGCCCTTTCGCAGCTCAGCCGCGCGACGGAGATGCGCGGCGGCTCGAAGCGCCCCCAGCTCTCGGACCTGCGCGAGTCGGGCGCCATCGAGCAGGACGCCGACATCGTGGCCTTCATCCACCGTCCCGAGTACTACGGCATCAACCAGGACGAGAACGGCATGCCCACGGCGGGTATGGCCGAGATCATCATCGCCAAGCACCGCAACGGCGCCGTGTGCGACGTCAACCTGCGCTTCCTCAAGGAGCAGGCGCGCTTCGCCGACATGGACGACGCGATGCTGCCCCCGGCGCAGGCCTCCGACAGCGAGCAGGCCTACGACGACTACGCCAGCGGCTCGAACGGAGCCCCGCTGGCCGGCGGCCTGGGCTCGACGATGGGCGGCGGCGAGTTCGACATCAACCCCCCGGCGTTGGGCGACGATGTGCCGTTCTGACGCCGCCGGACCGAAAAAACAAAGAGAAGCGATCATGTTCGTCAAAACCCACGCAGGAGCGGTCGTCGGCATCGACGCAGTGACGGTCGCCGTCGAGGTCGACATCGCCGGCGGCGGTCTGGGCCTCTACCTGGTGGGGCTGCCCGACAACGCCGTGCGCGAGAGCGAGCAGCGCATCCGCTCGGCCTTCGAGAACTCGGGCGAGCGCATGTCGGGGCGCAAGATCGTCGTCAACCTCGCGCCGGCCGATCTGCGCAAGGAGGGCGCGGGCTTCGATCTGCCGATCGCCGTGGGGATCCTCGCGGCCATGGGCCGCATCGACGCCGCGGCGATCGAGGGGACGATGTTCGCGGGCGAGCTGTCGCTCGACGGGTCGCTGCGTCCCGTGCGGGGCGTGCTGCCCCTGGCCCTGCGGGCCCGTGCTGATGGGTTGCGGCGGCTGGTGCTGCCCGTGCAGAACGCCGCCGAGGCGGCCGTGGTCGACGGCATCGAGGTGGTCGGCGCCGAGAGCCTGCGGCAGGTCGTCGCCTGCCTCAACGGCGACGAGCCGATCGCGCCGACGACGGCCCCGGCAGCCGCTGCGGCCGACGCGTCGGAGGGCCGCTACGCCGAGGACTTCGCCGACGTGCGGGGGCAGGCGCGCGCCAAGCGGGCGCTGGAGATCGCCGCGGCGGGCGGCCACAACGTATTGCTGATCGGCGCTCCGGGCTCGGGCAAGACGATGCTCGCGAGCCGCATTCCGACCATCCTGCCGCCGCTCGCGCGGGAGGAGGCGCTCGAGACCACCAAGATCCACTCGGTGGCGGGCAAGGCGGGGGCCGAGCGCGGGCTGCTCTCGCGGCGCCCCTTCCGGGCGCCCCACCACCTCGCCTCGCAGGTGGCGATCATCGGCGGCGGCCAGTCGCCCCGCCCGGGCGAGGTGTCGCTGGCCCACAACGGCGTGCTGTTCCTCGACGAGCTGCCCGAGTTCGGCCGCAGCGTGCTGGAGGTGCTGCGCCAGCCGCTCGAGAACAAGCGCATCGTCGTCTCGCGGGCCCGCTACAGCGTGGAGTACCCCGCCAATTTCACCCTCGTGGCGGCGATGAATCCCTGCCCGTGCGGCTACTACAACCACCCCGACAAGGAGTGCTCGTGCTCGCCCGGGACGGTGCGCCGCTACATGGGGCGCGTCTCGGGGCCGCTCATGGACCGCATCGACCTCCACATCGAGGTGACGCCCGTGGCCCCTTCGGAGTTGGCCGACGCCGCGCCGGGCGAGCCGAGCGCCGCGATCCGCGAGCGGGTCGTGCGGGCGCGCGAGGTGCAGCGCGAGCGGTTCCGCGACGTCGCGGGGGTGCACACCAACGCCATGATGAACAGCTCGATGCTGCGCACGTGGTGCCGGCTCGACGCCGCCTCGTCGGAGCTGCTCGGGCGGGCCATGGAGCGGCTGTCGCTCTCGGCGCGCGCCTACGACCGCATACTGAAAGTCGCGCGCACGATCGCCGACCTGGCGGGCCGGGCCGAGATCGCCGCGCCGGACATCGCCGAGGCGATCAACTACCGCTCGCTCGACCGCGAGACGTGGGGGAGGTGAGCCTGTCGGCGCTTGTGCCGGCCCGCAGCCGGCGGAGCGGCCGGCCAGCGAAGAGAGCGGCCCTCCGCCGGAAGCGGCTGCGGGCTGCCGGCTCTGCGAGCCGGAACCGAAGACGGATTTAAATGGGGCGAAGGCCCTCGATTATATGGAACAGACGAATAAGAGATACCGGATCATCCTTTCGGGCGGCGGCACGGGCGGCCACATCTATCCGGCCGTGGCGGTCGCCGAGGCGCTCGTGCGGCGGCTGGGCGAGCGCGTCGAGCTGCTCTTCGTGGGCGCCGAGGGCAAGATGGAGATGGAGAAGGTGCCCGCGCTGGGCTACCGCATCGTGGGGCTGCCGATCGCCGGGTTGCAGCGGCGGCTGGAGTGGCGCAACCTGCTGGTCCCCTTCAAGGTGCTGCGGAGCATCGGCCGCGCGCGGCAGACCATCCGCGCGTTCGGCGCCGACGTCGTGGTGGGCTTCGGCGGCTACGCCAGCGCCCCGGTGCTGTGGGCCGCGCAGCGGATGGGGGTGCCCACGCTCATTCAGGAGCAGAACTCCTATGCGGGCCTCACGAACAAGATCCTCGCGCGGCGCGCCCGCCGCATCTGCACGGCCTACGAGGGCATGGAGCGCTTCTTCCCCGCCGACCGCATCCGCCTGACGGGCAACCCGCTGCGCGGCCGCTTCTCGCAGGAGGGTGCCGACCGCGCCGAGGCGCTGGCCCACTACGGACTGGCGGCCGACCGCCCGGTGGTGCTCGTCGTGGGCGGGTCGCTCGGCACGCGCTCGCTCAACGAGATGATGAAGGAGTGGATCCTCTCGCTCGGCGGTGCCGAGCCCCCCGTGCAGGTGATCTGGCAGACGGGCCGCTACTACGAGCGCGAGATGCGCGCCTTCCTCGGGGAGCACCCCGCGCCGGGCATCTGGCAGGGGGCCTTCATCGAGCGCATGGACCTGGCCTATGCGGCCGCCGACCTGGTGGTCTCGCGCAGCGGCGCCGGCACGGTCTCGGAGCTGTGCCTGGTGGCCAAGCCCGTGCTCTTCGTCCCCTCGCCCAACGTGGCCGAGGACCATCAGACCAAGAACGCCGAGGCGCTGGTCTCGAAGGGCGCCGCGGCGATGGTGACGGACGCCGCATGCCGTCGCGAGGCGATGCCGCGGGCGGTGGAGCTGCTCGCCGACCCCCGGGCGCTGGCCTCGATGCGCGAGCGCATCGCCCGCCTGGCCACGCCCCGCGCGGCGGAGGAGATCGTCGACGAGATCCTGCGCGTCGTCGAAGCCTGACGCAGACTAACGAACATCGAAGACCATGAAACATACCCGTTACTACTTTCTCGGCATCGGCGGCATCGGCATGAGCGCCCTGGCCCGCTACTTCCTCCACGAGGGGTGCCCCGTGGCCGGCTACGACCGCACCCCCTCGTCGCTCACCCGCGCCCTCGAGGCCGAGGGGGCCGCGATCCACTACGAGGACGACGTGCGGCTCATCCCCGCCGAGTTCCTCGATCCCGAGACCACCACGGTGGTCTACACCCCCGCCGTGCCGCAGGACCACAGCGAGCTGCGCCATTTCGTCGAGGGGGGCTTCCGCGTCGAGAAGCGCTCGCAGATGCTGGGCCACCTCTCCGAAGGCAAATATGTGATGGCGGTGGCCGGCACGCACGGCAAGACCACCACCTCGACCCTCGTGGCGTGGCTCAACCGCGCCCTGACGGGCGGCGGCTCGGCCTTCCTGGGGGGCATATCGAAGAACTTCGGCGGCAACCTGGTGCTGGGCGACGGCGAGCGGCTGGCCGTGGAGGCCGACGAGTTCGACCGCTCGTTCCTGCGCCTGAACCCAGACGTGGCGGCCGTCACCTCGGCCGACGCCGACCACCTCGACATCTACGGCACGCACGAGGCGGTGAAGGAGGCCTTCGCGCAGTTCGTGCGGCAGATCCGCCCGGGCGGCAGCCTGGTCGTCAAGCAGGGCGTCGACATCCTCGTCGACAACCCCGCGATTAGCGTGTGGCGCTACGCCTACGATACCCCCTGCGACTTCTACGCCCGCAACGTGCGGCTGGTCGAGGGGGGCCACTACCGCTACGACCTGGTGACCCCGTCGGGCGTCGTCGAGGGGTGCACGCTCGGCATCCCCGGGTGGGTCAACATCGAGAACGCGGTGGCCGCCGCCGCCCTGGTGTGGTGCGCCGCGCAGCACGAGGGGCGGCAGCTCGACGCCGACCGCCTGCGCGAGGGGCTCGCGTCGTTCGCGGGGGTCAAGCGCCGTTTCGAGTTTTATCTCAACACGCCGCAGCAGGTCTACATGGACGACTACGCCCACCACCCGCGCGAGCTGGCCGCGGCGCTCACCTCCGTGCGTGCGATGTTCCCCGGGCGGCGCATCCTGGCGCTCTTCCAGCCCCACCTCTACACCCGCACGCGCGACCTCTACCTCGAGTTCGCCGAGGCGCTGTCGCACGCCGACGAGGCGATCGTGCTGCCGATCTATCCGGCGCGCGAGGAGCCCATCCCGGGCGTGGGGGCCGAGCTGATCGCCGAGCGCGTCGCGGTGCCCTGCCGCATCGTGGAGCGCGAGCATCTGGCCGAGGTCGTGGCGGCGATGGAAACCGACGTGGTGGTGTCGTTCGGCGCCGGCAACATCGACGCCTGCTGCGAGGCGATCGCCGGGGCGCTCGCGGAGAAGGTGAGAAGTAAAAAGTAAAAAGGAGGCTACAGGTGCTCTTCTCGGGTCGCAGCCAGCGAAGGCCGCGGCTCGTAAGGGTTGCGGCCCTTCGCCCGGGGTGGCTGCGGCCCGCCCGGCTGAAAGCCGGGATTTGCTATTTTGGTTTTGCGGCCTGCACCCCTCTGTCGGGGGAGGCTGCGGACTGCCGACGAAGCCGCGACGAAACGATCAAAATAAAAGAGAGAAAGTGAACCGCACGCTCCGATATACGTTGCTGACCCTCATGTGGGTCGCCGTGGCCGCCTATGTTCTCGCGGCAGGCCTCTCGGCGCGCCGCCGGCGCGCCGTGCAGACCGTCGCGCGCGTCGATGTCGAGGTGGTCGACAGCTCGTCGATGGGCCACCTGGTCTCCACCTCGCGCGTGATGGAGTGGCTGGCGCAGAGCCGCATCCCCACCGTCGGCGCCGAGGTCCGCGGGGTCGACCTCACGGGCATCGAGGCGCTGATCGCCCGCAACGGATTCGTCGACCGAGCCGCGGCCTACGTCACCTACGACGGTGCGCTGCACATCGCCATCAGCCAGCGGCGCCCTTTGGTAAGGTTGTTGCTCGACGGTTACGACACCTACGTCACCGAGGAGGGCTTCGCCTTTGCGGCGCCGCGTGCCTCGTCGCTCTACGTGCCGGTGGTGACGGGCACCTACCGCCCGCCCTTCCCGGCCTCCTACGCCGGGCGCGTGCGCGAGTGGGTCGACGAGCGGCAGGCCGAGGTGCGCGAGCGCATCGCCGCCATCGAGCGCGACAAGTACCCGCTCTACCGCCGCGAGCGCGACAACGACCGGCGTCTGTCCGACCTGCGCCGCGAGCGCATCCGGCGGGCGTGGTGGCGCCTGGAGAGCAGCGAGTCGTTCGACCGCCGCGTGGCCGAGCTGCGCGAGGAGAAGGCCCGCCGGCGGCGCGCCTGCCGCTACGAAGCGCGCTTGATCCAGCAGGAGTTCGATCGCCTGGCGGAGCGGCAGCGGGCGGCGCGGCGCGAGGAAAAAAAGTTGGAAAAAAGCTACCAAGATTTCATGAAACTCCTTACCTTTGTAGCAAGCGTCGAAGAGGACGATTTCTGGAGGTCGGAGGTGGTGCAGATCGTGGCCCGGACGACCCCCAGCGGAGCTTTGGAGGTCGATCTGGTGCCCCGCAGCGGCAACCACATCGTGCTTTTCGGCCGTCTGGAGGACGAGGAACGCAAGTTCGACAAGCTCATGCGGTTCTACCGCAGCGGCCTGTCGGGGCTGGGCTGGGGCGAGTACCGCACCGTCGACCTCCGCTACGAAGGGCAGGTAGTCTGCAAGCGTTAATATTGAGAGCATATTGAACCGTGGAGAGGAGAAACTATACAGTGGCCGTTGACCTGGGATCGTCGAACGTCGTGGTGGCCGTAGGTGAGAAGCTGCCCGAGGGCCCGCTGGCCGTGCGGTGCGTGGTGTCGCGCCCGGTCGAGGGCGTGAGCGCCGGCAAGATCGAGAACATCGAGCAGGTGAGCCGCGCCGTGCAGGAGGCCGTGCAGGAGGTCGAGCGCCAGATGAACTTCCGCATTACCGAGGCCTATGCGGGCATCTCGGGCGAGTTCGTGCGGTGCGCCCGCCATACCGACCACGTCTTCGTCTACGACCCCCAGAACGGGGTCAGCCGCAAGGACGTCGACGCCCTCTCGGACCGTATGCGCAACGTGCAGGCCCCCGACGACGAGCTCATCATGGAGCGCGTACCCCAGCACTACATGGTCGACGACAGCCAGAAGGTCAAGAACCCCGTGGGGGCGTTCGGCCGCAAGCTCTCGTCGACGTTCAATTTCATCCTCTGCCACCAGACCCCCATGCAGCGCCTCGGCATGGCACTCAAGCGCCTCGGCATCAAGATGCTGGGCGTGGTGCCCGACGCGCTGGTGACCCCCGAGGCGGTGCTCACGCCCGACGAGAAGGAGGAGGGCGTGGCTGTCGTCGACCTGGGCGGCGGCGTCACGGACGTGACGGTCTACTACGGCAACGTGGTGCGCTACATCGCCTCGATCCCCATGGGCGCCTCGGCCATCAACCGCGATATCCGCACCATGGGCGTGCCGGAGAAGCACGTCGAGAGCCTCAAGCAGAAATACGGCTCGGCCGTCGCCGAGCTGGCCCCCGAGGACAAGCTCATCCGCGTCAACGGCCGCACGGCCCGCGAGGCGAAGGACATCCTGCTGCGCAACCTGGCCACGGTGATCGAGGCGCGTGCCACCGACATCGTGGAGTTCGTCCAGCAGGAGATCGCCGACTCGGGCTACGGCAGCAAGCTGGCCTACGGCATCGTGCTCACGGGCGGCTCGGCCCACCTGCGCCACATCGACGAGCTCTTCCGCCGCGTGACGGGCTCGGAGGTGCGCATCGTGCGCCCCGAGGCCGCGGCCATCGACGCCGACTCGCGCGAGCTGGTCGCCGATCCGGCCTACGCCACCGTCGTGGGCATCCTGCTCAAGGGCGCCGAGCTGGGCTCGTGCGCCGTCATCGAGCAGCCCGCGCAGCCGCGGCGCATCGAGCCGGAGGCCGAGGCCGCAGCCGCCGGCGAGCAGGCCCCGCGCCGGGCCGCCGAGCCGCAGGCCATGCCCGAGTTCCGCCACGTGCCGCACCGCGCGGCGCCGGCCCCCGCCGCGCAGCAGCGCGCCGAGGAGGAGCCGGAGGAGGAGCAGCCCGACGAGCCGCGCTACACCGCACCCGAGCCCAAGCGCAAGCGCGACTGGGGTTCGATTTTCCAGAAGACCTTCGACCGCATCAACCAGACCTTCTCGGCGGCCGAGGACGAAGAGATTTAACGACCGCGCGGCCGTCGGAGCCGCGCTTTCGGCCGCCTCGGCGGCCGGCAACCAAATAAGAACCGAAGCATGACAGACGAACTGATGTCAGAGATAAAGGCACCGCGCACCGACGGCTCGATCATTACCGTCGCCGGCGTGGGCGGTGCGGGCGGCAACGCCGTGAACCACATGCACGAGCTGGGCATCCGCGGCGTGACTTTCATGGTGTGCAACACCGACCAGCAGGCGCTGGACAAGAGCCCCGTCGAGCGGAAGATCCGCCTCGGCGCCGAGGGCCTCGGCGCGGGCAACGACCCCGAGAACGGGCGTCGCGCGGCCGTCGAGTCGCTGCCCGAGATCCGGCAGTGCCTCGAGGAGGCGGGCACCAAGATGCTCTTCATCACCGCCGGCATGGGCGGCGGCACGGGCACGGGAGCCTCGCCCGTCATCGCCAAGCTGGCCCGCGAGATGGGGTTGCTCACGGTGGCCATCGTCACCTCGCCGCTGGCCCTCGAGGGCAAGATCCGCTACGAGCAGGCCTTCCGCGGCATCGAGGAGCTGCGTCAGAACGTCGACTCGCTGCTCATTATCAACAACGAGAACATCCTGGAGATCTACGGCCGCCTCTCGGTGCGCCAGGCCTTCGGCAAGGCCGA
Source organism: Rikenellaceae bacterium (assembly GCA_902362705.1). Classification (GTDB taxonomy): domain Bacteria; phylum Bacteroidota; class Bacteroidia; order Bacteroidales; family Rikenellaceae; genus Alistipes. The sequence goes on from CABIXK010000002.1 coordinate 240,169, forward strand.
CGACATCCTCGCCTCGGCCGCCAAGGGCATCGCCGAGATCATCACCGTGGAGAGCGACCTGGTCAACGTCGACTTCGCCGACGTCTCGAAGGTGATGCGCGACAGCGGCCGCGCCCACATGGCCGTCGCGACGGCCGAGGGCGAGAACCGCGCCGAGGCGGCCGCCGAGGCGTCGCTCCACTCGCCGCTGCTCGACCACAATCTGATCGCCGGGGCCAAGAACATCCTGCTCAACATCTCGGTGGCCAATGCCGACCAGCTGATGTACGAGGAGGTGGTGCGCATCCTCGAGTACATCCAGTCCAACGCCAGCGTGCAGGACGACGACGGCGTGATCCACAGCGCCAACATCATCTGGGGTACGAGCGAGAAGCCGCAGCTGGACAACGCCATCGAGTTGGTGGTGGTGGCCACGGGCTTCGAGGAGGAGGAGAAGCGCCGCACGCTCGCGCCCGTCGTTCCCCCGGTGCGGACGGCCGAGGCGGCCAAGCCCGCGCGCCAGCCCGAGGTGATCGCCGAGCTCGAGCCGCTCAAGCCCGTGCCGCCGCGCCCCGTGGTGCAGCGCCCCGCCGAGCAGGTGGTGCTGGGGGCCAAGTCCACACGCTACAGCAACATCGACGTGCTGCTCTCCAAGCCCGCCTACCAGTCGCGCAACTCGAAGTTCGTGGTGCAGATGCCCGGCGGCCGCAAGGAGGTGCTGCGCGACGAGCACGCCGACGCCGCCCCCGCACGCGAAGAGGAGCACGGCGGTTCGCTCTTCGACTGACAAACAGCGCGCCGGCTCTTCGGGGCCGGCGCCCCACTTAACGCCCCGAACCTTTGGACACCTCGATTCCCTGGATCACCTTCCACGGCTTTTCGCCCCATCTGGCCGCATTGTGCCTGGTCACCTGCTGCCTGCTGCTGGTCTCGGCCCTCGTCTCGGGGGCGGAGACTTCGTTTTTCTCCCTCTCGCACAACGACATCGCGGCGCTGCGCAAGAAGACCTCGGCCTCGTCCGACGCCGTGCTGCGGCTGCTCTCCGACGTCGACCTGCTGCTGGCCACCATCCTGGTGGTCAATAATCTGGTCAACATCTGCATCGTCATCCTCACCTCGGGGATCATCGACGCCACCTTCACCTTCGTGCGGTTCGAGTTCCTCTTCAAGACCGTGCTGGTCACCTTCCTGCTGCTGCTCTTCGGCGAGATCCTGCCCAAGGTGCTGGCGCAGACCATCCCCGTGCGCTTCGCCCGGCTGGTCGCGCGGCCGCTGATGGTGCTGCGGTGGATCTTCTACCCCTTCTCCTACGTGCTGGTGCGCACGAGCAGCCGCATCAGCGAGAAGGCCGCGCGCCGCAGCGAGATCTCGCTCGACGAGCTGGCCGATGCCGTGGACATGACCGAGAACACCACGCCCGAGGAGCACGTCATGCTGTCGGGCATCGTCAACTTCGTCAATACAGAGGTGCAGGAGATCATGAAGCCGCGCGTCGACATCACGGCGCTGGAGCTCTCCGACGACTACCAGACCGTCAAGCGGACGATCATGGCCTCGGGCTTCTCGCGCATCCCGGTCTACGACGGCGAGATCGACAACATCCGCGGCACGCTCTACGTCAAGGACCTGCTGCCCTACATCAACCAAGAGGAGTTCGGCTGGCAGCAGCTCGTGCGCAAGCCCTACTTCGTGCCCGAGCGCAAAAAGATCAACGACCTGCTGGCCGATTTCCAGTCGAACAAGATCCACATGGCCATCGTCGTCGACGAATACGGATCGACGCTGGGCCTCGTGTCGCTCGAGGACATCATCGAGGAGATCGTGGGCGAGATATCGGACGAGAGCGACAACGACGAGCGTCTCTATACGCGCCTCGACGGCGGCAGCTATCTCTTCGAGGGCAAGACCCACATCGGCGACTTCGAGCGCATCCTCTCGCTCGACGAGGAGACCTTCTCCGACGTGCGGGGCGAGGCCGAGACGCTGGCGGGGCTCATGCTGGAGCTCAAGCGCGACTTCCCGCGCAAGGGCGACGCCTTCACCGCGCACGGCATACGCTTCACGGTCAAGGAGCTCGAAAGTCACCGCGTGGACAAGATCAGGGTCGACATCCTATGATGCGCACGCTCGTGGTCCGGCCGCTCGCCGACGAGCGCGACGCGGCCGCCTGGGCCACCTGCGGGGAGCTGGCCGCTGCGGCCGCTTTCTCCTCGGAGCTCCGGCGGCGCGAATCCCTCGGCTGGCGGGCCCTCGTGCGCGAGCGGCTGGGGCGTGACGCCGCCATAGCCTACGACGGGGTGGGTGCCCCCGTGGTTACCGACCGCGCGGGGGTGCATCTCTCCGTTTCGCACGCCGCGGGGTGGGTCGCCCTGCTTCTGGCCGACGCCCCGTGCGGGGTCGACATCGAGTCGGCCGACCGCGACTTCTCCTGCGCGGCCCGTCGCTGCCTGACTGACGACGAGCGGCGGCTCTCCGACTCCCCCTTGTGGCCGGGCGTGGCCTGGTGTGCCAAGGAGGCGCTCTACAAGCTGGCCGGGCGCCGCGGGCTGGACCTGCGGCGCGACGTGCGGCTGGAGCGCGCCCGCCTGGCGATCGACCCCGCAGCCGGTGCGACGGCGGCGGATCCGGGCGATTTCGCAGTCGACTTCGCGGCCGGTATGGCCGTTCCGGCTGTCGGCGAGCTCGTGGGGCGCATCGCCGGCGGCGAGCCCGTGCGGCTGGCCGTGCGGTGCGGCGGCCTGATCGTGGTGCACACGCTCTGATCGTTCCCTACATGAAAAAGCACCCTGTCCTCGTCGGACAGGGTGCTTTTTCATATCCGCTCGCTTGCTCAGAACGCCTCCGAGGCGGTGAAGAGGAAGGCAGACGAGCGCTTGCGGTCCCACGGCAGGTCGGGGTTGCCGTGCACGCCCCAACCGTAGTCGAGGCGGATATTCATCCCCTTCTTGAACTCGAAGCGGTAGCCGCAACCGAAGCTGTAGAGCGTGTTCTGCCAGCGGAATTTCTCGGTGTCCCACACCTGCCCCACGCCGAACCAGCCCACCACGCCGTGGCGGCGGTAGATCTTCTGCCGCAGCTCGGCCTGCGTCTCCACGAGCCGCTTGTCGCGGTAGCGCCCCTCGTAGTAGCCGCGCATGCGCTCCATGCCGCCCAGCTTGGCGTACATGTGCCACGAGGGGGTACCGGCCGTGAAGTCGGCGTAGAGGTCGTAGGCCAGGACGGCCCCCTTCCAAAGACGCCGGTAGGCGTCGAAGGTGAGGGTGAATCGCCCGAAGTGGCGGCGCGTGTTGCCCAGGAAGCTGGGGTACCACTTGGCCTCGGCCTTCACGAAGATGCCCTGCGAGGCGTTGAACGTCACGTCGCGCGTGTCGTACTGGACGAAGAGCCCCACGTTGGTGTTGAACGCGTTGGGCTTGTCGCCCGATGCGGCGATGTGGTTGGAGAAGGGATCCTGCTTCGCAGGCTCGTAGCGCCCCTCGAGCCAAAGGTCGTAGAGCTCGCCGACCTGACCCCCGGGGTTCTCGCGGTCGCCCGAGGCGATGTCGCTCAGATAGTCGCCCATGCCCGACGCCTCGTAGCGCGCGCCGGTGTAGTCGACGCCCGCGCTTACGCCCAGGTAGAAGCGGTCGGCCACGGCGCGGCAGTAGGAGACGCGCGCGATGCCCATCGTCGTGGTGAGGTTCTGGGCGTAGCCCGCCTCGCCATCGCGGTAGCCGATGCCGTAGAAGGCGCCGGGGAAGTAGACGAAGGCTCCCGAGTAGCTCAGCCGCTTGCGGTTGTGGTCGAAGATGTTGTCGCCCGAGAAGCGCAGCAGCACGAATTTCTTGGTCGTGAAGTTGCCGTAGACGGAGACGTTCGACGGAGCCGTGATCGAGTCGGTGCGGTCGAGGCGGTAGAGGCCCGCCAGCAGGAAGCCGATGCCGAAGCCCACGTCCGACGAGTAGTTGGGGCCGGGGGCGATGCTCCAGTCGATCTTCTTTTCGAAGGTGCGGTCCTCGTTCGAGTTGCTGTAGTAGTCAATGATGCGCCGGAGCAGCCCCGGGCGTTTGGCGGCGAGAGCCGCCGTGTCGGTGGCGGCGCGCAGCGAATCGGCGGCCGCGGCCGCCTGGGGGCTGACCTCGCGGCGGATGGCGGCGACCGTCTCGCCCGCCGGAACCACCTGCGTGTTGTGGTGTGCCAGGCCCGTCTCCTGCGCGGCGGCCGCGGCGGCCGACAGCAGGGCCCAGAGGCCGATGAAGATACGTCGTATCATGGCCGTAAAGGTAGCAATAATTTCCGACAGATCAAAACGGTGCTGGCGTTCAGCGGGTTTTGAATTGCTGCGGCGATTCGCTATCTTTGGATCGTCATGAAGAGAAAAGAGCCCAATACGACGCCTGCGCCGCCGCGCCTCGACGGGTCGCTGTCGGAGGCCGGGGCGCAATATCTGGTCGCCGAAGAGGAGGTCGAGGGCAGCAGCTTCACCGCCGCCGACTTCGCCGGCGCGGAGCGCGAGCATCTGTTCGTGCAGCGGACGCTCTTCAGCGGCTGTCAGTTCGCCGGCAGCCGATTGCGCCGCGCCCACTTTGCCGACGTCCTCTTCCGGCGCTGCGACCTTTCGAACGCCGACTGGCAGGGGTGCTCGTTCCTGCGCGTCGCATTCGAGGAGTGCAAGCTGCTGGGGGCCGACCTTCAGGCCGCGACGTGGCACGACGTGCTGCTGCTCCGCCCCGCGGCCTCCTTCGCCAACCTCTTCGGCGGCCGCATGCGGCGCGTGGCCTTCGAGCGGGCGGTGCTGCGCAGCGCCTCGCTGGCCGAATGCCGCTTCGAGGGGGTGCGCTTCACCGAGTGCGACCTCACGGGGGCCGAGCTGCGGGGCACGCGCCTCGACGGGGTGTCGCTCGCCGACTCGCGCCTCGACGGCGTGCAGGTGGGTGCCGTCGTATCGCCGGAGCTGCGGGGGCTGCGCGTCACGGCGGCGCAGGCGGCCGCGCTGGCGCGCCTCATGGGGCTGGTCGTCGAGGAGCCGTAGGGGAGGAGAAACGCATAAAAAGGCGTGTGCCGAAATCTTCATTTCGACACACGCCCATGTTTTACGGATCTCCCGAAGGCTTACTTGAGGCCCAGCTTGGCCGCGATGGCCTTGGGCAGCGCCCGCTTGTTGACCATGATGTCGGTGGTCTTGTACTCCACGAACGGACGCGAGAAGTAGTAGTAGCCGCCGTAGGGGGGCATGGCGTCCCACGAGTTGAGCACCTTGTAGTAGGGGTTGCCGATCTGGTCGGTGGCCGTGCCCACGATCACCATGCCGTGGTCGTCGGTGGTCTCGTAGTTGTCGAAGGCCTCCTGGCGCATCTGCTGCGTGATCGTGCGCTCCTTGCCCGGCTTGTCGAACTTGTAGAGCGCCGCCTCCTTCTCGCGCTCGGTGAGCTTGCCCCAGCGCTCGGCCTCGGTGCCGCTCATGCCGTCGAGGTCGGCCTCGGGGATGATGCCCAGCGCCTTGGTGCGGCTGAAGCCCTTCTCGCTCACGTCGGTGCCCCAGGCCAGGGGGTAGCCGTTGGCCAGCGCGTGGTCCACGACCTGCATCATCTCGTCGAGCGGCAGGTTGTAGGCCTCGCCCCACATCCAGTTGTCGGGGATCTCGATGATGAACTTGGTGTAGAAGGGGTGGTGGGTGAACGACGTGATGTCGATGTAGTCATCCATGCGGATGGGCAGCGACGCGGCGAACGAGGCGGGGGTGTACTCCTTGCCCTCGTAGACGAACGTCTCGGGCATCGGGCCGAAGTACTCGTCGAGCAGGGCGTTGAAAGCGCGCTTCCACGCCGTGGAGAGCTTGCGGCCCTTGATCACGGTGTCGAGGAACGACTTGAGCACGGGCGTGAGCTCCGAGAAGTCGGGCTTGTCGGTGCCGTAGTTGAAGCCCGGGTAGGCCTCGAAGGGTACGATGCCGTATTTGGCGATCCCTTCGGTGACGTCGTGGGCCGCGCCGCCCTCGGCGAAGTTGATCTCGCCGTGCATGCGCACGTACTTCTCGGCTTTCTCCATGAAGGTGTGGCGCACGATCCACATCTCGGAGAGGTGCACCGGGGCGCCGCCCGCGCGCAGGATCTCCGCCTCGAGGAACGACATGGTCGAGTAGCACCAGCAGGTGCCGCTGCGGTTCTGGTTCTTCACGGGGGTGATGTCGAGCACCTTGCCGTCGGTGAAGCGGTAGCCTTCGGGCTCGCTCTTCGTGTCGGCCGTCTGGGCCGCGGCGCCGAGCGTCGTGCAGAACGCGAGGGCGCAGAGGAGGAATCTTTTCATTGGGGTTCGGGTTATGGTTTGGTCTATTTCTTCGATGTCGAGACGATGCGGCGGCACTCCTCGAGGGTCAGCTCCTCGGGTTTCGAACCTTTGGGGATGCGGTAGTTCTTGCCTTTGTAGGCGATGTAGGCGCCGTAGCGGCCGTGCTTGACCAGCAGGTCGGGCTCCTCGTCGAACCGCTTCAGGGGCGTGTTGGCCGCGGCGGCGGCCGCCTGGTGGGCGCGCACCACCTCCACGGCGCGGTCGTAGCCCACCGTGTAGGGGTCGTCGCTGCGGTCGAGCGAGGCGAACGACTTGCCGTAGCGCACGTAGGCGCCGTAGCGGCCGATGCCCACCGAGAGCTCCTCGCCGTCGAGCACGCCCAGCGTGCGCGGCAGGGCGAACAGGTCGAGCGCCTCCTCCAACGTGATCGACTCGATCAGCTGCCCCTTCTTGAGCGAGGCGAAGCGGCTCTTCTCCCCCTCGGCGCCCTCGATCTCGACCATCGGGCCGTAGCGGCCGATGCGCGCCTTGACCGTGTGGCCCGTCGCGGGGTCGGCGCCCAGGATGCGGGCCTGGCCGCGCTTGTCGGTCTGCTGCTCGATGGCCGTGTCGACCATCTTGTGGAAGGGGCCGTAGAACTGCGAGATCATCTTGTCCCACGTGATCTCGCCCTCGGCGATGCGGTCGAACTCCTTCTCGACGCTGGCCGTGAAGTTGTAGTCGATGATCGGGCCGAACTGCGCCTCCAGGTAGTCGTTGACCACCATGCCGATGTCGGTGGGCGAGAGGCGGTTCTTCTCCTTGCCGAAGTTCTCGGTGAGGCTCTTGCGGGCGATCTTGCCCCCCGCGAGCGTGAGCTGGGCGTAGGGGCGCTTCTGCCCCTCGCGGTTCTGCTTGACGACGTAGCCGCGGTTGATGATCGTGGTGATCGTGGGGGCGTAGGTCGAGGGGCGGCCGATGCCCAGCTCCTCGAGGCGCTTGACCAGCGAGGCCTCGTTGTAGCGGAACGGCGGCTGGGTGAACTTTTCGGTCGCGGTGATCTGGCGCGCCGCAAGGCGGTCGCCCGGCTCCATCTTGGGCAGCATGCCCTCGCCGCTCTCCGCGGTCTGGTCGTCGTCGGTCGACTCGGAGTAGAGGCGCAGGAATCCGTCGAAGCGGATCACCTCGCCCTGCGCCACGAACTGGTGCGCCGAGCCCGAGACGGCGATCTGCACCGTCGTGCGGTCGATCTCGGCCGGCACCATCTGCGAGGCCACCGTGCGCTTCCAGATCAGGTCGTAGAGCTTCTTCTCGGCCGGCGTGCCCTCGATCGCCTGCCGCTCGATGTACGACGGACGGATCGCCTCGTGGGCCTCCTGAGCCCCCTTGGTCTTGGTCTTGTAGTTGAACCAGCGCGAGTAGTTCTCGCCGTAGAGGCGCGTGACCTCCTCCTTGCACTGGGCCAGAGCCTGCTGCGAGAGGTTCACCGAGTCGGTACGCATGTAGGTGATGAGACCCTGCTCGTAGAGGTGCTGCGCCACGGACATCGTCTGCGAGACGGACATGCCCAGCTTGCGCCCGGCCTCCTGCTGGAGCGTGGAGGTGGTGAAGGGAGGCGCGGGGTAGCGCTGCGCGGGCTTCTCCTCGGCCCGCGCGACGGTGAACTCGGCGCCGATGCAGCCCTGGAGGAACGCCTCGGCCTCGGCTTCGGTCTCGAAGCGGGTCGAGAGCTCGGCCCTGAAGAGGCTCTTCTCGGCGTCGCCGGCGGCGTGGAACTGGGCCACCACGCGGAAATAGGGAGCCGAGCGGAAGGCGATGATCTCGCGCTCGCGCTCGACGATCAGTCGCACGGCCACCGACTGCACGCGGCCCGCCGAGAGCGACGGGCGCACCTTCTTCCACAGCACGGGCGAGAGCTCGAAGCCGACCAGACGGTCGAGGATGCGGCGCGCCTGCTGGGCGTTGACCAGGTCCATGTTGACCGTGCGGGGCTTCTCGATCGCCTCCAGGATCGCACGCTTGGTGATCTCGTGGAAGACGATGCGCTTGGTCCGATCTACCGGGAGACCCAACACTTCGGTCAGGTGCCATGCGATGGCCTCTCCTTCGCGGTCCTCATCGGAGGCGAGCCACACGGTCTTGCTCTTGGCCAGCCGGGCGAGCTCGTCGACCACCTTCTTCTTGTCGGCCGGAATCTCGTAGACGGGGGCGAAGCCGCCGTCGATGTGGATGCCCAGATCCTTTTTCGAGAGGTCGCGGATGTGGCCGAAGCTCGACTTGACCACGAAGTCCTTGCCGAGGAACTTCTCGATGGTCTTGGCTTTGGCCGGCGACTCGACGATCACTAAGTTGTCCTGCATGTCTTATCGTTCTCTTTTTTGCGTTTCTCCATAAATGCGAAAACCTAAGTATTCGCACACTTAGGTTCCGCCGTATCGCGTTCGCTCCGCCTACTGGATCATGTTGTAGGTCATCTCCAGGCGGATGGGCGCGTTGTTGCCGTCGCCCGCTTCGCCCTGCAAGACGCTGTAGGGGAGCGCGAAGAGGCTGTAGGCCTCGGGCGCCAGGTAGACGCTGCGGTAGTCGAGCTCCGAGAGGTCGACCTGCTCTCCGGCGGGGGTCTTGGCCCGCAGTTCGGCGTAGCTGTTCCACAACCCCTGCATGAACGAGGTGATGTTCATCGAGTAGCAGGCGCGGCTGCGGTTGAGCTTGCCGTCGAAGGCGATCGTGGTGCCCTGCTGCTCGTAGACATAGGCGTAGTCGGTCACCGGGGTGAGCTTCTTGTAGTCGGCGTAGAGACCCAGTCGGGGCAGCGCGCCGTTCATCAGGGCGATGAGCGGTGCGGCGTTCGAGGGGTCGATCTTCTGCCAGTCGTAGTCGCTGCCGGGCAGGTAGATCGACATGCGGACCTGGCTGAAGGCGAAGGTGCGGAAGTTGCGGCCGCTCGCGGCGTTCTCCACCGCCAGGATCTGCTCCAGCTCCTCGAACAGCTCGCGCGTGAAGGTGAGCTCCGAGACCACGCCGCCCAGACCCTCGACGTAGAGCGTCTCGCTCTGTGGGCGCTCGTCGGGCTGCCCTGCGGAGGGCTCGCGCGCCTCGTCGACCGGGATCAGCGCCCCGTCGTAGTCGTGGCGCACGGTGGTGACGGCCACGTTGCCCATGGGGGCGTCCTCGATGTTGAAGTAGAAGCCCATGCCGATCGTGTCCTTGATGAGCGAGGGGTTGTCCTCGCGGCGGCTGCGGCCGTAGACCATAAAGCCCGACGAGGCGAGCTCCGTGGCGTAGATCGTGCCCCGCGTGGCGCCCGTCTCGCTGCGCGTCATGTCCTGCTCGGGCTTGATGTAGAGACCCTTGAAGGCGTTGAACCACCGCTTGAGGCTGTCGGTCTTGTAGATCGAGTAGTCGCCCGCATACTCGCCCTCCTGCAGCAGCAGGCGGTTGACGAAGCTGCGGCCGGCGGCGGTCGGGTCCATCGTTACGGCCGTGGTCGAGGGGCCCGTCTTGTTGCCCTCGCCCAGCGAGAAGGTGAAGAGCTTGTCGCCCAGAATCCCCTCGGCCTCGGGGTCGAAGGTGATGTAGAAGAGGGTGTCGGTCGACTGCTCGATATATTCGTTGCTCGTCACCTCGTAGACGGCGAACCGCTGGTCGGTGAGCGTGTCGGAGCCGTAGCTCTTGATCGAGAGGAAGATATACACCGAGTCGAAGAAGGGCTTGTAGCCGAAGTCGCCCTCCTCGATCTTGTAGTAGGAGGTGAACTGCGAGAGGAAACCCGCCGTGCGCAGGCCCACGGTGTCGTTGATCATCGACCCCATATAGCCGTTGGCGAGCTTCGAGCCGACGATCGAGTCGGTCTGGAAGAGGCGGCTCTCGACATATTTGCGGGGGCTCAGCCCGGGGGCCTTCGACGAGCCGTCGAAGACCGAGTAGCCGGCTTTCATCTGTTGGTTCTCGGGGATGAGGTTCCCGCCGAGCGAGTCGTCGACGTCGGTGCAGCCCGCCCATGCCAGGGCGGCGGCCAGGGCGACGGCGAAGGGGCGCACCGCGGCTCGGAACTTATTGGATCTCTTCATAGAATCGGTTGTAGTTGTCGAAAAAGTCCGCATCGGCCGGCGACTGGTACTCGAGCAGCTTCACGCCGCTCTGCCGCACCGTCTCCAGCACCTCGGGGGCGATGCCGGGCGAAGCCGCCACCACGCCGTCGGCATATTGTAGAACGAAGCGGAGCAGATTTTCGTATGACGGCTCGGCGAGAACCGACAGATTTTTCGTCTCCACGCCCTCGTTGGCGACCTTGGCCGCGAAGCCGGGGTCGAGCGTGCCGGGGTAGGCGTCGTCGTAGAGCGAGACGACGATCTTCACGTCGCGGAAGATGGGGTCGTCGGCGAAAGTGTGCTTCAGGTAGATGGGCACCACGCTCGAGAACCACCCGTGGCAGTGGACCACCGAGGGGGTCCAGCGCAGCTTCTTGACCGTCTCCAGCACGCCGCGCGCGAAGAAGATCGCGCGCTCGTCGTTGTCGCCGAAGTGGACGCCGGCTTCGTCGGTCAGCACTGCCTTGCGCGAAAAGTAGTCGTCGTTGTCGATGAAGTAGATCTGCACGCGGGCCGAGGGGATCGACGCCACCTTGATGATGAGCTGGTGGTCGTTGTCGTCGATGATCAGATTCATGCCCGAGAGCCGGATCACCTCGTGCAGCTGGTGGCGCCGCTCGTTGATGCAGCCGTAACGGGGCATGAAGGTGCGGATCTCGTTGCCCCGCTCCTGCATCGCCTGCGACAGCGCACGGCAAAGCACCGACTCCTCCGTTTCGGGAAGGTAGGGCGTGATCTCCTGACAGACGTAGAGAATTTTGCTTGCCACGGTTATCTGGTTTGAATTACGACTTGATCTTTTGCCGCGACAGCCGGGCCGGGCGCTGCGACGGACGGGACGTGCGTCGCCGGGCGGGGCTTGTCCGAGGGCAAAGATACGAAATTTTTCTCAATTAAGCGCGGCGGCACCCCGCCGCGGGCTAAAGGATCAGCATCGCGTCGCCGTAGGTGCCGAAGCGGTACTTCTCCTCGCGGGCGATGCGGTAGGCGTTCATCACCGTCTCGTAGCCGCCGAATGCGGCCACCATCATCAGCTGCGTCGAGTAGGGCAGGTGGAAGTTGGTGACCATGGCGTCGGCGACCGTGAAGTCGTAGGGGGCGAAGATGAACTTGTTGGTCCACCCCTCCATGGGCTTGATCATGCCCCCGGTCGAGACGGCCGTCTCGAGCGTGCGCATCACGGTGGTGCCGATCGAGACCACCTTGCGGCCCTCGCGCTTGGCGTTGTTGACCGCCTCGGCCGTCTCGGCCGTGACGATGAACTGCTCGGAGTCCATCTTGTGCTTCGAGAGGTCCTCGACGTCCACCGTGCGGAAGTTGCCCAGGCCGACGTGGAGCGTCAGGAAGGCGCGGTCCACGCCCTTGATCTCCATGCGCTTCAGAAGGTGCTTGGAGAAGTGCATGCCGGCCGTCGGGGCGGCTACGGCGCCCTCGTGGGCGGCGAAGATCGTCTGGTAGCGCTCGGCGTCCTCGGGCTCGACCTTCTCGCGGATCCACTTGGGCAGCGGCGTCTCGCCCAGGGCGAAGAGCGCCTGCTTGAACTCCTCGTAGGAGCCGTCGAAGAGGAAGCGCAGCGTGCGCCCGCGCGAGGTGGTGTTGTCGATCACCTCGGCCACCAGCAGGTCGTCGTCGCCGAAGTAGAGCTTGTTGCCGATGCGGATCTTGCGCGCCGGGTCGACCAGCACGTCCCACAGCCGCAGCTCGCGGTTGAGCTCGCGCAGCAGGAAGATCTCGATCTCGGCGCCGGTCTTCTCCTTGTTGCCGTAGAGGCGCGCCGGGAAGACCTTCGTGTCGTTGAACACGAAGAGGTCCTTCTCGTCGAAGTAGTCGAGGATGTCCTTGAAGATGCGGTGCTCGATCGTGCCCTTCGCACGGTCGATGACCATCAGGCGCGATTCGTCGCGGTTCTGGGCCGGGTGCTGCGCCAGCATCTCGCGGTCGAATTCGTAGCCGTATTGCGATAATTTCATGAAAATAGGTGTTTTCTGAGATACGACAAAGTAATCTTTATACGCAAAAAAGACTATTTTGTTTCGCCCTCGGCGATTTTTTGCATTTTTTCCAGCAGCTCGTCGAGCCGCCACGCCTCCTCGGCGCGGAAGCCGCCGCTGCGCGTGCGGCGCAGCGAGGTGAGGTGGCCGCCGCTGCCGAGCGCCTCGCCGATCTCGCGGGCCAGCGAGCGGATGTAGGTGCCCTTGCTGCATCGCACGCGGATGCGGATGCGCGGCAGCTCGCACTCCGCGAGCTCCATTTCGTAGATGTGGATCGCGGCCATGCGCATCGCGACCTCCTCGCCCGCGCGCGCGAGCTCGTAGGCGCGCGTACCTTCGATCTTCTTGGCCGAGTAGCGGGGCGGCTCCTGCAGCCGCTCGCCCGTGAGCGAGCGCAGGGCCTCCTCCACCGCCTCGCGCGTGATGTGCTCCCAGGGGTAGGTGCGGTCTATGGGGTGCTCCAGGTCGTAGCTCGGGGTGGTGGCGCCGAGCATCACGTCGGCCACGTACTCCTTCTCCTCGGCCTGCAGGGCGTCGACCCGCTTGGTGGCGCGGCCGATGCAGACCAGCAGCACGCCCGTGGCCAGCGGGTCGAGCGTGCCGGCGTGGCCGACCTTGATGCGGCGGTGGCCCAGGCGGCGCAGCGCGAACTTGATCTTGCGCACCACGTCGGCCGAGGTCCACTCGAGGGGCTTGTCGACCACGGCGACGTAGCCCTGCTCGAAGTCGATGTCCCGCAGTTCGCGCTCCGCACTCATCGCAGGAGCGTGCTTGCGATCGACAGCAGCCCCGCGGCGGCGCAGTAGAGGGCGAACCAGATGAGCTTGCCCCGCTTGACGATCTCGATCATGAACTTGCAGGCCAGCGCCCCCACGGCGAATGCGGCCGCGAAGCCGCCCGCGAGGGCCGCCGCGGGCACCTCCATGGCGCCCATCTCGCCCGAGAGGATGTCGAGCAGCATCTTGCCCAGGATGACGGGGATGACCATCAGGAACGAGAAGTGGGCCGTGCTCTCTTTCGAGTTGCCCAGCAGCAGGCCCGTGGCGATGGTCGACCCCGAGCGCGAGAGGCCGGGCAGCGTGGCTGCGGCCTGCGCCAGGCCGATGACGAAGGCGTCGCGGTAGGAGATCTCGCTCTTCTGCCGCGGGCGGGCGTAGTAGGCGAAGGCCAGCAGCGCGGCCGTCACCAGCAGCATGGCCCCCACGAATCCCAGCGAGGCGAAGAGCTCCTCGATGCGGTCGGCGAAGCAGACGCCGACGATCCCGGCGGGGATCATCGAGATTGCGATCTTGACGGCGTAGGCCTGCTCGGCGTTGAAGCGGCGCGAGAAGAGCCCGCCCGCGAGCTGCGCGATCTCGTGCCGCATGACTACGATCGTGCTCAGCACCGTGGCGGCGTGGAGCGTGACGTCGAAGGTGATGTTGTTGTCGATCTCCACGCCCAGCAGCTCCTTGGCGATCTGCAGGTGGCCGCTCGACGATACGGGGAGAAATTCGGTGATGCCCTGCACGATGCCGAGCAGAATGGCTTGTAACGTGTCCATCTTATCTCTTGAAGCGTTTCATGATGGCGACCGCTTCGGTGACGAAGCCGCCGATGACGAGGATGGGTGCCAGCGTGATGCGGCGCCACGAGAACATGGCGTAGTCGAACTCGTCGGGCGAGTCGCTGCCGCCGCCGGCCATCAGGACGAATCCCAGGACCACGAGCGCGAAACCTGCCGCCAGCAGCAGGTAGTTGCGGCGCGAGAGGGGCATGCGCTCGGGCTCCTCCGCGGGGTTGTTGGGCTGTTTGCTCATATCAGTAAAGGTGGATCTTGTTCGATTTCATGTTGATGAAACGGTTGAGGGCCAGGAATGTGAAGAGACCCGAGATCAGCACGCCGCCCGCGATCATCGCCCCGACGACGGCCGCCAGGCGCCCCGTGCGGGCCAGCGACACGAGCTCGGGCACGGTCTCGTTCAGCCCGTAGACCGCCGCGACGAAGAGCAGCGAGGCGGCCCCTCCGGCCCAGATGCCCTGCGTGACGCTGCTGCCCAGGAACGGGCGCATGATGAACCAGCGGGTGGCCCCCACGAGCTTCATGGTGTTGATCAGGTAGCGCTTCGAGTAGATCGCCAGGCGGATCGTGTTGTTGAGCAGGATGAGCGAGACGACGAGCAGCGCGCCGCCGAAGAGCAGCAGCACCAGGCGGATCTTGCCCACCGTGGCCTGCATGCGCTCGGCCACCTGTGCCGGGAAGGAGGCGCGCTCCACGCCGTGCATCGCCTCGATCTCGGAGAGCAGGCGGTCGGTGGCCGCGCGGTCGGTGGCGTCGCCCGCGAAGGCGAGCTCGAACGAGTCGGCGAGCGGGTTTTCGCCGAGCACCTCCTCGAACTCGCCGTCGAAGAGGCGGCGGAACTCGGCGTCGGCGGCCTTCTCCTCCTTCGAGAGGAAGGTTACCGAGCCCACGGGCTCCATTGCCGCCAGACACTTGCCCAGCCGCTCGCGCTCGTCGGGCTCGAGGTCGTTGCGGAGCTCGACCGTGAGGACGATGCCCCGCTCCAGGTCGTGCGCCACCTCCATCGCCGCGACGAGCAGGTAGCCCACCGAGCCGAGCAGGAAGAGGACCAGCGCCACGCTGACCGTGGAGACGATATAGGAGTTGCGTACCTTGCGTTTCAGTCGCTTGTCTGCGTTGCTCATGATTGCTGTTTTTTGGTTCGGAATCGGAGGAGGAGGGCGGCGGCGACGGAGAGCAGCACCAGCAGCGACGCTGCGAGGGTGATCGCCTCGGCCGCGCCCCAGTGCGGCGCGCGGAAGCACCACTCGACGGTGTGGCTGCCGGCGGGCAGGAGCATGGCGCGCAGCACGTAGTCGGCGCGCAGGTAGGGGGCCTCGACGCCGTCGACATAGGCTCTCCACCCCTTGTCGTAGAAGATCTCGGAGAAGAGGGCCAGCGCCTCGCGGTCGGCCGTGTATTCGTAGCGCAGGAGGTTGGGGCGGTACTCCGCCAGGCGTATCGTCCGCCGCGCCGCGCTGTCGGCCGGCGCGAGGGCGCCCAGGCGCTCCATGTCGCGCTCGGCCACCACGGCCACCCGGTGCAGGTCGGTCTCTCCCAGCAGGTCGATCTCCTCCGCGGGCGTGGCGGCCCCCACGGCCGCGTCGACGAACCACGCCGCGCCGTACTCCGTGCCGCGCCGCCGCGCCTCGGGCGCTCCGTCGGGGCCCGCCGCGATCAGGTAGCGCGTGTTGAGCATGTCCAGCACCCCCTCGTCGAGCGAGGAGAGGTAGCGGTCGATCAGATCCTGGTAGCGCGAGAGCTTGGCTCCGTGGTAGCCCCCCACCGAGCGGTGGAAGTAGGAGGTCGAGGCGTCGTTGAAGGGGCTCACGGTGAGGTTGAGCACGCGGAAGCCCGCCGTGGTGTCGGCCAGGATCTCGCGGTCGGCCTCCGTGGCGACGATGCGCTGGCTCCGCTCCTCGGTGAAGTCCTCCGACGAGAGGAAGCGCCGGTCGACGGGCACCAGGTCGAGCAGCACCACCGCCCCGACCCACGCCGCGAGCACGCCGCGGCCGATGCGCCGCCGCGCGAAGAGCCACACGGCGCCGGCGGCCAGGGCGATCAGCGCCAGCGAGCGCCAGGCGTCGGCGCGCATCATCGAGGCGCGCTCGGCGGCCATCGCCTCGGCCGCCGCCTCGCCCCACTCGATGTCGGTGCCGCGGTCGAGGTACTGTTGCAGGCCGTTGGCCTCGAACAGGCGGCGGAAGGTGTCGGTCATCATCCCGGCGCTCTCGGCCCGCCCGAAGTCGAAAATAAGGTCGCCCGCCGCGGCCAGCACGAGGCACAGGCCGCCCGTGACGCCTGCGGCCCACGCCAGGGCGCGCATGAGGCGCTCGCGCGGCACCTCGCCGCGCCACAGCCGGTCGAGGGCCAGGGCGCCGAGCAGCGGCACGGCCCACTGCACCGCCACGAGCGTCATCGACACGGTGCGGAACTTGTCGTATCCGGGCAGGAGCTTGAACGCCAGCTCGGTAAGCCCCATGAAGTTGCGGCCCCACGAGAGCAGGATCATGAGCGCCGCGACGGCGACGATCCACCACTTGTCCCTCCCGCGCAGCAGCGCGAGGCCCAGCGCCGCGAGGAAGAGGGCAGCGGCGCCCAGATAGGTCGGGCCGGCCGTGTAGGGCTGCGTGCCCCAGTAGGCGGGCAGCTGGCGCGCGGCGCCGCGCAGGCCGTAGCCGTCGAGCAGCCCGGCCACCGGTCCGTCGGCCGAGAAGGGGGTCGACGAGTCGCGCCCCATGAAGTCGGGCACGAGGAGGTTGAGCGTCTCGGCACGGCCGTAGCTCCACGCCGTGGCGTAGTCGAGGTCCAGGCCTCCGGCTCCCGCGTCGCCTCCGGGCGTCTCTGCGGTCAGCTCCGAGCCGCCGCGGATCGTGTCGCCGGTGTGCTGCGCCGCATACCACAGGGGCGAGAAGTTGGACAGCACGCCCGCCAGGCCCGCGGCCGCGAGCAGCCCGGTGCGGCGCAGGAAGTCGCCCGTGCGCCGTGCGTGCCACGCCGCGACGGCCTCGCTGAACCAGAAGGCGGCCATGGCGAGGAGGAAATAGTAGGTGATCTGCGGGTGGTTGGCGCCGATCTCGAGCGAGGTGGCCGCGGCGGCGATCGCCGCACCCGACCAGCGGTCGCCGCGCAGGGTCATCCACGCGCCGCCCATCATGAGCGGGGCGTAGACCAGCGCCCACATCTTGGTGACGTGGCCCGCGCCGATGATGAGCACGAAGTAGGTAGAGAAGCCGTAGGCCAGCGCCCCCACGGTGCCCACCCACGGGTCGACGCCCGCGATGAGCAGCATGAGCCACATCGAGACCATGGCGAAGAAGAGGAACCCGGCGGGGGTGTCGACCAGCGAGACGATGCGCCCGAGCGAGTTCTTGACCAGCTGGGCGGGGTAGGCCACCGAGATCATGTAGGCCGGCATGCCGCCGAACATGGCGCCCGTCCACTGCGGGTCTTCGCCCGTCGCGGCGCGGCAGTCGCGGATCTCCTTGACCATGCCTTCGTACTGCATGACGTCGTGCTGCGGAAGCACCTCGCCGCCGAACTGCGGGGTGAAGTAGAGGGCGCTCGCGACGAAGAAGAGCGCCAGGGCCGCCGCTGCGGGCAGCAGGCGGTGCAGGGAGGAACGTTTGAAATCCATGATGCGGAGGGGGTTCAAGGGTGCAAAGATACGAATAAGCCGAAAACAAAACCAAACTTGTTTGGGTTTTGTTGAGGCGAAGTATCTTCGGCGAAGCCAAAAATACGAATAAGCGAGGGCAAAAGCAAGCTTGCTCGCATTTTGCCGGGCGGGAGTATCTTGGGCGCAGCCAAAGATACGAAAAGTCGGGGCGAGTTGAAAATGGAAAATTGCGGCGGGGCGCGGCGAATCCGATTGTGGATTGCGGAGCCGCAGGCTTCGCAGCGGCCCGCAGCCACCCCCGGCGAAGGGCTGCTCTCCTCGCCTGAAGGCTCGGCGGCATCCTTCGCTGGCTGCGGCCCGCCCGGCTGAGAGCCGGGTCTTTTCTGTTTCGCAGTCGACCGTGGCCGACCGCCTCCCGTGGCAAATAAAACGCCCCTTGCTATATTGCAGTTGCGAAATTTCATTATCTTTGACTGCGCCGAAGATACTCCCGCTCGGCAAAAAGCAAGCAAGTCTGCTTGCTTTTGCCCTCGCTTATTCGTATCTTTGCATATTGGTTATGATTCGACTCGATGACATTCGACGCCCCGTGGAGCCCCAGCTGGCCTCCTACGAGGAGTTCGTCGCCCGTTATTTCACGGCCGAAGGCGAGCTGCTTTCGGAGATGCTGCGCCATGCGCTCTCGTCGCGCGGCAAGGGTATCCGGCCGCTGCTGGTGATGCTCTCGGCCGCGATGAACGCCGCCAACCCCGCGGCCGCCTCGGGGCGCCGTCCCGCCCTGGCCGCGCTGCTCGTGGAGATGATCCACCTCTCGTCGCTCATCCACGACGACGTGATCGACGAGGCCGACACGCGCCGCGGCCGCCCCTCGGCCAATGCCCTGTGGCAGTCGCACAAGGCGGTGCTGCTGGGCGACTACATCCTCTCCCGCGCCCTGAACATCGGCCTGGAGAGCGGCCAGTTCGACCTGGTGACCCACGTCTGCGGTACCGTCACGTCGCTCTGCGAGGGCGAGGTGCTGCAGGACGATCTGGCCGGCCGCCACACCATGACGCGCGACTCCTACCTGGAGATCGTCCGCAAGAAGACCGCCTGCCTGCTGGGCGTGAGCGCCTCGGCGGGCGCCCTGGCCGTGGGCGCTCCGCGCGAGCGGGTCTCGGCCATGCGCCGCTTCGGCGAGGCGCTGGGCATGGCCTTCCAGATGCAGGACGACATCCTCGACTACACCCCCTCGGCGCAGACGGGCAAACCCTCGGGCAACGACCTGCGCGAGGGCAAGGTGACCCTGCCGCTGCTCACGGTGCTCGACCGCGTGGGGGAGGAGCGCCGCTCGGAGCTGCTCGCCCGCCTGGCCCGCTGCCGCGACGAGGAGGCCGAGGTCGAATACCTCCAGCGCATCGTCGCCGGCGAGGGAGGCCTCGACCGGGCCGCCGAGGTGATGCGCCACTACATCTCGCGCGCCGTGGGGCAGCTCTCCGACTATGCCGAAAGCCCCGGCCGCAAGGCGCTGGCCGACCTGTGCGTCTACGTGGCCGAGCGCGACCGATGAACCGATGCTACCGACAACTATTAACCTCAATACTATGGCAAAAAACAAAAACCTCCTGCCGATCCTGGTGATGATCGCCCTGTTCGCCATGATCGCATTCGTGACCAACCTCTGCTCGCCGATGGCGGTCATCGTGAAGAACCAGTTCGGGGCTTCGAACCTCGAATCGCAGATCGGCAACTACGGCAACTTCATCGCCTATCTGCTGATGGGTATTCCGGCCGGCATGCTGCTGAAGCGCATCGGCTACAAGAAGACGGCGCTGCTCGCCCTGGTGGTGGGCTTCGTCGGGGTCTTCATCCAGTACATGAGCGGCTGGGAGAGCCTGGAGCACTGCGCTTTCGCGGTCTATCTGGTGGGCGCCTTCATCGGCGGCTTCTGCATGTGCATGCTCAACACGGTGGTCAACCCCATGCTCAACATCCTGGGCGGCGGCGGTAACAAGGGCAACCAGCTGATCCAGATCGGCGGCGTCTTCAACAGCGCCGCGGCCGTTGCGGTCTACATCCTCATGGGCGCGCTGATCGGCGACGCAGCCAAGGCCCACGTGGCCGACGCCACGCCGGCGCTCTTCATCGCCATGGCCGTCTTCGCCGTGGCCTTCGTGGTCATCAGCTTCACCAAGATCGACGAGCCGCAGCAGGCCGTCGAGGTCAAGACGGGCGAAAAGGACAAGTACAGCGCCTTCTCGTTCCGCCACTTCAAGCTGGGCATCCTGGCCATCTTCCTCTACATGGGCATCGAGGTGGGCACGCCGACCTACATCCTCCAGTACCTCACGGCGCTGCCCGAGGCGGGCGGCATGGGCATGGACGCCGGCATCGTGGGTCTGATCGTGGCCGTCTACTGGCTCATGATGCTCGTGGGCCGCTTCGTGGGCGGCGCCATCGGCGGCAAGGTCTCGTCGCGCGCGATGATCACGGTCGCCTCGGCGGTCAGCATCCTGCTCATCGCCTTCGGCATGTTCGCCCCCACGACCGCCACGGTCAATATCCCGGGCGTCGACTGGGCCAACCTCTCGCTCATCTGGGCCGAGGTTCCCGTGGGCATCTTCGCCTTCATCCTGGTGGGTCTCTGCACCTCGGTGATGTGGGGCGGCATCTTCAACATGGCCGTCGAGGGTCTTGGCAAGTACACCGCCATCGCCTCGGGCGCCTTCATGACGATGGTCTTCGGCTGTGCCGTCATGGTCGCCATTCAGGCCTGGATCGCCGACCTCACGGGTTCGTACCTCATCAGCTACTTCGTGCCGCTGGGTTGCGCCGCCTATATCCTCTTCTACGCCCTCGTGGGTTCGAAGAACGTCAATAAGGACATCCCCGTCGAATAAGCGACCGTGATTGTCAGCAAAAAGACCCCTGTCGTTTTCGACAGGGGTCTTTTGTTGGGGCAGTTTGCTAATAGGCTTCGCAGTACTCTTCCAAACGTTTTATTTGGGAACGGAATAAGGCCATTTCTTCTTCGGAAACACCTTTTGCGTGGGCATCGCATCGTAAATCGTTAATCGTTTGCATGGCAAGCGAGAACCGTTGTTTGTCCTTTCCGAAAATATGTTCGAACTGCGGCCATTCTTTTTCTATGATTTTGCGCAGATCTTCCCAGTAGATAATGCTTTTGTTGGGGTTGAATAGTTCTTTGAGTGGTAGGACTTGGAACTTTTCTTTGCGATTTCCGCCGAAAATATCGAGTATTATTTTTCGAGCTTCCAATTCGCCGTATTTGGCTAAAAGAATCTGTCGGATCATGGTACGGAGTATTATCTCCAAAGAGCTTCTGCGTTCTTGAATTTCGAGTCGTCTTTCTTCTTCGGTCTGTTTTTGTTTTTGGAACCGATATTTGTTTTTCAGGTATTCTCTGATTATTTCTATTTTGAATGTATATGTCCCCTGTTCTCCTCCTATTACGTTATATCCGAGCAGATGGTCCGTGTATTCGTTCGACAGGGCTGCGAATTGTTCGAATCGCTCCGTGTCGTCCAGTGCCAGGTAGCGAAGCATGTCGTATTCGTCGTGATAATATTGTTGGAGTACATTCAAGATCATTTCGATATAGGTCGTGTATTTTTTACGATATGAACGCAATGCGTTGCTATAATATCCTTTGTCAATCGTTAACGGTCGGCTTTTGTTCGCGATCCGATTGATTTCGCTGCATACCGATCGGATCAGGAAGGGGTGACCTCCGAAGTCCTCGGTCAGCTTGGCGCATACGATGTCGTCGAATTTCAGTCCCATGATATACCCCAGCGTTTTTACCATGTCTGCGGTCTGTTCTACGGAGAAAGCCGGAATGTATTGGCAGGGAATTTGGTTGAAAATAGGATTGTCGATGTCTTGTATGCGCGCCATTTCTGTGCATCTCGGATTGGTCCCTACGATTAGATAGGTGAACAGCGAAGTGTGTTTTTGGGTAAGGGATCGTAGCGTTTGCCAAAAGTAAACGAAGTCGAGTCCGCTCCTCCAATGGTTGCTGGGGGATATGTCGGGCGAAATATGTTCGATTTCGTCGAATATCAACAGGATGTTTTGTTTGTTGAGTTTTTTGTGGAGCAGGACGATGTCTTTCTCGAAACACGAAGATGCATCGCTTTCGGTATATTGTTCGTCGGTTTTTATCAGAGCCTGGAGTCTGTTCTGTTCTTTGATTTGGTCGATCACGTATTTCAGCGCTTTGTACCATTGTTTTTGATGGAAAGCCGGATTTTGGCAGTCAATGAATACGGAGGGCATCCCACGGCGTTGCAATACGCGTTGTATTCCGAAAATGATGGAAGTCTTGCCTGTTTTTCGCAGACCAAAAAGTCCAGAGCTTTCGTTGTTTTCATGCCGGTCGACCAGAGAGTGGATCAATTCGTTTCGACCGAAGAAATAGAACTCTTTTTTGAGTGGCGACTGAAAATTGAACAAATCCCGATTGTAGAAAAACTCCCGGAATCGTCCCGTGATTTTAATCGAATCTATGGACTCGTTCAATTCGTCGTAGGAGAATGGGATGATGACTTGATTTTCCGGGTCCCGACGTAGCATATCCTGGGCCTTTTTCTTGACATCGGGATCTTTGCTGATGACGACAGCGACGATCTTCTCGATTCGTAGATTATGATAACGTTCGTATACTTTGTCCAATACGTTTAGTGTCCTCGGTTCGAAGTTCGGATAGTCGTTCATGATGACTGCGATTTCACACTCGAGATTGAAAAGACGCTGGGAATCTCCTGCGAGCTTCATGAGGAAATATTTGTATTTCGCATTTCCTTCCAATCGTACTTCGTGCACTCCATTGGTGATATACCAGTGTTTTTCCAACACTTTTAAAATTCTCAATTCTTCATCCGATAGAATATGGGTGTTTACGGATGAATTTTTGCCAGCGAATACTTCAGACATAAAACACTTTCTTAATTTAATATTGCAATATATTTAAATAAATTGAATCGGCCAAGTCTGGCAGCTTTTATTTGCGTGTTTGGGCCGGTCGAGTGCCTGTTTTTACGCAAAAATCTAATGTTGGATTAGAAAAGTGATTTCGGCGAAGAGTCGCTTGTTTGTATATTTTCATTAACTTTGTCTCGTATTGTCTATAATCGATTCCCCGATATGGATCTCGCTCGTTATGAATCGCTTCGCGCGCTGGTGCGCGAAAATTTCTCGGAGACCACGCAGCAGCTCGTCGACCAGGCGCTCGACTACGCCGGGGAGCGCCTCGCGGGGCTCGAACGCTACGACGGCTCGCCGCTGCTCTGTCATGCGGCCGCCGTGGCGCGGATCGTCATCGAGGAGGTGGGGCTGGGCCGCAACTCCACGGTGGCCACCCTGCTGCACGACGTCGTGCGCCTGGCCCACAAGGAGCTGCCTGCGGAGGAGTTCCTCGCGCTGATGTCCGACATCCGCGCCCGCTTCGGCGACCAGGTCGCGGGCATCTGCATGGGCATGGCCAACATCTCGGCGCTCAAGCTCAAGGCGGCCAAGGAGCAGGCCGACAACTTCCGCGACCTGATCGTCAGCTACGCGGAGGACCCGCGCGTCATCCTGGTCAAGCTGGCCGACCGGCTCGAGGTGATGCGCTCGCTGGAGATGTTCCCCCGCGAGAAGTGGCGCAAGAAGAGCTGGGAGTCGATGAACCTCTATGCGCAGATCGCCCACAAGCTGGGTCTCTACGAGATCAAGAGCGAGCTGGAGGACATAGCCCTCAAATACCTCGAGCCGAAGGACTACGACCACATCGTGGCCAAGCTCGAGGAGTCGGCCGCCGAGCGGCGTGCCTTCATCGCCCGCTTCCTGGTGCCCGTCGAGGAGCGGCTGCGGGCCCTGGGCATGAAGTACCACATCAAGAGCCGCACCAAGTCGGTCTTCTCCATCTGGACCAAGATGCGCAAGCAGCACGTACCTTTCGAGGGGGTCTACGACATCTTCGCCCTGCGCATCATCATCGACTGCCCGCGCGAGGAGGAGAAGCGCCAGTGCTGGACCGCCTACTCGGTGGTCACCGACTTCTACACCCCCAACCCCAAGCGCATGCGCGACTGGGTGTCGATCCCCAAGTCCAACGGCTACGAGTCGCTCCATACGACCGTCTCGGCCGAGGGGCGCTGGGTCGAGGTGCAGATCCGCACCGAACGCATGGACGAGGTGGCCGAGCGCGGCATTGCGGCCCACTGGCGCTACAAGGGGGTAAACCAGGGCGGGCGCACGAGCGAGATGTGGCTGAGCCGCCTGCGCGAGCTGATGGAGGACACGACCCACTCTTTGGCGCAGCGCTTCGACGCCCTGCCCGCCTCGGGCGAGATCTTCGTCTTCACGCCCAACGGCGACCTGCGCAAGCTGCCCGAGGGGGCCACGCTGCTCGACTTCGCCTTCGACATCCACACCTCGCTGGGCGCCACCTGCGCGGGCGGGCGGGTCAACGGCCGCCCGGCCTCGATCCGCGACCGTCTGTCGAACGGCGACATCGTGGAGATCCAGACCCGCAAGGACCAGACGCCCAAGGCCGACTGGCTCTCGGCGGTGGTCACCTCCAAGGCGCGCAACAAGATCAAGTCCTACCTGCGCGAGGAGCAGGCCAAGCACACGCGCATGGGGCGCGAGGAGCTCGAGCGCAAACTCAAAAACTGGAAATTCGCCATCTCCATCGACGAGGCCGTCGCCTACCTGGCCAAACACTTCAAGCTGCGGCTCGGCACGGAGGTCTATGCGCTGCTGGCCACGCAGAAGCTCGACTTCATGACCGTCAAGGAGCTCCTCTCGCGCCACCTCTCGGGGCAGGCCGAGGAGGAGCGCCGTGCGGCGGCCGCCGAGGCCGAGCGGCAGAAGATCGAACAGCGGGCGGCCAAGGAGAGCCGCAGCGGGCAGGACGCGCTGGTGATCGACGACGACCTGTCGAAGATCCGCTACAAGCTTGCCAAGTGCTGCAACCCCATCCGCGGCGACGAGGTGTTCGGCTTCGTGACCATCAACTCGGGCGTCACGATCCACCGCACCGACTGCCCCAATGCCCGGCGCATGCGCGAGAACTACCCCTACCGCGTGATCGAGGCGCGCTGGCGCCAGGGTGCAGAGGGCGCCTTCCGCGTCGTGCTGCGCGTGGTGGCCGCCGATACCACGGGCATGGCCAACCACATCACGGAGGTCATCAGCCGCGACCTGCGGCTCAACATCCGCTCGATCAACTTCGAGGCGGCCTCCGGGGGGTGCATCTCGGGCTCGGTGGCCGTGGAGGTGCCGGGAGCTTCCGCTGTCGATACGCTCGTGCACTCCCTTTCGCGTATCAAGGGGGTGCAGCGCGTCTACCGCATCAACTGACGGGGCGGGGGCTTTCGCCGGCCTCCGCGCGCGTCGCAAACCGCATACCTATGAAAAAAAAGATCCTTGCGCTCTGCCTGCTGCTGACGGGGTGGGCGCTGCCGCCTTTCGGCGCGCTGGCCGACGGCCGCATCGAGGCCCCGACCTCGGTCGAGCGGGTGACGCTCTTCATCGACGGTGCGCAGGTGACGCGCACGTGCGAGGCGACGCTGCCCGCGGGGGTGTCGACGCTCCTCTTCAGGGGGCTCTCGTACCACCTCGACGAGAAGAGCCTGCGCATCAACGCCCACGGCCCGTTCACCGTGGCGTCGGTCGAGCGTCGGTTCGGCTATGCCGACAGCGTGGCCCGCACCGAGCGGCAGACCCGGCTGGGGGAGGCGCTCCGCGAGGCCGAGGGCGCTCTGCGGCGCCTCGACGCCGCCTGCGAGGTGATCGACGCCGAAGAGGAGCTGCTCCGCACCAACTGCTCGGCGGGCGGCGGGGCCGCGCTCTCGGCGGCGCGCGAGCTGACGGCCTTCTACGCCGAGCGGCTCGGCGAGCTCAAGCGCCGGCGCATCGCCCTCGACGACGAGCGCCGCACGCTGACCGAGCGGAGGCAGTCGCTGCAACGAGAGCTGGCCCAGGTCGGCGGGCGCGATGACCTGCCGATGAGCGAGGTCGAGGTGCGCGTCGAGGCGCCGGCCCCCTGCCGGGCCCGCTTCGCGCTGACCTACTATGTCCGCCACGCCGGGTGGTTCCCCTCCTACGACCTGCGCTCCGAGGGGCTGTCGCATCCCGTGGAGCTGGTCTACAAGGCCCATGTCTTCCAGCATACGGGCGAGCGGTGGGACGACGTGGCGCTGACGCTCTCCTCGTCCGACCCGTCGCTGGGCAACGTGGCCCCGCAGCTGAAGACCTACTGGCTCGATTTCGGCCTCGCGCCGCCGCGCTACGACCTGGGCGTGCGCGACAACGCGGTCGCGGGCCGCGTGACCGGCTCCGACGGCGAGCCGCTCGTGGGCGCCACGGTTTCGCTGCCGGGCCGCACGCTCGGCACGGTGACCGACGTCGACGGCCGCTACCGGCTGACGCTGCCCGGGGATGCCTCCGAGCTGTCGTTCTCCTACGTGGGCTACGAGCCGGTGCGCCGACCGATCGCGGGCTCCACGCTCGACGTGGTTTTGCGCGAGGACCGCACGTGCCTCGACGAGGTGGTGGTCACGGCCTACGGCTCGGCCGCCGCCGGGCTCGAGGGTCAGACGGCCGGCGTGCGGATCCATGCGGCGCCGCGCGCCGCGCGCGTGGCCGGGCTGTCGGCCGACGACGACCTGGCGGAGGCCTCCGCCCCCTCGGTGGCCGCCTCGCAGACCCGCATGGGCTACGAGTTCGCCATCGACAAGCCCTATACGATCGCCTCCGGCGGGCTTCCGCTGGCGGTCGAGATCGGCCGCTTCTCGCTGCCCGCCGACTACGCCTACCGCTGCGTGCCGAAGGTCGACCGCGACGCCTTCCTCACGGCCTCGATCCGCGACTGGGAGCGCCTCAACCTGCTGCAGGGCGAGGTGAGCGTCTATTTCGAGGAGACGTTCGTCGGCAAGAGCCTGCTCGACCCGATGCAGGCCGCCGACACGCTCCGCTTCTCGCTGGGGCGCGACCGCGGCATCGTGGTCGAGCGCACCCGGCAGAGCGACTTCGTCGGCCGCCGCACGATCGGCTCGGGCCGCGTGCAGGAGATGGCCTGGCGGATCGTGGTGCGCAACACGCGTGCGGAGGAGGTGTCGCTCACGCTCTGCGACCAGCTGCCCGTCTCGCGCAACGGCGAAATCACGGTCACGGCGCGCGAGCTGAGCGGCGGACGCTGCGATGCGGCGACCGGGCGCGTGGAGTGGGACCTCCGTCTGCGGCCGGGCGAGCGGCGCGAGATCGTCCTGCACTATGCGGTGCGCTATCCGCGGGGGCGGCGGCTCGTCGTGGAGTGAGCGCGGGGGACCCCATCTACGCAGCGAGGGCGGAAGTCGTTGAGACCTCCGCCCTCGGCGTTTTCGCGCGCGGCGCGGCTTACTTGATGCGCTCGTAGTACTCGCGCGTGCGGGTGTCGACGCGGATCTTGTCGCCCGTGTTGATGAACAGGGGCACGCGGACCGTGGCGCCGGTGTTGACCGTCGCGGGCTTGAGCGAGTTGGTCGAGGCGGTGTCGCCCTTGATGCCCGGCTCGGTGTAGGTCACCTCCATGTCGACGATCGGCGGCAGCTCGGCCGAGAGCACCTGCTCCTTGTCGGTGTGGAACATCACCTCCACGATCTGGCCGTCGGCCATCAGGTCGTAGTTGTTGATCAGGCTCTTCTCGATGTTGATCTCCTCGAAGGTCTCCGTGTGCATGAAGTGGGCGCCCAGGTCGTCCTCGTAGGTGAACTGGTAGGGGCGGCGCTCCACGCGCACCTGCTCGATCTTCTGGCCGACCGACGAGAAGGTGTTCTCCAGAACGCGGCCGTTCTCGAGGTTCTTGAGTTTCGAACGCACGAATGCGGGGCCCTTGCCGGGCTTGCAGTGCTGGAAGTCGACCACCAGGAAGGTCTTGCCGTCCATTTCGATGCACATGCCGATCTTGATGTCGGCGGCTGTAATAGTCATAAGAAGCGGTATTTGATTGTTGTCGTTTTCTTTGCGCCGCAAATTTAGTAAATATCCGCCGAAAATGCAACATCTTCGGGCTCAACTCCGTTGCCCGGGCGCGCATCTCCTGTGCCCATCCGTGCGCCGTCCCGCGCGGATCGTCCCGCGCGGATCGTCCCGCGTGCGGTGCGGCGGGTGCCCGGTGTCGGCGGCCGATGCGGCGTGCCGGCGGCAGGGCGGGGCGCCGCCGGGGCCCTACAGCTCGATGGCCTTGCAACGCAACCCCATCTGGCGGATGCGCTCCAGCGTGCGCGGCAGGGCGTAGCGCATGTTGCGGAAGGCCTTCTCGCTGTCGTGGAAGACGACGATGGCCCCCGGGGCCAGGTGCTTGGTGACGTTCTTCAGGCAGGTGCGCGGCGAGAGCCGGCGGTTGTAGTCGCGCGAGATGATGTCCCACATCACCAGCTTGTAGCGCTGCCCCAGCAGGCGCGCCTGCGCGGGGGTGATACGCGCATAGGGCGGGCGGAACAGGTCGCTGTGCACCAGGTCGTTGGCGAAGTCCACGTCCTCGGTGTAGCGCTCCAGGCTCATGCCCCAGCCCTTCTGGTGGGAGTAGGTGTGGTTCCCCACCCGGTGCCCGGCGTCGACGATGCGGCGGTAGAGGTCGGGATACATCTCCACGTTCTTGCCCAGCACGAAGAAGGTCGCCTTGGCATCGTACTTGTCCAGCGTCGAGAGGATCCACTCCGTCACGCCGGGCGTGGGCCCGTCGTCGAAAGTGAGAAAAACACCCTCCGAGTCGTCGATCTCCCAGATCAGATCCGGCATCAGGCGCCGGATTATTTTCGGTGGTTTGAGTCGCATAACCGAAACAAAATTAGTGAAATTCCCACGTATTGCGAAAAAATTCCATATATTTGCCTAAAATACGAAACCTTTAGATTATGAAACGATCCCTTCTCCGCATGCTCGCCCTCGTGGCGCTGGCCGCATCGGCCGCCGGTTGCGACGCCTTCGGCTCGCTCACCCACTCGGCGCAGAACGCGCAGGGCAAACCCTACGAGCTGATCGTGGTGTGCGGTCAGGAGGGGTGGACGGGCCCCCTGGGCGACTCGCTGCGCAGCGTCTTCACCGCTCCGGTGCCCTACCTCAACCAGACCGAACCCCGCTTCGACGTGCAGCGCGTCACCCCGCGCGGCTTCACGCGTCTGGTGGTCAACCACCGCAACATCCTCAAGACGCTGGTCGACCCCGAGCTGGCGGAGGCTGCGGCCGCCGTGCAGCGCGACCTGACGGCGCGGCCCCAGCTGGTCGTGACGCTGCAGGGCCCGAGCAACGCCGCGCTGGCCGCTTACGTGGGCGCGCACGCCGACGAGCTGCTGCAGGTCTTCGAGAGCGCCGAGCGCGACCGCGCCGTGGAGTTCAACCGCTCGTTCGGCGACGCGAAGGTCGCGGCGGCCATCGAGCAGCGCTTCGGCGTGAAGATGGCCGTGCCGCAGGGCTACCTGCTCGCGGCCAACGAACCCGACTTCATCTGGGCCCGCTTCGAGTATCCCACCGCCTCGCAGGGCTTCTTCATCTACTCCTACCCCTACGAGGGTCCGCAGTCGCTCTCGGCCGAGGCGCTGCTGGCCGCGCGCAACCGCTTCGCCGCCCGCATCCCGGGCCCGTCCGACGGCTCCTACATGACCACCTCCACGGTCTTCGAGCCCGACTACCGCATGTTCCGCCTCGAGGGACGCCTGTGGTGCGAGATGCGCGGCTTCTGGGACGTCGAGGGCGACTTCATGGGCGGTCCCTACGTGAGCTTCACCACTGTCGACACGGAGCGCAACCGCGTCTTCACCCTCGACGGCTACGTCTACGCCCCCGATCTGCAAAAGCCCCGCAAGCGCAACTACGTGCGCGGCATCGAACACCTGCTCTACGGCATCGGGTTCCCGGCCGCCGAGTAACCGCCTGCGCCCGTGCCGCAGCTGCTGACATACCTCTTCGTCGGGCTTTACTCGCTGACCATCGCGGGCATCATCGCGGTGATCATCGCCGACAACCGCAACCCGCTCAAGACCATGCCGTGGATCATCGTGCTGGTCTTCGCGCCGGTGGTGGGGCTCGTCTTCTACTTCTTCTTCGGTCAGAACCTCGCCAAGCGGCGCATCATTCCGCGTCGCACGCGCCGCCGCATCACCCAGCGCATCGAGGCCGACGGGGCGGCGATCGCCTCGCTGCCGGAGCGCCACCGGCCCCTGGCCGAGCTGCTCGCGACCACGATCCACGCCGTGCCGCTGGGCGGCAGCCGCCTGACCCCCTACTCCGACGGGCGGTCGAAGATGGAGGCGCTGCTGGCCGAGGTGGCCCGGGCGCGCCACCACATCCACGTGCAGTACTACATCCTGGCCGACGACGCCACGGGGCGCAGCCTGCGCGACGCGCTCGTGGCCCGGGCGCGCGAGGGGGTCGAGGTGCGGGTGCTCTACGACGACGTGGGGTCGGTCTCCGCCTCGCGCCGCTTCCTGGAGTCGATGCGCGCCGCGGGGATCGAGGTGCGCTCGTTCCTCCACGTGCAGTTCCCGCGCTTCACCAGCAAGGTCAACTACCGCAACCACCGCAAGATCGTCATCGTCGACGGCCGCGTCGCCTTCTTCGGGGGGATGAACGTAGCCGACCGCTACGTCGAGGGGGTGGAGTGGGGGCTCTGGCGCGACATCCATTTCCGCGTCGAGGGGCCCGCCGTGGCGGGGTTGCAGGCCTCGTTTCTGAGCGACTGGTCGGCCACCACGCGGCGTCATGTCGCGGGCGCGGCCTACTATCCTCCGCTCGCGCCGCTGGGCGACGGCCTGTTGCAGCTGGTCGCCGGGGGCCCCTTCGGCAAGTGGCGCGCGCTGCTGCAAGCCGAGAGCTACGCCGTGGCGCGGGCCCGGCGCCGCATCTGGATCCAGACCCCCTACTACCTTCCGTCGGAGGTGCTCGACACGGCGCTCCAGTCGGCTGCGCTGGCGGGCATCGACGTGCGGCTCATGCTCCCCGAGCGCTCCGACTCGCGGGTGGTCGACCTGGCGTCGCACTCCTACCTCGACGACATGATGAAGGCCGGGGTGAAGATCCTCCTCTTCCGGGCCGGATTCCTCCACTCCAAACTGTTGCTGGTCGACGACGACTTGACGGTCGTAGGCTCGGCCAACATGGACTTCCGCAGCTTCGAACACAACTTCGAGATCAACGCCTTCGTCTACGACCCCTCGTTCGCCGCCCGCATGGAGGCCCTCTTCGAGCGCGACGCCGCCTCGTGCCGCGCGCTCTCGCCCGGCGAGTGGTTCCGCCGCCCGCGCTACCTGCGCTTCGCCGAGTCGTTCATGCGGCTATTCGCGCCGCTGCTGTAAATGCGGAAGGGGAGGTACACCGCAGTCAGTGCCCGGCCAAGAGCCGGGTTTTTGTTTTTCTCCCGCAGCCAGCGGAAGATGCCGCCGAGCCTTCGGGCGAGGAGAGCAGCTCTCCGCCGGGGGTGGCTGCCGGCTCTGCGAGCCGAAGTAAAAAGTCATAAAGTAAAAGGTGAGAAGTGGGAGCGGGCCGGCAAAGAGAAGAGGCCGGAGGCTTCGATTCCCGATCCCCGAATCGTTGGGTTCGGCGGGCGACAGCACGTCCCGCGGCCCCGTCATCCGAGCCGCAGGTCAATTATACATTGCCCCCCTGCCTACACCTCCACGATCCCCTGGCGGATGGCGTAGACCACCAGCGACGCGGTGTTCTTGCAGCCGGTCTTCTCGAGGATGTTGGCGCGGTGCTTGTCCACCGTGCGCTTCGAGATGAAGAGCTCGTCGGCGATCTCCTGGTTCGACAGTCCGCGGCACACGGCCACGAGGATCTCGCGCTCGCGCGCCGAGAGCTGCTCGTCGGGCACGTCCTCGCGCGTGCGCATGCGGCCGGTGAGCGTGCTGAGCAGCCCGGGGCTGAAGTAGCTGCCGCCCCCGGCGACGGTGCGGATCGCCTCGATCACGTCGCCGATGTCCGAATCCTTGAGCAGGAAGCCGCGGGCTCCGGCCTCGACCATGCGCGTGTAGTAGCTCTCGTCGCCGAACATCGAGAGGGTGATGATCTTCAGCTCGGGACGCCGCGCCAGCGCCCGCTCGGTGGTCGCGGCGCCGTCGATGCCCGGCATGGCGAAGTCCATGAAGACAATCTCGGCCTCGGTGCGGTCGATCCGAGCGAGGAACTCCTCGCCGCTGCCCGCCTCCTCCACGACGCGGCAGCCGGAGCAGTGCTCCAGCAGCCCCTTCAGGCCGTTGCGGAAGAGCGTGTGGTCGTCGACCAGTGCGATGCGGTAGGCGTCGTTCTCCATCTCCTATCGGTTGTGTTTGCGCCGGCGCAGACGGGGCGGCAGCTCCTGCTGCTGGGTGTTGACGCGGATCGCCGCCCGCATTCCCTTGCCCTTCTGGGAGTCGATGCGGAAGGTGCCGCCCAGCGAGTTGATGCGCGAGGCGATGTTGGAAAGCCCCATGCCGCAGTCCATCATCGCCTGGGGCTTGAACCCGCGGCCGTCGTCGGTGTAGTCGAGCGTCAGCTCGGGGCCGTTCTGCGACAGCGAGAGGTGGATGGCCGAGCAGGCGGCGTGCTTGAGCGAGTTGTTTATCAGCTCGCAGATCACGCGGTAGAGGATCACCTCCACGTCTGTGTCGAAGCGCTCCGTGCGCAGGTTGGTCGTGAAGCGGATCTTCACGTCGTGCATCGCCGCGCTCTTGTCGATGAAGTTCTGCACGCCGCGCGCCAGTCCGAAGTCGTTGAGCACGTGGGGCGATAGGTTGTTCGAGATCTCGCGCAGCGAGCGGATGGCCTCGTTGATGACGTAGGTGGTGTTCTCGAGGATCTCCCGCTGCTCGGGGTTGCGCTCCTCGCGCGTGAGGGCCGTGAGCGACATCTTGGCCGACGAGAGCAGCGGTCCCAGGCCGTCGTGCAGCTCCTTCGAGAAGCGCGAGCGGCCCTTCTCCTCGGTGCGGAGCACGGCCGTGAGGATGCGCTTGTTCCACAGCTGGCGCTGGCGGTCGAGGCGCGCGATGTACATGAAGAGCTTGTGGGCGTACATCACCCCGATCGACAGACACACCGAGATGACGATCCCCAGATAGGCGAACCACCAGCGGGGCACGTACTGGCCGTTGGCGGCCATGAACTGCACGATGCGCTCGACCGAGAGCAGCGAGAATCCCACGATGAAGAGGATCCACACCGAATTGTACTTGGTGGCGCGCACCAGCCTCAAGGCGTAGACCGAGGCCACGATCTGAATGGCGACGGCGATGACGAGCAGGATCTTGATGAGCATGTCTGTCGGGGTGTTATTCGGTGAAGAGCGTGCGCAGGTGCTCGGCGCGGGCATAGTCGGTCAGGTCCACCTGCACGGGCACCACGGCCACGTAGCCGTGGGCCAGGGCCCACTCGTCGGTGTCCTCGGCCTGGGGCTCGGCGTTGACGAAGTCGCCCGTGAGCCAGAAGTATTCGCGGCCGCGGGGATCCTCGCGGCGGTAGAACTCCTCGCGCCAGAAGCCGCGGTTCTGGCGGCAGACGCGCACCCCGCGGATGGTCTCGGGGCGCCCGGCGGGGATGTTGACGTTGAGGCACAACGGCAGCGGCACTCCGCCCTCCAGCACCTGCCCGACGATGCGGCGGCCCCACGCCGCGGCGGCCTCGAAGTCGGCGTCGGGGTCGTGGTCCGTGAGCGAGAGCCCCACGGCCGGGCAGCCGTAGAAGCTCCCCTCGATGGCGGCGCCCATCGTGCCCGAGTAGAGCACGTTGACGGCGGCGTTCGACCCGTGGTTGATGCCCGAGACGACCAGGTCGATCCGCTCCTCGCGCAGCAGGTAGTCGAAGGCCATCTTCACGCAGTCGACCGGTGTGCCCGAGAAGGCGTAGACGGTGAGCCCCTCCTCCTCGCGCACGCGGCGCAGGTAGAGCGGCGAGTTCATGGTGATGGCCTGGCTCATGCCGCTCTGGGGCGTTTCGGGGGCCACGACCACCACGCGGCCCAGCGGGCGCACCGCCTCGATGGCGGCCGAGAGGCCTTTCGATGCGTATCCGTCGTCGTTGGTCAGCAGGATCAGTCGTTCGCGATTCATCGGTTGGGAGAATTGATTAGCCAAAGATACGAATAAGCGAGGGCAAAAGCAAGCTTGCTTGCTTTTTGCCGAGCGAGAGTATCTGGGACGAAGTCAAAGATACGAAAATTATCACTTTCTCGTGCTCCGAACGTGCGGGGTTGCGAAAAAATACCTATCTTTGCCCTCCCCTGAAGGGCGCAGATCAACCTCTTTCATTGGGCGTATCGGGTGCGGGCGGCGGCGCGAGCCTCCGCGGGATTGCGGCGAGGAGCCGCATGGTAGTCCGGCGCAGCGGGAATGTTGGATGCGGAAATCAAAAATTGTTCCAATACCATGAACAAAGACGCAATCATCAAGCTCGTCAACGAGCAGATGTGGCCGAAGACGGACGCCGACGTGCCGTCGTTCAAGGCCGGTGACACGATCACCGTTACC
Source organism: Rikenellaceae bacterium (assembly GCA_902362705.1). Lineage (GTDB taxonomy): Bacteria > Bacteroidota > Bacteroidia > Bacteroidales > Rikenellaceae > Alistipes. The sequence goes on from CABIXK010000002.1 coordinate 274,098, forward strand.
TACAAGATCGTCGAGGGCAGCAAGGAGCGCATGCAGAGCTTCCGCGGCGTAGTGATCCAGATCAAGGGTCAGGGCAAGACCAAGATGTTCACCATCCGCAAGATTTCGAACGGTGTGGGCGTCGAGCGCATCTTCCCCCTCTACTCGCCCCACATCGAGAAGATCGAGGTCAACAAGGTCGGTGTCGTTCGCCGCGCACGTATCTACTACCTGCGCCAGCTCACCGGCAAGAAGGCCCGCATCAAGGAGAAGCGTATGGTCGCCAAGGAGAAGTAGTTCTCCGAGGCAATCGCCGAAAAAACGGAGCACCCCGCTTTGGAGTGCTCCGTTTTTTTATGGTCGCGGGGCGGCAGCCAGTGCCCGACTAAGAGCCGGGTTCTCTTTTCTCGGGCGGCAGCCAGCGAAGGGCGCAAGCTCGTTCACGAGTTGCGGGCCTTCGTCGCCGGTGGCTGCGGCCTGCCCGACTCTGCGACCCGTATCTCCGGGCTGCGCCCCCCCCCTCGTCAGCGCTTGTACACCACGTAGATATGGTCCTCGGGCAGGGCGTAGAGCCGCCGCTGCCGCTCGGTGAGCGAGGCGGCGTAGTCGATGTCGACGGCCTCGAACCCCGCTTCGCGCAGGCGGTCGGCATAGTCGGCGCCGTAGATGCGGCGGTGGTCGTACTGGCCGAAGATGCGCGTGCGCTCGTCGGGGTCGGTGATCGTGTCGTCCTCGTAGGTGCGCTCGCGGTCGCGCTCCACGGGCGAGAGGAGGATGCCCCAGCCTCCGGGCCGCAGCACGCGGTGCAGCTCGCGCAGCGCCTGTCGGTCGTCGGCCACGTGCTCGAGCAGGTGGTTGCAGATGACCGCGTCGAACGAGGCGTCGTCGAGCGGGATGCGCTGCACGTCGAAGTGCAGGTCGGCGAGCGGGCTCTCGAGGTCGGCGGTCACGTAGCGCTCCGGCGCAGCGGCGAAGAGGGGCCGCAGGTGGCGCATGAGGCACACCTCTGGGGCGATGTGGAGCGTGCGCGGACGGGTCGCCGCCAGGTCGGTCTCGCGCGTGAGGTAGAGCCACAGCAGGCGGTGGCGCTCCAGCGCCAGGCAGCGGGGGCAGAGGGCGTTGGGACGCGAGGCGACGTAGCCGTAGGGGAGAAACCGCCTGTAGTGTGCGCCGCACACGGGGCACTCCACGCCGCGCCCCCGGTAGAAGAGCCCCGCGAGGGGTACGACCCACCCGGCCAGACGTTGCAGCACCGGGCGCGGGATGCGGTTGAGGGCGAGGCGGATGAGGCGGCGCATCACTCCAGCGTTTTGTTCACCTCCTCCTCGGCCTTGCGCAGCCGCTCGCGGCAGGAGGCGATCAGTTCGGTGGCGCGCCGCACCTCGGCGGCGAGGCTGTCGACGTCCATCTCGTCGCTGCGGAAGCGGGCCAGGATCTTCTCGATCTCGGCCATCGCCTCGGCGTAGGGGAGTTCCTGTTTTTTCTTAGCCATGGTCGGGGGAGTGGGTGTCGTGCGGTCGTCGGTGCGATCAGTAGACGTAGTCGGTGCGGAGCGTGACTTCGGTGTAGATGTGGTGGCAGCGGATGCGCATCCGATATTCGGTCGGATCGAAGTGTCCCCTCTCGATGTTCAGTACCAGCTCGTTGCGGCGCAGCGTCCAGCCGACGGGAACCTCCTCCTCGTAGGGGAAGATCACTTCGACCTCCTTGGGGTCGGACGCCGGGATCGCGATGCGGAGCGTCTCCGACCGGCTTTCGGTGTCGTTCCAGTTCAAGGCGCCCAGGTCGCTGCCCCAGGCGGGCATGCGGTCCTGTTCGTCGGGCCGTCCGAGCAGGAAGCGGACGTTGGCGCCCGTGACCCGCTCCTGGTCGCGGATCCACGAATCGACCCACACGCGGTAGACCGCCGCATTCTCGGCGATGGCCTGCGTGCGCGAGGGGAAGGCGACGATGTCGCGCGGCGAGCAGATGACGTAGCCGTGGCGGGGCCGCACGGCCACTTCGGAGGCCATGTTCACGAAATCGGGCATCTCGATCTGGCCGATGCCGCGCGTCTCACCCACGTCGAAGATCGGGAACTGGGCGCTGCGGAAATTGCCCTCGGCGGTGATGTAGACGTCGGAATTGCCCAGCGTCGTGCGTCCGTTCTCCTCGTTCATCATGTAGAGGGTGGCCGTGCCCGCGGGGAACGGCTCCGGCCCCTCATCCTTGCTGCAAGCGGTAAGACCGATGGCGAAGAGCGCCAGGACGATCGTTAATCTGGTGATGTTCATAGGTACTCGGTTTTAATGTGGCGGGCGCATGACGCGCCGCCCGGCCTTTGTGACCGGGCCTTTCGGGTAAAGATAAGTTAATTTTCGGAATCGGACCGTATCGCGGGGCGAATTTCGCTCTTCGGGCCTGCGTCGCATCCCGCGCCGCTCTTTGTGTCGCTCCCTGCGGTAGCCTCCAGCCGGCCGTCGGCGAGCTCGATCTGGAGGCGGTCGCCCGGCCGCACGGCCGCGGCCGAGACCACGGCCCGTCCGCCGGCGCGCACCACGGCGAAGCCCAGGCGCAGGATCCGCTCGGGCGAGCGCCCGGCTACCAGCTCGGCGACGCTGTCGAGGCGCGTGCGCTGTCGCTCGAGGAGCGCCCGCACCGCCTCGGGCAGCCGTTCGCCGAGGCGATCGAGCCGCATGGCCGTACGGGCGATGCACTCGCCGGCCCGCTGCCGCACCTCGCCCGCGAGCTGCACGAGGCGCACTTCGGAGGCGCGCATCGCCCTTATCGTCGCGTCGTGGAGTTGCAGGGCCGCCTGGTCGAGCCGCGCGTCGGCCTGCGCCATGCGTTCGACGAGCCACCCGGCCACGGCCGTGGGGGTCTTGAGCGCCGTGTGGGCCACCAGATCGGCGACCGACGTGTCCTTGTCGTGGCCGATGCCCGTGGCGACGGGCAGCGGGAACTGGGCGATGTGGGTGCAGAGGCGGTAGCCGTCGAAGCAGCTCAGGTCGCTGCGTGCGCCGCCGCCGCGGATCAGCACCACGGCGTCGAACGCCTCGGCGCGCTCGGCCACGGCGCAGAGCGCCTCGACGATCGACTCCTCGGCCGCGGCCCCCTGCATGAAGGCCTCGAAGAGGGTGAGCTCGAAGCGGTAGGGGCTGCGCGCGAGCTCCTTGCGGAAGTCCTGATAGCCGGCGGCCCCGGGGCTCGTGACTACGGCCACGCGCTGGACGACGGGCGCGAGCGGCAGTTCGCGGTTCATCTCCCACACCCCCTCGCTTTGCAGGCGGGCGATGGTCTGCTGGCGCTGCCGCTCCATCTCGCCCAGCGTGTAGGAGGGGTCGATGTCGACGATCTGCAGCGAGAAGCCGTAGAGCGCGTGGTAGCTTACCAGTACCTTGGCCAGGATCCGCAGGTCGGCGGCGAGCGGCCGACCCGTCTCGGCCTCGAAGCGGGCGGCGATGCGCGGGAAGGCCGAGCGCCAGACCACGGCGCGGGCCTGGGCCGCGGGGCTGCCGCTCGCCGGGTCCTTCTCCACCAGTTCGAGGTAGCAGTGTCCCGAACGGTTGAGCTTGATCTCGGCGATCTCGGCGCTCACCCACAGCGGCAGCGCGAAGCGGTCGTCGAGCGCCGCACGCACGCGGCGCTGCAGCTCGCCGAGGGTGATCGAGCGCGCCTCTTCCATGTTACGAAAGCAGAATGCCCGCTGTGAGCAGCAGGCCGAAGAGCCAGATGTTGCGGGCCGTCTCGCCGAGACAGACGTTGAGCGCCTCGCCGCGGTCGATACGCACCATCTTGCGCCACGTGGCGACGTGCAGCGCGAGGTAGGGCAGCGGCAGCAGGGCGGCCCAGAGGTGTCCCCACGCCGCCAGCGCGAGGCAGCAGGCCGCGGCCGCGAGGCCGAGCGCGAGGTAGCCCCAGCGCCCCACCGCGTGGCCCAGGCAGACGACCAGGGTGCGCTTGCCGCAGCGCGCGTCCTCCTCGCGGTCGCGGAAATTGTTGATCCACAGCATCGTGTCGATAACAAGTCCGCACGCCACGGCCGCCAGCGTCACCTCCGCGGTCCAGGCGCCCGTCTGCACGTAGTAGGTGAAGCCCACGGGCACCACGCCGAAGAAGAGCAGCACGGCCGCGTCGCCCAGACCGTGGTAGGCCAGCGACCAGGGGCCCGCCGTGTAGAGGAAGGCGAAGAGGAGGCAGGCGCCGCCCACGGCCACCAGCTCCCAGCCGCCGTAGCGGAGCAGACCGCTCGTCGCCGCGCGGTAGAGGATGCCGCAGCCCGCGGCCGCCGAGGCGAGGGCGAAGAGGGCGATGCCGCGCTTCATGGCTCCGAGGGTGATGAAGCCCTTGGCGAAGGCGCGGTCGGGGCCCAGGCGGTCGGGCTGGTCGGCCCCCTTGACGAAGTCGCAGAGGTCGTTCACCAGATTGGCCGTGCACTGCATGAGCACGGCGAAGAGCAGGCACAGCAGTGCCGTCGTGAGGTCTGCTCGGCCGTCGACCCAGGCCATCGCCGAGCCGACCAGAACGAGGATCACCGAGTTGCCGAGGCTGTAGGGGCGAACACCCACGACCCAGGCCTTCAGAGAGTTGGTTTTCATAGTCGAACGTTTGTTTTCGGATGAGCGGGGAGCCTACCGCCAGACCATCTCCACCTGGCGCGGGAGGCGCTTGCCCTCGGGCAGCTGGATGCGCAGCACGCCGTCGCTCGCCACGGCCCGGTCGTCCTTGGTGGCGGGGTGCCAGCGGGGTGCCTCGGCGAGCGCCTTCAGAACGCGGCGGCGGAGGCGGTTGTCGGTCGATTGGAGCACTTCGCCCGCCGCGACCGAGCCGTCGGCGGCGACCGTGTAGCGCACGACCACGCGCGCGGCCGTCTCTTCCTCGTCCCACTTCACATTGCGGGCGATGAAGGCGTCGAACGATTCGCCTCCGTCGCCGAAGCGGGCCGGCGTGTCGTAGCGCAGCGTGACCACCACCACGCCGTGCGACGCCTGCTGCCCGTAGCGGGCCACGGTCTCGTCGTCGGCGGGCAGCTCCTCCACCCGCTCGATGTCGGCGGGCGGGATCGAGGCGATGTCGTCGCGCACCTCGCCGTTGACCAGGTAGAGGGGCCGTTGGGCCGCGGCGCCGAGCGCGGCGAGCAGTGCGCAGAGAAGGGGTAGGTATTTCATGTTTCGATTTTTCGTCTAACGCGGTCGGTGCGGCGGATATTGCCCGCGGGGCTACTCTCGTCCCGAGGGCTTCCGCGCCTGCCGGGCGGAACTTCGTCGTGCCGGGCGGGGTCACTCGATCTCCTCCCAGAGCGCCCGCTTCAGGTCGACGCGGCCGGAGGGTCGCAGCGGGACCCCTTCGGCTTCGAGCAGCGCCCGCTGCCCGGGCCACCCGGGAGCCGTGCGCCCCGAGGCGTCGACCACGCGGTGGCAGGGAAGGTGAGCCGGCGCCGAGGCCAGGGCGCGCCCCGCCATGCGGGCCCAGCGGGGCATTCCGGCCAGCCGCGCCAGGCGGCCGTAGGTCGCCACGCGGCCCGCGGGCACTTGCGCGACGATGGCGAGCACCTCGGCCGTGAACCGGTCGGCGGTCATCGCCGCGGTCAGAGTTCGCTCTCCTTCAGGCGCTCGGCGTTCTCTGCCACGATCAGGTGGTCGATGCAGTCCTGGATGTCGCCGTCCATGAAGGCCGCGAGGTTGTAGATCGTGTAGTTGATGCGGTGGTCGGTGATGCGCCCCTGGGGGTAGTTGTAGGTGCGGATCTTGGCCGAGCGGTCGCCCGTGGAGACCATCGTCTTGCGCTTCGAGGCGATCTCGTCGAGGTATTTCGAGTACTCGAGGTTGAAGACGCGCGTGCGCAGCTCCTCGAAGGCCTTGTCGAAGTTCTTGAGCTGCGACTTCTGGTCCTGGCACTGCACGACGATGCCCGTGGGGATGTGGGTGAGGCGGATGGCCGAGTAGGTGGTGTTGACCGACTGTCCGCCGGGGCCCGAGGCGCAGAAGATGTCCTTGCGGATGTCGTTCATCGAGATCTCCACGTCGAACTCCTCGGCTTCGGGCAGCACGGCCACCGAGGCGGCCGACGTGTGGACGCGGCCCTGCGTCTCGGTCTGGGGCACGCGCTGCACGCGGTGCACGCCCGACTCGTATTTGAGCGTGCCGTAGACGTTCTGGCCCGAGACCTTCACCACCACCTCCTTGTAGCCGCCTGCGGCGCCCTCGGAGGCCGAGGTGATCTCGTAGCGCCACCCCTTCGACTCGATGTACTTGGAGTACATGCGCAGCAGGTCGCCGGCGAAGATCGCCGCCTCGTCGCCGCCCGTGCCGCCGCGGATCTCCACGATCGCGTTCTTCGAGTCCTGCGGGTCCTTGGGGATGAGCAGCAGCTTGATCTCCTCCTCCATGCGCTCGATGGCGGGCTCCAGCTCGGCGATCATCTCGCGGGCCATCTCGCGCATCTCCTCGTCCTTGTCGTTGGCCAGGGTGTCCTTGGCTTCGGCCAGGTTGGCGATCGAGGTGCGGTAGCGCTCCGAGGTCTCGATGATCGGTTCGAGCTCCTTATACTCCTTGGTCAGTTCGATGAACTGCTTGACGTCGGCGATCACTTCGGGATCGGTGAGCTTCTGCCCGATCTCTTCGTATTTGAGTTTCAGTCCGTCGAGCCGGACGAGGATGGTGTTGTCTGCCATAAGAAATGTGTCGTAGCTTTTTAGGAGACAAAGATACGAATAAGCGAGGGCAAAAGCAAGCGTGCTTGCATTTTGCCGAGCGGGAGTATCTTCGACGAAGTCAAAGATACGAAAATCCAATTGAGAATGGAAAATTGAAAATGGAAAATGTCAATGGTGCGTTTTCGGACCGCAGCCACCCCCGGCGGAGGGCTGCTCTGTCGGCGGCGCCTCCAATTTGCCTCCGCTGGCTGCGGACTGCCCGAGGCGTACCGTATCGTTCGCGAAATCGCGGCCGAAGGCCGGCGGACCGCAGCCTCCGGCCGCGGAGGCCCGCACGTCGCCGATGGCTCGTCCGGACTCCGCAGGCTGCGGCCCCCGCTCCTCGTCCTAAATTTTCAACTTTCCATTTTCAATTCTCGATTCCCGTCCCGTCCGCCTCGACGAAGGCCGCATGGAAGCGCTGGCCCGCGAAGTGGCGGCGCAGCGTCAGCTCCACGCGGTTTTCGCCCTGCCGCAGCGGTACTTCGACGGGCTGCTGCATCCAGTAGAGCTGCTCGTCGGTGTAGGGGTGCTCCTCCTCGGGACGTGCCCAGGTGTGGAAGTGGAAGCGGTAGGCGCCCGGCTCGGCGTAGCGGTGCGGGGCTATGGGGCGGCCGTTGACCTCCAGCGTGCCGTGGTTGGGCCAGCGGCCCTGCTCGGGAATGCCGTCGGAGATGCGGTTGGAGCGCTGCGGGTGGTCGAAGCCCACGCGGAAGCGGCGCACCGTGTCGCGCTCCGAGACGATCGTGCGGCTGAGGCGCACCGTGAGCGCTCCGTCGGGGATGGCGTGGCGGCGGCAGAGGGCGTCGAGGTCTACGACGTCGCCCCACGCACGGACGCTCTTCTCGAACCCGTCGCCCGTGAAGGTCACCTCCCACTCCGGGGCGCCGATCGGGCACCAGTAGCTCATATCCTCGGCCAGGAAGCGGCGCTTGTGGTCGGCCATCCGCCGCTGGAACGCCCCGAAGTCGCGCATGGCCCGCGTGTCGGGCGGCGGCAGGAGCGTTCCCGGCGTGTCGTCGGCCGTGCGGCCGCCGCTCCAGAAGCGCTCGGCGAAGGTCATCAGACCGCCCGCCAGACCGCTGTGCAGCGCCGCGCGCCGCTTGTCGGCCGCGCGCACGTCGTTCCAGAGGCAGAGGATGCCGCCGCGTGCGGCCTCGCTCGCGCGTCCGTCGCCGCCGCAGGGGGTGTAGAAGAAGAGCTTGGCCGGCATGAGCAGCGGGTCGTAGAGGTTCAGGTAGCCCATGCTGCTGTCGACGGCCGGATGGCCCGACGGCAGGGCGGTCAGCTCGCCGGGCGTCTCGCGCCAGTACTGGCGCACGGTCCGGCTGTCGGCCGGCAGCCCCGGATCCCAGGCGAAGCACTCGCGGCCGTGGCTGCGCACCGTGCGCTGGGCCCACTCCATGAACCCCGCGGGGTCGGCGATGTGCACCTCGTCGGAGCCGATGTGGATCGCCGGGCAGAGGTCGGCCGGGATCTCGCGGCAGAACTCGGCGATGCACTCCTCCAGCACCCGCATCCCCTCGGGCGAAGCCATCGCGAAGCCGAAGGTGGCGTCGAAGTAGTCGCTGTGGCCCGGCATGTCGATCTCGGGGAGCACGCGGATGCCCCGTTCGGCGGCGTAGGCGATCACCTCGCGGATCTGGTCGTAGGTGTAGAAGCGCCCCGTGTCGCGTCCCGGGCGCTGGTAGCGGGGGTCGTTGAGCTCGGGGTGGCAGCGGCACTCGATGCGCCAGGCGGGCTTGTCCGTAAGGTGCCACTGGAAGAGGTTGACCTTGTAGGCCGACATGAGGTCTATCCAGTGCTTGAGCAGCTCCACGCCGGCGAAGTTGCGCCCGTCGTCCCACATGAAGCCGCGGATCGGGAATTCGGGCCAGTCGTCGATGCGCACGTGGGGATAGCGCCCGTCGGCGTCGCGCAGCTGGGCGAGCGTGCGGCGGGCCCACACGACCCCCTGCGGCGTCTTGGCGCGGATCTCGATGCGGCGCGGCCCCACGGTGAGCGAATAGCGCTCGTCGCCCCAGTCGTCGGGGGCGTCGAGGCTGACGCGGATGCGCGCGGTGTCGGGCGCCACGAGGCGCGCGGAGAGCAGCTCGGCGTGGCGCGGCTGCGGGATGAGGGCGTCGAGCGTCGTCTGGGCGACGGCGGCGACGGCGCCGCACAGGGCGGCGAGCAGCGGGAGGAGTCGTTTCATGGTCGGGGTTTTTCGGTCGGGGTTAGCGGGGCGGTTCGTGAGTCAATATTTGCCGGCCGGTGTTTCCCGGTCGGCGGGGCGGAGCTGCCGCAGCCAGTCGAGCAGCGCCTGCTGCCACTGCGCCCGGTAGGCGAATCCCTCGCCGCAGCCCCAGCCGTGGCCGCCCGAGGGGTAGATGTGCATCGAGGCGGGGATGCCGCGGGCCTTGAGCGCTTCGTAGTAGCGCAGGCTGTTGGCGGGCGGCACGCCCCGGTCGTCGTCGGAGAGCAGCAGCAGGGTGGGCGGCGTCGCGTCGTCGACCTGTCTGTCGGGCGAGTAGCGGGCGAGCAGCCCGGGTGAGGGGTCGGGCCCCAGCAGGCGGTCGATCGAGCCGCGGTGGGGCGCGACCGTCAGCAGCGCGCGCCGCATCAGAGGACGATGTTGATGATCTTGCCCGGCACGACGATCACCTTCTTCGGGGCCTTGCCGTCGAGCCACTTGGCGGCCTCGGGTTCGGCGATGACGGCGGCCTGGATCTCGGCCGGGGCCATCGACGTCGGGTACTCCTTCTTGAAGCGGAGCTTGCCGTTGACCGACACGGGGTATTCGAACGCGCTCTGCGCGAGGTATTTCTCCTCGAATGTCGGGTAGGCGGCGTCGCACACCGACCCCTCGTGGCCCAGCGCCTCCCACAGCTCCTCGGCCAGGTGCGGCGCGAAGGGGGCGATGAGCACCGCGAGCGGCTCGAGGATCTCGCGCTTCGAGCAGTCGCCCAGCTCGTTGAGGCAGATCATGAAGGCGGCGACGGAGGTGTTGAACGAGAAGTTCTCGATGTCCTCCGTGACCTTCCTGATCGTCTTGTGGAGCGTGCGCAGCTCCTTCTCGGTGGCCCGCTCGCCGGTGACGGCCAGGCGGCCGTCGCGGTCGAAGAAGAGACGCCAGAAGCGGCGCAGGAACTTGTGCACGCCGTCGATGCCGTTGGTGTCCCACGGCTTCGACTGCTCGAGCGGCCCGAGGAACATCTCGTACATGCGCAGCGTGTCGGCGCCGTAGTTGTCGACGATGTAGTCGGGGTTGACGACGTTGTACATCGACTTCGACATCTTCTCCACGGCCCAGCCGCAGACGTACTTGCCCTCCTCGAGGATGAACTCTGCGTTGCGGAAGTCGGGCATCCAGGCGCGGAAGGCCTCCGTGTCGAGGATGTCGTTCTTCACGATGTTCACGTCGACGTGGATCTCCTGCGTCTCGTATTGGTCCTTGAGGCCCAGCGAGACGAATTTGTCGGTGCCCACCACGCGGTAGACGAAGTTGGAGCGGCCCTGGATCATGCCCTGGTTGACCAGCTTGAGGAAGGGCTCCTCCTCGCACACGTAGCCCAGGTCGTAGAGGAACATGTTCCAGAAGCGCGAGTACATGAGGTGGCCCGTGGCGTGCTCGATGCCGCCGACGTAGAGGTCGACCTGCCGCCAGTAGGCGTCGGCCTCGGGGCCCACGAGCGCCCGGTCGTTGTGCGGATCCATGTAGCGCAGGTAGTAGGCCGACGAGCCGGCGAAGCCCGGCATGGTCGAGAGCTCGAACGGCTCGCCCGCCTCCGTGCACCACCCCTCGGCGCGCGCCAGGGGCGGCTCGCCCTCGGCCGTGGGGCCGAAGTCGGCGATCGGCGGCAGCTCGAGCGGCAGCCGCTCCTCGGCGAGCGGCCGCGCCACGTCGTCCTTATAGTAGATCGGGAAGGGTTCGCCCCAGTAGCGCTGGCGCGAGAAGATGGCGTCGCGCAGGCGGTAGTTCACGAGCTTCTTGCCCAGGCCGCGGCGCTCCACCTCGTCGAACATCAGGCCGATGGCCTCCTTCACGTCCTTGCCGTCGAGGAAGTCCGAGTTGATCATGCGGCCCTCTTTGGCGTCGTAGGAGGCCTCCTCGACGTCGCCCCCCTCGACCACCGGCACGATGTCGAGGCCGAAGTGGCGGGCGAAGGCCCAGTCGCGCGAGTCGTGGGCCGGGACGGCCATGATGGCCCCCGTGCCGTAGCCCGAGAGCACGTAGTCGGAGATGTAGATCGGGATGCGCTTGCCCGTGAAGGGGTTGACGGCGTAGGAGCCTGTCGCCACGCCGCTCACGCGGCGCGCGTCGGCGATGCGCTCGCGCTCGGAGCGCTTGCGGGCCTGGGCCACGTAGGCCTCGACCGCCTCGCGGTTCCCGGGCGTCGTCAGCTCGCCGACCCACTCGTGCTCGGGGGCGATGACCATGAACGTCACGCCGAAGATGGTGTCGGGACGCGTGGTGAAGATCTCCAGCTTGCGCTCTGAACCCTCGATGTCGAAGAAGACCTGCGCGCCCACCGAGCGGCCGATCCAGTTGCGCTGGATCTCCTTGAGCGAGTCGCTCCACGCCAGATGGTCCAGACCGTCGAGCATGCGCTGGGCGTAGGCCGTCACGCGCAGCAGCCACTGCTTCATGCGCTTCTGCTCCACGGGGTAGCCGCCGCGCACCGACAGTCCGTCGCGCACCTCGTCGTTGGCCAGCACCGTGCCCAGCTTGGGGCACCAGTTGACCATCGTGTCGGCGCGGAAGGCCAGGCGGTAGTTCTGGAGCACCTGCTCGCGGCGCTGCTCGTCCCAGCCGTTCCACTCGTCGGCCGTGAAGCTGATCTCCGCCGTGCAGGCGGCGTTGAGCCCCTCGTTGCCGCGTTCGGCGAAGGCCTCGACGAGCTCCGAGACGGGCCGGGCCCGCTGCGTCGTGCGGCAGTAGTAGTGGTCGTACATCTTCAGGAAGGCCCACTGCGTCCACTTGTAGTAGGCCGGGTCGCACGTGCGCACCTCGCGGTCCCAGTCGAACGAGAAGCCGATGCGGTCGAGCTGCTCGCGGTAGCGGGCGATGTTGCGCTCGGTGGTCACGGCCGGGTGCTGGCCCGTCTGGATGGCGTACTGCTCGGCGGGCAGGCCGAAGGCGTCGTAGCCCATCGGGTGCAGCACGTTGAAGCCCTTCAGACGCTTGTAGCGCGCGTAGATGTCCGATGCGATGTAGCCCAGCGGGTGGCCGACGTGCAGCCCCGCGCCCGACGGGTAGGGGAACATGTCCAGTACGTAGAATTTGGGCCGCGAGGGGTCGATCTCCACCTTGTAGGTCTTCCGCTCGCGCCAGCGCTGCTGCCACTTGGTTTCCAGCTCCTTGAAGTTGTATTCCATAACTTATCTCGTTTTGCTTGTTTTCGCTATGTCCGCAAAATTAGCGAAAAGTTTTGTAATGCGCGTATTATTGCGAAAGAATGGCGTGCGATAACTGGTTTTCGGTCGCGGGTGCGGTGCGGGAAACAGCGGCGTTTTCTTGGAAGATACGTTGCGATAAATAGAAAAAAATGCTATATTGCGACATTCGTCATATGACGGACGGACAATCGGTGAAAGAGATGATTGGTGACGATAAGATAGCCGGCCGGCTGGCTTCGGGGGCGATGTACTGCCTGCTCGTGTCGTTTATTATGCCGCGCTATGGGTTCGCCTATGCGGCGGCGGTCGGGGGTGCGGCCTTGTTCGCCTCGCTTTTGTTGCTGCGCTGTTCGATGCGCTGGTCGGGCAGGGATCCTTTCCGACGGCTGTGGCGCCGGATCGCATGGGTTTGCGATATGCGGTTTGCGTGGTGGCTGTTGCTGTGCGGCTGTGTGCTGTATGCGCAAGGGCGTGTGTGCGGCGGCAGAGCGTTCTTCGCGACGGCGGCATTGTCGTTCGCTGGGGAGCTCTTCCTGGGGGTGTTGCCGAAGCGGAAGCGACGCGGTTGATCTATAATTTGTTGCCTATGTTTCCCTCCTGGACCTTTACGCAAGGGGCCGCGCTGCTGGGCGCTGCCGTTTTAGCCGCTGCCGCCGCCGTGCGGTGGGTGCGCCTGGGGCGCGGTGCCTCCGATGACGATCCGATGCTGCGGACGCTGCGGCGGCGGGTCTGCCTCTGGCAGCTGCTGTTCGCCCTTATGACGATCCTTGCGGTGCTGTAATAACGATGCGAACCATGCTGCCTCTTCTGTTGATCCTTAGCCTCGTGAACTGGGGCATCGCCGCGGCCTACGTGGTCGCGCGCGACCGCCGGATGCACTATCCCCTCTGGGTGTGGGCGGCGGTCGTGCTCCTGTGCTGGATGCCCGCCGCGATCTACCCGATGGCCTATCTGGCTGAGCGCCGGTCGGGGCGGGTGCCGCCGGCCGTGTCGCGGCGCAAGATCGCGCTCTCGCTCCTCGCGCTCGCGCTTGTCGCCGGGGTGCAGGCGGGCGCCGCAGCGCTGCTCTGCGCGTCGGGCGGCGGGGCGCGCCTCGGCGAGGTGCCGGAGTTCTGCGCCGCGGGCCTCTCGATTCTCCTCTCCCTCGCGCTGATCGCCGCCGTGCGGCGCATGGAGCACCGGCCGTAAGTCTTTGTGCGACAACCGTGCAAGCGGCGCAGGGACATTCCCCGCGCCGCTTTTTCGTGCCGTCGCTCCGGCGGCGCGTAATCGGTTGTGACGAAGCCGGTTTCCCGTCAATATATAAATCGCGCATTATGGTTTTTAAGAAATGATAGATAAAAAGAATCGGAAACCGCCGCAAAGCCCCGAAAACGGCGAAAAAAGACGCGGTTATATATGGAATGTCGCGAAAAATGGCTATCTTTGCAGCCCATTCTGGACAATGGAAATAGATTTTTTAACCAATTAAAGGACAGTTTAACAAATGCCAACTATTCAACAGTTAGTGAGAAACGGTCGTGTCAGCCTGGAGGACAAGTCGAAGTCGCCGGCTCTGGCCGCTTGTCCCCAGCGTCGAGGCGTATGCACCCGTGTGTACACCACGACCCCGAAGAAGCCTAACTCGGCCATGCGTAAGGTGGCCCGTGTGCGCCTGACCAACGGCAAGGAGGTCAACGCCTACATCCCGGGCGAAGGCCACAACCTGCAGGAGCACTCGATCGTGCTCGTCCGCGGCGGTCGTGTGAAGGACCTCCCGGGTGTACGTTACCACCTCGTGCGCGGTGCGCTCGACTCGGCCGGTGTCGACGGTCGTCGCCAGCGCCGTTCGAAGTACGGTGCCAAGCGCCCCAAGGCCGGTAAATAATCCCTCTCACCCAAGAAACATCTAATTTCGATATAAATAGCAATGAGAAAAGCTAAGCCTAAGAAGCGAATTCTACTTCCGGATCCCAAGTTCGGAGACGTGGCCGTGACCCGTTTCGTGAACAACCTCATGCTGGATGGTAAGAAGAGTATTGCCTACACGATTTTCTACGACTCGCTGGAGATCGTCGGCAAGAAGATGAAGGATGCTGATAAGTCTCCGCTGGAAATCTGGAAACAGGCCCTCGAGAACATCACGCCCCAAGTCGAAGTGAAGTCGAAGCGTATCGGTGGTGCGACCTTCCAGGTTCCTATGGAGGTTCGTCCGGAGCGCAAGATTTCTATTTCCATGAAGAACCTTGTCCTCTACTCGCGCAAGCGCGCCGGCCGAACGATGGCAGACAAGCTTTCCGCTGAGATCATCGACGCCTACAACCAGCAGGGTGCCGCCTTCAAGCGTAAGGAGGAGATGCACCGCATGGCCGAGGCAAACAAGGCATTCGCACACTTCAGATTCTAAGAGGAGGACCGACACATGGCAAGAGACCTTAAATATACGCGTAATATCGGTATCATGGCTCACATCGATGCCGGTAAGACCACCACGTCGGAGCGAATCCTTTTCTACACGGGTAAGACCCACAAGATCGGCGAGGTGCACGAGGGCGGCGCCACCATGGACTGGATGGTCCAGGAGCAGGAGCGCGGTATCACCATCACCTCGGCCGCCACGACGGCTTTCTGGCAGTACAAGGACCACCAGTACCAGATCAACCTGATCGACACCCCGGGACACGTCGACTTCACGGTCGAGGTGGAGCGCTCGCTGCGCGTGCTCGACGGCGCGATCGCCACGTTCTGCGCCGTGGGCGGCGTGGAGCCCCAGTCGGAGACCGTATGGCGTCAGGCTGACAAGTACAACGTTCCCCGTATCGGTTACGTCAACAAGATGGACCGCACGGGCGCCGACTTCCTCGCAGTCTGCGCGCAGATCAAGGAGCACTTCGGCGCTACGGCGCTTCCCGTCGTGCTGCCCATCGGTGCCGAGGACAAGTTCGAGGGTCTGGTAGACCTTATATATAATAACGCGATTTACTACTTCGACGACAAGACCGTCCGCGACAACTTCGAGCTGAAGGAGATCCCCGCGTCGATGGCTGCCGAGGCCGCCGAGTGGCGCGCCAAGCTCATCGAGGAGGTCGCCGCTACCGACGACGCGCTGATGGAGAAGTTCTTCGAGGATCCCGATTCGATCACCCCCGAAGAGCTGCTCGTCGCCATCCGCAAGGCCACCATCTCCATGCAGATCGTGCCCATGCTCTGCGGCTCGTCGTTCCACAACAAGGGCGTGCAGAAGCTGCTCGACTACGTGATGGCCTTCCTGCCCTCGCCGCTCGACGTGCCCGCCGTGACGGGTATGAACCCCAAGACCGAGGAGGAGGAGACCCGCAACGCTTCGGAGGCCGATCCGTTCTGCGGTCTGGCGTTCAAGATCGCTACCGACCCCTTCGTGGGCCGTCTGGCTTTCGTCCGCGTCTACTCGGGTAAGCTCGACGCCGGTTCCTACGTGCTCAACGCACGCAGCGGCAAGCGCGAGCGCATCAGCCGCATCTACCAGATGCACGCCAACAAGCAGAACCCGATGGAGACCGTTACGGCCGGCGACATCTGCGCTGCCGTAGGTTTCAAGGAGATCCGCACGGGCGATACGCTCTGCGCCGAGAACGCTCCGATCGTACTCGAGCAGATGACCTTCCCCGAGCCGGTGATCGGTCTGGCCGTAGAGCCCAAGACGCAGAAGGACCTCGACAAGCTGGGTATCGCGCTGGGCAAGCTGGCCGAAGAGGACCCCACCTTCACGGTACACACCGACGAGGATTCGGGTCAGACCGTCATCAGCGGTATGGGTGAGCTCCACCTCGACATCATCGTCGACCGTCTGCGTCGCGAGTTCGGCGTGGAGATCAACCAGGGTGCTCCCCAGGTTAACTACAAGGAGTCGCTGACCAAGACGGTTCAGCACCGCGAGGTCTTCAAGAAGCAGACCGGCGGTCGCGGTAAGTTCGCCGACATCATCTTCGAGATCGGTCCGGCCGACGACGGCCAGATGGGTCTGACGTTCGTCGATCAGGTCAAGGGCGGTAACATCCCCAAGGAGTTCATCCCCGCCGTGCAGAAGGGCTTCGCTTCGGCGATGGACAACGGTGCGCTGGCCGGCTACAAGATGGACTCGATGAAGATCACGCTGCTCGACGGTTCGTTCCACCCCGTCGACTCCGACCAGCTCTCGTTCGAGATCGCTGCCCGCAACGGCTATCGTGCCGCCGCTCCCAAGGCCGGTTCGGTCATCATGGAGCCCGTCATGTCGGTCGAGGTCGTAACTCCCGAGGAGAACATGGGCGACATCATCGGCGACCTGAACAAGCGCCGCGGTCAGATCACCGGCATGGAGTCGAAGGGTACGGCCCGCGTGGTGAAGGCCAAGGTCCCCCTGTCGGAGATGTTCGGCTACGTGACCGTGCTGCGCACGATCTCGTCGGGCCGTGCTACGTCGTCGATGGAGTTCTCGCACTTCGAGGAGGTTCCCGCCAACCTGGCCAAGGAGATCATCGAGAAAGCGAGTGGTAAACGTAAGGATATAGAATAAGCAAACGATATGAGCCAGAAAATCAGAATCAAGTTAAAGTCTTTCGATCACAATCTGGTGGACAAGTCCGCCGAGAAGATTGTGAAGACCGTCAAGAGCACGGGCGCCGTAGTCAGCGGCCCCGTGCCCCTGCCCACCCACAAGCAGATCTTTACGGTAAACCGCTCGACCTTCGTCAACAAGAAGGCCCGCGAGCAGTTCCAGCTCTGCACCTTCAAGCGTATCCTCGACATCTATTCGTCGACGCCCAAGACGATCGACGCGCTGATGAAGCTCGAGCTCCCCTCGGGCGTCGAGGTCGAGATCAAGGTGTGATGCGCCTCTGCGTAGACTGAAAACGATCACTTTTACATAACAAACAAACGACAACAAATGTCAGGACTTATTGGAAAGAAAATCGGAATGACTTCCGTTTACAGTGCCGAGGGTAAGAACATACCATGCACTGTCATCGAGGCTGGTCCGTGCGTTGTTACGCAAATCAAGACCGTGGAGAAGGACTCCTACGAAGCGGTCCAGGTTGCCTATGACGAGAAAAGTGAAAAGCACACCACCAGCAGTTTGTTAGGTCACTTCAAGAAAGCCGGCACCACCCCCAAGCGCAAGATGGCCGAGTTCAAGGGGATGCCCGAGGTGAACCTGGGCGACACGCTCACCGTCGACATGTTCTCGGAGGAGGACTGGGTGGACGTGACCGGGATCTCGAAGGGCAAGGGCTTCCAGGGCGTCGTCAAGCGCCACGGCTTCGGCGGCGTGGGCGGTCAGACCCACGGTCAGCACAACCGTCAGCGCAAGCCCGGTTCGCTGGGCGCATCGTCCTATCCTTCGCGCGTCTTCAAGGGCAAGCGTCTGCCCGGCCAGATGGGCGGCGAGCAGGTCAAGGTGCTCAACCTGCGTGTATTGAAAGTTATTCCCGAGAGCAACCTCATTCTGGTGAAGGGTTCGATTCCGGGTGCAAAAGGTGCTTATTTAACGATTGAGAAGTAGTATGGAATTAGCTGTATTGAACACCCAGGGACAAGAGACGGGTCGTAAGGTAACCCTTTCGGATGCCGTCTTCGGCGTGGAGGCTAATGACCACGCGATCTACCTCGACGTGAAGCAGTACCTCGCCGACCAGCGTCAGGGCACGCACAAGGCCAAGCAGCGCAACGAGGTTGCCGGCTCGACCCGCAAGCTCAAGCGCCAGAAGGGTACCGGCGGCGCACGCTGCGGCTCGATCCTCTCGCCCCTCTTCCCGGGCGGCGGCCGCGTGTTCGGTCCCGTACCCCGCGACTACCGCTTCAAGCTCAACAAGAAGCTCAAGCAGCTGGCTCGTCGCAGCGCGCTGACCTACAAGGCTCAGGGCGGCGCCATCACCATCATCGAGACCCTCTCGCTGGAGGCTCCCAAGACCAAGACGGTCGTGGCTCTGGCCGAGGCGCTGAAGGTGGCCGACAAGAAGGTGCTGCTCGTGCTCCCCGAGACGAACGTCAACCTGCAACTCTCGTGCCGCAACATCCCCAACGTTCTTCCCGTTCTGGCGCAGAACCTCTGCACCTACGACGTGATGAACGCATCGGCCATCGTGATGGTGGAGGGCGCCGAGAATGTACTCAATGAGATGTTAGCTTAAAAACGCAAGTTACAATGGACATTATTATTAAGCCGGTTTTGACCGAGAAAATGACGATTCAGGGCGAAAAGTTGAATCGCTACGGTTTTATCGTTGACGTGCGGGCTAACAAGCTGCAGATTCGCAATGCCGTAGAGCAGATGTACAATGTCGTGGTGACGGACGTGAACACCGTCAACTACATGGGCAAGCTCAAGAGCCGCTACACGAAGGCGGGTCTCCTGGAGGGTCGCGCCAACAACTTCAAGAAGGCGATCGTGACTCTGAAGGAGGGTGACAAGATCGATTTTTACAGTAATATCTAACGAAGATGGCAGTAAGAAAATTTAAGCCTGTAACCGCAGGTACGAGACATAAGATCATCGGCACGTTCGACGAGATCACGACGAACAAACCCGAAAAGTCGCTGTTGAGCCCCAAGAAAAGCTCGGGCGGTCGCAACAGCGACGGCAAGATGACGGTCCGCTACATCGGCGGCGGTCACAAGCAGATGTATCGTATGGTCGACTTCAAGCGTTCGAAGGACGGCATCGCTGCAACTGTAAAATCGATCGAGTACGACCCCAATCGTACGGCTCGCATTGCGCTTCTGGTGTACGCCGACGGTGTGAAGAGCTACATCATCGCACCCAATGGCCTGAAGGTAGGCCAGACCGTCATGAGCGGCGCCGGTGTCGCTCCCGAGGTGGGCAACACGCTCTTCCTGAGCGAGATCCCCCTGGGTACGGTCATCCACAACATCGAACTCTACCCGGGCCAGGGCGCCGCGATGGCGCGTTCGGCCGGCTCGTATGCACAGCTGCTGGCACGCGAAGGCAAATTCGCCATCATCAAGCTGCCCAGCGGTGAGACTCGTATGGTACTCGTAACCTGCCGCGCCACGGTGGGTGTGGTCTCCAACGTGGACCACAACCTCGAAAGCTCGGGCAAGGCAGGTCGCGAACGTTGGCTCGGCCGTCGTCCGCGCAACCGTGGTGTCGTGATGAACCCGGTGGATCACCCGATGGGTGGTGGCGAAGGTCGTGCGTCGGGTGGTCACCCGCGTTCGCGCAAGGGTCTTCTGGCTAAGGGTTACAAGACGCGCAACCCGAAGAAGACGACCTCGAAGTTTATTATTTCCCGTAAGAAAAAATAATTAAATAAGAGTACATAATGAGCCGTTCACTGAAAAAAGGACCGTTTATCGACCCCAAGCTGGAGGCGAAAGTCGTCGCCCAGGCCGAAGGGAGCAAGAAGTCGGTAATCAAGACATGGTCACGTGCAAGTATGATCTCGCCCGACTTCGTGGGTCAGACGATCGCCGTTCACAACGGAAACAAGTTCATTCCGGTGTATGTGACGGAGAACATGGTAGGGCACAAGCTCGGCGAGTTTGCCCCTACGCGCAACTTCCGCGGTCATGCAGGTAACAAGAAAAAATAGGTAGAAAATGGGTGCAAGAAAAGCAATAAGAGCCGAGAAAATCAAGGCTGAGAAGAAGCAGAAGGCAATCGCCGTCATGCGCGATTGTCCCACCTCTCCCCGCAAGATGCGCCTGGTGGCCGACATCATCCGCGGCGTGGAGATCAACAAGGCGCTGGGCATCCTCCGCTATTCGAAGAAGGAGGCCTCGATCCGCATGGAGAAGCTCCTCAAGTCGGCCATCGCCAACTGGGAGGCCAAGAACGAGGGCGAGCGTCTGGAGGATGCAACGCTCTGCGTCAAGGAGGTGTTCGTCGACGGCGGTCGCATGCTCAAGCGTATCCAGGCTGCGCCGCAGGGCCGTGCGCACCGCATCCGCAAGCGCTCGAACCACGTGACGATCGTAGTTGACAAAATGGTAACCGTAGAAAACAAGTAATCAGATGGGACAGAAAGTTAATCCGATAGCAAATCGTCTCGGCATCATCCGCGGTTGGGATTCCAACTGGTTCGGCGGCAAGGATTTCTCCGACAAGCTGGTCGAGGACGCCAAGATCCGCAAGTACCTGAATGTCCGTCTGGCCAAGGCTTCGATCTCGAAGATCATCATCGAGCGCACGCTGAAGCTCGTCACGGTAACCATCTCGACGGCGCGTCCGGGCATCATCATCGGCAAGGGCGGCCAGGAGGTCGACAAGCTCAAGGAGGAGCTCAAGAAGCTCACCGGCAAGGAGATCCAGATCAACATCTTCGAGGTGAAGCGTCCCGAGATCGACGCCGTGATCGTGGGTCAGAACATCGCACGCCAGCTCGAGGGCCGCGTTTCGTTCCGCCGCGCCGTGAAGACGGCCGTCGCTTCGACGATGCGCATGGGCGCCGAGGGCATCAAGATCCAGGTCGCAGGTCGCGTGGGCGGCGCCGAGATGGCCCGTACCGAGACCGTCAAGGAGGGTCGCATTCCGCTGCACACCTTCCGTGCCGACATCGACTACTGCCTCACGGAGGCCCTCACCAAGGTGGGTATCCTGGGCGTGAAGGTGTGGATCTGCCAGGGCACGGTCTACGGCAAGCGCGACATCTTCGAGATCGCCGGCGCATCGGCGCAGGCCCCCTCGGGCGACCGCGGCGAGCGTCGCGAGCGCCGTGGCGGCGATCGTCGCGGCGGTGACCGTCGCGGCGGACGTCGTGGCGACCGTCGTCAGAACAATCAGTAAGTAGGACCTTTTAAAGCAAAACGACAATGTTACAGCCGAAAAAGACCAAGTTTAGAAGAATGCAGAAAGGCCGCATGAAAGGTTTGGCTCAGAGAGGTAACCAGCTTGCAACCGGCTCTTTCGCAATCAAGGCACTCGAATCGGCCTGGATCACCGGTCGCCAGATCGAGGCGGCCCGTCAGGCCATCACCCGATACATGAAGCGTGAAGGACAGCTCTGGATCCGCATCTTCCCCGACAAACCCATCACGAAGAAGCCCGCCGAGGTGCGTATGGGTAAGGGTAAGGGTAATCCCGAAGGCTTCGTAGCGCCCGTTACGCCCGGCCGTATCCTCTTCGAGGCCGAGGGTGTGCCCCTGGCAATCGCACAGGAGGCCCTGCGTCTGGGTGCGCAGAAGCTGCCTATCACCACGAAGTTCATCGTGCGTCGCGACTACGTAGAAACCACCATTTAAGGGAACACAACATGAAAAGTGCAGAAATCAAGGATATTTCGATCAAGGACCTCGCCGAGCGCATCGAGACCGAGAAGGCGCAGCTGGCGAAGCTGAAGGTGCAGCATGCGGTGTCCCCCGTCGAGAACCCGTCGATCATTAAGAAGAGCCGCAGAGACATAGCTCGCATGCTGACGATCCTGCGCCAGAAAAACGCCAAATAATTACGACTATGGAAAGAAATCTTAGAAAAGAGCGTATCGGTGTGGTTGTCAGCAACAAGATGGAGAAGACCATTGTGGTTGCCGTCGCCCGCAAGGTCAAGCACCCGATCTACGGCAAGTTCGTCAACAAGACGACCAAGTTCGTGGCCGAGTCGCTCGACGAGACCTGCAAGGAGGGCGATACCGTACGCATCATGGAGACGCGCCCTCTGAGCAAGACGAAGCGTTGGAGATTAGTACAAATCATTGAAAGAGTTAAGTAGTTATGATACAACAGGAAAGTAGACTCGTAGTAGCTGACAACAGCGGTGCGAAGGAGGTTCTCTGCATCCGCGTACTCGGCGGTACGAAGCGTCGCTACGCTTCGATCGGCGACAAGATCGTGGTTGCGGTCAAGAGCGCCACTCCGTCGGGCGACGTCAAGAAGGGCGCCGTGTCGAAGGCTGTGGTCGTGCGCACGACCAAGGAGATCCGTCGTGCCAACGGTTCGTACATTCGTTTCGACGACAACGCCGTGGTACTGCTTAACAACCAGGGTGAAATGCGCGGTACGCGTATCTTCGGTCCCGTGGCTCGCGAGCTGCGCGACCAGTACATGAAGATCATCTCCCTCGCACCCGAAGTATTGTAATCATAAAAATAATTTCGGATATGTCAGTCAAATTACATATTAAGAAAGGGGATATGGTGCAGGTCATGGCCGGCGACAACAAAGGCAAGCAGGGCAAGGTCCTGAAGGTCGAGGTGTCGAAGCAGCGTGCCGTGGTCGAGGGTGTCAACCTGTGCAAGAAGGCCACGAAGCCCAATGCCCAGAACCCCCAGGGAGGCATCGTCGAGAAGGAGGCGCCGATCCACGTATCGAACCTCATGGTGCTCGATCCCAAGAGCGGCAAGCCCACGCGCGTGGGCCGCAAGGCAGATGCAAAAGGCAAATTAGTTCGTTACGCTAAAAAATCAGGGGAGGAGATCAAATAATGGCTTACGTACCTACACTCAAGACCCAGTATAAGGAGCAGATCGTCCCTGCCCTTATGAAGCAGTTCGGCTACTCGACCGTCATGCAGTGCCCGAAGCTTCAGAAGATCGTCATCAACCAGGGTATGGGCCAGGCTGTCGCCGACAAGAAACTCATCGACGTGGCCGAAGCCGAGCTGTCGCTCATCACCGGTCAGAAGGCCGTCCAGACCCGTTCGCGCAAGGATATCTCGAACTTCAAGCTGCGTAAGGGCATGCCCATCGGCGTGCGCGTGACGCTGCGCGACACGAAGATGTACGAGTTCCTCGAGCGTCTGATCGCCGTCGCCCTGCCGCGTATCCGCGACTTCAAGGGCATCAACGAGAAGTTCGACGGCCAGGGCAACTACACCCTGGGCATCAGCGAGCAGATCATCTTCCCGGAGATCGACATCGACAAGATCACCAAGATCTTCGGCATGGAGATCACCTTCGTTACGACGGCTCCGACCGACGAGGAGGCTTATGCCCTGCTCCGCGAGTTCGGCCTTCCTTTCAAGAACGCAAAAAAGAACTAAGACATGGCAAAAGAATCGATGAAGGCCCGCGAGGTGAAGCGTCAGAAGCTCGCCCAGCGTTACGCCCATAAGCGCGAGGAGATCGCTGCTGCCGTGAAGAGCGGCGAGATGGATCACGAGGAGGCGTGGATCGCCCTTTCGAAGCTGCCCCGCAACTCGAATCCCATCCGCCAGCACAACCGCTGCAAGATCACCGGCCGTCCGAAGGGCTACATCCGCCTGTTCGGTATCAGCCGTATCCAGTTCCGCGAGATGGCCTCCAAGGGGCTCATCCCCGGCGTGACGAAGGCCAGCTGGTAGTCTCTCCTGTTTCGGGTGCGGTCGCCGCACCCGAAACATCCCTATTTCAGGGTCGGATTCCGAGGGTGAAAAGCCCGTGGTGGACGGCTGGGAGGCAATCCCTCCGTGGCCGTTCGACGAATCCGCGCCCGATACGGGTGTCGAATCCCGGTAGCGACGTCGCAGTACCGGGGAAAGTGCCGCCTTCGGGGCGGTAACTTCCCGGTATGTGGGGCGTGGCGAAAGGCTCGGCATTTAGCTACGGATTTCCCGGGCCCGCGAGGGCGGCGAGGAGTGTGACCGAGTGCGCGGCCGACCGAGGCCGGAAGCGCCCGGAAACCCTCTCTCTGCCGGCCGAGGGGTGTCCCGAGGGAAATTTCGTGCGGACAGGATGCGGGTCGCCTCGGGCGCCGGCATCGTCCGTATATCTCCCGTTCCGCTGTTAATTCGCCGAAATCAGGCGATTAGCTTGGTAAATCGGGAAATTATGCGTATATTTGCGCGCTTTCGCACGTTCCCGGGCCCGCGTGCCGGGCGGTTCGAGTCCGGACCGGGGTGTCGGAGATGGGGCGGAGGCGCAAGAGAAAAACAAACCAAACATTTAATTTTTAACTTCTTATTCGTTATGACTGATCCTATTGCGGACTTTCTGACCAGAATTAGAAACGCGGTGAAAGCCAACCACAAAGTGGTTGAAGCTCCCGGTTCAAAAATTAAGCAGGAGATCACCAAGATCCTCTACGATCAGGGTTACATCCTCGCCTACAAGTTCGACACCGACGTGAAGGGCCACCCCTCGATCAAGATCGCACTGAAGTGGGATGCCGCCACGAAGACCAACGCCATCAAGAACCTCAAGCGCGTGAGCCGTCCGGGTCTGCGCCAGTACGCTTCGGTTTCGGACATGCCCCGCGTGCTCAACGGCCTCGGCATCGCCATCCTTTCGACCTCGAAGGGTATCATGACCGACGCCGCTGCCCGCAAGGAGAACGTCGGCGGCGAGGTGCTCTGCTACATCTACTAAATCGTAATCAATCAAATCGCAACGCAATGTCAAGAATTGGTAAATTACCTGTAAACCTGCCCGCCGGCGTTACCGTGGAGGTAGCTGCCGACAATACGGTAAGCGTGAAAGGGCCACTCGGGACGCTGAGTCTGAAGGTAGACTCGGACATCAAGGTAGAGGTCGGCACGCATGTCGACGCTCACACGCAGAAGGAGATCCCCGCCGTGATCGTAACCCGTCCGACCAACCAGCCGCGCCACCGCTCGCTGCACGGTCTCTACCGCGCGCTGATCAACAACATGGTCGTGGGCGTATCGAAGGGCTACGAGATCAAGCAGGAGCTCGTCGGCGTCGGCTTCAAGGCCGAGGTCAAGGGCCAGGTGCTGGAGATGAGCCTCGGCTACTCGCACGACACCCACTTCCTGCTCCCGGCCGAGGTGACCGCCACGGCCGTCACGGAGAAGAAGGGCAACCCGATCGTCACCCTGAAGAGCATCGACAAGCAGCTCGTCGGCCAGGTCGCCGCCAAACTGCGTTCGCTGCGCAAGCCGGAGCCTTACAAGGGCAAGGGTATCAAGTTCGTCGGCGAGCAGCTGCGTCGCAAGGCCGGCAAGTCGGCAGGTGCCAAATAGTAACCCGTAAATCGTTCTGAATATTATGTCGCTGAACAAGATAGAAAGAAGAGAGAGGATCAAGATGCGCATCCGCAAGATCGTGAGCGGTACCGCGTCGCAGCCTCGCATGACTGTATTCCGTAGCAACAAGCAGATCTACGTGCAGTTTATCGACGACCTGGCAGGCGTGACGCTCGCCTCGGCATCCTCGCTGGACAAGGAGGTGGCCGAAGCGGTCGCCGGCAAGAACAAGTGCGAGGTCGCCGCGCTGGTGGGCAAGCTGGCCGCCGAGCGCGCCACCGCCAAGGGCATCACCACGGTGGCCTTCGACCGCAACGGTTACCTTTATCACGGACGAGTTAAACAGCTGGCCGAAGCAGCACGCGAAGGCGGACTTAAATTCTAAGCAATCATGTCGAATACGAACATAAAGAAAGTACGCACGAGCGACCTGGAGCTCAAGGATCGCCTCGTGAGCATTCAGCGCGTGACCAAGGTAACGAAGGGCGGTCGCACGTTCAGCTTCTCGGCCATCGTCGTCGTAGGTAACGAGGCCGGCGTCGTAGGTTACGGTCTGGGCAAGGCTTCGGAGGTGCAGGCCGCCATCGCCAAGGGCGTGGAGGATGCCAAGAAGAACCTGGTGAGCATCCCCGTGATCAACGGTACGATCCCCCACAAGCAGGAGTCGCGCTTCAGCGGTTCGCTCGTGATGATTCGTCCGGCCGCTCCCGGTACGGGTATCATCGCCGGCGGTGCCATGCGTGCCGTGCTGGAGTCGGTGGGCGTGAAGAACGTGCTGGCCAAGAGCAAGGGCTCGTCGAACCCCCACAACCTGGTGAAGGCCACGATCCAGGCCCTCTGCGAGCTGCGCGACGCCCATAGCATCGCCCGCCTGCGCGGCATCTCGATGGACAAGGTGTTTAACGGTTAATTTCGAAACGGAAATGGCAAAATTGAAAATCACCCAGATCAAGAGCCGCATCGGAGCTACGGAGCGTCAGTGCAAGAACCTCGACGCCCTGGGCCTGAAGCGCATCAACGCGGTGGTCGAGCACGACGATTCGGCGATCATCAAGGGCATGATCGAGCGCGTGAAGCACCTCGTCAAGGTCGAGGAGGTAAAATAAGTTTAACCGAAAGACGTAATTAACACAATGGAACTCAATAATCTCAAACCTGCAAAGGGTTCAACGCACCACGACAAGCGCATTGCGCGCGGTGCGGGTTCGGGTCACGGTGGCACGGCCACGCGTGGTCACAAGGGTGCACAGTCGCGTTCGGGCTACTCGCGCAAGCTGGGCTTCGAGGGCGGTCAGATGCCGTTGCAGCGTCGTCTTCCCAAGTTCGGTTTCACCAACCTGAAGCGTGTCGAGTTCAAGGCGATCAACCTCTCGACGCTCGAGGAGCTGGCTGCCAAGAAGTCGCTTCAGGAGATCACGGTGGAGACGCTTGTGGGCGCCGGCTTCGTCTCGTCGAACGACAAGGTGAAGATCCTGGGCAACGGACAGTTGACGAAGGCGCTGAGCGTCAAGGCTCACGCCTTCTCGAAGAGCGCCGAGGCAGCCATCGCGGCAGCCGGCGGCAGCGTCGAAAAACTGTAGCAACCCCATAGCACTCAAAAATTATGAATCAGTATCTCGTTGTTGGTATCGTCTTTTTGGTGGTAATCGCTCTTTTGGCGACCAACAAGAAATTGGTGGAAACGCTCAAGAACATCTATAAGATCGAGGAGCTGCGCAAGCGTGTTATCTACACGATCGGGCTGCTTCTGGTCTACCGCTTGGGCAGTTTCGTAGTGATTCCGGGCATCAACCCCAACGCCCTGGGCGAGGGGTCGGCCTACGCCAGCCAGCTGGAGGGCAACGGACTTCTGGGTCTGTTGAACGTATTCTCCGGCGGTGCGTTCGGCAACGCCGCGATCCTGGCGCTCGGAGTCATGCCGTACATCACCGCCTCGATCATCATCCAGCTCATGGGCATGATGATTCCGTATTTCCAGAAAATGCAGAAGGAGGGTGAGAGCGGCCGCCGCAAGATGAACCAGTGGACGCGCTTCCTCACCATCGGCGTGCTCCTGTTGCAGGGTCCGGCCTACATCGCCAACCTCTACCATCAGGTCCCCACCGCGTTCGTCTACGGCAACTCGTTCGGGTTCGTATGCTATGCGACGACGATTCTCATCGCCGGTACCATGTTCATCATGTGGCTGGGCGAGAAGATCACCGACAAAGGCATCGGCAACGGTATCTCGCTGATCATCATGATCGGTATCGTGGCCCGTCTTCCCCATGCGCTGCTGGCCGAGGTCAACGCGCGCATCCAGACGGCCACCGGTAGCGCCATCATGCTGATCTTCGAGCTCGTGCTGCTGTTCCTGGTCTTCATGGCTACGATCGCCCTGGTGCAGGCCGTCCGCAAGGTGCCTGTACAGTATGCCAAGCGTATCGTGGGCAACAAGCAGTACGGAGGCGTGCGTCAGTACATCCCGCTGAAGATGAACGCGGCAAATGTCATGCCGATCATCTTCGCGCAGGCGCTGATGTTCATCCCCGCGCTGTTCGCCAACGTGGCTCCCGGCTTCGCTGCCGCCTTCAGCACGATGACGGGTTTCTGGTACAACTTTACGCTGGCAGTGCTGGTAATCGTCTTCACCTACTTCTACACGGCGATTATCATCAATCCTCAAATGATGGCCGATGACATGAAGCGCAACGGAGGCTTTATCCCGGGAGTGAAACCGGGCAAGCAGACGGTGAACTACATCGATACCATCATGACGCGTATCACCCTTCCCGGTTCGGTATTCCTGGCCGTCGTGGCGATCCTGCCCGCACTGGCCATGAAGTTCCTGGGCATCCAGCAGGCGTTCGCCTACTTCTACGGAGGTACGTCGCTGCTGATCATGGTAGGCGTGGTGCTCGACACTCTCAAGCAGATAGAGAGCTACCTGCTGATGCGTCACTACGACGGTCTGATGAAGACGGGCCGCATCCAGGGGCGTCATTAGCAGTTTGTCCGAAGAGTTTGACGATATGATTCATCTGAAGACTGACGAGGAGATCGAATTGCTCCGTGAGAACAACATCCTGGTGTCGCGGACGCTGGCCGAGGTGGGTCGCCACATTCGGCCGGGCGTCACGACCAAGGAGTTGGACTCGCTCGCCGAGGAGTTCATCCGCGCGCACGGGGCGGTTCCGGCTTTCCTCGGGTATCAGGGATTTCCCGCTTCGTTGTGTATTTCGGTAAACGAACAGGTAGTTCACGGTATCCCGTCCTCGAAATGCGTACTCAAAGAGGGCGACATCGTTTCGGTCGATTGCGGTACGTTCATGAAGGGGTTTGTTGGCGACTCGGCGTATACGTTCGCCGTAGGTGAGGTGTCCGAGGAAGTACGGCAGCTCATGCGAGTCACCAAAGAGGCTCTTTATAAAGGTACCGAGCAGGCCAGGGCCGGCAATCGCGTAGGCGACGTGTCGGCGGCCGTGCAGGCGCACGCCGAGGCTTACGGCTACGGCGTGGTGCGCGAATTGGAGGGCCACGGCCTGGGTCGCAAGATGCACGAAGACCCGGGCGTGCCCAATTACGGCGCACGCGGCAGAGGACCGCTCCTGAAGGAGGGGATGGTCATCTGCATCGAGCCCATGATCAACATGGGGACCAAAGCGGTGGTATTCGAGAGGGACGGTTGGACGGTTCGCACGCGCGACCGCAAGCCTGCGGCTCACTACGAGTTCGCGGTGGCGGTGCGCCGCGACGGGCCCGACGTCCTGACCGACTTCAGCATCATCGAACAGGCATTAAACGATTAAGACTCTATGGCAAAGCAAGCCGCTATCGAACGGGACGGTACGATCATCGAGGCCCTCTCCAACGCGATGTTCCGCGTCGAGCTGGACAACGGGCACATTCTGACCGCCCACATCTCGGGAAAGATGCGCATGCACTACATCAAGATCCTTCCCGGGGACAAGGTAAAAGTGGAGATGACCCCCTACGACCTTTCGAAGGGTCGCATCTCTTTCCGTTACAAATAACCAAGATTGCTTTAAGATCATGAAAGTAAAGGCATCCATCAAGAAGCGCAGCGAGGATTGCAAGATTGTGAAGCGTAAGGGCAAGCTCTACGTGATTTGCAAGAAGAATCCCAAGTTCAAGATGCGCCAGGGATAATGTGTATCAACGGTTTATTAAAGAAGAAGAAAAGTAAAGTCATATGGCACGTATTGTCGGTGTAGATTTACCCAAGAACAAGAGAGGCGAGATCGGCCTGACCTATATCTACGGTATCGGTCGTTCGACGGCTCGCAAGATTCTCGACGTAGCTGGCATCAGCTACGATGTCAAAGTACAGGACTGGTCGGATGATCAGGTCGGCGCGATCCGTTCGACGATCGCCGACATGGGCATCAAGGTCGAGGGCGAGTGCCGCTCGATGGTCCAGCTCAACATCAAGCGTCTGATGGACATCGGTTGCTATCGTGGCATCCGTCACCGTCTGGGTCTGCCGGTTCGCGGTCAGTCGACCAAGAACAACGCCCGCACGCGCAAGGGCAAGAAGAAGACGGTCGCAAACAAGAAAAAAGCAACGAAGTAATCTTTAGAGAATTATGGCAAAGAAAACTGGAGCAGTCAAGAAGAAGGTTGTCAAGGTGGGTGCCGTGGGCAATGCCTACGTACACTCGACTTTCAACAACGTCATCATCACCATCACCAACGAGATGGGCGACGTCATCAGCTGGTCTTCGGCCGGCAAGATGGGTTTCCGTGGTTCGAAGAAGAATACTCCCTACGCTGCTCAGACGTCGGCCGCCGACTGTGCGAAGGTGGCCTACGACATGGGTCTTCGCAAGGTCAAGGTCTACGTCAAGGGTCCGGGTGCGGGCCGCGAGTCGGCCGTGCGCACGATCCACGGCGCCGGCATCGAGGTGATGGAGATCATCGACGTCACGCCGCTGCCGCACAACGGCTGCCGCGCTCCCAACCGTCGTCGCGTCTAATCCGGCGCCGCGGTTCGGTTTATTCAAGTGTTAAAAACAAGTTAAGACAATGGGAAAATACATAGGACCAAAATCGAAGATCGCCCGCAAGTTCGGCGAAGCTATTTACGGTGCTGACAAGGTGCTCGAGAAGCGCCCCGTACCTCCCGGACAGCATGGTCTGG
The DNA here is from genome assembly GCA_902362705.1 of Rikenellaceae bacterium. Classification (GTDB taxonomy): domain Bacteria; phylum Bacteroidota; class Bacteroidia; order Bacteroidales; family Rikenellaceae; genus Alistipes. The sequence continues at coordinate 304,122 of CABIXK010000002.1, forward strand.
CACGCAAGCGCAAGAAGGTGTCGGAGTACGGTACGCAGCTCAACGAGAAGCAGAAGGCCAAGTACACCTACGGTCTTCTGGAGAAGCAGTTCGCCCGCACCTACGAGCAGGCTGCCCGCATGGGCGGCATCACGGGCGAGAACCTGCTGAAGCTGCTGGAGTGCCGTCTGGACAACGTGGTTTACCGTCTGGGCATTGCCCCGACTCGCGCCGCTGCCCGCCAGCTGGTTTCGCACTGCCACATCTGCGTCAACGGCAACGTCGTGAACATTCCCTCCTACTCGCTCCGTTCGGGCGACGTGGTGTCGGTTCGCGAGAAGTCGAAGAGCCTCGAGGTGATCACCGCTTCGCTGTCGGGCGCCGCCCGTAGCCGCTACGCATGGCTCGAGTGGGACGGTGCTACGATGAGCGGCAAGTTCCTCCAGAAACCCGAACGCGAGGAGATTCCGGAGAACATCAAGGAGCAGCTTATCGTCGAGTTGTACTCGAAGTAGTAATCAAACAAATTCACCATCATGGCAATATTAGCATTCCAGAAACCTGAGAAGGTGATTATGCTCGAATCCACTTCGTCGTTCGGAAAGTTCGAGTTCCGACCGCTGGAGCCCGGATTCGGTATGACTGTCGGTAACGCCTTGCGCCGTATCCTGCTTTCGTCGCTCGAAGGCTATGCGATCACGACGGTCAAGGTGGCCGGTGTCGACCACGAGTTCGCTGCAGTTCCCGGCGTGATGGAGGGGATGATCGACATCATCCTGAACCTCAAGAAGGTTCGTTTTATCCGCACGGTCGACAACCAGGATGCCGAGAAGGTCTCGATTAACGTGGCGGGTGTGACGGAGCTGACTGCCGGATACATTTCGAATTACCTTTCGTTCTTCAAGGTGCTCAATCCCGACCTGGTGATCTGCCACCTGGCCCCCGGCACGAAGATGCAGCTCACGCTGACCATCGGCAAGGGCCGCGGCTATGTCCCCTCGGAGGAGAACGCCCCCGCCGAGAGCGAGTTCGGCACGCTGCCCATCGATTCGATCTTCACGCCGATCAAGAACGTGAAGTATACGATCGAGAACTACCGTGTCGAGCAGAAGACCGACTACGAAAAGCTGAATTTGGAAATTACTACCGACGGGTCTATCCACCCCAAGGAGGCGCTCAAGGAGGCTGCGAAGATTCTCATCCAGCATTTCATGCTCTTCTCCGACGAGAAGATCACCGTCAACATGGAGGACACGAACGGCGCCGAGGAGTTCGACGAGGACGTGCTCCACATGCGTCAGCTGCTGAAGACCAAGCTTTCGGACCAGGATCTTTCGGTCCGTGCGCTGAACTGTCTGAAGGCCGCCGACGTGGATACGGTGGGCGATCTGGTGAAGTTGAACCGCAACGACCTGCTGAAGTTCCGCAACTTCGGCAAGAAGTCGCTCACGGAGCTCGACGAGCTGCTGACCTCCCTGAACCTGAAGTTCGGTATGGACGTATCAATCTACAAACTTGACAAAGACTAATTATGAGACACAATAAGAACTACAACCACCTGGGCCGCCAGGCGGGCCATCGCAAGGCGTTGATGTCGAACATGGCCTCGTCGCTGATCCTGCACAAGCGCATCGAGACGACCGTGGCCAAGGCCAAGGCCGTTCGCCGGTTCATCGAGCCGCTGGTCACCAAGTCGAAGGAGGACACGACCCACTCGCGCCGTGTCGTATTCTCGTACCTCAAGCAGAAGGAGGCCGTGACGGAGCTCTTCCGCACGATCGCTCCGAAGATCGCCGAGCGTCCGGGCGGTTACACGCGCATCCTCAAGACGGGCTTCCGTCTGGGCGACGCCGCCGACATGTGCATCATCGAGTTCGTCGACTTCAACGAGGCCTACACGCTGGGCATCGCGCCCGCGGCTGCTGCCGAGGCGAAGCCTAAGACGCGTCGTTCGCGCAAGAAGTCGACCGACGCCGTCGAGGACGCTACCGTAGTCGATGGCGCCAAGAAGGCCGCTCCGAAGGCCCCCAAGGCTGCCGCTGCGAAGGCTTCGGCTCCGAAGGTCGCCAAGAAGACCAACGTCGGCAAGAAGATGTAACAACCCGATGACAGCGGTCCTCCGCGGCCGCTCATCGTCCGAAATCCCCGTTCGGGAGGGTGCTTCAAGTACCGCCCGAGCGGGGATTTTTCGATTCATAATGCACGATTCGCAATCCTCGATTGTCCCGCGGGCTGCGCAGCTGGCGCTGCAATGAATAATGGTTTTGCTGCGGCTTCTCATTTTCAATTTTCCATTTTCCATTTGCGCATGGCGGCCGAAGGCCGGCAGCCCGCAGCCACCCCGGGCGGAGGGCCGCTCCGTCGGCTGCGCCTCGATCGCGCCTCCGTTGGCTGCGGCCGGCCCGGGAAGCCGCAGCAAGTATAAAGTAAAAAGCGAGCGATGAGGTTGACGATACTTCGCCTCAACAAATCCCAAACAAGTTTGGGTTTGTTTTCTGCTTATTCGTATCTTTGACTTCGTCTTGGATACTCCGTCTCGGCAGAACCAAACCGGCGGTTTGTCTCTGCACCCGACTTGCCGTATCTTTGACTTCACCTTATAATATACCTGAACCCCGAACCATGAAACAGCTCTTCCCGCTTCTCTGCCTCTATTTGGTCGCGGCGACCGCATCGGCCGTCGCGGCGCAGCCCGCAACCTCCGATTCCGTCGTCGACACGCCCTGCGTCGATGTGCCCCTCTACGGCAATGCCTACCTCACGGCCGGCGAGGCGCGCGACTTGCGGATCGACGGCGAGGGCCTCCGCGGCTGGAGCGATCGCGCGCAGGTCGTGTCGGTCTATTTCGCCGTCGCGGAGCCGGGCGACCTCGCGCTTGCGCTTGTCGGCCGCAACGACGGCAGCCCCGCAGCGATCGAGGCGTGCGTCGGCGGCAAGACGTTCGGGATCGACGTCCGCAACGCCGCGACGGCAGCCATCCCCGTCGGCACGGTGTCGATCGAGCGGCCCGGCTACGTGCGCGTCGACCTTCGGGGCGTCGCGTGCCGCAGCCACTTCGGCACCTACGAGGCCCTGCGGCTCTCGGGCCCGGCCGCTGCGGGCGGCGTGACCGCCATTCCGGGCGGCGAAGCCGCCGGCGACTGGCCCTACTGGGGTCGCCGCGGTCCGTCGGTCCACATGGGCTACTCGGCCCCCGCGGGGGAGACGATCCGCTACTTCTACAACGAGGTGACGGTCCCCGAGGGCGAGGACGTGCTGCACACCTACTGCATGGCCAACGGCTTCAGCGGCGGCTACATGGGCATGCAGGTCAACGACCGCGATCCGGCCCTGCGCCGCATCCTCTTCTCGGTGTGGAGCGCCTTCACCACCGACGACCCCTCGTCGATCCCCGAGGCCTATCGCGTGCGGATGCTGCGCCGCGGCGAGGGCGTGCACATCGGCGAGTTCGGCAACGAGGGCTCGGGCGGCCAGAGCTACATGCACTACCCCTGGGAGGCGGGCCGCACCTACCGCTTCCTGACCGAGGTGCGCCCCGACGGCCCCGAGCGCACCATCTTCACGGGCTACTTCTGCGGCCACGACGGCGTGTGGCGCCTCGTCGCCTCGTTCCTGAGGCCCGAGCCGGGCAAGAGCGAGGAGAGCCACTACACGGGCATGCACTCCTTCCTGGAGAACTTCGACCCCGAGCAGGGCTACCGCGAGCGGCGCGTGCTGTTCGGCAATCAGTGGGTCATGACGACAGACGGGCGCTGGATCGAGCTTACGGAGGGGCGCTTCACGACCGACAACACGGGCCGCTCCGGCATCCGCCTCGACTTCGACGGCGGGCTCGACGGCGGGCGGTTCTACCTGCGCAACTGCGGCTTCTTCGACGGCTCGGTGCCCTACGGCGCGCGCTTCACGCGCCCGGCCACGGGCCGCCGGCCCGACGTCGACCTGCGGGCGCTGGAGGCGATCCCCTCGGCGCAGTAGCCCCCTTCCTCTAAAACAGTAGCGGCTCCCTTCGAAACGCCCCCCCCCGAAAACAAAAAAACGGGCACCCCGCGATGGGGCGCCCGGTTTTTTCGTAAGGCGATCTCGCCCGATTACTTGGCGAAGCCCTTGCCGATCGCGAGGAAGTCCTCGGCCTTCAGCGCGGCACCGCCGATCAGACCGCCGTCGACATCCTCCTTGGCGAAGATCTCGGCTGCGTTCGACGGCTTGCACGAACCGCCGTAGAGGATCGGGCACTCGGCCGCTGCGGCGCCGAACTTGGCTGCGAGCACCTCGCGGATGTAGGCGTGGATCTCCTGCGCCTGCTCGGCCGTGGCGGTCTTGCCCGTACCGATGGCCCACACGGGCTCATAGGCGATCACCAGGCTCTTGAACTGCTCCTCCGAGAGGTTGTAGACCACCTCCTCGATCTGGGCCTTCACCACGTCGAAGTGCTTGCCGGCCTCGCGCTCGTCGAGGTTCTCGCCCACGCAGTAGATCGGCACAAGGCCGTTGGCGTAGGCCTGCTCCATCTTGCGGTTGAGCGTCTCCGACGTCTCGCCGTAGTACTGGCGGCGCTCCGAGTGGCCCAGGATCACGTACTTGCAGCCCAGGGCGGCGATCATCGAGGCGGCTACTTCGCCCGTGTAGGCACCCTTGGCCTCGGCGGCGCAGTTCTGCGCGCCCAGCTCCACGTCCGAACCCTTCAGGGCCTCGGCCACCTGCGCGAGGTGGGTGAACGGGGGGCATACGATGAAGTTGACGCACGAGCATACCTCGCCGCGGCCTGCCACGACGTTCTTTGCGAGTTCCATGCCCTCGGCGGGAAGGGTGTTCATCTTCCAGTTGCCGGCTACGATTTTCTTTCTCATTGTCCTATTCGTTTTTTTGAGTTGTTGGATGTTCGTTCGTGTTCGGCGGCGTGGGCTACTCCTCGGCGCCGCACCACCGCTTGACCTCCTCCATCGAGGGGGCCTTCAGCCCCAGCTTGTTCTTCTTGTTGAAGCCGCAGAGGTCGTTGAAGAACTTGCCCGGGGCGAGCTTGCGCAGCGACTCGACGGTGATGTAGCCCATCTTCTGGATCGCGGGCACCCACTCCTCGGGAACGCCGATCCCGACGTACTTCTCGGTGGGGTCCGCGACGACCTTCTTCTCGGGGCGCATCTGCGGGAAGAAGAGCACGTCCTGGATCGACGTTTCGCCCGTCATGAACATCGTCAGACGGTCGATGCCGATGCCCATGCCCGAGCAGGAGGGCATGCCGTATTCGAGCGCGCGCACGAAGTCCATATCGATGAACATCGCCTCGTCGTCGCCCTTCTCCGAGAGGCGCAGCTGCTCCTGGAAGCGCTCAAGCTGGTCGATCGGGTCGTTCAGCTCCGAGTAGGCGTTGCAGAGCTCCTTGCCGTTGACGAAGAGCTCGAAGCGCTCCGTCAGGTCGGGATTCTCGCGGTGGCGCTTGCACAGCGGCGACATCTCGATGGGGTAGTCGCAGACGAACGTGGGCTGGATGAGCTCCTCCTCGCAGTACTGGCCGAAGATGGCGTCGATCAATTTGCCCTTGCCCATCGTCTCGTCGGTCTCGACGTTCAATCGTTTGCACGCCTCGCGCAGCTGCTCCTCCGTCTGCCCCGTGATGTCGTAGCCCGTCTTCTCGCGGATGGCGTCGGTCATCGTCAGGCGGCGGAACGGAGCCTTGAACGACACCTTGCGGCCCTCGATCTCCACCTCCGTGGTGCCGTTGACGGCCAGGGCCACGCGCTCGAGCATCTGCTCGGTGAACTCCATCATCCACTTGTAGTCCTTGTAGGCGACGTAGATCTCCATGCAGGTGAACTCGGGGTTGTGCGTGCGGTCCATGCCCTCGTTGCGGAAGTTCTTGCCGAACTCGTATACGCCGTCGAAGCCGCCTACGATGAGCTTCTTCAGGTAGAGCTCCGTGGCGATGCGCAGGTAGAGGTCCACGTCGAGCGAGTTGTGGTGGGTGATGAACGGACGCGCCGACGCACCGCCCGGGATGGGCTGCAGGATCGGGGTCTCCACCTCCAGGTAGCCGCGCTCATTGAAGAACGCGCGCATGGTGGCCATGATCCTGGCGCGCTTGACGAAGGTCTCCTTGACCTGCGGGTTGACTATGAGGTCGAGGTAGCGCTGGCGGTAGCGCACCTCCGGGTCGGTGAAGGCGTCGAAGGTCTTGCCGTCCTTCTCCTTGACCACGGGCAGCGGGCGGATCGACTTCGAGAGCACCGTGAAGCGGCGGCAGTGGACCGACAGCTCGCCCGAGTTGGTGCGGAAAGCGAAGCCCTCCACGCCCACGAAGTCGCCGATGTCGAGCAGCTTCTTGAAGACCGTGTTGTAGAGCGTCGGGTCGCCCTCGGGGCAGATGTCGTCGCGGCGGATGTAGACCTGCATGCGGCCCGTGGCGTCCTGCAGCTCGAAGAACGAGGCGCTGCCCATGATGCGGCGCGACATGATGCGGCCCGCGATGCGGACCTCCTGGAAGTTGCCCTTCTCTTCGTCGTAGTTGTCGGCGATCTCGCGCGCCGTGGCGGTCACCTCGTATCGGGCGGCGGGGTAGGGCTCGATGCCCAGCTCGCGCAGCGCGCCGAGCGACCGGCGGCGCAGCTGTTCCTGTTCGGAGAGTTCGATGGTCATGTGTCTATCTTTCGATGGGTTCGTTGTTTCGTTTTACCGGGCAAAAGTACGAAAAAAGGAGGGAAAATCAAAGGGCCGCCCTGTGGGCGGGCAATAAGCGGAAAGCCGGAGGCCGTGGGGCGTTTTCGGGGCGCAGCCAGCGGAGGGAGGCACCTCGCCGATGGCTCGTTCGGGCTCCGCAGGCTGCGGCCCGCCCGGCTAAGAGCCGGGATTTGCTATTTTGTTTTTCAGCTCGCAGCCAGCGGAGGCAAGCTGGAGGCGCAGCCGACAGAGCAGCCCTCCGCCCGGGGTGGCTGCGGGCTGCTCGGCTCTGCGAGCCGAAGTCGTAAGCCCTGCCGATCCCCTTCCCGATTTCAGACTTTCCCGCTCCCTCGCGTCAGCCGCCTGAACAGGCGCCATGCGGCCCAGCCCAGCGCGCCGCCCAGCGCTGCGCCCAGCAGCAGATCCATCGGAAAGTGCTTGGCGAGGTAGATGCGCGAGTAGCAGACGGCCAGCGTCGCCGCGACCATCAGGCAGGTGAACCAGCGGCGCCGCAGCGCGGCGCACGACAGCACGGCCAGCGCCACGACCGTCGCCGCGTGGGCCGAGACCGTGCCGTAGTACCCCGCCACCGCCTCCACGGGCACGTGAACCCTCCACGGCCCCGGGGCGCCCGCCTGCCGCAGCGCGTAGAGCGAGTCGGGCGCTATGGCCAGCCCCTCGAGCTCGGGGGTGAACATCGGGCGCCAGCGGGGCTCGAGGCCCGGCATCAGGTCGCCCAGCAGGCCGTTGTGCTTGAAGATGCCTGCCACGGCGTCGGAGAGCACCAGCGCCGCGAGCATCACCGCCAGGAAGATCGCCGCGCCGCGCCAGCCGTAGCGCCGGCTCACCAGCCAGACGATCAGGGCGTAGAGCGGCAGCCACATCGCCGTGCCCGACAGCGCGAGCATCGCGCGGTCCATAGCGGGTCCGCCGTCGAAGTTGAGTGCGAGAAAGAGGGGGTAGTCCCAGGTCATGGTCGTGGTTTGCTGTTGGGTTGTAGTGCGGCGTGACGGGTGGCCCCGCCGCAGGGTCGGAACTGGAAGTAAGGGTCAGAACTGGAAGTAGATGAAAGGTTGGATGTCGCTCGACTTGACCTGCATCACCAGCCAGATCATCGCCGCGGCGAGGAGTACCTGCACCGCGAGCGGCGAGCGGACCACCAGGCGCTGCGCCGCCGCGTCGACGCGCGCGGGCACGAAGTGCAGCGCATAACCTATGGCGATGAGGATGACGACGCCCGTGTATCCGGCCGCGAGCTGCGGCGCCAGCGCGGCGTTGAAGTTGAAGAAGATCTGGTGCAGCATCAGCTCCACGCCTCGCATCGACTCGGCGCGGAACATCAGCCACCCGAAGCACACCAGGTGGAACGTGACGACGATGCCCGCCGCGCGGCTCCAGGGGCGCATCTGCGCGCCGTCGGCCTTGGCGCCCGGGACCACGGCCATCCACATCTTGTGCAGCGCCAGCGCCGTGCCGTGCAGCGCGCCCCACAGCACGAAGCGCACGGCGGCGCCGTGCCACAGGCCGCCCAGGAGCATCGTCAGGAGCAGGTTGACGTAGGTGCGCACGCGCCCCCGGCGGTTGCCGCCCAGCGAGATGTAGAGGTAGTCGCGCAGCCACGACGAGAGCGAGATGTGCCAGCGGCGCCAGAACTCGGTGATCGTGGCCGACTTGTAGGGTGCGTCGAAGTTCTTGGGGAAGCGGAAGCCTAACATCAGGGCGATGCCGATGGCCATGTCCGAATAGCCCGAGAAGTCGCAGTAGATCTGCAGCGCATAGCCGTAGATGCCCGTGAGGCACTCCACGCCCGAGTAGAGGAGCGGCTCGTCGAAGATGCGGTCGACGAAGTTGAGCGAGATATAGTCCGATATGACCGCCTTCTTGAACAGACCCGTGAGGATCAGGAAGACCGCCGTGCCGAACATCTCGCGCGTCACCGTCACCGGGTTGCGGCGGATCTGCGGGATGAAGTCGCGCGCCCGGACGATGGGCCCGGCCACCAGCTGCGGGAAGAACGAGAGGTAGAAGAGGTAGTCCGCCCAGCGGCGCAGCGGCTCGATCTGTCGGCGGTAGATGTCGATCGTGTAGCTCATCGACTGGAACACGAAGAACGAGATGCCCACCGGCAGGAAGATGTTGCGGAACTGGAGGAACCCCTCGCCGAAGAGCTGGTTCGATATGTCTATGAGGAAGTTGGTGTACTTGAAGTAGCCCAGCATGCCCAGGTTCACGGCCACGCTCAGCGCCACCCACAGCCGCCGCAGCGCCGGCCGCCGCGTGCGGTGGAGCGCCCGGGCGATCCAGTAGTCGCTCGTGGCGGCGAAGATGAGCAGCAGGAAGTAGATGCCGCTCGACTTGTAGTAGAAGTAGAGCGAGAAGAGGATGACGTAGAGGATGCGGGCCGTCGCGGCGCGCCGCAGTGCCCCGTAGACGAGGAGGAACCCCGCGAAGAGGAACAGGAAGAGCCCGCTGCTGAAGATCAGCGGCGAGGAGGCGTCGTAGGAGAGCAGCTCCCCGAGCCGGGCCATGAGGTCGTGAAGCGGGAGGCTGTTCATCGGGCGGAGTGGTGCTGTGGGGTCGGGCGGAGGGCGACGCGGAGCGTGTCCGTGCGGTCGGGCGCCGGCTCGTGCCGGGCAGGCGCGTCGGGGAGGCCGGGCTCCTCGGCCGGAGCGTTGTCGGGCGTGTCGGGCGTGTCGTCGGGCGTGTCGTCGGGTGCCGTGTCGGGCCCTCCGGCAGGCGCCTCGGCCGGTGTCTCTGTCTGTGTTTCGGCGGCCGGGGCTTCGGTCTGTGTTTCGGTCGCCGCGCGCCCGTAGAGGCTTCCCGAGGACGCGGATGCCGTCCGGGTGCCGTAGGCCTCGATGGGCGAGAAGAGGCGCCGGTCGAGCAGCGAGCGGCGCAGCGAATCGACGATCTGCTGCTCGCGCCGCACGCGCACGATGCGGGCGTCGGCCTCGCGCAGCCGCTCGTTGAGCGCGTCGACGAGGGCCCACGCCACGCGGCGTCCGCCGGCGTAGTTGATGTGGGTGTAGTCCTTGCCGGCCCAGCCGCGCTGCACGAAGCGTCCCATGCCCCCTTCGGCGCGCATCGCCTCGGAGGTGGGCCAGAAAGCGGCGCCGGCCTCGCGGGCCGCCTCGCGCTGGCAGGCGGTCATGTAGGGCACGGCGTCCATGGGGCGGAAGCCCGCCTCGCCGCGTGCCGAGCGGTCGCTCACCCCCAGCACCAGCACCGCGGCCCGCGGGAAGCACTCGCGCACGAAGGCGACCATCTTGCCGATCTGCGCCCCGTAGTTACCGTAGGAGCGCACCCCCTGCTGCATGATGTTGAGCCCGTACTGGAGGATCACCAGGTCGTAGCCCCCCACCAGTGCGTCGATCTGCGCGTTGACCGAGGGGTTGGTCCAGAACATCGCCTGGCCGTTGTTGCTGCGGATCGAGTAGTTGTCCACCGCCGCGCCCTCCGTCTCCTCGAAGAGGGCGCCGTAGCCGATCATCCCCTCGTGGCCTTCGGCGACGCTGAAGGCGAGCGAGCGGATGCGCGGCGCCCGCACGACGATCTGGCGCACGGCCGCGTCGCCCTCGACGGCGATCTCGTGGTGGAGCGAATCGTTGAGCGTCAGCCGTATGCGGCTGTCCGACGGCGAGAGGAAAAGGATGCGGGCCGCCGAGCAGCGCTCCAGCCCCTCGCGCTCGTCCGTGCACTCCCAGCGCGTTGAGGCGCCCGCCGCCGGCTGGCAGGCCCAGCCCGAGACGAAGAAGTTCTCGCGCAGGTGCTGCGGGGCGTTGCGGCGCTGCATGATGTTGTAGGAGGTCCACCCCTTCGACTGGGTGCGGATCGTGCGGCGGAAACCCGTCAGCGGCGACGCCATCGGGGCGAAGCCGGCGCCCCCGCCGCCGTAGAGCTTCTGGAGCTGCTCGCGCAGGTCGGCCGTCAGGATGTCGCCCTCGACGAACGAGTCGCCCAGGAAGGCGATGCGCACCGGGCGGCGGGCCGTGAGCAGCGTGTCGCAGAAGCGCAGGAAGCTGCTGTCTGCCTCCGGGAGCTCGATGTGCGTGAGCGAGTCGACCAGCCGCAGCGAGGCCGCGCGCAGGCTGTCGCGCAACGCGGGTCTTCGCGCCGCGAGGGTGTCGGTTGCGGCGATCCACTCGAAGTGGGTCTGCACGGTGCGCCGCGCCGTGTCGGCGGCCGGCTGCTCGGCCTGGATCCGCTCGGCCACGGCCTCCATGTCTATCTGGAACTCCTCCTCGTCGAAGAGCGGCGCGGCCTGCTGTGCCTCGTCGTCGTGCTCCTCGTCGAAGGAGATCAGCTCCGAGAGGATGTTGGCGCGGCGCAGCGTCACCCCGCCCACGCGCTGCGGGGGAATGAAGCTGACGGCCGCGAGCACTCCGATGAGTGCCGCGACCGCCATCCATGCCGTGCGGGAGTATTCTCTTTCCGGACGCCGTTCCATCGTCAGCCCTTTAGCCGCGCCTTAGTCGCGCCGTCCGAGGATCACGAAGACCCAGTAGAGCACCGAGGCCACGGCGCTCAGTGCGGCCACCAGGTAGGTGCGGGCGGCCCAGCGCAGCGCCTCGCGCGCCTGCACGAGCTGCGCACCCTGCATCGTGCGGCTCGTCTGCAACCACTCGAGCGCCCGCTCCGAGGCGTTGTACTCCACCGGGAGGGTGATGAGCGAGAAGAGGGCCGTCATGCCGATCAGCCCCACGCCGATCCAGCATACGATGTCGTTCTGCGTCGAGGCCAGCAGCACCAGTCCGGCGATGATGACCCACGTGGCGGCCGACGAGGCGAACTGCACCACGGGCACCAGCTGCGAGCGCATCACCAGCGGGGCGTAGCCGCGGGCGTGCTGCACGGCGTGGCCGCACTCGTGGGCGGCCACGGCGGCTGCCGCGACGCTCGTCGACGAGTAGACCGAGTCGCTCAGGTTGACGGTCATCGTCTGTGGGTTGAAGTGGTCGGTCAGGTGCCCTTTCACGTGGGTCACCTTCACGTTGTGGATGTGGTTGTCGCGCAGCATCTTCTCGGCCACCTCGGCCCCCGTGAGCCCGCCGGGGAACTGCACGCGCGAATATTTCTTGAATACCGACTGCAGGCGCGCCTGCACGGCGTAGCCCGCCACGCCGATGAGGATCATCAGCAGGAACATGCCCGTCGTCGCGGCCGAGTAGCCGTGCTGGGCGCTTTCGGTGGTGTAGTACCCCGCCTGGAGCAGGGCGATAAGCGGTTGAATCATCGTCTGGTTCGTTTTTTCGGTTCGTTATTCGGTGCGGAGGGCCGCGTCTGGCTGTTTTGTGCCGCCCCCCCCCTCTTCGCGCGCTATTTGCGCACGGTGTAGTAGGCGCCGGCCTGCTGCGCGGGCATCAGCACCATGTCGTTCACGTTCATGTGGGCCGGCAGCTGCGCAGCCCACGCTATGGCCTCCGCAACATCCGCGCCGGTCAGGGGCACGACCCCCTGGTAGGTCTTCGCCGCGCGCTCGCGGTCGCCGTGGAAGCGCACCTCGGAAAACTCCGTTTCGACCATCCCGGGGCGGATCTCCGTCACCTTGATCCCCGCGGCGAGCAGGTCGGCGCGCATCGCCTGCGAGATGGCGTGCACGGCGTGCTTCGAGGCGCAGTAGACGGCGCCGTTCTCGTAGGGTTCCGTGCCTGCGATCGAGCCGATGTTGAAGATGTGTCCGCCGCCCGCCGCCACCATCTTGGGCGAGACGACGCGCGTGACGTAGAGCAGCCCCTTGACGTTGGTGTCGATCATCGCGTCCCAGTCGGCTGTGTCGCCGCAGTCGATGTGCTCCAGCCCCGCGGCCAGCCCGGCGTTGTTGACCAGCAGGTCGACGCGCTCCAGGGGGGAGAGCCAGCGGCGCACCTCCTCCTCCGAGCGGACGTCGAAGCGGAGCGTCGTGCAGCGCCCGCCCGCCTGCTCGATCTCGTGGCGGAGCTCCTCCAGCCGCTCGGCGCGGCGCCCCGTGGCGACGATGTCGTACCCCTCGCGCGAAAGGCGCAGGGCCGTCGCGCGGCCGATGCCCGAAGTGGCTCCGGTGATAAGTGCCTGTTTTTTCATAAATCTGCCTTCAGTGGGGACAAAAGTACGAATTTTTGGTTTACTTTGCACAAATTTCCGTTTTAAAAGCTCGTGGATACCGCCCTTTTCATCGCCCGCCGCACGCTGCATCCGGCCCCCGGGGAGAGACCCGGGGTGATGGAGCGCATCGCCGTGGTCTCGGTGGCCCTGAGCGTCGCGGTGATGATCGTGGCGCTGGCCGTCGTGCTGGGCTTCAAGCGCGAGGTGGGGGAGCGCCTCTCGGGCCTCTCGGGCCATGTGCTGCTCACCGACGTGCGGGGCGCCGACGCGGCCGACCCCGCGCCCGTGGTGCGCAGCGCCTATGTCGAGGGTCTGGTGCGCGACATGCCGGGCTTCGCGGCGCTCTCGCCCTACGTCGTGCGCGGCGGCATCGTCCGCACGGACGAAGCCGTGGAGACGGTCGTGCTCAAGGGTGTCGACAGCGCCTTCGACTGGCGGCGGTTCGGCCGCTGGCTCGTCGCGGGCGAGCTGCCGAGGGTGGGCGCCGAGCCCCGCACCAAGGACCTGCTGCTCTCGCGCACGCTCGCCCGCCGGCTGCGGCTGGAGGTGGGCGATCGCGTGGAGATGCTCTTCGTGGGGGGCGATGCCCCGCGGCGCGACCGCTTCCTCGTCTCGGGACTCTACGCCTCGGGCATGGACGAGATGGACGCCTCGCTGGCGCTCACCGACCTGCGCAACGTGGCGCGCCTGGCGGGGTGGGGTCCCGACTCGGTGTCGGGCTACGAGATCTTCACGCGCGACCTCGCGTCGGCCGACGCCTTCGCCGAGGAGCTCGACGAACGGCTCTTCTTCGACGAGCGCGACGAGACGGCCAACCTCGCCGCGACGAGCCTCCGTGCGCTCTATCCCAACGTCTTCGACTGGCTGCGGGCCCACGACGTCAATGCCGCGGTGATCATCGGCGTGATGCTGCTGGTCGCCTTCTTCAACATGGCCTCGGCGCTGCTCGTGCTCGTGCTGGAGCGCACGCGCACGATCGGCCTGCTCAAAGCGCTGGGCATGACCGATGGCGCCCTGCGCCGGCTCTTCCTCTACCGCGCGGCCTTCGTGGCGCTGCGCGGCCTGGCGTGGGGCAACGCCGCGGGCCTGGGGCTGTGCCTCGTGCAGCGGTGGCTGCACCCGGTGCGCCTCTCGTCGGAGGGCTACATGCTCTCGGAGCTCCCCGTGAGTCTGGAGTGGGGGTGGTGGCTGGCGCTCAACGCCGGTACGCTGGCGGCCATCGTCGTGCTGCTGCTGCTCCCCGCGCAGGTCATCTCCAAAGTCAAACCCGATCAAACTATCCGTTACGAATGAGCGTGAAACCTTACGATAACCCCTCCTCGAAGAAGGAGCAGGTGCGCACGATGTTCGACCGCATCGCCGGGCGCTACGACCTGCTGAACCATGTCCTCTCGATGTCGATCGACCGCCTCTGGCGCCGCCGCACGGTGCGTCTCGTGGCTGCCCGCGCGCCGCGCCGCGTGCTCGACGTGGCCACCGGCACGGGCGACCTGGCCCTGGCCCTCGCGCGCGCCCTGCCCGAGGCCCGCATCACGGGGCTCGACCTCTCGGAGGGGATGCTCGCCGCCGCGCGCGGGAAGGTCGCGGCGCGCGGCCTCTCCGGCCGCATCGAGCTGGTGCAGGGCGACGCCGAGCGCCTCGCGTGGCCCGATGCGACGTTCGACGCCGTGACGGTGGCCTTCGGCGTGCGCAACTTCGGCGATCTGGAGCGGGGGCTCTCCGAGCTCGCGCGCGTGCTGCGCCCGGGCGGGCAGCTGGCCGTGCTCGAGTTCTCGCGCCCCGACAACCCCCTCTTCCGCCGCCTCTACGAGTTCTACTCGGGCCGCATCCTCCCCCGCATCGGGGGGCTGCTCTCGCGCGATAAGTGCGCCTACGAGTACCTCCCCGCCTCGGTCGGCGCCTTTCCGCCCCCCGAAGATTTTCTGGCGATGCTGCGCGCCGCGGGTCTTGCCGACTGCACGGCCCGCAGCCAGAGCTTCGGCATAGCACGTATCTACACCGCCCGGCGATGAGACGGATGCTTCTCTGTCTGCTCGTGGCCGCCGCGGCGTGTGCCGCGACCTCGTGCCGCCGGGCCGTCGAGCGCTCGGCCTCGAAGATCCGCATCGAGGCGGTAGGGCGCCCCGTCGTGCTGGGGCCCACGGCCTTCGAACTGCCGCTGACGGTCGACAACGGCTCGGCCCACCGCCTGCGGCTCGAGGCCGCGTCGCTCGCGCTGCGCTGCGGCGACGCCCGGGCGCTGGAGCTGCGCCTGGCCGGGGAGGTCTGCATCGAGCGCCGCACGCGCGTCGAGGTGGTAACCCGCTGGCGCATGCGCATCGCCGATCCGCTGGCCCTCTACGTCGTCGTCGAGCGGCTGCGCAAGGGCGAGCTTTCGGACCTCGCGGTCGACTACGCCGTCGAGGGGCGCGGCGGGCCGGCGGCCGTAAATATTTCGCGCGAAAGGGTGCCGTTGTCCGAATTTTTGAATACCTTTGGCCTGACGACGGACGACGTCGCCCGATTTTTCCGAACCGAACGATGAAACGAATACTTCTTCTCCAGCTTCTGCTCCTGGCCGCCATGCCTCTGTGCGCCCAGTCGCTCGAGGCCTTCAAGCGGCGCCTGGCCGAGCCGGTCGTGGCCGAGTCTGTCTCCGTGCGGGGGCGTGTCGCCGTGTGCGAGGCGGCCGATGCCGCGCGCGCCGTCGCCGCCGCTTCGCGCATGGGCACGCGCACGCGCTTCTACGGCTACCGGGTCTGCATCTTCCAGGACAACAGCCAGAACGGCCGCGCCGAGGCCGTGGCCGCCAAGGCGCTCTTCGAGCAGACCTACCCCGGCGAGCGGGTCTACATGATCTACGAGAACCCCTATTTCAAGGTCATGGTGGGCAACTGCCTCACCTCCGAGGAGGCGATCATCCTCAAGGGGCGCGTCTCGGCCACCTTCCCCAAGGCCTTCCCGCGGCGCGAGGAGCTCACGCTGTCGGATCTGCTCGAGTAACCGGATTTGTTGAAAATATCGTTTTTTCTTTGCGTATTTTCCGCTAATCCCTAATTTTGCACCGATCAAAACAACTATTAAATCGTTACGACTATGAAGAAGATTTTCTCTTTCGCGATCGTACTGGTGGCTGCCGCCATGGTAAGCTGCGGCGGTAACAACGCTTCGAAGCCCGCCGAGGCCGAGGCTCAGGCTGCCGAGCAGTGCGAGGGCTGCTGCGACAAGGCCGAGGGTGCCTGCTGCGAGCAGAAGGCCGAAGGCGAGTGCTGCGGCGAGGGTGAGTGCGCCAAGAAGGCTGAGGGCGAGTGCTGCGGCGAAGGCGAGTGCGCCAAGAAAGCCGAGGGCGAGTGCTGCCAGGAGAAGGCCGAGTAATTCGCCTCTTCGTTACAT
>CABIXK010000002.1:320509-329290 GCA_902362705.1 Rikenellaceae bacterium
TCGGCGTATGCTGCCGTGCGGTTCAGCTTCCGAGGAGTGCCCCGACGGGCAGGTCTTTGACCAGGACCCGCTTGTCGCGGTCGAGCAGGTAGAGCGTCGGCATGGCCGGCAGTACGTAGAGCTCGTGCGTGCGGATCGCCCCCGTGTCGAAGCCCACGATCCACGCTGCGGGGAGCTGCTCCTTGGTGCGATCCCAGGCCGCGCGGTCGCCGTCGGCGTAGAGCGCCAGGAGGGTGAGCCCTCCCGCGGCGATGGCGCGCCGCAGCCGCTCGGAGGAGGAGAGCGCCTCCATGATCTCGCGGCAGTGGTCGCAGTCGGGGTCGTAGAAGAGCAGCAGCGTCTCTTCGGCCTCCGTGCCGTGGAGCGTCTGCCGCCGCCCGTCGCGCGTGATGTAGGTGAAGTCGGCGGCCGGCATCCCCGGGCGGTTCTTGCGTGCCGCGCCGAGCAGGTAGGCGGGGCGGATGCGCTCCGCCTCGTCGAGCGTGCCGGAGGCGATGAGCGCCTCGAGCCAGCGGATGAAGTAACCCTCGTCGAGCATCGGCGAGTTGGGGTCGTAGAGGTATTTCTCGGCGATCTCGCCCACGAGCAGCAGCGCCTCGCGGTCGGCGGCGGCCCGGGCGACGAGCTGCCCGAGCGCGGGGGCGAGCGCCGCCGTGTCGGCATGGGGGAAGAGCGAGACGAAGTTGGCGAACTGCTGCTCCATGAAGTCGCGGTTGCGGCTGCGCAGCGTGTCGCGGAACTCCATCGCGTCCCAGAAATGGCGGATCATCCACGACGCCCGCTCCCGGGGCGTGCGCAGCGCCGCCGGAGGCTCGGCCAGCGGGAGCTCGTCGGCCGAACCGGCCGAACCGGCCGCCGGAGCCGCCGCGGCATTTCCCGCAGCCGTGCGCGCAGCACTCGCATCCATAGTAGCCGCATCCGCCGCAACCGCAGCTCCGTTGTCGGTTGCGGGCCGCCGTCCCGTGCAGCCGCACGCCGCGGCCGCCAGCAGCAGTATCGCCGCGATCCTCCTCATAGCCTCGCTATTCCACCACGTCGCGCACGCAGCGCACATGGGTGTAGGTGCGATTGAGGACGGGGTCGTTGTGGTATTCCATGTATCCGTTGCTCCAGTAGCGCTGCTGCTCGGGGTTGGAGGCGCCACGTCCGTAGTTGAAGTAGATGCCGGCGACGCGCGTGTCCTGGCCCATCATGAAGCGCGAGCAGGAGAGCCACTGCCACATCCAGCCGCTCGCGGGCAGCCCGACGAATACCTCCTCGCGGCCGCGGCGCATGATGGTCAGCTCCTTCTGGTTGGGTACGCGCCAGGTGCCCCGGTCGCTGCCGTCCGCCTCCTCGGAGTAGAGCCCGCATATCGAGTTGTCGTTGTTCGACGCCTCCCAGTCCGACGCGGCGATCTGCAGGTAGTTGCCGCTGCCGCTCTTGCTATCCAGCCTCAGCACGTAGCCGTTGCCGTTGGTCGTGCGGATCAGCGTCGCGTTGTAGCCGGCCATCGACTCGGTGCAGTCCTCCCGGGCGTACTGGAACTTCTTGTAGGGCAGGTTCAGCTCGCTGGTGATCGGGTGCATGGGGATGACGTTCATCGCCTGCTGGCGGATCGACGACTGGTCGTAGTAGGTCATCTCCACCGTGCGCGCCGCCGGATCTATCTCGTAGGCCATCTGTACCGGGTCGCTCTCCACCACCTCGGTCAGGTTGCAGCCCAGGTTGCGGATGCAGCGCACCTGCCAGGCCGAGTTGTACCAGCCGCTTCCCTCCACGCCCTTTCTTTCGAGCGACAAGCCCTGCTCGTTGAGCAGCACCATGCCGTCGCTCGAAACGTAGTGGAACCAGGGGTTGGAGGCGTCTCCGTCGCGGCCCGGGAATCGGGTCATGTCGAAGTCGTTGGGGTCGAGCAGCGGGTCCTTGAGCGACTGGCGCCCCAGCACCATGCGGGTATATTTGCCCAGCGCGGGGAGGTACCAGCGTATCTCTTCGGGGTCGATGACGCCGTTGCCATTCAGGTCGCGGTTGCGCGAGAGGCAGAGCTCCATCACTTCGTAGAAGGCGTCGGTCGTGTTGGGGTCGTAGGGGTATCCGCCCTCGGCGGCGGGGGCGCTCCCGTGGTTGCGGTTGTATCCCGTTCCGCGGGTCTGCCGCAGCTGCGGCAGGTAGTATTTCCCGCTCTGCGGCGTCACTCCCGGGTCAGGCGTGCTGCTCAGTCGGGCGGGGATCTCGCCCTGCGTCAGCCGGCCGTCGGCGATCGCGAAGTAGGTCTCCCACTGCCTGCCGTTGCCCGCGTGGTTGAGGTACTGCCAGATGTTCACGCGCCCGTTGTCGGGGTTCCAGTCGTAGCCTACGAACGAGCTGCCGGTGATGGTCTCGGTTTGCGAGGGGGCCGCATTCTTCGCCTTGTCGGTCCAGCGCAGGTTGAGGCCGTAGGTCTCGTTGGTGTGCTCGGCGCCGAGGGCCCGGCCCGCGACCCGGCTGCCGCCCACGGTCGAGGTGGCGTAGTAGGTCTGTATCGACTGCTGGCGGATCAGGTACTTCGAGTATCCGTAGCGGCTCTCGCCGTCGTCCGACACCTCGCTTTCGCGGATGGCCAGGTAGACCGTGCGCGGGTCCTTGTTGACGTAGAGCCACCAGGCATTGCCCACCTCGTTGCCGTCGTCGGTCGTGCCGTGGTAGACATACTCGTCGACGAAGACGGTGTACCAGCGTTGCGTGTCGTCGTCGGGGTCGTCTGCGCCGGCCGCGTGGGGGTGTCCCGCCACGTCGCGCAGCTGCTCGAGCGTCCATGGCTCGGCGTCGGTTGGGCCGCTCTTGTACTTGGCCAGCACCTCCTCGCCCGTCGTCGGGCGGAAGCGGATCCACTGGTAGAAGTCGTAGTGCCCGTCGAGGCGGATCTGCTCCTCGACCGCCGCGCCGGCGGCGCGCAGCTCCGACGAGACGATCTGCCTGGCCGTATCGTCGTAGGGGGCCTGGATCGTGTAGTCGAGGCTGGCCCGCTCGCGGTTCGACAGCTGGATGTTGAAGGTGCCGTAGTGGGCGTCGAGGTCGATCGTCTGCTCGTAGGTGTCGAAGACCTCGCCCTCGGCGCCGGGCAGCTCCTCGCCCTCGCGGCGCGCCTCCACCACGATCTTGTCCAGCCCGCGGATCACCATCGTGTAGGTGTATTTGGTGTTGCGGCGGCAGTTGAAGTCCCTGGCCCGGGCCGCCTCGTCGGCGCCCTCGCAGTAGCCCAGGTGCACGCAGTAGCGCGCCGTGCCCGTGCGGTCGACCCGCACGCCGTCGATGGTGGTCGCGTAGGCCACCTCGGCCTCGATCTCGACATAGGTGGCGCGGTTGGCCGGGCCGTCCTCGGCCTCGGGGCAGAGGCTGGCGTAGATGCCCGAGTTGCCCCCTCCGTCGAGCTTGTGCTCGCGCTCGCGGTCGGCGTAGACGGTCACGCCGTCGAGCCCCGTGTGGCGGTTCTCGTACTGGTAGAAGTCGAAGGTGCGGTAGGTGCGGGCGTCGCCCGGGCGCGTGGTGCTCTCGAAGTTGCGCGAGAGGTTCGACGCGGCGTAGCTGCGCTCCCATGCGGCGTCGCCCGCGTTGGCCGCCTGCTCGTGGAGGTAGCTGTAGGTGGGGTTGTGCACCACCCGCCAGCTTTTCAGGTCCACCTCCAGGTCGGTGATCCCGGCCGCCGCCTCCCAGCGGATGTCGAAGCGTACGTAGGCCAGCAGGCGCCGCAGGTGGATGGCGCCGGGCAGCGTCACCTTGCCGTTCTGCGAGGAGGGGATCGTCACCGTGGCCTCGTTGTTCCACGCCGCGGGGTCGGAGGTCTGCGCGCTGTGGTAGATGCCCGCCATGATGAGGTTGGGCGCGAAGCTCGACACGTTGGCCGGGTTGATGTGCGCCGCCCGGATCGAGCGGTACTGCTCCCACGTCCGGACCACCTCCAGCAGGTCGCGCAGCGTGTAGTAGCCCGCCTGCGTGGGGCGCTTGCCCGCCTCGCGGAGGTCCTCCAGGAGCGTCTCGTTGTCGGTGGTGCCGTAGTTGTCGTCGACGTTGGCCACGCCCGCGATGCGGCTTGGGCCCGACTTGGTGTCGAGCGTCAGCGTGTGGAAGACGTGCTGGTCGGAGCGGTTCACCTCGCTGAATGCCGAGCCGCTCTTCACGCCGGTGCTCGCCAGGAAGGTGCCCACCCACAGCGTGTTGACCTGCGAGTCGTCCTTCTCCGACATCATGGCGCGTGTCTGGATCTCCATTGCGGGCAGCTCCAGCGCCACCTCCACCCTCGTCGGCTGCCCCTCCCCGTCGTCGGGCGCGGGGAGCTCCTCCTTGATGCAGGCCGAGATCGTCGTGGCGGCGGCCAGGCAGCATGCGGCGCGGCGCAGGCGGTTTCGTATGTCGTTCTTGCCGAAGTAGATCATGGTTTTCGGGGTTGCGTTAGTCGAATGTTATCTCGCTGCTCCGCCGCTCTTCCCAGGGACAGAGGGTGTAGCCGAACTCCAGCTCAGCGTCGCGGCTCACGCTGCGGACCTCCAGCCGGTAGACGTGGTTGCGCAGCAGCGTGCCGCCCCAGATGCCGTCGGCGTCGGGCATGGGGATCTCGTAGGTTCTGGTGCCTCCGCCGTAGTCGGCGCTCAGCATCGCCTCGATGCGCAGCGTCGGGCGGTCGTGGAACTTCATCTCGGGCAGGTAGGTGGTCCAGCGCTCCCGCGTCGTGCCCTCCGTGGTCCAGGCGTCCTTGCCGAAGGGGCGCGCGCCGCCCGCTTGCGGGTTCGCGGGCAGCGTGGGGGCCGTGACCTGCACGCCGTTGCGGAACGAGGCGGGCACGAGCAGCGCCTCTGCGGGGTAACTCCCGGCCACCATCGCCGCCGAGGTGAGGCGGGTGGCACCGTCGCTGCCGCGGTCGGCGATCGCGTCGATCACCTCCAGCCGCGCCAGCGCGCGCAGGAGGTGTATCCCGCCGTCGGCGCCGCCCAGCTGCAAGGGGGCCGAGGGGTCGCTGCGGCGCAGTTCGTCGGTCGAGACCTCGAACTCCTTCAGTCCGTACATCGGGATCCAGGGGCCGTCGGCCGCCGGCATCCACGCGTCGGGCATCCTCCATGCGGCCTTCGCGGCCTCGATCGCGGCCTCGGTCGTGCGCCCCGCCACGGCGGCGAGCGCCTCGTCGGGCCAGTTGGCCAGCACCATGATGCGGAAGCGCACGCGGCCCTCCTCGGCGGCGTAGTCGAAGTAGGGTTCGCGGATGGTCGCCGTGACGGTGTAGGAGGCGAAGTCGGGCGCCCCCTCCTGCAGGACGGGGCGGAGCTCCTGCAGCAGCGCGCCTCCCTGCGTGAAGAGCAGGAAGCGGGCCCGGTCGATGTCGATCCGGTTTTCGGCCTCGGCGCCCTGCTCCGTCCCGACGATCTCCTGGGCGCGCGAGCCCGGCGCCCGGGAGGCGATGCGGAAGCTCATCGTCACCTCGCGCCCCGGATCGGGTGCGGGGGCCTCGCTCTTCGAGCAGCCCGCCGGTGCGCAGGCGGCGCCGAGCCAGAGAATCGGGGCGGCTATGCGGTAGGTTAGTCTGCGTAGCATGGTCGTTTACATTTCGGTCTCCTGCTCGGGGACCACCACCCACGAATTGATGTAGATGCCGGCACCCGTATACCATTTGTCGTCGCCGTCGAGGAAGAAGGTGAGGTTGAACTCGTCCACGCGGTCGAGATACTCCTGCGGCTCCATGCGGCGGTTGTAGTTGCCGCGCACCATCAGCAGATACTTCACCAGCGGCAGGCGGATGATCCGTTCGCCGTCGGTGGTGCGGCGCACGACGAGCATCTGCTCGCGGTCGGCGGTCAGGCGCCCCACGGTCCGCTCGGCCATCAGTCCGTTGACGGTCGTCGCGCCGGCGCGCGCGGCAGCGGCGGCATCCGCATCGGCGTCGAAGTCGGCCCGGAGCGGGGTCTTGATCCAGTTGCGGTAGGTCAGCGGGGCATGGCCGAGCAGCGAGTTGTCGTAGTCCATGTCGCCGTTCGCGGCCTCGATCGAAAAGTCGAAGTCTTCGGCCTCCATCTGCTTGTCGCCCTGCGAATTGTAGTACTGGAGCGTTATGCGCACCGCATTGGTGTTCTTCGTCAGCGGGAGCGTCGCCTCGACCGTGCCGCCCAGCTCGGCCTCGGCGAAGGTCACGCGCCGCATGCCGTGGTAGAGCCCCGTCAGGTCGTCGGCCACGTAGTCGCCCGCGGCGTCGGCGAGGCGGGCGATCGAGAGCCGCAGCTGCTCGGGGCTCCGGGGGTCGGCCTCCGCGAGCCGGTAGAGCGGCTGCCCCTCCAGGCCGCACCACGCCACCAGGTCGTAGGTTCCCGCCGCCACGTCGACGGGCATCGTCCACGCCTCGTCGCGCAGCGCGTCGCCCGCCTCGGTGCCGTGCCATACGAGCTTGCCCGCGGTGTCGAACACCCACAGCGCCACCGACTCCACCTCGTGGGCGAAGGCGTCGGCATACTTGATGTTGCGGTCGTAGCGGAATCGTACCCGAAACTCCGTGCGGCAGGGCTCCAGGTCGTCGTAGATCGTTTCGCACGCGGTGAGCGCCGCCGTGGCGACGAGCAGCGCCGCGACGAGCGGCCGCAGGTGCGTGAAAGGTCTCTTCGTTCCCATATCGTCTCTTTTTTCGTGTCTTCGTGGGGGCGCGGAGGTTGCGGTGCCGCGCCTTTTCGGCCTGTGGCGCCGGGCGCCCGGCCGTTGGCTCCCCGGGTGCCGGTCAGAGCACCCGGGGACGATTCATCGCTGCGTCATGCGGCGGCAGCGGGGGAGGGTCAGAGTTCTACCTCCTGCGTCGGCACGATGTTCCATGCGAGGATGTTGAGCTTGGCCGAAACGTAGTAGTTGATGGCATCCTTCTGCGGCACGATCGGCTGGTCGTCCGAGCGCAGACCGGTGGCGCGGCCCTCGATGGTTCTGACGTTGAGGGTGTAGACGTGGTTGCGCACTACGCCGAAGTCGCCGCGGCGCATGTTCTCCCACATGTAGCTGCCGTCCTCCTCGAGGGGCTTGGTCGGATCGACATTCTGGCCGTAACCCAGGTGGCGGATGGGGATGTTGAAGAATGCGCGGCCGTTGTTGTACACCTCCATCGTGTGGACGTTCTGCCAGAGCCGGCGGTTCACCTCGTCGAGGTTCGTCGCGTCGACCGCGACATAGTGGGTCCCGTCGTAGAAATGCAGTGCCGGCAGGCCGTCGGCGGTGGCGCCCTTCAGCTGGAGGGTCACGTAGCGGCCCGCAACGGGCGTCTCGCCGCGTACGGCAGCCTTGGGATGCTCGACGTTGAAGTAATCGGCGTCGGTAGCCTTTGTGTATTGGTTGGTTGCGTCGTTGTACGTGTAGAGCAGATTCTGACGGGCGATCAGTGCCGCGGCAGCCTCGGCCTCGGAGGGGTAGTAGGTGTTGTGGTCTACATAGAAGGTTGCGGCGTCCGTCGCATCGTCTACGAGGTACTTGCCGACGATGACGACCGATGCGACCGATGCGACGGGGTTGCCCGTCTCGACGTTGTTGATGGCGTCGATGAAGGTCGTCGTTTCGCGCGAGTAGAAGTAGGCGGGCGTCGTGCCGAACTTGTCGCTGCCGGCGTCGAATGCCGGGGCGTTGGCCGATCCTGCGACGCCGTTCTTGATGCCGTTGTAGGAGAAATACTTGACCGCGTAATCCGTCTCTACGGCGTCGGGGTCGTCTACGTCGAGCACATCGTCGGAAACGTTGGGATAGTCGTTTTTGTAGAACGAAGGCGAACAGCCCCAGAAGCTGCGGTGGTCCGTCTCGTTGTTCCAGCTGTCTGCCATGCCCGTATTCTTGAATCGATCGACGACGTCTTTGTATGCAGCTACGCCTTCGGTCTCCGACAGAGCGAATTTCTTGGTCTGGTACGACGTCTTGCTCACTGCGTTGGGACGCCAGTATTCGGGCACGAACTGCAGCTTCACGGCGGTGCCGTCGGCCGTTTTGAGCTCCTCGTAATCCTTGATCGCATCGGCGGCGATCGACAGCCCGATCTTGGCGGAGTAGCGCTCCACATGGATCGTCAGGACCTCGTCGTTGTCGATGGCGCTTTGAGCCTTGTCCATCGAGTCGTACAGCTGGTTGTTCGTGACGGGGGTGGCCATCATCTTCTCCGTCTGGCCGGTGAAAGGATTGTGTCCGTAGTAGACCGAGTTGGACATGGGGAAGCCGTGCTCCGCCGAGTTGAGCGATGTGTAGATGTATTTCTGCTCGATCTCTTTGAGCGATAGTCCGTCGAATATGGCCGTTTGGTCGGTCGGGTTGACGAATGCCATGACATAGGCCGGCAGGTTCTGGCCCTGGGTCAGGTCTACGGCTACGACCTTGGACCAGATGCGCGATGTATTGTCATTGTTGAAGTCGTCCGTTACGTTGCCGTCGGCGATGGGAGTGGTCTTGGCGATGAAGTTGCCTCCCAGGTCGTAGAAGCAGAATACGATGTTATCGATCTGGCTCTCCTCCGCGGTGCCGTCCTCGTAGGCGCGCGTGCCCGCGGGGCTCGAAATGGCCACGCTCAGATAGCGTGTCTGGTCCTTGTCGGCGACCTGGGGCTTGGGGTCTACCGGTTCGTCGGACGAGCAGGAGGCTGCGAGCAGCAGCGCGGCGGCCATTCCGAGCAGGTGTTTGGTCTGTTTCATAAGAATGGTTTTTTTGTGGGTTTGTCGTTTTAGGTCAGCGGTTCTCTTCGTCGAGCTCGTCGATCTGTCGTATTGCGTCGTCGGCGTGTGCGATTCCGGCCTCACGCGCACGCTCGAATAGCTCTTTCGCGGTGTC
>CABIXK010000003.1:0-24559 GCA_902362705.1 Rikenellaceae bacterium
ACACCGCGAAAGAGCTATTCGAGCGTGCGCGTGAGGCCGGAATCGCACACGCCGACGACGCAATACGACAGATCGACGAGCTCGACGAAACACGAGAGTAGAATAATATTTCAATGTATAGGACGATGAAAAACTGGAAATCTTTTTTCGCAAGCTTCCTCGCCATTGGAGTGCTTGCAGGTTGCAGCAAGAGCAACGACATTCCCCAGCCGGGGCCCGGCGGCTCGGACGATGCGGCTTACATGAGCGTGCAGGTCGCACTGCCCACGGCTAAAAACACCCGCAGCAAGGCCGCCGGCACGGAGGTGGGTCAGGACTATGAAAACAAGGTGCAGAAGCTCATGCTGGTGCTGGCCAAGAGCGACAACTCCTACGTCGCCCACGGCGTGGTGGAGAACGTCACCAAGCAGACGGGCAGCACCGTGACCACCACCGCCAAGATCAACCGCACGAGCATCTTCAACTTCTACGAGAAGGGCGACCTGACGGGCGACCAGAACCGCATCCGCGTATTCGTGTTCTGCAACCCCACCGACGCGCTGATCGCCTCGATGAGCAACCTCACCGTGGGCGACAAGGAGTGGTGCGACCTGACGGGCATGGTCGACGAGGAGCAGGCCGATATCTGGTACAAGAACTCCTTCCTGATGGCCAACTCAGAAATCGCCGTCAAGCAGATCCCCGTCTCGTTCGACGACTGGGTGACCCGATACGCCAACGAGGGCACGCCCTTCGACCTGAGCGGCGACAACAACGGCAGCGTCGACAACAAGGGCGCCGTGAAGGTCGAGCGCGTGAGCGCCCGCTTCGACTTCTGCGACGGCAGCCCCGAGAGCAGCGCTCCCCACACCTACGACATCGGCGAGGGCGACGACGCAGGGACGCTGCAGGTGCAGCTCGTGCGCATGGCGCTGGTCAACATGAACAACTCGTTCTACTACCTGCGCCGCGTCTCGGCCGACGGCATGCCCGCCGGCGCGGAGCTCTGCGGCGAGGAGACGGCCGACAACTATGTGGTGAGCACCGCCCACGAAATCAAAACGCAGGACCAGTTGGCCGAGCAACAGATCGCCGAGCTCAACAAGTGGTTCAGCTACTGCCTCTACGACACCAAGGGGCAGATCGACGACCTCACGCGCCAGCAGTGGGACAGCTACTGGATCGACGACGTGATGGGCCGCGACGAGGACAACGACGAGGGCTGGACAGCAGACCGCAAGAGCGGCTACCACATCTGGCGCTACGTGACCGAGAACACGATCCCGATGGACAACAAGTACCAGCGCACGGGCGTCTCGACCGGCGTGGTCTTCAAGGGCAAGCTGCTCGCCGGCGACAAGCTGGACAAGACTTCCGACCTCTACAAGGCAATCTCGGGCGACATCAAGCCGGGCGACTTCGATGGCTACACCTACCAGGTCGACGACAAGAGCTACCCGATCCTCTATCTGTTCCAGAACCAGCTCTACACGGGTTGGAACCGCGAGGTGGCGACCGAGGCGGCCAAGGATCCGCACAGCGACCTCTACAAGGCCGCGATGACCGCCCCCGAGGGTCAGAAGAGCCCCGACGCGCTCTACAAGGAGCTCGTGGAGGCCAACAAGGAGGGCGCGCGCGGCCATGTCAACGAGGCGCTGGCCGCCTTCCGCAAGGCCGCCACGGCCGCCGGGTTCACCCTCTACCAGGCCAGCAACGACGCCGACGGCATCGCGGACGGCAAGCACGCCGGCGTGGGCTACTACTTCTACTATTTCTACTGGAACCGTCACAACGACAACTACAAGCCGGGCGCAATGGGCCAGATGGAGTTCGGTACGGTGCGCAACAACGTCTACAAGCTCGCCGTGACGGGCATCCGCAAGCTCGGACACCCGCGCAACACCGACAACGACCCCGATCCGGTCGATCCCGACGATCCGGACGAGAACGGCGACATCTACCTGAAGGTCTCGGTCGAGGTGCTGCCCTGGACCGTGCGCGTGAACAACATCGACTTCTAAAACCATGCGCCGCTTTTCACCCCACAGGATGCTGCGGCTGGTCGGCACGGCTCTGGCGGCCGTGCTGACGGCCGCCCTCCCCACCGCCTGCGAGAGCATCTACGACGAGCTCGACCCGTGTCGGGTCGGCGTGTCGCTGCGCTTCGTCTACGACTACAACATGGAGTTCGCCAACGCCTTCCCGCGGAAGGTCGACTGCCTGACCGTGCTGGTCTACGACGCCGACGACCGCTGGGTGGAGACCCGCACGGTGACGGGCCCCGAGCTCGCCGACGAGGAGTACCGCATGGTCCTCGACCTCGAGCCGGGCGAATACAGCTTCGTGGCCTACGGCGGCATGGCCTGCGAGAAGAGCTCCTTCACGATGACGCCCGCGCCCGCCGGCGGCGCGGCGCGCGGCGACCTGCGCGTCGCGCTCGACGCCGACTGCCTGACCGACCCCGCGCGCAAGAACCTCCACGCCATGTACTGGGGTGCGCTCCGGCTCGCCGCGGCGGACTCCTACGCCGAGGGGACGGTGGAGATGATGAAGAACACCAACAACATCCGCATCGTACTGCAGCAGATCAACGGGAAGCCCGTGGACGGCCGCGACTTCGAGTTCGAGATCACCGACGACAATACCCTCTTCGACGCCGACAACGACCTGATCGCCAATGGCGAAGCCGCCTACACGCCCTGGGCCGTAGGTCAGGCCACGACGGGCGTGCTCGACAACGGGCAGGAGGTGAAGGTGGGCTATGCCGAGCTGTCGACCTCGCGTCTGATGACCCGCAACTCGCCCCGCCTGACGATCCGCCGCAAGGACGACGGCGCGGCGATCGTGGAGATCCCGCTCATCCGCTACCTGCTGCTGTGCAAGAGCGAGTACTACGCCGAGATGGGGTCGCAGGAGTTCCTCGACCGCGAGAGCGAATGGTCGTGGATCTTCTTCCTGGGCGAGGACAACCTCTGGCTGAGGACCTTCATCAAGATCAACGACTGGACCGTGCGGATCAACGATTCGGAACTATAGCCATGAAAACCCGGATACATATCGCCGTCGCACTCCTGGCGGGCCTCCTTCTGGCGGGCTGCGGCAGCGGCCTGAAGGCCGACGAGCCCGGCGGCGAGGAGCCGCAGAAGGTGCGGCTGAACATCCGCGTGGCGGTGGCCGACGACGCCCCGGTGCGCGGCACGCGTGCCGGCGACGCGGAGGCGGCCAGCGACGACGAGCGCATGCGGACGCTGCGCGTGGTGGTCGTGCGTCCCGACGGTACGGTCGAGGCCAACCGCTTCGTGCGGCTCACCGCAGCCGTGCTGACCTACGGCTGCGAGCCGATCGAGGTGCGCGCCAACGAGCAGAAGCGCATCTACCTGCTGGCCAACGAGGAGAAGACCCGCCTGACCGACGGCGCGACGGCCGTGGCCGACACGTGGGCCCTCTTCGACGGCCTGCGCGCGGGCACGACTTTCCCGCAGACGCGGATCGAGGGTCTCACGATCGGGCTCGACGGAGCGTCGCAGCAACTCGCGGGGCCGCTGCCCATGAACGAGTGCCACACGGTGGAGGTGGGCGACGAGGACCAAGAAATCGACCTCTTCGTCACGCGCGCCGCCGTGAAGTTCACCTTCCGCATCCGCTCCGCCAGCGACGCGTCGCTCACGGGCCTGGCCATCGAGAAAATGGCGCCCCGCGCCTACTACCTGCCCCGCGCCGAGTACGACGCGCAGCAGCACGTCGACTCCTACGAGGTCCCGCAGGGCGACACCTACTACCGCTTCGAACTGGCCGAGGCGAAGCTGCCCGTGCGCCTGGAGGCGGCCAAGACGGTCGAGCTGGAGCCGATCTACCTGCTCGAGGGCAAATACAACGACCCGCAGGCACCCGCAGGCAAGAGCAGCTACCGCATCTCGCTCGACCTGGACGGGCGCGACGACCTGCTGACGGGCTACCTCGACAACCTGCCCGCCCTGCCGCGCAACACCCACGCGGTGGTGACGATCACCATCGGCGACGGAAAACCCTCGTTCACCGTCGACGTGCTGCCCTACGGGGAGGTAGTGCTCGAGCCCGGTTTCGGAATATAAAACAAAGAACCGACGAAGAAGATGATACGCAAACTGTTACTGGCAATCTTCGGCGCATCGGCGATCGGTCTGGCCGGCTGCGCGGACGATCCGACCGTCGGGCAGGAGCCCTTCGACGGAGAGAGCACCGTCACCGCGACGGTGGAGTTCAGGCCCCTCGTGCCGGCGCTCGACCGGGCGACCCGCACGACGGGCGACGCGATCCGCAGCATCCGGAGCCTCTGCGTGCTGCTCTATGACAGCAAGGGCGATCTGGTGAAGAAATACCCCCTCGCCGAGGGCGAAGGCCCCGGCCGGTACAAGGTCGAGGAGGAGGAGCGCACCTCCACGCCCGACAGCCCCACGGCCGAGGCGAAGACCCCGCGCGCGACCTTCACGCTGGGCGAAGGCATCCCCTACGGCGACTACTACATCTACGCCGTGGCCAACATGGGCGGGCTCGACGATCGTGCCGACGAGATCCGCACGATCGAAGGTCTGAAGTCGATCCTCCTCACGTGGAACGAGGGCGACATCGCCGCCAACGACCAGATGCTGGGCTTCTTCACGGCGGCCGGCAAGGTCGAGAAGCAGGCCCCGCTGCTGCGCCTCAACACCAAGACCGCGGCGCTCCACGCCTGGATCCGCCGCGCCGCCTCGAAGGTGACGGTGGCCTACGACGGCTCGGCGCTCGAGGAGGGAGTCTTCATCTACCTCAAATCGGTCGCCATCAAGGATATCCCCAGCACCTGCAAGCTGGGCGACAAGAACACGCCCGACGAGAAGCGACAGCTCATCGCCCAGGGCGAGCAGATCGTCTACGGCACCGGGACCGACTACGGAGAGAACTGGCACGCCCGCATCACCAAGGGACACCCCGTCTACCCCTACCCCGCCGGCGAGGAGTACGACCCGACCCGGGAGGCCGAGTACAAGGCGGCCGCCCACTCCGAAAAGGCCGAAGCGCTCTTCTTCTACGAGAACATGCAGGGCGAGGGCAAGGACAAGCGGCAGGACAGCGACGACGACCACAAGCTCGACGCCCCGGGCAACAAGGAGGAGGGCGACGCCGGATACAAGGACGACAAGCCCTACGGCAGCTACATCGAGGTGAAGGCCTACTACCGTTCGATCAACGCCGATCGGATCGGCAGCGGCGAGATCACCTACCGCTTCATGCTGGGCAAGGACGTGAAGACGGACTACGACGCCGAGCGCAACCACCACTACAAGCTGACGCTCAAGTTCAACCGCTTCGCCAACGACGTCGACTGGCACATCGACTACACCGAAGAGGACCCGGGCATGCTCATCCCCAGCCCGTTCTACATCTCCTACCTCTACAACCACACGATGCTCATGCCGCTCAAGATCAACACGGCCGGCCGCGAGATCGTCTCGCTGCAAGCCAAGATCGTCGAGAACGGCTGGGCGCCCACAGGAGCTCCGAAGAGCGAATACTATTTCCCGGCGGACCGGCCCGCGGAGAAGCCCTTCAACGGGTTCCTCTCGCTGCGCCAGACCATGCTGACGGTCATTCCCAGTCCCGGCGGAAATCCGAACAAGCCAACGCTCGAAACGGCCAACAAAAACTATTACGAAAGCAACTACCGCCACCTGCGCAACTACCTCACCACCGAAGGCTCCCACGACATCGATGCCCCCGACCCCGCCCAGAATACAGTGCTGGGAAAGGAGGGCGACGGTAAGTACTGGGTCGAGATCGACCGGGAATCGCATTCGTCGACGTTCCAGATCCCGCTTTACACGCGCGCCAAGCAGCTGATCATCAAAACCGGCTTCACGGGCAACAACCCCTACGAAGCCTACCCGCGCACGGCCAAGGTGCAATTCGTCGCCCGGCTCAGGGATGCCGAGGGTGCGGAGGTCGAGCTGAAAGACATCGCCACGATCGTCCAGGTTCCCCGCATCGTCAACCCCAAGGGCATCTGGCGCAAGCACGATAGCACGACACCGTTCCACGTGGTGCTGAAGCAGCTTCCGCAGGAGAACGCCACCCGGTTCGAGACCTTCCCGTCGGAGGGTCCGTGGAAAGCCTACGTCGTGCGCGGCGACCGCTCGACGATCCATCTGGCGCAGGACACGGTGCGGGGCAGCACCGACACGCCCATCGACTTCAACATCTTCTTCGAGGGTTGCGACGCCGACGAATCGAAGTGCGCCGTGATCCGCGTGGAGTACCACAACTACAGCTGCTACCACCTGATCTTCGCCCGCCAGGGCTCGGCCTCGATCGCGCTGGTTCCGGGAGGTACCCGCTGGCGCACCTGCAACATGCGCACCGCCACCACCGAGGCCGACTGCCCCACCGAGGAGGGCTCGCTCTTCCGATTCGCCAACTGGGACGATCCGATCGATGCGACCAACAACGTGGCCGACGGGTTCAAGGACCACACCAACACCGAACTGCTGATCGCGGGAACTTCCACGAGAAAGAAATGGAGCCAGATCCACGCCGCCAACAACAAGGCGAGCTTCAGCGACCCCACGGTCGGCGGAAAGACCCTGCGGGTCGCGACCTTCCAGGATTTCGAGGAGCTCTACCAAGCAGACGACATCGAGCAGGGCTACGGCGTGCTCTACGGCAACGACGCCACGGAGACCCTCACGGAGGTCGGCGAGGTATACGGCCACAGCTACACCACCCACGGCAACACCGACGACAGGGGCAAAGGCTACGGCATGCGCGGCACGTTCGTCTACAACAAGTCGGAGAAGAACGCCGAATACAGCGGGCGCAACCTCTTCTTCCCCATCGGCGTATCGGGTTACGGGCAGCGCAAGAACACGGACGGATACTCCAACGGAACCGCAGTAGTCAAATACGCAGGTATCGCCAATACGATCAGCGACATATATCGTCCGCTCTTCTACGACCTCTACCGGCGGCCGGGCGCCATCTATTGGCTCCGGGAGCTGGTCGACGATACGGGACGGCCCGAAGACGACTACCAGCGGGCGCTCGGATGGGATTTCAACTACTTCTCGTTCGACTTCAACCTCATCTCGGCGGGCAATATCATCGACAACGGAGGCTGGGTTCCGACAGGAAAGCCGAGCAATACGGGCACGCCGGACTCGAGCAACGCCTGCTTCGTGCGCTGCGTGGAGATCGACTGACGCGCGGCAGCGCCGAGAAGGAAACGAGGACCGGGGGCGGAGCGCCTTCCGGTCCTCATTTTTTTCGCAACTCCGAAAAAAACGTTATCTTTGGGCAATCGGAGCGCGACCGGGGCACCCGGTTCCGCACAACAAGCACGAATATGGCTAAAGAAAAATACTGCGTCATCATGGCGGGCGGCATCGGCACCCGCTTCTGGCCCAAGAGCCGCCTGACCCGACCCAAACAGTTCCTCGACATCCTCGGCACGGGCAAGTCGTTCATCCGCCACACCTACGAGCGCTTCGCGAAGATGGTGCCGGCCGAGAATTTCCTGGTGGTGACCAACCGCCGCTACAAGGCGCTGGTGCTCGAACACCTACCCGAACTCGCACCCGAGCAGGTGCTGTGCGAGCCCGTAGGCCGCAACACGGCCCCCTGCATCGCCTATGCGGCCTACACGCTGCGGCGGAAGAACCCCGACGCCGAGATGATCGTCACGCCGGCCGACCACTTCATCCTCGACGAGGAGGACTTCCGCGCGATCATCGCCCAGTGCGCCGAGTTCGCCTCGGAGCACGACGCCCTGATGACCGTGGGCATCAAACCCACGCGCCCCGACACGGGCTACGGCTACATCCAGGTGTCGGACGCCAACCCCGTCAGCCGCGTGAAGTGCTTCACCGAGAAGCCCGACCTCGAGCTGGCGCAGGTCTTCCTGCGCTCGGGCGAGTTTCTGTGGAACTCGGGCATCTTCGTGTGGACCGTCCGGGCGATCGTGGCGGCCTTCGAGAAGTACCTGCCCGAGCACCACGCCCTCTTCAGCGGACTGGAGCGCGCGCTGGGCACCGAAGCCGAGCAGAACATCGTGGAGATGGTCTTCGCCGAGTGCCGCGCCATATCGATCGACTACGGCATCATGGAGAAGGCCGACAACGTCTACGTCCGCCGCGGCGAGTTCGGCTGGAGCGACGTGGGAACGTGGGGCTCGGTCTACCAGCACGCCCGCAAGGACCGCTACGCCAACGCCGCGCCCGAGAAGGGGTGCTACCTCTACGACACCCGCTCGTCGATCGTCTCGCTGCCCGAGAACAAGATCGCCGTCATCAGCGGCCTGAAGGAGTTCATCGTGGTCGACACCGACGACGTGCTGATGATCTGCCCCCGCGCCGAGGAGCAGAACATCAAGAAGTTCATCGACGAAGTGAAATACGACGACGGTGAGGCCCATGTCTGAACTGTACGAACGCTTCCTCCGCTGCGGCGCCGTCTCCACCGACACGCGCAGCATCGCCCCCGGGTCGCTCTTCTTCGCCCTGCGGGGCGCCTCGTTCGACGGCAACCGCTTCGCCGCCGAGGCGCTCGACCGGGGCGCCGCCTGCGCCGTGGTCGACGACCCGTCGGCCGCCGTCGCGGGCCGCACGATCCTGGTCGACGACACGCTCCGTGCCCTCCAGGAGCTCGCGCGCGAACACCGCCGGGCGCTGGGCATCCCCATCCTCGCCATCGCGGGCAGCAACGGCAAGACCACGACCAAGGAGCTCGTGGCACGCGTCGTGGCCCGCCGCTACGCCGTCTACGCCACGCGGGGCAACCTCAACAACCACATCGGCGTGCCGCTCACGCTGCTGGCGATGACCCGCGCGACGGAGTTCGGCGTCGTAGAGACGGGCGCGAGCGCCTGCGGCGAGATCGCCCTGCTGGCCTCGATCGCCGAGCCCGACTACGGTATCCTCACCAACATCGGCCGCTCGCACCTCGAGGGGTTCGGCGGCCCGGAGGGGATCCGCCGCGGCAAGGGCGAGCTGCTGGACTATCTGGCCGCCCGCGGAGGCCGCGCCTTCGTGCGGCGCGACGACCCGGTGCTGGCCTCGATGGCCGCCGAGCGGCCGGGGCTCGCGGTGGAGTGGTACACGGCCAACGAGGCCGAGGGGTTCCCCTCGCAGCTCGAGGGCGACTACAACCGCTTCAACGTCGCCGCGGCCGTCGCCGTGGGGCGTCGCCTGGGCATCGCCGACGAGGAGATCCGCCGGGCCGTGGCCGGCTACGCCCCCGACAACAACCGCTCGCAGCGCCTCGCGACCGAGCGCAACACGCTCGTGGTGGACTGCTACAACGCCAACCCGTCGAGCATGCAGGCCTCGGTGAGCAACTTCCTCGCAGAGCCGCTCGGCAGCCGCACGCGGCGCGTGCTGATCCTGGGCGACATGCTGGAGCTGGGCCGGTGGTCGGCCGACGAACACGCGGCCGTCCTGCGTCAGGCGGCGGCCTCGCCCGATGCCGAGCTGCTGCTCGTGGGCGGCGAGTTCGCCCGCGCCTGCGAGGGCCTCGCGGCCGGAGAGCGCCCCGCCCGCGTGCGCTGCTACCCCACGCGCCACGAGCTGCTGGCCGCGCTGCGCAGCGAGCCCATCGACAACGCTTTCGTGCTGGTGAAGGGCTCGCACGGCATCGGCCTGGAGCACGCCATCGAGGAGCTCTGATCCGCCCCCGACACGATACGACGCCCTGCCCCTTCGCGGAGCGGGGCGTTTTTTTGTCGCATTATTTGCATTTTATTAAAATATAGTTTAACTTTGTTGAAACTAAAATGCAATTCATGAAACGAATCCCCTCATCATGCCCCGCCTGCGGCGAGCCGCTGCGCATCGGCCGCCTGAAGTGCGCTGCGTGCGAGACCGCCGTCGAAGGCGACTTCGCCTTTCCGGCGCTCATGCAGCTGCCGCCCGCCGAGCAGGAGTTCGTGCTGCGCTTCGTGCTGTGCAGCGGGTCGCTCAAGGAGATGGCCCGCGAAATGGGGCTCAGCTACCCCACCGTGCGCAACAAGCTCGACGATGTCATCGACCACATCAAAAAACTCGCCCATGAAACGTCTCGTTAATCCCTTCCGCTACATCGCGGGCGGCCGGGCCCTCGCCGTGGGGCTCGTACCGATCGCCGCCGCGAGCTGCTGGCTCCACGCCCTGGGACTCTGCCAGAACAGCTACCTGCACTTCGGCCCGGCGCCCGACGGCTTCACGCTGTGGCGCGTCGCCGCCCTCCAGGCTGCCATGTGGCTCGCACCGGCCCTCGTGCTCTACGGCTGCGGGCTCGTGCTCTCTCCCTCGCGCATCCGCCTTGTCGACGTGCTGGGCACCACGGCGCTGGCGCAGGCTCCGATCCTGCTGTTGCTCGTGCCGCTGTCGATCGCCCCGCTGCGCGGCCTCCTCGACCGCACGGCAGCCGCGCTGCTCAGCGGAAGCGCGTTCCCCGCGCCGGGCCAAACGACCGCGCTCGTCGCCGCGGGGCTCTGGTCGCTGGCGGTGCTCGCGCTCTTCTACGTGCGCAACTACCAGGCCTACGCCCTCTCGTGCAACCTGCACGGGCGCCGTGCCATAGTCTCCTACATCGCCGTCGCGGTGCTCACGACCCTCGCGACCCAATACCTCCCGCTATGAGACGCCTCGTCGCCCTGCTGCTCCTCGCAGCACCCCTCGCCGCCACGGCCGCGGAGCGCCCCGTGCAGCTCGCGCGCGACTTCGGCACGCTCTACGGCACGCTGCGCACGCCCGACGACGGGGCCTCGACCGTCGTGCTCCTCGTCGCCGGATCGGGCCCCACGGACCGCGACGGCAACAACCCGCTGGGCGTGGGCGCCGGCACCTACAAGCTGCTGGCCGAGGCGCTCGACGAGGCGGGCATCGCCTCGCTGCGCTACGACAAACGGGCCATCGGCTCGAGCCGCCTCGACGATGCCTCGACGCTCGCCGACCTCACGTTCGACATGTACGTCGACGACGCCGCGGCGCTGGCCGACTACCTCGCCGGCGAGGGGTTCGGCCGCGTGGTCGTCGCGGGCCACAGCGAGGGGGCGCTCATCGCCCTCTGCGCAGCGCAGCGCACCGGGTCGATCGCGGCCGTCGTCTCGCTCGCCGGCACGGCCTACCCCATAGACGAGGTACTGCGCATACAGCTGGCGCGCCAGCTCGCCCCGGCGCGCATGGACCTGCTGGTCGAGGCCGAGGAGATCCTCGCCCGCCTCAGGCAGGGCGAGCGGGTCGACATGACCTACCGGGCGCGCGAGCTGCAACCGCTATTCAACGCCTCGGTGCAGCGGTTCCTCATCACGCAGATGCGCCACGACCCGCAGCGCGAGATCCGCGCCGTGGCCTGCCCGGTGCTCGTCGTGGGCGGCGACAACGACCTGCAGGTGCCCGCCGACCACGCCGAGGCGCTCGCCACCGCGCAGCCCCGGGCGCGGAAGGTCGTCGTCGCGGGCATGACCCACACGCTCAAGCACTCCGACGACCGCACGCTCGCCGGGCAGATCCGCACGGTCTACGCCGATGCGTCGCTGCCGCTCGCCGAGGGGCTCGTGGAGCCGATCGTCGCCTTCATCGGCGGGCTCTGACACCCGAAAATCGGCACCCGCGCCCCGATTCCGCCGAGGAACCGGGGCTTTTTTACGATTTTTTCGTATTTTTGTCAGAATCAAAAAACCAAGCGACATGACACTCAACGAATACCAGCAACATGCACTCGAAACGGCCGTCTACCCCGACGACCGCCGCATCATCTACCCCACGCTCGGTCTCACGGGCGAGGCGGGCGAGGTGGCCGACAAGGTCAAGAAGGTGATCCGCGACGCCGGAGAGGAGTTCACGCCCGAGCGGCGCCTGGAGATCGTCAAGGAGATCGGCGACGTGCTGTGGTACTGCGCCACGCTCGCGCGCGACCTGGGCTACGAGCTCGACGAGGTAGCGCAGATGAACGTCGACAAGCTCCGCTCGCGCATGCAGCGCAACCTGCTGCACGGCAGCGGCGACAACCGCTGACGGCCGACCCGCGACCACGTCTTTGCGGAGGAGCGTCCCGTCGAACCCTCGGCCGCACTGCCGGCCGACCCCGCCGGACGGCCGGCGCCGCAACGTCGTCCGACCGCTGCCACGCACTGCACGATCCGGAACAATACATCAAACAATAACGAAACAATGGAACAAGAAAACAAGCACGCCTCGCTGCCCGAGAACGCCTACCGCGAGCTCGCGCCGGGCGAGGAGTACCGGCCTCTGATGCCGGCCCAGTCGTCGCCCGCGGAGGTGACCCCCTACTCCGTGGCGATGGGCGTGGCGATGGCCATTCTCTTCTCGGCCGCGGCGGCCTTCCTCGGTCTGAAAGTGGGCCAGGTCTTCGAGGCGGCGATCCCGATCGCCATCATCGCCGTGGGCATGGGCAACGTACTGGGCAAGCGCAACATGCTGGGACAGAACGTCATCATCCAGTCGATCGGCGCCTCGTCGGGCGTGATCGTCGCCGGCGCGATCTTCACCCTCCCGGCGCTCTACATCCTGGGGCTCGACGCCGCCTTCTGGCAGGTCTTCCTCTCGTCGCTCTTCGGCGGTCTGCTGGGCATCGTGCTGATGATCCCCTTCCGCAAGTACTTCGTCAAGGAGATGCACGGCAAGTACCCCTTCCCCGAGGCTACGGCCACCACCGAGGTGCTCGTCTCGGGCGAGAAGGGCGGCAACCAGGCCAAGCTGCTGGCAGTGGCGGGTCTCGTAGGCGGTCTCTACGACTTCGTGGTGGGCACGTTCGGTCTGTGGACCGAGGCGGTCTCGACGCGCATCTGCGCATGGGGCGCCATGGCCGCCGACAAGTTCAAGGTGGTCTTCTCGCTCAACACCTCGGCCGCGCTGCTGGGTCTGGGCTACATCATCGGTCTCAAATACGCGATGATCATCACCGCCGGCTCGTGCCTGGTATGGTTCGTCATCGTGCCCGTCGTCGGGTCGCTCGCCGCTTCGGTCGACGCCGCCTCGATGGTCGCGGCGCTGGGCGTGACCAATCCCGCGGTGCTCGCCGACCCCTCGACGCTCTTCACCCCCGAGAACCTCTTCGCCTACATCGGCAAGCCGCTCGGCATCGGCGGCATCGCCATGGCGGGTCTGGTCGGCATCGTCCGCCAGTCGAAGATCATCCGCCAGGCCGTGGGGCTCGCCGTCTCGGAGTTCGGCGGTGCCAAAGGGGGGGGGCTCGCCGAGAGCGACCGCACGCAGCGCGACATCTCCATGAAGCGCATCCTCACGATCCTCACCGCCACGCTCCTCTCCGTCTTCGTCTTCTTCCACTTCGGCCTCTTGGACGGCTGGGTGCAGTCCGTCACGGCCATCCTCATCGTCTTCGTCATCTCGTTCCTCTTCACCACCGTGGCGGCCAACGCCATCGCCATCGTGGGCACCAACCCCGTCTCGGGCATGACGCTCATGACGCTCATCCTCTCGTCGCTCATCCTGGTGAGCGTGGGTCTGAGCGGCACGACGGGCATGACCGCCGCGCTGGTGATCGGCGGCGTGGTCTGCACGGCGCTCTCCATGGCCGGCGGCTTCATCACCGACCTGAAGATCGGCTACTGGCTCGGCACGACACCCCAAAAGCAGGAGACGTGGAAGTTCCTCGGCACGCTCGTTTCGGCCGCTACGGTCGCCGGCGTGATGATCGTGCTCAACAAGTCGTTCGGCTTCGTGGGCGAGGGGGCCCTCGTGGCGCCGCAGGCCAACGCCATGGCGGCCGTCATCCAGCCCCTGATGACCGGCGGCCAGACCCCGTGGGTGCTCTACTTCTGCGGCGCGATGCTGGCCCTGGTGCTCACCGCGATCGGCGTGCCGGCCCTGGCCTTCGCGCTGGGTATGTTCATCCCCATGGATCTCAACGCCCCGCTGGTGGTGGGCGGTCTGGTGGCGTGGCTGGTCTCCAACCGCTCGACCTGCGCCCCGCTCAACAAGGCGCGCTTCGACCGCGGCACGCTCATCGCCTCGGGCTTCATCGCCGGCGGCGCGCTGATGGGCGTCGTCACGGCACTGCTCAAATTCCTCGAGGTCGACTGGATGCTCTCCGAATGGGCCTCGTCCAACGCCGCCGAGTGGGTGGGTCTGGCGGCCTATGCCGCCCTCATCGGCTATTTCGTATGGCACACCATGCAGGCCAAAGAGAACGAATAACGCACAACCTACAGAACTATGGATCTCAAAGAACGATTTCTGAAATACGTCTCCTACGACACGCAGTCGTCGGAGGAGAGCACCACCTACCCCTCGACCGAGAAGCAGAAGGTGCTGCTGGCCGATCTGGCCGAAGAGATGCGCACGCTGGGCATGACCGACGTCGAGATGGACCGCTACGGCTACGTCATGGGCACCATCCCGGCGACCAAGGGGTGCGAAAACGCCCCCGTCATCGGGTTCATCGCCCACGTCGACACCTCGCCCGACATGTCGGGTGCCGACGTGCGCCCGCGCGTCATCGAGGAGTACGACGGCGGCGACATCTTCCTCAACGGCCAGCTGACGATGCGCGTGGAGGAGTTCCCCGAGCTGGCCCTCTTCAAGGGCCACACGCTCATCCACACAGACGGCACCACGCTGCTGGGCGCCGACGACAAGGCGGGCGTGGCGGAGATCATGACCGCGGCCGAGTACCTGATGACCCACCCCGAGGTGGCCCACGGCAAGATCCGCATCGGCTTCACGCCCGACGAGGAGGTGGGGCGCGGCGTCGACTTCTTCGACGTGGAGGCTTTCGGCGCCGACTTCGCCTACACGGTCGACGGCGGCATGGAGGGCGAGCTGGAGTACGAAAACTTCAACGCCGCGAGCGCCCGCATCGACATCCAGGGCCGCAACGTGCACCCGGGCTACGCCAAGGGCAAGATGATCAACGCCATCGAGGTGGCATGCGAGCTGCAGGGCATGCTGCCCGCGGCCCAGAAGCCCGAGTACACCGAGGGCTACGAGGGCTTCTACCACTGCGTGGGGCTCAACGGCACGGTGGACAAGGCCACGGTGAGCTACATCGTCCGCGACCACGACGCCGCGAAGTTCGAGCAGAAGAAGGTCTTCCTGTGGGCGGCCGTCGACCTGCTGAAGAAGAAATACGGGCAGGAGGTGCTGACGCTCACCGTCAAGGACCAGTACTTCAACATGCGCAAGCAGGTCGAGCCCCATCCGCAGGTGATCGACAAGGCGCTGAAGGCCATGGAGCTGGCGGGCGTGAAGCCTCTGGTGCGGCCCATCCGCGGCGGCACCGACGGCGCGCGCCTCTCGTTCATGGGGCTGCCCTGCCCCAACCTCTTCACCGGCGGCATGAACTTCCACGGCCGATTCGAATACTGCTCGCTGACGACCATGCGCCGCGCGCAGCAGGTGATCCTCAACCTGGCACAGCTCTGGGCCGAATAGGATGGATCGGTTCGGTTTTCTCAAAGTCGCGGCGGCGATCCCCCGGGTGGAGGTCGCCGACTGCGTCCGCAACGCCGAGCGCATCGCGGCGCTCGCCGAGCAGGCCGCACGGCGCGGCGCCAAGGCGGTGGTCTTCCCCGAGCTCGCGATCACGGGCTACACGTGCGGCGACCTCCTGCTGCACCCCACGCTGCTCGACGCCGCCGAGGAGGCGCTCGCGAAGCTCGTGCGGGCCACGCGCAAGCTGCCGCTGGCAGCGATCGTCGGCGCCCCGCTGCGCCACGGCGAGGCCCTCTACAACTGCGCCGTGGTCTTCGCCCAGGGGCGCATTCTGGGCGTGGTGCCCAAGAGCTACATCCCCGCCTACTCGGAGTTCTACGAGAACCGCTGGTTCGCCTCGGGCGCCGGCATCGCGGGCGAGACGATCGTCGTGGCGGGCGCCGAGGCCGACTTCGGCGCCGGGCTCACCTTCGCCGTCGGCGGCGCCGAGTTCGGCGTGGAGCTCTGCGAGGACCTGTGGGCCGCCGTGCCC
Organism: Rikenellaceae bacterium; assembly: GCA_902362705.1. Classification (GTDB taxonomy): domain Bacteria; phylum Bacteroidota; class Bacteroidia; order Bacteroidales; family Rikenellaceae; genus Alistipes. The sequence continues at coordinate 15,913 of CABIXK010000003.1, forward strand.
CCCTCGTCGCACCTCGCGGCCGCGGGCGCACGCATCGTCTTCAACCTCTCGGCCTCGCCCGAGGGGGTGGGCAAGCACGACTACCTGCGCGCGCTCGTAGCCCAGCAGTCGGCCCGCACGCTCTCGGCCTACGTCTACTGCTCGGCGGGCTTCGGCGAGTCGTCGACCGACCTGGTATTCGCCGGCAACGGCATCGTGGCCGAGAACGGCCGCATCCTGGCCGAGGCCGAGCGCTTCTCGCTCGACGAGCAGGTGGTGGTGGCCGACGTCGACGTCGAGCGTCTGGCCTTCGAGCGGCGGCGCAACACCTCGTTCCGCGCGGCGGAGCCCGCGGCCGAGAACACCGTCATCGAGATGGAGCTGCCGGAGGGGCTGCGTACCGAGCGGCTCGACCGGCCCGTAGACCCCACGCCCTTCGTGCCCGGCGACGCGGCGCACCGCAGCGAGCGCTGCGAGGAGATCTTCCGCATCCAGGCCCACGGACTGGCGCGCCGCCTCTCGCACACGGGCTGCCGGCGCGCCGTGGTCGGCATCTCGGGCGGATTGGACTCGACGCTCGCGCTGCTGGCGACCGTGCGCGCCTTCGACCTGCTGAAGCTCGACCGCCGGGGCATCGTCGGCATCACCATGCCGGGCTTCGGCACCACGGGCCGCACCTACAACAACGCCCTGCAGCTGATGCGGGGGCTGGGCGTCGCCGTGCGCGAGATCCCCATCCGCGAGGCGTGCACGCAGCACATGCGCGACATAGGCCTCGCGGCCGACGACCGCTCGGCGGCCTACGAGAACGCGCAGGCGCGCGAGCGGACGCAGATCCTGATGGACGTGGCCAACATGGAGGGGGCGCTGGTGGTCGGCACGGGCGACCTCTCGGAGCTGGCGCTGGGCTGGGCGACCTACAACGGCGACCAGATGTCGATGTACGGCGTCAACGCCTCGGTGCCCAAGACACTGGTGCGCCACCTGGTCGCATGGGCCGCCGACGTCGAGCCCGACGAGGCGACACGCACGACGCTGCGCGACATCGTGGCGACGCCCGTGAGCCCCGAGTTGCTGCCCGCCGACGAGCAGGGGGGGATCGCCCAGAAGACCGAGGAGCTGGTGGGCCCCTACGAGCTGCACGACTTCTTCCTCTACCACACGCTGCGCTCGGGCTACGGACCCGCCAAGATCCACTTCCTGGCCCGGCAGGCCTTCGAGGGGCGCTACGACGCAGAGACGATCCTGCGCTGGTTGCGCACGTTCGTGGGCCGCTTCTTCTCGCAGCAGTTCAAGCGTTCGGCGATGCCCGACGGCCCGAAGGTGGGTTCGGTGGCCCTCTCGCCGCGCGGCGACTGGCGCATGCCCTCCGACGCCTCGGCGGCCATGTGGCTCAAAGAACTCGACGAACTATGAAACGGCTGATAGCGCTCGCCCTGCTGCTCGCGCTCGGCACGACGGCGGCCGCGGCGCAGGACTGGAAGGAGGCCCTGAAGCGGGCCGCGACGGCGGCGGCCGACAAGCTCACCGACGGCAAACTCACCGAGTACGCGCTGGTCGGCCAGTGGAGCTACACGGCCCCCGGCGTGAAGTTCGAGGGCGAGGAGCTGGCCAGCGAGCTGGGCGGCGCCGCACTCGAGGCTACCATCGTGCAGCGGCTCGAAAAGGGCTACCGCCTCGTCGGCATCGAGCCCGGGGCCTGCTCGTTCGCCTTCGACAGGGAGGGCGGCTTCACGGCGCAGGCCGGCGGGCGCACCCTCTCGGGCACCTACGAGTTCGACCCCGCGACGCACGTCGTCGCACTGCACCTCTCCAAAGGCAAATACGACCTGGGCACGATCCCCGGCCACGTCTACCTTGCCGGCGCGGAACTACAGCTGGTATTTCCCGTAACGAAGCTCGTCGAGCTGGTGACGGCGCTCGGCAGCCGCGTGTCGGCGCTGGAGAGCGCCGCACGGCTCCTGCGCAAATACGAGAACGTCTACGTCGGCTTCGCCTTCACGCGCGAATAACCGCCCGTCTGACACGCCGCAGGGGCGCGATCCGAATGCCGGATCGCGCCCCTGCGACTTTTCGCGGCTGCCGATCGAGCGATTAGCGCTCCCGAGCGACATTCAGGACCGTGTAATTCGCTCTGGTCATGACGTAGAAGTGCTCCGTCCGCCTGTCTCCGAGCGGAGTGGCGATATCGCGGTTCGTATGATGGTATTCGAAACGGCATTTCTCGACGACCCGTTTCGATTTGGCGTTCCCCTCGTAATATCCGCACCACACGGCATCGAGGGCCAGATCGTCGAAGCAGCGCGACAGCAGCGCCCCGACCGCTTCGGGGATGAATCCCCGGCCCCAGTAGGGCTTGCCGATCCAGTAGCCTATCTCGGCCTCGCCGCGCTTCATATCCGCCGTGTGGAGACTTTCGGAAAACATGATTCCGCAACAGCCGACGGGCTCTCCGCTCCCTTTCGGCACGACCGCATAGGTTTCCGGCGCAGCGAATACGGTGCGGATGATTTCCAGGCTGTTTTCCACGGACGTATGGGGCGGCCAGCCGGCGGCTGGACCTATATCAGGGTCGGCGGCATATCTGAAAAGCGCGGCCGCATCGGTTTCGCGCCAAGGCCTGAGAAGAAGCCGTTCGGTCTCGATGAGCAGTTGTTCCAACATCTGAAATGAGAAATTACAGAAACAGCACGGCCAGCGTGGCCACCGCGAAGCCGCCCGCGAAGCCCGCGAGCACCTGCATGCCGTTGTGGCAGCCCAGGTAGAGGCGTGCCGAGGCGAGGGCCCCGGCGCAGAGGATGGCTCCGGCCAGCGGCAGCAGCATGCCGGCCACACCGATGAAGTTCATCACCCCGAGCACGGCCACGGCGGCGCCTGCGGCCGTCAGGTGGAGGCTTATCTTCCAGCGGCACGACACCGCGAGGCAGAAGGCCTCGCAGCACCCCGCGGCCAGCATGCACTTGCGCAGGAACTCGGCCGACGGGATCTTGGCGAGCGTCAGGGCGCAGAGCAGGAAGCAGAGCGTGCCCACGGCCAGGGGCAGCAGCCGCTCGCGCCGCTCGTCGATGCGGTAGGAGGAGATGCGCCCCAGCGAGCGCAGCACCCCCAGCGCCAGCACGGGGATGACCAGCGCATAGAGCACGACGACCCACACCAGATAGAGCTTCACGCCGGCCGGGTAGAGCCCGAAAGGGGTGAGCAGCAGCAGTGCGGCCACCAGATAGAGCGGCAGCAGAAAGGGGTGCAGGGCCCACGAAAGGGCGTGGGCGAGTCGGACGTAGGTCGCGGTCTTCATGGTCGTCTGTTTCAAAGCTTCGGGCCGGAGCGCTCGCGCCCCGACCCCGATGCCACCCACGCGGACGGCTGCCCGTGCGGAAAATTCGTATTGTGTCTTGCGGCCCGCCGCTCTCGCAGCAGCAGCCGTGGCCAGCGTGACGCCGTAGCCGCCGTGTCTTCCGTGTCCGCCGCGCCTAACAGGCGGGCAGGCGGGCAGCGTGCGGGCCCGTCAGATCTGCTTGCGCAGCCGCGCGACGGGGATGCCCAGCATCTCGCGGTATTTGGCCACCGTGCGGCGGGCGATGCGGTAGCCCTTGGCATTGAGCATGTCCATGAGCGTCTCGTCGGTGAGCGGACGGCGCTTGTCCTCGTCGTCGATGCACTCCTTGAGCAGGTTCTTGATCTCGTAGCTCGACACCTCCTCGCCGCTGTCGGTCTGCATCGCCTCCGAGAAGAGCGACTTGAGGAAGACGATGCCGAACTGCGTCTGCACGTACTTGCTGTTGACCACGCGCGAGATGGTCGACACGTCGAGCCCCGTGCGCTCGGCGATGTCCTTGAGGATCATGGGCCGCAGCTTCGACCGATCGCCGTCGAGGAAGTAGTCGTGCTGGTAGTCGAGGATCGTTTGCATGGTCCGCATGAGCGTGTCGTGGCGCTGCTGGATGGCCGAGATGAACCACTTGGCCGAGTCGATCTTGCTCTTGACGAACTGCACCGCCTCGCGGTCGCTCTCCCGCACGCGGCCGTCGGGGGTGACCATCGCCCGCAGCATCTCCTGGTAGCGGCGGCTGATCTTCACCTCGGGGACGTTGCCGCCGTTGAGCGAGAGGCTGAAGACGCCGTCCTCGCAGTCGAGGATGAAGTCGGGGATGATGTAGGGCGTGGTGTCGGTGCCCCCCTCGACGTAGAGGTTGCCCGGCTTGGGCGAGAGCTTGCGTATCTCCCCCATCGCCTCGCGGAACTCCTCCTCGGTGATCTGCAGGCGCGTGAGCAGCTTCTCGTAGTGCTTCTTGACGAACTCGTCGAAGTAGTCGGCCAGGATGCGGCGGGCCAGGCGGCGCGGGCGGCTCGACGCGCGCCACTCGCCCAGCTGCAGCAGCAGGCACTCGCGCAGGTCGCGGGCCCCGACGCCCGCCGGCTCCAGCTGGTGGATCTCGCCCAGCAGCTCCTCGAGCTCCTCGGGCGTGGTCTCCAGCCCCACCGTGAAGGCGATGTCGTCGGCCACCGACTCCAGATCGCGACGCAGGTAGCCGTCCGAGTCGATGCTCCCGACCAGATAGACGGCCAGCCGCATCTCGCGGTCGGAGAGGTTGCGGTAGCCGAGCTGCTCGACCAGATACTCCTGCAGCGAGCGGCCGCCGGTGAGGATCACCTGACGGGGCTTGTCGTCCTTGGAGTAGTTGTTGATGCGGCTCTTATAGGAGGGGGTGTCGTCCTCGCGGAGGTATTCGTCGATCGAGATCTGACGCGGCGCCTCCTCGGCTTCGGGATCGCGCTCCTGCTCCTCGAGAACGATGTTCTCCTCGATCTCCTGCTTGATGCGCTGCTCGAGCTGTACGGTCGGAAGCTCCAGCAGCTTGATCATCTGAATCTGCTGCGGGGAGAGTTTCTGCTGTAGGGAAAGTACCTGTCTCTGATTGATTGCCATAAGTCGATCCTGTTTTGTTCGGCACAAACATACGGCACATTATCGGCCTACACAATACACATTTCCGCCCGGGTCCGAATCGACTATATTTACGCTCTCTCGCACACTCCGACACGCCCGGAAAGAGGATTCGCGTCAGAAATCGGCATGCTGCGGCGTGCGCGGGAAGGGCTGCACGTCACGGATGTTGCCCAGACCCGTCACGAACATCAGCAGGCGGTCGAAGCCCAGACCGAAGCCCGAGTGGGGCGCCGAGCCCCAGCGGCGCGTGTCGAGGTACCACCACAGCTCGCGCTCGCTCATGCCCAGCTCGCGCACGCGCGCGGAGAGCTTGTCGTAGTCGGCCTCGCGCTCCGAGCCGCCGATGATCTCGCCGATCTTGGGGAAGAGCACGTCCATGGCGCGCACGGTGCGGCCGTCGTCGTTCTGCTTCATGTAGAAGGCCTTGATCTGCTTGGGGTAGTTGATCAGGATCACCGGGCGCTTGAAGTGCTCCTCCACCAGGTAGCGCTCGTGCTCCGACTGCAGGTCGTCGCCCCACTCGCACGGGAACTCGAACTTGCGGCCCGAAGCCTTCAGGATCTCGATGCCCTCGGTGTAGTCGAGGCGCACGAAATCGTTCTCCACCACGAAACGCAGGCGGTCGAGCAGCTCCTTGTCCCACATCTTGTTCATGAACTCGAGGTCCTCGCGGCAGTGCTCCAGCGCATAGCGGATCTGGTACTTGAGGAAAGCCTCGGCCAGCTCCATGTTGTCCTCCAGCTCGTAGAAGGCGGCCTCGGGCTCGATCATCCAGAACTCCGAAGCATGGCGCACCGTGTTGGAGTTCTCGGCGCGGAACGTGGGGCCGAAGGTGTAGATGCGGCCCAGCGACAGCGCGCCCAGCTCACCCTCGAGCTGACCCGAGACGGTGAGGCTGCACTGCTTGCCGAAGAAGTCCTGCGCATAGTCCACGGCCCCCTCGTCGGTGCGGGGCGGGTTGTTCAGATCGAGCGTCGTGACCTGGAACATCGCGCCGGCGCCCTCGCAGTCCGAGGCCGTGATGATGGGCGTGTGGAAGTAGTAGAAGCCGTTCTTGTGGAAGAACTCGTGGATGGCGTAGGCCATGGCGTGGCGGATGCGGTAGACCGCCCCGAAGGTGTTGGTGCGGGGACGCAGGTAGGCGATCTCGCGCAGGAACTCCAGCGAGTGGCCCTTCTTTTGCAGGGGATAGCTCTCGGGATCGGCCGTGCCGTAGATCTCGATGCGGTCGGCCTGCACCTCGACGCCCTGGCCCGAGCCGGGCGAGGCGACCAGACGGCCGTCGACGCGGATGCAGGCGCCCGTGGTGATGGGCTTGAGCTGCTCCTCGGCTATCTTCTGGAGGTCGACGACGACCTGTATGTTGGCTACGCACGATCCGTCGTTGAGGGCCAGGAAGGCCACGTTCTTGTTGCCGCGCTTGGTGCGCACCCAACCCTTGACGACGATGTCGGTGTCGACGGCTCCCGACTTGAGAATTTCTACGATTCGCTGCGTTTTCATGACAGTATGATTTAGCTGTTTTTTCGAATTTACAAAGGTAGGATTTATTTGCGAGTTGTCAAAATAAAAAGTACCTTTGTCCGTCTCACAACATGGCTACGATGATGAAACGAACGCTCCTTGCCGCCCTGCTCGCGACGCTCGCGGCGCTGCCCTCGGCGGCGCAAGAGGCCGGCCGCATCCACCGCACCGAGGTGATCCCTTACGACACGCGCCAGCGCGCCGACGCCCGCACGCGCGAAGGAGTCGAGGGCTACATCGCCTTCGCGCCCCGCACGCTGGTCGCCTCCGACGGAGCCTCCATCGTGGGTCAGGAGATCGAGATCCCCTACGCCTGGACCGACGGGCTCACCTACCTCCACCTGGAGCACATAGGTTCGGCCTACTCGCTCTGGGTCAACGACATGCAGGTGGCCGAGGTCGACGACTGCGCGACGCCCGCCGAGTTCGCCATCTCGGACTACGTCCGGCAGGGCACCAACTCCTTCCGGCTGCTGCTGCGCCCCTCGGCGACCCCCGCGATCGACCCCGCGCCGGCCAAGCGCACGCCCTTCCTCAACTGCTACCTCTACAACCAGAACAAGCGCTCGATCCGCGACTTCGAGATCGCCCTGGTGCCCGACTCGGCCGGGCGCGACTTCGGCGTGCTGAAGCTGGCCGTCGTGGCGCAGAACGGCTTCAACTACGACGAACAGGTCGAGGTGGGCTACGACATCTACTCGCCGCAGGGCAAGCTGCTGGAGTTCAACATCCGCGAGGTCACCATCCCCGGCCGCTCGACCGACACGGTGCGCTTTTCGCCCTACATCTACCACACCTTCGACAACAAGTGGGAGGCCGGCGGCGCGAAGAACCCGCCCCTCTACCGCGTGATGCTCTTCACGCGGCGCAACGGCACCTACCGCGAATACATGCCGCTGAAGATCGGCTTCGGCCGCACCGAGTGGGTCGACGGCAAGCTCATGCGCCTGGGCCGCGAGATCCGCATGGAGCGGGCGCGCTACAACGCCGCGGCCGACCGCAAGACCACCCAGGCCGAGATCCGCGCGCTCAAGGCCCAGGGCAAGAACACGCTCTGCCCCGACTACCCGCAGCCGGAGTGGTTCTACGAGCTGTGCGACGAGGCGGGGATGTACGTGGTCGACTGCGCCGCCGTCTCGGCCCCCGAGCGGCGCGACGACCGCCGCACGGGCGGCACCCCGTCGAACGACCCGGCGCTGGCCGACGAGTATCTGGAGCGCGCGCGGGCCATGTATTACCGCTCGCGCAACCACACGTGCGTGGTGGCCTACGCGCTGGGCGCCCCCTCGGGCAACGGCTACTGCATGTACAAGGCCTACGAGTGGCTCAAGTCGGTCGAGAAGTACCGCCCGGTGGTCTACGTCGACGCCGACGGGGAGTGGAACAGCGACTTGTAGGATGGTCATCGAGCTGCTCGTCATAGGGAAGACCGACTCGAAGGAGGTGGCGGCGCTGGTCGAGGAGTACGGCCGGCGGGTGAACCGCTACTGCCGCTTCGCCGTCACCGCGCTGCCCGACGTGCGCAACACGCGCAACCTCACGGCCCGCCAGCAGAGCACGCTCGAGGGCGAGGCGATCCTGCGCCAGACAGCCGACGGCGACTGCGTGGTGCTGCTCGACGAGCGGGGCGAGGAGATGCGCTCGGTGGAGTTCGCCCAGTGGCTGCAAAAGCGCATGAACAGCGGCGTGAAGCGCCTCGTGCTGGTCGTCGGCGGTCCCTACGGCTTCTCGGAGGCGGTCTACGCCCGCGCCGACGGACGGCTGTCGCTCTCGCGCATGACCTTCTCGCACCAGATCGTGCGGGCGATCTTCGCCGAGCAGATCTACCGCGCCTTCACCATCCTGCGCAACGAACCCTACCACCACGAATGATGGAGCAGCGCCCCGCCATAGCGGTCCTCACGCCCAACGTCCTGACGGGGCTGGGGCTCCGGGCCCTGCTCGCGAAGATCATCCCCGCGGCCGAGGTCGAGCTCTTCGCCGACTTCGACGCCCTCTCGGCCGCCGGCCCCGAACGCTTCTACCACTACTTCGTCTCGGTCGACCTGTTCGGCCTCCACGCCGAATTTTTCCGCGCGCGGCGCCAGCGGACCATCCTCCTCGCCTCGTCGCCCGCACCGGCCCTGGCGGCCGGCATGCACACGCTCGACATCCGCACCAGCGAGGAGCGGCTCGTGCACGACATCCTGCGCATGC
>CABIXK010000003.1:24741-181923 GCA_902362705.1 Rikenellaceae bacterium
CTCTACGCCGTGCGCTCGGGCTACGTCGACGACGAGGCGTAGTCCGCCCCGCCCGCTCCTCATAAATAAGGATTGCACGAACGGAAATAAATCCGTTACTTTGCAGCCGGAAACATGATTCGCCGACTGCTCATCCCCCTGCTTCTGCTCCTCGCGGCCCGACCGGCCGCGGCGAGCCGCTGCATGCCCTCCGGGGAGGGCCCGGCGGCACATGCCGACGCCGACACAGTCGTGCGCGTCGACCGCGTGCAGGTGACGGCCATCAAGCAGGGGCTCTCGCTGCGCTCACAGCCCGTGGCGGCGACCTTGGCGGGCGAGCGGATGATCGGCCGCGACCGCATCGACGCCGTGAAGGAGCTCTCGTCGCGCGTGCCCAACTTCCACGCGCCCGACTACGGCTCGCGCATGACCTCGTCGATCTACGTGCGCGGACTGGGCGCCCGCATCGACCAGCCGGTCGTGGGGCTCAACGTCGACAACGTGCCTGTGATGAACAAGGACTGCTTCGACACGGAGCTGGCCGACGCGGAGCGCATCGAGGTGCTGCGCGGCCCCCAGTCGACGCTCTACGGCCGCAACACGATGGGGGGCGTAGTCAACGTCTACACCCTCGCGCCGCTCGACTACGAGGGCCTCCGCCTGAAGGCCGAATACGGCAGCGGCAATTCGTGGCGGGGCAGCGCCTCGGTCTACTTCCGCCTCGACGAGCGGCTGGGCATGTCGCTCACGGCTTTCCACAACCGCACCGACGGCTTCTTCGAGAACCTCGAAACGGGGCGCACGTGCGACCGCGAGCGGCAGAGCGGCGGCCGCTGGAAGCTCCGCTGGCGCAACGGCCGCGGGCTGCGCATCGACAACACCTTCGCCTGCTCGACGCTCGACCAGGGGGGCTACCCCTACGCCTACATCGGCGAAGAGATCGTCGAGGAGGGGCAGACGATCCTCCGCCCGGGCGAGATCCGCTACAACGACCCCTCGTCCTACCGCCGCACGGCGCTCAGCGACGGGCTCACGGTGCGCTACGACGCCGCGCGCTACACCCTCTCGTCGATCACCTCCTACCAGTACTCCGACGACGCAATGACGCTCGACCAGGACTTCACGCCCCTTTCCTACTTCACCCTGCGGCAAGCACGCCGCGACCACGCCGTGACCGAGGACCTGGTCGTCCGCTCGCGCGAGGGGCGCCCCTACGGCTGGCTCTTCGGCGCCTTCGGCTTCTACCGCCACGCGAGGATGGAGGCGCCCGTGCGTTTCAAGCAGACGGGCATCGACCGCCTGATCTTCGACAACGCCAACGCCTCGGCCCAGGAGACGGGCCTCCGCTACGAAAAGACATCGGATGAGCTGCCGCTCTATTCCGACTTCCGCCTGCCCGCCTACGGGGCGGCCCTCTACCACGAGTCGACCTACACGGCGGGGCGCTGGCACTTCACGGCCGGCCTGCGCATCGACTACGAGCGCACGCGCCTCGAATACCGCAGCCGCGCGCGTCTCGACTATCTCGTGCGGCTGCACGGGGGCGACCCCTCGCCGGGCAGCGTCGCCATCGACGACCGGGGATCGATCGCCCGCTCCTACGTCGAGCTGCTGCCCAAGGCCGCCGTCACCTACCGCTTCGACGAGATGCACAACCTCTACCTCTCGGTGGCGAAGGGCTACAAGGCCGGCGGGTTCAACACCCAGATGTTCTCGGACATCCTCCAGGAGAAGATCAAGTGGCAGATGCTCTCGGGGCTCGACTACGACGCACCGGAGCGGATGTCGTACCGTCCCGAATACAGCTGGAACTACGAGCTGGGGGGCCACTTCAGCTGCCTCGACGGCATCGTGCGCGGCGACTTCGCGCTGTTCTGGATCGAGTGCCGCGACCAGCAGCTCACCGTCTTCCCTCCGGGCTCGACCACGGGGCGCATGATGACCAACGCCGGACGCACGCGCTCGCGCGGCGGCGAGCTCTCGCTGCTCGTCACGCCCCACCGCCACGTGGAGCTCAACGCGGCCTACGGCTTCACCGACGCCCGCTTCCGCCGCTTCGAGACCACCGAGGAGGACGCCGCGGGGCGCCCCGTGGCCGTCGACTACCGCGGCAAGAGGATCCCCTATGCGCCGCAGCACACCCTCTCGGCCTCCGCGACCTGGACCATCCCCACGGGGGTCGCATGGCTCGGCGACGCGGTGCTCCGCGCCGGCATGCGGGGCGCGGGCAACATCTGGTGGAACGAACGGAACACCCGCCGCCAGCCCTTCTATGCGCTCGCGGACGCCTCGCTCGGCATCGAGCAGCGGCACTACAGCCTCTCGCTCTGGTGCCGCAACGCCGCCGGCACGACCTACGACCTCTTCTACTTCAAGTCGATAGGCAACGAGTTCGTGCAACGGGGACGGCCCCGCACCTTCGGAATCACACTCACATTAAAAATAGACCGCACATGATCCGCAACATCTGCTGCTGCCTCGCCGCAGCCCTCGCCCTGGTGGCCTGCAACGACTCCGACAAGGAGACGCTCCGCTTTCCCGAGACCAACGACCGCATCGAGAACGGCCGTCTGACCGGCTCCAACATGCAATTCCTCGGCACGGCCACGAGCACCGACGCCGCAGGCAACCAGTTCGTCGACACGGAGGCCCATTTCGAGACCGCCGGACTGGAGACGCTGGTGCTCTACATGCACCGCACTCGCTTCTCGGCAGGGATGCCCGCCATGGAGATGCGCATGCACGACCTCGCATACACGGGCCGCGACAAGAGCATCGCCTACACGGCAGAGCGCGTCGTCCCGCAGCTCCAGGTCAAGGACCTCGGGTGGCAGCCGATGGAGGCCTACGCCCTCGAAAACGTGGAGATCCGCATCGAAGGGGTGCGCTGCTCGGTGCGCTTCTCGTGCGACGTGCCGCGCGTGGGCCGCTACACGGTCGAGTACGAAGGCCGCCTCTACATCGAAGAGTAAAGCACCAAAAACAAACGATATGAAACCCGAATACCGCCCCTTCGTAGACGAGCTCGTCGAGCTCTGCATCAAGGAGGACCTGGGCGACGGCGACCACACGTCGCTCTCGTGCATCCCCGCCGACGAACACGGCCGCATGCGCCTGCTGTGCAAGCAGGAGGGCGTCATCGCCGGCATCGAGATCGCCCGCATCGTCCTCGACCGCCTCGACCCCGAAATGCGCTTCGAGCAGCTGCTCGACGACGGCACCCGCGTGAAGCCCGGCGACGTGGCCTTCTACGTCTCGGGGCGCCTGCGCTCGCTGCTGCAGGCCGAGCGCATCCTGCTCAACATCATGCAGCGCATGAGCGGCGTGGCCACGCAGACGGCCTTCTACGTCAAGCATCTGGAGGGGCTCCACACCCGCATCCTCGACACGCGCAAGACCACGCCCGGCATGCGCGTGCTGGACAAGATGGCCGTCAAGCTGGGCGGCGGCGAGAACCACCGCATGGGTCTGTTCGACATGATCCTGCTGAAGGACAACCACATCGACTTCGCCGGCGGCGTGCGCCCGGCCGTCGAGCGGGCCAAAGAGTACCTGCGCGAACGGGGCAAGCAGATCCCCATCGAGTGCGAGGTGCGCACGCTGGAGGACATCGACGAGGTGTTCGCCGCGGGGGGCGTCGACCGCATCATGTTCGACAACTTCACGCCCGAGATGACCCGGCTGGCCGTCGAGAAGGTCGCCGAGCGCTGCGAGACCGAGTCGAGCGGCGGCATCACCCTCGAGACGATGCGCGCCTATGCCGAGTGCGGCGTCGACTTCATCTCGGTGGGCGCGCTGACCCACCAGATCCGCTCGCTCGACATGTCGCTCAAGGCTTGCGAATAGCCCTTCGCCGCCGAACCTCACACCGCGCGATCGGGCCCTGCAAGGGGTCGGATCGCGCGATCGTTCGCTTATCAAACATCGGATCATGACCCGCCTGCTACACTCCCCCATCGGACTGCTCGTGCGGCGCATCGCCCTGGTCTATACGGTGCTGATGCTCTGCCGCCTCATCTTCTGGCTCTACAACGCGCGGCTGCTCGACCTCGCGTGGCCGGAGGCTGCGCAGCTGCTGCGCGGCGCGCTGCTCTTCGACACCGCCTCGGTGGTCTACGCCAACGGAGCCTTCGTCCTGCTCTCGCTCCTGCCCCTGCCCGCGCACATCCGCTCTCGCGGGTGGTGGCGCGCGCTGCTCTACGGCTACTACGTGACGGTCAACGCCCTGCTGGTGGTGGCCGCGAACCTGGCCGACGCGGTCTACTTCCGCTACACGCAGAAGCGCTTCACGGCCGACGAGATCTTCTTCGCCGACAACGACAACTCGCTCGCGCTGGTCCTGCGCTTCGCCGCGGAGAACTGGTATCTGGTGCTGGCCGCGGCGGCGCTCACGGCGCTGCTCGCCCGCGGCTACGGGCGCCATGTCAAGGAGGAGCCCCTGCTGCGCGAGGGGTGGGCCTCGGGCGTCGGGCGCACGCTCCTGCTGCTTGCGGGGGGGGGTCTGTGCGTGGCGGGCATGCGCGGCGGCTTCACCCGCATGACGCGGCCCATAACCCTCTCCAACGCCACGCTCTACGCCTCGGACAACGCCCAGGCGAACCTCATCCTGAGCAACCCGTTCTGCATCCTGCGCACCGTGGGCAGCACGGGCAAGATCCGCTGCACGCGCTACTTCGCGCCCGGCGAGCTCGACGCGCGCTTCACGCCCGTGCACGAGCCCGCCGACTCGGCGGCAGTCGATCTCTCGGGGCGCAACGTCATGATCTTCATCATGGAGAGCATGTCGGCCGAGCACTCGGCGCGGCTCTGCCCCGAGGTGTGGGAGGGGCGCCCGGAGCGGGGCATGACCCCCTTTCTCGACTCGCTCATGGACCGCAGCCTCACCTTCCGCCGCATGTATGCCAACGGCACGCGCTCGATCCAGGCCATGCCCTCCGTGCTGGGGAGCATCCCGTCGCTGCGCACCCCCTTCGTGCTGATGCCCCAGTCGCTGGGCGCGAGCCGCCAGCTACCGGCCATGCTGGCCGCGCGGGGCTACGCCACGCTCTTCTTCTGCGGCTCGGAGCGCGGGTCGATGGGCTTCGGCGCCTACGCCCGCTCGGCGGGCATCGAGCGGCTCGTCAGCCGCGAAGACTACGAGGAGCGCCACGGCGCGGGCGACTTCGACGGCTACTGGGGCATCTGGGACGAGCCCTTCATCGGCTTCGCGGGCGAGGAGCTGGCCGCGACACCCGAGCCCTTCTTCGCCACGCTCTTCACCCTCACGGCGCACCACCCCTTCGTCGTGCCCGAGCGCGACGCCGCGGCGCTGCCCGGCGGCTACACCCCCGTCCACCGGGGCGTGGCCTACGACGACAGGGCCCTGCGCCGCTTCTTCGAGCGTTTCTCGGACGAGGAGTGGTTCCGTCGCACGATCTTTGTGTTCGTAGCCGATCATGTCTCGTCGGAGAAGTTCGCCGCCGCGACGCACCGGCGACCGGGCAACCTGCACATCGTGGGGTTCATCCACACCCCCGACGGCGCGCTCGAGGGCCAGGTGGAGGATGTCACACAGCAGCTCGACATCATGCCCACGCTGCTGGGGCTGCTGGGCAACCGCGAACGCTACTTCGCCTTCGGGCGCGACGTTCTGAACGAGCCCTCGCGCCCCTGCTGGTCGGTCGGCTACGACGGCGGCCGCTACTACGCCCTGACCCGCGAGGGAGAGGCGGACTTCGACGAGCGCACGCCGGCCGACACGGCGGCCCGCTCGACGCTCGGGCGGCTCCAGGCCTTCGTGCAGCAGTACTACACCCGCATCGAACGCCAAGACTATACAGCCCAATGATCCAGTTCCACCCCATCCGCATCGGAGACCGCGCCCGCATCGAACGCTACACCATGCCCTCGGGCATCGTCAACTGCGACCTCTCGTTCGCCAACATGTTCTGTTGGCAGGGGGTCTACCGCAGCGCGTGGGCCGAGGTGGATGGGTTCCTGGTCATCCGCTTCCACATCGGAGGCGGCGCCGAGATCGGCTACATGCAGCCCGTGGGGGCCGGAGACTTCACGCCGGTGGTGGAGGCGCTGGCCGACGACGCCCGCGCCCTCGGACAGCGGCTGCGCCTCGCAGGGCTCACCGAGGAGGGGTGCACACAGCTGCGGCGGGCCTATCCCGGGGTCTTCGCCTTCGGCACCGACCGCGCGGCGGAGGACTACGTCTATGCGGCCGACGACCTGCGCCGCCTGCCGGGGCGCCGCTACCAGCCCAAGCGCAACCACCTCAACCGCTTCGCTGCCGCCCACCCCGACTGGCGCTACGAGCCGCTCACGGCGGCGCACGCCGACGAGTGCATGGCTCTCGAGCGCGCATGGCGCCGCACGCACGAGGAGCGCACGGCCGAGCTCTGCGCCGAGCAGCGGGCCATGCAGCGCGCCTTCGACCATTTCGATGCGCTGGGGCTGATCGGCGGCTGCCTCTATGCCGACGAGCGGATGGTGGCCTTCACCTACGGCTCGGCGGTCGGGCCCGACACCTTCGACACCCACGTCGAGAAGGCCGACCCGGCCTACGTGCGCGACGGGGCCTTCACCATGATCAACAAGTGCTTCGCCGAGCACCTGCCCGACCGGTTCACGCAGATCAACCGCGAGGAGGACCTCGGGCTGGAGGGGCTGCGGCAGGCCAAGCTGTCGTACCACCCCGCCTTCCGTCTGCGCAAGTTCACGGCCATCCGCCTGCACGACGACGAGCGCGCGTGCAAGGCGCTGTGGCAGGAGGCGTTCGGCGACGACGAGGCCTTCGTCGACGCCTTCCTGGCGAACCACTACCGCCGCCGCGACATGCTCACGGTGCAGGCCGAGGGGCAGCTGGCGGCGATGCTCCACCTCGTGCCCTTCGAGAGCGAGCTGGGGCGCACGACCTACATCTACGGCGTGGCGACGGCCCCCGCGTTCCGCGGCCGCGGCTACGCCTCGCAGCTGATGGAGGAGGCGGTGCGGCGCATCGGGGAGCGGGGCGACGACGCGGCGCTGCTCATCCCCTCGCCCGGTCGGGAGCACCTGCGCCGGTTCTACGCTCGGTTCGGCTTCGCGGGCGAAGTGCCCGTGACGTTCGACTCCACGGACGGCTTCGACTTCGGCACGGGCGACCCGGCCGCCGACCTGGCGATGGTCCGCCGCCGCGACCCGGCGGCCCCGCTGCCCGGGCGGATCGGGATGCGGCCGGCAGGCCGGGAGCGATGAAATGGGCGATAGGGCCCCGGCGGGCCGCAGCCTACAGCTGGCAAGGAGCGATGAAGCGCGGATAGAGGCGGCTCGCGAGAGCCGGCGGGCCGCAGCCCCCGGGCGGAGGAGGCCCGCTCCTCGCGCCGCTCGGGTCGTCCTCCGCAGGCCGCGTCCCGAAGAGCGGAACACCCCGTTCCCGATCTTACCACCCACATGAAAAATCCCCGGACGGAAAACCGTTCGGGGATTCGAGTAAAGGAGCGAAAGGCGTCCGCGAGCGTCAGAAACGACGGAGGAAGCACTCGATCGTGTTCTCCATCAGACAGCAGATGGTCATCGGCCCCACGCCGCCCGGCACGGGGGTGATGACGGATGCCTTCTCCGCCACGGCGGCATAGTCGACGTCGCCGCACAACTTGCCCGTCTCGGGATCGCGGTTGACCCCCACGTCGATGACGACGGCCCCCTCCGACACCATGTCGGCCGTGACGAACTTCGGACGGCCGATCGCCACGACGAGGATCTCGGCGCGGCGCGTCTCCTCGGCCAGGTCGCGCGTGCGGCTATGGGTCATGGTCACCGTGGCATTCTCGTCGAGCAGCAGCTTCGATACGGGAAGACCCACGATGTTGCTGCGGCCGATCACCACGGCGCGCTTGCCGGCGATCTCCACGCCCGCCGTCTTGAGCATCTTGACGATACCCTTGGGGGTGCAGGGCAGCGTGCAGGACTGCTTCTGCCACAGCGCCGCCACGTTGAGCGGGTGGAAGCCGTCGACGTCCTTGCGCTCGTCGATGGCCGCGATCACCCTATCCTCGTCGATATGCCGCGGCAGCGGCAGCTGCACGAGGATGCCGTCGACGCCGTCGTCGGCGTTCAGACCGGCGATGATGTCGAGCAGCTCCTGCTCGGTGATGGTCGCCGGCTTGCGGATGGTGGTGTTGCGGATGCCCACCTCGGCCGAGGCCTTGGCCTTGCCGGTCACGTAGCTCACGCTGCCCGGGTCCTCGCCCACGAGGATCACCGCCAGGTGGGGCACGCGCCCGTAGCGGGCGGGGAAGGTGGCCACCTCGGCCGCCATTTCGGCCTTCAGCCGGGCCGAGAGTTCTTTACCGCTGATTATTTTCGCCATATATCGCTTTTTTGATTCGTTCGAAAGGTATGTAAAAATGGAGCGCGCAAAACCCGAGCAGCCACAAGCCGCCCATGCTGAGCGCCTGGTTCGGCTCCGTGAGCGTCGGCCCCTCCTCGATGCAGCACTCCGACGTGCCGACGTGGAACGACAGCGCGCAGAGCACCACTCCCACCGCGACTCCGCAGGGGGCGAGCCACCACCGCCGGCGCCACCGATCGTTGGCCCGATAGATGAAACGCAGCGGCAGACCCGCGGCGAAGAGCACGGCGACCGTCGCGACGGTCAGCCCAAACATCCACGCCGTGTTGAGCAGGAAGGCGACCTTGCCGTCCCATCCGCTCCAGTCCCAGAAGAGTGTCACCGCCAGATTCAACGCGGTAATCAGCCCCACGGCCAGCGGAAACTGGTAAAGAATGTGCCACTCGCGGCGTATGAGGCTCGGCAGGGGCATCAGTCGTTCAGAGCCCAGTGCCCGATGTCGGTGCGGTGGAAGAGGTTGTCGCAGTCGATGCGTGCGACGTCGGCCAGTGCCCGCTCGCGCGCCTCGGCAAGGGTCGCACCCCGTCCCACGACGAACAGCACGCGGCCGCCCGAGGTCACGACACGATCGCCCTCGGCCTTCGTGCCCATGTGGTAGACGGTCCCCTCGACGCGGTCGAGCCCCTTGATCTCGTGGCCCTTCTCGTAGGCACCGGGATAGCCCTTCGAGGCCAGCACGATGCCCAGCGTGGCGAAATCGTGCCACTCGAGCTCGGTATCGCCGCCGTCGGCCACGGCGCAGAAGATGTCGACGATGTCGCTCCGGAGGCGCGGCAGCACCACCTCGGTCTCGGGATCGCCGAAGCGGGCGTTGAACTCGATGACCTTGATCCCGTCGCGCGTCTTCATAAGACCGCCGTAGAGCACCCCCTCGAAGGGGCATCCCTCGGCGACCATCGCCTCGGCCACCGGGCGCATGATATGCTCCAGGGCGTAGCGCTCGTCGTCCGAAGAGATGAAGGGCAGCGGCGAGTAGGCGCCCATGCCGCCCGTGTTGGGACCCTCGTCGCCGTCGTAGGCGCGCTTGTGGTCCTGCGAGAGCACCATGGGCCACACGCGGCGGCCCGAGACGAAGCAGAGCAGCGAGAACTCGGGACCCTCGAGGAAATCCTCCACCACGACCTTGCCCGCACCGAACTTGTCGTCGAGCAGCATGTCGCGCAGCGCGGCGTCGGCCTCCTCCATAGTCGCAGCGATCACCACCCCCTTGCCGGCGGCCAGGCCGTCGTACTTCAGCACGGCGGGCAGCGGACGCGCAGCGACGTAGGTGCGCGCCTCGGCATAGTCGGTGAACGAGCGGTAGCCGGCCGTGGGGATGTCGTACTTCGCCATCAGGTCCTTGGCGAACTCCTTCGACGACTCGATGCGCGCCGCGGCCTTCGAGGGGCCGAAGATGCGCAGCCCCGCGGCCTTGAAGCAGTCGACGACGCCCGCAGCCAGCGACGACTCGGGACCCACGACCGTGAGGCCGATGCCCGCCGCCGCGGCGAAGTCGCGCAGCTGCTCGACCTCCGTATCCTTGATGGCGACGCACTCGGCCTGCCGCGCGATGCCCGCATTGCCGGGCGCGCAGTAGATTTTGTCGACCTGCGGCGAGCGCGACAGCGCATCGACGATGGCGTGCTCGCGGCCGCCGGAACCTATAACCAGAACTTTCATAATGGGCAATTGACAATGAACGATGAATAATGACCGGGGAGCGATCTCCGGGGTCATTATTCATCATCCGAAATGGTTTTTAATGTTTGAAGTGACGCTCGCCGACGAAACACATGGCGATGCCTACCTCGTTCGCCTTTTTGATCGAATCCTCGTCGCGCACCGAGCCGCCCGGCTGGGCGATCGCCGCGACGCCGTACTCGGCGGCCAGCGTCACGCAGTCGTCGAAGGGGAAGAAGCCGTCGGAAGCCAGCACGAGGCCCTCCGTCTCGCCCGCGGCGCGGGCCTGCTTGAGGGCGATCTCTGCCGAGCCGATGCGGTTCATCTGGCCGGCGCCCACGCCCAGCGTGCGGCCCTCCTTGACCACGACGATGGCGTTCGACTTGACATGCTTGACGATGCGCCAGCCGAAGTCGAGGTCGGCGATCTGCCCGGGGGCGGGCTTGGCCTCCGTGACGCACATCTCGGCCTTCACCTCGCGCGTCGCGATGTCGAGCTCCTGCACCAGCAGGCCGCCCGTGACGCTCACGTACTGCTTGGGAGCCGCCTCCGTGTCGGTCATATCGACCTCCAAGAGGCGCAGGTTCTTCTTCGTCGAGAGCACCTCGAGGGCACCCTCCTCGAACTTCGGAGCCATGATGATCTCCAGGAAGATGGGCTTCATCAGCTCGGCCGCCTCGCGCGTTACGGGGCGGTTGGTGGCGACGATGCCGCCGAAGATCGACACCTTGTCGGCCTCGTAGGCCTTCGTCCAGGCGTCGACCACATCGCGGCCGACGGCTGCGCCGCAGGGGTTCATGTGCTTGAGACCCACGCAGAAGGGCTCGCGGAACTCGCGCACGATCGAGAGCGCGGCGTTCGCGTCCTGGATATTGTTGTACGACAGCTCCTTGCCGCCCAGCTGCCGCGCGAAGGCCAGCGAATAGGGCACGCGGGCGCCCTCGCGGTAGAACTTGGCCGACTGGTGGGGGTTCTCGCCGTAGCGCAGCGACTGCACCAGGTCGAACTCCAGGAAGAGCTTCTCGTCGAGCCCCGCCTGGGCGCGCATGTAGGTGGCGATCATGGCGTCGTACTGCGCCGTGTGGGTGTAGGCCTTGGCCGAAAGACGCAGGCGCGTGGCGCGCTCGGTGTTGCCGCCGGCGCGCAGCTCCGAGAGGATCTGCCCGTAGTCGGCCGGATCGCACACCACCGTGACGTCGGCCCAGTTTTTGGCGGCCGAGCGCAGCATCGACGGACCGCCGATGTCGATATTCTCGATGGCGTCCTCCATCTTCACGTCGGGCCGCGCGATCGTCTGGCGGAACGGGTAGAGGTTGACGCACACCAGGTCGATGAACTCGATACGGTTCTCCCGGAGCGCCTTCAGGTGCTCGGGATCGTCGCGGCGGGCCAGCAGGCCGCCGTGGACGTTAGGATGGAGGGTCTTCACACGACCGTCGCAGATCTCGGGAAAGCCCGTCACGTCGCTGATGTTGATGACCTCCACGCCGCTCTCGCGCAGCAGCTTCATCGTGCCGCCCGTGGCGATCACCTCCCAGCCCAGCTCGCGCAGGCCCCGGGCAAAGTCAACGACGCCCGTTTTGTCGCTGACGCTAATCAATGCTCGCATGCTTTTCTATCTCTCTTTTAATAGTTTCTGAATCGTTTCAATATAGAGCGGATGCTCCGTACGGTGGACCATCCGCTCCAGCTCGGCCGCATCGTCGCCCTCGTAGGCGAAGGCGCGCTGGGCGATGATGCACCCGCCGTCGAGCGTGGCGTCGACCCAGTGGATCGTCACGCCGAAGACCTTGACGCCGTACTGGAGCGCCTGCTCGATGGCGTGCGCCCCGCGGAAGGCCGGCAGCAGCGAGGGGTGGACATTGACGATCCGCCCCCCGTAGGCGCCCAGCAGCTCGTCGCCGACGATGCGCATGTAGCCCGCCAGGCAGACCAGCTCGACACCGGCGGCATCGAGCCGCCGGACGATCTCGCGCTCGTAGTCGGCCTTCGAGGCCCACTCCTTAGGCGCGAAGACGAACGCCTCCACGCCGTGCGCCGCGGCGCGCTCCGCGACCCGGGCTCCGGGCCGGTCGCACACCATGAGCGCCACGCGTGCGTCGATCTCCCCCCGCTCGCAGGCCGAGACGATCGCCTCGAAGTTCGAGCCCTCGCCGCTGGCGAATACTGCGATCCGGTGCACGACGCTATCGGATGACGACACCCTCGGTGCCGGTTACGCGGCCGATGACCGATGCGCGCTCGCCCTGCTCGGCGAGGATGGCTATCGCCCGGTCGGCCTCCGCGGCGTCGAGCGCGATGACCATGCCGATGCCCATGTTGAAGATGTTGAACATCTCGCGGTGGGGCACCCGGCCGTACTTCTCCAGAAAGCGGAAGACGGGGAGGATCTCCCACGTGCCCTCCTCGATCTCGATGCCCTGACCGTCACGGAGGATGCGGGGGATGTTCTCGTCGAAGCCGCCGCCGGTGATGTGGCTGATGCCGTGCACGTCGCAGCGGCGGATCACCTCCAGCACCTGCTTGACGTAGATCCTGGTCGGCGTGAGCAGCACCTCGCCCAGCAGCTTGTTCGACAGCTCCTCGTAGCTGCGGTGCAGGTCGAAGCAGTTGTCGGCCACGATCTTGCGCACCAGGCTGAAGCCGTTGGAGTGGACGCCGCTCGAGGCGATGCCCACCAGCACGTCGCCCGTCTTGACCTTCTGCCCGTCGATGAGCTTCGACTTCTCGACCGCACCCACCGTGAAGCCGGCGATGTCGTACTCGCCGTCGGCGTACATGCCCGGCATCTCGGCCGTCTCGCCGCCCACCAGGGCGCAGCCCGCCTGGCGGCATCCTTCGGCCACGCCGGCGACGATCGCCTCGATCTTCTGGGGTTCGTTGCGGCCCACGGCCACGTAGTCGAGGAACTCCAGCGGCTCGGCGCCCTGCGCCAGCACGTCGTTGACGCACATGGCCACGGCGTCGATGCCGATCGTGTCGTGCTTGTCCATCTCGAACGCCAGCTTGAGCTTGGTGCCCACGCCGTCGGTGCCGCTCACGAGCACCGGCTCGCGGAGGCCCAGCGCCGAGAGGTCGAACATGCCGCCGAAAGCGCCGATGTTGCCCATCACGCCCGGGCGCGCGGTCGACGCCACGTGTTTCTTGATGCGTCGCACCACTTCGTATCCGGCCTCGAGGTTCACGCCGGCCTTTTCATAGGATTGTGCCATATTTTCTCTTTTTTCAACGTTCGGTTATCAACTATTTCCCCTCCTTGTTGGCATCCTGCACCGTCGTGTAGAGCGCCGTCGGATAGCGGGCCGTGAAGCAGGCCGTGCAGAGCTGCGAGCGGTCGCCCGCCTTGTAGAGCGCCTCGGGCGAGAGGAAGGCGAGCGAATCGGCCCCGATCGCCTCGCGCACCCCCTCGACACCCATGCGGGCCGAGATCAGCTCGTCGTAGGTCGAGGTGTCGACGCCGTAGAAGCAGGGGCTGATCATCGCCGGCGAGGCGATGCGCACGTGGACTTCCGAAGCGCCAGCCTCCTTGAGCATCGTGACGATGCGCCGCGAGGTGGTGCCGCGCACGATCGAGTCGTCGACGAGCGCCACGCGCTTGCCCTTCACGATCGTACGCACGGCCGAGAGCTTCATCCGCACGCCCTTCTCGCGCAGCTCCTGCGTGGGCTGGATGAAGGTGCGGCCGATGTATTTGTTCTTGATCAGACCCATCTCGTAGGGCAGTCCGCTCGCCTCGGCATAGCCCATGGCGGCGCTGAGGCTCGAGTCGGGCACGCCGACCACGATGTCGGCCTCGGCGGGCGACTCCTGCCAGAGCAGACGCCCCGACTCCTTGCGGTAGGCGTGGACGTTGCACCCCTCGATGTCGCTGTCGGGGCGTGCGAAGTAGATGTACTCCATCGAGCACATCTCGCGGCGCTTGTACTGCGAATAGTCGCGGCTGCGGATCCCCTTATCGTCGATGGTGACGATCTCGCCCGGCTCGACGTCGCGCACGTACTCGGCGCCGATCGTGTCGAAGGCGCACGTCTCGCTCGAAACGACCCACCCGTCGCCCAGGCGGCCGATCGAGAGCGGGCGCAGGCCGTACTTGTCGCGGCAGGCGTAGATGCGGTTGGCCGTCATGATGACAAAGGCGAAGGCGCCCTCGAGCATGTTCAGCGCATCGATGATGGCATAGATGCGCGGACGGTCGCGGAACTTGGTCTCCTTCTTGATCAGGTGGGCCAGGATCTCGCTGTCGGAGGTCGACTGGAAGAGGCTGCCCCGGCTCTCGAGATACTCGCGCAGCGGCTCCGAGTTGACGATGTTGCCGTTGTGGGCTAGGGCAAAGTCTCCCGAGTTGTGGCGGAAGAGGAAGGGCTGGATATTCTCGATCCCGCCGCCGCCGGCCGTCGTATAGCGCACGTGGCCGATGGCCATGCCGCCCGGAAGCTGCGCCAGCTTGCCCTCGTTGAAGACCTCCGTGACCAGTCCGCTGCCCTTGACGCGGTGCAGCGCGCCCCGGTCGTCGACCGACACGATGCCGCACCCCTCCTGACCGCGGTGCTGGAGCGCGTGCAGGCCGTAGTAGGTCAGCGAGGCGGCGCCGGGAACCCCGAAGATGCCGAAGACGCCGCACTCCTCGTGCAGTTCGCGATCGCTGATGTAGGGAGCCATCTTACTCGGTGATTTTCTGAAGACGGGCCAGGATCTCCTCGTAGGCCTCGCGCACCTTGCCCAGGTCGCGGCGGAAGCGGTCCTTGTCGAGCTTCTCGTTGGTCGAGGCATCCCACAGACGGCACGTGTCGGGCGACACCTCGTCGGCCAGCACGATCTGGCCGTCCGACGTCTTGCCGAACTCGATCTTGAAGTCGATCAGATTGATGTTCATCTTGGCGAAGAGCTCCTTGAGCACCTCGTTGATCTTGGCCGTCATGGCGTAGATCTCGGCGAGCTCCTCGTAGGTGGCGGCGCCCAGCGCCACGGCATGGTGGTCGTTGATGAGCGGATCGCCCAGCTCGTCCTTCTTGTAGCAGATGTCGAAGATCACGTTCGAGGGCTTGGTCCCCTCCTCGATGCCCAGGCGCTGGGCCATCGAGCCGGCGACGACGTTGCGCACGATGACCTCCAGCGGGATGATCGTCACCTTGCGGCAGATCTGGTCGCGCTCGTTGATCGTCTCGATGTAGTGGGTCTTCACGCCCGCCTTCTGGAGCTCCTTGAAGATCAGGGTCGAGATGGCGTTGTTCAGCACGCCCTTGTTGTCGATCGTCGCCTTCTTCACGTTGTTGAACGCCGTGGCGGCATCCTTGTAGTGGATGATGATCTTGTCGGGATCGTCCGTCAGGAAGACCTGTTTTGCCTTGCCCTCGTAGAGCATTTCGAGCTGTTTCATGATGAATCGGATATTTTTAGGTTTACTTTTTACGGAAATAGTTCACGGCATTGCGGAAGAGCGCCTGCTCCTTGTTGCCGTCGATGTTCTTGAAGAGGCACTCCTCCCACCGCTCGGTGTGGCCCATCTTGCCGAGGATCTGCCCGTCCTTCGACACCAGCCCCTCGATGGCATACGACGAGCCGTTGGGGTTGAAGGGAGCCTCGGCCGTGGGACGGCCCGAGGCGTCGACATACTGGAAAGCGACCTGCCCCGCGGCGAAGAGCTCGCGCGCAAGCTCCTCCGAGACCACGAACTTGCCCTCGCCGTGGCTCACGGCGATCGAGTGTACCTCCCCGAGGCTGAAGCCTGCCAGCCAGGGCGAGTTGACCGACGCCACGCGCGTGGAGACGATCTGCGAGATGTGGCGGTTGATGTCGTTGCGGAAGAGCGTCGGCGACGAGGTCGTGACCATGCCCAGACGCCCGTAGGGCAGCAGGCCCGACTTGACCAGCGCCTGGAAGCCGTTGCAGATGCCCAGGATCAGGCCGCCGCGGTCGAGCAGCGCATGTATCTCGTCGCGAATATCCTTGTTGTTGAGCACGTTGACAATGAACTTGGCACTGCCGTCGGGCTCGTCGCCCGCCGAGAACCCGCCCGCAAGCACGAAGATGTGGGCCCGACGGATCTGCTCCTTCATCTCGGCGATCGAGCGCAGGATGTCGTCGCCCCCGAGGTTGCACAGCACGCCCATCGAGACCTCGGCACCCGCGCGGCGGAAGGCCTTGGCGGTGTCGTAGTCGCAGTTGGTGCCGGGGAAGACGGGGATGAAGACGCGCGGGTGCTCGACGGCCTGGCCCGGATAGACGAACGTGCGCGGCTCGGGCGCGGAGGTCATCACCTCGGCGCGGTTGTCACCCTTGTCGGGATAGATCGTGGCGAACTTCTCCGTGTTGGCACGGTAGAGGGCGTCGAGCGGCAGGCGCTCGCCCGCGACCGTCAGCGCGTCGTCGGCCACCGTGCGGCCCACCAGCTCGGCGGCCGGGAAGTCGAGCTCGCCGACGCTCTCCACGACGATCGATCCGTAGGCGTAGTCGTAGAGCTTCGGCTCGTCCATCTCCACCTCGGCGCCCACGGCGTTGCCGAAAGCCATCTTGGCCAGCGCTTCGGCCACGCCGCCGAAGCCCACCGACCAGGCCGAGACGATGCGGCCGGCCGCGATCTGGTCGCTCACGAACGAGAAGTTGCGCTTGAGCTGCCCGGTGTCGGGCATGTAGTCCTCGCGCGGGGTGTGGCGCACGAGGTAGATATGGTGTCCCGCCCCCTTGAACTCGGGCGAGATGACCGTGCGGGCGTCGACCGTGGTGATGCCGAAAGCCATGAGCATGGGCGGCACGTCGATCTGCTGGAAGGTGCCCGACATCGAGTCCTTGCCGCCGATCGACGGCAGGCCCAGCTCCACCTGCATCTTCAGGGCGCCAAGCAGGGCCGCGAGGGGCTTGCCCCACGAGGTGGCCTCGCGCGTCATGCGCTCGAAATACTCCTGGTAGGAGTAGCGCATGCGCTCGTAGCGGCCGCCCGCGGCGACCACCTTGGCAGCCGCCTCCACGACGGCGTAGGCCGCACCGTGGTAGGGGCTCCACGAAGCCACGTAGGGGTTGTAGCCGAAGGCCATGACGCTGGCCGTGGTCGTATATCCGTCGACGGGGAGCTTCTGCACCGAAACCTGCGTCTCGGTGCGCTGCGTGCGCCCGCCGAAAGGCATGAGCACCGTCGAGCGGCCGATCGTCGAGTCGAACATCTCGACGAGGCCGCGCTGCGAGAGCACGTTGTCGTCGCTGAGGTTCACGGCGAAGCGCTCGGCCACGGTCGCACCCTCGGGCATGCGGGCGAAGGGATCGCGCTCGTCGACGCGGCCGATCGTCGCCTCGGCGTAGTGCTTGGCGCCGGCGCTGTCGATGAACTCGCGCGAGAGGTCGACGACCTTCCTATCGCCGTTGAACATGCGCATGCGCGCCGTGTCCGTGACATCGGCCACGTGGGTCACCTCGATATTCTCCTCACGACAGTACTGCATGAACGCCTCGACGTCCCGGGCCTCCACGACCACCGACATGCGCTCCTGCGACTCGCTGATGGCCAGCTCGGTAGAGTTCAGTCCGCTGTACTTGGTCGGCACGCGGTCGAGGTAGATGTCCAGCCCGTCGGCCAGCTCGCCGATCGCCACGCTGACGCCGCCGGCACCGAAGTCGTTGGATTTCTTGACGAGGCGCGTCACCTCCGGACGGCGGAACAGCCGCTCGAGCTTGCGCTCCTCGGGGGCGTTGCCCTTCTGCACCTCGCTGCCGCAGGTCTCCAGCGACTTGGCGTCGTGCTCCTTCGACGAGCCGGTGGCGCCGCCGATGCCGTCGCGGCCCGTGCGGCCGCCCAGCATGAGGATGACATCGCCCGGGGCGGGGCGCTCGCGACGCACGTTCTCGGCTTTCACGGCGCCCACCACGGCGCCCACCTCGAGGCGCTTGGCCACGTAGTCGGGATGGTAGACCTCGCGCACGTGAGTCGTGGCCAGGCCGATCTGGTTGCCGTAGCTCGAATAGCCGGCCGCGGCCTTCTTGGAGATGACGCTCTGCGGGAGCTTGCCGGGGAGCGTGTCGCTCACCTTCTGGTAGATGTCGCCCGCGCCGGTCACGCGCATCGCCTGGTAGACGTAGCTGCGGCCCGACAGCGGGTCGCGGATGGCGCCGCCCAGACAGGTCGAGGCGCCGCCGAAGGGCTCGATCTCCGTGGGGTGGTTGTGCGTTTCGTTCTTGAACTGGAGCAGCCACTGCTCGGTCTCCCCGTCGACGTCGACATCGACATAGACCGAACAGGCGTTGTTCTCCTCCGAGACCTCCAGATCGTCCAGCAGCCCCTTCGCGCGCAGATAACGGGCGCCGATCGTCGCGATATCCATCAGGCAGAGGCTCTTATGCTCGCGCCCCAGCTCGCGGCGAATGCCGAGATAGAGGGCCAGCGAACCCTCGATCTCGTCACGGGCGAACGACTCCTCGACGGTGATCCCGTCGAGCTCGGTGGTGAAGGTCGTATGGCGGCAGTGGTCGCTCCAGTAGGTATCGAGGATGCGCAGTTCGGTCTCGTAGGGATCGCGCCCCTCCGCGCGGAAGTACTTCACCACCTCGCGCAGGTCGTCGGCATTCATGGCCAGCCCCATGCGCTTGCAGCAGGGCTCCAGATCGGCCTCCTCCATCGCGGTGAAACCCTCGAGCACGGGCACGGGCAGCACCTCGGCCTGCTCCATGTCGCTGAGTTGCGAGAGGTCCTTCTCGCGCGACTCGACGGCGTTGATGCAGTAGCGGCGGATCTTCGAGAGCTCCTCCTCCGTCACGCCGTCGTCGAAGACTAGCAGCTTCGACGAGCGGATGCGCACGTCGGCCGAGGGGTCGATCAGCCGCACGCAGTCGACGGCCGAGGCGGCGCGCTGGTCGAACTGGCCGGGCAGGAACTCCACGGCCAGGAACTTGCGGCCCTCGAGGTCGCAGCTGTCGGTGACCGCGTCGGTCACCACCTCGCCGAAGACGCCGTAGCGGCTCCGCTCGAGCAGCTCCTCGCTGAAGCCGAAGAGGTCGTAGACGCACAGCAGGCGCAGACGCGCGATCGAAAGGTTGAGATTGGCGTTCAGCTCGCGGCGCAAACTCTCGGCCTCGACCTGGAAACGCGGCAGCTTCTCGACGAAAATACGGTAGTTCTTCATTTTATATCGGTTACTATTCGACAAATCGAGAGGCCCACGCGGCCTCGTACTCCCGGGCGGTCATCCCCACGAAGGTGATGTGGCCCATCTTGCGCTTGGGACGGCTTTCGCGCTTGCCGTAGAGGTGGACATAGACCCCCTGCCGCCCCTCGGCCGCCACCTCGCGGGCCGCCTCGAGGTCCTGCCCCAGGATGTTCTTCATGACGGTGGGCGCCACCAGCCGCGGCTCCTCCAGCGGCATGCCCGCCAGGTAGCGGGCCAGCTCGCGGTACTGGTTGGTCGTGGCACCCTCGATGGTGTAGTGGCCCGAGTTGTGGGGACGCGGCGCCATCTCGTTGAAGTAGATCTCGCCCCCGCGCACGAAGTACTCGATGGCCAGGATGCCGCGGTAGCCGCACGCGCGCATGAAGCGCTCGCTCTCGCGGCGCATCCGCGCCAGAATCTCCGGGTCGACCTCGGCCGGCACGACGCACAGGTCGAGGATGCCGTCGCGGTGGATGTTGCGCCCGACGGGGAAGCTCACCACGCGCTCGCCGTCCGACACCATGACGATGCTCGCCTCGAAGTCGAAAGGCACGAACTGCTCGAGGATGCAGGGCACGGAGAGCAGCGGCAGCGCCGCCTCGATGTCCTCCTCCGAGCGCAGCACGCGCTGCCCGTGGCCGTCGTAGCCCAGCGTGCGGGTCTTGAGCACGACGGGAAGCCCCAGCCGCCCCACGGCGGCGCGCAGCGAAGTCTCGTCGTCCACGGCCTCGAAGCCCGGGGTGAGCAGCCCGTGTTCGCGGGCGTTGGTCTTCTCGCGCAGGCGGTCCTGCGAGTCGTAGAGGGGGCGGAAGCCCTGGGGGATGTTGTAGCGCTCGACGAGCGGGACGAGCACTTCGCCCGGCACGTTCTCGAACTCGTAGGTCACCGCGTCGCTTCGGCGGCAGAGCTCCTCGAGCGCCGCCGCGTCGTCATACGCCGCGACGATCGCCTCGTCGGCCACGGCGAATGCCGGCGCCTCGGCCGAAGGGTCGAGGCAGACGGTGCGCAGGCCCAGCTGGTGGGCCTCCTCGGTGAGCATCAGCCCCAACTGGCCGGCTCCGATAATTCCGATGGTCTTCAAGTGTATCTCGTCCTTTTAAGGGTTCGTCGTGATGGCGAGGGGCCGAGGCCTACAGCTCGGCCCGGAGCACCGTGGCCGTCTGCTCGGCGCGGAAGGCGTCGAGCCGCGCGGCCAGCTCCTCGTCCTGCAGCGCGAGGATCGACACGGCGATCAGCGCGGCGTTCTTCGCGCCGTTGATCGCAGTGGTGGCCACCGGCACGCCGGCGGGCATCTGCACGATCGAGAGCAGCGAGTCGAGGCCGTTGAGGGCGCGCGACTTCACGGGCACGCCCACCACCGGCAGCGGGGTCATCGAGGCCACCATGCCCGGCAGGTGGGCGGCACCGCCCGCACCGGCGATGATGACGCCCAGACCGCGCTCGCGGGCCGTCTTGGCGTACTCGCACAGCAGATCGGGCGTGCGGTGGGCGCTGACCACCCGCTTCTCGAAATCGACGCCGAAGCGCTCGAGCATGGCCACGGCGTCGGCCATCACCTCGTAGTCGCTCACGGAACCCATGATCACTCCCACTTTCATCATAATCTCTTCGGTTTTATAAACGATTCATCGCAACGACCCGCGGCGTCGGACAAAAAAGACCGCCACGACGTCTCCGTCATGGCGGTTTGATCTCTATCCGAGCACTTTGCAGCCCACCGATCCGCACGTGCCCGCCTGCATGCGCTGCACCTGCTCCCGCATCGACGCGAAGGCCGCGGCCCGCTTGTGCCGCTTCTTTCGCCCGCGTTGTCGGATGTCGCCGAAAAGTGTCATCTTCCTTGCCCGAATTAACCTGTTTCGTTGCCGAAACAACATGACAAAGGTAGGTCTTTCCGAACAATTTTCAAAATAAAGCGGGGGATTCTATCGACAAATTATCGACATTCCCCACCCCCGCACCGGGCGGGCGACGCCTGCGCGTCGGTGCCCCGCCGCATGTCGGGCTCGGCCTGCATGTCGAAGCGGATCGTGGCCCCCCGGGCAAGGTCCGACCAGCGCAGGAAATTGGCGTCCCACGGCTTGCCGTCGAGGCGCATCGCCCCGATGTAGCGATTCGCGGGGCCGTTCTGCGGCGCCTCGATCTCGATCCGCCGGCCGTTCTCCAGATGCACCGTCGCGCGGCGGAAGAGCGGCGCGCCCACAGCGTAGCAATCCGAGGCGGGGCAGACGGGATAGAAGCCCAGCGCCGAGAAGACGTACCAGGCCGAGGTCTGGCCGTTGTCCTCGTCGCCGCAGTAGCCGTCGGGCTTGGCCGAGTAGAGGCGGTCCATCGTCTCGCGCACCCAGTGCTGCGCCTTCCACGGCTCGCCGGCGTAGTCGTAGAGGTAGATCATGTGCTGCGCGGGCTGGTTGCCATGGGCGTAGTTGCCCATGTCGGCCACCTGCATCTCGGTGATCTCGTGGATGCGGGACCCGTAGTAGCTGTCGTCGTAGACGGGCGGCACGACGAACACCGAGTCGAGCATGCGCGCGAACGCCTCGCGCCCGCCCATGGCGTCGGCGAGCCCCTCCACGTCGTGGAAGACCGACCAGGTGTAGTGCCAGGCGTTGCCCTCGGTGAAGGCGTCGCCCCACTTGTAGGGGCTGAAGGGCGACTGGAAGGCGCCGTCGGCGTTGCGGCCGCGCATGAGCCGCGTCTCGGGGTCGAAGACGTTGCGCCAGTTGCCGGAGGCCTTCTCGACGAGCACGGCCTCCTCGTCGCGGCCCAGCTTGCGGGCCACCTGCGCGATGCACCAGTCGTCGTAGGCATACTCCAGCGTGCGGGCCACGTTCTCGTTGATGCCCACGTCGTAGGGCACGTATCCCAGCGTGTTGTAGTACTCGTGGCCCTTGCGGCCCGTGGAGCTGACGGTCGGGTGCACCGCCGTGCGGCCGTGCATGATCGCCTCGTAGAGCGCGGCGACGTCCTCCTCGGGCGTGACGCCCTTCATGATCGCGTCGGCGACCACCGAGGCCGAGTTGTTGCCCACCATGCAGCCGCGGTGGCCGGGGCTCGCCCACTCGGGCAGGAAGCCGCTCTCGCGCCAGGCGTTGGCAAGGCCCGCCTGCATCTTGGCGTTCTCCGATGGGTAGACCAGGTTCAGCAGCGGGAAGAGGCAGCGGAACGTGTCCCAGAAGCCCGTGTCGGTATACATGTAGCCGGGCAGCACCTCGCCGTTGTAGGGGCTGTAGTGCACGGGCTCGCCCGCGGCGTCCAGCTCGTAGAACTTGCGCGGAAAGAGGGTCGAGCGGTAGAGGCACGAGTAGAAGGTGCGCAGCTGCTCCTCCTTGCCGCCCGCCACCTCGATGCGGCCCAGCACCTCGTCCCAGCGCTCCTGCGCGCGCGAGCGGATCTGGTCGAGCGTGGCGTCGCCCACCTCGCGGTCGAGGTTCAGCACGGCCTGCTCGGCCGAGATGAACGACGAGGCGATGCGCGCCGTGACCTGTTCGCCGCGGCGGGTCGTGAAGTGGACCTTGGCCACGGCGTGGCACCCCTCCGCGGCCTTGCCGCCCTCGGGATAGAGCTTGGCGCTGCCGGGCGCGTAGTCCGACGGGGAGTCGGTCAGCTCCACGGCGCCGAACGGCTTGTCGAAGCGGATGACGAACCAGTTGCGGAAGTTGTCGGGCACGCCGCCGCTGTTGCGCGTGGTGTAGCCCGCCAGAGTGCGGGCGTCGACCACCTCCACGCGCGAGCCGCGGTCGAAGGCGTCGACCACGACGCCCGACTCGTCCGACTCGGGGAAGGTGAAGCGCATGACGGCCGCGCGCTCCGTGGGGGCGATCTCCACGCGCACGTCGTGGTCGGCCAGGTAGACGCGGTAATAGTAGGGCCGCGCCTCTTCGGACTGGTGCGAGAACCAGCTGCGGCGGCTCTGCTCGTCGAGCTTGTCGTCGCCCCGCACCGGCATGAGCGAGAAGGGGGCGTAGTCGTTGATCCACGGCGAGGGCTGGTGGGTCTGCTTGAAGCCGCAGAGGGTGTGGGCGCCGTAGGTGTAGGCCCAGCCGTCGCCCATGCGGCCCGTCTGGGGCGTCCAGAAGTTCATGCCCCACGGCAGCGCCACCGCAGGATAGGTGTTGCCCGTCGAGAGGGCGTAGTCGGACTGCGTGCCCACGAGCGTCGAGACGTACTCCGAGGGGCGGAGCAGCGTCTGCTCGGCAGGGCGCGGGCCGCAGGCGGCGGCCAGGGCCGCGCAAACGAATACGAGGAGCTTCTTCATGGGTTCCGATTTTTGTTTTCGGGACGGCAGCCTGCAGGGCACGCGAACAGCGGGCCTCCGCGGCGGGAGGCTGTGGCCCGCGCGGCTCCTGCGAGCCGCCGTAGTTATTTGATCGAGTTGAGCAGGTCGAGCTTTCCGTCGGCGATCAGCTTGAGGATGAGCTCGCCGAAGAGGGTGTTCTGCCAGGCGAACCAGGGGCGCGTGAAGTCGGCGGCATCGTCGCGGTGGTGCGACTCGTGGATAAAGCCGCAGCCGGCGTCGGTGGTCATCAGCTGCGCGATGCAGGCCGCGATCTCGGCGTCGTCGGTCGAGGTGAAGGCGCGCATCATGACGCTCATGGGCCAGAACGACTCGACGCCGATGTGCGGGCCGCCGATCCCCTCGCCCGCCGCGCCGCGCCAGAAGTAGGGGTTGGCCTCGCTCCAGACGAAGCGGCGCGTGTTCTCGTAGATCGGGTCGCGACGGTCCACGTCGCCCAGGTAGGCCATGGCCAGCAGCGACGGCACGTTGGCATCGTCCATGAGCTGGGCGCTGCCGAAGCCGTCGACCTCGAAGGCGTAGATCGGCCCGAAGTCGGGGTGCTCCACCACGGCGTGCTCCTCGAGCGCCGCGGCCACCTCGTCGGCCAGGGCCGCGCAGCCGGCGGCGAGCTCCTGCTCGCCGTTGACCGTCGAGAGGATCTCGGCGGCCTTGCGCAGCGACGAGACGGCCATGAAGTTGGACGGCACGAGGAACTCGAAGGTCGTGGCGTCGTCCGACGGGCGGAAAGCCGAGGCGATGAGCCCCACGGGCTTCACGGGATTGCCGCGCCCGACGCGGCACTTGGTGTCGAGCTGGCGGTCGGTCGTGCGCAGGAACATGTAGTCGCCGTCGCCCTCCTTACGCTGCTGCGTGCGCAGCGTATGAAGGATCTTGCGCATCGCCCCGACCCACTCGGCGTCGAAGACCGATTCGTCGCCCGTCGTCTTCCAGTAGTGGTAGGCCAGGCGGATCGGATAGCAGTGGGAATCGATCTCCCATTTGCGCTCGAAGACCCAGGGGCTCTGGGGGTAGAACGCGGCGTCCTCGCCGGCGCCCGTGGGGCCGTCGTTGAAAGCGTTGGCGTAGGGGTCGATGTTTATCAGTTTGAACTGGCGGCGGATCGTGCCCGCGATCATGCGCCGCAGCGGCTCATCGTCGGTGCAGAGCTGCACGTAGGGCCACACCTGGGCCCCCGAGTCGCGCAGCCACATGGCCGGAATGTCGCCCGTATATACATAGGTGTCGGGGCACCCCGCCTCGTCCTCGCGGTAGTGGACCGTGGTGTCGAGCGTGTTGGGGAAGCAGTTGCGGAACATCCAGCGGAGGCGCTTGTTCTCCAGCAGACCGCACACGCGGTCGATCTCGGCCTCGACGGCCTCGGAGCGGAACAGCCGCGCTTCGGGCGCGGGGCGCCGGTCGTCATAGACCTCGGGCTCCTGGGCGCAGTACCACACCTTGGGCTCGGGGCCCATCTCCATGCGCAGCACGCCGCCCGCGGCCAGGTCGGCATAGTCGACGTAGCCCTTGGTGTAGGGGGCGCCGTCGAGCGTCACGCGCTGGATGTAGCGATTCTCGGCCGAGTTGTCGACGGCCTCCACCGTCAGCACGCCGCCCGCGACCCGCACCTCGGCGCGGTCGAACATCGGCGCGCCGAACCAGAAGCGGCCCGAGGCGGGCTCGGCCTCGTAGAAGCCGAGCGACGAGAGGACGTACCAGGCCGACATCTGCCCCACGTCCTCGTTGCCCGAAAGACCGTCGGGTGCGGCGTGGTAGAGCGTCGTGAGCACCTCACGCACCTTGTCGGCCGTCTTCCAGGGCTGGCCCAGGATCGAGTAGAGGTAGAGCGTCGAGTGCGAGGGCTCGTTGCCGTGGGCATACTGGCCGATCATGCCCGAGATGTCGGGCGAGGTCTCGGCGCCCTCGACCACCGACGAAACGATGAACAGCGAGTCGAGCTTCCCGATCATTCGCTCCCGCGAGCCGAAGCACTCCTCGAGACCCTTAACGTCGTGCGGCACGAGCCACGTATACTGCCAGGCGTTGCCCTCGCAGTAGTCGTCGGCGCGGTGCGACGAGGCGAAGGGGTTGAAGGGGGTGCGCCAGCCGCCGCGCGAGTCGCGGCCGCGCATGAAGCCCGTCGAGGGGTCGAACAGGTGGCGGTAGGAGCGGCTGCGCGAGGCGAGGTACTCCTCCTCGGTCTTCTTGCCCAGCGCACGGGCGGCCAGGGCGGCGGCGCCGTCGGCCAGTGCGTACTCCAGATCGTAGGCCACGGCCTCGTTGAACAGATCGCACGGGATGTAGCCGTATTTCATTCTCAGGCCGTTGCCCCGCCCCTCGTTCATCGCCGTGCGGCGGATCGCCTCGAAGGCGCGCTCGCGGTCGACGCCGGGGATGTTCTTCACGATGGCGTCGGCCACGACGACCACGCCCGGGTTGCCCACCATGCAGTCGGTCTCGTTGCCCCACAGATGCCACACGGGCAGGCGCCCCTGCTCGTCGGCGATGGCGAGCATGGTGTTGACGATGTCGGCCATGCGCTCGGGCTCGACGAGCGTCAGCAGCGGCATCTTGGCGCGGTAGGTGTCCCAGAGCGAGAAGACCGAGTAGGTCGTGTAGCCCGGATCGGGGTGCACCTCTCCGTCGGCACCGCGGTACGAGCCGTCGACGTCGCAGAAGGTCACCGGGGCGATCATCGTGTGGTAGAGCGCCGTATAGAAGATCTTGCGGGCCGTCCGGTCGGCCGTCTCGATGCGGATGCGCGACAGCTCGTCGTTCCACCGCGCGGAGGCGGCGGCCGCCGTAGCCTCGAAGTCCCACCCGGGGAGCTCGGCCGCGAGGTTGGCGCGCGCCCCCTCCACGCTCACGGGCGAGAGGGCCACCTTCACCAGGATCCGCTCGCCGGCCTTCGTTCGGAACGAGGCGCGGCCGTAGCGGTCGCCCACCGGCTCGAAGCTGTCGAACGGACGCGAGAACTCGGCGGCGAAGAAGACCTTCTGGTCGGCGGCCCACCCCGCGGAGTGGCGCCAGCCGGTGACGATGCGGTCGCCCTCGGCCTTCAGCCCCGTATCGGTGGCCTTGTCCCAGCAGCCACCGTTCTCCAGATCGAAGACCACGGCGGCGTCATCGGCCTCGGGGAAGGTGTAGCGGTGCAGACCCACGCGCGAGGTGGCGGTCATCTCGGCCGTCACGCCGTAGCGGGTCAGCGGAACCGAATAATAGCCCGGCACGGCCACCTCCTTCGAGCGGTCGGCATAGGACCAAAGGCCCGACTGCGGGTCCTCCTCCGTGCCGCGGGCGTAGGCGACCTCGCCCACGACGGGCATGAGCGTGACGTCGAACAGATCGCCGATACCCGTACCGCTCAGGTGGGTATGCGAAAAGCCGATGACGGTAGAGTCGCTCTCGTGGTAGCCCGAGCACCAGTCCCACGACTGGGGAATGCTCGTGGGGCCCACCTGCACCATGCCGAAGGGGACGTTGGCCCCCACGAAGACATGGCCGTGGCCGCCGGTGCCGATCTTGGGATCGACCCAGCTGACGAAGTCGCCGTCGGGCTGCGGCTGCGAACAGGCGGCCATGAGCAGCGCCGCCGCGGTCAGTAGTCTGTTGGTTTTCATTGCGGTTATTTGCGGTTTTGAAGTTCGAAGGTGAGGCGGCCGCCGCGCAGCAGCTCGTCGTGCGAGATGCGGTAGCGCTCCAGCGGCCGGCCGCCGAGGGTCATGCGGCGGATGTAGTCGCCGCCCCCGGCCGGGCGCCGGGCCTCGATGACCAGCTCGCCGCCCGGCGTGTCGATCTGCACGCGGTCGAACAGGGGCGCCGTGAGCGTATAGTAGGGTTCGCCCGGGCAGTCGGGATAGAGGCCCATCATCGAGAAGAGGGCCCAGGCCGACATCGTTCCCGTGTCGTCGTTGCCGGGAATGCCGTCCGCCTGCGTGGTGAAGTACTTGTCGAGCAGCCTGCGCACCTCGCGCTGCGTGCGCCACTCCTCGCCGCGGAAGCGGCTGAAGAGGTAGGCGTAGGCGATGTCGGGCTCGTTGGCGGGGTCGTACAGCCCCTCGTCGAAGACCCGCTGGAGCTTGTCGACGAACTTGCGGCGGCCGCCCATGGCGCGGGCCAGCCCCTCGACGTCGTGCGGCACGAAGAAGGTGTAGTTCCAGGCCGATCCCTCGTGGAAGCCGGCCACCGGCTCGAAGTTCTCGCCCTGGCGCGGGTCGAAGGGCGAGAGGAACTCGCCCTCGCGGGTGATCGGGCGCAGCGTGCCGCTCTCGGTGCTGTAGTAGTGGCGCCACCCCGCGGCGCGGCGGCGCAGCTCGGCGGCGAACTCCTTTTCGCCGCGCGCCGCGGCCATGCGGGCCAGGGCGTTGTCGGCAACGTAGTACTCCAGCGCGTGCGACACCGAGTTGTCGCCCGAGCCGTCGGCGGCGAACCACCCGAGGGGGATATAGCCCCGCTCGATGTAGGGGTCGATGTCGGGGCGCATGGGGTTGTCGGCGCCGGGTGTCGTGGCCGAGCGCTTCATCGCCGCATAGGCCGCGTCGACGTCGAAGTCGCGCAGCCCCTTCTCCCACGTGTCGACGATGACCGGAATGGCCGGGTCGCCCTCCATGGTGAAGGTCTCGCGGCCGTAGAGCTCCCACTTGGGCAGCCAGCCCCACTCCTTCGACATGCCGACCATCGAGCGCACCATCTCCAGCTGCCGCTCGGGGTAGACGAGCGTCATGAGCTGGTGGAGGTTGCGGTAGGTGTCCCAGAGCGAGAAGACCGTGTAGCGGTCGCCCTCGGCAATGCCCACCTCGCCGCTCCGCTCCATGAGCGGATACTCGCCGTTGACGTCGCTGAGGATGTTGGGGTGGATCAGCGCGTGGTAGAGCGCCGTATAGAAGACCGTGCGCTGGGCGTCGGTGCCCCCCTCGACGCGAATGCGCCCCAGGTCGGCGTTCCACGTCGCCCGCGCCTCGTCGCGCAGGGCGTCGAACGAGCGGCCGCGCTGCTCGGCATCCAGATTCGCGCGGGCGTTCTCGGTCGAGACAAACGACACGCCCATGCGCACCTCCACCGTTTCGCCCTCCTGCAGATCGTCGAACGAGAACCAGTAACCCACGTCGTCGCCCGAGAGCTCGCGGCCGTACTCGGTGTAGAGCTTGTACTTGCCCTGGTCGGGGGTCCACTGCGCCTCGGGGCCCGTC
This sequence comes from Rikenellaceae bacterium, assembly GCA_902362705.1. Taxonomy (GTDB): domain Bacteria; phylum Bacteroidota; class Bacteroidia; order Bacteroidales; family Rikenellaceae; genus Alistipes. The sequence goes on from CABIXK010000003.1 coordinate 53,356, forward strand.
ATCGGGCGCTGCTTCTTCCAGTAGCCCGAGCGCGACGGGGTTTTCGTCACGCGCAGCACGAAGTAGACGGGGAATACCTTCTGCGGGTTGTAGCAGAAGGTGCCCAGCAGCTTCGAGCCCTCGATCTCGGTGGCGCTCACGCGGCGCACCGTGGCGCCCGACTCGTTGGTGAGCCCCTCACCCAGGTTGAGCAGGATGTGGCCCTGCCCGGCGGGGAAGGTGTAGCGCTCGGCCGAGGAGCGGAGCGTAGCCGTGGCCTCGGTGCGAATGCCGTACTTGGTCAGGCGGTTGGCGTAGTAGCCCGGGGCGGCGCGCTCGTCGTCGTAGGCCGAACCGTAGAGCTTGTAGTCGACGCAGAGCTCGCCCGCGGTGGGCATCGTCAGCAGCGATCCCAGGTCGGGGCACCCCACGCCGCTCAGCGCCACGTGGGCATAGCCCGTGAAGAATTTGTTGTGGAACTCGTAGGGGGTCGACCACCAGCGGGCGTCCTTGTCGTAGACGTTGGTGTCGGAGCCCATGACGTTGAACGGCACCACCGACATCATGCCGTTGGGGCAGAGGGCGCCGGGGTTGGTCGTGCCGAAGTTGGTCGTGCCGACGAAGGGGTCGACCCAGTCGGCCGGCTCGTGCGCCCGGGCGGTCAGCGCCAGGCAGAGGGCCGCGAGCAGCGCGAGGCGTCTCATAGGATGCTGTGCTTCTTGGTGAACTCGACGATCTCGGGGATGTAGCCGAACGCCAGACCCGTCACCGTGTCGGCACAGCCGTAGTAGATGGCCACGCGCCCCGTGGCGGGATCGTGCAGCGCGGCGCAGGGGAAGGTGACGTTGGGCACGTCGCCCATGCACTCGTAGCTCTCGCGCGGCGAGATCAGGTAGGGGCCGCTGCGGGCCGTGACCTTCCACGGCTCGTCCAGATCGAGCAGCGCCGAGCCGAAGGCGTAGACATAGCCGTTGCACGAGCGCAGCACGCCGTGGTAGAAGAGCAGCCACCCCTCGCTCGTCTCGATGGGCACGGGGCCGGCGCCGATCTTCATGCACTGCCAGGCGCTCTGCTCGAAGGCCGCGGGTGCCATCACGTGGCGGTGGCGGCCCCAGTAGCACAGGTCGGGCGACTCGGAGTAGAAGATGTCGCCGAAGGGGGTGTGGCCCGTGTCGCTCGGACGCGAGAGCATGGCGAACTTGCCGCCGATCTTGCGGGGGAAGAGCACGCCGTTGCGGTTATAGGGCAGGAAGGCGTTCTCCAGCTGGTGGAAGGTGCGGAAATCGTCGGTCCACGCCACGCCGATCGTGGGGCCGTGGTAGCCGTTGCACCAGGTCACGTAGTACTTGTCGCCGATCTGCGCCACGCGCGGGTCGTAGCCGTAGACCCACTCCCCCACTTCGGGGTCGGCGCCCTGGAGCTTCATATCCTCCTCGTCGATCTCCCACTTCAGGCCGTCGACCGAGAAGCCCACGTGGATGCGCATGCGGCGGTTGGTGTCGTCGCAGCGGAAGACGCCGGCATAGTTGTACTTGCCCTGCCTGAAAGGCACCACGGCCGAGTTGAAGATCGAGTTGGAGGTCGAGAGCAGGTCGCGCGGGATGATCGGATTGGCCGAATAGCGCCACACTACGTCGTGCGAGCCGGCGGGACGCTCCTCCCACGGCATGTCCGGCAGCGCCGGACCAGCGATTTTGAGGTTTTCCATGTCGTTATGTTGTCTATGTGTTTGCGAAAACGTTCAGCCTTGCAAAGATAACGGTTTCGCGAGGGAAAACCAAGCTCCCGGGGGCCAAAAAAGCGGGCCGTCGGGCCGAAACGGAAACGGCGGATCGCCCCCGGGGAGCGGTCCGCCGTCCGACACGGGACGTCCCGCGCCGCTATCTGGCCCGGGCCTCGCAGTAGGCGCAGCGGCACACGCCGTCGGCGCCCCGGCGGAAGATCGGGTCCACGTCCTCCGTGGCCGAGATGCAGCGCTTGTTGGGACAGACGAACCCCTCGGTGACGTACTCCTCGGCGAAGACGGGCGTGCGCTCGTAGGGCTTGTTCTCGTCGGCCCACCGAAGCAGGGTGTAGATCAGGGCCATGCGCACGAACTTGCCGTTCTCGACCTGGCGGAAGTAGGCCGCGCGGGGATCGTTGTCGACCGCCCGCGCGATCTCGTTGACGCGCGGCAGCGGGTGGAGGACGATCATGTCCTCGCGCGCCGCGGCCATCTTCGAGGGGTCGAGCACGAAGCTGTCCTTCACGCGGTCGAACTCCTCCTCGTCGAGGAAGCGCTCCTTCTGCACGCGCGTCATGTAGAGGATGTCCAGCTCAGGCATCACCTCCTCCATCGTGCGCACCTCGCGGAACGTGAGCTTCGATCCAGCGCCCATCTCCTGCAGCATGTAGTCGGGCAGGCGCAGCTCCTCGGGCGAGATGAGGATGACCTCGATCCCCTCGTAGCGCGAGAGCGCCTTGATGAGCGAGTGGACCGTGCGGCCGAACTTCAGATCGCCGCAGAAGCCGATCGTGAGGTGGTCCAGACGCCCCTTCTCGCGCTTGATCGTCAGCAGGTCGGTGAGCGTCTGCGTGGGATGGGCGTGGCTGCCGTCGCCGGCGTTGATGATGGGGATGCCGGCGTACTGCGACGCCACCAGCGGCGCCCCCTCCTTGAAGTGGCGCATGGCCACGATGTCGGCGAAGCAGCGCACCACGCGCACCGTGTCGGCCACCGTCTCGCCCTTCGAGACGGACGACGAGGCGGCGTCGGAGAAGCCGATGACCTGGCCGCCCAGCTCCAGCATCGCGGACGTGAAGCTCAGGCGCGTACGTGTCGAGGGCTCGTAGAAGAGCGTGGCCAGCTTCTTGCCGCGGCACGCCTCGCTGAAGCGGGCCCGGTCGGCGATGATCTCCTCGGCGAGGGTCAGGATCCCATGGATCTCCTCCGCCGAGAGGTCGGTCGGATCGATCAAGTGTCGCATAATCCAATATTTTTCAAAGTAATAAGTAAAAAGTGAAAAGTAAAAGGTGCCGACAAGCGCCCTTTCGGCGTTTCATGAAACGCGCGTCAGCTTTTCACCCGATCTTACTTCATCCAGCTCTCATCGGCCGGATTGTCACGGAACTGCAACAGGCGCGCCTTGTCCTCGGGGCGGATATACCCCTCGTCGGCAGCCACCTCCACCAGGGCGTCGAGGTTCGAGAGGCTGTAGTTCACTACGCCGGCCGCAGCCATGCGGTCGAGCCCCTTCTGCATGCCGTAGGTGAAGATCGAAGCGACGCCCAGCACCTCGGCGCCCGCCTCGCGCAGCGCCTCGACCACCTCGATGCACGAGCCGCCCGTGGAGATCAGGTCCTCGATCACGACCACCTTCTGGCCCTTCTCCAGCCGACCCTCGATGCGGTTGCCGCGGCCGTGGTCCTTCGACCCCGAGCGGACGTAACCCATCGGCAGGTCGAGCAGCGTGGCGGTGATGGCAGCGTGGGCGATGCCGGCCGTGGAGGTACCCATGAGCACCTCGGCCTCGGGGAACTTCGTGCGGACGATCTCGGCGAGGCCCGCCTCGACGTGCCCGCGCACCTCAACCGCCGTCAGCGTCAGACGGTTGTCGCAATAAATCGGGCTCTTGATACCGCTGGCCCAGGTAAACGGCTGCTCCGGCCGCAGGAATACCGCGCCGATCGAGAGCAGGTCTTTCGCAATCTTCTTCTCCATGTTATTGGGTTGTTTTCGGTTCTTCACACTTCCCGCGCGGGCTCCTCGCCGGGGCCCGTGCGGCGTTACTCCAGCGCCCGGCGCAGCACGGCCTCGACCTCGTGGGGCCAGATGCCGCCCTCGTGGACCTTCTCGTCGCCGACGTAGAAGGTGGGCACGTAGTAATAGTCGTAGCTGTCAGCGACGTCCGACTGCTCCGACTCCTCGATCGTCTCGACGGCGACGGCGGCCAGCTCCGGATGGGCGGCCTTCGCCTCGTCGATGTAGCGCAGCGCCTTCTTGCAATAAGGGCAGTTGCGCAGGTAGAAGAGCTTGACGGGCTTCATGGCCTCAGCACTCCTCGCCCAGGAACTCCTTCACGCAGCGGCGGTAGGCCGCCACGGGGTCGGGAGCAGCGGTGATGGGGCGCCCCACGACGATGAAGTCGGAGCCGATCTCGCGGGCGCGGGCGGGCGTCGTCACGCGCACCTGGTCCGCCACGTCGCCGTCGGCGAAGCGCACGCCGGGGGTGATGGTCAGGAACTCCGGGCCGCACGCCTCGTGGACCATGCCCGCCTCGAGGGGCGAGCAGACCACGCCGTCGAGGCCCGCCTCGCGGGTGTTCTGCGCATACTTCACGATCGTGTCGTCGATCGAGGCGTCGATGAGCAGCTCACGGCGCATGCGCTCCTCGCTCGTGGAGGTGAGCTGCGTCACGGCGATGAGCAGCGGCCGCGTGCCGTCCTCGCGCGTGAGCCCTTCGAGGGCCGCGCGCATCATCTCGATGGTGCCGGCGGCGTGGACGTTGCACATGTCCACGTCGAGGCGCGAAAGCACGGCCATCGCCTTGCGCACGGTGTTGGGAATGTCGTGCAGCTTCAGATCGAGGAAGATGCGGTGGCCGCGGCGCTTGATCTCGCGCACGATCTCGGGCCCTTCGGCATAGAAAAGCTCCATGCCGATCTTCAGAAAGGGTTTGCGCGCCTCGTCGCGGAACAGATCGAGGAAGCGGAAGGTGTCCTCTGCCGACTTGAAGTCGCAGGCGATGATTACGTCGTGTTTCATATCGTCGTTTTATCTGATTTCGTTTTTTCGCACCGGACATCGCGCCCGACACGGCAAATAGTTCACTCCACGCAACCGATGATGTCGCTCAGCCGCGCGATGCCCAGCCGCTCCATCTCGGCGGGAAGCGCCTCGACGATCCTCTTCGAGGCGTAGGGGTCGACCAGGTTGGCCGCACCCACCTCGACGGCCGTGGCGCCGGCCATCATCATCTCTATGACGTCGCGCGCCGAGCGCACGCCGCCGCAGCCGATGACAGGCACCGAGCAGGCCTTCGAGACCTGGTAGACCATCCGCACGGCCACGGGGAAAACAGCCGGACCCGAGAAGCCGCCCATCGTGTTGGCGATGACCGGGCGGCGGCGCACAGGGTCGATGCGCATGCCGAGCATCGTGTTGATGAGACACAGGCCGTCGGCCCCCGCCTCCTCGCACGAGCGGGCGATCGCGACGATGTCCGTGACGTTGGGCGAGAGCTTGATATAGACGGGCTTGCGCGTCACGGCCTTCACCGCGCGCGTCACCTCGGCGGCCGCCTCGGGCGACGTGCCGAACGACATGCCGCCGTGGCGCACGTTGGGGCACGAGACATTGACCTCGATGAGGCCCACCTGCTCCTCGCGGTCGATGCGCTCGCAGCAGTAGGCGTACTCCTCGACCGAGAAGCCCGAGATGTTGGCGATCACGGGCTTGTGGAAAAACTCCCGCAGGCGCGGCAGCTCCTCGGCGATGACGCGGTCGATGCCGGGATTCTGCAACCCCACGGCGTTGATCATCCCCTCGGAGCACTCGGCGATGCGGGGCGTGGGGTTGCCGAAGCGCGCCTCGCGCGTGGTTCCCTTGAAGGAGAACGACCCGAGGATGTTGATGTCGTAGAAGTCGCGGAACTCGTTGCCGTAGCCGAACGTGCCGCTGGCCGGGATGACCGGGTTGTCCAGTCTCAGGCCGCTGAGCGTAACCGATGTATCTACCATATGATCTCCTCCTTTTTCAATACGGGACCCTCCTTGCAGATGCGCTTGCCGCCCGTGAGCGTGCGGCACGAGCAGCCCATGCAGGCGCCGAAGCCGCAGCCCATGCGCTCCTCGAACGAGAGCTCGCCGGGCTGCTCCACAGCCTGGCACAGCGCCCGCAGCATGGGCAGCGGGCCGCAGGCGTAGAAGTAGTCGAAGTCGAGGCCGCGCGCGGCGATGGCCGTCGTGACGAAACCCGCGACGCCCGCCGATCCGTCGGCCGTGGCGACGGTGACGTCGCACCCCAGGGCGCGGAACTCGTCGGCGTAGAAGACCTCCGCGGCGGTGTTGAAACCCAGCACCACCTGCACCTCGCGCCCCTCGGCAAGCAGCCGCCGCGCCAGGTTGTAGAGCGGGGGCACGCCCACGCCGCCGCCCACCAGCAGCGGGCGGCGCGTGTCGGCGTCGGTCGAGAAGCCGTTGCCCAAGCCCGTGAGCAGGTCGATCCGCACGCCCGGAGCCATGCGGCTCATCTGCGCGGTACCGTCGCCCACGACCTTGTAGATCAGCGTTATCGTCCGCTCGTCGTAGTCGCACACCGAGATCGGGCGCCGCAGGTAGCGGCCCTCGAGCGCGATGTTGACGAACTGCCCGGGAGCGGTGATCCACTGCGTGTCGCCCCCGAGGATCATGCGCCACACCGAGCCGGTCAGCGGCTCGTTGCTAAGCACCGTATAGATGGCGTTCTTGTACATCACTTCGCATCTATGGTCGAAACCCGCAGCGTGATCTCCTCCAGCACATCGAGCAGCACCTTGACCGTCTCGAGCGCCGTGAAGACCGTGACATTGTTCTCCACGGCCGTGCGGCGAATCTCGTAGCCGTCCAGACGGGTATTGTGCTGGTTGATGTCGATGGTGTTCATCACGTAGTTGACGTGGCCCTGGCGCAGCGCGTCGATGATCTCCGTGCTACCCTCGCTCAGCTTGCGCCGCGTGCGGGTGCGGATGCCGTGGCCGCGCAGGAACTCGGCCGTGCCGGTCGTGGCCTCGATGTTGAAGCCCAGGTCGTAGAAGCGGCGCACGAGCGGCAGGGCCGTGGCCTTGTCGCGGTCGGCGATCGTCACGAACAGCGTGCCGTAGTTCGACACCTTCATGCCCGTGGCCTGCAAGGCCTTGTAGAGCGCCCGCGTGAGCTTGTCGTCGTAGCCGATCGCCTCGCCCGTCGACTTCATCTCGGGCGAGAGGTAGGAGTCCATGCCGCGGATCTTGGCGAACGAGAAGGCCGGCGCCTTGACGTACCAGCGCTCCTTCTCGCGGCCGTAGACCTCGGTGATGCCCTGCTCGCGCAGGCTGCGGCCCAGGATCACCTGCGTGGCGATGTGGGCCATCTGCACGCCCGTCGACTTGGAGAGGAAGGGCACCGTGCGCGACGAGCGGGGGTTGACCTCGATGACGTAGACCTCGTCGTCGGCGTCGAGGATGAACTGGATGTTGTAGAGACCCACGATGCCGATGCGGAGACCCAGCTTCACGGTGTAGTCGATGATCTTCTCCTTGGCCTGCTGCGAGACGCTGAAGGTCGGGTAGACGCTGATCGAGTCGCCCGAGTGGATGCCCGTGCGCTCGACGTGCTCCATGATACCCGGGATGAAGACCTCGCGGCCGTCGCAGATGGCGTCGACCTCGAGCTCCTTGCCCATGATGTAGCGGTCGACGAGCACCGGGGAGTCGACGTTGACCTCGACGGCCGTCTGGAGGTAATGGCGCAGGCGCTCCTCGTTCGAGACGATCTGCATGGCGCGGCCGCCCAGCACGTAGCTCGGACGCACGAGCACCGGGTAGCCGATGCGGGCCGCGGCGCGCACGCCCGCCTCGATGTCGGTCACCGCCTCGGCCTCGGGCTGGGGAATGCCCAGCTCCTCCATGATCTTTTCGAAGCAGCCGCGGTCCTCGGCGTTGCGGATCGCCTGGCAGTCGGTGCCGATGATGGGCACGCCCAGCTCCGAGAGCGGCTCGGCCAGGTTGATCGCCGTCTGGCCGCCCAGCGAGACGACGATCGCCTTGGGCCGCTCGAGGTGGATGACGTTCATCACGTCCTCCACGGTCAGCGGCTCGAAGTAGAGCTTGTCGCTGGTCGTGTAGTCGGTCGAGACGGTCTCGGGGTTGTTGTTGATGATGATCGCCTCGTAGCCCGCCTCGCGGATCGACCAGATGGCGTGCACGGTCGAGTAGTCGAACTCCACGCCCTGACCGATGCGGATGGGACCCGAGCCCAGCACGACGATCTTCTCCTTTTGGCTCACCACCGACTCGTTCTCGTCTTCATAGGTCGAATAGAAGTAGGGGACGTAGGAGGCGAACTCGCTGGCGCACGTGTCGATCATCTTGTAGACGGGGAAGATGCCCTCGCGCTCGCGCAGGCGGTACATCTCGTGCTCGGTCATGCCCCACAGCTGGCCGATATATTTGTCGCTGAAGCCCATACGCTTGGCCTCGCGCAGCGTCTCCCGATCGCCCTTGTGCGCCGCCACGACGCGCTCGAACTCGACGATGTTCTTGAACTTCTCGAGGAAGAACATGTCGATCTTGGTGTTGTTGTAGATGAGCATCAGGTCCACGCCGCCGCGGATGAGCTGGGCGATGGCGTAGAGGCGGTCGTCGGTCGGCTCCTTGATGTAGGCGAGCAGACGGTCGTTCGACCAGTCGTCGAATTTCTTGTGGTAGATGTGGCAGACGCCCGTCTCGAGCGAGCGCACGGCCTTGAGCAGCGACTCCTCCATCGTGCGGCCGATCGACATCACCTCGCCCGTGGCCTTCATCTGGGTGCCGAGCTTGTTCGACGCGTCGGAGAACTTGTCGAAGGGGAAGCGGGCCACCTTGGTGACGATGTAGTCGAGCGTGGGCTCGAACGAGGCGGGGGTGTTGGCCAGGCGGATCTCGTCGAGCGTGAGCCCCACGGCCACCTTGGCCGTGACGCGCGCGATGGGATAGCCCGAGGCCTTCGACGCCAGGGCCGACGAGCGCGACACGCGGGGGTTGACCTCGATCAGGTAGTATTTGAACGAGAGGGGATCCAGCGCGAACTGCACGTTGCAGCCGCCCTCGATCTTCAGCGCGCGGATGATCTTCAGCGTCGAGTCGCGCAGCATCTGGAACTCCTTGTTGGTGAGCGTCTGGCTCGGAGCCACGACGATCGAGTCGCCCGTGTGTACGCCCACCGGGTCGATGTTCTCCATGCAGCAGATGCAGATGGCCGTGTCGTTGGCGTCGCGCATCACCTCGTACTCGATCTCCTTGTAGCCCTTGATGCTCTTCTCGACGAGCACCTGGTGGACGGGCGAGAGCGCCAGGGCGTTGCGCATGATCTCGCGCAGCTCCTGCTCGTCGTCGGCGAAGCCGCCGCCCGTGCCGCCCAGCGTGAAGGCCGGGCGCAGCACCACGGGATAGCCGATGCGCTCGGCCACGGCGACGCCCTCCTCGATCGAGGTGGCGATCTCCGACGGCAGCACCGGCTCGCCCAGCCCCTCGCAGAGCTCCTTGAAGAGCTCGCGGTCCTCGGCGCGCTCGATCGACTCGAACGACGTGCCCAGAATCTGCACCTGGCACTCCTCCAGGATACCCTTCTTGGCCAGCTGCACAGCCAGGTTGAGACCCGTCTGCCCGCCCAGACCCGGCACGATGGCGTCGGGACGCTCGTAGCGGATGATCTTCGCGACGTACTCCAGCGTCAGCGGCTCCATGTAGACCTTGTCGGCGATGTGGGTGTCGGTCATGATGGTGGCGGGGTTGGAGTTGACCAGGATCACCTCGTAACCCTCCTCGCGCAGGGCCAGGCAGGCCTGCGTACCCGCATAGTCGAACTCGGCGGCCTGTCCGATGACGATCGGACCCGAACCGATGACCAGAACCTTCTTTATGTCTTTTCTCTTAGGCATGTTTACGCTCCTCCATGATTTTAGTGAACTTCTTGAACAGATAGCGGCTGTCCTGCGGACCCGACGCGCTCTCGGGGTGGTACTGCATCGAGAATACCCCGTCGGCCACGCACTCCACGCCCTCGGCCGTGCCGTCGAGCAGGTTGACGTGCGTGAGCGCGAGGCCCGTGCCCTCGAGCGAGTCGGCGTCGACGGCGTAGCTGTGGTTCTGGCTCGTGATCTCGATCATCCCCGTGGCCAGGCACTTGACCGGGTGGTTGCCGCCGCGGTGGCCGAACTTCATCTTGAAGGTACGGGCTCCATAGGCCAGCGAGATGAGCTGGTGGCCCATGCAGATGCCGAAGATGGGCAGCTTGCCCCGCAGCTGGCGCACCAGCTCGATGACCGGCTGCACGTCCTCGGGGTTGCCCGGGCCGTTCGACAGCACGATGCCGTCGGGGTGGAAGGCCATGATCTGCTCCAAGGTCGAGTCGAAGGGCACCACCGTGACGTTGCAGCCCACGCGGTTGAGCTGGCGGATGATGTTGCTCTTGATGCCGCAGTCGATGGCCACCACGTCGTAGGTGTGGTTGGGCACGCGGCGCATCCAGCGCTTCTTGCAGCTCACGCGCGCGACCATGTCGCGGGGCATGACGTAGGCGCGCAGGCGCTCCAGCGCCTCCTCGCGCGGCGTCGCGGCGTCGGTGATGATGACCTTCTGCGACCCCTCGTCACGGATGATGCGCGTGAGGGTGCGGGTGTCGACGCCCCAGATGGCCGGGATGCCGTACTCCTCCAGCACCTCGCCCAGCGTCTTGGTATAGCGGAAGTTCGAGGGCGAGTCGTTGTACTCGCGCACGATCATGCCGCCGATGGTCGGCGTGCGGGTCTCGTAGTCCTCGTCGGCCATGCCGTAGTTGCCGATCAGCGGGTAGGTCATCACCACCATCTGATCCGTGTAGGACGGATCGGACATGATCTCCTGATACCCCACCATCGAGGTGTTGAAGACGATCTCGTTGATCGCCTCGCGGTCGGCGCCGAAGCCGTAGCCATAGAACTCGCGGCCGTTCTCCAGGACGATTTTCTTGGTAAATGCTTTCATGCTTGTCTATTGGTTTTTCATCGTTTCATCGCGATAGACCTCGCGGCCGCCCACCACCGTGAGCATCGTGCGGCCCTGCACCCGCCACCCGACGAAGGGGGTGGCGCGCCCCAGCGAGAGGAACGCGGCGGGGTCGACGTCGTATTCGGCGCCGAGGTCCAGCACCGCAAAGTCGGCCGCGTCGCCCGCCTCCACGCCCCCTTCGAGGCCGAACAGGCGGCGCGGATTGAGCGCCATGAGCTCCACGAGACGCCCCACAGGGATCACCCCGCCGAGCACCAGATATTTGTAGAGCAGCGGGAAGGCGCACTCGAGTCCCACGATGCCCATGGCGCTGCCGGCAAGACCGCGCGCCTTCTCCTCTGCGGAGTGGGGGGCGTGGTCGGTGGCCACGACCTCGATCGTGCCGTCCTGGATGCCTTGCAGGAGCGCCTCGCGGTCGGCGCGGCTGCGCAGGGGCGGGTTCATCTTGAAGCGCCCCTCCTCCCTCAGGTCCTCGTCGGTCAGCAGCAGGTAGTGGGGCGCCGTCTCGCAGCTCACCGCAAGGCCCCGCGCCTTGGCCCGGCGCACCAGAGAGACGCTCTCGCGGGTCGAGACGTGGCAGACATGGTAGCGGCAGCCGGTCTGCTCGGCCAGGCGGATGTCGCGCTCGACCTGCCGCCACTCGCTCTCGGAGCATATCCCCTTGTGGCCGTGGGCGCGGCAGTAGTCGCCGTCGTGGATATAGCCGCCGCGCAGCAGCTCGTCGACCTCGCAGTGGGCCACGATCGGCCGGCCGACCGCCGCGGCCCGGCGCATCGCCTCGCCCATCAGCTCTTCGGACTGCACGCCGCGCCCGTCGTCGGAGAAGCCGACCACGTCGGGCGCCAGCGCCGCGAAGTCGACCAGAGCGCCGCAGCCGCGCTGCCCCACGGTGATACAGCCGTAGGGGTAGACGCGCACGGCCGCGTCGCGGCGGATGATCGCCCTCTGCGCGGCCAGATGCTCCGCCGTGTCGGGCGCGGGCGAGAGGTTGGGCATCGAGCAGACGGCCGTATAGCCGCCGCGCGCCGCGGCGGCGGTTCCCGAGGCTATGGTCTCCTTGTAGGAGAAGCCCGGCTCGCGCAGGTGGACGTGGACGTCGACCAGGCCGGGAATGACGTGCAGCCCCGCCAGATCGACCGTCCGGTCGCCCGGCGCGGGCTCGGCGGCAGCGACGATGCGCCCCTCGTCGACGACCACCGTCTCGCGCCGGAAAGCTCCCGCGCGGTACACTTCCGCATTGATGTAGAATGTTTTCATGACGGTCCGAGCAAAAAAAATAGGGCAACCGAAACAGTTACCCCAAGAAAACAATGGACCCGACGCCCGCCGCGAAAGAGTGCCAACGACGATCCTGCTGCCAGAAGCCTTGAGCGGAGGATATGATGTCGGGACCGTTACGCATGGGTTCGGGTAATCTTTTATTTCCGCAAAGGTAGGGCTTTTCGGTTGTCGGTGCAAACCTTTTGCGCGAAAAAATTTTCAACAGCCGATCCACAATCGCGCGGCGCCCGCCCCGGCAGCAGAGGCCGCGCCGCCGATTTATTTGCACCGCCCGCCCCTTTGCACTATCTTTGCTGCGTCCGACGAAAAGCGCGACCATGACCTCTACCCTTCTCTTTCCGCTGCTGCTCACGCTCGGTGCGGGTCTTGCGACCGGCATCGGCAGCGCCATCGCCTTCTTCGCCCGCCACACCAACAAGCGGCTGCTCTCCTTCTCGCTCGGGCTCTCGGGCGGCGTGATGATCTACGTCTCGTTCGTCGAGCTGCTGCGCGAGGCCGACGCGACGCTCGCGGAGGTGTGGGGACCCCGTCCGGGGGCGGCGATCGCCACGGCCGCCTTCTTCGGCGGGATCCTCCTGATCGGCATCATCGACCGCCTCGTGCCGTCGGTCGAGAACCCCCACGAGGCCCGCCCCGTGGAGCAGATGGAGCACCGCCCGGGCGACGCGCGCCTCAAGCGCATGGGGCTCATGACGGCGCTGGCGATCGCCATCCACAACTTCCCCGAGGGCATGGCCACCTTCACGACCGCCGTCGACAACCCCTCGCTGGGCGTCGCCATCGCCGCCGCCATCGCCATCCACAACATCCCCGAGGGAATCGCCGTGTCGATCCCGATCTACTACGCCACCGGCAGCCGGCGCAGCGCCTTCGTCCTCTCGCTGCTCTCGGGGCTGGCCGAGCCCGTGGGAGCGGTGCTCGCGTGGCTCCTGCTCATGCCGCTGATGACCCCCACGCTCATGGGGTGCATCCTGGCGGGCGTGGCCGGCATCATGGTCTTCATCTCCATCGACGAGCTGCTGCCCGCGGCGCGCGAATACGGCGAGGCGCACATCGCCCTCTACGGCATCGTGGGCGGCATGGCCGTGATGGCCCTCAGTCTGCTTCTGCTATGAACGTATTGCTGCTTATCACAGGGCTGGCGCTTATTCTCGCCGGCGCCCACCTGCTCACCGACGGCGCCGCAGCCGTGGCCGAGCGGCTGCGCATCCCGGAGTTCGTCATCGGACTGACGGTGGTGGCCGTGGGCACCTCGACCCCCGAGCTGGTCGTCTCGCTGCTCTCGGCAGCCGGCGGGCAGAGCGGCGTGGCCATAGGCAACGTCGTGGGGTCGAACCTCTTCAACACGCTGGCGATCCTGGGCCTCTGCGCTCTGGTGCGCCCGCTGCCCCTCACCGCGGCCAACATCCGGCGCGACATCCCCTTCGGCCTCGGCGCGGCGCTGCTGCTCGCGGCCTTCCTCTCCGACCGCTGGCTGGGCACGGGCCCGGCCGACCGCATCGGGCGCGGCGAGGGGATCGCGATGCTGGCGCTCTACCTCCTGCTGACGATGTGGACCATCCGCCGCGAGCGGCGCACGGCACCCCCGGCACCCGCCGGGCACACGCCCCCCAAGCGGCTCTGGCCCGCCGCGGCGAAGATCGCCGCGGGGCTGGCTGGGCTCGTCTTCGGCGGCGAGCTCTTCCTGGGCAGCGCCACGGCCATCGCCCGCGCGCTGGGCGTGGCCGAGTCGACGATCGCCATCACGCTCGTGGCGGGCGGCACGTCGCTGCCCGAGCTCGCCTCGTCGCTCGTCTCGGTGGCGAAGGGACGCACGGCCATGGCGCTGGGCAACGTCGTGGGTTCCAACATCGCCAACATCCTGCTCATACTGGGCGCCTCGGCCGCCGTGCGGCCCCTCACGCCCGACGGAATCACCCCCGTCGACACGGCCATGGTGGTGCTCAGCTCCCTGGCGCTGCTCGCGACGGCTTTCACCTTCCGCCGCCGCACGCTCGACCGCTGGGAAGGGGCCCTCTTTCTGGCGGCCTACGGTGCATATATATGGTATCTGATTAAATAAGAGGTTCGCGCTCGAGGTAGCGCGCGACCAGACGCGGCAGCGCCTTCCCCTCCGCCTCGGCGGCTCCGAGGGCCAGCGGCGCGGCCTCCGCGCTCCATGCGTCGACCTCGATGCGGTGGAACACGGCGCGCAGCGTGCGGTGCGTCAGGCGGTGGGGCGCCATCGCCACGGTGCCCGCGAGCCGCCACGGCCCCGGCCCCACCCAGCGGGCGAAGGCCTCCCCTCCGCACAGCGCCTCGAACGCCTCGGGCCCCTCGGTCTCGATCATCGGAAACTCCCACAACCCCTGCCAGATGTCGCCCACGCCGCGCCGGCGCAGCGCCACCTCGCCCCGGCACGTGAGGTGGAGGTAGTTGAACCACCGCTCGCGCACGGCCGTGCGCTGCCGCCGCACCGGCCGCTCGACCACCGTGCCCGCCGCGAGGGCCAGACAGCGGTCGGCGAAGGGGCAATCCCCGCACCGCGGGGCCGCAGGAGTGCACTGCAACGCCCCGAAATCCATGATCGCCTGGTTGTAGAGCCCGGGGTGCTCCGCGTCGAGCTCCTCCTGCGCCAGGGCGGCGAAGGCGCGCCGCCCGGCCGTCGTGTCGATCGGGAGGTCGAGGTCGAACAGCCGCGCGAGCACCCGGTAGACGTTGCCGTCGACCACGGCGCAGGGGGCGTCGCAGGCCGCCGAGCAGATCGCCGCGGCGGTGTACTCCCCCACCCCGCGCAGCGAGCGCACCTCCTCCACCGTCTGCGGGAAAACCCCGCCGAAGCGCTCCACGACCTGGCGCGCCGCAGCGTGGAGGTTGCGCGCACGGCTGTAGTAGCCCAGCCCCTGCCACTGCTTGAGCACCTCGTCCTCCGACGCGGCGGCCAGCGACCCCACGTCGGGCCAGCGGGCCGTGAAGCGCAGGTAGTAGTCCATGCCCTGCGCCACGCGCGTCTGCTGGAGGATCACCTCCGAGAGCCAGATGAGGTAGGGATCGCGCGTGCGGCGCCACGGCAGGTCGCGCCCCTCGCGCTCGTACCACGCGAGCAGGGCGGGAGCTATCGGACGGCCCTCCATCACCGGTCGGCGGTCAGCAGCCGCTCGACGTCCTCCACCGAGGCGTCCTTGAGCAGCACGCGCCGCGCGCCGTCGAGCAGCAGCAGCGCGGGCATGGTTTTCAGATAGTAGTGTTCGCCGTCGGTGAGCGCGCCGAGGGCGTCGCAGCCGTCCGTCCACCCCTCGGGCACGGAGGCGGCCCGCCACGAGGGAGTGTCGCCCTCGACGCAGACCGACAGCAGCGCCAGCCTCCCCGCGCGCAGCGCCTCCCGCACGACGGGCGACGAGACCAGAAAGGCCTTCGTGCGGCGGCAGTCGGCGCACTCGGGATCGTTGAGGAAGAGCAGGATGCGCTCGGCGCGAAGGTCGGAAAGGCGGTGCCGCACGCCGTCGCGCCCTTCGTATTCGAAGTCGGCGGCCACCGTACCCGGACGGTTCATCCGGGCCAGGCGCAGCTGCACGCGGGGCCGTATGCGCTCCTCTTCGGGCAGCCCCTCGTCGGCGAGCAGCGCCTCGAGGAAGAGGATCTGCTGCCCCTCGTCGCAGAGCGGCGAGGCCGCCTCGCCCAGATATTTGTCGCCCAGGTCGGCGAAGTAGAGCAGCCGCTCCGCGTCGCCCCGCAGCCGCCCGAAGAGGCGGGCCCAGGCCCGGTCGGCCTGCGGCGCGAGGGGCAGCACCGAGAGGAAGTCGACGAAGGCGCGCTCGGCGGTCCCCTCGGGCACGAAGAGCGACGGATCGGCGAAGTCGAAGCGGTCCCAGTAGTGGTAGGTCAGGTAGTCGGCCCGCTCGGCGGGCGCGGTGAGCGCCGCGGGGATCTCGGGCAGCGCGAAGGGGGCCGCGGGCTCCTGCGCCGAGGCGCACGGATGCAGCGCGAGGGCGGCGAGCGCCGCGGCGAGGCGGAGAAGAGTCTTCATGACAGGCGGATTGGGCGGCCGCAGGGCGGCCTGCCGGGGGACAAATGTACCCAATTCCGCGAAAAACTCCAAACGGAGGGACGAAAGGCGCATTTTTGAAAAAATTTTACTTACCTTTGCCGCCGACAAGGTTATGGGTACCGGACGAAGGCGGGGTCGCTTTCGTCCGTTTCTCACATACCCGCATACCCGCGCGCGGAGAAGCCCCGTGCGGAGGCTGTCGAGGATGAACTAACGATATTTCATACCATCACCAAGATTCAATGAACAACAAAGCAATCAGCGTCGTATTTGCCGACGAGTCGCACATCAGCTACGCACAGCGTATCTGCGACCTGATCTACGAATCGGCATTGCAGCGGGGTACGGGCATCGCCAAGCGCTCGCCCGAGTACATCGCAGCGAAGATGACCGGCGGCAAGGCCGTCGTGGCGCTGGACGGAGAGAAACTCATCGGTTTCAGCTACATCGAGTGTTGGGGGCACGGCGACTTCGTCGCGACCTCCGGACTGATCGTCGATCCCGAGTACCGTCATATGGGACTCGCGGAGCAGATCAAACGACGAACCTTCGAGCTGGCCCGACGACGATTCCCCTATGCCAAGTTGTTCAGCATCACCACGTCGCTGCCGGTCATGAAGCTCAACTCGCGCATGGGATACGTCCCCGTAACGTTCTCCGAACTGACCGAGGACGAGGAGTTCTGGCAGGGCTGCCAGGGGTGTTGCAACTACGACATCCTCCAGCGCAACAAGCGCCGCATGTGCCTCTGCACGGGCATGCTCTACGACCCGGCGAAGGAGCGGCCCGCCCAGTCGCGCATGACCCCCTACGTCATGTACATGAAAAACAAGTTCCGCAAGCTCTTCCACCTCAAATAACGACGACAGCCCCGGCCGAAGCGATCATCTTCGGCGGCTGCGGGGGTCGCGCCAAAGGCGCGAGCCGCCGAAGATGCGACGCCGTTGGCGTCGACAAAAGACCCAAATTCAATCAAACCAGTAAAAAACGAAAGAAAAAAATACCTATGGAAAAGAAGAAAGTTGTTCTGGCGTTCAGCGGAGGTCTCGACACCTCGTTCTGCGTGAAGTACCTCTCCGAGGAGCAGGGCTACGAAGTCTACACGGCCATCGCCAACACGGGAGGCTTCTCGAAGGAGGAGCTCGCGCGCATCGACGGCCTCGCCCGCCAGCTGGGCGCCGCCGACCACGCCACGCTCGACATCGAGCAGGAGTACTACGAGAAGAGCATCCGCTACATGGTCTACGGCAACATCCTGCGCAACGGCACCTACCCCATCTCGGTGAGCTCCGAGCGCATCTTCCAGGCCATCGCCATCATCGAGTACGCCAAGAGCATCGGGGCCCACGCCGTGGCCCACGGCTCGACGGGCGCCGGCAACGACCAGGTGCGCTTCGACCTGACGTTCCAGATCCTCGCCCCCGAGATCGAGATCATCACCCCCACGCGCGACATGACCCTCACGCGCGAATACGAGATCGACTACCTGCGCAAGCGCGGCATCACGGCCGACTACAAGAAGCTGGAGTACTCGATCAACAAGGGTCTCTGGGGCACCTCGATCGGCGGCAAAGAGACGCTCCGCTCGGAGCAGACGCTGCCCGAGAGCGCCTACCCCAGCCAGATCACCGAGCACGGCGAGCGCCGCCTGAAGATCGCCTTCGAGCAGGGCCAGATCGCCGCCGTCGACGGCGTGGCCTACGCCGACAAGGTGGAGGCGATCCGCGCCGTGGAGGCCATCGGCTCGAAGTTCGGCATCGGCCGCGACATGCACATCGGCGACACGATCATCGGCATCAAGGGCCGCGTGGGCTTCGAGGCCGCCGCGCCGATGCTCATCATCGCCGCCCACAAGATGCTCGAGAAGCACACGCTGACCAAGTGGCAGCTCTACTGGAAGGAGCAGGTGGCCAACTGGTACGGCATGTTCCTCCACGAGGCCCAGTATCTGGAGCCGGTCATGCGCGACATCGAGGCGATGCTCGACTCCTCGCAGCGCAACGTCACGGGCACCGTGGAGCTCATCCTGCGCCCCTACGGCTACACGCTGGTGGGCGTCGAGTCGTCGTTCGACCTGATGAAGACCGACTTCGGCGAATACGGCGAGGTCAACAAGGCCTGGACGGCCGACGACGTGAAGGGATTCACGAAGATCCTCGGCAACCAGATCAAGATCTACCACAACGTTCAGAAGCGCAACGAGAAATGATCCGCGCAGGCATCATCGGAGGCGCCGGCTACACGGCCGGCGAGCTCCTGCGCCTCCTGGTGAACCACCCCGAGGTGCAGATCGTGTTCGTGCACTCGACCTCGAACGCGGGCAACCGTCTCTCGGATGTCCACGGCGGTCTGGAGGGCGACACCGAGCTGCGCTTCGCAGCCGACTACGACCTCTCCTCCGTCGACGTGGTGTTCCTCTGCTCGGCCCACGGACAGAGCCGCCAGTGGCTCGCCGAGCACGAGATCCCCACCTCGCTGCGTATCATCGACCTGGCGCAGGACTTCCGCGACCAGAGCGAGGGATTCGTCTACGGACTGCCCGAACTGCAACGCGAGCGCATCCGCACGGCGCGCCGCGTGGCCAACCCCGGCTGCTTCGCCACGGCGATCCAGCTGGCGCTGCTGCCGCTGGCCGCCGCGGGGCTGTTGGAGGACGAGGTGCACGTGACAGCCGTCACGGGCTCGACGGGCGCCGGGGTGAAACCCTCGGCCACGACCCACTTCAGCTGGCGGGCCTCCAACCTCTCGGTCTACAAGGCCTTCACGCACCAGCACCTGCTCGAGATCGGCCGCACGCTGCGCGGACTCCAGCCCGCGTTCGACCGGGCCGTCAACTTCGTGCCCCTGCGCGGCGACTTCACGCGCGGCATCCTGGCCAGCGTCTACACCCGCTGCGCGCTCGACGAGGAGGCGCTCCGCAAGCGCTACGCCGACTACTACGCCGGGGCGGCCTTCACCTGCGTCCCGCCGCGCGGCGTCGACCTCAAGCAGGCGGTCAACACCAACAAGGCGCTGGTCGACGTCGCCGTGCACGAGGGCAAGGCCCACATGGTCGTGGCCATCGACAACCTGCTCAAGGGCGCCTCGGGCCAGGCGGTGCAGAACATGAACCTGATGTTCGGCCTCGACGAGAAGACGGGGCTGCGACTCAAAGCAAGCGCATTCTGACATGGAACTCTTCAACGTATATTCGCTCTACCCCGTAGAGCCGGTCCGCGGCCGCGGCAACTTCGTCTACGACGCCGCCGGCACCGAATATCTCGACCTCTACGGCGGCCACGCCGTGATCTCGATCGGCCACGCGCAGGAGGACTACGTGCGGGCCGTCGGGGAGCAGGTCGCCCGCCTGGGCTTCTACTCCAATTCGGTCGAGAACAGCCTCCAGCAGGAGCTCGGCGAGCGCCTGGGCCGCCTCTCGGGCTACGACGACTACCGCCTCTTCCTCTGCAACTCGGGGGCCGAGGCCAACGAGAACGCACTGAAGCTCGCCTCGTTCCACACGGGCCGCGCCAAGGTGCTCGCCTTCGCCAAGGCCTTCCACGGCCGCACGTCGGGCGCCGTGGCGGCGACCGACAATCCGGCCATCTCGGCGCCGTTCAACCGCACGGAGAACGTCGAGTTCGTGCCGCTGGGCGACATCGCGGCGGTGCGCGAGAAGCTCTCGACGGGCCTCTTCGCCGCCGTGATCGTCGAGGGCATCCAGGGCGTGGCGGGCATCCACTGCCCCTCGGACGACTTCCTGCGCGAGCTGCGCGCCGTAGCCACCGAGACGGGCACGCAGCTCATTCTGGACGAGATCCAGTCGGGCTACGGCCGCACGGGGCGCTTCTTCGCCCACCAGCAGGCCGGCATACGGCCCGACCTTATTACCATGGCCAAGGGCATGGGCAACGGATTCCCGATCGGCGGCGTGCTCGTCGCGCCCCACTTCGAGGCGCGGCCCGGCATGCTGGGCACCACCTTCGGGGGCAACCACCTGGCGTGCGCCGCGGCGATCGCCGTGCTCGAGGTCATCGGGCGCGACCGCCTGGTGGAGAACGCCACCGCGGTGGGCGACTACCTGCTCGCCGAGCTGCGGCGCATCGACGCCGTGAAGGAGGTGCGCGGCCGCGGTCTGATGATCGGCATCGAGATCGACGGCTCGGGGGCCGAGTTCCGCCGCCGCCTGCTCTTCGACCACCACGTCTTCACGGGCGGCGCGGGGGCCTCGACCGTCCGCCTGCTGCCGGCCCTCACGCTCACGCGCGAGCTGGCCGACCGTTTCCTCGAGGCATTCAAAAAGAACCTGCAATGAAAAAATTCACCTGCGTAGAAGATATAGGCGACCTGCACCGGGCCGTCGCCGAAGCGCTCGACACGAAGCGCGACCGCTTCCGCTTCACGGAGCTGGGCCGCAACCGCACGCTGCTCATGCTCTTCTTCAACTCGAGCCTCCGCACGAGGCTCTCGACCCAGAAGGCGGCCATGAACCTGGGCATGAACGTCATGGTGCTCGACGTCAACCAGGGCGCCTGGAAGCTCGAGACCGAGCGCGGCGTGGTGATGGACGGCGACAAGGCCGAGCACCTGCTCGAGGCGATCCCCGTCATGGCCTCCTACTGCGACGTCATCGGCGTGCGCGCGTTCGCCGGTCTCAAAAACAAGACCGAGGACTACGAGGAGCGCGTCATCGAGCAGTTCATCCGCTACTCGGGCCGCCCGGTCTTTTCGATGGAGGCCGCCACGCGCCACCCGCTGCAGAGCTTCGCCGACCTGATCACCATCGAGGAGCACAAGCGCACCGAGCGCCCGAAGGTGGTGCTCACGTGGGCCCCCCACCCCAACGCCCTGCCGCAGGCGGTGCCCAACTCGTTCGCCGAGTGGATGAACGCCACCGACTACGACTTCGTCATCACCCACCCCGAGGGCTACGAGCTCGACCCGCGCTTCGTGGGCCGCGCACGCGTGGAGTACGACCAGCGCAAGGCCTTCGAGGGGGCGCAGTTCGTCTACGCCAAGAACTGGTCGGCATGGGCCGATCCCCACTACGGGGAGGTGCTCTCGCGCGACCGCGCGTGGACCGTCGACGCCGAGAAGATGGCGCTGACCGACGACGCCTTCTTCATGCACTGCCTGCCCGTGCGGCGCAACATGATCGTCACCGACGAGGTGATCGAGTCGCCCCGCTCGCTGGTGATCGCAGAGGCGGCCAACCGCGAGATCTCGGCCCAGGTGGTGCTCAAACGTCTGCTCGAAGGGTTGCGGTGATGGAGCGTATCACAGTTGTGAAGATCGGCGGCAACGTCATCGACGATGCCGCGGCGCTGCGGCGCTTCCTCGCGGACTTCGCCGCCATCGACGGAGCCAAGATCCTCGTCCACGGCGGCGGCAAGCTCGCCACGCGCCTGGCCCAGCGACTGGAGCTGAAGGTGGAGATGGTCGACGGCCGCCGCATCACCGACCGGGGGATGCTCGACGTGGTGACGATGGTCTACGCCGGACTGGTCAACAAGCAGATCGTGGCAGGCCTGCAGGCCGCCGGCTGCAACGCCATAGGCATGTCGGGCGCCGACGGCGACCTGGTGCGGGCGCGCCGCCGCGCCGCCGCGCCGGTCGACTACGGCTTCGTGGGCGACATCGAGCGGGTCGACAGCGCGCTGCTGGGCCGCCTGCTCGAGGCGGGGCTGACGCCCGTGCTCTCGGCCATCATGCACGACGGCCGCGGGACGCTGCTCAACTGCAACGCCGACAGCGTGGCCTCGGCCCTGGCGCTCGGCGCAGCGCGCGTCGCGCCGGCCGATCTGGTCTTCTGCTTCGAGAAGCCGGGCGTGCTGCGCGACGCCGACGACCCGCAGAGCGTCATCGGCGAGATCACGCCCGCCGACTTCGCCGCGCTGCGGGCCGAGGGGGTGGTTTCGGGGGGCATGCTGCCCAAGATCGAGAACGCCCTGAAGGCCGTCGCCGAAGGGGTCCGCAGCGTGCGGATCAA
This sequence comes from Rikenellaceae bacterium, assembly GCA_902362705.1. GTDB lineage: Bacteria > Bacteroidota > Bacteroidia > Bacteroidales > Rikenellaceae > Alistipes. Next base: position 75,353 of record CABIXK010000003.1, read on the forward strand.
GCACGCCGCCGACCTGGGCGACCCGGCGAAGGGAACGACCATACACGGCTGACGCCATGCTCCGCTCCGCCATCGACCTGCTGCAAGGGCTCATCGCCCGCCCCTCCTTCTCGCGCGACGAGGGGGCGACGGCCGACCTTTTGATGCAGCGGCTCGCAGCCCGGGGGGCTGCACCGCAGCGGCTCGGCCACAACGTGTGGGCCCGCGCCGAGGGGTACGACCCCGCGCGCCCCACGCTGCTGCTCAACTCCCACCACGACACCGTGCGGCCCGCCGCGGGCTACGCGCGCGACCCGTTCGCCCCGACCGTCGAGGGCGACCGCCTCTACGGCCTGGGCAGCAACGACGCCGGGGCCTCGCTCGTCGCCCTGACGGAGGTGTTCCTGGCCCTGCGCACGCGGCCGCTCCCCTTCAATCTGCTCCTGGCCCTCTCGGCCGAGGAGGAGGTGACGGGCGCCGGGGGGCTGCGGGCGCTGCTGCCCCGGCTGGGGCCGATCGACATGGCGCTCGTGGGCGAGCCCACCTCCATGCAGGCCGCCGTGGCCGAGCGGGGGCTGGTGGTGCTCGACTGCACGGCCCACGGCCGCAGCGGCCACGCCGCCCGCGGCGAGGGGGTCAACGCCCTCTACATCGCGCTGGACGACATCGCGCGCCTGCGCTCGCTGCGCTTCGAGCGCGAGTCGGAGGTACTGGGGCCCGTGGGGATCGCCATAACGCAGATCGAGGCCGGCACGCAGCACAACGTGGTCCCCGACACGTGCCGCTTCACGGTCGACGTGCGCACGACCGACGCCTACTCGAACGAGGAGACCGTCGCCCTGCTGCGTGCGGCCATCCGCTCGGAGGCCGTACCCCGCTCGACCCACCTCTCGGCATCGGCCGTCGGCGACCGTCACCCACTCGTGCGGGCGGCGCGGGCCGCCGGGCGGCGGACGTTTGTCTCGCCGACGCTCTCCGACCGGGCATCGATGCCCTTCCCGGCGCTCAAGATGGGCCCGGGCGACTCGGCCCGCTCGCACACGGCAGACGAATACGTGCTTCTCTCCCAGATCGAAGAGGGGATCGACGTTTACACGACTTACATCGAAAAACTCGCATTGGAATATGGCAAAACTTTGGGATAAGGGGTTCGAACCCGACCGCATGATCGAGGAGTACACCGTGGGCGACGACCGCGAGCTGGACATGCGTCTGGCGCGCTACGACGTCGAGGGCTCGCTGGCCCACATCGCCATGCTCGAGAAGATCGGGCTGCTCGCCTCCGACGAGCTGGAGCGGCTGACGGCCGGGCTGCGCGAGATCGCCGCCGAGATCGAGGCCGGACGCTTCGAGATCGAGCCCGGCACGGAGGACGTGCACTCGCAGGTCGAGCTGCTGCTCACGCGGCGGCTGGGCGACGCGGGCAAGAAGATCCACTCGGGCCGCTCGCGCAACGACCAGGTGCTGGTCGACCTCAAGCTCTTCCTGCGCGACGAGCTGCGCGGCCTCGCGCGCGACGTGCGCACGCTCTTCGACCGGCTGCAAGAGCTCTCGGAGCGCTACCGCGAGGTGCTCATGCCGGGCTACACCCACCTGCAGGTGGCCATGCCCTCGTCGTTCGGACTATGGTTCGGCGCCTACGCCGAGACGCTCGTCGACGACATGCGCCTCGTCGCGGCCGCGTGGCACATCGCCAACCAGAACCCGCTGGGCTCGGCCGCGGGCTACGGCTCGTCGTTCCCGCTCGACCGCACGATGACCACCCGCCTGATGGGCTTCGAGGAGCTCCACTACAACGTCGTGGCGGCGCAGATGAGCCGCGGCAAGAGCGAGCGCGCCGCAGCCTCGGCCATCGCCGCCGTGGCCGCGACCGTGGGCCGCATGGCGATGGACCTCTGCCTCTACATGAGCCAGAACTTCGGCTTCGTGTCGCTGCCCGACGAGCTGACCACCGGGTCGAGCATCATGCCCCACAAGAAGAACCCCGACGTGTTCGAGATGATCCGCGGCCGCTGCAACCGCCTCCAGGCCGTGCCCAACGAGATCGCCCTGCTGACCGCGAACCTGCCCGTGGGCTACCACCGCGACATGCAGCTATTGAAGGACATCCTCTTCCCGGCCACCACGGAGATCCGCCGCACGCTGCGCATGTGCGACTTCATGCTCGCCCACCTGCGGGTCAACGACCGCATCCTCGACGACACGCGCTACGACTACCTCTTCACCGTGGAGGATGTCAACCGCCTGACGCTCTCGGGCGTCCCCTTCCGCGAGGCCTACCGGCGCATCGGGGAGGCCGTGCAGCGCGGCGAGTACCGCCCCACGCGCGAGGTGCACCACACCCACGAGGGGAGCATCGGCAACCTCTGCACCGAGGCGATCCGCCGCAAGATGGAGCGCGTCGAGGAGGAGTTCGACCGCTGACCTGCGCCCCGGAGCATACGAAAAGGGCATCGCCGCGCATGCGGCGATGCCCTTTTTCCGTCATAGGCGGCTCAGAGCTTGCAGAACTTCGAGCGGCAGACGAACCAGGGGTTGCGCAGGTCCTCCTCGTTGTAGCGCAGCGCACGGTCGTCGGGCAGCGAGCGGGTCGCGCCTCCGGCCTCGGAGAGGATGAGCTCGCCCGCGGCCGTGTCCCACTCGTAGGTGTGGGTCGTGCGGACGTAGTAGTCGACGCGCCCCTCGGCCAGCAGGCAGAACTTGTAGGAGCTCCCCTGCTCGAGGATATCGAGCTCGGGGCAGCGCGCGCGCAGCGCCTCGACGTGGGCCGCCGTCTCGGGGGTCTGGTGCGAGCGCGAGAGGGCCACGCAGGGGCGCAGGTGGTGCGCTTCGGCCTCGAAAGGGAGCTGCCGCAGCCCCTCCATCACCCCCTCGGGGCCGTAGTCGGCCGCGGCGTCGGGCTCGACGTTCTCCTTGAGGTAGGCCCCCATACCCCGCCCGGCGAGGTACATACGGCGGTAGTAGGGCACGTAGATGGCCGCGCCGTGGCAGGTGTTATTCTCCATCAGGGCGATGTTGACCGTGAACTCGTTGTTGCCCTTGATGAACTCGACCGTGCCGTCGAGCGGGTCGACCAGCCAGTAGAGCTCCCAGTTGCGGCGCTCGTCGTAGAGCATCTCGCGCCCCTCCTCGCTCAGAATGGGGATGCGCGTGGGCCCCAGGCACTCGCGGATGATCTTGTGGGCCGCGCGGTCGGCCTCGGTGATGGGGGTGCGGTCGTTTTTGAGACTGATGGCGTACTGGTCGCGGTTGTGGTATATCTTCAGGATCGCGGCCCCGGCGCGGACCGCCGCATTGAACATTTGCGCGAGCAGATACTCTTTTGCCTTGTCGTCGATCATCGTAATGCGTTTTGAAAGTCGCAGACTCGGTTTCCTTCGGTAAAGATAACAAAAATCCGGCACAGTGTGAAAAAATTCACAACAAAAATCCCGATCCGCACGCTCCCGCCCGGACACGCCGCGGCGAGGAGCGAGGGATCGGCGAAAAGGGGTCTCCGACGCCGGGTCAGCGCCCGGCCCGGAGGATTTCGGAGGGGCCGGCTGCCCCCTCGTCGGCCATGCCGTCGATGCACACGGCCACCGTCCACACGAGGGCCGCGGTGAAGAGCAGCGCCGCGAAGAGCCACCACTGCACGGCCACCGTAAAGCCGGCGGCGAGGGCCAGGACTCCGGCGGCGACGCCACGCACCGGGGCCGGCACCGTACGGCGGTAGCCCGCTCCGGCACGATCCGAGAGGCGCTCCCACAGCGTGACCCGCCGCCCGCGCGGCGTGCAGCGGCGCAGCGCACCCGCAAAGCCGCCGCAGGCGACCAGCCGCTCGCGGGCGACCAGCGCCACGCGGCCGTCGGGCTGCGTGCGGACCAGCTCGACCTCGCCCGCCTCGCGCTCGCCCACCGCCGCCGCGAGGCGCTCGACAGCGTCGCGACGCAGCCGCTCGCCGCGGCGCAGGGGCAGCAGGTAGTCGTAGGAGGCTACGCAGGCCGCGGCGTCGAGGGCCCCCTCCGCCGTATCCTCGCCCCGGTCGACGAGGACCAGCCGGCGGAAGCAGCGGTTGCGCGACCGCTCGATGGCGCGGATGCCCGGGTCGGGAAGCTCGTAGACACCCCCGCGTCCGGCACGGAACATGCGGTAGCGCGAGACGAGCGCGGCGAAGAGCTCGGGGCGCTGCGCCGCGTCGACCACCGCCACCACCTCCGAGCAGGGGTAGTCGAGCGAAAGCAGCCGCTCCACCTCGTCGGCGCTCTCCACCCCCGCGCAGAGTATCGAGATGCCGAGGTCGCCCGGGGCGTCGCCCCGCGTCGTGCGGCAGGTGTCGAACAGGGCACGGGCGGCGCGCCCGCGGCGCATCAGCCACAAAGCCCCGAGGGCAGCGGCGGCCGTGGCCGCCAGAGAGAGAAGCAGGAGCAGTTTCATACCAGAGCACATTTATAGGATGCAACCAACGATTCGTAGTAGGGGCGCTCGCTCGCGTCGAGCAGCGGACGGAGGGCCCCCGCGCCGTAGGCCTCGCGGGCCATGCGGCGCAGCAGCGCCCGGCGCCCGGCCCGCTCCATGGAGGCGACACGCTCGGACACCCCGCGCCCGTCGAGCGGGCGGCGCAGCGAGCAGAGGGCATGCAGCGCCTCGCAGGCCAGCTCCTCGGAGGACTCCTCGGCCACCAAGCGCAGCAGGTAGGGCTCGGCCTCCTCGACGGCGAACTCGCGCACGATGCCCAGTCCCACGCGGCGCAGGTTCGACTGCGGGGCCCGCAGCAGCGGCTCGTAGGCGATGGGCAGCACGCCGCGCCGCAGCTCGGCGAGGATGCGGGCCACCTCGGCGGCCGTGAACGCGCGCGGATAGGCCGCCATGGCGCGCAGCGCCGTCTCGGGCTGCGCCGTGATGCGGATCATGAGCGCCTGGAAGGCCACGGCGCGGTGGGACGAGCGCAGGTAGCGCTCCGTCTGCCGCACCGTACGCGGCGCTACGGGCAGCATGGCCAGCAGGGCGAGGTAGCGGGCACGGTCGTATCCGCGCGCACGGCGGGCACGGCGCAGCAGCCAGCCGTCGAGGTCATAGGCGCGGACGATGCGGCGCAGCGGCCCGGCATCGAGGCCGTAGGTGGCGGCCAGCACGCCGGAGAGCGTCCGGGCGAGCAGCAGCCGCGCACCGGGCCGCGAGAGTTCGGGGAAGCGGGGCACCGAGTCCTCGCCCTCGAGCGCCAGCATCGTCAGACGCAGGTAGCGCTGGCCGAGCGTCGCCAGGTCGTTGGCCCGGCGGCGGGCGCGGAGCATCCCCGCGGCGCGGCCGGCCAGAAGGAGCGCGACGGCTGCCGCCGCCAGAGCCGTATAGACGATATAGAGCGTGTCGATCATATGCGGGTGTCGATAATGCCGGCCACCTTGGCGTAGAGGCGCTGCAGGTTCACGGGAAAGGTCATGTACTGGTCGACTCCGTTTTCGAGCAGTCCCAGCACCGTCTGCTCGGCATGCTGCCACGCCACGACCACCAGCTTGGGACGCCGCACGCCGCCCGAACGCAGCACCGCAGCCTCGCGGCCGCCGCCCAGCAGGGGCGCGGCGCCCAGCAGGAGGATGCAGTCCAGCTGCGTGCGGTCGGCCACGCGGGCCGCGCCTTCGGCATCGGCCGTGCAGTGGATCGCGGCGGGAAGGTCTTTCAGTGCGAAGCGGACCATCTCGCGCAGGAAGTTGTCTCGGGATACGATCAGTATGTTTCTCTCCATAGCCGTTTGCGCCGGCCTGTGCCGGCAACGTCCGCGGTACGAGAATCGTGCCAAAGCGCGGGCGACGAAAAAAAACGGGCGGATGTGTTGTTCGTAAGATTATTATGCGTATATTTGCACTCCGAAATTATGTTCCAATACATAAATCGACTTAAATGTACGTTATAGTAGAGATTGCAGGTCAGCAGTTTAAGGCTGAAAAGGGTCGTAAGCTTTATGTCCACCGTCTTCAGGGCGAGGAGAACTCGTCCGTAAGCTTCGACAAGGTCCTGCTCACAGACAACGACGGTCAGGTTAAAGTCGGCGCACCTGTAGTAGAAGGCGCCGCAGTGAAGTGCAAGATCCTGAAGCACCTGAAGGACGACAAGGTCCTCGTCTTCAAGAAGAAGCGCCGCACGGGATATCAGAAGTGCAACGGGCACCGTCAGTGCCTCACGCAGATTCTGGTGGAGGAAATCGTTGCGTAACCCTTTAAAAACTGAATCAACATGGCACACAAGAAAGGTGTAGGTAGCTCGAAGAACGGCCGTGAGTCGGAGAGCAAGCGACTCGGCATCAAATTGTTCGGCGGTCAGTTCGCAAAGGCGGGCAACATCATCGTTCGCCAGCGCGGCACGGTGCACAACCCCGGTGAGAACGTAGGTATGGGCAAGGACCACACCCTCTTCGCACTCGTCGACGGAACCGTAGGGTTCTGCAAGAAGGGCGAGGGCAAGTCCTACGTGAGCGTAACGCCCCTGAGCGAGTAACACGTTCGCCTCTTCGCAAGAAGAGAATCGGATAAGCGACGGCGGCTCTTCCACTGCGGAAGGGCCGCTTTTTCGTTGTGCGCCTCTCTGCCTCTGCCTCTTCTGCCCTCGCTCTCCCCTGCCGCAGCCCTGCCTCCGCCCTGCCGCAGCGACGGGGCGCGTCGTTTTTTTCGCAACGGCCCGCATTTATCGAAACTCCGCTTGCGGCAATCCGAAAAATGTATTACCTTTGCACGACCCGCAAAGGAGAGGTGCTCGAGTGGTTGAAGAGGCGCGCCTGGAAAGCTCGTATACGTCTCAAGCGTATCAGGGGTTCGAATCCCCTTCTCTCCGCAAAGCGACGACGGATCGATGATCCGCCGTCGCTTTTTTTCGCGCGGCCCGGCACCCGCAATTCAGTCTGCGACCGGACGGCAGCGGGCGGAAAACGACCGACATTCGGCAGACAGCCGGCCTGCGACAGACAACCGGCAACCGGCAAACAAACAGCCGGCCCGCCGTGCCCGCCCCGGAAACGCTATCGCCGGACGGTGTCGGAGTTCTGGTTGTAGGCCTTGGCGACGCACTTCCACTCCCCGTCGATCTTCAACAGCAGCAGGTAGTCTGTGAAGTCGATGCGGCCGCCCCACCCCTCTTCGAGGACACGGACCACGGCCATCGTCTCCTCGACGGCGACCACATCGACACGGGCTTTGAATCCGGCACCGCCGCCGACCGCGTCGACATTACGGTAAAACTGCTCGATGGAACCGCGCTCGAGCTTCCCGTCGAGGAAGCCGAACAGCACGGCATCGTCGGTGAAGAGCTCGCGGGCGGGACGACTGTCGCCCTCGGCCACGCTCTTCACGAATTTCAGGGCAGCCGCCTCGACCGCCTCGTACTCCTTGATTGAATCTCGCATAGCAAACGTTGTTTTGGTGAATCGACCGCAAAGGTAACGGGCAGCACGAAAAGAGGCAAGTACCGAAAAACGATTCATATACCGAATAATTATTGATTATACCTGCGTCGCGGGCGATTATGCGTATCTTTGCCGCATAAAACCCCGAACGACATGTACGAAAGGAAAATCCCCGTGGACATGAGCTGCCCGCTGCGGCTGACGATGAGCCTGATCGACTCGAAATGGAAATCGTGCATACTGGACGAGCTGCGCGACAGGGCGCTGCGGCCGAGCGAACTCCACAAGGCGCTGCCCGAGGCGACGCCCCGCGTGCTCGACCTGCAGCTCAAGGAGCTGGTGGAGGACGGTCTGGCGACCAAAACCATCTTTCCCGAACTGCCGCCCCGCTCGCAGTACGCCATCACGGAGCTGGGAAGGTCGCTGCTGCCCATCCTCGACGCCATGATCGAGTGGGGCGAGAAAAACGCGGCGGTATTCGAGCGGAAATACGGCGCGCGGCCGTAGCCGACCGCCAGAAAGGCCCCGAGGAGGTCGCAAACCCGCCGCTCTTATAAACATAGGTGCCCGATTTTTTCGGAAGTTTTTTTATTAGAAATTAGGTTTATTTTATAAACTACTTTATATTTGCAAAAGACAAGCAACCCAATCCCAGCCCTATGGAAACCTACCCCACCTCCGAACAGCGCCGGCGCCGCTTCACGCGCTACTTCGTCCGCCGCCTCGCCGACTACGTGATCGTCTGTGGCTTTCTCGCCCTGGTCAACTGGCAGACCTCGCCCCACACGTGGTGGGTCGCCTGGGTCGCCGCCGGATGGGGGCTCCACATCGCCCTGCTCGGCATCCGCCGCCTGACCGACTGCGACTAGGAGCGCGACTACCGCCACAGACCCGAAAGCAACCCGAAAAAGATTCGAAAACAACCCGCAAATCCCGACAAGCATGAAAACGAAAAAAAGCCTTCTGCTCGCGCTCGCCCTCCTGGGGAGCTGCGCCGCAACGCTGCACGCCAAATCGCTGAAAGTACGCATCGTCAACCTCCGCTCAGACCAGGGAGCCGTGCTCTACGTAGCCATGAAGGGCGACATCACGAAGGGCGTGAAGAGCGACGCCCGACCGCTCTGCGGCCGCGCCGTGCCCGAGCGGGGCGCGGTCGAGTTCTCGTTCGACGCGATCGAGGCAGACAGCATCGCCGTGAGCATCTTCCACGACGAAAACGGCAACTTCCGCCTCGACCGCGAGGAGGGCCGCCCGGCCGAAGGGTGCCTCCACCTCACGATCGCGCTGCCCGACGCCGAGAACACCGCCGAGCTGGAGCTCCGCTACGACTTCGGCCGCACCGACAACGAAAAAACGAAATAAATTGAGTAACTTCACCCTCCGAAATCCGCATCGCATGAAAGAGAAGGAACTGAACGCCGCCGAGAGCGTCGAACTGATCGCCCGCATGATCGACAACACGCGCCGGCACCTGGAGCGCAACGCCGGAATGCCCTTTCTGGTGTGGGGCTACGCCACGGTCGCCACCACAGCGGCCGTCGCCGCGGCCCTGCTCCGCACGGGCGACCCGCGCTGGCACTGGCTTTGGCTTGCCATCCCGCTGCTGGGGTGGGCGGGCATGCTGGTCGCACAGCGCCGGCAGGGCGAGCGCCACGTACGCACATTCATCGACCGCGTGGTCTCCCACATCTGGACCGTCTTCGGCATCGCCTCGTGGGCCGTGGTGCTGCCGGCGTTCCTCGGCACGGCCGAGCGCATGCCCGTGCTCCCCGTCATCCTGCTGCTCATGGGCATGGGCACGACGCTCACGGGGCTGGTGATCCGCTTCCGCCCGCTCACCGCCGGCGGTATCGTCGCCATCGTGCTCTCCCCCGCCCTGCTCGCGGCGCCGGACTTGTGGAACCCGCTGCTCTTCGGCGCAGGCTTCGCACTGATGATGATCGTGCCGGGACACATCCTCAACTACCGCTCCAACCGCCCGAAAGACGCCCGCCATGAATAACCCCGAAACCGCACATGGCGCATCGGAACGAGGCGCCGCTCCCCGCCTCGACTTCGTGCGCAGCACGCTCTTCTTCGGCGCCGGGTGGATCGCCCTGGCCGCCGGCATCGCCGAGTGGCTCCTCGCCCGCTACACCGCTGCAGGGCACACAGCCATGCTCGTCTGGCTCCCGGCCGCGATCGCGGGCTACGCACTGGTCATCGTCTGGTGCAAGCGCCGCCGCACCGTGACCCCGGCCGACCGAACGCTGCTCGACGCCTGGCTCTACGCCCCGGCGATCGCGAGCTACGTAGCCATCTACACCTACCGCATCGGACTCCCGCCCGCCGGCTTCCTCGTGCTGGGGCTATCGGTCTCCACGGCGCTCACCGCCGAGCAGTTCCGGCGCCGCGACGCCAACCGCTCGAACCAGGGCGGGTCGCTCGTCGCACTGGGGATGGCCTCGCTGGCCGGCACGTTCCTGGCGGCTCAAATCTTCGTCGCCGCGGCCGAAGGAGAGCCGCTCGCGCGCTTTCTGTGTACCCTCGCGGCGCTCGCCATCGTGCTCTTCGGCACAGGCGGCGTGCTCCGCCACAACGAACGCCGCCATGTTTAAGCCGCTCGATCCGCTGCTGCACTCCGAGCTGCGGCTGGCCGTGATGTCGCTCCTCGTAGGGGTCGAAAGCGCCGACTTCGTATACCTCCGGCAGCAGACGGGCGCCACGGCGGGCAACCTCTCCGTGCAGATCGACAAACTCTCGAAGGCGGGCTATATCGCCGTGGAGAAGAGCTTCCGCGGCAAGATGCCCCGCACCGTGTGCCGCATCACCGAGACGGGGCGCGAGGCCTTCGCCGCCTACGTCGAGGCGCTGCGGAGCTACATCCCGTAGGGCGGAGGTACGTCCTGCCAGATACGACGGGAGGGACCCATTGCAAGGTCCCTCCCGTCTTTTCATAGCGAGCAGAAGAGCGTCACCAGCCACGGGACGCTGAAATCGAGCACGCAGCCGTGGAAGATCGCCACCACGACGAACTGCGGCCCCGCCGCCCGCGCGACGATGGGCAACGTGGTGTCCATCGTCGTGGCGCCGCCGATCGAGACGGCGGCCAGCGGACCGAAGCGCCGGGCCACGAGCGGCGCGAAGAGCAGCGTGAAGAGCTCGCGCAGGATGTTGCATAACAGCGCCACGGTGCCCAGCTCGACGCTGCGCAGGTCGGCGATGAAGACGCTCGAAAGCGAATAGTAGGCGAAGCCCGACCCCACGGCCAGCGCGTCCGTAAGGGAGACGCCGCGCAGCAGCGGCGAGAGGAGCGCCGCGCCCAGGAGCGTCCCCGCAGCCGTGGCCAGGGGCAGCAGCGCGAGCCGCCGGTCGAGCCGCCGCACCCGCTCCCAGAGCGTGCGGTCGTGACCCAGCGTCACCCCCACGCCGCCCATCAGCAGGCAGAGCACCCAGCCGCTCGCCTGCGAAGCCGTCGCCGCGAACGGCACGAGGCGCCACGCCCCCGCGACGCACCCCGCGGCGAAGAAGCCGACGATCACCAGACTGCCGCGCAGCACGGCAGCCGTCGACCCGCCGTCGGCGCCGCACGCCTGCGGGGCGGCAGCGGCAGCCTCCGAAGCTCCGTCCGCGCGCCGCACCCGGCGCCACAGCGCCCACGCCGCAGCGATGCTCCCGGCCACCGAGCCGGCGCAGAGGACGAGAGCCGTGCAGCCCAGCGTCGCCAGCGACCCCGTGACCGCCGGATCGGCCCCCACCTCGACACCCAGCAGGAAGAGCAGCAGCCACACCGTGGCAGTGACCGCGCGGGGCACGAAGCCGAGGCGCCGGCCCGACAGCAGACGCCCCAGCGCAATGCCCGCGGCGAGTACGACGAAGAGTTTCAGCATCGGATCACTCGCTCTTCTCGGCCGTCAGCTTCTCGATCTGCCGCTCGGCCTCGGTCCGGAGCTTCTCGGCCTGCTTCTGGGCCTCCTCGACCAGCTTGTCGCCCGCCTTGCGGGCCGCGACCTTCGCCAGCGCGCCCTTCGACTCGGCGCCGTCGACGAGCTTCTGCCGCTGCTCCTCGGCCGCGCGCACCAGCTTCTCGCCCGCGGCCGCAGCCTCGGCGCGGAGCCGCTCGGCCTGGCGCTCGACCTCCTCCGAGAGCGACTTGCTGCCGGTGAGCTTCTCGATCTGACGGTCGACGACGTTCTTCACCGCCTCCTCGGCCGCCTCCTTCACCCCCAGCGTGATCTTGGGCGAGGAGAAGGTGCCGCCGATATTGACCCCGATCTTCTCGACCAGACCGCCCGCCGCGCCCGAGGGCAGCTGCACGCGGGCCGTGTAGTCGATCGTCTGGTCGAGGCCCGTCGAGCCCGCGAGGTTCATCGACACGCCGCCCATCCGCAGGTCGAAGGGCTCGGTGGCGATGCGCCCGTTGCGGACCGCGAAGCGGATCGCGACGTCCTTGGCCTCGATGCGGCGCAGGGCGTCGTTGCCGAGCGCCTTGGCCAGCGCGTCGAAGGCCTCGATGTTCTGTATGCGGACGTCGGCCGAGCGGATCTCGCCCGTGGCGTCGAACCGCTCCATGACGGGCGACATCGAGGCGTCGAGGGGCGTTCGGAGGTCGATCGTCATGCCGTAGGTGCCGCCCGTCTTGGCGAAGAGGGGCGCCAGCCGCTGCACCGCGTCGAGCTGCTCGAAGGTGCGCTGGAACGAGGCGTCGGAGAAGTTCATCGACAGCTTCAGCTCGGGCGACGCCGCACCGGCGGCCGTCGAGTAGCTGCCCGAGACCGAGGCCTTGCCGCCGAAGAGCCCCATCGCGAGGCGCTGGAGCGACAGCGTGCCGCCCGCGACGCGCATCTCGCCCTGCAGGTCGGAGATCGTCATCTTCTGGAAGAGGATCCTGCGCAGGTCGGTGTGGAGCGAGAGGTCGAGGTTGCGCGGCACCTCGGGCGCACGGGTCGCAGCGTCGGCGGAGGCGTCGGCAGCGTCGGCAGAGGTCTCGGCCCCGTCGGCCGGCTGCCCGGGCGCGGCGGCCAGTATCTCGTTCAGATCCAGCAGCTCCGACTTGACGTAGAGGCGCCCGGCGAGCACGTCGCCGCGCAGCAGGTAGCCCAGGTAGTTGGTCAGCTGGCCGTTGGCCGCAAGATCGCTGCCGCCCATCGTGACGCCGCACTCGCCGAGCGTCATGGCCTGGGGCGTGATCGTGGCCGCGGCGCGGCGCACATGCACCTCGGGCAGGTCGGGCAGCGTGAGCGTCACCCCCTCGACCACGAACCGCCCGGCGGCGCCCAGCTTCTCGTAGCGCTGCGCCTCGATGTCGGACATGCGGCCCGAGGCCTTCAGGTCGGCCATGATGCGGCCCGCGAGCTCCACGCCCCGCTCCAGCGGGTAGACCTCCCTGACGGCCCCCAGGTCGACCACTCCGTCGACCGCCGCACTGAAGGCGGGATCGCTGGCGAGCGACGTGGCGCGGAAGGTGGCCGAAAGGCTGTTACCGGCCATCTTCAGACCGAAGCGCGAGAGGTCGACCACCGTGGCGTCCATCCCACCGCCGGGGTTGGCGACCGAGAGTGCGATCTGGATGTCGGTAACGGCCTTGGGCAGCGACGAGTAGCGGAAGCTGCCGTCGGTGACCGAGGTCGAGAACCCGAAGGCCGGCAGGCGTCCGTCGCGCAGCTCGCCCCGCGCCCACAGATCCATCGCCAGAGCGCCAGAGGCCGAGAGGTTGCGGAACTCGCGCGTGTAGAAGGCCGGGACGAGCGACAGCACCTCCTTGAACTGCACCTCGTCGCAGCCCGCGCGGAGATCCATGGCCACGGCCTCGTCGCGCAGCTCGACCCAGCCGTCGAGGCCCACCTCGATGGCGTTCAGGCGCAGCCGGTTGCGTGAGAAAGTGTAGCGCCCTGCCTCCAGATCGGCGCCGATCACGGCGTCGAGCTCCGCCTCGGCGCCGCTCAGCAGCGGAATGCCGCCCGAAACCAGACGCAACCCCTCGGCCGTCAGAGCCAGCTCCAGGTCGCTGCGCGCGGCCGACAGATCGCCCCGCAGCCGCAGCGAGAGGGGCGCGACGGAGAAGTGCATCCGCGACGAATCGTCGTCGTAGCGGACCTCGGCCCCGTCGATGCGGAAGTCGCGCACCGAGAGGCGGAACGACGAGGGAGCGTCCGCCGCCTCGTCCGCCGCCTCGGGCTGGTCGGAGGGCACGGCGATGTCCCAGTTGACCGAGCCGTCGGCGAGCTTGCGCCCATGCACGGCCGGACGGTCCAGAAGGATCTTGCGCACCTCGAAGCCCCCGTCGCCGAGCAGCGAGAGCGGGCTGACCACCACCGAGATGCGTCGCGCGGCGAGGATCGTGTCGCCGGCGAAGGCGTCGACGCCCGAGAGGCGGAGCCCCTTCAGCTCCAGCGAGGCGTTGGGGAAGTGGCGCAGCAGGCTGATGTCGAGCCGGTCGAAATCGAGCTCGGCACGCAGCGCAGCGTTGGCTTCGCGCTTGACGATCGCGGCGATCTTGCCGCGCAGCAGCGTCGGGGCGACGAGCGCCGCGAGCAGTAGAACCGCGACCGCGAGGGCCGCCGTCTTGACGAATTTTTTCATTGTCTATCCAGTTTAAGGACGAAAACCTCGGTCTCCGCCGCTTCGAATCCCATGCTCCGATAGAGCGCACGCGCCGCACGGCGCGCCGGCCGGGAGGTGAGCCACACACGGCCGGCACCGATGCGCGAAGCCTCCCCGATCGCCGCCGCGACCAGCTCCCGGCCCGCACCGCGGCCGCGAGCAGCCTCGTCGACGACCACATCCTCGATCCACGCCTTGCGCCCCGTGGGCACGTCGTACCACGCCAGGGCCGCCATGCCGACGATGCGCCCGGCCGTGCGCGCCGCGAAGAGCGCCGTGCAGGGGTTCTCGACGAGCGCGCGCAGGCGGTCGGCATCGGCACGCGCCGCGGCCGAGAGCTGCGGCAGGAGCCGCGCGAGCTCCCCGGCGAGCGCCTCGCTCCACGCCTCCACCCTTACGATTTCGAATTCCATACCCTATCCGCTTTTGCGGCAAAGTTAATCTTTTTTCGCCCGAAAGTGCCACAATCGACTGCAAAAGCGTATTTTTACGCCCCGCGACGCGCCGCCGGGAGGCCGCCGGGAAGCCGCCCACGAAAAAATCGGCGGCGGCGGCGCGCGGCGTGACGAAATAAATACTATCTTTGACCTTATGAACAACGCAACGACGGCGCCGATGCGCAAACTGGTCATCATACCGACCTATAACGAAAAGGAGAACATGGCGGCGATGATCGCCAAGGTCTTCTCGCTCGACGAGGAGTTCGACCTGCTGGTCATCGACGACGGATCGCCCGACGGCACGGCCGCGATCGTCCGCGAGCGGCAGGCGGCCCACCCCGGGCGGCTCCACCTGATGGAGCGGAGCGGCAAGCTCGGCCTCGGCACGGCCTATCTGGCGGGCTTCCGCTGGGGGCTGGAGCGCGGCTACGACTACATCTGCGAGATGGACTGCGACTTCTCGCACAACCCCGACGACCTGGTGCGCCTCTACCGCACGGCGGCCCAAGGCTACGACGTGGTGGTCGGCTCGCGCTACATACAGGGTGTCAACGTGGTCAACTGGCCCATGTCGCGCCTGCTGATGTCCTACTTCGCCTCGGTCTACGTGCGCACGGTGACGCGCATGCCCCTGCGCGACGCCACGGCGGGCTTCGTCTGCTACTCGCGCCGCGCGCTCGAGACGATCGACCTCGGAGCCGTGCGGATGAAGGGCTACGGATTCCAGATCGAGATGAAGTACTCGGCCTGGCGGCTCGGGATGAAGCTGCGCGAGGAATCGATCATCTTCACCGAGCGCCGCGAGGGGGCGTCGAAGATGTCGGGCGGCATCTTCAAGGAGGCCCTCTTCGGCGTGATGGCGCTCCCCTTCCGGCGGATCCGCGCGGCCAAACGATAGACGCAGCGGCGGCGATGCACGGCGGGCCGGTCCTTCTCCGAGGACCGGCCCGCTGCGTCGTATGCCAAGGACTTCAGAAGTTGAAGAAGTAGTTCATGAAGAAGTTCCAGAAGGTCACCACGCCGATGGCCGCCAGCTTCGAGAGGTAGAAATTCCACCGCAGGCGCTCGTGCAGCACCCAGATCACGGCGTTGTTGATCGCCAGCCCCACCAGCGCGATGCCCAGAAAACGCAGGTACTGCCCGGCGATGTCGGGGTTGTCGTCGTGGAAGGTCCACAGGCGGTTGAGCGCGTAGTTGGAGCTCGAGGCGCAGAGGAAGCCCGCCGAGTTGGCCACGTACTTGTTCAGCCGCAGCCACTCCTTGGCAAGATACGTAATACCGAAGTCGACGAAGACGCCCGACCCGCCGACGACGCAGAAACGGATGAACTGGCCGATCATAGCGCGGAGACGGTCAGCGGCTGCGGCCGGGAGTTGAACCAGTGGGCATAGCCGTCGCGCCGCAGCGCGAAGCCCGCGACGAAGCTCCCGCCGGCCAGCTCCTCGGGCACGCGGAACGTGAGCTCCACCCGCTCGCGGCCGCCCGCTGCCGCCTCGAACCGCACGTCGAGCGGATACTCCTCCACGCGCGAGCGGCCCTGCTTGAAGAGCATGGCCAGCTCCGTGTCCCGGCCGACGACCACCGGCCAGTCGTAGGGGTTATCGACCGTGAGCACGAGACGCAGGCTGTCGCCCGGAGCCACCTGCCGCGGAAGCCCCTCGCAGGCGACGGCGACGCGGCGCACGGGCCGGAAATCGGGATCGACGAAGTAGGTGAAGCGGCTGCCGTCGGCCAGGTCGAGCGAGCGCACGCGCAGCGTCGTGTCGGCGGGTGCGGAGGTGCACTCCACCAGCACCTCGCGCCCGGCGAAGCGCGTGTCGTCGTCGCGGAACTGCCAGTGGTGGGTGCGGTAGAAGACGTTGGGCTGGCAGTAGGCCTCGCCGCCCGTGTAGAAGGCGTACTTGGCCGCCCGGGCGTAGCGCAGACCGAAGATGACGGGGCGCCCGGCGGCCTCGCGGGCCAAGGCGCCGAACGCGGGGCGGTTGTCGAACACCTCGAAGCGCAGCCCCAGGGGGTTGAAGATCATCTCCAGCCGCACGAGCCCCACCAGCGCCACGGTCACCAGACCGGCGCGCACCACGTAGCGGCGCGTGCGCGGATGGCGCCGCGCATAGGCGAAGAGCAGCCACACCCAGCCGAACGAGGCCACGATGGTCCACTGCGGCTGCACGTAGCCGCGCAGCGACGAAAGGAGGAAGAAGCCGACGAAGGCCGCGGGCATCCACCGCAAGGCGCGCCCGACGGCCGTCGCGGGCCGCACCTCGCGCCACGCCCTGACGTAGAGCGGTACGAAGAGCGGGTTGAAGACCGCCAGCATGTTGAGCAGGAACTCCGCCACGTAGTTCCAGCGGAACGAGGCGTTGCGCCCCGAGAGGTGGTAGGCGAACGAGGCCCAGTCGTGGTCGGCCTGCCACACCAGGTGCGGGACGAGCAGCAGCAGCGCGAGCCCCCCCCCGGCGTAGAGCGCCGGACGGCGCAGCAGCCGCGGATTGGCCGCCAGCGCGAAGAGCACCACCAGGGCGCCGTGGTACTTGCTGTAGGCCATGGCCGCCATCGTCAGCCCCAGCCAGAGCCACGCCGGACGCTGCCCGCGGTCCAGAGCGTTCAGGGCGGCGAGGAAGAGCGCCGAGGTGAACATCAGCGGGCCGTCGGGCACGGCGATGAAGCCGTAGAGTTGCAGCATGAGCGTCGCGGCCGAGACGACGGCGAAGAGCGAGGCGTCGCCGCGCGTGGCGTCGGCCGGGCGCACGAGCCGCCAGAGGATCCAGAGGTAGAGGGGCTGCAGCAGCGTGAAGCAGAGGCGCACGCCCAACTCGCCGCCCAGCAGCGTGCTGCCCAGGCGCACGAGCAGCGCTACGGCGGGCGGGTGGTCGAAATAGCCCCACGCGAGCCCCTCGGCGAACATGTGGTAGTAGGCCTCGTCGTCGGCCAGCTCCGTGAGCCCCGCCTGCAACAGGTTACAGGCCCACCACACGCCGAGCCAGAAGAGCAGCAGCGCGTCGGGGGTCAGACGGCGGTATGTATCGAGCAATCTTTTCATGCAGGAACGCGAAGCCCGCAGCGGCCGCAGGGGCGCACGGGGCGGTTTCGGCGGATAAAGTTCGGAAAAAAAGCCGAGGCGGCCAAAAAAAAGTGAGCCGCGCGCACGAAACCCGATTTATTTCGTATATTTACACCAGCAAAGGTTTCCCGCGCCTGCCGCGGCGCGGAGATGAAAAGGGAACGCAGTGAAAATCTGCGACAATACCCGTTGCTGTGAGCTCCGGCCCCGCGAGGGGCGCCCAGGCTTCGCACACGGCCACTGGCCCCCTCCGGGGCCGGGAAGGCGCGAAGGGGGAGCGAGTCAGAAGACCTGCCTTGCGATGATGCGACGCTTTCCTGCGGGACTACGGGAGAGACTCGGACGCGACCGTCGGCGCGCCGCTCCCCAGCCGGAGCATCCGCCCGCCCGACCCGTCGACGATCGAATCTCTCGACACACGAGCCGTACCCGCCCCTGCGGATGCGGCTTTTTGCCTATCCGCCCGTATACCGACCGAACCGCCGCCCGGGCTATTGGAGATTAGTAGAAACGTTGTCTGCCATAACGACGATTCATCCCGGCAGCGGTTCGGTCGTCTTGCGTCGCCGCGCTACCCTACCGCCCCGCCGGACGGTTCTCCGCTGCAACACGCCCCGGACGGATTCCCGCCGCGACACGCGCCCCACTCCCCCGCCGGCCGGAACGCACGCACGCCAGTCTCCGCCCGGCGGCCCGGAGCATCCCGACCACACGACCGACCGCTACCAGCCTCCGCCCGGCCATTCCGAGCGCCCCGGCGCCCCGATCGTGCGAATCTCCCCGGCCGTCGCGACCGTCCAAACCATCCCCCGACCGATCCGGCCACTCTGTCGCCCCGCCCCCGGCCGGCAAAAAAAAGCGAGGCCCGCTCGCCGCGGGCCTCGTCTGTCGTCGTTACCGTCGCCGTTCGTAGGTCTCGAAGACGAAGGGCCAGGGATAGTTTGCTCCCGAGGCGAAGGCCTCCGAGGCGACGAGCCGCCACTGCCGCTCGTCCCACTCCGGGAAGCGCGTGTCGCCCTCGTAGGCGCGCCCCACGCGCGTGAGGTAGAAGCGGTCGGCCACAGGCATCGCCTGGGCGTAGATCTGCGCGCCGCCGATGACGAAGAGCTCCTCCTCGGGCGGGAAGAGCGCCAGCGCCTCGTCGAGCGAGTGGACCACGCGACACCCCTCGATGGCGATCCGCTGCCGCGTAATGACCACGTTCTCGCGATTGGGCAGCGGCCGCCCCAGCGACTCGAAGGTCTTGCGGCCCATCACCACGGGATGGCCCGAGGTGACGGCCTTGAAGTGCTTCAGGTCCTCCGAGATGTGCCACAGCAGGGCGTTGCGGTCGCCGATCACGCCGTTCTCGGCCACGGCTACGATTACACTCACCATCGCCTACTTGCTTTTCAGTACGAGTTTGGCTCCCCGCAGCCCGGGCGACGAGGCCTCGAGCGTGATGGTGCCCGGCTGCTCGGTCGAGGCCACGATGGCCGTGGCCTGGCCCGAGAAGAGCTGCATGCGCGGCTCCTGGAACGAGGCGAGCGACGTGGGGTCGCCGTTGGCGCCCGCGCGGTAGCTGCCCGCGCCCGTCACACGATAGCGGATCTCGTTGGTCGCCGTGGGGCAGGGATTGCCCGCGCGGTCGACTACCGACACGGTGACGAACGAAAGGTCGCGGCCGTCGGCGTCGATCGTCGTGCGGTCGGCCTCGAGCACGATACGGTAGGGCTTGCCGGCCGTGCGGACGATCCGCTCCGCCACGGCGTTGCCCGCCGCGTCGTAGGCCACGACCTTCACCTCGCCCGGCTCGTAGCGCGTATCCATCCACATGAGGCGGTAGCGGCGCTGGCGCGCGAGGTCGCGCAGCGACTCCTCGTCGCCGCTCGCGTCGCGCGTCACCGAGAGCTCCTTGGTGCGGCGGCCCTGGCTCTTGCCGTTGATGAAGAGCTCGGCCGAGGGGTAGTTGGTGTAGACGAACACGGGCGTCACCTCGCCCTCGCGCCCCTCCCAGTTCCAGTGGGGCAGGATGTGGAGCGTCTCGGCCCCGGGGTTCCAGTGGCTGCGGTAGAGCCAGTAGCGGTCCTTCGGCAGGCCCGCCAGGTCGACGATGCCGAACAGCGACGAGTGGCTCGGCCAGTCGGAGTAGTAGGGCGTGGGCTCGCCCAGGTAGTCAAAGCCCGTCCACACGAACTCGCCCATGCAGTAGGGCAGGTCGTCGTGCTGGATGAAGTCGTCCTCCGGGAGGTTCGACCAGCCGCAGTGCTCCACGTCGTAGGAGGAGGCCTGGTGGTCGTCGTACTTCTGCATCGAGCGGCGCTCGACGGGGAACTTGTAGACGCCGCGCGACGAGAGCGTCGAGGCGGTCTCGCTGCCCAGAACGACCCGCTGGGGCAGCTTGTCGTAGTTCTCGCGGTACTTGTGGGGACGGTAGTTGAAGCCCGGCACGTCCATCACGGCGGCCATGTTGTTGTTGACCACCGCGTCGGGGGCGTCCATGCCCTGCGTGACGGGGCGCGTGGGGTCCTCGCGATGGCAGATCTGCTGCAGGCGCAGCGAGAGCTTGGGCCCCTTCTTGCCGTTCCACTGGTCGGGCACCTCGTTGCCGATGCACCACATCACCACCGAGGGGTTGTTGCGGTAGTGGCGCACGAGATTCTCGAGATCGCGCTCGACCCACCGGTCGAAATCGAGGTGGTAGCCGTTGGCCACCTTGGCCGTGCTCCACTCGTCGAACGACTCGGCCATCAGCATCATGCCCATCTGGTCGCAAATGCGCACCAGCTCGGGCGCGGGCATGTTGTGCGAGGTGCGGATGGCGTTGCAGCCCATCTCCTTGAGGATGCGCACCTGGCGGCGGATGCCCGCCTCGTTGGCGATGCCGCCCAGCGGGCCCAGGTCGTGGTGGTTGCAGACGCCGCGGAACTGCACGCGCTCGCCGTTGAGGAAGAAGCCCTCGTCGGGCCGCACCTCGATCGTGCGGATGCCGAACGGCGTTTCGTACTCGTCGCAGAGGCGCTCGCCCTCGTAGACGCGCACGACCGACGTGTAGAGCGCGGGCGTATCGGGCGACCACAGCGCGGGGCGCTCGACGGTGAAGCGCTGCTCCACCCCGTCGCCGTAGCGCGGCCCCTCGGTGCGGGCCGAGGCCACGACCCTGCCGGCGGCGTCGCGCAGCTCGGTAAGGAAGGTATAGTCGGCGAGCGAGCGCCCCTCGGGCACGGCCAGACGCGTCGTCTGCCGCACGTCGGCATACGCGCGCGTCGCCACCGGAGTGGTGATCTGCGTCCCCCACACGGGCACGTGGGCAGCCTCGGTGCGGATCAGATGCACGTTGCGGTAGAGGCCGGCACCGGGATACCAGCGCGAACTCTCGGGCAGGTTCTCCAGCCGCACGGCCAGCGTGTTGCGCCCCTCGCGCAGGTAGGGCGTGGCGTCGAACCAGAACGAGTTGTAGCCGTTGGGCCAGTAGCACGCCTCACGGCCGTTGACGTAGACGCGGGCGTGGCTCATCGCCCCGTCGAAGAGCAGCGTATAGCGGTGGAGGCCCGGCGTGCGGTCGATGTCGAGCGCGAGGCGGTACCACCCCGTGCCCTCGAAGGGCAGGCCGCCCGTGCGGCCGGCGTGCTCCATGGCCTCCGTCTGGCCGTCCTGCACGATGGCCGTGTTATGCAGGTCGTTGTCGACGCTGAAGGGGCCGTAGATGGCCCAGTCGTGGGGCAGCGTCACGGCCTGCCACGAAGCATCGTCGCACGCCGCGGCGGCGAACGCGGGGTCGTCCTCGCGGGTGAAGCGCCACCCCTTGTCGAGCGTCCGCTCGACGCGCACCTGCCCCGTCGCCGCAAGGGAGAGGAGCGAGAGTGCCAATAGCATGATTCTGGTTTTCATCGGTTTGTGTTTTGGTTATCGGGTCGTTGCAGGGTGCCCCCTCAGAACGACATGGGGGCCTTGATCGCGGGCCACGGATCGTAGCCCTCGAGCGTGAAGTGGTCATAGCGGAAGTCGAAAAGCGACCGCACGGCGGGATCGAGCCTCATGCGGGGCAGCGGACGCGGCGTGCGCGAGAGCTGCTCGTCGGCCTGCACGAGGTGGTCGAGGTAGAGGTGTGCATCGCCCAGCGTGTGGACGAACTCGCCGGGACGCAGGTCGCACACCTGCGCCACCATCATCGTCAGCAGCGCATAGGAGGCGATGTTGAAAGGCACGCCGAGGAAGGTGTCGGCGCTGCGCTGGTAGAGCTGGCACGAGAGCCGCCCCTCGGCCACGTAGAACTGGAAGAGCACGTGGCAGGGCGGCAGGGCCATGTCGTCGACCTCGGCCACGTTCCACGCCGAGACGACGATGCGCCGCGACTGGGGGTTGCGGCGGATCGTCTCCACGGCCTGCGCGAGCTGGTCGATGGCTCCGCCGTCGGGGCGCGGCCACGAGCGCCACTGGTAGCCGTAGACGTGGTTCAGGTCGCCGTAGCGGTAGTCCCCCAGCGGCGACGGCTGCCCGGCGGCCGCGAGGAAGGCCTCGCGGTCGAGGGGCACGGCGCCCTGCCGGGCGCAGAGCTCGCCGTAGTAGCGGTAGGCGTCGTTGTCCCAGATGTGGACCCCGCTGGCGACCAGAGGGGCGATGTTGGTGTCGCCCCGGAGGAACCACAGCAGTTCGTGGATCACCCCCTTGAGAAAGACGCGCTTGGTCGTGAGCAGCGGGAATCCCTCCTCCAGATCGAAGCGCATCTGGTGGCCGAAGACCCCCTGGGTCCCGGTGCCGGTGCGGTCGCCCCGCACCACGCCTTCGCGCCGGATGCGGCGCAGCAGATCGAGGTATTGTTTCATCGGCGATGGTTCGTTGTTCGGCCGCTTCGGCCGGCCGGAGCGGGCACGCCGCTCACGGCTCCTCCGCGCGGAGGGTCAGCGCGCCCGCGCCGTCGAGCACGGCGTAGGAGGCGCAGCGGTCCCACCCGCCCAGGTGGATCGTATGGAGCCCCGCCTCGCGGTAGTCGCGGGCGTAGTGCATGTGTCCGAAGACGAAGTGGTCGACGCGGCCCCCCCCGGCGACATACCCGCGGGCGTAGTCGATGAGCGGCTCGGTGAGCGCCTCGGTAAAGCTCGTCTCGGGGTGCGAGCGGCGCGAGCGGTCGCTCCACCAGCGGCCGAAGCGCATCGCCAGGTCGGGATGGACGCCCCAGGCGAATAGCCGGCGCAGCATGCGCGAGCGGAATATCTTGTTGAGGAGGACCAGCTTGAGGTCGCCCCGGATGTTCATGTTGTCGCCGTGGGCCACGAAGATGCGCTGCCCCTCCAGCTCCAGCACCTCGGGGCGGGTGTGTATCTCCAGACCGCACTCGCGCGCCAGATAGTCGCCCACCCACATATCGTGGTTGCCGGTGAAGAAGACCACGCGCAGGCCCCGGTCCGTGAGTTCGGCCAGCTTGCCCAGCGCCCGCACGCACCCCTGGGGCACCACGCGGCCGTATTCGAACCAGAAGTCGAACACGTCGCCCGCCAGCACCACCGTATGCGCCTCGCGGGCCGCCCGGTCGAGCCAGGCGACGAAACGGCGCTCGGTCGCCCGCGCGACGGCGGCCTCACCGCCGCCCAGGTGTATGTCGGATGCGAACCAGACCATGCCGTCACCGCTGCGGAGCGCGCTCCGCTATTTGGTCAGGGCCGCGAGCTTCTCGTCGAGGCTCTTGCCGTAGATGTCGCGGGCGACGATGGCGCCCTGCTTGTCGATCAGGTAGTTGGAGGGGATGCGCTGCACGTTGTAGAGCCCCAGCGCCGTGGAGGCGCGCCCGCGCAGGTCGCTCACCGAGATCCAGGGCAGCTGCTGCTCCTGCACGGCCGAGATCCAGAGCGGCTTGGAGGTGTCGACGGCCACCTGGTAGACCTCGAACGGCGTAGCCGCGTCGGCGTACTTGGCGTAGAGCTCCTTCAGCTCGGCGTTCAGGGCGTTGCTGTTGCCCAGCTCGGCCGACCAGAAGTCGAGCAGCACCACCTTGCCCGCGAGCGACGAGAGGCGGATGCGGTTGCCGTAGATGTCGGGGATCTCCAGGTCGGGATAGGTCGCTTCGGTGACCTGCGAGGCGAGGCTGATGCGGGCGTCCATGCGGGCGATCTCGCCCAGCAGCGTCTGCAGGTAGGGCGACTCGGGATAGCGCTCCGAGAGCGCCTCGGCCACGGTGCGGAAATAGACCACGTCGCTGTCGCCGTTGAAGAGGTTCTCGTCGCCCGGCAGACGCTGGTAGAGGGCGTAGACGGCAGCCAGCGAGCCCTTGTTCTCGATGATGAAGCGCAGCTGCTCGCGCCGGATGCGGAAGTACTCCTCGGTGTACTCCTTCACCAGGCTGCGCCGCTCCTCGGCATCGACGCCGGGCGCCGCTACGCGCGAGGCGATGCGGTCGAGGTGCTGCGCCCCGGCCACGAACGCCTGGTAGAAGCCGCGCAGCAGCTCCGACTCCTCCGACCCCTCGACCGTGTAGTTGCGCACGAGGCTGCCCACCGAGTTGACCGTCACGCGGTCACCGGCGGCGATGAAGAGGGGGATGCGCTCGCCGTTGCAGACGATATTATAGAGCGCCGGAGTCTTGGCCACGCCGCCCAGCTCGAACCGATAGACGCCCTCCTGATCCAGGCGGGCCGAATCGACGATCCCCTGCTCGAGCGGCGAAACCTGCTCGAGGTAGACCTCCGAAGCCTCGGTCCCGGCGAAGCGGCCCGAGATCTTCACTTTCGACGTTTGGCAGGCGCACAGCGCGGCGGCTGCGGCCAGGGGAACGAAAATTCTCGTGTTCATCTGTTTGCTATGCTTAAATACTGCGGGCCTTCCGCTGCGGATCCGCGGCGCCGGCGCTCCGACGAGCACGCGCACGCTCCGCACGGAACCCCGTACGAAGTGACAAAGATAGGAAAAACTCGGAAAAAGCGAAATTATTTCGAAGAATTGCGATGGGGCGCGCCGTTTTTCACGAAGCCCCGGCCGCGCTGCTGGTTGCGGTTTTTCTGCATGCGCGGCGCCTGGCGCGACTGGAATCCCCGGGGCGAATGTGCTGAAAAGTGCTGTTTATAGTCGCTTCGGAGATTATTCAATGCCACTTCATCGATCTGGATAGCACCTTCGGACATCCGCTTGATGTCTTTTATGATCGTTTCGTTGTTGGGGTGCTCCTGATTGTACTCGTAACTTTTGGCCCTCATGTAACGGGCGATATTGTCTACCGTACGGGCGACGGTGTGCGGATCCTTATGCGCTGAAAGTGAGCGGATCATGCGCTCCGTATACTTGCCGTAGTGCTTGTATGCGATGCGCCCCTGCGAGTAGGCCATGCGGTGGGGCGCGACGGTCAGCTCCTGGCGCGTCGGACGCGGATAGGGCGAATCGACATCGAGCTGGAAATCAGACATGATGAAGAGGTGATCCCACAGTTTGTGGGTGAAGTCGGCCGTGTCGCGCAGCAGGGGGTTGAGGTTGCCCATCACGGCGATCACGGCCCGCGCCTGGCGGTTGCGTTCGCGCCGGTCTTCGATCAGCGAGAGCGAGTCGATCATCTCCTGGATATGGCGCCCGTACTCGGGCAGGTGCAGCTTGCGCCGCTCGTAGTTGTAGTTCTTTCTCATAGCATGTTCGGGGCCCCGCGATAGCACGTTCGGTTCGGGAAACGCTCCCGGCGGACCGCGGCGATAGGCCGATTCAGAATCAGGCGATCGGATCCGGCAGGGCGATAGCAGATTTGGTTCCAGAGCCTGCGCCGATCTACATTTGCAGTACGAACGACAAGCGAAGCCATCCGAAATCCATGCCGGAGCGACGCTTATCGAGGACAAAAGTAGGAAAAATTTAAAGAATAATAAGAGCCATGCCGAAGGTTTTAATCATCGACCAGTCGAAAAGTATGCGCAAGACGCTCGCCGAGCGCCTCGAGTACGAAGGATTCACGGCCGAAACGGCCGAGAACGACGCAGCCGCCGCGGAGCTGTGCCGCCGCGGCGCCTTCGATATCGTCCTCACCGACCGCACCGCAGCCCCCGAGGCGGGCATCCCGTTCATCGTGCTGTCGGCGGACGCCTCCGTAGCCACGGCCATGGAGGCCGTGCGCAACGGCGCCGAGGACTACCTGACCAAGCCCGTGGACATGAACCGCCTGCTGCAGTCGCTGCGCCGCGCCGCCGAGGCGGCCGACGAGGAGTCCGCGGCGGCAGCCCAGGCCCCCGCACGCCGCGCACGCCGCGCCAAACCGGGCCGCTCGGCCGAGATGATCGGCTCGTCGCCCGAGATCGGACGCATCCGCACCCTCATCGAGAAGGTCGCCCCGTGCGACGCCCGCGTGCTCATCACGGGCGAGAACGGCTCGGGCAAGGAGCTCGTGGCGCGCCAGATGCACGAGCTGAGCCGCCGCGCCTCGGGACCCTTCGTGGAGGTCAACTGCGCGGCCATCCCCTCGGAGCTGATCGAGAGCGAGCTCTTCGGCCACGAGAAGGGGGCCTTCACCTCGGCCATCAAGCTGCGCAAGGGCAAGTTCGAGCAGGCCGACGGCGGCACGCTCTTCCTCGACGAGATCGGCGACATGTCGCTCTCGGCACAGGCCAAGGTGCTGCGCGCGCTGCAGGAGCGCAAGGTTACGCGCGTGGGCAGCGACAAGGACATAGAGGTCGACGTGCGCGTGGTCGCCGCCACGAACAAGGACCTGCGCGAGGAGATCCGCCGGGGCAACTTCCGCGAGGACCTCTACCACCGCCTGGCCGTCGTCGTGGCCCGCGTGCCGGCGCTGCGCGAGCGCGCCTCCGACATCCCGCAGCTGGTCGACCACTTCCTGCGCCAGATCGGCGAGGAGTACGGCGTGGCGCCCAAGCGCATCGACCCCAAGGCCCTCGAGGCGCTGCAGCGCATGCCCTGGACGGGCAACATCCGCGAACTGCGCAACGTGGTCGAGCGCCTGACGATCCTCGGCGGCGAGTGCATCACCACAGAAGACATCGAGGCCTACTGCCAGTGACGGCACCCGCGGCCCGCAAAAACCGGCGATCCGCCCGAGGGGGGCGGATCGCTTCGCATCAGAGCAGGTCGAGCAGCTCTTCGGCCCGGTCCACCAGGTGGCAGGCCCCCGCCCCGACGAGCTCCTCGCGCGCACGGAAACCCCACGTCACGCCCGCCGAGCGCACCCCGGCGGCCGAGGCGGTGAGCATGTCGATGCCCGAGTCGCCCACGTAGAGCGTCCGCCCGGGCCCGACGCCCGTCGTCGCGAGGATCTCGCGCACGACCGCGGGGTCGGGCTTGAGCGGCACGTCGGGCCGCTGGCCCAGCACCGGCGCGAAGGGGATCGAGGGGAAGAAGCGCTCCACGAGCTTCTCGGTGCCCGCCTGAAACTTGTTCGACGCCACCGCCAGACGCACGCCGCGCCGCGCCAGCTCGCGCAGCAGCTCGGGAATGCCGTCGTAGGGGCGCGTGTGGCAGTCGATGTGGGCGGTGTAGTACTTCACGAAGTCGGCACGCACGAGCGCCACGTTCTCCGGCGTGCGCAGCGGCTCGGGCAGCGCCCGCTCGACCAGACGCATGATGCCGTTGCCCACGAAGTGGCAATAATCCTCGTAGGTGTGCTGCGGCAGGCCGCGCAGGGCCAGGCAGGCGTTGCAGGCGACGGCCAGGTCGCCGATCGTGTCGAGCAGCGTGCCGTCGAGGTCGAAGATGACCAACTCGGTATTCTCCATATCGGTATCTATTTTCGGATGGGCCGCAGCCGACCCCGAGCCCACCCCGATTTTCAACTTTCAATTTTCAACTTTCAACTTTCCGTCGCCGGATCCCCCACCCCGTGGCGGCCACGGCGAGCGACATGAGCGGGCTGACCAGATTGAAGATGCAGTAGGGCATGTAGACGAAGGTCGAGACCCCGAGCACCGTGGCCTGGGTCATGCCGCACGAGTTCCAGGGGATGAGCACCGAGCAGACCGTGGCCGAATCCTCGACCGAACGGCTCAGCAGGCGCGCCTCCAGCCCGCGGTCGGCGTAGAGGTCGCGGAACAGACGCCCCGAGAGGATGATCGAGATATACTGGTCGGCCGTGCAGAGGTTGAAGAAGATGCCGGCGCCGACCGTCGACGCCACCACGGGGAAGGTGCGCCGCACGAAGCGCAGGAACACCTCCGTGAGCGCGCGCAGCATGCCGCTTCCGGTCATCACGCCGCCGAAGCACATGGCGCAGACGATCAGCCACACCGTATTGAGCATGCCGGCCATGCCGCGCGTGGCGATCAGACCGTCGATCTGCGCATCGCCCGACGGGATCGCCGTGGGGCCGTAGCAGCTCATCAGCACCCCCTTGAATCCCGAGAGCAGGTCCAGCTCCGCGGCCCCCGCCACGCGGGCCACCAGCGCGGGCTGCGCCGCGACCATCGCCACCGAGGCCAGCACCGCCGCCACGAAGAGCGTGACGATGGCGGGCCACTTGCGCGCGATGAGCACGCCCGTCACCAGAGGCACCGCGAGCAGCCAGGGGGTGACGCGGAAAGTCGAGCGCAGCGCCGCGGCGTAGAGGTCGGCCTGCGCCGCGTCGCCGTGCGGGAGCGTGAGCCCCGCCACGGTGAAGACGGCGAGCGCCACGACGAACGACGGCACGGTGGTGCGCAGCATGTAGCGTATGTGGTCGAAGACGGGCACCCCGACCGTCGACGAGGCGAGCACCGTCGTGTCGGAGAGCAGCGACACCTTGTCGCCGAAGTAGGCGCCCGAGACGATCGCTCCGGCCACCCACCCCTCGGCGAAGCCCATGGCGCGGCCGATGCCCATGAGGGCCACGCCGATGGTGGCGATGGTGGTCCACGAGCTGCCGGTCATCAGCGACACGCCGGCGCAGACGACGCACGAGGCGACCAGGAAGAACGACGGGTGGAGGATCTCCAGTCCGTAGCAGATCATCGTGGGCACCACGCCGCTGACCATCCACGTGCCGGCGATGGCGCCGATGAGCAGCAGGATGAGGATGGCCGAGGCCGACGAGTGGATGTTGTCGACGATGGCCTCCTCGAGGCGCGACCAGCGGCAGCCGTAGATGCCCATCGCCAGCATGACGGCCACCGACGAGGCCGAGAGCAGGGCTATCTGGCTGCCCCCGTCGATCGCCCCGCCGCCGAAGCAGCGGATCACCAGAAAGAGCAGCGACGCGAGCACCGCCAGCGGGATCGCGGAGACCCACACAGCGGGCAGGGTCTCCTCACCGTTTTTCATCTCCATTGTCCGAACGATTTTGAGTGAAAGTGCAAAAATACGAATTATCCGCTTGCGGCTTGCCGTTTTTTCACTATTTTTGATAGACGATTCCGCATCTCCGACTCCGACAGCCATGCCGACCCTGCGACAAGCGATCCGATTCTACGTCGAGGGCTTCCGCGCGATGACGCTGGGGCGCACGCTCTGGGCGATCATCCTCGTGAAGCTCTTCGTGATGTTCGCCGTGGTCAGGCTGCTCTTCTTTCCCGACCCGCTGGCGGGCAAGAGCGAGCGCGAGCGCGGCCGCCACGTGATGCGCGAGCTGACCGAAAGAGAGCGGCCCGCGGAAACCGACCCACAGAAACTTCCCTCGGAAACATGACCGACTACCTACACACCGTCGACTGGTCGCGGGCGCAGTTCGCCCTGACGGCCATCTACCACTGGCTCTTCGTGCCGCTGACGCTGGGCCTGGGATTCATCATCGCAATCATGGAGACGCGCTACGTTCGGACTGGCGATCCGTTCTGGAAGCGCACGACCAAGTTCTGGATGCGCCTGTTCGGCATCAATTTCGCCATCGGAGTGGCCACGGGGCTGATCCTCGAGTTCGAGTTCGGCACCAACTGGTCCAACTACTCCCACTTCGTGGGCGACATCTTCGGCGCCCCGCTGGCCATCGAGGGGATCATGGCTTTCTTCATGGAGTCGACCTTCATCGCCGTGATGTTCTTCGGCTGGGAGAAGGTCTCGAAGCGCATGCACCTGGCCGCCACGTGGCTCACGGCCATCGGCGCCAACCTCTCGGCCGTCTGGATCCTGGTGGCCAACGCCTGGATGCAGCACCCCGTGGGGTGCACCTTCAACCTCGACACGGTGCGCAACGAGATGACCTCGTTCCGGGACGTGGCCCTCTCGCCCGTGGCCGTCGACAAGTTCCTCCACACGGTCACATCGTCCTACACGCTGGCCGCACTCTTCGTCGTGGGGGTGAGCGCCTGGTACCTGCTGCGGGGCCGCGAGCGGCGGATGGCCGGCGAGAGTATCGCCCTCGCCTCGGCCTTCGGCCTCGTCTTCGCCCTCGCCACCGCCCTGACGGGCGACCGCTCGGGCGCCGTGGTGGCCCGCGTGCAGCCCATGAAGCTGGCGGCCATGGAGGCGCTCTACCGCGGCGGGGAGGGGGCTCCGCTCACCGTCGCAGGGCTGCTGCGCCCCGCGTCGCAGCGGCCGCTCAACGGCGACCCGTTCTACTTCAGCATCGAGATCCCCAAGATGCTCTCGCTGATGAGCTTCCGCGACGCGGACGCCTACGTGCCGGGCATCTACGATCTGATCGACGGCGTCCCCGAGCGGGGCATCCTCTCCGTCGGCGAGAAGATCGAGCGCGGCCGCAGCGCCGTGGCCGAGCTCGCGCGCTACCGCGCGGCGGTCGAGGCCGCCGACACCGCCGTGCAGGCCGAGGTCCGCGCGCTGTTCGACCCCGCGACGCCCCAAGGCGAGGAGTTCCTCCGCGAGCGCTTCGCCTACTTCGGCTACGGCTACCTCCGTTCGCCCGACGAGGTCATCCCCCACGTGCCGACGCTCTTCTACTCGTTCCGCGTGATGGTGGGCGCCGGCACGCTCTTCATCCTCACCCTGGGGCTCGTGTGGTGGCTCAACCGCCGCGGAGGGCTGGAGCGGCGACGCTGGCTGCTGCGCCTGTCGATCGCCTGCGTCCCGCTGGCCTACGCCGCCTCGCAGGCCGGGTGGATCCTGGCCGAGATGGGGCGCCAGCCGTGGGCCATCCAGGAGATGATGCCCGTCTCGGTGGCCGCCTCGAAGATCCCCGGCAGCTCGGTCGCCTTCACCTTCTTCCTCTTCCTGGCGCTCTTCACGGCGCTGCTCGTCGCCGAGCTGAGCATCATGGCGCGCCAGATCAAACTGGGTCCCGACGAAAAAGAATAGCCCTATGGATACCCTCTCGCTCTTACAACACTACTGGTGGTTCATCGTCGCGCTGCTGGGCGCGCTGCTCGTCTTCCTGCTCTTCGTGCAGGGCGGTCAGGCACTGCTCTACGACCTGGGCCGCACGGACGAAGAACGCAATCTGGTGGTCAACTCGCTGGGCCGCAAATGGGAGCTCACCTTCACCACGCTCGTCACCTTCGGCGGCGCCTTCTTCGCCTCGTTCCCGCTCTTCTACTCCACCTCGTTCGGCGGGGCGTGCTACGTGTGGCTGGCCATCCTGCTCTGCTTCGTGGTGCAGGCCGTGGCCTACGAATACCGCCGCAAGCCCGCCAACGTGCTGGGTGAAAAAACCTTCAACGCCTTCCTCGTCGCCAACGGAGTACTCGGCCCCCTGCTGCTCGGCACCGCCGTCTCGACCCTCTTCACCGGCGCTCCTTTCACGGTCGACCGCCTCAACCTGGCCGCCGGAGCCGCCGACGGCGCGGCGGTGATCTCGCAGTGGGCGACCCCGTGGCACGGGCTCGACGCCGTGGCCAGCCTCCACAACGTGGCGCTCGGTCTGGCCGTGGCCCTGCTCGCCATGGCGCTCGCCTGCCAGTACTTCCTCAACGACATCGCCGACGCGACGCTCGCGGAGCGCGCCCGGCGGCGGATGATCCCCCTCGCGGCCGGCTTCCTCGCTCTCTTCGCGGGGTGGCTCGTGCGGCTGCTCACCATCGACGGCTACACGGCCGACGCCGCGGGCACGATCCGCGTCGAGCACTTCAAATACTGGCACAATCTGGTGCAGATGCCCGCGGTGGCGGTATTGCTGCTGGCGGGCGTAGCGTCGGTCGCGTGGAGCTTCCGGCGCGGCAGCCGCGGGCGGCGCGACGCCGTGTGGTTCGGCGGCGGGGGCACGGTGGCCACCGTGCTGGCGCTGCTGCTCCTCGCCGGATGGAACGACACGGCCTACTACCCCTCGCTCGCGGACATGCAGTCGTCGCTGACCATCCGCAACTCGTCGTCGAGCCTCTTCACGCTGCGGACGATGGCCTGGGTGTCGCTCGCCGTACCCTTCGTCGCGGCCTACATCGCCTGGGTGTGGCGCGCGATGAACCGCCGGCCCCTCACGCGCGACGAGCTGCGCGAGGGCGGGCACCAATACTGACACATCCACAAAAAAAGAGGCTCGCGACATGCGAGCCTCTTTTCGGTTATTTGCGCCGGTAGTAGCGTACCCAGTCGACCTCCATCTCGACGGGCACCTCCGCGGGGTCGATCTCCCCGACCCACGTGCCGCCCAGCTGCATGTCGACGAGCAGGTAGTAGGGCTTGTCGAAGGGGTACTGCCCCTCGCGGTCGGTCTCGATGCGCGGGTAGGCGAAGCTCCGCCGCCCGTTGACCGAGAAGACGAGCGAGTCGGGCCCGAGCTCCACGCCGTAGACGTTGTAGTCGTCGGGGCGGATGGGGGCCGTCGCCCCGTGGGGCGGCACGTCGCCCATCCCCAGCGTGTGGGTGTAGTGGGAGTGGACGGTCTGGTAGACGATCGTGTCGTGGTTCAGGCGCTCCATGATGTCGATCTCGCCGCCCGTGGGCCACGGGAAGCGCTCCTCCTCGAAGGGCTTGAGCCAGATCGCGGGCCAGGCGCCCCGGGCGCCGTGCAGGCGGGCGCGGACCTCCAGCCGCCCGCCGTGGAACGCCCGCTTGCCCTTGGTGTAGAGGCCGCCAGTGAGGTAGGCCGCCGAGTCGGCAGGGTCGTCGTTGGCGATGGCGCGCAAGATGAGGTTGCCGTCGCGCAGGCCGTAGCAGCGCCCGTCGTCGGACATCTTCTGCGCCCACTCGGGGTGCCAGCGGGGGATCTTCGACCACGAGGCCGTGTCGACGCACCCCTCGAAATCGTCCTCCCACACCAGCTCCCACTCGCCGGCCGCGGGGCCCGCGCATCCGGCGAGCGCCGCAGCGGCCAGCCAGGCGAAAAGCGAGCGTCGCATCATGCCTACTTGCCGAACGGATACTGGTTCTCGTTCACGTCGTCGAAGCGCATGCCCTTCTCGTAGGTGCGCATGGCGCGGCGCGACATGCCCATCGACGAGAAGCCGCCGTCGTGGTAGAGGTTCTGCATCGTGACCTTGCGCGTGAAGTCGGAGAAGAGCGTGAGCACGTAGTCGGCGCAATCCTCGGCCGAGGCGTTGCCCAGCGGCGACATGCTCTCGGCGAATGACATCAGGTCGCCCATGCCCAGCACGCCGTTGCCCGCCGTGGTCGGCGTGGGCGACTGCGACACGGTGTTGATGCGCACGTGCTTCTCGCGGCCGTAGATGTAGCCGAAGCTGCGGGCGATCGACTCGAGCAGCGCCTTGGCGTCGGCCATGTCGTTGTAGCCGTAGAGGGTGCGCTGCGCGGCGATGTAGCTCAGCGCCACGATCGAACCCCACTCGTTGAGGGCGTCCTTCTTGCGGGCCACCTGGATCGCCTTGTGGAACGAGATGGCCGAGATGTCGAGCGTCTTCTGCAGGAAGCCGTAGTCCAGATCGTCGTAGGTGCGGCCCTTGCGCACGTTGGGCGACATGCCGATCGAGTGGAGCATGAAGTCGAAACGACCGCCGAAGTGCTCCATCGTCTTGTCGATGAGGTTTTCGAGGTCCTCGACGCTCGTCGCGTCGGCCGGCACCACGATCGTGTTGCACTTCTCGGCCAGCTCCGAGATGGTTCCCATGCGGATGGAGACGGCGGTATTCGTGAGGACGATCTCAGCCCCTTCGGCCACGGCCCGCTCGGCCACCTTCCAGGCGATCGACTGCTCGTTCAGAGCGCCGAAAATCAGTCCTTTCTTTCCTTCGAGTAACTTTCCCATAACGTATATCGGTTAAAAAATTCGGACAAAAGTAACAAAAAATTCCGGGATTCCAATGTTTTCGCCCCTCGGCTCCCTTTTTGGCGCCCCGCCCGCTGCCGGCGGAGTAGGCCCGCGGCCCGTTCGTGCTATCGCCGCCCGAACGGAACACGGCGCGCCGACCGAACGGCGCAGTCGCGTCCGAACGCAACATCGGCCGCCCGCAAAAAAAGAGCCCGGGAGGGAGACCTCCGGGGCTCGCGGGTTGCGGGGACGTTTGGGTTGCGGGGGCGCAACGGCTATCGGTCGGCCGCAAGACGCCGGTCGTAGGGCAGCCAGGCCGCCACGTGGCGCTGCCCCAAACGCCCCATGGGGATGCCGAGCCCCAGCGTGACGCGGGCCGTGCGCTGCCGCACGGGGAAGAACTGAGGCGACAGACGCGCCGTGAGCAGGTCGGTGGCCACGAAGAGGTTGATCCACCCCGGGCAGAGGTTGAGCGCCAGCCCCAGCGAGCCGCCCGTGCTGCCCTGCGTGTAGCCGCAGCCGAGCGTGAACCATCCGACGGGGGTGTAGTTGACCGACGCCGTGAGGGCGTGGAGCGTGGTCATGGCGCGGAAGCGGCTCTCGTAGAGCAGCCCCAGCGACACGCGGCGGCGCCACAGCCGGTATTCGAGACCCGCGCGCAGCGAAGCGCATCAGATCGTCGAGGTCGAAGTCGGGCGACGAGGCGCCCTGCCCGCCGGCGATCTCCACGCCCGTGTACTCGAGGCGTGCGGCCGCCGTGCCCTGCACGGCGCTGCGGGCGTTCCACACGATGAAGCCCAGATCTGTGACCGCCAGCGAGGCCTTCAGATCGGGCAGGATGTCGCACGCCACGCCCAGATCCAGGGCCATGCCGTAGCCCGCGGGGCGGAAGCCGTCGACGGAGATGTCGGAGGGCTCGAAGTAGCGGTCGCCCGCCTCGTCGGTGCGGTACTCGACCGCAGCGCCGGGGATGTGGGCGTCGAGCGTGCCCTGCGCGTCGACGCTCCAGCGCTCCTCGTGCAGCACGACGTCGAGGCGGTCGAAGTCGAGGCGCGCCCGGGCGCCGCCCACCACCGCCTTCGCACGGAAGCCCAGGTAGAGCCGCTCGTCGAGCAGCGGGAACGAATAGGCGAAGCCGGCGTCTACCCAGCTCTCGGCAGCCGCCGAGAGGTTGCGGATAGCACCGTCGTCGCCCCGCTTGGCGAACTCGACCAGCGAGCGGGGCAGGTTGACCTCGCCCGAGGCGCGCACGTTGATGTCCACCGACCAGAAGCTCTTGCCGTTGCGCGCATAGCTGCCGAAGCTCAGCAGCGAGAGGCGCACGTCGCTACCGACGCGGTTGTCGGCCGAGAGCCCCGCCAGGGCGTCAGCGGCCGAGACCTCGCGGTCGAGCAGCGTCACCAGCCGCCCGCCGCGCGTGAAGAGCAGGCGGTCGAGCGCCACGTCGGTGTTCACGGCGGCGTCGACGCCGCCCAGAGCCGGGATGTCGAAGTAGCCGCGCTGCGGCGCCAGGGCCGGATTGAGGCGGCTGCGGAGGGTCGACCCCTCCATGAAGTAGGCCGCAGGGTGCTGCGCGGCGGCCGTCGCGCACACGAGCAGCGCGGCGACGAGCGTATGGAGTCTTTTCGCGATCATGGGAGCCAAGGGTTAGAAGTCGAGACCGAGCGCGCCCCGCTTGCGCAGGAAGAGCCGGATCGAGAGGGGTTCGTCGGCCAGCGCGTCGGCCGAGCCGGGATAGTAGCGCAGCAGCTCGACGGGCACGACCACCTTCACGCGGTCGGCGTCGCAAAGCGCGCGCAGGTCGTCGGCATAAATATAGGTCGAGGGGAGCTCGCTCGCCCCGCGCGCCGCCACGACGAACCGCTCGATGCGGATGCCGGAGGGCGAGAAGACGGGCTGCAAGGCCACGGAGAGGGGCAGCAGGCTGGCGATCTCGCCCTCGACGGAGAGCGTGCGCATCGGGACGGCCGTCCCCGGCGGGTCGAGGTTTTCGACCAGCATGTCGAGCACGTCGTCGAGCTCCAGGCGCCCCAGATCGAACTCCAGATCGGAGACCTCGATCCCCGAGAGGTACTCCGAGGCCTTGGCGCGGACGCTCTCGCGCAGCGCCGCGTCGGCGCGGAAGAGCAGCCGGAACGCCGCGACGAACTCCGCCTCGGAGGCGTCGTGCCCCAGGCCGAGCCGGTCGGCGAACTCGCCGGCGTAGCGCCCGGCCACGAGCGCGGCCACCTCCGTGAGCTTGGCCTCGTCGCGCTGCATCTGCCCCAACAGGGCGTCGGTCAGGGCGAGGCGGTAGGCGGCCTCGTCGCGCAGGCGCACCAGATCGACCCACTCGCCGTCAGGCAGCGGCGCGGGGAGCCAGGCGTCGGCCTCGCCCAACAGCTGGCGGAGCGAGAGGCCGCCGCCCTCGATGTCGTCGAGCGAGACGCGGATGCGGGCCAGCGGGGCGTCGAACTGCGAAGCGTCGTCGCCCACGACGATGTCGTCGGTATCGACGCCGCTCAGGTTGTAGTCGCCGTCGACGCACGAGGCCAGCGCCCAGGCGGCCAACGGCAGGAGAAAGAGTCGTTTCATATATGGTCGTTCGGGTGATCGGCCCGCAACGTGCGGAGCGATTCGGGCGGCAAAGATAAGGTTTTCTGCGTCATACGCCAAATCGGGCGCAGGCGGGCCTGCTTCCGCCCCGACAGCATGCAGGCGATTTTGCTCCGACCCGCAACCTTTCGTATCTTTGGCTTCGCCCAAGATACTCCGTCTCGGCAGAACCAAGCCTGCGGCTTGTTTCTGCGCTTGACTTTTCGTATCTTTGTCCCATCTATGTCCGCCGCACAGCACGCACCGAAAGAGTCGCTCAAGGAGCAGGTCGCCCTGCTCCCTTTCGCCCCCGGGGTCTACCAGTTCCTCAACCGGGAGGGGACGGTCATCTACGTGGGCAAGGCCAAGAGCCTGCGCAAGAGGGTCTCCTCCTACTTCGTCGAGAACCGCGACCACAGCCCCAAGGTGCGCGTGATGGTGCGGCAGATCGCCCGGATCCGCCACATCGTCGTGGGGAGCGAGACCGACGCCCTGCTGCTCGAGAACTCGCTCATCAAGAGCCTCCAGCCCCGCTACAACATCCTGCTCAAGGACGACAAGAGCTACCCGTGGATCGTCGTGCGGCGCGAGCGCTTCCCGCGCGTGCAGTCGACGCGGCAGCTCGTGCGCGATGGCTCGCAGTATTTCGGCCCCTACGGCTCGGGGATGATGCAGCGCAGCGTGCTGGAGTTCGTGCGCGAGGTGGTGCCGCTGCGCACCTGCAAGCTCGACCTCTCGCCCGAGAAGATCGCCCGCGGCAGCTACGGCGTCTGCCTCCAGTACCACCTGGGCAACTGCCGCGGACCCTGCATCGGGGCGCAGAGCGAGGAGGAGTACGCCCGCCAGGTCGACCTCGTCACTTCGGTGCTGCGGGGCGACCTGCGGCCCGTGCGCCGCTATCTGGAGGGGGAGATGGAGCGCGCGGCCGCGGCGCTGAAGTTCGAGGCCGCGCAGCGCTACAAACAGCGCCTCGACGCGCTGGACCACTACTCGAGCCGGTCGGTGATCGTCAGCGCCCGCATCGTCGATATCGACGTCTTCTCGCTCGTCGAAGACGACGATGCGGCCTGGTGCAACTTCGTGCGCATCCGCCACGGCTCGGTCGTGGGCGTGACGACCGTGCGCCTCACGGCGGGCATCGGCGGCGAGCGGGCCGACATGCTCACGCTGGCGATCCAGCACCTGGTCGACCGCTTCGGCGGAGGCGAGCTCGCGCGCGAGGTCGTCGTGCCCTTCCCGCCCTCCACGACGCTGCTCTTCGACGGGGTGACCTTCACCGTGCCCAAGCGGGGCGAGAAGCTCGACCTGCTCGAATTTTCGCAGAAGAGCGCCCGCATCTACCGCGCCGAGCAGCTCAAGAACCTCGAGATCCGCAACCCCGAGCGCCACACCGAGCGGCTGCTCGCCTCGCTGCAACAGGCCCTGCGCCTCGACCGGCCGCCGCGCCGCATCGAGTGCTTCGACAACTCCAACCTGCAGGGGGCCCACCCCGTGGCCTCGTGCGTCGTCTTCCGCGACGGACGCCCAGCGCGCAAGGAGTACCGCCACTTCAACATCAAGACGGTCGAAGGCCCCGACGACTACGCCTCGATGCGCGAGGTGGTCTACCGCCGCTACAGCCGCCTGAAGGAGGAGGGGGCCGAGCTGCCCGACCTGGTGATCGCCGACGGCGGCAAGGGACAGATGGGGGTCATCAGCGAGGTGCTCCGCTACCTGGGGCTCGCGATCCCCGTCGCCGGTCTGGCCAAGGACGACCGCCACCGCACCACCGAGCTCTACTGCGGCGACCCGCCCCTGCTCGTAGGTCTGAAGCCCGCCTCGCCCCTCTTCCACTTCCTCGCCCACATCCAGGAGGAGGTGCACCGCTTCGCCATCGCGTTCCACCGCCAGAAGCGCAGCAAGGCATTCATCCACAGCGAGCTGGAGCAGATCGAGGGCATCGGAGCCAAGACCATTGCCACCCTGTTGCAACACTTCCGCACGGTGGCCAAGATCAAGGCCGCGCCCCGCGAGGAGCTCGAGGCGTTGGTCGGGCAGGCCCGCGCGCGCCGCATCCGCGCCTTCTTCGACGGCGAGCAGTAACGCCCCGCAGCCCTCCTCCGCACGCCCGCGGCGCATCGGCAGCCCATCCGCAACGCCCCGGCGCACACCCCCGGCGCGCCCGCCGCGAAAATAATTCCGAACTGTGAATTTTGAATTGTGAATTTTTGCTTATCTTTGCCCTCCCGATCCCTATCGAACGCATGCCCGGATGGCGGAATCGGTAGACGCGTTGGTCTCAAACACCAATGACAGCAATGTCGTGCCGGTTCGACCCCGGCTCCGGGTACCATCGAAAAACCCCGAATGATCCGCTCCGATCATTCGGGGTTTTATCATGAACCGCACGAGGCCCGCACCGGCAAGCGACGACGACACGGTCCGACCGCTCCTCGCTTCTCCGTCGCCTCCACGACTGCAAAGGCTGCCGCCGTTTTTTCGAAATAGCCATCGGCACCCTCAGGCCGGGATCGGGCGCTCGCGCAGCGACGACTGCCGCTGCGACCGCTCGAGGGCGCGCAGCGCCGCGCGCGTGGCCCGGCGCCCCGCCTCGACGATCTCCGCCGCGCGGTAGAACTCGAAGACGCCGAAGCTGTCGGTGGGCAGCTCGACGAGCAGATCGGGGCGGTGGAGGCGGCACATGAGCTGCGTGATGCGCTGCTGCATGATCTCCGAGGCCGAGTGGAGCATCTGGTAGTGGTTGAGCGAGGTGCACGAGCGGCGCTCGGGGGCGTCGCTGTAGCGGGCGCTCACGTCGACGGCCACCAGGTTGTCGCCCGGCGTGCGCTGCACGCGGTCCAGAGGCATGGGGTTGACCGCCGCGCCGTCGACCAGGATGCGCCCGTC
Source organism: Rikenellaceae bacterium (assembly GCA_902362705.1). Classification (GTDB taxonomy): domain Bacteria; phylum Bacteroidota; class Bacteroidia; order Bacteroidales; family Rikenellaceae; genus Alistipes. Next base: position 114,205 of record CABIXK010000003.1, read on the forward strand.
GCGCCGCACGGGGCGGAAGACCGACGGGATGGAGATCGAGGCCCGGATGGCCTCGTAGAGGCTCCCGCGGTCGAGCACCACCTCTTCACCCGTCACCACGTCGGTGGCCACGGCCGCGAAGGGAATCGGCAGCTGCTCGATCGGGCGGTCTGTCACCAGCTCGCCGAGCGCTCCCATCACGCGGTCGCCCTTGACCAGCCCCTCGGTGCTCCACGCCAGGTCGACCAGATCGAACACCTTGCGCGCGTCGAGGCCGCAGAGCCACTCCTTGAACAGCGCCAGGTGGCCCGAGGCGAACATCCCGCCCACGAGCGCACCCATCGAGGTCCCCGCGACGGCGGTGACTTCGTAACCCGCGGCATACAGCTCTTCGATGGCCCCGATGTGGGCGATGCCGCGCGCACCGCCCCCGGCCAGCACCAATGCGGCCCTCTTCTTTTCCATGGTTTCGTTTTTGATCCCGAGCGGGGCACAGACCGTGCCAAACCCGCGTCAGGAGGTCACCACGCACGCCATCCGCACGTCGTGGGGCTCCACGGGCAGCACAGCGACGAGCTGGTGGGCGTAGCACACCCCCACGCGCACGGCCCGCATGCCGCGCTGCGAGAGGTAGCGGTCGTAGTAGCCCCGCCCGCGCCCCAGGCGGTCGCCCGCGGCGGTGAAGGCGACGCCCGGCACCACCACGATGTCGATCTCCGACGGCGGGCACTCCACCGCCCCGGGACCCGGCTCGTCGATACCGAAGGCGCCCCGCCGCATCGTGGCCGGGTCGTAGAGGAAGAAGCGCATCGCGTCGCCCTCGACGCGCGGCAGGGCCAGCCGTCTCGCACCGCACCAGCGCGCGAGCGCCCGCCGCATGTCGGGCTCGTCCGGCAGCGGGGCGAAGAGGGCCACCGTGCGCGCCCGGGCGAAGGCGCCGAGCCGCTCGATGCGGGCGACGAGGAGCTCCGAGGCGGCCTCGCGCTCGGCCGCCGAGAGCGACAAATTGCGTTGTTTCATCGTTTTGCGAAGTTCTCTCTTATCCATAAAATGGGGTTCTGCCGCCGAAAATCGGGCTTCGGCTATTGTTATTCCGCGAACATTGGTTATCTTTGTTCGTCCGATGCGCCTGCGCGCCACCGGCATGCGAACACAAACACTTTAACAAAAATAGGTAAAATTCAATTATTATGAGCTGTTTCCTGACCAATTCCTCGCTGGGCAAGAAGTTGGTGATGAGCGTCTCGGGTGCTTTCCTCGTGCTGTTCGTCCTCTTCCACATGTCCATGAACCTCGCGGCGCTCGTCTCGGCCGACGCCTACAACGCCATCTGCGCCTTCCTGGGCGCCAACTGGTACGCGCTGGCCGGTACGCTGGTGCTGGCCGCCGGCGTGGTGGTGCACCTCGTCTTCGCGCTGATCCTCACGCTCAACAACTACCGTGCGCGCGGCGCGCAGCGCTACGCCGTGACGGTGCAGGAGAAGGGCGTGTCGTGGGCCTCGAAGAACATGCTCGTGCTGGGCTTCATTATCGTGGCCGGCATGGCGCTCCACCTGTTCAACTTCTGGGCCAAGATGCAGCTCGTCGAGCTGATGGGCGAGCACACCAACTCGCTGGGTCTGAGCCCGTCGGACGGTGCCTCGCTGATCGCCTACACCTTCTCGCAGTGGTACTACGCGGTACTCTACCTCGTATGGCTGGCCGCACTGTGGTTCCACCTCACGCACGGCGTGTGGTCGATGTTCCAGACCGTGGGCTGGGCCAACGACACGTGGTATCCCCGTCTGAAGTGCCTGGCCAACGCCGTGGCCACGCTGCTCTTCCTCGGGTTCGCCGCCGTGGTCGTGATCTACTTCGTCAAGAGCGTCTGCCCCTGCTGCGCCGGCGCCTGCTAATCACCCCTGCTGTAGAACAACAAACACACAAACGATATGGCTTTCAAATTAGACGCTAAAATTCCTGCCGGTGCGCTCGCCGAAAAATGGAGCAACCACAAGGCAGCCATCAAGGTCGTGAGCCCCGCCAACAAGCGCAAGCTCGACATCATCATCGTCGGTACGGGTCTGGGAGGCGCCTCCGCAGCCGCTTCGCTCGGCGAGATGGGTTATAATGTCAAGGTATTCTGCATCCAGGATTCGCCCCGCCGCGCCCACTCGATCGCCGCGCAGGGCGGTATCAACGCAGCCAAGAACTACCAGAACGACAACGACTCGGTTTACCGTCTGTTCTACGATACGATCAAGGGCGGCGACTACCGCGCCCGCGAGGCCAACGTCTACCGCCTGGCCGAGGTCTCGAACCTCATCATCGACCAGTGCGTGGCACAGGGCGTACCCTTCGCCCGCGAGTACGGCGGCCTGCTGGCCAACCGCTCGTTCGGCGGCGCGCAGGTATCGCGCACCTTCTACGCCCGCGGCCAGACCGGCCAGCAGCTGCTGCTGGGCGCCTACGCTGCGCTGAACAAGGAGATCGCCGCCGGCTCGGTGAAGAGCTACCCGCGCCACGAGATGCTCGACATCGTCGTCGAGGAGGGCGAGGCACGCGGCATCATCGCCCGCAACCTCGTCACGGGCGAGATCGAGCGCCACGGCGCCCACGCCGTCGTGATCGCCACGGGCGGCTACGGCAACGTCTTCTTCCTGTCGACCAACGCCATGGCGTCGAACGGCTCGGCCGCTTTCCAGTGCTACCGCAAGGGCGCCGGCTTCGCCAACCCCTGCTTCACGCAGATCCACCCCACCTGCATCCCCGTGCACGGCGACCAGCAGTCGAAGCTGACGCTCATGTCGGAGTCGCTGCGCAACGACGGCCGCATCTGGGTGCCCAAGAAGATCGAGGACGTCAAGGCCATCCGCTCGGGTGCCAAGAAGCCGTCGGACATCGCCGAGGAGGACCGCGACTACTACCTGGAGCGCCGCTACCCGGCCTTCGGCAACCTCGTGCCGCGCGACGTGGCTTCGCGCGCCGCCAAGGAGCGCTGCGACGCAGGCTTCGGCGTCAACGAGACCGGCCTGGCCGTATTCCTCGACTTCAAGACCGCCATCGAGCGTCTGGGCAAGGAGATCATCAAGCAGCGCTACGGCAACCTCTTCGACATGTACGAGGAGATCACCGACGTGAGCCCCTACGAGCAGCCCATGCAGATCTTCCCCGCCGTGCACTACACGATGGGCGGCATCTGGGTCGACTACAACCTGATGACCACCATCCCGGGTCTCTACGCCATCGGCGAGGCCAACTTCTCCGACCACGGCGCCAACCGTCTGGGCGCTTCGGCCCTCATGCAGGGTCTGGCCGACGGCTACTTCGTGCTGCCCTACACCATCGGCGACTACCTCTCGAAGAAGATCCAGGCCCCGAAGGTGAAGACCGACACCAAGGCCTTCGCCGAGGCCGAGGCCCAGGTCAAGGAGCGCATCGCCAAGCTCATGTCGATCAACGGCAAGCAGTCGGTGGACGACATCCACAAGAAGCTGGGCCACATCATGTGGGAGAACGTGGGCATGGCCCGCACCAAGGAGTCGCTCGAGCGCGCGATCGCCGCGATCCAGGCACTGCGCAAGGAGTTCTGGAAGGATGTGAAGGTCGTGGGCAAGGCCGACGACTTCAACGTCGAGCTCGAAAAGGCCCTGCGACTGGCCGACTTCCTGGAGCTGGGCGAGCTGATGGCCCGCGACGCGCTGAACCGCGAGGAGTCGTGCGGCGGTCACTTCCGCTCGGAGCACCAGACCGAGGAGGGCGAGGCGCTGCGTCACGACGACAAGTTCGCCTACGCCGCCGTCTGGGAGTACAAGGGCGAGGATACGGCACCCGAGATGACGCAGGAGCCCCTCGAGTACGAGTTCACCCACCGCGCGCAGCGCAACTACAAGGACTAAAACTCTTTTTGACGTATCACCTTTAATCAACGATTCGAAACCATGAATTTCACATTGAAGATATGGCGTCAGAAAGACGCTAAATCCCAGGGCGCCTTCGAGAGCTACAAGGTCGAGAACATCTCGGCCGACACCTCGTTCCTCGAGATGCTCGACATTCTGAACAACGACCTCGTACACCAGGGCAAGGAGCCCGTGGCCTTCGACCACGACTGCCGCGAGGGTATCTGCGGCATGTGCTCGCTGCACATCGACGGCCGCGCCCACGGCCCGGGCGACGGCGCGACGACCTGCCAGATCTACATGCGCAAGTTCAAGGACGGCGCGACGATCACCATCGAGCCGTGGCGCTCGGCGGCCTTCCCCGTCATCAAGGACCTGGTGGTCAACCGCGGTGCCTACGACCAGATTCTCCAGGCCGGCGGCTTCGTGTCGGTGCGCACCAACTCGGTGCCCGACGGCAACGCCATTCCCATCGCCAAGGCCGACGCCGACGAGTCGATGGACGCCGCCGCATGCGTAGGCTGCGGTGCCTGCGCCGCGACGTGCAAGAACGGCTCGGCGATGCTCTTCGTCGCCGCCCGCGTATCGTCGCTCGCCAAGCTGCCCCAGGGCCGCGTGGAGGGTGCGCGCCGCGCCAAGGCGATGGTCGCCAAGATGGACGAGCTGGGCTTCGGCAACTGCACCAACACGGGTGCCTGCCAGGCCGAGTGCCCCAAGCAGATCTCCATCGCGCACATCGCCCGTCTGAACCGCGAGTTCCTCGCTGCAAAGCTCGAGGACTAAACGGACCCGACGGACTTCTTCCGACAAGGGCAGGGATTCAATCCCTGCCCTTTTTGCTTGGCGGACGATCTGCGCGACTGCGTGCAGCGATATGGACAATCCCCCGCCCCTTTGAGAAAGGGCAGGGCCCGCCCATACCCACGCCGCACTGCACCGTGCCTGGACCGCACCCGACCACCCGACCGCCCGACCCTGCAACCGCCCCCTCACCTCGCCCGCGCCGCGGCCGCCTTTTTCGCACGGAAAGGCGGAGAATTGTGAATTATGAATTACCTTTGCAGGGATGATCGACAGGGAAACGGTAGACCGCATCTACGCCGCCGCCAACATCGTGGACATTATCGGCGACTTCGTCACGCTCCGGCGCAAGGGCGTGAACTACACCGCGTGCTGCCCGTTCCACAACGAGAAGACCCCGTCGTTCATCGTCTCCCCGGCCAAGGGGGTCTACAAGTGCTTCGGCTGCGGCAAGGGCGGCAACGCCGTGACCTTCCTCATGGAGCACGAGAGCATGACCTACCCCGAGGCGCTGAAGGCCGTGGCCAAGCGCTACGGCATCGAGGTAAAGGAGCGCGAGCTGACGCCCGAGGAGGAGCGGCGCAACGACGACCGCGAGTCGATGTTCGCCCTCAACGGCTGGGCCGCCTCCTACTTCGCCGACTACCTCCACCGCGAGGGCGAGGGGATGAGCGTCGGGATGAGCTACTTCCGCCAGACGCGCGGCATGACCGACGCCACGATCCGCAAGTTCGGCCTGGGATTCTGCCCCGCCAAGGGAGACCGCATGTCGCACGACGCCCTGGCGGCGGGCTACAAAAAAGAGTTTCTCCTCTCCACCGGACTATCGATCGAGCGCGAATACGACGGCACCCTACGAGACCGCTTCTACGACCGCGTGATCTTCCCCGTGCACAACATCTCGGGCCGCGTGGTCGCCTTCGGCGGCCGCACGCTGCGCACCGACAAGCACGTAGCCAAGTACCAGAACTCGCCCGAGAGCGAGATCTACAGCAAGAAGCGCGAGCTCTACGGCCTCTACTTCGCCAAGAAGGCGATCCAGCAGCACGAATACGCCATCCTGGTCGAGGGCTACACCGACGTGATCTCGATGCACCAGGCCGGCGTGGAGAACGTCGTCTCGTCGTCGGGCACGTCGCTGACGACCGACCAGATACGCCTGCTGGGGCGCTTCACCAAGAACATCACCGTCATCTACGACGGCGACTCGGCGGGCATCCACGCCTCGCTGCGCGGCATCGACATGATCCTCAGGGAGGGGATGAACGTGCGCGTGGTGCTGCTGCCCGAGCCGGAGGACCCCGACTCGTTCGCCCGCAGCCACACGGCCGCCGAGGTGCAGGAGTACATCCGCGCCAACGAGCAGGACTTCCTGGCCTTCAAGGCGCGGCTGCTGCTCCGCGACGCCGAGGGCGACCCCATACGCAAGGCGGCGCTCATCGGCGACATGGTGCAGTCGATCGCCCAGATCCCCGACCCGATCCAGCGGTCGGTCTACATCAAGGAGTGCGGCCGGATCATGGACATCGACGAGCGCATCCTCATCTCGGAGGTGGCGCGCAAGCGCCTCGCCTCGACGGGCGACCGCGAGACCGACGAATTCGTGCGCCGGCAGACCGCCCGCCAGATCGCCGAGGCGCCGCCGCAGCCCGCGCGGCCCGACACGCAGTTCGTCGGGCGCATCGAGGTGGGGAGCAGCGTCGAGGCGCTCGAGCGCGAGATCGTCAAGTACCTGCTCAAGCACGGACACGAGGGCTTCGAGTTCAAGGAGGGGCGCACGATGGTGGCCTGCAACGTCGCCGAGGTGATCTTCTCGGAGCTCGACGCCGACCGCCTGACCTTCCGCGACCCGCGCTTCAACAAGATTCTGGAGACCTACCGCGCGCAGTGGCGCCAGCTGGGCGTCGGCACGGAGGTGCCGGCCCACCACTTCCTCAACCACCCCGACCCGGAGGTGTGCAACCTCTCGGTCGACATCCTCACCTCGGACGACAACTACGTCCCCAGCCAGCTATGGCAGCGCAAGGAGGTGCACGTGGAGAGCACGGCCGAGATGCTGGCCGTGGGGGTTCCCAAGGCCGTGACGCTCTACCGCTCGAAGATCATCGAGGGGCTCATCAAGGAGTTGCAGGGGCAGCTCGACGGGCTTCCCGAGGAGGAGCAGACGCCACTGATCCAGCGTCTGGCGGCCCTCAACCAGGCCAAGGTGACCATAGCACACAAATTGCAGCGGCTGATTCTGTGAGGCGCCGATCGGAAGGCGGCCGGCAGGAGGAGAAAAAAAGAAGGGGCGGGGTCGTCCGAGACGCCAGGGGCGCCTGCGGGCAGCAAACGGAATGAAACAGAAAGATGAGTGAAACACTTTCCCCGCCCCGTGTTTTACAAGAGCAATTAGCGTACCGCAAACTATGACTGAACAGAAAAAGATCCATATCCGCAACAAGCGCGCGACCTTCGACTACGAGATCCTCGAGGAGTGGGTGGCGGGCGTGGTGCTCGTCGGCACGGAGATCAAGTCGATCCGCGCGGGCAAGGCCTCGATGACCGACACCTACTGCTACTTCGACCGCGGGGAGCTGTGGATCCGCGGGGTCAACATCGCCGAGTATGCGTGGGGCACGTGCAACAACCACACGCCGCGCCGCGACCGCAAGCTGCTGCTCACCGGACGCGAGCTGGACAAGCTCCAGCGCGCCTCGCAGGACCGCGGGCTCACGATCGTGGGCCTGCGCCTGTTCCTCAACGAGCGGGGGCTGGCCAAGATCGCCATAGGCCTGGCCCGCGGCCGCAAGGCCTACGACAAGCGCGAGCACCTGAAGGAGAGCGACGCCAAGCGCGAGATGGACAAGGCGATGAAGCGCTACAAATGATCCGGGCCCTCTTTTTCGACGTCGACGGCACACTGGTGAGCTTCCGCACCCACCGCGTGCCCGACTCCGCGCGCGAGGCACTGCTGCGCGCCCATGCGCGGGGCGTGCGCCTCTTCGTCGCCACGGGGCGCACGGCGAGCAACCTCACGCCGCTGGCCGGGCTTCCATTCGACGGCGTGGTGGCGCTCAACGGCGCCAGCTGCCACACGGCCGACGGGGCACTGATCGCCTGCCGTCCGATCCCGCCCGAGGCTTTCGAGCGCGTGATGGCCCTCTCCGAGGAGCTGGGCTTCGAGGTGATGCTCGAGCTCGACGAGGGCGAGTTCGTCGCGCGCACGAGCCCCGCGATCGAGGAGCTCTTCCGGCTGGTCGACCTGCCCGCGCCGCGCGTGGCGGACCTGCGCGAGCGCTTCTCGCACGGCGACTGCTGCCAGCTGTGCCTCTTCCTGGACGCCGAAACCGAGCGGCGCGTGATGGAGCAGGTACCCGAGCTGATCGCGGCGCGCTGGCACCCCGCTTTCGCCGACTTCAACCCCCGGGGCGTGGACAAGGCGACGGGCATGCGCACCTTCATGGAGCGCTTCGGCCTCGCGCCCGACGAGGTGATGGCCTTCGGCGACGGGGGCAACGACACGGCGATGCTGCGCGCGGCGGGCATCGGCGTGGCGATGGGCAACGCCTGCGCCGAGGCGCGCGAGGCGGCCGACCACACGACGTCGTCGGTCGACGACGACGGCATCCTCCGGGCGCTCGTGCGCTTCGGAGTGATCGACGAGTATTGAAAAACACAACGATATGTCACTGATTCTCTGCATCGAAACCGGCACCGACATCTGCTCGGTGGGCATCGCCCGCGACGGCGAGCTGCTGTCGCTGCGCGAAAGCGACGAGGGGCGCGACCACGCCCGCAAGGTGGCCGTCTTCGTCGACGAGCTGCTGCGCGAAACGGACATCGCGCCCGAGCGGCTCGACGCCGTGGCCGTGGGCAAGGGCCCCGGCTCCTACACCGGGCTGCGCATCGGCACCTCGTTCGCCAAAGGGCTCTGCTACGGGCTGGACAAGCCGCTGGTGGCCGTCGGGTCGCTCGACGCGCTCGCCGAGGTGGCCCGCGAGGACTACCGTGCCGGGATCCTCGACGTCGACGACTGGGACCGCGCGCTGCTCTGCCCCATGGTCGACGCCCGCCGCATGGAGGTCTACGCCCAGCTCTTCGACACCGAGGGCCGGCCGCAGGGCGACGTGGCGGCCGTGGTCGTCGACAGCGAGAGCTTCGGCGACGAGCGCCGCTCGGGTCGTCCCTTCGTCATCTTCGGCAGCGGCGCCCGCAAGTGCGCCGAGGTGCTGCCCGGAGCGACGTTCGTGGAGGTGACCCCCTCGGCGCGCGGCCTGGCCCGCCTGGCCGAGGAGGCGCTCCGGGCCGGGCGCACCGAGGACGTGGCCTACTTCGAGCCCTTCTATCTGAAAGATTTCGTGGTCACGACGTCGAAAAAGAAGCTCTTCGGATGACCCGCCGCGAGCTCGTCGAGCTGCTCGCCGGGCCCTTCTGCGAGGAGTACGCCCGCCGCACGGCCGCGCGCATCGGCGCCTCCGAGGCCGACATCGCACTGCTCTACGACACGGTCGCGACACCCGACGTCTCGCTGCCCGCCCGCGTGCGCCACGCCGTGGCGTTCCGCGGTGCCTACGTCGTCGAGACGCTCTACTTCGCCTCCCCCGAGCGCTTCGCCCCCTTCGCCGAGCGCTTCTGCCGTCGCGACTTCGCCGCGACGACCGATCCCAGCGCCCGCCGCCACCTGGCCAAGATCATGGCCCACCTGCTCGGCAGCTACTACCCCGGCACCGAGGCGCTGGAGACGATCGCCGAGAGTGCCGCGGCATGGGCCGTCGACCCCGCGGCGCGGCCGGCCGTGAAAATATGGGCGATGGAGGTGGTCAAGAAGTGCCGCACGCGCATCGGCTGGGTCGACGAGGCGTGGGACGATCTGCTGGCGACCGTCGTGCGCGACGCGCCACCCTCGATCGCCAACCGGCTGCGCAACAGCTGGAGCGGCCGCAACCGCGGCGTCAAGCCCTGAACGTGAAATACTTGGCAGCAAGAAAGCTGTAGACCGTGGTCACCCCCATGGCGAGCATCTGCGACGGGGTGGCCCAGAATCCGCACCCGTCGACGAACGCCTTCAGACACACGTAATTGACCCCCACCGAACCTGCGACCGAGAGGCCGTAGCGCAGCAGCTGCACGCCCGACGGCAGGGCCGAGGCGCTGAAAGCGACGCGGCGGTTGAGCCAGAAGCCCAGGAGGAAGGTGGCGGGAAAGCAGAGGAGCATCGCTGCCACATGGGCCGAGACGACCAGCGGCCCGACATCGACCGGCCGCTGCTCCAGCAGCAGGTGGTAGATGAGGTAGTAGAGCACCCACCCCACCACGATATTGGCCCCGCCGCAGGCAGCATAGCGGAACACCTGCCGCGGCACGACGGCCGCTACGGGCCGCACGTAGAAGAGGTCGATCGTGCGGGTGATCCCCTCGGCGAGGCGGCGCATCAACGGGCGGTATAGGTCCACATGCCGGGGAAACGGTCGGCATGCGCGCGGATGAACTGCGTGCAGGGGTCGGCCTCGGCATCGTCGAAGGGCGAGACGAGGAACTTCTCGCCGAAGCGGTAGACGACCGGGCGGAGCGACGGCTCGCTCTGCTGCGCCTGGGCGACGGCCCGGCGGGCATTGGCCTCCGAGCTGAAGACGCCCAGCACCGCATAGCGGCGCCCCGACACGAAGGTCCGCACCCCGTCGGGGATCGCGGCGCGCGAGGCGTCGGCGGCCGAATCGGCAGCGGCGGGAGCGGTCGGTGCGGCCGGAGCCGAAGCGCCCGCAGCATCGGCACTGCCGGCCGGCGGAACGTCCTCCGCACCCGGCTGCACGGCGGAACCGGCCGAACCAGCCGAACCGGCCGAACCAGCGGCAGCGGCGCCGCCAGCCATCGGGTCGGCCGCAGGATCGACGGCAGCACCGACCGCCGGATCGACAACGGAATCGGCAACCGACGAATCGGCGCCCGAAGTCCCGGCCTCCGCCTGCGGCGCGACCGCCGAGGCGACGACCCTGCCGCGCAGCGACTCCTCGCCCATGGTTTTCCACCAGTAGCCCACGAACACGGCCACGAAGAGAATGGCGGCGATGCCCAGCCACAGCACGAAGTCGAAGCGGCGGCGCGGCGCGGCCAGCTGCACGGGAGCATGACCCTGGGGGTTGAGCTGGGCGTCGAATGCGGGATCGAGGACGAAGCTCTTGTGGCGCAGCTCGCCCACCCCCTCGATCGTGAGGCGGTGGTCGCCGCTCACGCGTGCGCGCCACGTATCGTAGATCTCCTGCGCCTTCGCGGCGTCGACCCGGGCCGCCAGCGCGATCCGCTCGACGAGCGACACGCCCCCTTCTGCCGAGGCGAAGACCACCGTGCGGCAGGGAGGCACCACACGCCGGCGCGAGAGACGCTGCGCCGCACGACGCTCCACGCGGAGCGTCCCCACGCCGGGCAGCGTCACCTCGCCCGCACCCGCGAGCAGGTTCCCCACCAGGCGGTTGACCGCATCGACCATTCGACTGTTGCTCATATCGTTAGTTTTTAGCTGTGCGGGCACGCAGGATCATCCACACGCCCAGCACGATGAAGGGAATGCTCAACCACTGGCCCATGTCGAGCGCCCAGCCCACCTCGAAAGCCTCCTGCTCGGTCTTGATGAACTCGATGAAGAAGCGGGTGAGGAACGTGCCGATCAAGCCCACTCCGAAGAGCATCCCCGGACGCCGACGCGCAAGATCCTTGCCGTAATAGAGCCAGCAGAGCACGGCGAAAGAGGCCAGGTAGCACAATGCCTCGTAGATCTGCGTGGGGTGGACGGCCGCCGGGGCGAACTCGTGGACCCACTTGGCCGAGCGCACGAACTCGAAGCCCCAAGGCAGGTCGGTCGGCGTGCCGAAGACCTCCGAATTGAAGAGGTTGCCCAGGCGCACCAGCGCACCGCCGATCCCCACGGGGATCATGATGCGGTCGAGCGACCAGATGTAGGGCAGGCGGTTCTTGCGCGAGAAGAGCCACAGGCCGATGAGCAGCCCGATGGCTGCGCCGTGGCTCGCCAGGCCGCCGTCGCGGATGCCCGTGAGGATGGTCCACGGCTCGCGCAGGTACTCCGCGGGGTCGTAGAAGAGGCAGTGTCCCAGCCGGGCGCCGATGAAGGTGGCCAGCGTACCGTAGAGAAAGATCGAATCGGAGATCTTGGGCGAGAGCCCTTCGCGGCGGCAGAAATCGTCGAAGAACTTCATGCCGATGAGAATCGCCAGGGCCCACATCACCCCGTAATAGCGGATGTCGAGCGACCCGAGCTCGACGAGCACAGGGTCGAAATTCCAGACGACGGACAAGAGATCGGTCATTGGTTGCTTTGCGTTTTAACGGTTGCGGGGCGCGCACCCTCGGCGATGCGCGAAGGCCCAAGAGGGGCTTCGTGACGCGCCGGATGCGCACGCGCCTATCTGATCTGCTCCAGGGGGACCTTCTTGAGGGTGAAGGAGAAGGTGCTGCCCACGCCGGGCTCGCTGCGCACCGAGATGCGCTCGCCGTGCGCCTCGACGATGTGCTTGACGATCGCCAGACCGAGGCCCGTGCCGCCCTGCTCGCGCGAGCGGCCCTTGTCGGTGCGGTAGAAGCGCTCGAAGATGCGCGGCAGGTCCTCCTTGCCGATGCCCTGGCCGTTGTCCTCGACCTCAACCAGGATACGATCGAGCATGTCGCGGAAGCGGATGCGCGTCATGCCCCCCTCGCGGCCGTAGCGGATCGAGTTGATGACCAGATTGACGAACACCTGGCCGATGTAGTGTTTGTCTGCCTGCACCCAGAAAGGCGAGGGAAGATTCTCGGCCCCCTTGACCGAAAGGACGATACCCTTGCGGTCGGCCTCGATCTCGGCCTGCTCGGCGATCTCCTTGGCCAGAGCCACGATGTCGAAGCGCTCCATGTCGAGGCGGTTCATGCTGCTCTCGAGCTTCGAGATCGTGTCGAGGTCGTTGACGATGTTGATCAGGCGGTCGATGCTCTTCTCGGCGCGCTCCAGATACTTGCGGTTGATGAGCTCGTCCTCCAGGCCGCCGTCGAGCAGCGTGGAGATGTAGCCCTGGATGTTGAAGATGGGGGTCTTCAGCTCGTGGGCCACGTTGCCCAGATACTGCTTGCGGAACTGCTCGGCCTGCTTCAGGCGGGCGATCTCGCGGTCGTTGGTATCGGCCCACGCCGTGAGCTCCTCGCCGATGTTCTCCACGCGCTTGTCGCGCAGCTCGGAGAGCACCTCCTTGGTGTGGACGTCGCGCGAGAGGACGATCGAGTAGATCGGCTTGAGCTTGTAGGCCACGTATTTGCGGATGATGAAGAGTGCCACGCCCGAGATCACGCCGAACGTACCGCACACGGCCGTCACGACGGCGATCCAGCGCAGCTCGACCCCGCGGGCCCGGAGCGCGAAGAGAATCGCGGCGACGATCGTCGCCGCCAGCAGGGCGATCAGGAGCGAGGCTCCCTCCTTGGTCTTGATGCGTATCATGGCCTATTTCGTATATTGCTGCATGAGGCGGGCGATGTACTTGCCCACGATGTCGAATTCGAGGTTGACCGTCGACCCCACGTCGATGCGACAGAAGTTGGTGTGCTCGTAGGTGTAGGGGATGATCGCCACGCGGAACGACCGCTCGGTGGGATCGCACACCGTCAGGCTCACGCCGTTGACGGCCACCGAGCCCTTCTCCACGGTGCACATGCCCCCGCCGCGGGGTTCGTATTCGAAGGTGTAGTACCAGCTCCCATCGGCATCCTCGCGCGCCGTGCAGCGGGCCGTCTGGTCGACGTGGCCCTGCACGATGTGGCCGTCGAGCAGCGCGTCGGGCTTCATCGACCGCTCGAGGTTGACCCAATCGCCCACCCGCAGCAGCCCGAGGTTGCTGCGGTCGAGCGTCTCCTTCATCGCCGTGACGGTGTAGGTGTCGCCCTCGATACGGGTGACGGTCAGACAGACGCCGTTGTGCGCCACACTCTGGTCGATCTTCAGCTCCGACGCGAAATCGGCGCGGAGGGTGAAATCCTTGTTCTGACGGTCCTCACGGATCGAGACCACCTCGCCCATGCGTTCCACGATGCCTGAAAACATATGCTGCTAACTGTTGATTATCAATATTCCCTTCACTTTGTACAAGGCCTTTATCTCGCTGGCGGGCAGCAGGATGTCGTCGAACTTGCGGCGGTCTCCCGCCACCAGTCGCAGCTTGCCCTCCTCGTCGGCCGTGCGTACTATTCGCAAAGTTACAATTTTTTGTGTGATAATCACATATTCCGACCCGGGAATTATCGATTCGGGGTCGGTAGCCTTGAGCAGGACCACCGATCCGGCCGGGATGCGGTCGCCCATGGCGTGCCCCTCGTAACGCATCGCCAGGTCGCAGTCGCCCACGGGCTGGGCCATGAAGGAGACGTTGCTCTCCAGCTCGCCGAGCCGGGCGATCGACTGCTCGACGTCGACATTATAATAGGGGATCTGCACCCCGCGCAGGCTGCTGTCGCAGAACATCTGCCCCTCGCCGGTCAGCAGCCACAGCTTGTCGATCTGGGGGAACTTCGCCACGACACGCTCGGCCACGTCGAGCGAGATACCGTTGTTGCCCCGTTTGATCTGATAGAGATTCTCGCCCCGTGCCAGGCCGATGTATCGTGCAAAATAGTTGGTCGACATATTCGCCCACTTGATCACCGCCTCCACACGCTGCCAATTATTCTGCTTTTCGCGCATTTTTTTGGTTCGATTAAATTTTTTTTGCATCTTTGCACTCCCGGTCCCGTAGTTCAATGGATAGAATTTAAGATTCCGGTTCTTACGATATGGGTTCGAATCCCGTCGGGATCACAGCGACACAAGTGCGGCAGCAGCTGCGCTTGTGTTTTTTCATATCCGTCCCTCTCGCCCGGCGCATCCGTCGCCGCAGGCCGCAGAGTGCCATATCGGGAGTAAAGATAGCAACAAATTCTTTTCGCTCAAACAAAAATATTCTATTTGGTCTGCAAAATATTGTATTCGGTCGTACAATATGATCCTGCACCTGCAGCTTAGCGATCCCGCACCCCGACGAAGAAGGCCCGGCGCATGCCGGGCCCTTCGCCTTTCGGGAGCTGAATATCAGAACGAAAATCGCACGCCCAGGCGCAGCGTGAAGGTCGTCGGGCGGTCCGTGCGCGACGTGCGCAGCGTCGTCTCGTCGAGGTACCACGCCGCCTCGGGCTCGAAGTAGAGCCCCACGGCGCCGCCCAGGCGGCACTGGGCGCCAGCCACGGCCGCAAGCGACCACTGCACGCCCGGCTCGTCGACCTTGCGCCCGCCGAAGCGGGCGGCGACGCACTTCTCGACCTGTCCGCCCGCACCTATATATAATGAGAGGGGGCCGCGCTCGAAAAACTGCCAGTTCAGGCGCAGCGGCACCCCCACGAAGTGGAGCCGCTGGTCGATCGCCGTGCCGCGCCCGGCGACCGTCACGTCGGAGCGCAGCAGCGTGTAGTTGACGCCCGTCTCGAGCGACAGCCCGTAGGCGAAGCCGCGCCGGAAGGCGACGCCCGCACTCACGGGCTGGCGGTGGCGGTAGTCGTGGGCCTCGAGCGGCAGCGAGAGGTCGCGCACCACGTGCGTCACCACGTCGCCCGGCGCATGGACCAGCGTCGACGAGACGATCGGACCCGCCGAGGGGGCGTCGGCGAACACCTCGCGCAGGGCCCCGCCTCCCCCGCTGCCGGGCATGCCCGCGGCATGGAAGGCGAACGACGTGCGGCGCTCCGCACGGACCGACGACCGCGGCGCCGCACTACGGCTCCGATCGCTGCGGTCATTGCGGCCGCTCCGGTCGCCGCGCACCGCCGGACGGGCAGGGGCGTCGGGCGTATCGAAGGTGTCGGGGGCGTCCGTCGCAACGGCGGGCGCAGCCTCGCGCGAGGGGTTCGCGTCGGCCCCGGCGTCCGGCTCCCGAAGCGGCTCTTCGCGCCCGGACAGAAGCGTCTCTTCATGCCCGACCCGGAGGGCCCCTTCGTGCCCGGCCGCGACGGTGCCGGCATGCTCCGGCGCGCGCTTCGCGGCCAGGAGCGCGGGGGCCTGCTCACGGGCGGCATGCGACCGCCCGGCGGCAAATTCCGCCCCGGCTAAATCGGCCGCCCTGCGCTGCGGGACGAGCGCCCCGGCTATCCGTTCAGCCATCTGCCCGGCCGCAGCCTCCGCTCCGTCGTCCTCGCCGGCAGGCGCATCGGCGGCCGACGCCCCGCCCGGGAGCTCCGCCACCATCGACCCCGCCGCAGGCAGCGCATCGGGCAGGCGGTCGCCTGCGCGCCACAGATAGCCTCCGCCGGCCAGAGTCAGCAGCAGGGCCGCCGCCATCGACATCCAGCGCCGCAACGGGCCGCCCGGCACGAGCCTCCGCCGGCCCGCGACGGCCCCCTGCGGGGCTTCCGCTTCGGCCAGCGCCCGCTCCAGGCGCTCCCAGCCTCCGGCAGAGGGCTTCGCTTCGGCATCGCGCAACGCCGCGCGCACGGCGTCGATCCAGTCGTCTTGATTCGGTTTCATGGTTCCTGACTTTGAAGATAGGCCCTCACGCGGGAGGCGAGCAGCGCCCGGGCACGGGCGAGCTGCGACGAGGAGCTCTTTTCGTTGATCCCCAGCATGCGGGCGATCTCGCGGTGCGAGTGCCCCTCGATGCAGAAGAGGTTGAATACGGTGCGGTACCCTTCGGGCAGCTCGCCCACCATGCGCAGCAGCACCTCGTGCGACAGCCCGGCCACCGCCCCGGCGTCGAGCGCCTCCTCGACGAGCGGCAGGCGACCCTCGTCGAGAGCGACCGTAGGCCGGCGGTTGCGGCTCCGCAGCCGCTCGATGGCCAGGTTGACCGTCGAGCGCTCCAACCACGCCCGGAGCGACCCCGGGCCGCGGTAGCGGAAGCGGTCGAAAGCGCCGTAGAGCTTCAGAAAGGCGTCGTGGAGCAGATCCTCGGCCGCCGCGCGGTCGCCCGCATAGCGCAGGCACACGGCCAGCAGCCGGCCGGCGTAGCGGTCGTACAGCTCGCGACGGGCCGCCGCCTCCCCGCGGCGGCACCCCTCGGCCAATCTCTCTTCGGTAAACTCCATGCGCAAGTATCGGATAAACGACCGCCGGAGCGGAAGACTGCACTGCCCGGCCGGCTTTTTTCGCCGGCGGCGCAGCGGCGCGCCCCGGCCGGTGCAAAAATAGGAGAAATCCGCAGATCGGCCACCATCGCGGCCCACTTTTCGCACCCTACGCATCGCCGGACGTCGCAAAGCAGCAGCAAGGCGGCCGCAGCATCGCCGAAAAGCGGCCGGCAGCGGCACCGCCCCGGCGCAAGGCAACAGCCGGGCGCGCCCGAACAGCCCCGCAACGCCCCCGCAGCTCCGCCGAAAAGCGGCCGGCAGCGGCACCGCCCCGGCGCAAGGCAACAGCCGGGCTGCAACCGAACGCACCCGCAGCACCCGCGCAATACCCCGCAGCGGCGCCGAAGCACCCTCGTCCGAACCCCTTGCGCGGGAAAAATCGCCCGGCGGAGCATTTTTTTTGCAAAAAACAAGTACTTTGTTTTGCATAGTATAAAAAAGCGTATTATATTTGCAGTACGAAAATAATACAACACCGCACAATAACAGCCAACACCTACCTCCATGAAAGAGACCCTCAACGTAAACGTCGGCTCGATGGCCTTCACGATCGACGACGACGCCTATCGGATGCTGAAGAGCTACCTCGACGACATCCGCGACCGGCTCCCGGCCGACGATGCGGAGACGATGGACGACATCGAGCGCCGCATCGCCGAGATCTTCCGCGAGCGCATCCCCTCGCCCATGCTGGTGGTCGGCGCCGACACCGTGCGCGAGGCGATCGCCCGCATGGGCCGCCCCGAGGAGTTCGGCGAACGACGCACCGACGCGGCCGGCACCACCGACGCCGAGCCGGGCGAGCGCCACCTGCGCCGCTCGCGCACCGACCGCTCGATCGCCGGCATCTGCGGCGGCATCGCCGAGTTCTTCGGCACCGACCCCACGCCGGTGCGCCTGGTCACCCTGCTGCTGATCCTCTTCGGAGGCCTCTCGATCTGGATCTACGTGGTCCTCTGGCTGGTGATCCCCGAAGCCCCGGCCCCCCGATTCGACATTCACGCTAAAAAACGATAACCGCATGGCAACCGACAACAAACGCCTCGTCCGCACGAGCAACGGCATGATCGCCGGCGTGTGCGGCGGCATAGCCGAATATTTCGGCCTCGACACATCGCTCGTCCGCATCGCAACGCTCATCCTGATCCTGGCCGGAGGTCTCTCCCTGTGGGTCTACATCATCCTCTGGCTGATCATCCCCAAGGCCCCCAAACGATTAAAGAACTGACACCATGGCCGAAGACAACGTAAAGGCGCAAATGCGCAAAGGAATCCTGGAGTACTGCATCCTCGCCATGCTCTCGCGCGAGGACAGCTACGCTCCGAAGATCATCGCCGAGCTCAAGCAGGCCGAGATGATCGTAGTCGAGGGTACGCTCTACCCGATCCTCACCCGGCAGAAGAACGCCGGACTGCTCACCTACCGCTGGGAGGAGTCGCCCCAGGGCCCGCCCCGCAAGTACTACAGCCTCACCGACAAGGGCCGCGAATATCTGGCGATGCTCGACGTCGCGTGGAACGAGCTGGTCGGGCAGATCCGACTCATCCGACACGGAAAAACCGAAGAAAACTAACCCCAAAAAACACCACTCCGCCATGAAAAAGATACTCATCGCACTGGTCACCTTCGCAGCCGCGGCGCTCGCCGCGGGCTCGCTCTACGCCGTAGCCGGCGACCTGGTCAGCAACTTCCGCAACGACGACCGCCGCGTGGAGGGCAGCGGCCGCATCGTCACCCGCACCTTCGACGTGGGCGCGTTCCAGGGCCTGAAGGCCTTCTCCTGCG
Source organism: Rikenellaceae bacterium (assembly GCA_902362705.1). Classification (GTDB taxonomy): domain Bacteria; phylum Bacteroidota; class Bacteroidia; order Bacteroidales; family Rikenellaceae; genus Alistipes. The sequence goes on from CABIXK010000003.1 coordinate 132,757, forward strand.
CCCGCGTCACCCTGGTCAAGGGCTCGGGCCCCGCGACGGTGAAGATCGACGACAACCTCCTCCCCTACCTCTGTCTGAAGGTCGAGAAGGGCACGCTCCGCATCGGCCTGAAGTCCGAGAAGGGGCACTTCAACAACTTCCGCAACGTCACGCTCGAGGTCACCGTGCCCTGCGACGGCCAGATCGGGGAGCTCGACGGCTCGGGCGCCGCGCACATCGTCGCCGAGCCGGTCATCACCGCCCGCGAGCTGGAGATCGACGCCTCGGGCGCCTCCAAGATCGTAGCGATGGTGCGCTGCGCGTCGTGCGAGATCGACGCCTCGGGCGTCTCGCTGATCGAGGTGGGCGGCACGGTGAGCGACACGTGCGAGGCCGACGCCTCGGGCGCCTCGAAGATCCGCATGGCCGTCCAGTGCGAGCGGTGCGACATGGACGCTTCGGGCAGCTCGAGAATCCAGGCCGAGGGCTCGGCCCGCACATGCAGCATCGAGGCTTCGGGCGCCTCGCACATCGACGCCGAGGAGCTGCGCACGGAGGTCTGCACGGCCGGCGCGTCGGGCGCATCGGCCATCGCCGTCTCGTGCACCCGCACGCTCAACGCCACGGCCTCGGGCGCCTCCTCGGTCCGCTACAAGAGCCCCGCCGGCTCGGACCTCTCGATCCACGCGTCGAGCTCGGGCGCCGGCAGCATCAAACGCTTGTAAGACTCCCGCAAACACCCATCCATCATGAACGAGGTTAAGAAATGCAGCATATCGGGTGTCGGCTTCACGCTGAACACCGACGCCTACGAAGCCCTCGAGCGCTACCTCGAGAGCCTCAAGCAGACCTACCGCGAGAACCCCGACGGCGACGAGATCATCGCCGACATCGAGGCACGCATCGCCGAACTGATCCTCTCGACGCAGGACACGGCCCGCGTGGTCGAGCGCCCGCTCATCGAGAACATCGTCCACCAGCTGGGCTCGGCCGAGGAGATCTCCGACCGCGATCCCGACGGCGACCTGCGCCACGAGACGCCCCGCATCCCGCGCCGCCTCTACCGCGACACCGAGAACGCCCGTCTGGGCGGCGTGTGCGCCGGCATCGGCCGCTACTTCGACATCGATCCCGTGTGGATCCGCCTGGGGATCTTCGCACCCCTGCTGTTCGCCATCTTCGGCCAGGCGAGCCGGCTCATCTACTGGATCAGTCCGCTGATGGGCAACCTGTTCGGCATCTTCGTGGTCTGCTACGTCATCATGTGGTTCGCCGTGCCCGCGGCCCGCACGGCGCGCCAGCGGCTCGAGATGACCGGCGAGCGGATCACCGCCAAGTCGATCGGCCACGCCACCGCGGCGGCCGCGGCTGCTCCCGAGAGCGTGGCGCGCCCGATCGTAGCCGAGACCGTCTCGGTGCTGGGCAAGGTGGTGCTCATCTGCCTGAAACTCATCGCCGGATTCATCGTCCTGGGGCTGATCGTCTCGGCCTGCGCCCTGATCATCGGACTGTTCGCCGTGGCGATCGGCGGCGAGGAGCTCTTCGCCCCCACGGGCATGGTCGACTTCTCGATCTGGATCCCCATCCTGGGCATCGTCTCCGTGCTCATCCCCATCATCCTGCTCATCTACGTGATGATGTGCCTGATCGCCTCGCGCAAGCCCGGCGGCAAAACGGTCCTGGCCATCTTCATCCTCGAGCTGCTCGCCGTGGGCAGCCTCACCCTGCTGGCCGTGCGCGAAGGCCTCGGGCATCGCTTCGAACGCCGCCTGCTGAACGTCGAGCGGATCATGGCACCCGACGACGGGGGTGAGGAGGCCGACGACGACCGCATCGCACCCGCCACGGAGATCGAGCCCGGGCAGGAGCGCATCCGCATCGGCGGCGCCGACGGGGCGATAGACATCTCCGTCGACCGGCAGAACGGGCGGCTCCGCCTCTCGGCCGGCGACAGCGAGGTGGCCGTCGAGGCCGACGCCGCGCAGCAGAGCGCCACGATCAAGATCCAGAAGCGCGACAGCACAGCGACGCAACAGTAACACCCATGTCAGCGATGAAACACTCCAGCACGCTCCTCGTATTTTTCGTAGCCCTCGCCCTGGCGTTCTGCACCTCGTCGTGCATCCGCCTCGGCCGTCCCGCCGGGAAGGCCGCCGTCGCCGAGTGCGGCCCGGGCTACAAAGTGTTCGACATCGGCCGCTTCGACCGTCTGCACGCCAGCGCCGTGGAGGTGTACGTCACCGTCGGGGAGGCCGACGGGAAGCTCCGCCTCGAGGCCGACGACGCACTGATCGACCGCATCGAGGTCTCGAACCGCCGCGGCGACCTGAGCATCGGCGCCCGGGGCTTCGACACCGCGGCGCACACCCCCCGGGCCCGGGCCTACGTCACGGCCGGCACGCTCCGGGAGATCTACGCGACCTCGGCCCGCGTCGTGCTCGACAGGGAGGTCGACGCCGAGATCTACGCCACGCTCGGCTCCGTCGAGGTCGACAGCCTGGCGGTCCACGCCGCACGGTAGACGACAGCCAAGACGACGAGCGAGCCCGCGACCTGAAGGTCGCGGGCTCGCCGCATCGCGGGGGCCGGCCCAGACCCCGATGCCGCACGGATTGGGATTATTCGGCCAAAATGCGTACCTTTACCCGCAAATCGAAACACAGGCAATTATGGCAGCTATAAAATGTATCGGAGTTCTGACCTCGGGCGGCGACGCGCCGGGCATGAACGCCGCGATCCGCGCCGTGACGCGCAGCGCGATCTACAACGGCTTCACCGTCAAGGGCATCATGCGAGGCTACAAGGGGCTGGTGACCAACGAGATCGTCGACTTCCGCTCCAGAAGCGTGAGCAACATCATCCAGCAGGGCGGCACGATCCTCAAGACGGCGCGCTGCAAGGAGTTCCAGACCCCGGAGGGACGCCGCGCGGCCTACGACAACATGGTGGCCGCGGGCATCGACGCCCTGGTGGTCATCGGCGGCGACGGGTCGCTCACCGGCGCCCGCATCTTCGCCGAGGAGTACAACGTGCCGATCGTGGGCCTTCCGGGCACGATCGACAACGACCTGGGCGGCACCGACTCGACCATAGGCTACGACACGGCGCTCAACACGATCATGGACGCAGTCGACAAGCTGCGCGACACGGCGTCGAGCCACGAACGCCTCTTCTTCGTGGAGGTGATGGGCCACACGGCGGGCTACCTGGCCCTCAACAGCGCCATCGCCACCGGCTCCGAGGCCGCGATCATCCCCGAAATGGAGACCGAGGTCGACCAGCTGGCCGAGCTCATCAACCACGGCTTCCGCAAGAGCAAGAACTCGGCGATCGTCATCGTGGCCGAGAACCCCGCGACGGGCGGCGCCACGGGGCTGGCCGAGCGCGTGAAGAAGGAGTTCCCGGAGTACGACGCGCGCGTCACCATCCTGGGCCACATCCAGCGCGGCGGCTCGCCCACGGCCAAGGACCGCATCCTCGCCTCGCAGCTGGGCGAGGCGGCCATCGAAGCGCTGCTCGACGGCCAGCGCAACGTGATGATCGGCACCGACAACGGCAAGATCGTCTACGTGCCCTTCGCCAAAGCCGTCAAACACGACAAGGGCATCAACCGTTCGATGCTCGACCTGGTAAAAATACTCTCGATCTGATACGACCCGAATGAAACGCGTAATCGGCATAGGCAATGCCCTGACGGACATGCTCGTCAACCTCCGCACCGACAATGTACTGACCCGCTACCAACTGGCCAAGGGCTCGATGAGCCTGGTCGACACCCGCCTCCAGACCGAAATCTCGAAGAGCGTCGCGGGGCTCCCCTACTCGCTCTCGCTGGGCGGCTCGGCGGGCAACACCATCCGCGCCATGGCGCGCCTGGGCGCCTCGGTGGGCTTCATCGGCAAGGTGGGCACCGACAAGACGGGCGACTTCTTCGTGCAGGCGCTCGAGAACCTGCGCATCGAGCCGGTGGTCTTCCGCGGCAAGGAGCGCTCGGGCAAGTGCGTGTCGCTCGTCTCGGCCGACGGCGAGCGGACGATGGTCACCTACCTGGGCGCAGCGCTCGAGCTCGGGGCCGCGGAGCTGCGCCCCGAGATCTTCGACGGCTACGACTGCCTCTACGTCGAGGGCTACCTGGTGCAGAACCACGAGCTGATCCGCACGGCCGCCCGCATGGCCAAGGAGCGGGGTCTGCAGGTGGCCATCGACCTGGCAAGCTTCAACGTCGTGGCCGAGAACGTCGGCTTCCTCCGCGAACTGGTCCGCGACTGGGTCGACATCGTCTTCGCCAACGAGGAGGAGGCGAAGGCCTTTACCGGCGAGGAGGAGCCGATCAACGCCCTGCAGGCCATCTCGGAGCTCACGTCGCTGGCGGTGGTCAAGATCGGCACGCGCGGCGCCCTGATCAAGCGCGGCGAGGAGGTGGTGCACGTGGGGATCATGGCCGCGGCCAAGCGCGTCGACACCACGGGCGCCGGCGACTTCTACGCCGCGGGCTTCCTCTACGGCCTCTGCGAGGGACTCACGCTGCGCCAGTGCGGCACCATCGGCGCCATCACGGCGGGCAAGGTGATCGAAGTGGTGGGCACCACCTTCGGCGAGGAGGCCTGGGAGGAGATCGGCCGCTACGTCACCAAGGTCAAGACCGAGAAATACCTCTTCTGATGGCGTGGCTGTTGCTGCTGGCGGCGGGGGCGTTCGAGATCGGGTGGCCGCTGGGCTTCAAGCTCGCCGACACCCATCCGCGCCATTTCTGGCTCTTCATCGCCCTGGCCGCCGCGTCGATGACCCTGAGCGGCGTGCTGCTCTACCTGGCGCAGCGGACCATACCCATCGGCACGGCCTATGTCGTGTGGACGGGCATCGGCGCCGTAGGCACGGTGCTTCTCGGCATCCTCTGCTTCGACGACGCGGCCACGCCGCTGCGCATGCTCTTCCTCTCGCTGATCCTCATCGGAGTAATAGGACTGAAGATCGTGCACTGACCCATAGCATAAGCGGCTCCCCGAGGGGAGCCGCTTATGCTATCTCTCTGTCGGAGCCGCAAGCCCGCAGGTGATCCGCCACCGCATAAGGACGAGCCGCCGCCACTGCACGGGGCGCAGCGCCGCGACCAGCAGGAGCGTCGCCGCCCACTTGAGCGCCTCGACCGCCAGGGCGCGCACGACGCCCCACCGGCCGGCCGCCTCGCTGCGCCGGCGCTGGCTCACGCCCACGTTGTAGCAGAGGCGGCGGAAGTAGTCGTCGGTGAGCTTCTCGGCGGGGATGATGTGGTGCATCACGGCACCGGGAACGTACCACACGGCCAGCCCGCGGCGGCGCATCCGCTCGAAAAAGTCGCTCTCCTCGCCGCCGATGAGGCTCCGGCCCGAGCGCCCGAGCGCCGGGTCGAAGTCGCCGACCAGCCCGACGGTCGAGCGGCGGAAGGCCATGTTGCCGCCCCCGGGGATCCGCCCCGCGGGGAAGAGGCGCGCCTCCGACCCAAAGTACATCGGGTTGGCGATCGGCCGCTCGGTCCAGCGCGACATCCAGCGCGGACGCCCCGTCGGGTATTCGGCCACGATCGGGCCGCCCGCCGCGGCCGCCTCGGGGCGGGCGTCGAAAAAGTCGAGGTAAGCACCCACGAAGCCCGGCACGATGCGCTCGTCGTCGTCGATCACGGCGATCAGCTCGCCGCGGCTCTCGGCGATGCCGCGGTTGCGGGCGTAGGAGAGCCCCTGCCGCAGCTCGCCGACGCAGCGCAGCGACAGACTGGGGTGCTCCGCGGCAAAGCGGGCCACGCACGCCGCCGTGTCGTCCGTCGAGTTGTTGTCCACCACTACGCACTCCCACTCCCCGCGCGGCGCCTGCTGTGCGGCGACCGAGCGGAGCGTCACGGCGAGCTGCGCCGAGCGGTTGTAGGTGGCGATTATGAGCGAAAGACGAATCATCGTGCGAATGTAACGAATTTTCGAGAAAAAAGGCTATATTCGCGCAAAATTAAGGCATTTATACAAAATCACTTCACAACTATGAACAGATTGTCGCGCATCCTCCTGCTGCCGCTCGCGGCGCTGCTGACCGCCGTCGGCGTGCAGGCCCAGCAGGTCGCCTGGACGGGCTCGGCGGAGCACCTCCAAGGCAACGACTACCGCATCCTCATCGAGGCGGCCATCCCCTCGGGCTACCACATGTACGACATGGGGCCCTACGAGGGCGGCCCCAACGCCACGACGTTCCTCTTCACGGCCGAGGGCGCCGCGCTGGAGGGCTCGGTCGAGCAGCTCACCACCCCCGACACCCACTTCGACACCACCTTCGGCATGCAGATCGGCACCTTCGCGGGCAAGGCACGCTTCGCCCAACGCGTGCGGCTCACGGCCGACACGGCCACCGTCGCCGTCGACATCGAGTGGATGATCTGCGACGACCAGACCTGCATGCCGCCCGAAGACATCCGCCTCACGCTCACCGTCCCCGAGGGCTCGGAGGGCGCAGCGCCTGCCGCAGGCGCCGCCGAGGCCGAGACGCCGCAGGCCGGCGCCGCGCAGAATGCCGCCGCGGAGCAGCCTGCCGTCGCCCCCGCGGCCACGAAGGACGCCGCGGGCAGCGGCTCGCTCTGGGCCCTGGTCATCGAGGCGATCCTCTGGGGTCTGGCCGCCATGCTCACCCCCTGCGTCTTCCCGATGGTGCCGATGACGGTCTCCTACTTCCTCAAGGGCGAGGGTGGCCCTGCCATGGGCCGCCTGCGCGCCTCGCTCTACGGCCTGTTCATCGTGGCCCTCTACACGCTGCCGATCGCCGCCATCATCCTCATCACGCGCGTGGTGGGCGGCGACGCCGTGACGGCCGACATCTTCAACTGGCTGGCGACGCACTGGCTGCCCAACCTCCTCTTCTTCGTGGTCTTCATGCTCTTCGCCGCCTCGTTCTTCGGGGCCTTCGAGATCACCATGCCCTCGTGGCTGGTCAACAAGAGCGACGCGAAGGCCGACACCAAGGGGCTCGGCGGCATCTTCTTCCTGGCCCTGACGCTCGTGCTCGTGTCGTTCTCGTGCACGGGTCCCATCGTGGGCTCGGTGCTCATCAAGTCGACGGCCGGCGAGTTCTGGACCCCCATCGCCACGATGCTCGCCTTCTCGGTGGCCTTCGCCCTGCCCTTCACCCTCTTCGCCCTCTTCCCCTCGGTGCTCAAGAAACTGCCCAAGAGCGGCGGATGGCTCAACTCGGTGAAGGTGGTGATCGGCTTCGTCGAGGTGGCCCTCGGCTTCAAGTTCCTCTCGGTCGCCGACCAGACCTACCACTGGGGGCTGCTCGACCGCGAGATCTACCTGGCGATCTGGATCGTCGTCTTCTCGCTCATGGGGCTCTACCTGCTGGGCAAGATCCGCTTCGCCCACGACAGCGACCTGCCCTACATCGGCGTGGGCCGTCTGGCCCTCGCGATCGCGGTCTTCTCGTTCGTCGTCTACATGATCCCCGGCATGTGGGGCGCCCCGCTCAAGGGGCTCTCGGGCTACCTGCCGCCCCTCTCCACGCAGGACTTCGTCATGGGGCAGCAGACGACGGGCGCCACCATCGAGGCCGACGCACAGCAGCTGCGCACCGCCGACGGCCGCAAGCCCAAGTACAGCGACGTGCTGCACCTGCCCCACGGGCTCGAAGGGTTCTTCGACCTGGAGGAGGCCGAGGCCTACGCCGCCAAGATCGGCAAGCCGCTCTTCATCGACTTCACGGGCCACGGCTGCGTCAACTGTCGCGAGATGGAGTCGCGCGTATGGTCGGCGCCCGAGGTGCTGGAGATCCTGCGCCGCGACTATGTGATCTGCGCCCTCTACTCCGACGACAAGATGCGCCTGCCCGAGAGCGAGTGGGTCACCACCGAGGCGGGCAAGGTGCTCAAATCGCTCGGTAAGGTCAACTCCTACCGCGCGCTGAAGAGCTACGGCGTCAACGCCCAGCCCTACTACGTGCTGCAGGGCCGCGACGGGCAGCCGCTCGTGGCGCCGCGCGGCTACGACCTCGACGTGGAGGCCTTCGTGCGCTTCCTGCGCAGCGGCGTGGAGGCCTACGCCGCACAGCGATAGACGGCCGGCCGCGTACTGCGCCGCGTGCCGCCGAAAACCGGGCAGCCTGCGATCCCTTCGGATCGCAGGCTGCTCTATTTCCGCCGGAAGCTTCCTCCGCGGCGGCCCGCGCCATCGTCTCTACTTCTTGCGGGTCGAAGCGACCATCGAGGCCTTCGTCGTGCTCTGCTTCTTCGCGGGCTCGCGCGATACCTGCGCCTTCGTGGTGGTCTTGTTCGATTTCTCGGCACTCATGGTGCCGCGCTGTGCGCTCGGGGCGCTCTTGGTCGTTTTGGTCGTTTTCATAACTCGGAAATTTAAAGGTTCATCCCCTCACCTGCAAATCCCGGGCCGAAAACAGCTCCCGCGCTGTTTTTGCACACGCGGGGCACGCCGCCGCACCGCAAGCGAGCCTCCGCGGCCGGCAGGAACAAAAAAAAAGCCGGACAACTCTTTCAAGTTGTCCGACTGAGGTAGCGGGAGGAGGACTCGAACCTCCGACCTCCGGGTTATGAGCCCGACGAGCTGCCAACTGCTCTATCCCGCGATGTATCGTCGATCTGTGATCTATCGCTTTTGCACTGCAAAGATAAGACAAATTTTCGGTTCCGGCAAATCTTTTTTCGCCCGGCGGCCCACCGGGAGCGGCAGCGACATAGGAATCAGCCGGTTAAGGGGCAAAATTATTTTTCACAGGCAGCCGCGGCGCCGGCGGGGCGACCGCCGGGGCAGCCGGCAGCGCCGCGGGAGGCACAGTCACCGGCCCGACCGCCGGCGTGGTCGGCGCACAGCGGAAGGCCCAACCTCAGGCTTGGCCCCCGGCCCGATCTCGCACCCGATCGGCAATGCTGTCGGCCACCACCTCCGACAGATCGCGCACGGCGCGGCGCGTGCCGCGCGCGAGGGCCTTCTTGCAGAGCGGACACGAGGTGACGATCACCTCGGCGCCCGTGGCGTCGAGCTCCCCGGCCGCGTCGCGCGCCAGGGCCACCTGCTGGCCGTCGTCGAGCGTCGTATCGGCCAGCGACGAGCCGCAGCAGAGCGCGTCGGCGCGCGTATGGGCGGGCTCCAGCAGCTCGCCCACCGCCGCGATCACCTCGCGCGGCGCCTCGTAGATGCCGCTCCCGCGGCCCAGCTCGCAGGGGTCGTGGTAGGTGAAGCGCTCCGCGGAGCGCCCCAGCGCGAGGCGCCCGGCGCGCACGAGGCGCAGGATATACTCCGAGTGGTGCAGCACCTCGATCCCTTGCAAGTCATAGTCCTCGCGAAAGACGCGCAGACAGATCGGGCACGAGGTGACCAGCGTGGTGATGCCGTGGCTGCGGAACAGATCGGTGTTGTAGCGCATCATCTTATGCGCCGAGTCGGTCTCGCCGGCCAGCTTGAGCGGGCGGCCGCAGCAGACGCCTCCCTCGCGGTCGGCCCACCACACGCGCTCGCCCGCCGCCTCGAAGATGCGCTCCATGGATTGCAGCGTGCGGGGCGTCAGCAGGGTCATGCAGCCGGCGAAATAGCCCACGCGGCCCTCGCCCGACGAGCGGTCGACGCCCCGCAGGTAGTCGTAGCGGCGTTCGTCGGGGACGTTGCGCAGCCGGTCGCGCGAGCTAATGCGCAGCGTATTGAGATCGATCCCCACGGGGCAGCGCTCGGCGCAGCGCCCGCACATGAGGCAGTTGTCGGCCACCTCGCGGTCGAGCATGCCGTAGCGACGGTCGCGCAGGAAGTAGACCGACTGCACGCGGTCGATCTGCAGCACGCGCTGCAGCTGGCAGGGGTCGATGCAGATGCCGCAGCGCGAGCAGGCCTCGACCTGGAAACGGTCGTAGGAGCCCTCCTTCTCCGAAGAGCGCAGGCCGTAGCGGCGCAGGAAGATGAGCGGAATCTCGGTGAAGATGTGCATGTAGCGCGAGAAGGGCAGCGCCACGAAGAAGAGCCCGAGGCACGACGAGTAGAACCACCAGGCCACGGTCTCGAAGTTCATCAGCGCCATCGTCCCCGCGTGGGCCGCCATCCAGCCGCCCAGCGTGCCCGTGAGGAAGCTCCCGCCGCCGTAGAGGGCGCACGTCGCGCTCTCGGCCGCAAGACGCGCCGGGAAGATGAACCAGAGGGCCGCGAGGGCCACGCGGTCGCCTGCGACATGCCGCGTCGTGCGGCGCAGGCCGAGGGCCCGCGAGCGCAGGCGCTTGAACCAGGCCAGCGCCACGCCCGAGAGGACGAAGAGCAGCAGCAGGTCCATGACGAAGTCGAACACGGGCTTGTGGGGCAGCCCCGTGGCGAAGTACTTGAAGAAGACGTGCCCCTGTAGCGGCACGTAGCGCAGACCCATGTAGGCCAGAGTCTCCGCCCACCCCACGGCGATGAGCAGGAACCAGCCCAGGGCCAGCGACATGTGCATGTAGCCCAGCACGGGGTTGATGCGGAAGATGCGGCGATGCAGCAGCGCCTCGCACACCGCCTCGCGCAGCGCCTCCCAAGTCGCGCGCGTGGGTACGGCGCGCAGCACGGCGAGCTTGTCGGCGCGCGAGAGGCGCCAGAGCCAGCTCCCCCACTTCCACGCGAGGATGGAGAACATCGTCAGCGCGCCGATGATGAACGGCAGACAGAAAGGTGCGAAGAAAGTCATGGTCAGAAGTCCCCCAGTTTACGTTTCAAGAGCAGCACCACGCCCCGCGTGTTGATCCCGCGCGGGCAGACCAGACGGCACTTGCCGCAGAGCATGCACTTGTTCATCTCCTCGTAGGCCCCGCGGTACTCGCCGCGGCGCACGAGCGTGTGCACGCGCCGGAAGTTGAACGCGGTGAGGTTGCCCGCCGTGCAGACGGCCGTGCAGCTGCCGCAGCCGATGCAGGCCTGCAGCTCGGGCATCTCGCGCAGGATCTCGTCGCTCTTGCGCAGGTTGTTGCGGTCGACGTCGATGGTCCGCGGTTTGGAGATGCCGTATCCGAACTCGATCGCCATAGCCTATGCCTTGAGGTATTCCGCCGCGGCATCGGCCGCGGCCGTCGCTTCGTCGAGGGCCTCGCCCAGCGTCTTGGGCGCCGTCGCCGCACCGGCGCAGAAGATGCCGTCGACGGTGGTGCGCGCACGCCCCAGGAACATATCGCGCGGCGCCACGAAGCCGCTGGGCGTGAGCTCCATGCCGGCGCTGGCGGCCAGCGCGGCGTTGTCGTCGTTGGCCCGCATGCCCACCAGCAGAACCAGCATGTCGACGCTCATGCGCAGGGGACGCCCCGTGAGCGTATCCTCGGCCTTGATCTGGATGCGCCCGTCGATGGTGGGGCTCGCCTCCGAGATGCGGCCGCGCACGAAGTGGATGTTGCAGCGCTGCTGCGCCTCGCGGTAGAGCTCCTCGTAGCCGGATCCGAACATGCGCATGTCCATGTAGAAGTTGAAGATGTCGGCCGCGGGGAACATGCGCCGCAGCTCCATGGCCTGCTTGACGCCCGTGATGCAGCAGACGCGCGAGCAGTGGCGCTGGCACACCTTCTCGTCGCGCGAACCCACGCAGTGGAGGAAGGCGATGCGGCGCGGCGCCGTGCCGTCGGCCTTGGCCACGCGCCCGCAGGCGAACATGCGCTCCAGATCGGCCGAGGTGACGACGTTGTCGTAGATGCCGTAGCCGTACTCCTCCTTGATGCGGGCATCGAAGAGGGTGAAGCCCGAGGCCACGACCACGGCGTCGCACCCGAGGCGGCTGCCGTCGGCGAGCGTCACCTCGCGCGGCGAGATGGCAGTGGCCTCAACGCCCGTGCGGACCTCGATGCCGCTCTCGCGCACGCGGCGCCGCAGCTCGGCGAGCACCTCCGAGGCCGGCGTGAACGACGGGAAGAGCACGTGCCAGCCGCGCAGCTTGCCGCCCGTCTCCGCCTCGCGCTCGACCAGGAGGGGCTCCACGCCCCGGGCACGCAACCGCAGCGCGGCCTGCATGCCGGCGGCTCCGCCGCCTATGACGATTACCTTTTTCATCCTACTCTCTGATGTCGTAAACGGTATCCGCGGCGCAGTTGTTGACCACGGCCGAAGCCGGCTTACCGATATATTTTCCGTTGGCGCCCAGGTATTTGGCCGCAGGATCGTAGTCTATGCCCATCTTGTCGAGCAGCGGCTCGACGTCGACCTGGTGCATCTGCATGCCCAGCGCCCAGGGGTCGTAGCCCAGCACCAGCCCGGCCATCTCCTCGTAGGTCAGCACCGGGATGCCGCGGCCGTTCTCGCCGTAGGTTGTGCCCTCCATCTCGGCGATGGCGTACTGCCACTTGTCGAGGAACATGGCGCAGCCGGGGCAGTTGGCCACGATGAAGTCGGGCTTGTAGGGGGCCATGCTCTCGAGCTTCTTGTGCGAATTGGCGATCGAGTAGCCGCGGTTGGCCTGCACCAGATAGTTGCGGAAGCCGAAGCCGCAGCAGTGGCGCCGCTCGGGGTAGTCGACGCACTGGCCGCCCCACGACTCGATCATGCCCGCCAGCACGTAGGGGAACTCCGAGCCGCCGATGCCCGACTTGGGGAAGATCTTGGCGTAGTGGCAGCCGATGTGCTCCACCACGCGCAGCGGCTCGCCCGTCTGGGCGTTGCGGAGCCGGTAGCGCGCCTGCGCGGCGATACGGTCGCGGAAGTGGAACATGACATCCGACGTGTGGGCCAGGCTCGCCGGCTTGCGGAACTCGCGCCCGGTGGCCTCGAGGAGGTATTCGCGCGTGCGCTCCTCCGTCTCGGGGAACTCGGCCCAGGTGGCCAGCACCTCGGTGTAGACGCCGAACGAGGTGATGCACGAGGTGACGAAGTTCTCGTAGCCCGCCTCGTTCATCAGCGAGAACTGGCGCGCCACGACGGTCATGATCGTCTCCAGAGGCACGATGTCCGAGTGGTATCCGATGCCCGTGCACGACGAGTGTTTCGGATCGTCGAGCAGGTCGCGGCCCAGGTCATCGCGCAGGATGTCGATGAAGGCCTTCTCGGACCCGGGAAAGAAGTTCTGACGGATGCAGCTGCGGCCGTAGTAGTAACGGTCGTCGGCGATCTGCTTCTGGTACTCCTGCCAGCTTGCGCGTCGTGCCATGGGCTAATAGTGTTCGTTGCTGTTTCGGGTGAATACGTCCATCAGGTAGCTCTGGTCGGCCCCCTCGGCATAGCCCATCTCGCGGGCCTTGCGGTCGGAGTGTCGCTCGATGGTGTCGAACATCTCGCGGCCGCCGCTCACCTCGAAGATGCGTTCGATCTCTGCGAGCGTGTCGCCGTCCAGCCGCCGCAGGGCGCCGGCCCCGTGCCGCATGTAGACGGGCGAGAAGCGGGCGTAGAGCTCGCTGTCGTGGTCGTGGATCCACCGCCAGACGGGGCCCTGCTCGGGATGGAGCTCGGGCTTGACCAGACGCGGGGTGATGCAGTAGCCCGTGCGCAGGATGTGGTCGCCGATGATGCGCTTGAGGGCCAGCTGCTGGCGCCCCTTCTCGCTCTCGACGAAGAAGCCCAGCCGCTGCGAGAGCGTGCGCAGGGCCTGGATGACATAGCCCGGGGTGTTACCCCGCGGGCAGCGCGGACGGCACGACATGCACTCGCCGCAGTACCAGATCGTGTCGCTCTTCAGCAGCGCCTCGATCGCCTCGTCGTCGCGCGTCTGCACCGTGTCGACGATCTGCCGCGGGTCGTAGTCGTAGAACTCGGCCGCGGGGCAGACGCCCGTGCAGACGCCGCAGTTCATGCAGGCGTTCAGCCCCTCGCGGAGGCGGACGTCCTGCGTCAGCATGTCGAAATACTTGCCCATCTTACAGTGAATCGTGATCCGCTGCAAAGGTAGGGATTCGCCGCCGCACGCGCGGTGGTATAAATACCTAAAAAGAGCGGAGGCGGCCCCGGGGCCGCCTCGCGTCACTGCTTGTGGGTCATGATGTCGAGCACCAGACGGTCCGTCTCGTTCATGCCGTCGCGGCCGATCGTCGTCAGGTTGCGGATGCAGCGGTCGACGTCCTCCTCGATGATCCCCTCGACGGGCGTCACGCAGTGGCCGTCCATGGCCATCATGGCCGAGATCACGGCCGTCGAGACGCCGCTCGTGAGCTTCATCGCGCAGCTGGGCTTGGCACCGTCGCAGATCATGCCCGTGAGGTTGGCGATCATGTTCTTCACGGCAGCCGCGACCTCGTCGTAGCCGCCCCCCATCAGGCTGACGATGCCGCAGCTCGACCCCGTGGCGGCCACCACGCAGCCGCACAGCGCCGACAGACGGCCCAGCGTCTGCTTGATGTAGATCACCACCAGGTGGCTCAGCATGAGCGCCCGCACGGTCTCGTCCTCCGTGGCGCCCGTCTCCTCGGCGTAGACCACCACGGGCAGCGTGGCTGCGATGCCCTGGTTGCCGCTGCCCGAATTGCTCATCACGGGCACCGGGGCCCCGCCCATGCGGGCGTCGCAGGCGGCCGAGGTATAGGAGAGGATGCGCGCGAAGATGCTGTCGCCCATCACCCGCCGCTCGCGCTCGCAGCGCAGCGTGCGGCCGATCGAGTGGCCGTAGTCGGCCTCGAACGACCGCTCGGCGGCGGCGCGGTTCAGGCGGCGCGTCTCGAGGATGAAGCGCAGCTCGTCGAGCGGCGCCGTCGTGGCGAACTCCCACACGCGGCGCAGCGTGAGCGGCACCGGCTCCTCGTCCGCCTCGCCCGCCGCGGGTTCGCGCCGGTCGAGCTCCGCCGCCCCGTCGAGGGCCAGGTAGACGAAGCGCGTGTGGCCCCCGGCGATGACGGCCGTGGCCTCGTGCCCGCCGGCGGCGGCGCGCACCTCGATGTAGAGCTTCTCCTCGATGCCCTCCTTCAGGGCGATGGAGATGCAGCGGCGGTCGATCATCGCGCGGCCCCGCGCGACGGCCTCCTCCGTTACGTCGCGCAGCACCTCCAGCTCGTACTCCGAGCGGCCGACCAGCGCGCCGAGGGCGATGGCGATCGGCAGGCCGATCATCCCCGTGCCGGGGATGCCCACGCCCATGGCGTTCTTGAGGATGTTGGCGCTCAGGCGCACGTCGATGCGCTCGGGTTCGCGGCCGAGCAGCTCGGCGGCACGCGCCGTGCACAACGCCACGGCGATGGGTTCGGTACAGCCGATGGCGGGCACCACTTCGCGGCGCACCAGCGCCAGGATCCGTTCGCGTTCTTCTTGAGGTATCATGATCTTCTATCGGTTCGTTGAGTTCACAAATATAGCAAAAGTCGGGCGCAGAAGCAAGCCGCAGGGCGAATTGAAAATTGAAAGCGGAAAATTGAAAATAGAGTATGTTTTCGGGTCGCGGCCTGCGGAGGGCGCACGAGCTGCTGCGAGTTGCGGGCCTCCGCAGCCCGGAGGCTGTGGCCCGCCGGCTCTACGAGCCGGGATTTTCGTGTCTTGCATGCCTACAGCCCGTAGCCAGCGGAGGGAGCGATCGAGCCGATTGGCGAGAGAGCAGCCCTCCGCCCGGGGGGGGGGGGCTACGGGCTGCGCAGCTGACGCTGCGAGCCGGGACCTACGCATCTTGCAGGCACCCCCGGCAGACTGTCGCGCAACATTGCGGCCATAGGCCGGCAGCCCGCAGCCGCCCCGGGCGGAGGGCTGCTCTGTCGGCGGTGCCTCCGAGCACCTCCGCCGGCTGCGGGCTGCAAAAGCCCGAAGAAAACCCAGGCCCTCAACCGGGCGCCGGCCGTCGGCCCCATGAACCGCCCGAAGGAGGGCCGAAGATCGCTTTTTTTCGCTACCTTTGTCCATCGCCAACTCCGCACAGCATGGAAAACCCCGAAAACCGACCCTGGAAAGTACTTTCGAGCCGCTACCTGGTGCGGCGCCCCTGGTGCACCGTCAGGCTCGAGCGGCTCGAGATGCCCGACGGGCGCTCGGTGCCCGAGTACTACGTCTTCGAATACCCCGACTGGGTGAACGTCATCGCCACGACGCGCGAGGGGCGCCTCGTGCTCGTCTCGCAGTACCGCCACGGTCTGGGCGAGACGGCGTGGGAGATCCCCGCCGGATGCATCGAGCCTTCGGACCCCTCGCCCCTCGCGGCGGCGCAGCGCGAGCTGCGGGAGGAGACCGGCTACGGCGGGGGCCGCTGGCGGCAGCTGACCGTCGTGGCGCCCAACCCCGCCACGCAGAACAACCGCACCTACTGCTTCGTGGCCGAGGGTGTGGAGCGGCTGGGCGACCAGCAACTCGACGCCACCGAACAGATCGAAGTCCGCACCGCCTCGCGCGACGAGGTGCTCGACCTGCTGCACACGGACCGCATCCGTCAGGCGCTTATGGCGGCCCCGCTGTGGCGTTATCTCTACGAAACCGAAAAACATCCCGACCGATCATGACCCCCGACGCCTGCCGCATCCTCCTCTTCTCGCCCACGGGCACCGGCCGCCGCATCGGCGAGGCCATCGCCCGGGGCCTCGGGCTGCCCGCCGCGACGCACGACGCCACCCACGCTCCGCTGCCCGCCGGGCGCATCCCCTCGACTGCCGCGGCGCTCTTCGTCGCACCCGTCTACGGCGGCCACATCGCCCCGGCGGCGCTCGAGCGGATGAAAGAGGTGCGGGGCCAGGGCACGCCGGCCGTCGTAGCGGCAGTCTACGGCAACCGCGACATCGGCACGGCCGCCGCCGAGCTCGCAGCCTTCGTCTCGGAACGGGGATTCGTCCCCGTGGCCGCCGGCGCTTTCGTCGGCGAGCACTCCTACTCGACCGACGCCGTGCCGATCGCCGCCGGACGCCCCGACGCGGCCGACCTGGAGGCCGCCGAGCGGTTCGGCGCCGCCGTCGCCCGCAAACTCACCGCGTCGACAGCCCCCGCACCCGTCGACGCCTCGCGCCTCCGGGCGCCCCGCACGCCGCTCCTCGCGCTGCTGCGCTTCATAGCCTTCGTCCTGCGCTACCGGCGCGCGCAGAAGCGGCGCCCCGTGCGGCTGCTCCCCGCGACCGACTCCCGATGCATCCACTGCGGGCGCTGCGCGGCCCTCTGCCCCACGGGCGCCATCGTCCGCGGCGAGGAGGAGCGCACCGACCCCGCGCACTGCATCCGCTGCTGCGCCTGCGTCAAGGGGTGCCCCGTCCGGGCCCGCAGCTTCGCCACCCCCTTCGCCGCCGTGCTCGCGCGCAACTTCAGCAGGCGCAAGGAGCCGACCGTCTTATTGTGACCGCCCCTATGGAAAAGACGCTTCCGGATCCCCGACGCCTCGACGCCCCCACCGACGCCGAGCGCGACGCGCGCGACCGCTTCATCGCCTTCGCCGGCCGGGCCGACGACCGGCTCGAAATGCTCTTCGTCGACCCTGCGCACCGAGGCCGCGGCGCAGGCCGCTGTCTGGTCGACCACCTCGTCGCGCGGGGCGTCCGCCGCACGGAGGTCAACGAGCAGAACACCGCGGCCGCGCTCTTCTACGCCCGCATGGGGTTCCGCACCGTCGCCCGCGACCCGCTCGACGCCACGGGGCGCCCCTACCCCATCCTCCGCCTCGAGCTCAAGTAACGCAAAGCGAGGAGCGCCGGCCGGCGCTCCTCGCTCTATTTTAATAGGTATCCGCCCTACTCCATGTAGGCCTTCACCACGAGGGGCTCGTCGCCCACCTCGACCTGCATCCGCACGGCCTCGCCGCGGGCGTTCTCGTAGCGGAGCGTGTAGGTGCGGTTCTTCTCCACGAGCAGCGACAGACGGTCGTTCATGTCCTTGAGCGGCCCGGCCGTGCGGCCGCCGCCCACCTGGTCGCCGTCGCAGAAGATGTCGACGTTGGCCTCCACGCGGTCCGCAGAGCCGGAGTCGTGGGCCCGGTCGCGGAACATATCGACGCTCAGCTCGACGCCCGTCCCCCGGGCCGCGAGCTCGGCGGCATGGGCGGCGTAGAGACCGACGTAGCGGGGCGTGGCGTCGACGCCGTGCACGGCGCGCGACCGCTCGCTCCAGACCATCGGGAACCAGTCGCCCGTGGGGCGGAACGAGACGGCGTAGATGCCGTGCAGGCGGTCGCCCGGCGTGGCCTTGCCCGCGTCGGCGAAAAACCAGGCGCAGTCCCAGCCCACGTAGTAGAACTCGGTGAAGCGCCACTCGCCGTCGGGGAAGCGCACCTCGGTCCAGCTGTGGTTGCCGCGGTCGTCGTGCCAGGCCGCCGTGCCGGCGAAGCGGGCCGGGATGCCCACCGAGCGCAGCGCGTCGACGAGCAGCACCGAGAGGCCCGTGCAGGAGGCCATGCCCTGACGCATCGACTCCGAGGGGCTCTGGTTGGTCTTCTCGCGGGCCGTATTGTAATCGACGCCCGTCACCTCGCGCACGCAGGCGTTGACCGCCTCGGCCGCCGACTGCAGGTCGGTGCAGCCGGCCACGCGCTCGCGGAAGCGCCCGTAGAAGTCGGGGCGCCAGCTGTCGCGCACCTCGTCGACCACGGCGTAGGGCAGCACCTCGTTCAGGAAGACCGAGTCGGGCAGCCGGGCCGCCCATGCGAACTCGCGGCGCGCGCGGCAGGCATACTCCACGTTCTCGCGCAGCAGGTCGAGGCGCATGGTATCGCGGTCGCCCGCGGGCATCCAGGCCAGGAGGTAGGCCATCGCCTCGCGCTCGGCGCGGGGCGTCGCGCGCAGCAGCGCACGCAGGCTGTCGGCACGCGGGCACTCGGCCAGCGCAGCGTCGAGCAGGGGTTCGTAGACGGCGGGCACGCCCGCGCCGTAGCGGCCGCAGGCGGCGAGCGCCGCGGCGAAGAGCAGAAGGAAGATCCGTTTCATCTGTATCCGTTGTTTTCGAGTTGGCGAAGGATCGCGCGCACCTGCTCCTCGTCGGCGCAGGGCGCGGCATACTCGGGCACCCCGTCGAGGCCCCCCATCGAGACCCGCGGATTGCGCCACAGCATGGCGCTCTCCGTCCACCCGCGGGCGCTGAAGTGGAGGGCGTCGACCCCCGTCGCGGCCAGCTCGGCGGCGTTGGAGGCCGCCACGCCGCTGCCGGCCATCAGGGCGATGCGCCCGGCCGAGCGGCCGACCAGACGGCGGAGCGTCGCCGCGCCCTCCGGGGCCTTGTTGCAGCCCCCCGAGGTGAGGATGCGCGTGCAGCCGGCGCGGACCACGGCCTCGAGCGCTCGGTCCGTGTCGCGCGCCATGTCGAAGGCGCGGTGGAAGGTGGTCTGCATCCCGCGCGCCTCCTCCACCAGCCGCGCCGTGCGCGCGACGTCGACCTCGCCGTCGGCCGTGAGCAGGCCGAAGACCACGCAGTCGGCACCCTCGTCGCGGGCGAAGCGCACCTCCTCGACCATCTGCCGGAACTCAGCGTCGGAGTAGAGGAAGTCGCCGCCGCGGGGACGGATCATGACGCTCAGCCGCAGCCCCGCGATGCGGCGGGCCGCGCGGATGGCGCCGGCCGAGGGGGTGGTGCCCCCCTCCCAGGGCGAGGCGCAGAGTTCGGCCCGGGTGACGCCGCAGCGGGCGGCCACCAGGCAGGCGTCTACGGAGTAGGCGCAGAGTTCGGTTTCGATCATAGGTGCAAGGTAGCGCTTTTCCGCCGGAAAAGCAATCCGCAAGCGCGAAAATCGCTACCTTTGCGGCAAAACACCCCGCCCCGATGGAGCAGCTCCTCTTCAGACCGGCCCGCACGGCCGACCTTCCGCGCATCGTGCAGATCATCCGCCAGGCCCAGGCCCAGATGCGCGCCCTGGGCAGCGACCAGTGGCAGGACGGCTACCCCGCCCCGTCGGACATCGAGCGCGACATCGCGACCGGCGCCGGCTACGTGCTCTGCCGCGCAGGCGAGGCGGAGGCCACAGCCTACGGAGCCATCCTCTTCGACGGCGAGCCGGCCTACGAGGCGATCGAGGGGCGGTGGCTCACCGGGGGACCCTACGCGGTGTTGCACCGCCTGGCCGTGGCCGACGGCCACAAGCGGCAGGGGCTCGCGGGAGCGTTCGTGCGCCGCACCGAGCAGCTGGCACGCGAGCGCGGCGCAGGCAGCTTCCGCGTCGACACCCACCGCGACAACGGCTATATGCTGCGCCTGATCGCACGGCACGGCTTCGCCCGCTGCGGGATAGTGCGCTACCGCAGCGGCGAGAGGATCGCCTTCGAGAAGATATTGGAGTAAAAGGAGGGTCGGGCTACTCGCCGGAGGGCGCGCGCAGCGAGCCCAGGTCGGGAGCCGTCGAGGCCGGGCGGGCCGAGACGATGCTGTCGACCACGAACTTGGTGAAGCCGCGCCAGGGCAGCGCCCCGAAATATTCGCGGTAGTGGAGTTCGACCGTGCGGCCGCCCTGCAACATCAGCTCGCGGGCCAGCGCCTCGTCGACGACCGAGAACTCGAACTCGTAGGACTGGATCGAGCCGGCCGTACGCGAGCGGATGCCCGACTGGATGAGCTTGCCCTCGTAGGTCTTGAACACCAACCCTTTGTATACGACATAGTTGAGCTCTCCGGTCTTGACGCCTTCGCCGAAGACGAACCAGAATCGGAAATAGAGGAAGGCCGCAGCAGCGACCAGGAGGATCAACAGAAGGATCCAGCGGAATTTTTTCATCTTCGAAGTTTTTCTGCCGCAAGGGCAAAGATAGTGCAAGGCGAGAGCAAAAACAAACGGAGTTTGTGTTTTGCCGAGCCGCAGCCTATCTAAGCGGCAGCTTGTCTGCCGCAAAGAGTGCAAGGCGAGTAGCCGAGCAAATAAATTTGCTTGGCCGGGCCGCAGCCTATCTAAATTCAGATTGCAGCCCTCGGCCGCGCAGCCCGCAGCCACCCCCGGCGGAGGGCTGCTCTGTCGGCTACGCCTTTCGAGCCCCTCCGCTGGCTGCGGACGGAGGTATATTTCAGATCCTTCGCTTCGCTCAGGATGACACGTCACAAGAAAAACCCGGCTCTTAGCCGGGCGCTGGCTGCGGACTGAAAACAGAGGCGCCGTCATTTTGCATTCGCCTCGGGCCTTCGCCACCGGAAGCTGCGTCCCGCCCGGCTAAAAGCCGGGATTTGCTGTTTTTTCAGCTCGCAGCCGGCGGAGGGCAAGCGAACGAAGAGAGCAGCCCTCCGCCGGGGTGGCTGCGGGCTGCCGGCTCTGCGAGCCGACCCACTCCCGAGGAATTACGTCGCTCCGCTCCGTGATCCTTCCCATCCTTTATTTACAAACGGCCGACGAGTAGCTGCCGCAAGCGGCCGTTTTGCAACGGAGGGAAGAGCCTGCGAACGAACTTCGCGCTCTTCCCTCCGCTGCAAAAACAAACATCGCCTCGCAAGGCGATGTTCAGCTCGTCGGCCGCTTGAAGCGGAAAGAGAGGTAAATGAACTCACACCACAAACCACTATATATATCAGCCATTTATAAAGCGATCCAGATCAAAGTACACCGAATTGTCCACAGCCGATTTGCATCGGTTTATCCTGCGTTGCACTTGGTTGATACAAAGATACGAAAATTTAATTATTAACAGAATAATTCTGTACATAACATCCTCCCATCTGATTTTCGACAATTTTCGAAATAGGGAACTTATCAAATGTTATCATATAACAATGATGAAGGCTTAGAACTGCATCCTGCAATTCCGGCATATCTTCCAGATCGGTAACATTCAATCCGGCATCCTTGCATCCCTGTTTAGATATATGCCTGCTGTGTGAATAACTATTATGATGATTAAGAAAGACATCCTTTACTCTTGTAATATCAATGTCCGGATTAACCTCTTTAAGCCATTGCTCTGCAAGCTGAGCAGACCAGCTAATCGCATTTTCACATGCTGTTAAAAATGTGGGATGATATTTGGAAATAATGGTTTGCCATAACCCTAAGGATGCCGGATTGATTTTGATTTCTTCCGTAGCCTTCATAAATTCATCTATTACAGCCTGGCAGGCTATCCCACCCATCTGCGGGTCAATTGGCCCCAAAGAAGATTGTTCTCCCATAATAATTTCTTTGCATGCCATCGACATCATCGTTCCGGCAGACATGGAAATCTGAGGAATAAATGCTCTTATGTCTCCTTTGAAAAGTCCCTTAAGATACGCAACAATACTTTCAGTAGCTGCTATATCACCACCTGGAGTATGAAGAATGAGATCCAGCCCCCTTCTTTTATCCAGCTTATAGACTGCTGTCATAAAAGCATTCTTATCTTGATCTTCAATAGAAATATGCGGAGCATCCGGTCTTCTCAACCATCCGGAATAATATGCTATAATATTGCGCCCCGTAATAGCGTAAATATTGTTGAAAAATTCCTTACGTTTCTTGTCCAGCTCAAGACCCGCATTGGAATATTGATCAACATCCTTTAATATTTCACTCCAGCTCGGCATAATTAATCTTATTTTACTACAATACTTGATGATAGACAAGTTTCATATCCGGATTCGTCATACAGAGAAAACTGTTTATAATTATCACCTGTTTTCTCCCATAATGAATCCATCCGGCCAATAGGATGATTGTTAAAGATCTGATAGTATAGCTCCTCCAAAGAATTTTCAGTATCTTTGGATATGGTTATCTTTGTAGTCATACCCGAATCATAATATTTGAAACAAAATAGCAATCGAAATAGTATTAATCAGAAAAATATATTAAGATGGATGTTCATTCTAAAGAAACAAGGCATTATAATATGTCTATGATCAGAGGGAAAAATACCAAACCGGAAATTATCGTTCGCAGCTATCTTTTTTCAAGAGGATTCAGATACCGTATCAACGTCAAAAAACTACCTGGTACTCCGGACATTGTATTAAAAAAATACAAGACAGTCATATTCATAAACGGATGTTTCTGGCACGGACATAACGGATGTCGGAAATTTGTTCTTCCGAAAACAAATACGGAATGGTGGTTGAATAAGATAAAAACCAACCAGCTTCGGGATCAACAACAATATAATCTACTCGAAAATATGGATTGGTGTGTTATTGTTATCTGGGAATGCTCATTGCATAAGAATTATATCAGAAGTACATTGGAAAACCTCGAAATGCAAATCAAAAAAGGCACAAAATAAATATCTGCACCTTCCTGTTTTTAATTACAAGGTAATCTGCTGTGAAAATCTCAGGTCTTCAAGGGTCGGCGGAATCTGTATTTTGATACCGTGAAGGTCTGCCTTATATCGTTGAATCTCTGATTTGAATATATTTATACAATCACAAAGACATGGCACATATCCGTTGCTGTTCTCACACACTTTCAAATGGCACTCCGATTCGGCAAGATCATACACCCTGAATATATGATAATACGGGGTCTGACAGATAAACTGCAACTCCGAGCCACTGAATACCATCGGCTGTTCAAAACGATATAATGTTGATTTTGCATCAACATATACTATATTTTGATTAGGATATTGAATTGTAAAATCATATGGCAGACCGGACTCCTGGCTCCTGTTCATCCAATTAAAAGCCTCAATTCGCTTCTGAAACTTCAGCCGCTCAAGATAATCGGCAACCAACTCTTCACCTTTTCTTCCGGTATTCCTAAACAATTCACCTGCCTTTTCAATGTCAAAAGGCTTGAATGTCCGGGAAGCTCCGGTCTGAGACGCAACTTCAAGCTGCTCCAGAATCTCTGCACTACTCCTATTAACAATATTTTCCAGATAGTTCATCAATTTACCAAATCTGGAATCACCGGATGTTATCCGGCCTTTTACCCGAGCTTGAGATAAATCAACAATACGGGAAACGGCTTCAAAATCCGGCATGTGGTCATTGAACAAGTAAAATACGACCATACCACTTTCCAGACCGAACCACATCAGATACCACCTATAGTCCATAGGTTCACTTATTGCCCAATCGCGTATAACCGTTACTACAGAAACGGCATTGCCTTTTCTTATTTTCGGACTACGGAAAGACCCGTCCGGATTTTCAATACGATCGAAGAAACAATCAACCATATCACTGTTATTATTGAATATCAGCATGGCTTCTTCTTCGACTCTCTGATCATACAGAAAAGTAAGAATATCATCAAATAATCCGATATGAGTCTGATGGGTCGTTGCCCCTCGTCCCAGATCTGCATCCGTCAATTGCTTATATCCGATACGACCTTCGCCATGAGCCCTAAAGAACATATTGTTGTAAATTTTGAGTTATGAACAGATAATGAAGAATGGCATATACGGTATTTACGCTGACGGCATTACCAGCTTGTTTATACAACTGATGATTGCTTACTCCCGCTTGTTGGGCTTTATGTATAAAATCCCGGGGGAAACCTTGTAATGCAAAAGCCTCACTCGGCGTAAGTTTACGTATGTGGTGCCTTGCAAGTTCTTCTTTGCTGAATGTCTGATCGAGATACCGGACAGGATCCGGGCTATTGATGAATTCCTCACTGAAATAGTTATCCTGGCAAGCCCTGTGCATCTTTACCATTGTAGCTGTTAAGGGCCTTGCTATGAGTTTGTTGATTTCCGATCTCGATCTGAAATTCTTCGAACCGTCTGCTAATATAGTCGGCTTCAACGTATCCGAAAGATAATATTTGGAATCAACCTGTTTTTCAAGTATATCCAGAACGGATTCCTGCATCATCAAGGATGTTTCCCCCGACATCTTATCAAAAGATGCTTTTATTGACCTTTCGTCGAATCGAAAATTGTCCGGTAATTCTACGGACGATGCAAATATATAAACCCGATTACGTGTCTGAGCCAGTCCGAAATTATTAGTATTAAATACGTCGCAATATATATAAGGATAACCAGCTTCCTTGATAGATGCCAGAATAACCTTAAATGTATTTCCTCGGTCATGTAATTTGAGATTCTTGACATTTTCCAGCAGAATGAACCGGGGATGTTTAACTCTTAAGATATCCATTATCTGAAAAAATACATTCCCCCGGACATCCTTGAATCCATATTGCTTCCCCATCATACTGAAAGACTGGCATGGGAATCCGCCAGTCAGTATATCAAAATCCGGAAGTGCTCTGATATTGGTTTCATCAGATGTAAACTGAACTATATCGCCCATTACAATCTCTCCGGCCGTATCGTAATTTGCCTGATATGTTTTACTGGCATATGTATCTATTTCCGAAAAGCCGACGCACTCTACCGGGAATCCGCAATCTTTTCCTAACAGATTTAACGCGTGTCTGAACCCACCTATTCCTGCAAATAATTCCAGATGTTTCATTTCAAGTGTTTTATAATATGTTTCCCTATCACGGCAGCGAGCTTTACCGGAACGGCATTGCCTATCTGTGCGTACCAGCTATTCTGAGGACCGGTGAATACGTAATCATCTGGAAAGGTCTGAATTCGTGCAGCCTCCCTTGGAGTAAGACCGCGGGCTTCCCGAGGGTGAATATACATATTACAATCAAATTTCATGTGAGATGTAATCGTCTTACATATCTCATTTTCGTTCAGCTTGAAATATTTATCCTTAAATATATGGTTTCGGTTTTTATAAGGCATTATATCCGCAATAGAAGGGTGTAAAGAGTTTGCGCCCTGAGGTAAGGTTCCGAATATCTTAATATCACGATCGTTATTGTATCTGTTCTTATGATTATATAAAACAGATATCTTACGGCCATTATTGATGAAATTATAAAAATCGGTACGCAGATATTCGTATTCTGTTCTCTCGAAACCGCAATCTTCGTTTTCTATGGAATTATTATTCTTTATTCTGTTGGGCTTTAACTTCGGCAGATCACATATTGCATCTCCCAAAGTGAAAACCGGCATGGTGTCTGATTTTATATCATTAAAAATCTGCTTGACATCCACCCCGATTCTGTTTCCGATAATAATGAACCGTATTCTGTTTTGCGGAACACCGAAATCTTTTGCATTCAGCAAAGAATATGCAAACGTATATTCCTTTCCGAGATACACATGCAGATCATCAATTATTTCATCTATCTTCTGTGCCATTCCCCGAACATTTTCCATTAGGAAAAACTTCGGCTTTACATATTGTAGGAACTGCAGGTACGCTTTGTACAATGTATTTCTCGGATCATCAATAATACGCTGCCGATTAGCCATTGAGAACCCTTGACAAGGAGGCCCTCCGCAAACAATATCGACGTCTTTAAATAATGGCAGATACTTTTCAATTTCTGCATTGAGCTGGTTAATGTCTCCGATATAATACCTGTCTCGACTTAGCCGATGATTATTAATATATGTCTCGCAAAATGTTGCATTGATTTCATTGACAAAAACAGGTTCAAAACCAGCTTGTTCCATCCCTAAGCTAAGTCCCCCGCATCCTGCAAACAAATCTATAAGAGAATATTTTCCCATAATATCAGCAAATTTATGACATATTTATTTCTTGTGCAATTCATTAATATTATAATCTTGATAAATATTTTTATTCGTCCCGCAAAAGTAATTATCCATTCAGACAGCTTTTGACACATTCCAAGAGTGTTTTTCATAATTTCATTCTCCGCCCATGCTCCGTCCCCTCAACATCAATCCCCATTCGTTCGTACATCTCTTTTCGTTGCTGCTGGAACCACGCGTCGTCCTCTTTTCCGTTTATGGTGAACCGAAAACCTCCGGGGCCCTCCTTGTCGGGCCGGAATTGCAGAACGACATCATCCGCTTTGAACGTAAGGCCATACCTTACCGAACACAAATCACCTGTATATCGGAATGGTTGCATCGTGAATAACATTCTCGTTTGCTCCTTGTTCAATCCTATGGTCTTGCAATAATTCTCCCATTTCAACAGCCCTTTTACATAGGGGAACAAGTCACCTACACGGGCGAATGCTCTCAGCACCTCGTGCGCTCCCTGCTTCAGCTCGGCTACCTCTTTCCTGTGCCCTGCCTTCATGGTCTCGATCTCTTGTCTCAGTTGTCCAATGCGTTTGTCCCTGTCGTCGATTATCCCCTGCAAGTCGGCGATCTGCTTTTCATACCTCGCGGGCTTCGGGTCATGAAATAATGTCCCGATTCGTTCGACGGCTTTCGTCGTGGCGTCCACCGCCATGCTTTTCAATTTGTCGGTCTTGATCTCGCGCCGGGTCTGCATCAGTTCTGCCCATGCGGCCTCCTGCTGTGCCTGCAAAGCGGCAATATCGACCGTCAGCGTTTGTCGCTGTTCTTTCAGATGTACGACCTGTTCGGCGATTTCATTGTTACGGACGAACATTTCTCGGTAAAACTGCTGTGTGCCGACATGCCGAGCTTCGGAACCCTCGATGCCCCGTTTCAGTCCGTATTTAGCCATTGCTGCGGCGTAGGTGTCTTGATACCCTTTCAGTTTAACGCGCGACATGACCTCGTCGGCGCACAACCGAGGGTGGGATGCCGATTTGGTGCGATAGCGTTTGGCCGCCCGCGCCTCTTGTTTCTTGCGCTTCCGTTCGGTCGTTACGATGGGTACGAGCGTCGCGTGGATATGCGGCGATGTTTCGTCCAGATGCAGGTCGGCAGAAACGATGTTTTCCCTGCCGAACGTCTCGGCAAGGTATTCCATATTGTCGGCGCACCACTCGTCCAAACGACCTTCACGCACGATGCGCTGCATATCGTCGGGGCTGCCCGAAAGCATGATGCGGATTGCCCGCACTTGGTTCTTGCCGACCTTACGGGTAAGTCCTGCGGTTTCCAACCGATGTTGGATCGCCTGCGTGCGGGTATGGATACCGTCGGGATATTCGATGAGCCGACGGTTCAGGTGCGTGCGTTCCTCGTCGGCGTTCGATGGTTTGACCTTGCGTTCGATGTGGGCGGATGTTCCGCTGTCGGTTCCGCGGGTCTTCTGCATATGGAATACGACATAGCCCATAGTCATGTGGTTTTAGGTGGTTATTGGTTTGGGGGAGTGCAGAGGGGCGAAGCACCTTTGCCTTATTGGGGAATTTTCAGCGTGTCGAAGACATGCGGGTAGAAAATTCCCTAATAAGCTATGCCTTTTTTCAAAAAGGCGCGGGCGCGGAGCGGCCGAATGGTGGGAGACAATGCCGTTGTCGTATCCGTCAGCAGGAGCGGCCAATGAAAGAGAACAGATGTCCGCAAGGCCTGCGCCCCTGTGCGCCCGGAGGGATCCTCCCGAAATCCCATAGGGCGCACAAGGGGGCTTTACAATGCCATATTCTTGGCAAGGGTCTGCATATCCCGCATAATGGACGAATCGAGAATGCGGGCATAATGGCGGGTCATCTTCGTATCGGAGTGCCCGAGCATTTTAGCGACATTTTCGATAGTCGCACCGCTGGCAAGGGTCAGCGTTGCAAAAGTGTGGCGGGCAGTGTGAGTCGAGAGATGTTTTTTGATTCCGCAGATGTCGGCCAGTTCCTTGAGGTAACTGTTCATCTTTTGGTTGCTACAAACGGGCAGCAGCACGTCGTGCGCCTGACAATAAGGATTATTATGATAGCGAGCCAATATTTCCTGTGCGGCATCCAACAAAGGGATATTGCACATATTTCCGGTTTTTTGACGTGTTTTGCGAATCCATTGCATCCCGTTAATATCCGTCGCAATATGCTCTGTCCGCAGCTGTTTTACATCCGAAAATGCCAGCCCCGTCAGACAACAGAATGCGAAGATGTCCCTAATCTGTGCCAAGCGGGGAATGTCGATCGTTTTATCGAGAAGTTTTTTCAGCTCATGCCTTTCAAGAAAGTCCCGTTCGATCTGCTCTTTATGAAAACGAATCTCCGCAAACGGGTCTCGTGACAACCAGCCTTTCATCTGCGCAATCCGCGTTATCTTCTTCAGATTCTTCAAATATTGAATGGCGGTATTATGACTGCAGCAACGCTCGGTTTTAAGAAAATACTCATAGTCCTCCACAAACTGCCGGGACATTTCATCCAAATACATATCTTTCCGACGATACGCCTGCCATAAAAACTGCCCGACCAATTTCCGGCAAGTTTCATAGCGTACTGCGGTGGCAGGGGCCACATCAATACCTGCCAGCTTCTTTTGTTTTTCGTTGTGCTCGATAAATAGCCCGATCAGCGTATGCCGCTCCGGACGATCTTTGCCCAGATAACGATCAAGAACGGCATGCGCTGATAATTCCGTTCCTTCCAATTCCATATCCCGTTGAATACGTAAAACATTTGCGGAAACGGCATCGAGGTAGAAATTCAGTTCTTTGCATCCGCGGCCGTTCTCGACCGCCTTGCCTTTGGCGGTGTTCCACAATCGAGGTTCGATGAATCGTCTTGCCGAGGCATCGGCCCGCTGGCCGTTGACGGTAATACGCATGAAGATCGGAGCTTCGCCCGCCTTGTTGAGTTTTGTTCTGCGGATGTAAAACAGCAAACTGAAAGAGGTCCTTTCCATAGACACTTGTTTTAGGGTTGCAAATTTAAATTCCCAAGTGTCGGATGTCAAGATGCAATACGATGCAATATAGCGCATTAGATGCTTATTCGGTGTACTTTTTTCGGTACCCGACAGGTACACCGAATAGGCCACCGCCCACCTGCTCCATCATGCTGTTTTCGCTTATGACCCAAACGCACAAAACCCCGCAAATATTTAATTTGCAGGGTTTTGCTGTTTTATTCGTCGTACTTTGGCGGAAAGAGAGGGATTCGAACCCCCGGAACCTTGCAGTTCAACGGTTTTCAAGACCGCCGCGATCGACCACTCCGCCATCTTTCCGTAGCGCAAAAGTAGCACCCTTTTTTCATACCGCCAAATCCTGGCCCCATATTTCGGGAAAAACACTACCTTTGTCGCAACTCACGATAACGAACGAACACTCCGCACCATGCCCGAAATATCGCAACGCGCATCGATCATGCCGGCCTCCCCGATCCGCAAGCTCGTGCCCCTGGCCGAAGAGGCCCGTGCCCGCGGCACGAAGATCTACCACCTGAACATCGGCCAGCCCGACCTGCCGACGCCCCAGGTGGGGCTCGACGCCCTGCGGCGCATCGACCGCCGCATCCTCGAATACAGCCCCAGCGACGGCTACCGCTCGCTGCGCGAGAAGCTCGTGGAGTACTACGCCCAGTACCAGATCCGCCTCTCGGCCGACGACATCATCGTCACCACGGGCGGCTCCGAGGCGGTGCTCTTCGCCTTCATGTCGTGTCTGAACCCCGGCGACGAGATCATCGTGCCCGAACCGGCCTACGCCAACTACATGGCCTTCGCCATCTCGGCCGGCGCCACCATCCGCCCCGTCGTCTCGTCGATCGAGCAGGGCTTCGCGCTGCCCGACATCGCCGAGTTCGAGAAGCTCATCAACCCCCGCACGCGGGGCATCCTGATCTGCAACCCCAACAACCCCACGGGCTACCTCTACACGCGCCGCGAGATGAACCGCATCCGCGACCTGGTGCAGCGGCACGACCTCTTCCTCTTCTCCGACGAGGTGTACCGCGAGTTCATCTACACGGGCTCGCCCTACATCTCGGCCTGCCACCTGGAAGGCATCGAGCAGAACGTGGTGCTGATCGACTCGGTGTCGAAGCGCTACTCCGAGTGCGGCATCCGCATCGGGGCGCTCATCACCAAGAACCGCAAGCTGCGCGACGCGGTGATGAAGTTCTGCCAGGCGCGCCTCTCGCCGCCGCTCATCGGGCAGATCGTCGCCGAAGCCTCGATCGACGCCCCGCGCGCATACAGCACGGAGATCTACGAGGAGTATATCGAGCGCCGCAAATGCCTGATCGACGGCCTAAACCGCATTCCGGGCGTCTACTCGCCCATCCCCATGGGCGCCTTCTACACGGTGGCGCGCCTGCCCGTCGACGACAGCGACCGCTTCTGCGCCTGGTGCCTCTCGGAGTTCAGCTACGAGGGCGAGACGGTGATGCTGGCCCCCGCCTCGGGCTTCTACTCCGACCCCGCGCACGGCCGGCAGGAGGTCCGCATCGCCTACGTGCTGAAGAAGGAGGACCTCGAGCGGGCGCTCGTCATACTGGCCAAGGCGCTCGAAGCCTACAACAGCCGTTAGCGTGCCAGGTCGGAAGCAGTTGCCATATCGGCCAAACCTCTACCGCATATTCCAATTTTGGCGAAATAACGACCAAATTATTTGGCCGGCGGGAGGGGTTTTTCTACCTTTGCGGCCGATTTCGGTGCGCCCACGAGGGGCGCGCCCCTAACCAAAACAGACAGCAATGAAGAAACTCATGCTCCTCCTGGCCTCGGCGGCCTCGGTGCTCACCGCAGCGGCCGAAGGCTACCAGGTGAACAACTTTTCGGCCCGCCAGACCGGTATGGCCAACGTGGGCGTGGCAATGAAGCTCGGCTCGGAGTCGCTCTACTTCAACCCGGCGGCCGCCGCGCACCAGCAGTCGAAGTTCGACATCTCGCTCGGGGCCACGGGCGTGCTCTCCTACGTCACCGCCACGGAACTCCCCTCGATGGAGAACGACTACACCTCCTCGCTGCGCGAGAAGTCGGACAACAAGATGTCGACCCCGCTGCACGTCTACTTCAACTACAAGCCCACCGAGCGCCTGGCCGTGGGCGTGGGCTTCTACACCCCCGACGGCTCGTCGGTCAACTGGGGCGACAACTGGTCGGGCGCACACCTCGTGCAGAAGATCAACCTGGCGGCCTTCACCGTGCAGCCCACCCTCTCCTACCGCATCTGCGACCGCCTCTCGATCGGTGCCGGTCTGATGATCGCCTGGGGCAACTTCGACCTCTCGCGTTCGCTGCTCCCCGTGGGTGCGGGCAATACGACGCTCGCCGGCGGCTTCACCCTGGCCTCCAACACGCTGGGCGCCATGGCTTCCGACCCCGCCCTTTCGGCCGAGGAGGCGGCGCGCTATGCGGCCCTGGCCCAGCAGGCAGGTGCCGGAGCCCAGTATTTCGCCGGCAACCTGCGCGACCGGGCGATCGTCTCGGCCAAGCTCGAGGGCGGCTCGAACGTCGCCGTGGGCGTCAACGCCGGCCTGCTGTGGGACGTCACCGACCAGTGGACGATCGGCATGAACTGGCGTTCGCGCATGAACATGAAGGTCGACGCCGGCACCGCCTCGCTCCGCTACGCCACCGCCGAGGCGCAGCAGTACCTGGGCCTGCTCAACTCGCTGATGACCTCCCTGGGCCAGTCGCCCGTCATCCCGGCGCTCGACCGCGGCACCTTCGCCACCGAGCTGCCCCTGCCCACCACCGTGACGTGGGGCGTGTCGTACCGTCCCAACGACAAGTGGACGATGGGCGTCGACCTGCAGTGGATCGGCTGGTCGGCCTATAAGGATCTCAACGTGTCGTTCAACGAGAAGGAGCTCGCCATCGACGACATCTACTCCGTAAAGAACTACTCGAACACCCTCTCGGCCCGCTTCGGCGTGGAGTACAACGCCCTTCGCTGGCTCACGGCCCGCATGGGTATCTACTACGACCAGAGCCCCGTCGACAGCAACTACCTCAATCCCGAGACCCCCTCGATGACCAAGATCGCCTATACGTTCGGCGCCTCGGTAGCTTTCTCGCGCCATGCGGCGCTCGACCTTTCGTACTGCTACGTAACGTCGGCCGACCCCGAGCGCACGGGCTCCTATCCGCTCTACACGGGCGACAAGCTCACCTCTGTTTTCGCGCGCAACTACAAGCTCCACGCCCACGTGCTCTCGCTGGGCGTGCGGGTGAATTTCTGAAACCCGAAATAATTTTCTATATTTGCGGTGCGTTTTACTGGAAAACGCACCGCAAATCATACCGGCTCCATAGTTCAAGGGATAGAACGAAGGTTTCCTAAACCTTAGATTCGCGTTCGAGTCGCGGTGGGGCTACTCGCTTAATCGAACTGAATGGGACGCATGCGTCCCATTTTTCGGAACAAAGACCATTTATGGAATCGCTCAGAGAGTTATTCAAGATCGGCCACGGCCCGTCGAGCAGCCACACGATGGGCCCCCGCAAGGCCGCCATACAATTCGCCGAGCGCTGCCCCGGCGTCGACGCCTACCGCGTCACGCTCTACGGCTCGCTCGCCGCCACGGGCAAGGGGCACCTCACCGACGAGGCCATCCTCGCGGTGCTCCGACCGCTGGCTCCCACCGAGATCGTCTGGCGGGCCGACACGGTGCTCCCCTTCCACCCCAACGGCATGCTCTTCGAGGGGCTGCGCGGCGGCGAGGTCGTCGACAGCTGGACCATCTTCAGCGTCGGCGGCGGCGCTCTGGCCAACGAAACCACGCGCCAGGAGAAAACGCCCGACATCTACCCGCTCACGACGATCGCCGAGATCAAGGAGTGGTGCTACCGCGAGGGCAAGACCTTCTGGGAGTACGTCGGCGACTGCGAGGGACCCGAGATCTGGGACTACCTCGACACGGTGTGGAGCTCCATGTGCGAGACCATCGAGCGGGGGCTGAACAACGACGGCGTGCTGCCCGGCGGCCTGAAGGTGGCCCGCAAGGCGAGCACCTACTGGGTCAAGTCGAAAGGCTACACCGCCTCGCTGAGCTCGCGCGCCAAGGTCTACGCCTACGCCCTGGCCACGGCCGAGGAGAACGCCTCGGGCGGGCAGGTCGTCACGGCGCCCACGTGCGGCTCGTGCGGCGTGGTGCCGGCGGTGCTCTACCACCTCTCGACCTCGCGCGACTTCCTGCGCATCCGCGTGCTGCGCGCGCTGGCCACGGCCGGACTGTTCGGCAACATCGCCAAGACCAACTCGTCGATATCGGGCGCCGAGGTGGGCTGCCAGGGCGAGGTCGGCGTGGCGTGCGCCATGGCGGCGGCCGCGGCGTGCCAGCTCTTCGGCGGCACCCCCTCGCAGATCGAGTATGCCGCCGAGATGGGTCTGGAACACCACCTGGGGCTCACGTGCGACCCCGTGTGCGGCCTGGTACAGGTGCCCTGCATCGAGCGCAACGCCATCGCCGCGGCCCGCGCGCTCGACGCCAACATCTACGCCACGCTCTCCGACGGCTCGCACCTGGTCTCCTACGACAAGGTGGTCGAGGTGATGAACGAGACGGGCCACAACCTGCCGAGCCTCTACCGCGAGACCTCCGAGGGAGGTCTGGCCAAGCGCGTCGAGAAGCGCTGACGCATCCCATGCGGCGGGACAACCTCCCGACGGCGCCTGCCGCGAAGCGGGGCGGTTCCTCCCTATCGGAACCGCCCCGCTTCGGCTCTTCACCGCTCCTTCGGCCGCAGCGCCCGGCGTGCACGGGCATCTCCCTCCCGCATCGCACCATCCGACCGTCCGCAGCCTCCGCCCGCCCAGATGCCTACAACAGCCGCAGCTGCCGGGCCAGCCGGCACGCCTCGACCGAATTAACCGCATGCAACCGCTCCAGGATGTTCTGACGGTGGCGGTGGACCGTGTGGAGGCTGATCGAAAGCCGGCGGGCGATCTCCTTGCTCGTATCGCCCGCGTCGATCAGCCGCAGCACCTCCCGCTCGCGGGCCGAAAGGGGAGAGCCGTCGGGCCGCCGCTCCAGAGGCACGATCCGTCCGTCGGGCAAATGGACGATGCGGCTCGCCGCCTGCTCGGCCGCCGCCGCATTGTAGAGACAGAGGGTGATGCGCGTGCACCCGTCGGCACCTCCCGCCAGGTAGAAGATCCGATGGAGCACACGCAGGTAGCGCCCGGCGCGGTCGCGCATGCGCAACGGCTGTAGCAGGCAGTAGCTCTGCCGGCGCTCCTCAGGGCGGT
The DNA here is from genome assembly GCA_902362705.1 of Rikenellaceae bacterium. GTDB lineage: Bacteria > Bacteroidota > Bacteroidia > Bacteroidales > Rikenellaceae > Alistipes. Next base: position 167,298 of record CABIXK010000003.1, read on the forward strand.
GTTTCAGCATCCTGAAAAAGCGGGACTCGCACCGCAGCTTCTCCAGCAGGTCGTCGGGATGGATGCGGTCGAGGATAGCCTCCTCCCAGATCGAGCCCGTCTCTCCCACGCTTCCGCCTGCGGCAATCCCGAGCGTCTCGGCCAACGCACCGTAATAGATTCTGCTGCGATCCCGCTCCAGGTCGCTCAACACCGCAATGGCCCCTTCGGTCAGGGCGTAGACAGCCGCCGTGCGACGGCACGCCTCGATACGCTCCTCCTCGCGCCCGCCGGCAAAGGACTGGCCGAGCAGCTCGGCGTTGAGTTCGCGCAAGATTTCCATAGGATCCGGATTGATTATTTTCAGCCATTGCCGGCCAACGGCCGGCGCGCTATCTTTGTGCTGCAAAGTTCGGCTTTTTCCACCGAAAAAGCGACACCAAAAACCGATCGCATGAAAAAAATCCTCTCCCTCCTGGCCTGCTGTGCACTCCATGCGGCAGGCGCCCAGACGCTCGACCGCATGCAGTGGTTCAACGAGCCGGAACGGTGGTCGATCGACGACGACCGCCTGACGATCTACGCCACGCCCCACAGCGACTACTGGCGCATCTCCCACTACGGATTCACCGTCGACGACGGCCCCTTCTGCTACGCCACCTACGGGGGCGAATTCGAGGCGAAGGTCCGCATCGACGGCGATTACCGCACCCGTTTCGACCAGGCGGGGCTCATGCTGCGCATCGACGCCGAGCGCTGGATCAAGGCGGGCATCGAGTATGTCGACGGCCGCTACCACCTCAGCTGCGTCGTAACCGACGGCAGGAGCGACTGGAGCGTCATCGCCCTCGACCGACCCGTCGAGACGGTATGGATCAAGGCCGTGCGCCGGCTCGACGCCGTGGAGATCTACTACTCGTTCGACGACGACACCTACACGATGATGCGCAACGCCCCCTTTCGCGACCGCATTCCCGTGCAGGTGGGGATGATGGCAGCCAGCCCCGACGGCGACGGGTTCGAGGCGCGCTTCGACGGCTTCCGCGTCACCCACCTGCCCGACCTGCGGCGCACGGAGTGGCTCGAACGACACGCCGCCGAGTAGCTGACGGCAAGCCCCCGACGCACGTCCCGCCAACGAAAAACCCCTCCCGCCCGAAACGGCGGAAGGGGTTTTTCCATCTATATCGGGAGCCGAGCCTACTGCTCGGCCACCTGCTGCAACTCCTCCAGGTCGGCCTTGGCGCCAACCACCAGCGTGTCGTAGTCGCGAAGACCCGTACCGCCGGGGATCAGATGACCGCAGATGACGTTCTCCTTGAGATTCTCCAGCGGGTCGATCTTGGCCTGGATCGCAGCCTCGTTGAGCACCTTGGTGGTCTCCTGGAACGAAGCCGCCGAGATGAAGCTCGAGGTCTGGAGCGCGGCGCGCGTGATACCCTGCAGCACCTGCGTCGAGGTGGCGGGCACGATGTCGCGCACCTGCACGGGCTGCTGGTCGCGGCGCTTGAGCCCCGAGTTCTCGTCGCGCAGCTTGCGCAGCGAGACGATCTGCCCCGGCTGGAGCGTCGTCGAGTCGCCGGCATCGGTCACCACGACCTTGTCGTAGAGCTCGTCGTTGACATCCATGAACTCCCACTTGTCGACCACCTGGTCCTCGAAGAAACGGGTGTCTCCCGGATCCTCGATGCGGACCTTCGACATCATCTGGCGCACGATCACCTCGAAGTGCTTGTCGTTGATCTTCACGCCCTGCATGCGGTAGACCTCCTGCACCTCGTTGACGATGTACTCCTGCACCTTCGTGGGACCGAGGATGTTGAGGATATCCGACGGGGTGATGGCTCCGTCCGAGAGCGGGCTGCCGGCCTTCACGTAGTCGTTCTCCTGCACCACGATCTGACGCGACAGGGGCACCAGGTAGCGCTTCACGTCGCCCTGCTTCGAGGTGATGACGATCTCGCGGTTACCGCGCTTGATCTTGCCGAACGATACCTCGCCGTCTATCTCCGACACGATGGCCGGGTTCGACGGGTTGCGCGCCTCGAAGAGCTCCGTGACGCGCGGCAGACCGCCGGTGATGTCGCCGCCCGACTTGCCGACGGCGCGCGGAATCTTGATCAGGATGTCGCCCGCCTTGATCCGGGCGTTGTCCTTCACCACGATGTGGGCCGTCACGGGCAGGTTGTACTGCTTGACCTCGTCGCCCTCGCGGTTGAGGATGCGGATCACGGGGTTCTTGGTCTTGTCCTTCGACTCGATGACCACCTTCTCTGAGAGGCCCGTCTGCTCGTCGCGCTCGTCGCGGTAGGTGACACCCTCGATCACGCTGTCGTAGACCGCCTTACCCTCGTACTCCGAGATGATGACGGCGTTGTAGGGATCCCACTCGCAGATCATGTCGCCCTTCTTGACCTCGGCGCCGTCCTCCATGAAGAGGGTCGCACCGTAGGGCAGGTTATGGGTGTAGAGCACGATGTCGGTCTTCGGATCGACGATGCGGAACTCCGACTGGCGCGAGATGACGATGTCGATCGCCTCGCCGGCGGCGTTCTTGCCCTTGACCGTGCGCAACTCGTCGATCTCCAGACGACCCTCATACTTCGAAACGACGTTGGTCTCCACGGCCGTGCCGCCGGCCACACCGCCGACGTGGAACGTACGCAGGGTCAGCTGCGTACCCGGCTCGCCGATCGACTGGGCGGCGATCACGCCGACCACCTCGCCCTTCTGCACCATGCGCGCCGTGGCCAGGTTGCGGCCGTAGCACTTGGCGCAGACGCCGCGACGGGCCTCGCACGTGAGCACCGAGCGGATCTCCACCGACTCCAGCGGCGACTTCTCGATCGCCTCGGCGATCGCCTCGGTGATCTCCTCGCCGGCCGGGCAGAGCACCTCGCCCGTGAGCGGATGCACCACGTCGTGGAGCGCCACGCGGCCCAGGATGCGGTCGTAGAGCGTCTGCACCACGTCGTCGTTGCGCTTGATGGCCGTGGCCGTCAGACCGCGCAGCGTGCCGCAATCCTTCTCGTTGATGATGACGTCCTGCGCCACGTCGACCAGACGACGCGTCAGGTAACCGGCGTCGGCCGTCTTCAGTGCGGTATCGGCGAGACCCTTACGGGCACCGTGGGTCGAGATGAAGTACTCGAGCACCGACAGACCCTCCTTGAAGTTCGAGAGAATGGGGTTCTCGATGACCTGCTGACCGCCCTCGACACCCGACTTCTGGGGCTTGGCCATAAGACCGCGCATACCCGAGAGCTGACGGATCTGCTCCTTCGAACCTCGGGCACCCGAGTCGAGCATCATGTATACGGGGTTGAAGCCGTCGTCGTCCTTGATCAGGGTGTCGATCACCACCTTCGTGAGCTTCGAGTTGATGTTGGTCCAGACGTCGATGATCTGGTTGTAACGCTCGTTGTTGGTGATAAGACCCATGTTGTAGTCCTCCATGATGGCGTCCGAGCGCTCGTAGCCCTCCTGCACCAGCTTCTCCTTCTCGTCGGGGATGATCACGGCGTCGAGGTTGAACGACAGACCGCCCTGGAATGCCATGCGGTAGCCCATGTTCTTGATGTCGTCGAGGAAGGCGGCCACCTTGTCGGCACCGGCCTTCTTCATCACCACCGAGATGATGTCGCGCAGCGAGCGCTTGGTCAGCACCTCGTTGATGAAGCCCACCTCCTTGGGCACCACCTGGTTGAAGAGGATGCGGCCGATGGTGGTCTCCGTCAGCACGCGCACGGGGTTGCCCTCCTCGTCCAGGTCGTCGACCATGCACTTGACGATGGCGTGCAGGTCGGCGCGCTTCTCGTTGTAGGCGATGATCGCCTCCTCGGCGCCGTAGAATACGTGGCCCTCGCCCTTCACGCCCTTGCGGGGCTTGGTGATGTAGTAGAGGCCCAGGACCATGTCCTGCGAAGGGACGGTGATCGGGGCGCCGTTGGCGGGGTTGAGCACGTTGTGCGAGCCGAGCATGAGCAGCTGCGCCTCCAGAATGGCGGCATTGCCCAGGGGCAGGTGCACGGCCATCTGGTCGCCGTCGAAGTCGGCGTTGAAGGCCGTACATGCCAGCGGGTGGAGCTGCATGGCCTTGCCCTCGATGAGCTTGGGCTGGAAGGCCTGGATACCCAGACGGTGCAGCGTCGGAGCACGGTTCATCAGCACGGGGTGGCCCTTGATGACGTTCTCCAGGATGCCCCAGATGACGGGATCCTTGCGGTCGATGATCTTCTTGGCCGACTTGACCGTCTTGACGATGCCGCGCTCGATGAGCTTGCGGATGACGAACGGCTTGTAGAGCTCGGCGGCCATATCCTTCGGGATACCCATCTCGTGCATCTTCAGCTCGGGGCCGACGACGATGACCGAACGGGCCGAGTAGTCGACGCGCTTACCCAGCAGGTTCTGGCGGAAGCGGCCCTGCTTGCCCTTGAGCGAGTCGGAGAGCGACTTGAGCGGGCGGTTCGACTCGTTCTTCACGGCGTTCGACTTGCGCGAGTTGTCGAAGAGCGAATCGACGGCCTCCTGCAGCATGCGCTTCTCGTTGCGCAGAATCACCTCGGGAGCCTTGATCTCGATCAGGCGCTTCAGGCGGTTGTTGCGGATGATGACGCGGCGGTAGAGGTCGTTCAGGTCCGACGTAGCGAAGCGGCCGCCGTCGAGCGGCACCAGCGGGCGCAGCTCGGGCGGGATCACCGGGATGACGCTCAGCACCATCCACTCGGGCTTGTTCTTGCCCTTCGAGGCGCGGAACGACTCGATGACGTTCAGACACTTGAGCGCCTCCGACTTGCGCTGCTGCGACGTCTCGGTCGAGGCGGCGTGGCGCAGGCGGTAGGACATCGAGTCGAGGTCCACGTCCTTGAGCAGGGTGTAGATCGCCTCGGCGCCCATCTGGGCGACGAACTTCTCGGGATCGCTGTCGTCGAGCGACTGGTTGCCCTTCGGAAGGGCGGCCACCACGTCAAGATACTCCTTCTCCGAGAGGGTGTTGAGCCGCTCGATGCCCTGGGCCGACGCGGCGCCGGCGTTGATGACCACGTAACGCTCGTAGTAGATGATCGCCTCGAGTTTCTTCGACGGTATACCCAGCAGGTAGCCGATCTTCGAGGGGAGCGAACGGAAGTACCAGATGTGCACCACCGGCACGACGAGCGAGATGTGGCCCATGCGCTCGCGGCGCACCTTCTTCTCGGTGACCTCCACGCCGCAACGGTCGCAGACGATGCCCTTGTAACGGATGCGCTTGTACTTACCGCAGTGGCACTCGTAGTCCTTGACCGGACCGAAGATCCGCTCGCAGAACAGACCGTCGCGCTCGGGCTTGTAGGTACGGTAGTTGATCGTCTCGGGCTTGAGCACCTCGCCGCTCGACTGGGCCAGGATCTCCTCGGGGGAGGCCAGACCGATCGAGATGCGGCTGTAGCCGTTGTTCGTCTTATTCTCTTTGGAAATTGCCATATTCTTTTCCTTTTTCTTGTCGTCGTTTAACTACTCGAGCTTGACCGAGAGGGCCAGGCCGCGCAGCTCGTGCAGCAGCACGTTCATCGCCTCGGGGATACCCGGCCGCGGCAGGTTCTCGCCCTTGACGATGGCCTCGTAGGCCTTCGCGCGGCCCATCACGTCGTCCGACTTGATGGTCAGGATCTCCTGCAGGATGTTGGCGGCGCCGAAGCCCTCCAGCGCCCAGACCTCCATCTCACCGAAACGCTGACCGCCGAACTGGGCCTTACCGCCCAGTGGCTGCTGCGTGATGAGCGAGTAGGGACCGATCGAACGGGCGTGCATCTTGTCGTCGATCATGTGGCCCAGCTTGAGCATGTAGATCACGCCCACCGTGGCCGGCTGGTCGAACATCTCGCCCGTGCCGCCGTCGTAGAGGTAGGTGCGGCCGCTGTGGGGGATGCCCGCCTGTGCCGTGTACTCGTTGATCTGGTCGAGCGACGCGCCGTCGAAGATCGGCGTGGCGAACTTCATGCCCAGCTCGCGGCCGGCCCATCCGAGCACGGTCTCGTAGATCTGGCCGAGGTTCATTCGCGAAGGCACGCCCAGCGGGTTCAGACAGATGTCGACGATCGTACCGTCCTCGAGGAAGGGCATGTCCTCGTCGCGCACGATGCGCGCCACGATACCCTTGTTGCCGTGGCGGCCGGCCATCTTGTCGCCCACCTTCAGCTTGCGCTTCTTGGCGATGTAGACCTTGGCCATCTGGATCACGCCCGTCTGCGGGAGCTCGTCGCCGTTGGTGAGGTTATACTTCTCGCGCTTGATGGCGGCGTCGGCCTTCTTCCACTCGATGGTATAGTTGTTGACCGTAGCCTCGATCAGGGCGTCGGTATGCTCGTCGCCCGTCCAGCGGCAGGGACCCAGGTTGAGGTAGCCCATGCCCACGCCCGTCTTCTCGTCGAGCGACTTGCGCGCGAGCTCCTCGAAGAGCGAGCGGGTGAACTTGGTGCCCGCGCCGTAGAGCTCGACGCCGAAGTAGTCGGCGATGCCGGTCGTGGTCTTGCCCTCGAGCAGCTTGCAGAGCTTCGTCACCAGCAGCTCGGTGAGCTCGGCGATCTGGCCCGCGAACTTCTCGTCGAGCTTCTCGAGCTGGAGGCGCTCGGCGCTCTTGCCCTTCTTGCCCTCCTTGCCTGCGCGGCTGTAGAGCTTGGTGTCGATCACCACGCCGTGCAGCGACGGCTGGGCCTTGAGCGAAGCGTCCTTCACGTCGCCGGCCTTGTCGCCGAAGATCGCGCGCAGGAGCTTCTCCTCGGGCGAGGGGTCGCTCTCGCCCTTCGGGGTGATCTTGCCGATGAGGATGTCGCCCGGGTGGATGTTGGCGCCGATGCGGACGATACCGTTGGCGTCGAGGTCCTTGGTGGCATCCTCCGAGACGTTGGGAATATCCGACGTGAGCTCCTCGACGCCGCGCTTCGTGTCGCGCACCTCCATGATGTACTCGTCGACATGCACCGACGTGAAGATGTCCTCGCGCTGGATGCGCTCCGAGATCACGATGGCGTCCTCGAAGTTGTAGCCCTTCCAGGGCATGAAAGCCACCTTCAGGTTGCGGCCCAGAGCCAGCTCGCCGCGCTCGGTCGAGTAGCCCTCGGTGAGGATCTGACCCTTCGACACCTTCTCGCCCGTCAGCACGATGGGCTTGAGCGTGATCGAGGTGTTCTGGTTGGTGCGGCGGTAGCGCGGCAGCTCATAGGTGGTCACCTCGGGTGCGAACGAGGCGAGGATCTCCTCCTCGGTGCGCTCGTACTTGACCTGAATCTTGGTCGCGTCGGCGAAGACGACCTCGCCGTCGCCCTCGGCAACGACCTGGATGCGGCTGTCGGTGATCATGTCCTTCTCGATACCCGTGCCGACGATCGGGGCCTCGCAGGTCACCAGGGGCACGGCCTGGCGCATCATGTTCGAGCCCATCAGCGCGCGGTTGGCGTCGTCGTGCTCGAGGAAGGGGATGAGGCTCGCGGCGATCGAGGCGATCTGGTTGGGAGCCACGTCCATGAGGTTCACCTCCTTGTCCGTCACCACGGGGAAGTCGGCGCCCTGACGCGCCTTGATACGGTCGGGCTGCAGGAAGTGGCCCGCCTCGTCGATGGGCATGTTCGACTGCGCGACGATCTGCCCCTCCTCCTCTTCGGCTGAGTAATAGCGGATGTGGGAGTTGTCCATGTCGATCACGCCCTCCTCCACCTTGCGGTAGGGGGTCTCGATGAAGCCCATGGGCGAGATCTTGGCGTAGACGCACAGCGACGAGATCAGACCGATGTTGGGACCCTCGGGCGACTCGATCGGGCAGAGACGTCCGTAGTGGGTGTAGTGCACGTCTCGCACCTCGAAGCCGGCACGGTCGCGCGACAGACCGCCGGGACCGAGGGCCGACAGGCGGCGCTTGTGGGTGATCTCTGCCAGCGGGTTGATCTGGTCCATGAACTGCGAGAGCTGCGAGGTGCCGAAGAACGAGTTGATCACCGACGAGAGGGTCTTGGCGTTGATCAGATCCACCGGAGTGAAGATCTCGTTGTCGCGCACGTTCATGCGCTCGCGGATGGTGCGGGCCATGCGCACGAAGCCCACGGAGAACTGATTCGACAGCTGCTCGCCCACGGTGCGCACGCGGCGGTTCGACAGGTGGTCGATGTCGTCGACGTCGGCCTTCGAGTTGATGAGCTGGATCAGGTATTTGATGATGGCGATGATGTCCTCGCGCGTCAACGTGCGGACGGCCGGATCCGTATCCAGATCCAGCTTCTTGTTGATGCGGTAGCGGCCCACGTCGCCCAGGTCGTAGCGCTTATCCGAGAAGAAGAGCTTCTCGATGACGTCGCGCGCCGTAGCCTCATCGGGCGGCTCGGAGGCGCGCAGCTGTCGGTAGATGTAGACCACGGCCTCCTTCTCGGAGTTGCAGGGGTCCTTCTGCAGGGTGTTGTAGATGATCGAGAAGTCGATGCCCGAGAGGTTCTCCTTGTGCAGGAGGATGGTCTTGGCGCCCGACTCGATGATCTGATCGATGTGCGCCTCCTCGAGCACCGTCTCGCGATCGACGATCACGTTGTTGCGCTCGATCGAGACCACCTCGCCCGTATCCTCGTCCACGAAGTCCTCGACCCAGGTCGACAGCACGCGCGCGGCCAGCTTGCGGCCTACGGCCTTCTTGAGGGTCGACTTCGAGACTTTCACCTCATCGGCCAGGTCGAAGATCTCCAGGATCTGCTGGTCGGCCTCGTAGCCGATGGCGCGCAGCAGCGTGGTGACCGGAAGCTTCTTCTTGCGGTCGATGTAGGCATACATCACGTTGTTGATGTCCGTAGCGAACTCTATCCACGAACCCTTGAAGGGGATGATACGCGCCGAATAGAGCTTGGTGCCGTTGGTGTGCATGCTCTGTCCGAAGAACACACCGGGCGAACGGTGCAGCTGCGAGACGATCACGCGCTCGGCACCGTTGATGACGAACGTTCCGCGTTCGGTCATATAGGGAATCGTCCCGAAATAGACGTCCTGCACGGCGACGCCGAAGTCCTCGTGCTCGTCGTCCGTGCAGTAGAGCTTCAGCTTGGCCTTCAGCGGCACGCTGTAGGTCAGTCCGCGCTCGAGGCACTCTTCGATCGAATAGCGCGGCGGGTCGATATAGTAGTCGATGAACTCCAGAACGAAGTTGTTCCGGGTATCCGTAATGGGGAAATTCTCCTGAAACACCTTGTAAAGACCCTCGTTCTTGCGATTCTCGGCCGTGGTGTCCATCTGGAAAAAGTCCCGGAAGGATTTGAGCTGAATCTCCAGCAGATCCGGATAGGGCACCCGGTTCTTCACTGTCGAAAAGCTGATTCGTTGTTGTGTTTTTGCTGTGGACATCGTCAGATCCATGAATTAGATGAAGCGTAATTGCCGCCGGGGTTACGCAAGCCCCCTGAAGAGCGGTCCGACCCGAACCGCGGCCGGTGCGGCGGAACGAAGAGGAGCAGTCCCCGTCGCAGAGGCGGACTGATCCGGCCGGCATGCCGGAAGGGCGCGACGCCCCGCTCCTTTTATCCCGTCAAAGCCCCCGATTCAGGCACAACGGCCCCGGGAGCATCCTAACATTCCAAAGAGGGGACACAGCTCTCGCTCGGCACTTCCACACTCTTTAGATCAAGAAAAGGCATAGAGCCAACACGCGGTCGGCCCTATACCTGTTTCCGTTCGAACGGCCGAAACTACTTGAGCTCGACCTCGGCACCTGCCTCCTCGAGCTGGCCCTTGATCGACTCGGCCTCCTCCTTGGAGATACCCTCCTTGATGGCCTTGGGGGCACCGTCTACGAGGGCCTTGGCGTCGCCCAGCGAGAGACCTGCGATCTCCTTCACGACCTTGATAACCTGGAGCTTGGCCTGGCCGGCGCTCTTCAGGATCACGTCGAAGGTCGACTTCTCGGCGGGAGCGGCCTCGCCTGCGGCAGCGGGAGCTGCAACGGCAACGGCGGCAGCAGCCGGCTCGATGCCATACTCCTCCTTGAGGATCTGAGCGAGTTCGTTAACCTCGGTAACCTTCAGGTTTACCAGTTCTTCAGCGAGTTTCTTTACGTCTGCCATAGTTGTAAGCTTATAAATTTGTTTTTAATTCTTGATTGTGATTAGTTGTTTCTCGATTCGAGCGTCTTCACGAGGCCCGCAATCTTCTGACCTGCACTACCCTGCAGTGCGGAGATAACATTCTTCGCAGGCGACTGGAGCAGAGCGACGATGTCTGCGACGAGCTCCTCCTTCGACTTGATGTTGCACAGAGCCTCGAGCTGGTTGTCGCCCACATAGACGCAACCCTCGGCGAACGCCGCCTTCAGCACGGGCTTGTCCGAAGTCTTGCGGAACTCCTTGATCAGGACCGCCGGAGCCTTCGCGACATTGGTGAACATGATCGAGGTGGGACCCTCCAGTACCTTGACCAGATCCGCGTCGGCCTTCTCCACCTTCTCGAGCGCCTTGGTGAAGAGGGTGTTCTTCACGACCACCAGCTTCACGTCGCTCTCGAAGCACTTGCGACGCAGGGCAGCGGTCTGACCGGCGTTGAGCGCCTCGATGTCGGCGATATAGAAGTGAGGATAGGTCTGAAGCTGCTCGGCGAGGCTGTCAATGACAACCGATTTTTCTTCCTTAGTCATCTTTTACTGTCCTCCTTCTTATTTGGTTTCAACGGATTTGGAATCGATCTGCAGGCCCGGGCTCATCGTGGTCGAGAGATAGATACTCTTCACATAAGAACCTTTCGCTGCCGACGGCTTGAGTTTGATGATCGTGTTGAGCACCTCCTTGGCGTTCTCCACGATCTGCTCGGGCGTGAACGAAATCTTGCCCACCGACGTGTGGATGATACCGAACTTGTCGACCTTGAAGTCGATCTTACCGGCCTTCACCTCCTGAACGGCCTTGCCGACCTCCATGGTCACCGTACCCGTCTTGGGGTTGGGCATCAGACCGCGGGGACCGAGGATACGGCCCAGCGCACCGACCTTGCCCATCACGTTGGGGGTGCAGATGATCACGTCGACGTCCGTCCAGCCGGCCTTGATCTTGTCCACATACTCGTCCAGACCCACGAAGTCGGCGCCTGCGGCCTGAGCCTCGGCCTCCTTCTCGGGGGTGCAGAGCACCAGCACGCGGACCTTCTTACCGGTACCGTGGGGCAGCGTCACCACGCCGCGAACCATCTGGTTCGCCTTGCGGGGGTCTACGCCCAGGCGCACGTCTACGTCTACCGATGCGTCGAACTTGGTGAACGAGATTTCCTTCAGAAGAGCGGCAGCCTCCGCGAGCTTGTAGGCCTTGCCGGCCTCCACCTTCGCGTAGGCGATTTTCTGATTCTTTGTCAACTTACTCATCTTCTCTTCGCATTACATGTTAGGAAATTCACCGACGACGTTGATACCCATGCTGCGGGCCGTACCGGCTACCATACGCATGGCGGCCTCGACCGTGAAGCAATTCATGTCCGACATCTTGTCCTGGGCAATGGCGCGAACCTGCTCCCACGTCACCTCGCCCACCTTCGTGCGGTTGGGCTGTGCGGAGGCCGTCTGTACCTTGGCTGCTTCCTTGAGCTGGACAGCTACGGGCGGCTGTTTTACAACGAAGTCGAACGACTTGTCGCTGTAGACGGTGATGATGACCGGAAGAACCTTGCCTGCCTTATCCTGCGTGCGAGCGTTGAACTGCTTGCAGAAGTCCATGATGTTGACTCCCTTCGAGCCCAACGCGGGACCTACCGGGGGCGAAGGGTTAGCGGCACCGCCTTTGATCTGCAATTTGATAAATGCAGCAACCTCTTTTGCCATAGTTTTCCTTGGTTAATTATTCTTTTTCCACTTGTGTGAAGCCCAACTCCATAGGAGTCTTGCGCCCGAATATCTTCACCGATACCGTGAGCTTCTTGCGCTCGTTGTCGACTGTCTCAATGGTACCTTGGAAGCTTGAGAAAGGACCGTCCGTAACCTTGACGGTCTCGCCGACAAAGAAGGGTATTTCGTTCTCCTCCTCCTGTGCGTTGAGCTCGTCGACGCGGCCCAGAATGCGCGCGACCTCCTGCGGACGCAGGGGGGTGGCATTCATTTTGCGGCTGTCTTCCTTGGTGTCGCCGAGGAATCCCAGCACATTGGGAGTGTTGCGAATGATTATGGGAATCTGACCTACAAAAGCGGCCTCCACCAACACGTAACCCGGATAGGAGACCTTCTCTTTGGAGATCTTCTTTCCGTTACGGATCGTGTAGACCTTTTCGGTGGGGATGAGGACCTGCGAGATGTACTCCTCGAGGTGGTTGTGACGAATCTCCGACTCGATGTACTCCTTGACCTTGTTCTCCTTACCGCCGATGGCGCGTACTACGTACCACTGTTTCTTGATTTCGCTCATCGTACAGGCAGGAATTAACGGCCGAGATTGCCCAGCATCTTGTAGATGGCGGCCATGAGGTTCTCGAAGGTCAGGTCCATAGCGAGCACGACGACGGCGAAGATGACCGACGCCACCATCACCACCACCGTGGAGCTCTGGAGCTGCGGGAACGTGGGCCACGTCACCTTGTTTACAAGCTCGTTGTAGGATTCTTTAACGTAATTGAACATATCGTCGTTTCGCTTTACTTGGCAGGAGCAGAGAGATTCGAACTCCCATCAACGGTTTTGGAGACCGCTATTCTACCCTTGAACTATGCTCCTAAAAGAGGAGGCGATGCGGTCGGGCACCGCCTCCTGGAATTATGGGTGTGAATTACTTCACGATCGACAGGATCTGACCTGCACCCACCGTACGGCCACCCTCGCGGATTGCGAAGCGCAGACCCTCGTTCAGGGCTACGGGGTAGATCAGCTTCACGGTGATGGTCACGTGGTCGCCCGGCATTACCATGTCGACGCCGGCGGGCAGGTGAACCTCACCCGTTACGTCCATCGTACGCAGGTAGAACTGGGGACGGTAGTTGTTGTGGAACGGCGTGTGGCGGCCGCCCTCCTCCTTCTTCAGGATGTAGACCTCGGCGGTGAACTCCGTGTGCGGGGTGATCGAGCCGGGCTTGGCGATAACCATACCGCGCTTAACCTCCTTCTTGTCGATACCGCGGAGCAGCAGACCTACGTTGTCGCCGGCCTCGCCCTCGTCGAGCAGCTTGCGGAACATCTCGACACCGGTGCAGGTCGAGGTGAGGGTCTTCTCCTCCAGACCGATGATCTCGACGGGATCACCCACGTGGATGATACCGGTCTCGATACGACCCGTAACCACGGTACCGCGGCCGGTGATCGAGAATACGTCCTCGATAGGCATCAGGAAAGGCTTCTCGTTCTCGCGCTGGGGCAGGGGGATGTACTCGTCGACGGCAGCCATGAGCTCCATGACCTTCTCCTCCCACTTCGGCTCGCCGTTCAGACCGCCGAGGGCCGAACCGCGGATGATGGGGGCGTTGTCGCCATCATAGTCGTACTTCGAAAGCAGGTCGCGAACCTCCATCTCGACCAGGTCGAGCATCTCGGGGTCGTCCACCATGTCGCACTTGTTCAGGAAAACGACGATCTTCGGCACGTTCACCTGACGGGCGAGCAGCACGTGCTCGTTGGTCTGGGGCATGGGACCGTCGGTTGCGGCAACTACCAGGATGGCACCGTCCATCTGAGCGGCACCCGTTACCATGTTCTTCACATAGTCGGCGTGGCCCGGGCAGTCTACGTGAGCGTAGTGGCGGTTAGCCGTCTGGTACTCCACGTGGGAGGTATTGATCGTGATACCGCGCTCCTTCTCCTCGGGGGCGTTGTCGATCGAGTCGAACGAACGGAGCTCCGACAGACCGGCCTTAGCCAGAACGGTCGTGATAGCGGCGGTAAGGGTGGTCTTACCGTGGTCAACGTGACCGATGGTACCGATGTTCACGTGCGGTTTCGAACGGTCAAATTTTTCTTTTGCCATAGTATTAAGGTATTTAAAGTTTTTTATTAAAAATTGCCAGTCAGCGTTTCAAATCCCTTTTGCAGAACGAGCGAGCGACACGGCGGCTCCTCTCCCGGAGCGTCGCATCACACGCTGCTGCGTCGTGAGCGGAAGACGAGGCTCAAACTCGCGACCCTTAGCTTGGAAGGCTAATGCTCTATCAACTGAGCTACTTCCGCAAAAACATACCGTATCAGAGCGGCCTCCTTCCCGCCGCCGCCCAAGGCGACGTTCGCGAAGGTTTTGCAACCCCGACCGGCATCCTATTTGTGGGAAGTGATGGATTCGAACCACCGAAGGCGTACGCCAGCAGATTTACAGTCTGCCCCATTTGGCCACTCTGGTAACTTCCCTTGAGTTGTCTGTTCGCCGCTGCCCGTCTCGTTCGGATTCGCATCGACTTCGAGCCGATGGAGGGATTCGAACCCACGACCAGCTGATTACAAATCAGCTGCTCTGGCCAACTGAGCTACATCGGCAGAACCAACCGTTTTGGATTGCAAAAATAGGTATTATTTTTTTACCGACCAAATTTTCGTCGATAAATCTTTACTCTCCCGCTCCTCTCAAAGAACTTTCTCGCACCCCCACCCTCCGATCGAGGGCGAAAGCAGGTGCAAAGATAGGAAAAGTTTTGAATACCGCAACATCTTCGACGAAAAATATCTCGCATCGTGCCCGAACGGAGCGCAAAA
>CABIXK010000003.1:182237-196529 GCA_902362705.1 Rikenellaceae bacterium
TGTCCATCAGCGCCTTGGTGCTGTCCTCGCCGTCGCGGATGTCCGAGAATATCTTCATCGCCTTCTGACGCATCATCCAGTGGTAGACGCTGTCGTTGAAGTGCTCGGCGAAGCGGCGCTTGAATACCGACAGGCTCATGCCCGCCAGCGCGGCCAGCTCGGTCACCCCCTGCGCCTTGTCGTAGTTGTTGCAGACGAAGACGCGGAAGTTGTCCTGCGGCTGGATCATCGACTGGAAGAAGTAGGCGTGCTCGGTGGGCGAATAGAGCACCTTGATCATCATGAAGAGCTCGGCGGCCTTCATCTTGTGGTAGCGCGCGCAGTCGTAGAGCTCGCGCACGGCGAACATCTCGCCCAGCAGGGCGGCGATCGAGGGGTGCACCGTCAGCGTCGGCGCCGCCTCGGTCGGAACGGCCGTATCGTAGGGCATCACCTTGTCGAAAATATCCTGCTCGCAGAACTCGATGCGGTGGATGAGCGAGAGCACCACCACGTGGGTCTCGTCGTGCGCCGTAGCCTCGTAGCGCTCGCCGCGCGCCAGGCAGACGCACTGCATCGAGGTCACCATGCGGGGCGTATCCTTCGCATGGTCGATCATCAGCGCACCCGACAGCACGAAGACGATGCGCACCATCCGGTCGCCGGGGAAGCAGACGCCCTCGCCCGAACGGTATTTTACCTCGGCGAAGCGGCAGTAGGTCGAGTCGCCGATGCGGCGAAACGGGGCGGGGAATGTTGGACAACTGCTACAATCCGCAGGACAATTCTCCTTCAAAGCAGCCTCCACAAACTGCGGTTTGATTTTAGTATCCATTAAACTTGGGTCAAAAAATATTAGCCCCCAAAGTTACGCAAATATTCGAGTTCGCCAAAAATCCGGCGCCAAAACCTCGCGCAGAGGCCCCTCGGCGCGACGGTGTCCGAACGCGCCCACACACCATACATCCGCGGCGCAACGCCCCGCCCGACGGCCCGCGCCGCACCGACCTGCGCCGACCGCACAGCCGCCCCTGCCGCTCCGGCCCCGCCAGTCCTGCTCCGCCCCCTGCGGCCGCGTCAGCGGTAGCTGACGACCAGGACGCGCGACGAGCCCCAGAAGCGGTCGGGGTCGACCACCACCAGCTTCTCGACGCGCCGGTCGTCGCCCGTCACCAGCTCGTAGCTCCCCTCGGGGTGCGACGAGACGACCGTCACGCGCCGCCGCCCCACCGGGATCTCGGTCAACAGCCGCGAGTCGGCATCGGTGAAGCTCTCCACGCCGGCCTTGCCGAGGGTGAGCGTGCGGCCGATGAAGCCCTGCTTGTCGATGATCTGGGCGTCGCGCAGCTCCTTCTCCGACCCGACGATATAATATACGGTGTGGAGCCGGTCGACGCGCTCCTCCAGCTCCCCCTTCTCGACGTGGAGCCGCACCACCTCGGCCTCGCGCTCGGCCACCTGCTCGGTGAGCTGCTCGGCCTCGAGCTCCATGCGCTCGATGCGCGCGTGCAGGCGGCCGATCTCCTCGCCCTTCGCAGCCAGCTCGGCGTCGAGGCTGCGGATCGTCTTCTCGAGGGCGCCGATCTTCACGTCGGCCCGGCGCAGCGCCGCCGCCGTGCGCTCGAGCGAGGCGATGCGCGCGCGGTTCTGCTCCAGCAGCCGGTCGATGGCCTCGATGTCGCTGCGGATCTCGTCGGTCGGACGCCGCACCCCCTCCTCGTCGGGGGTGTTGATGAGGTTCTCGCGCGAACGGATGCGGGCGAGGTTGTCCGCGATGGCGTTGATCTGCTCGAAGACGGCGTTGATGAGCGAATCCTTCGCCCCGACGACCGTCTGCAACGAATCGCGCTGCCCGGCGACCTCCAGCACCACCTGCTTGCGGATACACGACGAGAGCAGCAACAGCAGCCCCGCGGCCGCGATGTAAACGTATTTCATAACCGATCCGATTGTAGTTTTTCCAGTCAAATGCGCCGGCAGCCCCGCCCCGACGGCCCGACGGCCGATCCGGCCGGCACGGATGCCGCCCCGCGCGCAGCCAAAGATAGTCAATTATCGGGCTCGTTGTTCGAAAAAATGCACCCGGCGCGCAATCGGCCCCGCGCCCCGCAAAAAACAGACGGGCCGCACCCTCGGTGCAGCCCGTCGTTTCGGCGAAAAGCGGCGCGAATTACTTCGCGGCGTTCTTCTTATCGTAGCGCTTTGCGTAACGGCTCATAAACTTATCGACGCGGCCGGCGGTGTCAACCAACTTCATCTTACCGGTGTAGAACGGGTGCGACGTGTTGGAGATTTCCATCTTATACACGGGATAGGTTTCGCCGTTCACTTCGATGGTCTCTTTTGTCGAAACGGCGGACCGACACAAAAACACGTGGTCGTTCGACATGTCCTTGAACGCCACCAAACGATAATTCTCCGGATGAATACCCTTTTTCATTTCGTTTTTGTTTTTGAAATTGTTGCTTAAGCGGGGCAAAGGTACGAATTTATTCCGAACAAACAAACTTCCGCCGAAAATTTATCGGCGGAAAACACTCCGACCGCAAGGCTGGCGACACGGTGCGGCGCGCCCGGCTTTCGCGGCCCTCCCCTCGGCCGCCGCAAAGATATTTTCGCCCGGCAAAACGCAAACCCGGCAGCCCGTGCCCCGCTCATTCGCCGCTTCGGCCCGGCCGAAAACAGTGCGCCCCGAAAAAAAATGCGGGCGAACTTGCTTTTTCTCTCGGCTTATTCGTATCTTTGCGCCCACGAAACGGCTGCGGCCGTTCGCCGGGCCCATAGCTCAGTCGGTCAGAGCAGCGGACTCATAATCCGAAGGTCGTGGGATCATGCCCCTCTGGGCCCACTCAAGGAACGAAAGAAAAGTCCCGATCCCGAATCGGGACTTTTCCGTATCCGTACAATACCCGCACACCGCCGACCATGCAACCGACCTCACCGCCCCTGCCGCGCGAGAGCTCCTTCGAGCTGCTCCGCATCCTGGCGCAGTTTTTCATCGTCTTCTACCACCTGCTGCTCAACGTCGTCTTCCCCGACACGGGCGATCCGCTCTACCGCGCGCTCTGGCTGCCGCTGCACATCGGCGTCGTGCTCTTCGTCCTCATCAGCGGATATTTCGGCATCCGCCCCGGCGTGAAGGGGCTCGTCCGTCTCGTCGGCACGCTCGCCGTCTACCACCTGCCGCTGGCTCTGTGCCACCGCGCGATCGACGGGGGGGGGATTTGGGCCACTGGCTCGCCGTGGGCTGCTTCGTCTCGGCCACGCACTTCTGGTTCGTGCGCACCTATCTGTGTCTGTACCTACTCGCACCCGTAATCAACCGTTTTCTGCACCGCATCGCGCCGAAGGAGCGCATCGCCCTGCTCGCCGCGCTGGCCTTCGTCAGCCACTATGTCGGGTCGGTCGGCTGCGACCCGTCGCTGGCGGGCGGAAAGAACCTCGCCACGTTTCTCTTTCTCTACGCCGCGGGCGACACGCTGCGCGCCTGCCGCAGCAGCTGGCTGCCCTACCGCCGCACGTGCGGCCTGATCTGGATCCTGCTCAACGCCGGCCTGGTCGTCCTGTTCACCTGCTGGACCTCGCCCGTCGGACGCGCCGTCTTCTCCCGGATGTGGTTCTCCTATTGCAGCTTCGGGCTGCTGGCCAGCGCCCTGCTCTTCTTCGTGTGGATCGGGGGCCTGCGCTTCAGCTCGCCGCTCGTCAACCGCGTCGCCCGCTCGTCGCTGGCCATCTACCTGCTGCACGGAGCGCCGCTGGTCGCCCTCCACGTCATCGCGCCCTTCGTCGTGCGCTACGTCTGCCCGCTCGGCGGGCGGGGTGCAGTGCTCGGCGCCCTGCTGCCGCTGACGCTCGGCATCATCGCGGCCTGCGTCGCCATCGATAACCTCCTCGCACCCCTCTGGCGGGCCCTCGACCGCCTCGGCAGCCGCCTCGGGGCGCGCTGGGAGCGCCTGGGCTGCACCTATTTCAGCCGATAGGCGCCGACCGAAAGCAAGGAGCGGCTCCTCAGCAGCAGCGCGCGATACCCGCCCCGCCGATAGTTCGGCCGCTTCGCCCTTTTTCGCGACCAACTACAACAGTTATCGGTCCCGATGCTTCCCGCCCCGCTCCCCTTCCGCCCTGCAGCCCGCCGCTGCGGGGCGTTTTTTGAGGAAAAGAGGCCGGCGAAGCGAAATTTTTCCTACCTTTGTCTGCAAATCAAAAACACGAGAAAAGATATGGAATTTGAAGGAACCGTTTACAAAATAATGCCCGTGACGAAGGGAACCTCGGCACGCGGCGAGTGGCAGCGCCAGGATGTAGTCTTCGAGATGCAGGACGGCGCCTATGCCCGCAAGATATGCGTCACCTTCTTCAACCGCCCCGACGACGTGGCCCGGCTGAAGGAGGGCGCGACCTACTCGGTCTCGGTCAACATCGAGTCGCGCGAGTACAACGGCCGCTGGTACACCGACATCCGCGCCTGGCGCCTCCAGCCCAAGCAGACCGAGGCCCCGGCAGCCCCGATGTCCGACATGCCGCCCCTGGGCGAGACGCCGACCTACTCCCCGACGCCCGCCACGGAGGTCGACGACCTGCCGTTCTAAACGCGCCGCCGACACACGACGAAGGAGCCCCGGAAAAGTCCGGGGCTTTTTTTTCGCCGCACCGCCACCGGCGATGCCCCTCGCACGACGACACCCGCACGACCAACGGCCGCAAAAACAAGACGACCACAAAACGCCCCCCCCCGAAACAAGCCGGCTGCCGAAACGAAACGGCCGCCCCGCAATGGGGCGGCCGTCGTATCATCCGGGAAAAAGGCTACTTCGCGGGAGCCTCCTCCTCGGCTGCGGGTGCGGGCTCGACGAAAGGAACCACGTCGATGAGCTCCACCTCGAACTCCAGCGCCTCGTTGGGGCCGATGTCGCGGCCGGCGCCGCGGGAGCCGTAGGCCAGCTCGGCGGGGATCCAGAGGATGATCTTGCCGCCCTTGCCCACCAGCTGCATGCCCTCGGTCCAGCCGGGGATCACACGGTTGAGGGCGAAGCGCGCGGGCTCCTCGGCCTCCTTCAGGTTGCCCTTCTCGTCGAAGAGCGCGGGGTTCGACTTGCGGACCGTCTCCTGGCGCTCCTTCGTGAAGTTCTCGAACTTCGAGGCGTCGAAGACCTTGCCCTCGCGCGTGCGGCCCACGTAGTGCACGGCCACCTCGTCGCGCGGATCCTTGGCCTTGGCCTCCATGTCGCCGGCCTCTACGACCTTGTAGAGCAGACCCGACTCGGTCTTCTGCACGCCCGAGCGCTTCTCCACCTCGGCGAGCCACTTCTCCGATGCGGCCTTGTTCTCGGCGGGCACCTTCACCATGAAGTAGTACTGGAGGTACTGCTGCGCCTCCATGTCGTTCATGCGGGCCTTGCCCTCCGAAGCCTCCTCCATGGCCTTGTTGATCCACACCACCTGGATAGGCATGCCCATCTGGGCCACGTTGAAGCCGATGTCGTTACCGAAGGCGTAGGAGATCTCCTCGCGCTCCTTCTCGCTCTCGAACATCGCCTCGTCGGCACGCGGATACTCCACGCGGGTCGAGTCGCCCTCGGCCATGCGGACGCTGTCGGCTGCGGCACGCTTCTCGGCCACGGCGCGGGCGCGCTCGCCGCGCTTGTTCATGAAGTAGTCCTGCAGCAGCTCGATCGCCTGATCGTGGTCGAGCGACGATTTGCCCAGGGCGGCCTCCTCGACCCCCTTGGCCACGGCCTTCATGTCGAAGGGGATGTCGCCCATCTGGTAGTTGACGCTTCCGGCGATGTTGGCGCCGAAGGCATACGACAGCGAGTCGAAGGTCGACAGGCTGCCCATCCGCACGCCCGACGTGCTCTTGCCCGAGCAGGCGGCGAAGAGCGCAGCGCCGGCAAGCACTGCGGTGAAAATCATTTTTTTCATGTTGCGATCAATTATTTTGGTTCGTTTCTCTCTTCCGAAAGTGCAAAGATAAGACAAAGAAGATAAAGTTATGCAAAAATACGACCGATCATGCCAATATCGCGCCGCGCACGGGCGTCACAGATCGACCCTCCGACGCTGCCGCAGCCGGTCGACGCCGACCAGCTCGATCTCGTAGCGCAGCGTGGCGTTGGGCCCGATGCCCAGCCGTGCGTCGCCCTCGGCGCCGTAGGCCGCGGCCGCGGGCAGCCACGCCTCCATGCGCCCGCCCCGGCCGATGAGCTTCACGCATTCGCGCTCGCCCGGACGCAGGTCGCCCAGCGTCGTGCGCAGCGAGTCGCCCCGCTCGTAGGAGGAGTAGCGCACCGCGCCGTCGGCCGTGCTGATCGTCCAGCGCAGCACGACGCTGTCGCCGTCGCGCTCGGGCAGCAGCTCCTGGTCGCCCACCTCCGCCACGCGGTAGGTCACGCCCGACGCCGTGCGGGCGAACGAGCGGTTGGTGCGGGCCACCTCGGCGAGGAACTCCTCCTCGTAGGCGCGCGCCCGCTCGGGCAGCGTGTGGTTCATGTAGCGCAGGTAGTAGGCCCGGGCCTGCTCCATCGTAAGGCGCGCCGCGCCGCCGTAGGCGTCGCGGATGCCGGCGCAGAGGGCCTCGACGTTGAGCGTCGAGTCCATGCGCTGGAGCGTGAGGCCCATGTTCATGCCGAGGATGTAGGCCACCGAGTCGGTGTCGGAGGCCATCCTCGCCTTGCCGCCCGAACGCTTCGAGCAGGCCCCGGCCAGCAGCGTCAGCGCGGCCAGGAGCATCGCACACCGCCTCATCGCTGCGCCCGTTTCTTCGCGAAGAGGAGGATCAGCACCACGCCCGCCACGGCGGCGGCCGTCGATCCCATGAGGATGGCGATCTTGCCGCGGTCGACGAGGTGGGGATCCGAGTAGGCCAGCGAGTCGACGAAGAGCGACATGGTGAAGCCGATACCGCCCAGACAGGCCACCGCGAGCAGCATGCGCCACGAGCCCCCCTCGGGCAGCACGGCCAGGCGCGCCTTCACGGCGATCCAGCTGGCCAGGAAGATGCCCAGCGGCTTGCCCACCAGCAGACCGAAGAAGACGCCCATGCCTATCGACCCGATCTCGGGCGAGAGGTGGAAGATGTTGAAGTACTCGGCCGAGGTGATCTCCACGCCGGCGTTGGCCAGGGCGAAGACCGGCATGATGAGGAAGGTCACGTAGGGCGTCAGCGCGTGCTCGAGGCGGTAGCTCATGCCCACCGAGCCCGAGGCCAGTCGCTTCATCTGCCGCAGATAGAAGCGGTGCTCCTCGTTGGGGAAGTCGTCCACCACGCCGTCGCCGTTGCAGTCGGGGTTGGCGCCCAGCAGCCGCTCCTTGAGCCAGGGCATCTTGTGCAGGAAGTACTCACGGCGGAAGCGGGGCTGCATGGGGATCACCAGCGCCATCGCCACGCCCGAGAGGGTCGAGTGGATACCCGAGTAGTAGAAGAGGCCCCACACGGCGAAGGCGGCCGCCAGATAGACGAACATGCGCTTCTCGCCCAGACGGTTGAGGATGCAGAGTCCGGCCAGGATCGCCAGCGCCGCCGCCAGGCAGCCCAGTTGCAGCTCGCCGCCGTAGAAGATGGCGATCACCAGGATGGCGCCCAGGTCGTCGGCGATGGCCAGCGCCGTGAGGAAGATCTTGAGCGACACGGGCACGCGGTCGCCCAGCATCGAGAGGATGCCCACGGCGAAGGCGATGTCGGTGGCCGTGGGGATCCCCCAGCCGTTGGCGGCCAGCGTCCCGTGGTTGAAGAGCATGAAGATGAGGGCCGGAGCCAGCATGCCGCCCGCGGCGGCGATGACCGGCAGGATGGCCTGACGCACCGACGAGAGATGGCCGCAGACGATCTCTCGCTTGATTTCGAGCCCCACCGTGAAGAAGAAGACCACCATCAGACCGTCGTTGATCAGCTTCTCGACGGTCATCCCCTCGGGGAAAGCCCAGTCGATCAGCCCGTCGGGCGACTGGACCAGCAGCGAGAGGTCGGTCTCCAGCAGGTGGCGGTAGAAAGGCGCCGTCCAGGGGAGGTTGGCCAGCAGCATGGCGATGGCCACGCACGCGAGCAGCACGACGCCGCCCGCCCAGGGGGCCTCCATGAATCCGCGTCCGCGGCAGCCCAGTTCGTGGCGCGTGCGGACCCAGCGGTACATTGAAAATAGACGCATATTAGTTATACTTTATTATAAGGTTTCGTTTTTGTCGTCCGCCCTGCCGCTTTCGACGGCGGTGGCGCACAATCCTATGCCCGAGAGCTGCTCCCCGAGCCGCGCGGCTCGCAGCCACGGCGGGCGAAGGGCCGCTCTCTTCGGTCGCCGCCCCTTCGCTGGCTGCGGCCCGACCAACCGCTCCGGCCGGCAGCAGTCCGGCGACATTCCGGCGGCAACCCGATCACCGCACCCGGCTGCAGCCCGACCGCTTACCCGATAGCCGCTCAGCTCTTCAGCGCGAGCGAGCAGAGCTTCCAGAGCACCCGCGCGCCGACGATGGCGTCGATGCGCTCCTCGCCCGCCGAGGCCACCTCCACCACGTCGAATCCGATGATCCGGCGCCCCGACCGCACGAGCCGGTCGAGCAGCCACACGGCCTGATCGAAGGTCAGCCCGCCCGGCACGGGGGTTCCCGTGTGGGGGCAGCAGCCGGGCTCGAGCCCGTCGATGTCGAAACTCACGTAGACCCGCTCGGGCAGCGCCTCCACGATCCGGCCGCACAGCGCATCCCACGTCGTGCCGCGGAACATCTCGGCCGCCAGGTCGAAGCCCGCGAACGAGACCACGCGACCGTCGCTTTGGGCCAGCGCCGCCTCTCCTTCGCAGAAGTCGCGCACGCCCACCTGCACGAGCCGCTCGACGGCCGGCACGTCACGCAGCACGTTGTACATGATCGAGGCGTGGGAGTATTCGAACCCTTCGTAGGCCACGCGCAGGTCGCGGTGGGCGTCGATGTGCAGCACGCCGAACGCGCCATGCCGCTCGCCGAGCGCCCGCAGCAGCCCGTAGGGGGTCGAGTGGTCGCCGCCCACGAGCCCCACCCGCTTGCCGCAGTCGAGCCAGCGCGCGGCCTGCGCACGGATGTTGTCGTTCATCGCCGCGCAGCCCTCGTTCACGCGGCGGAGCTTGCGCACGACCCCCTCGTCGGCCGGCGAGCCGCCCGCCTCCAGATGCTCGATCACGCGCACGGCGTCTGTGCGCAGCCGCTGCGAGGTCTCGAGCAGCCCGTAGTCGATGTCGGCCGTGGCGATGCCGCGCCGCCAGGCCCCGGGGGCCAGCGGCTCGTGGAAGTCGAGCTGCGTGGAGGCCTCGATGATGGCGTCGGGACCGTAGGCCGTGCCGGCTCCGTAGGATACGGTGACGTCCCACGGCGCCGAGAGCAGCACCAGCTCGGCCGCGGCGGGCTCGAACGGCAGACCGAAGTAGGCGCCGTTGGCCACCCCCACGCCGTCGGGATCGAAGGTTTTCTGTTCCATACCGTAATAGATAGACCCGACAAAGATACGAATAAGCGAGGGTAATCGCAAGCTTGCTTGCGTTTTGCCGAGCGGGAGTATCTCGGGCGAAGCCGAAGATACGAATTTTCCCCGTTCCGGCCCGCCGGGCCGCGCTCTTCGCTGGCTGCTGCCCGAAAAAAGAGTATCTTTGCCGTGTCCGAAACAGTCAAACGCCATGCAACGTCTGAAAATCATCGCCGACAGCGCCATCCCCTTCCTCCGCGGCATCCTGGAGCCGTGGGCCGAGGTGGAGTACCTGCCCGGCACGCAGATCGCGCCCGACCGGGTGCGCGACGCCGACGCCCTCATCGTCCGCACACGCACGCGGTGCGACGAGCGGCTGCTGGGCTCCTCGCGCGTGCGGCTCGTGGCCACGGCCACCATCGGCTTCGACCACATCGACCGCGCGTGGTGCGCCGCGCACGGCATCGAGGTGGCCACGGCCGCCGGCTGCAACGCCCGCGGGGTGCTGCAATGGGTCGCCGCGGCGCTCGAGTACCTCTCGCGCACGCAGGGCTGGCACCCCTCCGAGCGCACGCTGGGCATCGTCGGCGTGGGCCACGTGGGCTCGCTCGTGCGGGAGTACGCCGGGCGGTGGGGCTTCCGCACGATCTGCTGCGACCCCCCGCGCGAGGAGCGCGAGCGGTGCGGCTTCGTGCCCGTCGGCGAGGTGGCCCGCGCGGCCGACATCGTCACCTTCCACACACCGCTCGACGCCACGACCCGCCACCTGGCCGACGCGGCGCTGCTCGCCTCGATGAAGCCCGGGGCCGTAGTGCTCAACTCGTCGCGGGGCCCCGTGGTCGACAACCGGGCGCTGCTGCACAGCGGCCTCGACTACTGCCTCGACGTGTGGGAGGGGGAGCCCTCGCCCGACCCGCAGCTGCTCGCCGGGGCCCGGCTCGCGACGCCCCACATCGCCGGCTACTCCGAGCAGGGCAAGGCCATGGCCACGGCGATGGCCGTGGCGGCCGTCGCGCGCAGGTTCGACCTCCCGCTCGCGGGGTGGTACCCCGCCGGGGCGGCCCTCCCGACGCCGCGCCCGATCGGCTGGGACGAGCTGCGGGCGACCCTCCGCGCGGCCTACGACATCGAGGCCGAGAGCCGCCGCCTGAAGGCTTCGCCCGGCGACTTCGAGCGCCTGCGCGACAATTACGGCTACCGGCGCGAATATTTTTAGCGGATCGCCGTTTTTTTCGTAACTTCGCCGCCCCGGGCCGCCGAAGCCCCCACCGATACCACACGCCCATGTACGACAGAATCATCCGACCGCTGCTCTTCGCTCTGCCCATCGAACGGGCCCACCGCCTCGTGCTGCTCGCGCTGCGCGTCGTGGGGTGGATCCCCGGCGGGCGGTGGCTGCTCGACCGCTGCTGCGCCGTGCACCACCCCTCGCTCGGGCGCGAGGTCTTCGGCCGCAGCTTCCCCAACCCCGTTGGGCTGGCCGCGGGCTTCGACCGCAACGGCGACGCCGTGCGCGAGCTGGCCGCCCTGGGCTTCGGGTTCGTCGAGGTGGGGACCGTGACACCGCGGCAGCAGGCGGGCAACCCGCGCCCGCGCGTCTTCCGCCTGGAGCGCGACCGCGCGCTGGTCGACCGCATGGGCTTCCCCAACCGGGGTCTGGAGCGGACCATCCAGCGGCTGCGCCGCCCCCGCCACGGGCTCATCGTGGGGTGCAACATCGGCCGCAACGCCTCCACGCCCCCCGAGGAGGCGCCGCACGACTACCTCAAGCTCTTCCGCAACCTCTACCAGTATGCCGACTACTTCTCGGTGAAGCTCGGCTGCGACAACGCCTCGAACGACCGCGCCGTCTACACGCGCCGCTACATGCTCGGCATCCTCCAGCCCCTCTTCGACTTCCGCCGCGGGCAGAACCAGTACCGGCCCATCCTGCTCAAGGTCTCGCCCGACATGACCGACGAGGAGATCGACCGCGTGGCCGACATCCTGATCGAGACGCCCCTCGACGGCGTGGTGGCCACGGACGGCACCCGTGCACGCACGGGCCTGAAGACCAGCCCCGAGGCCCTCGACGACATCGGCGCGGGCCGGCTGGGCGGCGCTCCGCTCACGCAGCGCGCCATCGAGATCGTGCGCCGCATCCACACCCGCTCGGGCGGCGCCTACCCCATCATCGGCGTGGGTGGCGTGATGACGCCCGACGACGCGCGGGCGATGCTCAAGGCAGGCGCCGACCTCGTCCAGCTCTACACGGGCTTCGTGTGCGAGGGTCCCCGCCTGGTGCGCGACATCTGTCGCGCGCTGATCGACGAGGCCGAGGAGCTGACTGCGATGCGCGCCGCCGAAGCCTCGATGCAGGAACCCGAAGAGGCCGGAACCGACTCATCGGCCGCCGGACACTCCGACGCCGCCGGGAAGGCCGACGCCTCCCCCGCCCCGGCTGCCCCCGCCGAGGCATCCTCCGACACAACGGACCCCGCCGCCGCGCCCCGCGACGCGGCCGACAAACTCTGACACAGCCATGAACGCAACCATCCTCACCATCGGCGACGAGCTCCTCATCGGGCAGATCGTCGACACCAACTCGGTATTCATCGCCCGCCAGCTCAACGCCGCGGGCGTGGTCGTCTGCGAGCGCACGTCGATCGGCGACGACCACGCGCAGATCGTCGCCGCCCTCGAGCGGGCGCTCGACCGGTCGCAGATCGTGATCCTCACCGGCGGCCTGGGCCCCACCAAGGACGACATCACCAAGCGCACGCTCGCGAAGATCTTCCGCAGCGAGATGCGCTACGACGACGAGGTCGGCGCCCACGTCGAGCGCATGCTCGCCCAGCGCGGCATCGCCTTCAACGCCCTCAACCGAGCGCAGGCGATGGTGCCCGAGTGCTGCACGGTGCTCTTCAACGCCCACGGCACCGCCCCGGGCATGTGGTTCGAGCGCGACGGCAAGGTGGCGGTCGCGCTGCCGGGCGTACCCTTCGAGATGGAGCACCTGATGCTCGACGAGGTGATGCCCCGCCTGAAGAGCCGCTTCGCGCTGCGGCAGATCGTCCACCGCACGCTCATCACCTCGGGTCTGGCCGAGTCGATGCTCGCCGAGCGCATCGAGGACTGGGAGGCGGCCCTGCCCCCCTACCTCAAGCTGGCCTACCTGCCCAACCCGGGCGCCGTGCGGCTGCGTCTGTCGGCCTACGAAGTCGACGGAGCGAGCGCCGCCGAGGAGATCGGCCGCCAGTTCGAGGTGCTGCGGCGCCTCATCCCCGAGCACGTCGTCGGGTTCGAGACCGCCTCGGTGCAGGAGCTCGTCCACGACCGCCTCACCGAGCGGGGGCTGACGCTCGCCGTGGCCGAGAGTTGCACGGGCGGCACCATCGCCGCGCGCTTCACGGCCCTGCCCGGCGCCTCGGCCTACTTCCGCTGCGGCGTGGTGGCCTATAGCAACGAGGCGAAGCACGACCTGCTGGGCGTCGACCCGCAGGCCATCGAGCGCCACGGCGCCGTGAGCGAGGAGGTCGCCCGCCAGATGGCCCAGGGGGTCCGCCGCGCCGCCCGCGCCGACTACGCCGTAGCCACCACCGGCATCGCGGGCCCCACGGGCGGCTCGGAGCGCAAGCCCGTGGGCACGGTGTGGATCGCCGTGGCCACCCCCGCGGGCACCACGGCCGTCTGCCGCCAGTGCGGCACCGACCGCAGACAGATCATCGACCGCGCCGCTGCCGTGGCCATCTCGCTGCTGCGCGACGCCCTGCGCGAGGAGTAACGGGCCGGCAAGGCAACCCCGGCAGAGCAGGCCGCCGATCATCGCGCGGTTGTCGCAGAGCCACGTCAGGCGGTCGATCACGTAGTCGATATGCGAGCGAGTGAAGATGCGGCGCGGCATAGGCGCCGTCGGCGCGCAGCATGGCCGCCACCTGGTTGTCGCTCATGGCATTGACGCCGCTGTCGGTGAGCATGTCCAGAAACACGTCGGTCGTGTTGAGGCGGAAGGTGTAGAACTCGGCCTCCGGATCGCCTCCATGCGGCGCTCGACAGGGACCAGATGCAGTTTCTGCACGACACGCACCTTGTGCAGTCCGAGCGGGATGTCTCCGCCCCGGTAGAATTTGACTTTAACGGCGCTGGATTGACTCGTAAGTTGAAATCGGTTGAGGCCGCACGCTCCGGCCGCACGGCCCTCCGCGGCGGCGAATGATCCGAAGATGAGCAAAATAATTTGGGCGGGAGATTTCGATTTGCGAATTTTTCCGTATATTTGCACTCCCTTATGGGATTAAACCAATAACCAACAAGCAAGATGAAAGTTTGCGAAATCACGGGCAAGGTCGCAGTCGTTGGCAACAACGTCTCGCACTCGCACCACAAGACCAAGCGCAAATTCAGCCCGAATTTGAAAACCAAGCGCTTCTGGTCGGAGCAGGAGGGCCGCTGGATCACCCTCAAGGTCACGGCAGCCGGCATGAAAACCATCAACAAGAAGGGTCTCGCAGTCGCCCTGCGCGAAGCGGTCGCCCCCAAGAGCGTTTACTAAACAACACCGAGTAACAAATGGCAAAGAAAGGCAATCGCGTTCAGGTGATCCTCGAGTGCACCGAACAGAAAGAGAGCGGTGTTGCGGGTATGTCCCGTTACATCACCACCAAGAACAAGAAGAACACCCCCGACCGTCTGGAGCGCAAGAAGTACAATCCGTTCCTGAAGCGCGTCACCGTTCACCGTGAAATCAAATAGTTAGAGCTCTATGGCAAAGAAAGTAGTCGCAACGCTGAAGACCGGCACGGGCAAGCAGTTCACCAAGTGCATCAAGATGGTCAAGTCGGAGAAGACCGGCGCCTATATGTTCAAGGAGGGTATCATCCTCAACGACCA
Source organism: Rikenellaceae bacterium (assembly GCA_902362705.1). Lineage (GTDB taxonomy): Bacteria > Bacteroidota > Bacteroidia > Bacteroidales > Rikenellaceae > Alistipes. The sequence goes on from CABIXK010000003.1 coordinate 196,513, forward strand.
GGTCAAGGATTTCTTCG
>CABIXK010000003.1:196840-222939 GCA_902362705.1 Rikenellaceae bacterium
CGGCGCACGCCGCAGGTCGGTCGCATCTCTGCGCCCCGCGCCCCCCTACTTGGCGTAGGAGACGGCGCGCGTCTCGCGGATCACGGTGATCTTGACCTGACCCGGATAGGTCATCTCGTCCTGGATCTTCTTGGCGATCTCGTGCGAGAGCCCCTCCGACTCCTGGTCCGAAAGCTTGTCGGCGCCGACGATCACGCGCAGCTCGCGACCCGCCTGGATGGCGTAGGTCTTCACCACGCCGGGATACGACAGGGCGATGTCCTCCATCTCCTTCAGGCGCTTGATGTAGCTCTCCACCACCTCGCGGCGGGCACCCGGACGAGCGCCCGAGATGGCGTCGCAGACCTGGATGATCGGCGCGATGAGCGACGACATCTCCACCTCGTCGTGGTGGGCGCCGATGGCGTTGCACACCTCGGCCTTCTCCTTATACTTCTCGGCGAGCTTCATGCCGATGATGGCGTGCGGCAGTTCGGGCTCGTCGTCGGGCACCTTGCCGATGTCGTGGAGCAGACCCGCACGGCGGGCGGTCTTGGGGTTGAGGCCCAGCTCCGAGGCCATGATGCCGGCCAGGTTGGCCGTCTCGCGTGCGTGCTGCAGGAGGTTCTGGCCGTAGGAGGAGCGGTACTTCATCTTGCCGATCATACGGATCAGCTCGGGGTGCAGGCCGTGGATGCCCAGGTCGATGGTCGTGCGCTTGCCCACCTCGACGATCTCCTCCTCGATCTGCTTGCGGACCTTCGCCACCACCTCCTCGATGCGGGCGGGGTGGATACGGCCGTCGGTGACCAGCTGGTGCAGGGCCAGACGCGCGATCTCGCGGCGCACGGGATCGAATCCCGAGAGGATGATCGCCTCGGGCGTGTCGTCGACGATGATCTCGATGCCGGTCGCGGCCTCCAGAGCGCGGATGTTGCGGCCCTCGCGGCCGATGATGCGGCCCTTGACCTCGTCGCTCTCGATGTTGAACACCGTCACGGCGTTCTCGATGGCCGTCTCGGTCGCCACGCGCTGGATCGAGGCTACTATGATGCGCTTGGCCTCCTTCGTGGCCGAGAGCTTGGCCTCCTCGATCGTCTCGTTGACGTAGGCGGCCGCCTCGCTCTTGGCCTCGGCCTTCATGTTCTCCACGAGGATGTTCTTGGCGTCCTCGGAGCTCATGCCCGAGATCTGCTCCAGACGCACGTTCTGCTCGCGCTTCATCTGGTCGACCTCCTCCTTCTTGTGCTCGACGATCTGGAGCTGGTTCTGCAACTGCTCCTTCAGACGGTCGTTCTCGCGGAGCTTGTTGTCGAGCTCGCGCTGCTTGTTCTCGAGGTTCTGCTCGATCTGGCGCGCGCGCTGCTCGCTCTGGGCGATCTTCTGGTTGCGCTCATTGACCTGACGGTCGTGCTCGCTCTTGAGCTGCATGAACTTCTCCTTGGCCTGGAGCATCTTCTCCTTCTTGATCATCTCGCCCTCGGCTTCGGCCTCCTTGAGCGCCGCCTCACGGCGCTTGCGGATCGAAGTCTGCAACACGAGGTTCGTCACGGCCACATAGGCGGCGATGGCGACCAGGGCCGAGACGCAGGCTGTCAAAATGATGCTATACATCGGTGTCTTCGGTTTTAAAGTGAGTATTGAGTGTTAACTGGTTACAAAAAAACCGCATAGGATTCCTTACTTTCGTTTGACGAATCTGCAAGATTGTCAGGTGTGGGGGCTCGGGCAATCGCAACCTTCCACCGGTGCGCAGGGCGCACACCCTTGCGGGTCGAGGCCTGGTTTTGAAACACCTCGAGTTGCCCCAATGTAATGAATGTTCAGTTTCGCAAAGCTTTAAGGAATCTATGCGGGTAGATTCTTCGGATTATGTTAAAGAACGTGTGCTTTATCCGTCGTCGGGTCGTCGGCCGCTTACCAGCCCCGTCCCCTTGCGTCGTCTCTTCTGCCGCCGCGCAACTCCTCGGCCGCCCCGGCTGTCGGCTCTCCCGGCACCCCGATCATCGAGGCATCGTCCATCGGTCCGTCCTCCCCGGCCCCCGAGGCTCCCCGGGCTAACGGCCCTCAGCCCCTTCGGCCTCCTCGGCGCCACTCCAGGTCTCCCCGGGCTTTCGGCCCCTTCAGCGCCCCCTCTCCCAAGCCCCGGGGCTATCGGTCCTCGGGGTCGTTGAGGTAGGCGTCGATCCTATCGGCGAGCGTCTCGAGCCGCCGGAGCTCCTCGCCGCCCACCTCGCGGCTCTGGCGCAGGGCGATGCCGGCGATGGCGAACTTGAGCGCGGCCATGGCGACATAGTCCTGGTCCGACCAGCCGCGGAAATTGTTCTGCCTTATCTGAACGAGGTAGTCGTTGATCTCCCGCTCGGCCAGCCGGTATACCTCCTCCTTGCCGCTCTCGATGTTGAGCGGATAGCTCTTGCCCGCTATACGGAGCGTGATCGCCTGCTGTGCCATCCGGTCGTGTCGTTATCGCTGTTCGTCCTTCGGTGCGGGGAGCTCTGCGGCTCTGCCGAGCAGCGCGATGCACCTGTCCACCTCCCGCATCAGACGGTTGACACGTGCGCGTGCCTGCTCCCTCTCCCGGCTACCGCCCGCAAGCCCCTCGGCCAGCTGCATGCGTGCCAGGCGGCCGTCGAGCTCCCGCGTCCGCTCCTCAAGCGCGCGGTTGGCGACCCGCAGCGCGTCGCGCTCGGCCGTCAGCTCCCGACAGAGCGCCGCCAGCCGGCGATGGTCGTCGAGCAACTGCCCGATGCGGCCCTCGAGGTTCGTTATCGCGCTTTTGTCGGCCATGCGTTGCGGTCCATATTCCGGTTTCCGTCCCGAAGGTACGAAAAAGAACGGATATTCCCAAATTTTCGGGCAATTTGCCCCCGGCCGACAGCGCGAACATCCCGCCCGCCGACGGCGCGCCCGCCACCCCGCCGCAACACGGGAGGAGCGGCCCCGGGCGCGTCACCGCCGGGGCACCACCCTGCCGTAGAGGTCGTAGTCGGAGGCGCGCTCGATCCCGACGTCGTAGAAGCGGCCGCGCACGAGGCGCCGCTCGGCGGCCGGAATGAGGATCTCCTGGTCGACCTCGGGCGAGTCGTACTGCGTGCGGCCGACGTAGTAGTCGCCCTGCCGCGAGTCGATGACGACCCGTTCGACGCGCCCCACGCGGCGCATGTTGTTCTCCAGCGAGAGGTCGCGCTGCAGAGCCATGATGCGCTCGACGCGCTCCTGCTTCACGGCCTCGGGCACGTCGTCGCGCAGCTCGCGGGCCGAGTAGGTCCCCTCCTCCTCCGAATAGGCGAAGACGCCGAGGCGCTCGAAGCGCACCTCGCGCACGAACTCCACCAGCTCGGCGAAGTCGGCCTCCGTCTCGCCCGGATAGCCCACCAGCAGCGTCGTGCGCAGCGCCAGGTCGGGGATGGCCGCGCGCAGGCGCCCGACGAGCGCCAGCGCCTCGGCCTTGGTGTGTCGGCGGTGCATGGCCGCGAGCTGGGCGTCGGAGATGTGCTGGAAAGGGATGTCGAGGTATTTGCAGATCTTGGGCTCGGAGGCCATCGCCTCGACCACGTCCTCGGGGAAGGCGGCCGGATAGGCGTAGTGGAGGCGCACCCACTCGATGCCGTCGATGCGGCACAGGCGGCGCAGCAGCTCGGCGAGCATGCGGCGGCCGTAGAGGTCGAGGCCGTAGTAGGTGGTGTCCTGGGCGATGACGATCAGCTCGCGCACGCCCGCGGCGGCCAGCTTGCGCGCCTCCTCCTCCAGCGTCTCCATCGGCACCGAGACGTGGGGCCCGCGGATGAGCGGGATGGCGCAGTAGCCGCAACGCCAGTTGCACCCCTCGGAGATCTTCAGATAGGCGTAGTGGCGGGGCGTGGTGAGGTGGCGCTCGGTCGCCAGAGCCTCTCCGCCGGCGGCGCCCAGCGCGCGGGCGATGCCCTCCAGATCGCGGGCGCCGAAGTAGTCGTCGACCTCGGGAATCTCGGCCCGCAGCTCGTCGGCGTAGCGCTCCGAGAGGCAGCCGATGACGAACAGGCGCTCGATCTTCCCGGCCGTCTTGGCCGCCGCGGCGCGCAGGATCATATCGATCGACTCCTGCTTGGCGTCGCCGATGAAGCCGCAGGTGTTGATGACCACCACCTCGGCGTCGGTGCGGTCGCTGTCGAACGCCACGCGGTAGCCGGCCGCCGCGAGGCGCGCCATCAGGTGCTCCGAGTCGACCGTATTCTTCGAGCAGCCGAGCGTGATGACGTTAATTTTTTTCATCGCCGAAGAGTGCGTTGACAAACTCCTTGCGGTCGAAGATGCGCAGGTCGTCGACCCCCTCGCCGATGCCGATATAGCGCACGGGAATGCGGAACCGGTCGCTGATGCCCACGACCACGCCCCCCTTGGCCGTGCCGTCGAGCTTGGTGATGGCCAGCGAGGTGACCTGCGTGGCCTCGGTGAACTGCTTGGCCTGCTCGAAGGCGTTCTGCCCCGTCGAGCCGTCGAGCACGAGCATCACCTCGTGGGGCGCCCCGGGGATCACCTTCTGCATGACGTTGCGGATCTTCGTCAGCTCGTTCATCAGGCCGATCTTGTTGTGCAGACGGCCCGCCGTGTCGATCAGGACCACGTCGGCGCCGTTGGCGCGGGCCGACGAGAGCGTGTCGAAGGCCACCGACGCGGGGTCGGAGCCCATCTCCTGGCGGATCATCGTGGCCCCGGCGCGGTCGGCCCACACCCCCAGCTGGTCGATGGCCGCGGCGCGGAAGGTGTCGGCGGCGCCGATCCACACCTTGCGGCCCATGCGCGTGAGCTGGGCCGCCAGCTTGCCGATGGTCGTCGTCTTGCCGGCGCCGTTGACCCCCACGACCATCACCACGTAGGGTTCGCCCTCGCGGGCGTCGAGGCCGAAGCTCCCCTCGGCCGAGTGGGCCTCCTCGAGCAGCGCCGCGATCTCCTCGCGCAGGATGCGCCGCAGCTCGGCGGTACTCATGTATTTGTCGCGCGCCACGCGCTGCTCGATGCGGCGGATGATCGCCACGGTGGTCTCCACCCCCACGTCGGAGGTGATGAGCACCTCCTCGAGGTCGTCCAGCACGTCGGCGTCGACCGTCGTGCGGCCCGCCACGGCGCGGGCCAGCTTGGAGAAGAGGCCCGTCTTGGTCTTCTCGAGCCCGGCGTCGAGCGCGCCCGCCCGCTCCTCGCCGGCCGGCTGCGCTGCGGGCGCCTGCGGCTCGGCGGGCTGCGCCGGCCGCTTCTTGAACATATCGAAAAATGCCATATCCGTTCTATAATATTTTACGCAAAGGTACGAAGAAACTTCCGAAAAAATGTTACCTTTGTAAAATAGCATTCCATCCGACCATGAAAAAACTCATCGCGCTGCTGTCGGCAGCCCTCTTCTGCTCGGCGGCCGCCACGGCCCAGGACCTGATCGTCAGGCGCGACTCGTCGCGCGTGGAAGCCAAGGTCACGGAGATCTCGACCGAGACGGTGCGCTACAAACGCTGCTCCAACCCCGACGGCCCCACCTACGTGCTGCCTACGGCACAGATCGACCGCATCCGCTACGCCAACGGCGAGACCGAGCGCTTCGCCCCCGCCGCCCCGGCCCAGCCCGAGACGGTACCCGCCGCCCGCCTCGTCCCGGCCACTCCCGCAACACCCGCAACACCCGCAACACCCGCAACACCGGCGACCGCCATCCCGGCGACGGCCGAATACGTCGTGCGCCGCTACGAGATCGGCGAGTACTACGAGCGCGACGGCATCCGCGGCGTGGTCTGCATGCTCACCGATGACGGCACCCACGGCATGATCATCTCGCTCGACGAGATCTACCTGCCCTGGTGCGCCGACGCCAAGTCGGATCTGAAGAAAATCGGCGCCGACGCCCACGACGACGGCCGCCTCAACATGCAGACCGTAGCCCGCCACATCGAGGCCGGCGGAGGGTCGTGGAGCGACTTCCCGGCCTTCGAGTGGTGCCGCGCGAAGGGCGAGGGGTGGTACCTGCCCTCGATCGACGAGCTGCTGGTCATCGGCCACAACTTCAACGGCGGCTCGCGCATGAGCTTCAACCGCAAGGCCCGCAACCGCTTCAACGACGCGCTCGCCGACCACGGGGGCAAGCGCCTCAACCGCCTGGTCTACTACTTCTCGTCGACCGAGCACGACGCCGCGACGGCCTACACCTCCCACACGGCCATCGAACCACCCTACATGGAGTCCATCGCCAAGAACACCAAGTTCCTGGTCCGCGCCGTGCGGCGCTTCTGACCAAAAAAAATGAAAGACCCGCCCAGAAGGCGGGTCTTTCGTTTCCGGGTCAGTTGCACGCTTCGTCGTAGCGCTGCCCGACCACGCGCCAGTCTATGCGGTCCCAGAGCGCGGCCACGGCGTCGGCACGCCGGTTGCGGAAGTCGATGTAGTAGGCATGCTCCCACACGTCGACGCAGAGCAGCGGCGTGAAGCCCTCGCGGAGCGGGTTGCCGGCATTGGGCGTCGAGAGGATCGAGAGCTCGCCCGTCTTGTCGGCCACGAGCCACGTCCAGCCCGAGCCGAAGAGACCCACGGAGGCCTTGTCCATCTGCCGCTCGAACTCCTCGACCGATCCGAACTTGCGCTCGATGGCCGCCAGCAGCGCCCCCTCGGGCCGCTGCTGCGGCGCGGGCGAAAACTGGTCGAAGTAGAACTCGTGGTTCCACATCTGCGCGGCGTTGTTGTATATCGGGCCGTCGGCCGCGGCGACGATCTCCTCCAGGGGCCGCCCGGCATAGGGGGATCCGGCGACCAGCTCGTTGAGCTTGGCCACGTAGCCCGCATAGTGTTTGTCGTGGTGGAAGCGGAGGGTCTCCTCCGAGATCTGCGGCGCCAGGGCGTCGTAGGCATAGGGAAGCTCCTTCGCGGTGAAGGCAGATGCAGCGGGGGTGTTCTGTGTCATAAAGGGTAGGATTGAAAGTGTCGCTAAAAAAAGGTTCATGGTCCGTGGTTTTCGGTTTTTCTTGCTGCTACGTTACAAATAGTATGCCCGGATGCGTTTTTTTCTCCTTTTTTTCGTATATTGGGACTGAACGGAACCGAATCCCAACCTAAAAGCATACCGCCATGAAACTACCCTATGCCGAACCCTACCGCATCAAGATGACCGAGGCGATCCGCACCTCCACGCGCGAGGAGCGCGAGCAGTGGATCCGCCAGGCGCACTACAACCTCTTCAAGCTGCGCTCCGACCAGGTGACGATCGACCTGCTGACCGACTCGGGCACGGGATCGATGAGCGACCGCCAGTGGGCGGCGATGATGACCGGCGACGAGAGCTACGCCGGCGCCTCGTCATACTTCCGCCTCAGCGAGACGGTCAAACGCCTGTTCGACATGCCCTGGTTCCTGCCCACCCACCAGGGGCGCGCGGCCGAGAACGTGATCTTCTCGGCACTCCTGAAGGAGGGCGACATCGTGCCGGGCAACTCCCACTTCGACACCACCAAGGGCCACATCGAGCACCGCCGCTGCCACGCCGTGGACTGCACGATCGACGCCGCGGCCGACACGCAGGCCGAGCTCCCCTTCAAGGGCGAGATGGACACCGCGAAGCTCGAACGCGTGCTCGCCGACAACCCGCGCGAGAAGATCCCCTGCGTGGTGCTCACCATCACCAACAACACCGCCGGCGGGCAGCCCGTCTCGATGGACAACATCCGCCGCACGGCCGAGGTGTGCCGCCGCTACGGCGTGCCCCTGCTCATCGACTCGGCCCGATTCGCCGAGAACGCCTACTTCATCAAGACGCGCGAGGAGGGCTACGCCTCGAAGACGATCAAACAGATCGTGCGCGAGATCTACGCCTATGCCGACATCATGACCATCTCAGCCAAGAAGGACGGGGTGGTCAACATGGGCGGCTTCGTGGCCATGCGCTCCGAGGAACTCTTCCGCCGGGCCATGTCCTACTGCATCATGTACGAGGGCTACGTCACCTACGGCGGCATGTCGGGCCGCGACATGGACGCGCTGGCCGTGGGGCTCGACGAGAACACCGAGTTCGAGCAGCTCGACGCCCGCATCCGCCAGGTGCAGCTGCTGGGCGACCTGCTCGACCAGTACGGCGTGCCCTACCAGCGCCCGGCGGGCGGCCACGCCATCTTCATCGACGCCAAACGCGTGCTGCCCGACCTGCCGAAGGAGCAGTTCATCGCCCAGACGCTGGCCGTGGAGCTCTACCTCGAGGCGGGCATCCGCGGCGTGGAGATCGGCACGATCCTCGCCGACCGCGATCCCGCGACCCACGAGAACCGCTACCCGGCGCTCGAGCTGCTGCGCCTGGCCATCCCGCGCCGCGTCTACACCGACAACCACATCCGCGTGATCGCCGCCGCCTGCCGCAACATCTACGAGCGGCGCCACGAGATCACCACCGGCTACCGCATCACCTTCGAGGCCCCCATCCTGCGCCACTTCACCGTGGAGCTGGAGCGCATCTGACGCCGACCCGCCGCGACGAAACAGGGGAACTCCGCCGAGGAGTTCCCCTGTTTTCTTTCATCGCGGCATGCAAGGCCTCATCCGCCCGTCGCGAGCAGCACGACGGCCATCGCCGCCACGGCCCAGGGCACCATGCGCCGCCGCTCGCGCGGAAAGAGGCGGGCGATGCGCTCCGAGCGCTTGAAGTAGAGCAGCAGCGCCAGCGCCGCGGCGGCCCACAGCAGGTTGCCCGCGACCGCGGAGAGGAACCACGCGAGGTCCTGGCAGCCCCCGGCCCGCAGATGGACGAACTGCAAGCCGCAGGTCACGAGGCTCGCCAATGCCTTCAGTCCCGCATAGGCCGAAGCAAGAGGCAGGGCCCACGCCCGGCGGGCGGCCATCGCCGCGAAGAGCCCCAGGGGCAGCAGCGCGGCCGCGCACGACGCCGCGGAGATCGCTGCCGTGTTCCATGCGTCCCACGCACCGAACCCGCCCGAGAGCAGCGGCCCCGCGATCCGCACCGCCCGGTCGAATCCGTAGGCCCCCAGCGCCCACACGGGGCCGGGCAGCGCATCGAGCCGGCGCACGAAAGGCGACGCGGCGAGGCGGTCTACGAGCCGTTCCATCGGTCGCGGCGTCAGAGGAGCGATTCGAGAATCTGCACGGCGTTGAGCGCCGCGCCCTTGCGGATCTGGTCGCTCACGCACCAGAACGCCAGCCCGTTCTCCGAGGCGAGGTCCTTGCGTATGCGGCCCACGTAGACCGGGTCGTGGTCGGCAACGAAGAGCGGCATGGGATAGCGCTTCTCGGCCGGCTCGTCCATCAGCACGACACCCGGCGCGGCGGCGAAGGCCGCGCGGGCCTCCTCGACCGAGACGGGGCGCTCGGTCTCGAGCCACACGCTCTCGGAGTGGGCCCGCATGACGGGCACGCGCACGCACGTGGCCGACACGGCGATGTCGGAGTGCATGATCTTGCGCGTCTCGTGGAACATCTTCATCTCCTCCTTGGTGTAGTCGTTGTCCGTAAAGACGTCGATATGGGGGATGACGTTGTAGGCCAGCTGGTGGGCGAACTTCTCCACCGTGGCCGGGCCGCCCGCGCCCAGCTCGGCATACTGCCGCACCAGCTCGTCCATGGCCGCGGCGCCGGCGCCGCTGGCCGACTGGTAGGTGGCCACGTGCACGCGGCGGATGTGCGACAGCCGCTCGATGGCGGCAAGCGCCACGACCATCTGGATCGTGGTGCAGTTGGGGTTGGCGATGATGCGGCGCGGCGCGCGCTTCGCATCCTCGGGGTTGACCTCCGGCACCACCAGGGGCACGTCGGCATCCATGCGGAAGGCGCTCGAGTTGTCGATCATCACCGCGCCGTGGCGCGTGATCGTCTCGGCGAACTCGCGCGAGGTGCCGGCGCCGGCCGACACGAGGGCGAAGTCCACGCCGCGGAAATCGTCGTTGTGCTGCAGCAGACGGACCTCTATCTCCTTGCCGCGGAAAGTATATTTGCGTCCTGCGCTGCGCTCCGAGCCGAAGAGCAGCAACTCGTCGATGGGGAGCGGTCGCCGCTCCAGAATGTTCAGAAACTCCTGACCTACGGCGCCGCTGGCGCCCACGATGGCGATTTTCATATCTTAATCAGTCTGTTGTGTCACGAATGGTCAATCGAAGAAAAAGTCGTCGTCGGCCGAGATGCCCCCGGGGCGCAGGGCCGCGGGATCCACCTCCTCCTCGCAGTCGAAGCGCTCGACCTGCGCCGGCCGCACGAAGCGGTCGCCGCTGCTGATGCCCAGCCCGCCGTGGGCGTAGACCCGCTTGAGGAAGTCGCCCACGATGGGCAGCGCCACCACGCCGCCCTCGCCGCGCGAAAGCAGATGTACCGACTGGTCCTCGCCGCCGACCCAGGCGCCGGCCACCAGGCGGGGCGTGACGCACATGAACCAGCCGTCGCGGTTCTCGTTGGAGGTGCCGGTCTTGCCGCCCACCTCCGCGTCGGCGGGGACGTACTGCCGCAGGCGGCCGCCCGTGCCGCCGCTCACCACCCCTTCGAGCATCGTAATCATGGTGTAGGCCGTGCGCTCGTTGATCGCATCCTGCGACTGGGGGATGAAGCTCGAGATGAGGTTGCCCTGCCGGTCCTCGATGCGCACCACGAAGATCGGATCGTTGTGCACGCCCTGGTTGACGAAGGTCGAGAAGGCGCTCGTGAGCTCGAAGACGTTCGACTCCGACGAGCCAATGCAGAGCGCCGGCACGGGGTCGATGAAGCTGCGGATGCCCATGTTGTGGATGAAGTCGGCGACGGCCTCGGGCTGCTTGGCCTGCTTCATGATCCAGGCCGTGTAGTTGTTGCGGCTGCGGGCCAGGCCCCAGCGCAGGGGGTGCAGCACGCCGTCGTACTCCACCTTGCCCGCCTCCTTGGGCGACCAGGCCGTGCCGCCCGCCGTCTCGATCGTCACGGGCAGGTTGGGCACCATGGTGCAGGGCGTGAGGCCCAGGTGGTCGATGGCGAAGGTGTAGACGAAGGGCTTCATCGTCGAGCCGATCTGGCGCTTGCCCTGCTTGGCCATGTCGTACTTGAAGTAGCGGAAGTTGGGGCCGCCGACGTAGGCGCGCACGTAGCCCGAGCGGGGGTCGAGCGCCACGAAGGCCGCGCGCATGATGCGCTTGTGGTGGAGGATCGAGTCGCGGGGGGTCATCACCGTGTCGCGCTCGCCCTTGAAGGTGAAGACGCGCGTCGAGCAGGGGCGGTCGAACGAGGCCTCGATCTCGCGCTCGCTCGCCCCGGCGCGCTTCATCTCGCGATAGCGGTCCGAGTAGCGCATGGCGCGGCGCACGATGCGCTCGCGCTCGGCGGCGTCGGTGCCCAGGAAGAGGGTCTTCGTGCGCTTGTACTGCGCGTCCATCTGGGGCTGGATCACCCGCTCGAGCTGGCGCTGGAGGGCATCCTCGGCGTAGCGCTGCATGGTGGAGTTGATCGTGGTGTAGATCTTCAGGCCGTCGCGGTAGATGTTGTAGGGCTCGCCGTCGGCCTTGCGGTTCTTGTGGCACCAGCCGTAGAGCGGGTTCTCCTCGTATTCGCGCACCGCCACGTCGTAGTCCCACTCGTTGTAGAACTGGTTGCGGCGGGGCTTCTCGGCCGTCATGACCAGGCGCAGCATCTCGCGGAAGTAGGTCGCCGAGCCCTCGTTGTGCGACACGGGCCGATAGTCGAGCTGGATGGGCAGCGCCGAGATCGAGTCGCAGGCGTGCCGCGTGAGCGCCCCGGCCTTCTCCATGCGCGAGAGCACGAGGTTGCGGCGCGCCAGCGCGTTTTGGGGGTTGCGCACGGGCGAATAGCGCGTCGGCGCGTTGACCACGCCCACCAGTACGGCGGCCTCCTGCACGTTGAGCTGGTGGGGCTCCTTGTTGAAGAAGGTCTGGGCCGCCGACTTGACGCCATAGGCGTTCGACCCGTACTCCACCGTGTTGAGGTACATGGCGGCGATCTCCTCCTTGGTGTAGTTGTATTCGAGCTTCAGGGCGGTGATCCACTCCTTGAATTTCGAGGTGACGAGCTTGGCCGTGCGGTAGATGCGCCCGCGGTTGCGCACCGTGTCGCGCGGGAAGAGGTTCTTGGCCAGCTGCTGGGTGATGGTCGAGCCGCCGCCCTGCGACGAGCGCTGCAGCAGCACGGTCTTCAGCGCCACGCGGAAGAGCGACGGGATGTCGATGCCCGAGTGGTTGCGGAAGCGCACGTCCTCGGTCGAGATGAGCGCCCCGACGATGGGGGGCACGTCGTGCCCGTCGAGGCGGACGTGCAGCGTCGAATCCGACGGGAAGAGGTCGGCGTACTGCACGTAGGAGCGGTTCTGCACGAAGAACGAGCCGAGCACCTTGCCGTCCTCGGAGTAGATCTCCGTGGCGAGGTTGCTGCGCGGGTTCTCCAGTTCCTCGAACGACGGGAGGCGGCCGAATGCTCCGGCGGCCGTGAGCAGCAGCATGAGCGCCAGCAGGGCCACGGGCGCGAAGGCCGCGATCCAGATCCAGCGTATCGTCTCGGGCCTGAGGCCCGAAGGTTTCTTCTTTGCCATAATCAGATGAAGCGATTTATGCGGCGAAGGTACGAAAAATTTTCGTCAGAACGGCAATCCCAGCGCCACCGAGACATCGACGCCGCCCGTCGAGGGGCGGTACATCGACAGCCGCACGGTGGAGGTGGCCGAGGCGGGCTGGCGGAAGACGTTGATGTCGAAGACGAGCTCGCCGCCCGCCGACCAGATGCGGCGGAGGTCCATGCCCGCCCCGTCGGGGCGGCGGAACTGGGCGTAGTCGCCCCCCAGGCCGAGGCGGATGCGCTTGAAGTAGAGCACCGAGCCGATGCCGCCCTCGGGATAGCACAACGGCAGCTGGTAGTCGACGCGCGCGGCGAAGTAGCCGTTCGAGACGATCTCGGCCGAGGTGAAGCCGCGCGGGATGAGGCGCGAGGAGCGGTAGCTCAGCGGCGCATAGCCTGAGGGGAACTGGTAGCCCCCCACCGAGGTCTGGTAGGTGGATGCCAGCCGCAGCGAGTGGTGGGGCGCCGCGCCGGGCAGATAGAGCTGCCCGTAGAGCGAGATCAGGTCGCTGAAGCGGCCGTTGGCGGGATTGAAGGTGTAGCCCGCGGCGAGCGTGTAGCCCAGGCGGGGCGCGAAGTCGCGGTGCGCCAGACGCGTGCGGTCGGTGAAGGTGACGTCGAACGAGAGTTTGTGCAACCCCTCGCGGAATCCCACGTGCTGGATGTTGGAGATGCTGCCGCCCGTCCACTCGATGCGCTCGACGTCGGCCACCATGCCGTTGGAGTAGTTCCACCCGGCCGCGAGGGTGAGCCACCGCGTGCGGTAGCCGCGCTGGAAGCAGAGGGGCAGCGAGGCCGAGAGCCCCGTGGAGAAGTAGCGGTCGGGGGCCGGGCGCGCCTGGTAGACGGGGTTGCCCGTCACGGGGTCGTAGGACGAGAGCGCGTAGAAGAGCTGGTTGCCGCCGTAGTCGAGGTCGAAGTCGAAGCGCACGCCCAGGCCGAAGTAGCGCACGGCGCTGCGCACGAGCGACCCCTCGGCGCGGTTCCAGCCGTAGGAGACGAAGGCCTCGGTGTTCGAAAGCAGGTTCTGCGAGAGGAGCGTGGCGCCGAAGTTGAGCTCGATGCGGTGCTCGTCGACCGCATCGAAGGGGTTGAAGGCCACGGGCATCCAGCTGTGTACGTTGACCAGATTGGGCACCTTGCGGTAGCGCCGCGGGCGGAAGGCGCGCTCCTGGCGGGCGGCGACGGAGGGCGAGAAGTGCACCGAGTCGAGGTTGAGCACGTCCCAGCGGCGGCGCGGCGGGTTGACCAGGTTGCGGGGCAGCGCCGCGGGCTCGACCTCGCACAGCACGCTGTCGGAGGCCGGCCGCACGGCCACGCGGTAGCCGCGCGCGTCGTAGAGCGTCAGCAGCAGGCTGTCGCCCGCGGGCGCCGGCTCGAAGGCGCCGTAGCGCGACTGCGTGAGGCGGTATTCGCGCCCCGAGGCCAGGTCGAGGCAGTGCGCCTCGTCCTTGCCCGAGGCGATCGACCCGAAGTAGAGCCTCCCGCCCGCGGCCCGCAGGTGCGAGAGGGTGACATAGGCGCGGCGCGTGACGGGCCGCAGCTCGCCCCGCTCGACGCGGGCGATGTGCATGCCCCCGTCGTCGGTTACCAGCGCATAGAGCGCCTGCGAGGCATCGTCCCACGCCAGGCCGTGGAGCTCGCACCCGGGCTCCGTCCGGCAGAGCGTCTCGCCGCCGCGGCGCACCGCATAGCGGCCGTCGGGCGCATACTCCACCCACGCCAGCCGCCCGCCCGAGGTCCAGGTGGCGTAGAGGGCGTCGGCCGAGCCGAAGGCGCGCGGGCGCGGACGCCGCGCAGTGAGGTCCAGCTCCACCAGCTGCGAGCGGACCCGCTGCTCGAAGAGCGCCGAGCGGCGGTACTCGGTCCACACCAGCCGCCCGCCGTCGAGCGTCGGGCGCGACGAGAGGTCGCCCACGCGGGCCACCGTCCGCTCGCGGCCCGTGCGGGGATCGATCGCGACGAAGCGTGCGGGAGCCGCATAGTCGCTGCGAAGCGCCACGACGAGGCTGTCGCCGAGCGGCAGGGGCCAGCGGTAGCGGGTGTAGTCGCCGTCGGGCAGCTCGCAGAGCGTGCGGGCCGAATCTTCAGTGTCGGGCAGCGCGCCCCAGAAGCGGTGGAGCGCGTCGAAGGTCTCGCGGAAGAGCTTCGAGACGTTGGTGTCGTAGTACTTCTCGAGGGCGATGCGCGTGGTGGCCAGCATGTAGGGGTTGCGCGAGCCGAAGCGCGCCACCTTGTCCCACACGTTCTCGCCGTAGCGCTCCCAGGCATAGGAGCAGAGCTGGTAGCCCAGCTCGTAGTGGTCGGGCACGTAGTCGCGGTAAGAGCCGCAGAACCACTTGTCGACGTTGCGGCGCAGACGCCCGCGCCGGTCGGCGCCCACGCGCCCCATGGCCCTGTAGCCCATCGAGAAGGAGGGCTGGAGCCCGCGCCCGAACGACGACATCATGGTCTCCGACATCACGGCGTCGCCCTCCATGGCCCAGATGGGCATGCAGAGCAGGCCGACGGTCGACCCCTGCTGCCCCAGCAGGTAGCTCAGCACGCGGATCACGCCCCGGTCGAGGTTGTTGTACTGCGCCGCGTGGCGGTACTCGTGGGCCACGAGCTGCTTGCACCAGGGCATCGAGTAGCTCTCGACGGCGGGCGACGAGAGGAATTCCACGCGCTTGGGCAGGTACATCACCAGGCCGTTGGAGCGGAAGTTTCCCGGGTGCATGACGAAAGGGATGCGCATGGGGCCGTAGGCGAAGCCGTAGCCGATGGCCGGCTGCGCCATGCGCACGTAGAAGAGGGTGCGCCGGGCCAGCTGCGCGGCCGTGTCGGGATAGATCATCCGCACGTCGGAGGTGCGCACCGTGGACCACTTCATCGGCTGGTCCGAGCCCCACGTGTAGTACTGCGCCGCGACCCGCGGCGCCGCAAGCAGCAGCAGGGCCGACAGCACCAGGCGGAGCCTATGTCGGAAGGGATTGTTCAATTTGTCTGGTTTCAAACGGTTCGCGCCGCGCGGCGGCGCTTCGCCTGCGCGGTCAGCCGCCGGCCTTCTTGCAGCCGTAGCCGGCCGCCGCGAGGATCTCCACCACGCGGTCGCGCCTGTCGCCCTGGATGAGGATCTCGCCCTCCTTGGCCGAGCCGCCCACGCCGCACTTGTTCTTCAGCAGGCGGGCCAGCTCCTCCAGATCGGCCGTCGCGCCCACGAAACCTCGCACCAGCGTCACGGTCTTGCCGCCCCGCTGCCGGCGGTCGAGCCACACGCGCAGCCGCTGCTGCGCGGGCGGCAGGGTCTCGGGCTCGGGCTCGGCACCCGTGTCGTATTCGAAATCGGGGTCGGTGGAGTAGACCATCCCCAGGCGCGCTTTCCAGTCGTTGTCCGCCATGTCGCTATTTTTGTCAGATTCGGATCGCCCCGAGGGCATATATTTTGTGCAAAATTAACAAAATAATTATCTTTGGGGGACTATGACCGACAACTTGCGCGAAAAATTGCGCCGCATGAATCCCTTCGCCTCCGCGCGGGGCGAGCAGGCGCTGCCCGAACCGCTGCCCACCGACCCCTGCCAGCGGCTGGTGCGGGTCTACGTCGAAGGCTACGAGGACGTGGCCTTCTGGCGCGGAATCTTCGACCACTTCCGCAACCCCTACCTGCGCTTCGAGATCTCGGTGCCCGACCGCGGCGACCTGCCCAAGGGCAAGAAGGTGCTGCTGCAGACCATCCCCCGCTCGTCGGAGGAGCTGCTGCTGTGCGTCGATTCGGACTTCGACTACCTCTTCGCCGGGCGTACCGAGCAGTCGCGGCAGGTGGGCGCCGCCCAGTTCATGTTCCACACCTACGCCTACGCCACCGAGAACTACCTCTGCTACGCCCCCTCGCTGCACAACATCTGCGTCAAGGCCACCAAGAACGACACGCGCATCTTCGATTTCGTGCGCTTCATGCACGACTACTCGACGACGATCCACCCCCTCTTCGTGTGGTACGCCTACTCGGCGCAGATGGCCTCCGAGCACATCTTCACCCTCAACGACTTCAAGTCGGCCGTGCGGCTGGGCTACCTCGACATCGCCGACAACGGCGCACGCACGCTCCAATGGCTCGCGCGCAACGTCGCCAAGCGGCAGAAACTGCTCGAGGGGCGCAATCCGCAGCTCGCCGAGCCCCTGCGCCAGTTCGAGGCCCAGCTCCGCCTGCGGGGCCTGCGGCCCGAGAACACCTATCTGTTCATGCACGGCCACACGCTCATGGACAACGTGGTGATGGTGCTGCTCAACTCCGTGTGCGAGAAGCTGCGCGCGCTGTCGATCGCCCGCATCACCGCCTCCGAGAAGCGGGGCGTGGCGCTCAAGAACGAGATGGCCAACTACACCAACTCGCTGCGCTCGATCCGCGACGTGCTGCTCGACAACGAGAACTACACCCGCTGCCCGCTCTACAAGAGCCTGCGGCGCGACATCTCGCGCTACCTCGTGCGCACGATCGTGGGCATGAAGCGCCGCGGCGAGATCCGCGACGACTCGTTCTGGACCATCCTCCGCCGCTTCAAGGAGGAGCTGTGAGGCGGGAGGGGCGCGCTGCTCGCAATGCACAATCCATAATTAGCCTGCCGCAGGAAGCGACACCATGACCGCGCACTTTGGGACGCAAAACCGGTCGTCGAAGCCGGAGGCTTCGTCCCTTTGCCAGCTCGCGCCTCCGGCGCGACCGCCCCAGCCGGCAAAGGGAACTTGTGCGCAAGCGTATGGACGAAATTCGTTCGAATAGCTCAACCCCTCTCTTTTCACTTATTACTTCTCACTTTTCACTTATTTACTTTTCACTTGCCCGCCCCATCGGGCCAAAAGAGACGAGCCCCTGCCGTTCGCACGACAGGGGCTCGCGACCCGCAGGCCGATCCCTTAATTATGAAGAATTGTGCATTCTGAACTGTGCCTTGCGAAACCTACCGCTTCGCCGCGCAGCGCCGCACCACGCGCACGGTCGACTGCGTGGCCTGGCGGATGAAGACCTGCTGTCCGCGGGCGTAGCGGCGCCACAGTTCGTCGGTATAGCCGCGGATGGTCAGCAGCTCCATGTCGCCCGACTTCATCACGTCGAAGCCCGCCTCGCGCAGCGCGGCCACCGCCTCGTCGATGTGCCACGAGTTGTCGACGCAGAGGCTCAGATTGACGGCCGAGTTATGGACGAGGTTGGCCTTGATGCGGAAGCGCTCCAGCAGCGAGAAGATCGTGGCGAACTTCTCCTCCAGCACGAACGAGAAGTCGCGCGAGCGGATCGTCAGCAGCACCTGGTCCTTCTTCAGGATGAGGATCGGCACCTGGACCGGCGCCGACATGCCGCGGATCACCGTCCCGGGCTTGCGCTTGTCGCCGAACGGACGCACGTATAGCGGGATGTTCTTGTTCTGCAACGGCTTGATCGTCTTGGGATGGATGATCTGCGCGCCGCTGTAGGCCAGCTCTATCGTGTCGAGGTAGTTGAGTTCGTCGATCTTCACCGCGTCGGGGAAGATCTTCGGATCGGCGTTCAACACGCCGTCGACATCCTTCCACACGGCCATCGACTCGGCGTCGAGGATGTGTGCCGCCACGGCCGCCGAGTAGTCCGAACCCTCGCGGCCGAGCGTGGTCGTCGTGCCGTCGGGCGCAGCGCCGATGAAGCCCTGCCCCACGAAGACCGAGACGCCGGCCCCCTCCACCGCCGCGCGCAGCAGCGGCGTCGAGGCCTCGATGTCGACCCCGGCATCCTTGTGGCGCTGCTCGGTAAGGAAGCAGCGGCGCATGTCGATCCAGCGGTTGCGCAGCCCCACGTGGTTGAGATACTCCGAGACGATGGTCGTGGAGAGCAGCTCGCCGTAGGCGACGATGCGGTCGTACCACAGCTCGGCATCCTCGGCGCGGTAGGCCGTCTGGCGCACCAGCTCCTCCAGCTCGGCGAAGAGCGCCTCGACCCGCTCCAGAGCGACGGGCCCGTGCCACAGATCGGTCGTGATCGCGGCGTGGTAGTCGCGCAGCGCGGCGATCTCGGCCCCGGCCCCGGTCCGATCGTCCCGCCGCAGGCAGGCGAACACGCGCTCGAGCGCGTTGGTCGTCTTGCCCATGGCCGAGACGATGACCAGCAGGTGCTGCTCGTCGCCTATGATCTTGTGGAGGTTGCGCACTCCGTCGGCATTGCGCACGGAGGCTCCTCCGAATTTGTATACTTTCATTCGTTTATCAACCTGACTAACCCGTTCGTCCGCTTACTTCGCCTCGTAGGGCACGCCGACGTTCTGGAAGAGGAACGCATAGATGTCGGCCGCCTCGTCGATGCGCTTCGAGGTGGGCTTGCCGGCGCCGTGGCCCGCCTTCGACTCGATGCGGATGAGGATCGGCGCGTCGCCCGCCTGGCAGTGCTGCATGGTGGCGGCGAACTTGAACGAGTGGGCCGGGACGACGCGGTCGTCGTGGTCGGCCGTCGTAACGAGCGTGGCGGGATAGGCGACGCCCTCGCGGATGTTGTGCAGCGGCGAGTACTTGTAGATGTAGCCGAACTGCTCCTCGTCGTCCGAGGTGCCGTACTCCACGGCCCAGCCCCAGCCGATGGTGAACTTGTGGTAACGCAGCATGTCCATCACACCCACGGCCGGCAGACACACGGCGTAGAGGTCGGGGCGCTGCACCTCGCAGGCGCCGACGAGCAGACCGCCGTTCGAGCCGCCGGCGATGGCCAGCTTCGACGAGGAGGTGTACTTGTTGTCGATGAGCCACTCGGCCGCCGAGATGAAGTCGTCGAAGACGTTCTGCTTGTTGGCCAGCTGGCCGCCCTTGTGCCACTCCTCGCCGTACTCCGAGCCGCCGCGCAGGTTGGCCACCACGTGCACGCCGCCCTGCTCCATGAACATGATGGCCGAGGGGTTGAACCCGGGCGTGAGGTTGATCTGGAAGCCGCCGTAGGCGTAGAGGTAGCAGGGGGCCGTGCCGTCGAGCACTAGGTCCTTGCGGTGCGAGACGAACATGGGCACGCGCGTGCCGTCCTTCGAGGTGAAGAAGATCTGCTCGGTGGTGAACATCTCGGGATCGAAGTCGACCTCGGGGGCCTTGTAGAGCGTCGAGGAGCCCGAGGCGATGTCGTAGCGGTAGAGGGTCGCCGGCGCGGTGTAGTTGGTCAGCGAGTAGTAGAGCTCCTTGTCCTCGTCGCGGCCGCCGAAGCCGCCCACGGTGCCGATGGCCGGCAGCTCGACCTCGCGCACCAGCTCGCCGTCGAAGCCGTACTGGCAGATCTTGCTCTGCGCGTCGGCCAGGTAGGAGGCGAACAGGTAGCCGCCCGCCGAGCCCACGCCGGCCAGCAGGTCGCGCCCGCTCTCGGCGATCACCGTGCGCACGCGCTTCGGATCATCGAGCGATACGGCGTTGAGGGCGTAGTTCGAGGCGCCGCGGTTGGTGCGGTAGTAGAGCTCGTCGCCCTTGCACTCCACCAGGTCGTAGTCGGCGTCGAAGCCCGGCAGCAGCACGCGGAAGGCGCGGTCGGCGACCTTCCTGTAGAGGACCTCGCTGCCCGAGGTGCCCTCCGAGCCGGTGACGAAGAGCCACTTGCCGTCGTCGCTCGGCCATGCCGAGAAGTAGCGCAGCGGGTGCTCGCGATCCTCGTAGATGAGCCGGTCGGCCGACTGGGGCGTGCCCAGGGCGTGGTAGTAGACCTTCTGGAAGCGGTTCTGCTCCGACAGGGCGCTGCCCTTAGGAGCGTCGTAGGCGCTGTAGTAGAAGCCCTTGGAGTCGGGCGACCAGGTGGCGCCCGAGAACTTCACCCACTCGATGCGGTCCCCGGTTAGCTCGCGCGTGGCGGCGTCCATGACGCGGATCTCCACCCAGTCCGAGCCCGACGCCGAGGCGGCGTAGGCGAAGTAGCGGCCGTCCTTGGAGAAGGAGGTGGACGAGAGGGCCACGGTGCCGTCCTCCGAGAGCGTGTTGGGATCGAAGAACACCTCGCCCCGCTCGCCCGGGGTCGCCGTGCGGTAGATGACCGACTGGTTCTTCAGACCGTCGTTATAGGAGTAGTAGTACCAGTCGCCGTGCTTGGCGGGGGCCGACTCCTTGGCGTAGTTCCACAGCTGGGTCAGACGCTCGCGGATGGCGCCGCGGAAGGGGATCTGCGCCAGGTAGTCCTGCGTCACGGCGTTCTCGGCCTCGACCCAGGCGGCCGTCGCCTCCGAGTTGTCGTCCTCCAGCCAGCGGTAGGGATCGGCGACCTCGGTGCCGAAATAGTTGTCCACGACGTCGCCGCGCTCCGTCTCGGGATAGGGAAAGTGCTTGATCGTCTTCATGCGATTGCAACTTGCGAGGGCTGTCGCCGCCACGAGCAGCGCGGCACCCCGGATGCATAATTTTTTCATGTTCGAAACGTTTGATTGTTTTGGAAGCAAAGGTATGAAAAATTTGCCTAACTTTGCGTTCCGGCAATACACAGAATACGATATAAATATGTACGAAGAACTCCGAAAGACGATCGAGGCCGCATGGCAGGAACGCGCGCTGCTGACGCAGGCCCCGGTGGCGGCAGCCATCCGCGAGGTGATCGAGCTGGTAGACAAGGGCCTGCTGCGCACGGCCGAACCCGTAGACCCCGAAAAGAGCGAGTGGCGCGTGAACGAGTGGGTCAAGAAGGCCATCCTGCTCTACTTCCCCATCCAGCCCATGCGCAAGATGGAGGCGGGCGAGCTGGAGTGGTTCGACAAGATGAAGCTCAAGCGCGGCTACGAGCAGCTGGGCGTGCGCGCCGTGCCCCACGCCGTGGCGCGCTACGGCGCCTACATCGCCCCGGGCGCCATCCTCATGCCCTCCTACGTCAACATCGGCGCCTACGTCGACACGGGCACGATGGTCGACACGTGGGCCACGGTGGGGTCGTGCGCCCAGATCGGCCGCCACGTCCACCTCTCGGGCGGCGTGGGCATCGGCGGCGTGCTGGAGCCCGTGCAGGCGGCGCCGGTCATCATCGAGGACAACTGCTTCGTCGGCTCGCGCTCGATCGTCGTCGAGGGGGCCCACGTCTGCCGCGAGGCGGTGCTGGGGTCCAACACCGTCATCACCGGCTCGACCCACATCGTCGACGTCACGGGGGAGGAGCCCGTCACCTACAAGGGCTACGTGCCGCCCCGCTCGGTGGTCGTGCCCGGGTCGTACCGCAAGCTGTTCCCCGCGGGCGAGTACAGCGTCTCGTGCGCGCTGATCATCGGCCGCCGCAAGGAGTCGACCGACAAGAAGACGTCGCTCAACGACGCCCTGCGCGACTTCGGAGTAAGCGCATAAGGCCATGATCCACCATATCGCAGAGACCACCTCGACCAACGACGACGCGCGCGACGGGCGTTACCGCCACGGCGACGTCGTGTGGGCCGAGCGGCAGACCGCCGGGCGCGGCCAGCGGGGCCACACCTGGACCAGCCCCGAGGGCGAGAACCTCACCTTCTCGGTGGTGCTGGAGCCGACGTTCCTGCCCGTGGGCGAGCAGTTCCTGCTCTCGGAGGCCGTGGCGCTGGCGCTCTGCGACACCTTCGAGGCTTTCGGCATCGCCGCGCGCATCAAGTGGACCAACGACATCTATGTCGGCAACCACAAGCTCTCGGGCATGCTCTTCGAGCACAGCTTCTCGGGCCCCACGCTCTCGCGCTCGGTCGTCGGCATCGGCATCAACGTCAACCAGACGGCCTTCGACCCCGCGCTGCCCAACCCCGTGTCGATGGCCCTCGCGGCGGGCCGCGCGTTCCGCCGCGAGGAGGTGCTCGACGCCTTCCTGGCAGCGCTACGCCGCCGCTACGCCCTGCTCGAGGGGGGCGAGGCCGGGCGGCTGCACCGCCACTACGCCGAGCGCCTCTACCGCCTGGGCGAGGAGCATCCGTTCCGGCACCCCGACGGGAGCCTCTTCCGCGCCACGATGCTCGGCGTGCGCCCCACGGGCGAGCTCGAGCTGCGCCACGCCGACGGGACGACACGCGCCTACCTCTTCCGCGAGGTGGAATTTGTCGTCAAAAGATAGGGCCGAGCGCTTGCCGAATCGAAAATATCGGTTATATTTGCGAAAAGAAAACCAAAACCTTAAAAACTGCAGTACCATGAACGTACCCGCCAATCTGAAATACTCCAACGACCACGAGTGGTGCCGCGTCGAGGGCGACGTGGCCGTCATCGGCATCACCGACTTCGCACAGAGCCAGCTGGGCGACATCGTCTTCGTCGACGTGCCCACCGTGGGCGAGACGCTCGCGGCCGGCGAGGCTTTCGGCTCGATCGAGGCCGTGAAGACCGTCAGCGACGCCTTCCTGCCCGTCTCGGGCGAGATCCTCGAGTTCAACGAGGCTGTCGATGCCGACCCCGCACTGGTCAACCGCGACGCTTACGGCGAGGGGTGGCTGGTGAAGGTCAAGATGTCCGATCCGTCGGAGGTCGAGGGCCTGCTTTCGGCCGCCGACTACGAGCAGCTGATCGGCTGATCGCGCCGCACGCAGAGGTCGGGCCGGATCATCGCCCCGGCCGAGGGCGGGGCGATGCCGCATCCCAAAAAAAAACAACCGGCACACCGCCGCATCCCCCGACACGGAGAGGCAACCGGCATCGTTGCCGCATCCCGACACAAGAAGGGCCGGATTCCGCATGGAATCCGGCCCTCTTCGCGTATGTCCCCGCCGTCAGAACGAGATCTTCGCCCCGACGAACCAGCTGCGCGGCAGCGAGGGGCCGTAGACATAGCCCGAGTCGCGGTCGGCGCCCCGGTCGAAATCCTTCTGGTAGGCGTCGAAGAGGTTCTGCACGCCGCCGTAGAGCTGGAGCGTCACCTCCTTGTAGAGGCGCACGTCGTAGCTCGCCCTCAGGTTGACGTCGACGAAGCGGGGCGTCGTCACCGCCACGTCGCGCTCCGTGCCCGAACCGGCCATGTGCTGCACGAGCATCTCGCCCGTGCAGGTGCCCGTGACGTCGACGGCCAGTCCGCGCGCGGGCTTGAACGCCGCGGTGAAGTAGCCGTAGAGGTCGGGCGTGCGGAACATGCGCCGCACGGCGGGCACCGTTTCGTCGTCGCTCCACTGCTCGGGCTCCGCGTAGCGGCTCTGCTGCGCCGTGAATCCCGCCTGCAGCTCGAACCAGCGGGTGAAGATCGCCCGCCCCTCGACGTTGAAGCCCCTGACGGTGGCCCCCGAGCCGTTGTAACGCTCCTTCACCGTGCTGCCGTCCTCGGCCGGATCCGGCAGGTCGCGCAGCGCGAAAACGTCGTCGAGGATCGTATAGAATCCTTCGACCACGAGGTTGGTCTGCACCGTCCCGAAGTTATGGTAGAGGTCGGCCGAGAGGCTCACGCTGTGCGAGCGCTCCTCCTTCAGCCCGTCGGCCAGGCGGATGCGCACCCGCTCGCCGCCCACCACGGCGATGTGCATGTCCTCGTCGAAGGCCTGCGGCGCACGGTAG
The DNA here is from genome assembly GCA_902362705.1 of Rikenellaceae bacterium. Classification (GTDB taxonomy): domain Bacteria; phylum Bacteroidota; class Bacteroidia; order Bacteroidales; family Rikenellaceae; genus Alistipes. The sequence continues at coordinate 220,787 of CABIXK010000003.1, forward strand.
CCGCCCGCATAGCTCGCCCGCAGGTTGACGTTGTCCGAGGGGTTGAAGCGCAGGTTGACGCGCGGGCTGAAGATCACGTGGTCGACCAGGTTGTGTTTGTCCACGCGGCCGCCCACGAGCAGCGACCAGCGCCTGGTCTTCCACTCGTTCTGGAAGTATCCGCCCGCGATGTGGACCGTCTGGTCGGTCTCCATGCCGTAGCCCTGCGAGACGTCGTTCAGATCGTCGTAGCTGTACTCCAGGCCGAGCGTGAGTTCCGCGGGCATGAAGAGCAGCCGCTCGAAGCCGTGGATGTACTGCGCACCGGCCGCTACCGTCAGGTCGTGGGTCCTGCCGTAGGCGTTGGGATCCATGTGGCTGCCGTAGTAGCTTCGGCGCGCCGTGTTCTGGAACGATATGTAACCGCTCGCACGGTTGCTGCGGTCGGGCGACGAGTAGTCGAACGAGAGGCTCCCCTGGTCGATGGCGTGGCGGGTCTGCTCGGCCACCATCGCCTCGTGGGGCTGCAGGTCGAGTCGGTCGCCGCCGCGGCGGTACTCCTCGATGTGGTAGTACTGGGCCACGAGACGCGAGTAGGCGCCCGTGCGGAAGTAGGAGCGCATGCCCAGCGACTGCGCCTCCAGCTGGGGCAGCTCGGTGAAGCCGTCGCCGTCGCGGTCGTAGCCCGAGCGGTGGCGCACCTGTCCGAAGAGACTCACGCCGGCGCGCCCGCCCGCCGAGACGAGCGAGGCGTTGAGCATCGAGGCGTTGTCGTAGGCGCTGCTGCCGCCGATCGAGGTGAGCGTGTGCGAAAGCTGCGCCGAGTTGTGGAGCGGCTCGCGCGTGATGATATTGATCGTGCCGCCGATGGCCGACGAACCGTAGAGCGCCGAGCCGCCGCCGCGCAGCACCTCGACCCGCTCGATCATGTTGGCGGGGATCTGCTCCAGTCCGTAGACGCCCGTGAGGGCCGAGAAGACGGGGTGCGAGTCGACCAGAATCTGCGAGTAGTGGCCGTCGAGGCCGTTGATGCGCACCTGGGCGAAGCCGCAGTTCTGGCAGTCGTCCTCCACGCGCACGCCGGGCTGGAACGAGAGTCCCTGCGACAGCGCCACGGCGTTGGTCCGCTCGAACAGATCGGGGCTCACGACGCTCACCAGCGCCGGCGCCTCGCGCTTGAGCGTCTCGGTGCGGCTGGCCGAGACGACCACCTCGTCCATCGAGAAGCGCTCCTCGTCGACCTCGAAATTCTGCTCGAAGCTCCGGCCCGCCGCAAGGCGCACCTGCCGCCGCTGCGTGGCGTAGCCCAGCGCGCGGACCTCGAGCACGAGGTCGCCCACGGGGAGGTTTTTCAGAAAGTAGTGGCCCGAGGCGTCGGTCGTGGCGCCGTAGGTGGTGCCCACCACGGCGATCGTGGCGTAGGCGAGATGCTCGCGGGTCGTGCGGTCGACCACATGGCCGTAGATGTGGGCGTCGGAGTGCTTCTCGGGGGCCTCTTCGCCCCGCGCACCGACAAAGGGCAGGCACATGAAGAGCGCCTGCAACAGATATTTTTTCATGATGTAGGTATACGGTTGACGTGAACCCGGCCTGCGGGCCGGGCAATTCGGATGAATGGAACGGAGTGCGCGACGTCAGACCGCAGGGGGTGCGCGCAGCTGCTGGGCGCGCTCGTCGGGACAGCGCTTGCAGCAGGTGGGCGCCGAGGGGAGCATGCCCAGCAGCACGGCGCGGAAGCTGGGCGCGGGCAGCGGCTCCTCGAAGAAGGAGAAGAGCTGGAAATCGTCGACGATACAAAGATCGGCCACCCGCTCCGCGGCGCCGTTGTCGGGCACCAGGTCGCCGGCGAAGGCCGCGAAGTGGAGCGGATCCTCGCCGTATATGTGGGCGATCTGACCGCCCCGCGCCGCCAGGAGCAGCACGAGAAACAGCAGGGCTTGGCACTTATGGATCGCTCGTCGGGTCATTCGGAGGGCAAAGATAACACCCGGATGCGAGAATCGGAAATGCGCCGCCCGATTTTACGACAAATTGCGAGTGCGCGGGTGCAGGTGCGGGCCGAACGCGGGTCGGATGCGGGCCCGGCCGGCGGCGGGGATCGCTATTTGTGGGGAGGGGGGGGGCAAGCGAAAAGTAAAAAGTGAGATGTAATAAAGAGGAGCTGGACTGAATAA